>CAYSSJ010000001.1:0-275900 GCA_964433675.1 uncultured Candidatus Cloacimonadota bacterium
GCTTCGGCGTAAGCCGGAGCGTATCGAAGTGTGAGTTGGTGCAAGAGTAGCAAGAGAATGTTGATTAGTTAATTTGTTGATTTGTTAATTGGTTAATTAGTTGAATCGTTGAGTTGCCTGCCCGGCTTGCCATGTGGAACCTGTCTGTTCCACTGTGGTGAAATTTCGCAAGAAATATTTCACTGGGTTGATTAGTCTGCTCAAAAATAGACCAGTCCTTCAGGGCTGGTATTTGTTTATGAAGATAGCATCTTTACGCCGTTCACGGCGTTGATAAGGTAAAACCGCAAAATTCCTCTCTCAGTCTCTTCTCCCTGCTTTTCATACTTCGATACGAAACTCGATTCGAAAGAACTTCTTAGAAGAATGGAATCTCGTTTCTACTCAGTATGACGATTTCTTGTTTCTATTAATTGCGGCGCAGCCAAATTCCCATCAATTCCGCGAATGAAGTGAGCAAATTCCTCTCTAAGTCCCTCAGCTTCTCCCTGCTTTTCTCAAAAACTCATTACTCATCACTCAAAACTGCTTCACTTTCACTATTTCGTTTTGGTCATTGGAGAATTGCCTGCCTTGTGAAATTTCGCAAGAAATATTTCACTGGGGGAATTTATTTGGTATTCGTGCTTGGGATTTGCTTAGTATTTGGTGCTTTCTCACCAAACCAATCCTCCTATCCACCTAACCTCCTATCTTCCTTCTATCCTCTATCTTCTTCGCATGTAATTTCCAAATTGCTCCTCCAGAAAAAAAATAACTTGAAAAAAAGCTGGTTAAATTTTTTTTAGTTATCAAAATAAAACTGGGAGGAAAAATGGCAGTAAAAATCGACAAAGAAACCTGTATAGGTTGTGCAGCTTGTATTGATTCATGTCCGGTAGAAGCATTGGCTATGGAAGAAGACATAGCGGTGGTTGACGAAGAAAAATGCATCGATTGCGGAGCTTGTATCGACTCCTGTCCGGTTGGAGCTATCACAGAGTAATTCCGGACGAATTTCACCCGTATCTTTTCTTGGATACGGGTTTTTTGTATTCTTTGTGTGAATCGGAGTGAAATATATGAAAAATAATCTAAAAGCTGAATGTTTGCTTGACAGGTTTTCAAACTTTCAGGATTTTATCTCACAATAATGTATATTAGACCATTATTTTTTATTTTTACCCTAAAATGTATAATTAAAACATGATTATGGTGTGAGGAAAAAAAGATGCAAAGATATAAGTTAGTCGCAGATATAGGGAACTCCCATATAGTCTTCGGAGTATATGAGCATGATATACTACTAAAAGTCTGGAGGATAAAAACCGATACCCAAATGACTGAAGATGAGTATTTCTCTACTATCAATGTCTTGTTGGAAAACAGTTCTATAGAGTGCAAGCGTATAGATAAACTGATCATCTCATCCGTAGTACCGTCTCTTACGAGAGTGTTTTCTCATATGGCAGAAAAGTATTTCGAAAGTGAGTTGCTTAATGTGACGCCCTATCTCGATCTAGGTCTCAAATTTCCCATGTCAGATCCCGGTTTTATCGGTGCGGATCTCATCGTCAATGCCTATGCTGTCAAGGAGCTTTATGGGAAAAACTGCATAGTTTGTGATTTCGGCACTGCTACTACAATACAGTTGGTCGGAGCGGACGGTTATTTTCATGGAACTATCATCGCACCTGGGGTTCTCACAGCTTCTGCCAACCTGTTTCAAAAAGCCTCGCTCCTAGCGGCAGTACAGCTAAAAAAACCGGAAACCCTACTGGGAACCACGACCGAAACAGCTTTGCAAACTGGGATAGTGACAGCAAATGCTATTATGTTGGATGGATTGATAGAAAGAATCCGAGCGCAATACAAAGATCTTGGCGAGATATTTACTGTGGCTACCGGCGGTATAGCGGAGCTTATCTGTGGTGAATGTGAACATGTGGATCATATCGAAAAAAATCTAACTCTGATCGGTTTGAACTTGATAGGAAATAAATACCCTGCTCATGTCTAAAAAATATCTCATCACCCTGTTGCTGTTTATCATCAGCATGTCAGCCATCTGTGGCACATATCTGCCTTATATTTATTATATCGAAGGTGTACCTGTGTTCAGACACAATCGGGTAAATATGCTCAAAATGCAACCCGGACTCTCAATGAGCGCTACGCATCGCTATTCGTTGGAAAAGGATGTGTTCATTTCGTATATAGAGCTGGACTATGATAGTCAGCTAGTAGGTATTACTCCCAAATTGGGTGATGATATAGAGCTATTTCCCACAATGTACTATTCGTTCGACACTTATCTTGCCAACAGCTTCAAAGCGGAGTTTTACAGCTCTTTGAAGCAGATTACCGAAGAAGTGATAAAGGACAAGGAACGTCCCGATGCTCCCGGTTTGATCCCCGATATCGTTATCGATCTACCGGAGATGGGACTACCCCGTCCCATCCGTAGGATTATGGGAGACAGAGGTGCCAGACTCAGCTTAGATGGTAGCCAAAGACTTACATTGGCGGGTAATATGCACTCTTCCGACCAAGTACTTACTGAGCAGGACAGACATCGTACCAGCTTCGATCTGGAGATGCGGCAGGATCTGAACCTACGACTCAAAGGTACCATTGGTGAGAAGATCAATGTAAATGTAAACCATCGCTCTTCGCCGGATGATATCATAGATAGTCCTACGGAAGTGAACTTAAATTATCGTGGCGATGAAGATGAGATAGTGCAAACCATTGACGGTGGCAATATCGCTCTCGCGCTCAGGGGTTCCAGATTCTTTAGCTACAATGTATCGTCGGAAGGACTTTTCGGTATCAAAAGCGATATGAAATTCGGCAATCTGGATGTGACGGCAATCTTGGGAAAAGATGAAGCAAAAAGGAGCACACAAAAATATACCGGCTCTGCTCAGGCGGATTCCACCGTCATCAATAGTCGCAGTTATGTCCCCCGAACGCATTATTACTTTCATGACCCTTATGAGTTGTATCAGATTTATACGGAAGCAGAAGTAAATGCCGAGAATCTACCGACGAGCTGGGCAGGCAATGCCAAAAAAACAGATGCATCCGGCAGATGGATCGTAAATGCAGAATTTTTGCCCGATCCGCAGGAACCGATCTATATCTATTTTGATGATGGGGTAGGAACCGGACTTCAAGCTACTACCGAGGGTATAGAAATAGGCAATCCGGATGTAGTTTACAATTTCGAGATTCTTTTGGAGGGAGTGGACTACACAATTGATTATGATGCAGGCTTTATCAGATTCAACAATTCCATCGAAAGGCGTCATACTATCGGGGCGGTCTATACTTCACGCGCAGGTATGAAGATAGGAAATGAATCAGCCGATCCGGTGGAAGTGAAACTGCTGAGGAAATCAAATCAGACTGTGGATGATACTCAGTATTGGAAGCTGCAAATGCGCAATATCTATTCGCTGGGGATGAGTAATATCCAAAACGAAGGTTTCTCCTTGAATGTTTATAACGAAAATGAAGATAGAACTCCCAATTTTTATGTCCCCGATGATGTGGAAGATCCTACCGCTGTCGGCATGATGTACACTGATTATCTCAGGTTGGACAGTAATCAGGACGGAAAGATAGACGGTTATGACAACACGGTGGATCTTGCCGGTGGTCATATCATCTATCCGTTTCTTCGACCCTTCGATGATTTGGGCGATAGCGCTATCTACGAAAAGGATATCAATAATATCTATAGTGACGATTGGCGCATGATGATGTCAGTAAGAGGTCAGATCGGGAGAGAACAGATATCGCTCGGACAGATGAATATTCTCCCCGGTAGTGTGGAGATCCATATCGGACCTTCCAAAAGAAAACTGACTGAAAAAGTAGATTATATCGTAGATTATGATTTCGGAGTTATAAATTTCTTGGATGAAGAAGCAAAAGACCCCGATACCGAGATAGAAATTACCTACCAGTTCAGACCGCTCTTTGCTATGGACAGCAGAACTATCATGGGATTTAGAGCCGATATGAACTTCAATCCCAATGTAAGATTGGGCGGAACTTTTATTTACCAATCCGAAACTGTGAAAGAGGAGCGACCTCGGGTAGGAAGCGAGAACAGAAGTATCATCATGTCCGATATAGATGGTCAGATGGAATTCCGATTACCTTTTTTGACCAATTTGGCAAATGCTATTCCTTTGGTAAGAACAGATTCGGAATCTAAAGTAACACTATTTGGCGAAGCTGCGATGAGTATTCCAAACATCTATGGAAGTAAGTATCAGGAAGATAGAAAAGAAGCATATATAGATGATATGGAGATGGTGGTCGATTCTTATCCATTGGGCATTTCCCGTACTTCCTGGGTGCCGGGTAGCAAACCATATAATACGCATCTTATCAAAGCCCGCCCAAACTGGTGGAATGCGCAAAATATCTACGCCCGTGATGTTTATGACCCCTCTACTCTGACAGAGCGAGAGCAGCGTGAGAAAGTGTCTGCTCTTACAGTCAAGATGATCCCGCCCGATCTCTCTACTCCCGGTACAACCAACAGGTATTGGGCAGGTTTGATGCGTTATGTGGGCAATGAGCTCGATTTTTCCCAAAAGGAGTATATCGAGGTCTTGATAAAAGTAGATACACTCAGTGTCGATCCCGCACCGATCACAATGCATATAGATCTGGGAGATATCAGCGAAGACTTCTATACCGATTTTGGTGGGAAAGGGGTTTTGAATACTGAGGATGCAAACAGAAACGGAGTACTCGACATTGGTGAGGATATCGGCTTGAACATGCGGAGCGGAGGGTATCCGCACGAAATTTATTCGGCAGACAGGAAATATGTAGAATACGATATCGGCGGTGAGACGGTAGTTCATGAAGAATATCCTTTTATCAACGGTACTCAAGGTAACGGTAAATTGGATACGGAAGACCTGAATGCGAACGGCCGCTTGGATTTGACCAATATCTATCTGGAATACTCACTCTCATTGCAGGAAGATCAATTTTTGGAAAGTGAATACAACGGCTGGCGACTATATCGCATCCCACTGCACAAAAGCGATAATTACCGTCGCGTTTCCGATACTCCCGGCAGAAATGCGAATCTGGATAAGATCAGTTTCGCCCGAGTTTGGTTCGAGATCGAAGATTTGGCTAAAGTACATATAGTCAATTTCGATCTGGTCGGCAACAAATGGGAAGATGCCAAAGTTCGAGATGAAAATCAGACAGTGGTCGGACCCGAAAGAGGTAGAGTCAATGTGGGTGTTACTGATAATCTTAAAGATCCGCATTATACACCGGCTCCCGGAACAGTTTATCAACGCGAAGGGGTTGATACTCGCGATCAAAGTCTCTATCTCGATTTTAGCAACTTGAATGTGGGCTACTCCGGTATGGTAAAGCAAAGATTCATGGATGCATTCAATTTATTGGGTTACAATAAGATTAGATTCTGGGTTTATGGCGAGAAACCCCGTGATGCTGCTCAAGGCGAAGATCTGGAAAAAATGGCTGTCATCCGCTTAGCTGCCGATTCACTTACCTATTACGAGATCAGGCATCCTATAAAGATCCATGATTATAACTTAGCGGGAATGGAAGAAGACAATTGGTATTCGATCGAATTCGATTTCTCCGATCTTACCTATATCAAATCGATAGAAAATGATCCCGATAAGGTGTATCAAAAAGGTGATACTTTCTATTATGATAAGGATGACTATACTTTCGGAATGCGCTACCGCAATACTCCGCCTACCTTGTCCAATGTGCGTGAGATCTGGCTTGGTATAGTAAATGAAGATGAAGAGGACGCTTCTGCATTTACCGGTAGAGTCTATTTCAACGATATCAGAGTAGCAGATCCATACGAGGATATAGGCTTCGGAACGCAGGCAAGTTTCAATCTTACAATCGCTGACCTTACCAATCTGGATATTAGTGCCGAATGGACATCTACCAACTTCCAAACTTCCGCCTCCCGAACTCAAAGACCTTCTTATACCGATAAGACGCAGTTCAATATCAACAATCGCTGGTTCTTACACAAGTTTTTCCCCGGGCATTGGGGGTTGAATATGCCACTTACACTCCGAAGGGATTATTCTTATGGAATCCCACGTTTTAAAGCAAATTCCGATGTCCTGCGCGAAACCCTTACAGAGGAAGAAAAAGAACGGGAATACAGCGAAAACCTGACCTACAGAGCTGATGTCTCGCTCAGACAAACCAAAAAACCGGAAAACAAGATCTTGGCTTATACACTCAGCAGTATGAGTGTAAGCTCTAATGTGGAACAAAGGTTCAACCGCACTCCGACAAATGCAGATACGACAATGTCCTACGGTGGTAAATACACCTATGATCTTACCTTCCCAAAAGAATCTCTGGCGATCAATCTTTTCCCGAATTATCAATTTTATGCTTTCCCGAATGTGATAAATAACTCCCTGACCTACCGTGCTGATTTCCCCAATCGTTGGCGTTGGGAGACCAGACAGGATACTACCGGCTGGGTTTGGAATGAGCAGCAATCTCAGGAAGCGCAAACATTATCTACCGAATCTTATATCAAATATGATATCCTTACAGATATTGCTTCTTCTTACAAACTGAATACCACTCGCGATCTACTGCGTGAAGGGGAACTTCTGGGTCTGCCACTGGGACACGAGACCAAAAGGAACCAGGAGATCACCTTGGATTATACCCCAAAATATTACGAAGATGTGTTCAGCCTATCTAGCAATGCACGCATTACCTATAACGAAGACCAAGTTTACTTAACGCAGTCCGATAGTTTGTACTACAGAGGCAGGGTCAATCGGGATATTACTAACCGTTTGACTATAAAGAACAAAGACATGATCTCCCGCTTGGTGAACAAACTCAGCCCGAAAGAACTGGAAAGAGAGGAACAACGTGCGGCTCAACCCGCAGCTCCGCAGGCAATGCAGCAGCATCCTCTCTACGAAGATATCATCAGACAACTCGAAGATCCATCGCTCTCTCCCGAAGAAGAGGAAGAACTGCATATTATGCTGGAGAATATCGAACGACAGGTGCAGGAAGAAGAGCCGGAAGATCCCGAAAGAAAAGAAGAGCCGGAAGATCCGGATAAAAAAGAAGAACCGAGGGAGCCGACAAAAAGACGTCCCAATATCTTTGTCTCCATGCTCAGGTTTGTTGGCAGATTGGATAATATAACTATCAACTATAATAATCGTTACAATACCAGCTACGACTATCGCGAAGAGAGACCGGAATTCTGGTACCAACTCGGAATACCCAATATTCTCACCGACGAAGAGCTGACTTTGCGCTCGATATCCGACCGTATCTCCACCTCGGCTGCTTTACCGATTTTAAATAACCTCACAACTAATTGGTCATATTCTTATGAGATCACCAAACGCTACGGACATACTTCCAGACAGACTATCACCACCACTTTCCCCAGTGTTAGTGTATCTCTGACAGGATTTGAGAAGATCATCCGAGCGGAGAGATTCCTGAACAGTTCCAGATTGAACTCTTCGCTTTCAGTTACCAATATAGACGAAGGAGATATCGGCTGGGACGAACCCCAGATCGAGCAGACTCGGCTGAATCTGACCCCCGTATTGTCCTGGCATGCAAACTGGGCAAACGATATCACCAGCACTATCGCTGCCAATCATACACAAAGCAGAAGAGTAGCACACAATCCGACCTATGATGTGGTGAGTAAGACTTTGAACCAATCACTCAACTCCAGTATCTCCTATTCTTTCTCTGCTCCGACAGGATGGGATATCCCACTGTTGGGCAATATTGCCTTTGCTAACAAAATGACCGCCGACCTTTCCTTTAACTTGGAGAGAACCTACAATACTACCAAAGGTCAACAGGACACCATGGTAGATGTGGATAGGATAAAATACAGTATCAAACCGACCGCTTCATACGAATTTAGCAGAAGTATAGATGCCGGTCTTACCAGTAGCTACGATTGGAACCGTGATCGTAGAAGTGGCATCACTACTTCGACTTTCCGGCTTGGTGTATTCATCGAGATCACTTTCTGATGTGAAAGACAATGTGGCAGGAGAGCAGAAATGCAATCAGAGAGCATATACCACAAAAAAATCATCCAACTCAGTCTTTTTCTTGACACAAGATCAATAGTATATATTAGATGCACCAAATAAGGAGAGCGAAATGATAACGAAAGCTCAAAAATTCAGGTTAGGGATTTTTATCATCGTGTTATCCATACTGATGATCATCTTCATTGTATTGATCATCGGTACCAGATTCATGGAGAAGCACGATACGTATTATATCAATTACCGTGATGTTTCCGTGTCCGGCTTGCAAGTGGGAAGCAGTGTGAAATATCATGGCATAGAGATCGGCAGAGTAGAAGATATACAGATAGATCGCGAGGATGTTCAGAATGTGATCGTTACTATAAATGTAAGGGAAGGAACGCCTATCAAAGAGGATGTAAAAGCTACACTCACAGCTGTAGGCATCACAGGGATGGTGCAGATCGAGTTGTTTGGCGGCACTGCCGAGGCAGATCTTCTCGAACCCGGCTCCGATATTACTCCCGGTATCTCTATGTTTGCCTCGATCACCGGTACAGCAGAGATAATTGCAGAAAAGCTGGAAGTGGTATTGAATAATATCGGTGAGTTGACCAGTTTCGAGAATAGACGCAGATTTGACAATATCTTGGCAAATCTGGATGAGGTAGTCGAATCTAACAAGGAGAATGTAAACTCGATGGTTGCCAATTTGGATATTACCGTAGCCAACGTAGCCGAGATAAGCATTTCGGCAAACAGAGCCATGGAAAGATTCGATGAGATTATCAATTCCGAACAAATAGACAACATCTTAGTAAATACGGATCATGTTACCACACAATTAGCAAAGGCCGATCTGGAAAAACTGGTCGAAGATATGAATTCTGCAATAGTGCAAACTGAAATGGCATTCAAGCAGATCGATCTCACTATGCTGCGTGCCCGCCCCGATCTGTTGTATTCGCTGGAATCACTACGAGAAACTATGGAATACATTAACGAATTTTCCCGCCTTATCACCGAGGATCCCTCTGTTTTGTGGCGATCACGAAGGCAACAATAAAGGATGGTTATTATGAGAAAAAACTTAATTTTATTTACATTAGCACTTGTCATGGCAGTCTTGTTTTCTGCATGTGCAAGAAGAGATTTCATCCCGACAAACTATTATGTGCTGGAATATTTCCCGCATACCGAAGATCCCGAACTCAAACTGGAAAAACCATTGGATCTTAATGTATATATATCCGATACCAGAATTCCGCGCATGTATAGCAGAAGACAGATAGTTTTGCGGTCATACGGACCCCGAATTCAATATTCAAATACGGAATTGTGGGGATCTCAACTCAGTTCGACAATCCCTACTCTCATCTCCAGAAGATTATCTGGTTACAATCTATTCCGCCGTACTCAAAGAGAGATTATTTTGGACAGACCCGAATACGAGCTGATCACCGAGTTGAATCGGATCGAAAAATACAGTAGCGGACAGGAGAATAAGGCACAACTAAGTATAAGCTTCGCTTTGGTTAGAACTAGAGACGATCAAGTAATGGCAGAACATTCTGCCAATCGCGAAAAAATATTGCACGAACCGGGGATGGATAGCTTTGTTCAAGCCATTAATGATATCATCCTAAAAGAAACAGACAATTTTGTCCGTAAAGTTTTGCATACCTATCGTCAGGAGGATGATCCGGAGCGGGAAGATACCGAAGATATTGCCAGACCCGATTTGGAACCAATAGATTTCGAAGATGAATCCCTTACCGGAAGTGGTGTGCTCTTGCTGCCCGCTCTCTCACGAACTGATAATGAACCGTATTTCATCGTGTACGACCAAGAAGGTGATGAGATAGCAACGGAGAATATGGGCACTCCGGTAGTCTTACCCAAAGGTGTGTATGAAGTACATTATGGTTCCGGCTCAGAACGGCAGATGATGGTGAAAACCGATGTGGAGATCTTTCCCAATTATCGAACGGTAATTGAACCGGATTGGGGAACTCTGACAATTGATATCGTAGATGAGAACAGAAATTATGCCAAAGTTAGATACGAGATTTTTGATCTGGAATCGGCTCTGAGTATCGGCTCCGAATTTCCAGCAGAAGAAGAGATCGGTGAGCAGAAGAAGATATGGGTACTCCAACCGGGACTCTATAAGGTAACTATTCATAACCACCCTTTCAATACCTTCCGCAACTTTACTACCGTATATGTGGAAGAAGACAAACATCAGGAACTGAGGATAGTGGTGTCGATAGACGAAGATGGTAATCTGGGGAATATGGTCGGTGCCGGTATGGTAGAAGAAAGCGATCTGGCAGCCAGGATGCAGAGGCTTAACTTTTCCAGTGCTATCCATGGAAATATCAATGTGACCAGTTCGAACGAGGCAGATCGAGATAAACAGGAGATGTCCATCATTCTTAATGCTCAGCTTGATAACAGACTGGTCTATGATGTGCATCCTTTCAACTATAATATGAGAAATTTGATAGAACTCGGAACTACACGCGGACGAGATACCGATTTCCGTATATCTGCCGATGCTTTCGAAATCAGAAATACGATGATCTATTATTTCCTCAGAAATATAGGCTTATATACCAGACTAGATATGATTACTCATATGTTCAGCGAATATAGCTACTACTCGGATAACATCAATATGCGTAAATATGATTTGGATGGCAATCTGGTCAGTGAGAAACATGATGTAGGTAGAGTGAAACTCAAACCTTCGTTTTTCCCCATCAATCTGAAAGAGGGAGCAGGTATCAATATCAGATTACTCAATCTTCCCAAGGCAAATCTCAATCTGAGAACCGGTTTCGGCATGCGTCAGGATATCGCCAGAGATGTGTATTCTTATGATACTGATGAAATCGATCCCGATACAAATATCGAATATCGCGTCTTCAGAGAGCAAAAGTCGGAATATAGGGAAGGAACGGAAATCTCGGTTGTGGGTAGTTTCCAACTACCTTATGATCTTACCTACTCCACCAATGCCGATATTCTACTGCCATTCGATACAGATGAAGATATCACTTTCGAATGGGAAAATGTGTTCAATCTGAAATTATTCCGTTATGTCTCGCTCGATTATCGGCTCAGATTGCGTAATCGTATCACTGATGTCGGCAGTGAGTATATAGTAAGTGAACATGCCCTCTTTCTGCGGTTAAGCTATTTCTTACGGTGATAAATGAGATTCGAAGCTAATACTCTGTTTCTTTCGGGTGAGATAACCAGACATACGGTTAGCGGATTTCTCACTCAGCTTGAAAGGGTTAGACCAGGGCAGCTAAAAGCTATAGATTTGGCAGAAGTAGAGTTCATCGATAGTGCCGGCGTAGCTTTTTTGGATGAATTACGCTGGCGTTATAGAAGCGATGCGCCCCGATTGGTTAATATTGGAGACGATATCTCCGATGCGATAGAGACTTTTTCCGACAGTGCCGAACCGATCTCCGGATATCCCAAGCAGGAAAATTTCATCGTGAAGATCGGGTCTTTTCTTACTAAGATGGCGGATACTTTTGTAGAGGGGCTCTATCTTTTTGCGGATATAGCATTTTGGACTGTGCATGATATATTTAGTAAAAAGGGACAGAGGCGCGGATCGGTTATTCAGCAAAGTCTGCTTATCGGAGTGGATGCGGTTGGCATCATAGCTTTGCTCTCGTTGGTCTTGGGACTGATAATAGCGTTACAGTCGGCAGCGCAATTACGCCAGTTTGGCGTCGGGATTTTCATCGCCGATCTGATCTCTATCTCTATGGTAAGAGAGATGGGACCGATGATGACAGCAATCATATTAGCAGGTAGGAGCGGTTCGTCGATAGCTTCGGAGATCGCTTCCATGAAGATATCCGAAGAGATAGATGCACTGAAGATGATGGCGATCAATCCTGTCCGTTTCGTGGTAGTTCCCAAAATGCACGCTATCACTATCTGTATGCCTTTGCTAGTAACGATGTCCATTCTTATCGGTATTGTTGGCGGACTTCTGATCGCTGTTACTTACCTCAATCTCAGTGTGACTTCCTTTTACAATCAGGCAATAAATGCCCTCATCCTGAAGGATATCGTTGTCGGGTTGGGGAAAAGTGTCGTATTCGCCTGGGTTATTGTGGCGGTAGGTAGTTATTATGGATTTCAAGTAAAAGGTGGAGCGGAAGATGTGGGCAAAGCTACCACCCAATCTGTAGTTGCTTCTATCTTCTATATCATTCTCTTGGACGCTATCTTTAGTTTGATATTCTATTTTGGTTGAAAATATGAAAAATGCGATAATCAGTGTAAAAAATCTCGATGCCGGCTTTGATGACACTCTGATCTTGGAAGATGTAAGTGTGGATATTTATCCGAACGAGATCACCGTAATCTTAGGAGGCAGCGGCTGTGGTAAGACGACTTTGGTAAAGAACATCGTGCGGCTTAGCGATCCTGTTTCCGGCAGTGTCGAGATTTTCGGTAAAGATACTACCGAGATGGATGAAGATGAGTTTGACGAGATCATCTCGCGGGTGGGGATGTTGTTTCAAAACAGTGCTTTGCTAAATTCCCTCTCGGTGTACGATAATATCTCCATTCCTTTGGAGCAGCATACCGATCTGCCTCACCATCTTCGTACCCGTATCATACAGAAGAAACTGAAGCTGGTTCATCTGAGTGAAGCTATTTTCAAGCTGCCATCCGAACTTTCGGGCGGGATGCGCAAACGTGCCGCTCTGGCCAGAGCTATGGCATTGGATCCGGATATACTATTTTGTGACGAACCTTCGGCCGGACTGGATCCGCTTACCAGTGCCGCCCTCGATGAGCTAATTCTTAATCTGAAAAAACAACTCAATATGACCATCATAGTGGTGACACACGAATTAGCCAGCATCCACCGTATCGCTGATCGGATAATATTTTTGGACAAAGGGAAAGCACTATTCTGCGGGACATTGGAAGAAGCTAAAAAAACATCTATACCGGAAGTGCAAAACTTCTTCAAGGTGGGTACTTTTTAGCGAACTCGAGTTGCTATGAGGTAAAAACAGAGTATATTATGATACAAAAAAATCCGGAGGAAAGATGTTTTATTTTGATCCGTATATAATTCTGCTGATCCCAGTATTTATCCTGGCACTTTATGCCCAAAATTTGGTGAAAGGCAGATATAATCACTACAAAAAGATAAGGAATTCCAATAACCTGACCGGTGGTGAAATAGCGGAGAAGATATTGGAGAGAAACTCGCTCTCCGATGTAGAAGTAGTGCCGGTAAGTGGCGTATTGAGCGATCATTATGATCCGCGCAAGCGAGTAGTGAAACTCTCCGAAGAAGTATATCACGGCAGATCGGTGGCAGCAATGAGTATTGCAGCCCACGAAGTCGGTCATGCTATCCAACATGCCAAAAATTATGTACCACTTACAATTAGGTCCAGTGTTTTCCCCATTGCCAGTTTCGGCTCCCAGATGGCACTGCCGATGTTCCTTATCGGATTTCTGTTTGGAACCGGTTTTCTGATGGATCTGGGCATTTTGCTCTTTGGCGGAGCTCTTTTGTTTCACTTGGTTACTCTGCCGGTGGAATTCAATGCCTCATTCAGAGCGATAGGCGAGCTTTCCGGTGGAGGTATCGTCGTCCGAGAAGATGAGGTAAAAGGATCGAAGGCAGTGCTGAAAGCTGCTGCTTTGACCTATGTTGCATCGACATTGATGGCTTTGGTTCATTTTCTCAGATTGATCTTTCTAAGAGGAATGCGCCAATAAATGGGTACCTCTCCGAAACCTAAATTCGTTGTAACTCCCGAACTTGCCCGTTTGGCAAGATGGCTGCGCATGCTGGGCTATGATGCGCTCTGCTACAAAAAAGTATCCTTTATAAGATTATTTAGCCTAGCCCAAAAAGAGAACAGGATCTTGCTGACCAGATCCGAGGATAATGCCAAATGCAAACATCGCTTCAAGCGAAGGTTGATAAAATCCGATGATTACCGCCGACAACTGGCGGAACTGAAAGATATCATTTCATTCAGCGAAGCAGAAATGTTTAGCCGCTGCCTGCTTTGTAACCAACCGATCAGCATGATAGACAAAGAGAAGATAAAAAATAAGGTTCCTGACTATGTATATGAACATCACGATGATTTCGGGATCTGCCATAAATGCGGGCGGATATATTGGCCCGGTACCCATTTCGAAAACATGAAAAAAGAGCTTATGAAAATTTTTCAGCATAATTCCAGACAATAGAGTATATTAGAATATATGCTTTTATATGTTCGCTTTCGTAACGCCCTATTTCCCGAAGAACCTCATTAACTTTGTTTTAAAGCTTTTCAACTTTGAGATAGTGACACCAGTTAGGGATATGCTGTTGAGTATATTATGACATCTAATATTATTTGCGACGATCTTTTCTATCTCCCTCAGTTTGAAATTATCTTTCGGTCTGGTTTTGATAGAGATAGAAGTAAGCTTTGATGTTACTGAAAAAGTGTCTCCTTCTTTCCAGAGCACATTGATATTGAGACTTTTCAAAGCTGCGACAAGAACATCAGGTGGCGGTTTAGATCCTGTAAGCAGAATGCAAAAGAGTCTTTTTTTACCCATATCAATTATCTTTGACAAACTGGGGATTGCTAGTCCGAGATCCAGTCGTGCCGAAGGGAATACTGCCAACAGATTGCCTTCTTTTTCCTTGATAAAATCGATAAATTCTTCTAAAGTAGAGGCTCCAACGAAAAAACGATCGACCACGACATCTCGTTCGCCCGTTTCTGTGATAATATTCGGTTTGAGTTCATCGATTATCTGACCGAGATTTGGGTTGCTAAGTATTGGTGAATATGGGATCACTCCAAAAAACTGCAGATTATGTTTTTTAGCATATTTAGACAGAGATTTTTGCACCTTATCTTTCTTTTCTTTTATCACTTTATTGGCTATCACTCCGATCACTTGAACACCATAACTTTCGAAATAAATCCGGTTCAACTCCAGTCTGTCAATCGCACTACCGATACCACCTTTGACTACCAAGACCACATTAGCGTTGAGCAGCTTTGCCACAGCAGCATTGGATTTGTCCAATACTGCTCCCACACCGGCATGTCCCGTTCCTTCAATGATGAGATAATCCTTGTTGGCTGAGATTCGACGGTATGCATTCAAGATATCGTTTCCCAAATCCGGTTTGACCAATTTCTTCAGGTAAGATTCGGTATATCCGCGTCTGATGACTATCGGGTTCATATCTGCCGGATTATCTTCAAAATTAAAATATTCTTTCATCAGGATGACATCTTCTTCCACCTCACCCCACTCTGAGGGGAGCCAGCGCTGTCCGACCGGTTTCATGAAACCGACCGATTTTCCTTTCTTTTGCAAATAAGAAATAAGCGCGAAGGAGATGGTAGATTTGCCGATATCCTTACCGGTAGCTGCTATATATAAGTTTTTCGTCATTTTATTTCTCGCCTACTTTTTTTTCAATCATGATTTTCAATGCCTTCATAGCTGGCAAGTAAAAGTTCATTTCGGGATAGGTATCACGAGCAGCTCCGGTCTCTTCACGCCGGCACGGATCTGGGTGTGAGCGCTAATGTAACCCCACTGACCATGCTGCTGTCTCAGAAATTCGGTATATTCTGCATTCATCCGGTAATTGCCGAAACCTTCGGTGATGATGATAGGGAAGGGCACATCTTCGGTACCGGTGATCGCCACACCGAGTTGTGATCCCATAAAACCGGCAAGATCATAATAATCCATCGAGGCGGTAACTATACCACGCACACCGATCTTCTTAGCTTCGTCCAATACCGGTTTCGTCAGCTTCCCGGAGATGATGACTATGGCGTTCTCTTTTACTTCGTCAGCTTCGCTAAAGTGGATGATGCCGGCGGATTTTTTGCCTATTCCGAGGATGCCCTGCAGTTTCGAACCGCTGATCTCGATAGTGGCATTAAAGTTCGGAGTAACAGCTGTGATCCTGCCATAGACCATAGATCTCATCTTATAGGGTTCTTTATCGTATTGGATAGTAACTTTACCGGTCTTCCTGTCCACCTTCTTTATCCAACCTGTAATAGGAGCATGAACTATTTTTGGGGCGATTTTCTTATCTGCCCATTTTTTTGCTATCACATCGCCGGCATAGACGAAATCGCCGGTTTTATGTTTCATATAACTCGGAAGATGTTTGGGATTGATATTTAATCTGGTAGAAACGGGGATATGCTGTGGTTTGGTAGAATAATCCTGGATCTCTCTGAGTATTATGATGCCACTATCTGTTTGGATAGACTCTATCCTGCCCCGCACCGGCGAGGTAAAACAATCCGGTCGGTTGAACTTATCTATCAGAGATTCTTGTGGCAGTTGCAGGATCTTCTGTCCGATCTTGATCTCTTCTTTATCTTTTACCAACAGGCTCTCAGCAAAACTTTCCGGATCCAGTTTCAGATGAGTCTTATCGAAGAAAGAGAGCACATATATCCTGGGCGGGTCATATTTATTCTCACCTATAACAGTGTCGGGGCTGACCTCTTCACCTTCTTGCACGAGGATATCTCCTTTGTAAGGCAGATCGCGAATGATCTGCAAGGTGCCCTCCGAGATGGGGTTCTCTCTGCGGAAATCATCGAAGCAGATCTCCAGTTTCTTCTTATCGGATTCTGCATCATAAAGCTGAAGCACCTCGTTTTCGGCTGCGAAATCGTAGTTTCGGTAGCGGGTATCTATCAGAATAGGGATGTCGTTTGTGATGCCAAATTCCGTCTTTTTATCAGATAGATAGAAGCCCTTCTGAAGCTTTATTGTAATACTCTGTCCGGAATCGGAAGCAGGAAGATAGTAGAGCTGATCCGATTCGATAGTTTTAGCGCTGCCATCTTCAAAATGTAGTGATAGCACTTTCATCTCCGCTTTCCATTTTTTGGCAAGCGGACGGATTACCAGTCCCACTTTCTTGTAACAATATTTTATCAGAAGTGCGGCAGCCAGATCTTTATCTACGGTAGAGAGCTGACCCAGATGCGGAGAGATGAAGCGGCTATCTTTCCAGATCTCAGTGATACCTTTGGGCTCGAATGCGTCGTTCATCACAGTGAGGATCTGCTTGTCATCAGCGTGAGATACCACACCACCGGCTGCGATAAGTACAGAGATATCGAGCATATTGAAGGAGCGTTTTTCTAACTGATCTTCGAAGTAAAATGCTTCAGTGATCTTATCCAAGGTACGGTTGAATTTCAACCTATCCAAAAAGCCGATCTGTTTGGTATTGAAGTTCATCTCCAGATGCTGAGCGAGCGACATGACGATAGCTTCTCTGGCAATAGCATATTCGATATGCTGCTGAGAGTCGTCCAAGGGGATATAATTTGGAAAGATGGTCTTGTTGCCGATGTAGTTCAGCAGTTCGATATCGGAGATATTATCCGGTATCCACCGCCTGATCTTATCGAATCCGGCTTCCCGGCAGACATTGGTAGCACTGTAGCTCATGCCGAAATTGGCGCTTACCGTTCTGAAATAGTATCCCATAATATTAGAGAAAATATCGGTGGTAGCACCGCCGATATCGACTGCCATCACATTCTTGCCCAACTTTGCGCTGATAGTCTGCAGTGAATTGATCACTCCCAAAGGGGTGGGCAGTATATTGCTAGCAGTCTGTTTCTTTACTTTGTGATAGCCGGGTGCATGCTCCATCACGTTCTCCATAAAGAGATCGTGGATGCGGTTGCGCGCCGGAGCGAGATTTTCTTCTGAAAGGCTGGGTCTGATATTGGGCTCGATGTAGAGCTCGAAATGATCTTCAAAGAGTTTCCGGATGTAATTTTGCGCTTTCTGATTACCAGCATAGACCAGTGGGATTTTGGCATGCTTGGAGAATTTCGGTTTGGGCTTGGCTATCTGCAATATTTCACCCAGCCGGAGTAGGGAATAGATAGCGCCGTCATCGAAGCCGCCTGCCATGATGATGATATCCGGATGTAGAGAGCGAAGCGCGTTCATCTGTTCCAAGATGCTACGCTTGTCATCCACGGCGAAAGTATCCAATATCACACCGCCGACTCCGTAGGCAACCCGCTTACCGCTGCTGGCAGAGTCGTGCATGGTGAGCCCGATGACCACTATCTGCAGCCCGCCACCGGCACTGCTGGTGGTCAGATAGCTGATATCAGGAGGAAAACGGAGCTCTTCGGGAGTGCTCTCCGAGCTGAGGATGGTTTCACCGCCGGCTTGTTCCAACAGCTTGATAGAATCATATATCCCGATGCAGACATCCTCATACGGATGCTCTACTGTGGTGGGTGAATTGCGGATGTCGATAAGTTCATAACTATCAGCATTTTTTTTCAGCAGTAACGCCTTGGTGGTCGTGCTGCCGATATCCGTGATGATGATCCTCTCTTTTTTATCCATAATTATCTCCCTAACTGCGATAAGATAGATAAGCCTATTCTTTTGTCAAGAAAACAAGTTTGCTCCCGGAAGAAGTTTATCATAACAAAACCGTGCCTTCTATGCTCTCTGTGGTGAAATCATTTCGGATAAAGCAAGAAATCACACTACAATCCGTTGGGAATATGAAGCTTTTGTTTATTCTGTTTCTACGGTAATGATAACAAAATGTTTGACAGGGAATTAGAGAAAAGCCAATTTGACCAAGATAATTAAAAAGGAAAGAGTTATGGTTTTTGTAAAAGAAGCTGAGGAAGAACTTTTATTGAAAGAACATGCAGAGAATATAGTTAGCGATAGAATGCTGATCCAGATACTACAGGATTTACAATAGAATAATAAATTAGGAGGGAGAAAGTTATGATGAAGTATTGGATAGCAATTTTAATACTTGTATTATGGGCAAACATTTTTGCTGAAAACCAATTTGGTGATATCATATTCGGAGGTAGGATATCCTATCGTACTCAAAAGACTGAAGATGAATTTACTATGAGTGGGTCTGCGAGAGATTTAGAACGAGAAAGAGAAAATTTTTTGGTACATCCAAGTCTGGGATATTTTGTTTCTGAGTCTTTTGCTTTGGGTTTAGGTTTGAAATATGAGTATAATTATACCAAACATGAAAGTTCTTCTAATGTATCATCGATTTCGACCGAGGGATATAAAAGTGTTTTTTCATTCGTTCCTTATTGTACCAAATATTTCAAGATAAATGACAAATTTTCTTTCTCAACTATGCTAGAAATAGAGGTTGGGTTTGGTGTAGAGGAGTTTGAACGTGATGAAAAAACAGAGACAGAAGTATTTAAACTTGGTGGATCGTTATCTCCAGCAATTTCTTATTCCATATCAGAAAATTGGTTAATGAGCATTAGTATGGGGAGTATTTATTACAACCGGACGAGAGATACTTTGGTAGGAGAAGAAGATCATCAAAATATACATAGTCGGTTAGGTGTTGATTTTGATCTTGGAAGAATTAATCTCGGTTTACAATATATTTATCGAAAAGATAAATAACCGGGCGAATTAGGGTTTAGTTTGTTGTGTTAGCCGAATCCTGCCATTTCAGCTGCAACTGCCAAACATTAGTAGAACCTTGTATTTGTTTGAATACTGGAGAGTGAATGAAAAAGATATTGATCATAAACGGTCATCCTGACAAAAAGAGTTTCTGCCACGCGTTAGCAACGGTGTATAAACAGGGTGCAGAGCGGGCAAAGGCTGATTGCAGATTGATAAATTTGAGTGATCTGAAATTTGATCCGATCTTACACTACGGATACAGAAAAATAACCGAACTCGAACCCGATTTGATAGAAATACAGAAAGAGATAGTAGCAGCCGATCACTTGGTTTTTGTCTATCCGACTTGGTGGGGAACATATCCCGCACTGTTGAAAGGTTTTATCGACAGAGTTTTCCTGCCGAGCTTTGCGTTTCACTTCCGTGAAAATTCAGTGTTGTGGGACAAACTCCTAAAGGGAAGATCTGCCCGACTTATCGTAACGATGAATACGCCGGGATGGTATTATAATTTGATCCTCGGAGCGCCGGGTCATAATTCAATGAAAAAAGGGGTCCTAGGGTTTTGTGGAATAAGACCGGTAAAGATCACCACTCTCAGACCGATAAAGTCTTCGAGTGAGAGTAAACGAAAGAAGTGGCTCGGATCTATAGAGAAACTGGGATATAAACAAAAATGATGCCTGTAAACGAGAACACAAGTTCGCAAATCGCCACCTGCCATATTGCCAAAGGTAATATAAACTTCACCTCGGAGGTGAAAAGTGGATATCATACGAGCAAAATAAAGAAAAGGAGATTTGATCATGAAACATTATAGTGGTAGTATCATTTTTTTGTTTATCATGTTTGTGTTTATAGTTGGAGGGTGCGATAATGAATCGACACCTTCCCAGAACCTTCCCACAGAAGACTTTCAGGAGATTTTGGAGCAGGTAGTGGAAGACAACCCAGTACCTGGAGCGATTATGGGTGTCCATGTTTCTGGTGTTAACTGGTATGGTGCAGCTGGAGTAGCAGACACAATCTTTTGTGATCCAATGACATCGGATATGCAAGTACGGTTGGCAAGTATCACAAAGCCTTTTACAGCAGTTCTCACTATGAAATTGGTAGAAGAAGGTGTCTTATCTTTGGAAGACACTCTCGAAGATCTACTTCCGGATCATATCCCACAAGGTGACAAAATGACATTGAAAATGTTGCTCAATCATAGTGCCGGGATTGCAGATGTAACTACGAACATTGATTTCTGGGAAGAAGTTTATCATGATCCAGAACGGGATTGGACTCATCAGGAAATACTTTTACTCTCCAATCCACTGACACCGGTATTTACCCCTGGAGATGCTTATGAATACAGTAATACAGGTTACTATCTGTTAGGAATGATTTTGGAAGCTTCCAGCGGAGAATCTGTCGATGACCTGTTTAAGGATAAGATTGGAGGACCAGCACTATTAAACCGTACGAATCTAAACCGGCGAGGAGCATTGGAAGACCCTTGTGCAAACGGCTATGCTTGGCTTTTTACTACCGAGGAAGTGACAGAAACTAAAAAATGGAATTACTCTTGGGATTGGACAGCTGGTTCTGGCGTTTCAACAGCAGAAGATATGCTGACTTTTGCTGATAGATTGTTCAATGGTAATCTTCTCGCACAGGAAACCGTTGAACTGATGATATCGCCCCACTCATTTGCTCCGGGTTCTACTTATGGTTTGGGACTCGGAATCTTGGCCGCTGATGATCCAAATAACATTTTTGGGACAAAGGTCATCGGCTGGAGTGGTGCAAATCCAGGCACGGCTACTCAATGGTATTATTTCCCAGATTACAATACTACCATCTTTGTTGCGGTCAATAGAAACGATATTGCAGAAGGACCTGGTAGTGTACCGCCGGTAAATGGCACAGCCATCTCCATCGATATACTTATTCAAGCTTGGGAAGCTCTAAAGAACAGTATGGGAAATGAGCAAGGCAGATTATTATGAAAGCAGTTACGAATTTTATAAAAGCAACTATCTTTTTTCTTGTTATAATATTAGGAGGATAAGTTATGGCTATGGATTCAGAAATCACAAAAGCGAATGAAAAAGTGCAAGAAGGTTACATACCCGTCACCGGCGGGCAAGTATGGTACAAAATTATTGGTGTTCATAATAGTGGAATCCCACTACTGGTAGTACATGGTGGTCCCGGTGCTTCTCATACATATCTGCAACCATTGGAAAAGCTTGCTACAAAACGTCCGATTATTTTTTATGATCAATTGGGATGCGGCAATTCCGATAGACCGGATGATACTTCTCTCTGGACTTTAGAGCGTTTTACCGAAGAGTTGCACCAAGTAAGAAACTATCTGAGCTTGGACTCGCTTCATATTCTAGGTCAATCTTGGGGCTCTTCTCTGGCAGTAGAGTATATGCTTACCAAACAACCCGAAGGTGTGAAGAGCCTTGTCCTCTCCGGAGCTTTGCTCAGCACTTCCCGCTGGATTGAAGACCAAAGAGCTTATATCGAACAGTTATCTGAACAAGCAAAGAATGCGATACTTCATTGCGAACAAACAGGAGAATATGAATCGCAGAAGTATCAAGATGCTATGATGGAGTTTTATCAAAAACATGTTTGCCGCTTGCAAGAGTGGCCTGAATATCTAAATCGGGCATTTACCGAAATAAATTTATCCCAATATCAATATATGTGGGGACCAAGCGAATTTACTGTTACCGGCATATTGAAAAGTTACGAACGGATAGATAGGTTGGATGAAATCAAGATTCCGGTTCTCTTTACCTGTGGAGAATTTGATGAAGCAACACCCAGGACGACCAGCTATTATCAAAAAAATCTACCCGGTGCCAAGCTGCATATTTTTCCGGATGCCTCTCATGAACATCATATCGAAAAGAGTGAAGAATATATCGCAGTTGTGCACGATTTTCTTGACAGTGTAGAGAAGTGATAGCAAATGAATATTGTTATATTCTATGCGGTCAGTCTGGTTTTGAATGCGGTGATCATTTTTATTATCACCAATTTTTTATTGGATTTGTACAGTAATACATCATTTTACAAAGCTTTTGTGGTAGCGTTGATAATTCTGCTATTGGATATGGCTGTCTTCGACTTCACCGAAATGCCGACCGGATTTCATGCTAATATGTTTTATATGATTTTCAGATTTTCTCTCTATATTATCAGTTTGATTTTCATAAAAATAGTCTATGCGATGTCCTGGCGGGAGTTAGTATATTTTTTCATTTATCGTCTCATAGCAGGTTTATTGGTAGGTTTGCCCTTATATGAGATATTCCATCGGTGAGATATGTAGGCTAAGAGTGCATTTTATCATCCGAACGACACAATAATGAGCTCTGTTTATTTTATATATTCAGCATTCTATAATTAACAATAACAACAAAATACTACCTCTTCTTTAGTGGGAAAAGTTCATGCTGACAAAATTCTCCAGGAATCATTTCTCATATATAGAGGGTTTGCGATTTCCCGAGGTCGGATAAGTTCTGGATGAATCCTCTCCCTTATAACCATACCCATCTTACTTGCATAAATGAAATTATGAAAAATAAAACTTGCTTTTTTTTATTATTAGGATATATTTGTGCATAATAAGTTGAAGGAGGTAGATTAAGATGAGAAAAAATTTTGTGGTTTTTTCATTTCTGGTAGTGATGGTACTATTTAGTTCTACCATACTAGAAGCGGAACTGAGGGATTATCGATCTGAGTTCAGTTTCAGGAATGTCTTTGGGCGAAATGCTCAAACATTGGAAGGGCAGACCAGACCTATCAACATGCTACGCACCGGCGAACCTAATCTATTGGAAGTGCTCTTTCAGTACAACGATTGGGGAACTTGGCTAGATGAAGAGAAGTTCATATTTGACTATGATGCCCAGGACAGATTGATAGAAAGTCTGTATTATTGGTGGGATGAGTATGAACAACAATGGCTAGAGGAAACCCGCATAACCTGTCAGTGGGATGGAGACAATCTGATCGAGATCATGATGGAGATCTATTATGAAGATTCTTGGGAAGATTTTATTCTGATAGAGCAGCAATTTAACGCGCAAAACCAAATTATCTTGGCCGAAGCTTGGATGAATATCGAAGGCGAGTGGATAGACTTTGCTCTTTTCGAATATGATTATGATGCCCAAAATCGGATTGAAACTATGACTCAGACATTTTATCTGGAACCGCCGACAACAACACGGGAAACCGAATTTGACCGAGTTATTTTCGCTTATGATTCAAATGACAGGATAGAGGAGATTATCGATCAATATTCTTTGGATGGTGAAGTATGGGAAAATTATGGGAAATCAGAAATTGATTATCATCCAAACGATAATAGCGAGTACTCAGTTTTTCAAGATCTGATAAACAATAATATCTTGTATATGATGACCTGGGGTTTACAATGGCAGGAGCCTATGTTTGAAGCAGAAATATACTATGAATGGGACGGCAACGATTGGGAGTATATATACTTAGATGAGTATGAATACCATTCCAATGATAAGTTGGAGTACATCTATTTCTATGATTATTATTATGGATCTTGGGAATTGATGGATCGGGATTATTATCTTTACGATGAAGATTGGATATTGTCTGAAATATTGTTCCAATGGTATGATGGAGAAGAATGGGTTGATTGGGGCAGAATGCTGACTACCCACGAAGAGGTATCTGCAGATGATCTGACTATACCAACCGCTGAGCTCAATTTGAGTAACTATCCCAACCCATTCAATCCCGAAACCACTATCGCCTTCGATCTGCCCGAAAGCGGAAATGTAAGATTGGATATCTACAATATCCGCGGACAAAAGGTGACAACTCTAATCAATAAAGAACTTAGTGCAGGAAATCATCAGTTTATCTGGAATGGAAAAAACCAACAAGGCAACACAATACCCAGCGGAATATATCTCTATCGTGTAGATGCCGATGGTGGTAGATATACCAGTACAAGGAAAATGTTGCTGCTCAAATAGTGACAAATGGGTCAATGTAACAAAGCCTTGCAGAGTGGAATTTGCAAGGCTTTTTTTGGGATTAGTTTTGATTTGCTGCTGATTTCCGATAGTATTCGAATCATCACTAATAATTGTTTAATCGCTTTCATAAATGTTCTTAATTTTTTAACTAAACAAAATATATCTAGGAGGTTACTGGATGTCCACTTTTTTTCTATATCATATTTTTTATAAGATAATACTAGTAAGAACAAAAAAATGTTAACAAAAAAATTGACAATGAAACATGAATATTTAAAATATAATATTAAGGGGGAATAATATGAAATTAATTTTTTTATTTATTTTTTATTTATTATCTGTACTAATCATGCTGTCGACAAAACATTTACTATTGGTGAAGATACATTGACAGGTATTAGAGATGCATGTTTAGCACCTTCTCAAAGTGAGTCAATTGATCCATTAATTTTTCAATATTGGCATGATTATACACAACAAGTTAGAGATCCTGAACCTGAAGAACTATTAATATTTGGTGATCGTTCCTATGATGACTATTTTGATTTTTATCTAATACAATCAAAGCATACAAAGCAATTATTGAGGATAATAATGTTCTAATGAATAATGTAATATCATTTTTACTAAATGAATTTAATTGGGAAGAATTTAAGCTTAAAATTTACAATCCAGAGTATAATAATGCTGAGGAATATGAACTAAGTGCGTATCAGAGAGGATTGCACATGGCTTATGGGATGAATTTCATTGCTTTTATGTCTGACATGGGATATTATTATATGAGTCTTGATCAACGAGATATGATAGTTGATAGCTTGAATACATTAGTTGATTGGGCTATTGATGAGATTTACAATAATAATGGATGGTATGAACCTGCTGGCTGGTGTTTAAGCAATTATTCAAATGAATTATTGCCAAGAATTGGAGCTGCTAGTTTTCGTTTAATAAATATTAGCGGTATAGGATATTTGTGCATTTTAACTGGCGAGGAAATAAATTCAAATAATAGATTAAATAATTTTGTAATGCAACAATTTTGGTCAACACATAACTATCCTGCTGGAACAGATTTACATGGATTTTCTGATTATGGAGTAACTAATTCTGGGATGTACACCGGTGGATTAACTTATGCAAATCGAGCTATTTATTTAACTTCTCTTTTTTTTACAGCGTTGTATAGGAAAACTGGTTTTAATATCTGGGATACAGATTTTATGAATGAATGGATGAATCAAGTAATGATGAGAATAGACCCACAGTTTTGCCATTTTACTCAGAAAGATGATTTCAGGCATAGATTAGGTTTAGACCAGTACAAAATAGAAAAAGGTTTATTACCTTTTTTTTATAATAATACTAATAACCCAGAATTAAGAAAAGCAATTAGATGGTATATTCATCGAGTAAAAGATAATAATAGTGGAAATTATCCAAAAGAAACGAATGAGCATAATACAGAGAGTTTTGAGGTAGTGATTTGTTTTAACCCATCTACTATTAACACAATGCCTATATCAAATGATTCTTATTTTCCCTTATATTTAGAACAAGGTTCATATTCAAATAAGGAATTAACAATCCTTAGACCACAATCATCTCCAACTAATATAGTTAATCTAGATGGTAATTATGTATTGGATATACCATATTTGATAGTTAATCATGAAAACTCATTTAATCATGGCCATTATAATAACGAAAAAACTCATTATCAGCTGTTTTATAAAGGAAGATATTTGATTATTGATACTGGATATAAAACTTGGTATAATAGTAATTGGGGCAGAACACTTGAATGGTTTAAATCACCGTATTCGAAAAATTTAATTATAATCAATCCAGACAGTACATATATTGATGAGAGCGATTATGTTGGTGAATTTGCTGAACTGACTGAATGGTGTATTCCCAACCCAGATTATTATGATGACTATCCATTAGTCCCTCTTAATCCCAAAGACCCAATAGGTTATACTGATAATTTCAGCTATGAAACAGAAGATGATATAGTAAATCCGGCTCAGAGACACTTTCTTGTCAAAAATGCACAGATGGTACACCTGAAAATAAGTGTGATATACGATAACAAAATGCCGGATATAACCGGAGATGAATATCCGTGCGAAGTTTTCAGGAATTTTTATATGATTAATAATAATTATTTTATAATCTATGATAATATCATTAATTCAGAAAACAATTTAAATAAATACAGAAATCAAATTCATTTCAACCCTAATTCAAACGAAATTTTTAATAGCAATTATAATTCAATTTTTACTTCTTCTGTTAACAATGTGAACCTATTCGGAGCTATGGGAGCTTCAAACAGCTTTTATACAAATTATGAATCTAGAGATCAATATTATGGATCTGATTTCTACACTGGATTACCATTGGGATGGACAGGTGCGACTAATGCAAATCATAGTAGATTTAGAGTAACTTCAACGGGGGTTCATGAAAAATTTCTCACTATTCTCATTCCATCTGAAAACAGTACCAATCCGATAGCTTATGCTGAAACGAGTTTTCAAAATCACTATTCTGCTATTATAGATTTTGATACAAGTGATGAATACAAGATTTATACGGGAGTGAAAGACCAATCGAATGATTATTTTTGGTTCTTGGAAAACGATCAAGTTGTGGCAGAATCAAATGCAGAATTCTTCCTTATTGAAACTAACAACGATTTTGATGAATACAGAAAGATTGTCCTAAATGGAGGCAACTTTTTAATAATGCAAAATCACTTTACAATATTCGATTCTAATTATGAATTTGAAGAATTACTGGCAAGTTATGATAATGAGAGTTTGGTTTTGACTTTGAAAACCGAATATAATGATTATCCTAAGTACAAAATAATGCGCTGTGGAGTAGAGCCTGAGAACTTTCAGGCATCTTCGTATTTCGATAGATATATCAATGGTACACAACCATCCACAAGATACTATTTCGATCATGTTAGCAGTCTCGCCTATGATAATGAATACTTTTATGTTAATTACTCTTATTCTGACTTAATAGACGATGAATTGCTAACTTCTGAACTTACTATCTATCAGGGGTTTTTTAATAATATAGAAATCAATGGCGTAACTCAGTTTGGTACGGGTGATATAATCTTAAAAAATGATTTTACTGTTCCACCGGGTTCAGAAATTGTTTTCTTGGCTGGTTCAAATCCACAATTGTTTTCTAATTTCAAATTAGAAATAGAGGGTACAATGAATGCAATAGGAACAGATGAAGAGCATATTGTCTTTGATAAGCAATCGGGTTCGAACTGGTCGGGTATAGTGATCAAAGATATCGGTACAGCTAATATAGAATATTGTAAGTTTAAAAATGCTGATGCTCCCTTGGAAATCCAGGGTAATGTTATTGTTAATAATTGTATATTTCAAGATAATTATGATGGTATTCTAGTAAATAATCCACAAGGTTATATAATCGAAAATTCAATCATAGATAATTGTAATACAACCGGGATTTTCGTTTATAATGCTCATGGAGAAATAGAAAATTCAACAATAAGAAATAACCTGTTAACCAATAATAACTCGGGGCTGATATTTTATAATTCTTCATCTTATGTGGAAGCAGATACAGTTTACTCTAATAATTATGCAGGAATAATAGCTGTTCGTTCTTCAAATCCGGTCATAAGAAATTCTTCAATCAGTGGTACATATAACGATAATACCGATTATCCTGAGATAAGGATAAGTGGCTATTCTTATCCGATAATAGATTGGAATCGCAATGATATTATTTTCGGTTCCGGATATTCAATATATAATGAAGATGAAGGAGAAATCCCTGATGCATACTACTGTCGTGAGGTATGGTGGGGTACTACGAACGAAGCTCTGATAGAAGCCTCTTTTTATCCACCAACTTGGGAAGTAATTTATCAGCCACTTTCTCAAAGTCCAAATGTGGGATATTTCGCGCCATCGCAACCCAGTTCATTCGAAGAGGGATTAATGGCAGAGTCTGAAGGTGATTTGAATACTGCCAAAATCAAATATATGCAAAGTATCCAAGAGAATCCTTATGAGATGGAAGCTTTGTGGTCAGCTAATCGTTTGATGAATTGCTCGAAAACCGAAAATGAATATGTCTCACTTCAACAGTTTTACAGTCAGTTACAGATTGATTATCCGAATACTGAATTGGCAAAATTATCCGAACTATACGAGATCTTTTGTAATAGGTTGATAAACAACTATCAACAAGCCATCACCGAATATGAAGTTATGCTTGAGGGCAATTTATCTTATACTGATTCATTATTCACTCAGCTAGACATAGTTTATACTTACTTAGAGGCATCTGGTTCCGGAAACAGGGGTCTGAGTTTGAGATTTCGCAACTCGAAGAATGCTATCACTAGTGTTCAGGAAGCAAAAACTCGTGAGAAAGATTTATGGGATCTTCTGAATAGCTCATTTACCGATGGTGGAATATATGCACCACAAATAACAGAAGTAAAACTTTCTCCAAACTACCCTAACCCTTTCAATCCCTCTACCACCATATCCTTTGCTATTCCCGAAGAGAGTGTGGTAAAAATCGAGATATTCAATATCAAAGGACAAAAGATAAAAACACTGATAGACGACCATCTTGTGCGGGGTGAGCACAAAATCGTCTGGGATGGAAATGATGACAGCGGTAGACAAGTGTCTTCCGGCGTATATTTCTATAGATTGGAAGTAAACGGTAAGACCGAGGCAGTGGATAAGTGTCTGCTGTTAAAATAATTTGTCGGTAAAACAATTTTTAAACAGTAGGAGGCACAAATGTGGTTGGATAAACTTGAAATAGCATTGTTAATTTTCATAACTTCTTTAACTCTATTTCCATTACATGCTGAATTTGCCGGCGGTACAGGTACAGCAGATGATCCGTGGCAGATTGATACTCACGAGCATTTGAATAATGTGAGGAATTATTTGGGAGAAGAGCATTCTAATAAACACTTCATACTTATAAATGATATTGACCTTAGCGACGAATTTGAGCCAGGTGGAGCTTATTATCCTGATGGATGGATTCCGATTGGTCATGATGACAATAATAATTTTCGCAGTAATTTTGATGGAGATGGACATTTGATAACCGGTTTAAAAGTTGATGCAATTGATGGAATTAATAGCGGACTTTTTGGTTTTATCCAGAGAGCTACGATAAAAAATCTTGGGCTGGAAGATGTCTGGGTTTTCGGTATAAATTATATTGGCTCTTTAGCGGGAAAGGCTTACTATTCAACAATAACAAATAGCTATAGTACCGGTTATATATCTGGTTATTTTTTCCCAGGTAATATGGGCGGTCTGATAGGATATGCATATTTGTCCGATATTACAGATTGTTATAGTATCAATACAGTAAATGGATTTGTTCCTGTTGGCGGCTTAGTGGGAAAGGCTGATTCATCTTCGATTACGAATTGCCACAGTGAAAGTATAACAACAGGAGAACATTCCATCGGTAATTTGATAGGAGAGGCAAATTCGTCCATAATAAAAGATAGCCATAGCAGTGGTAGTGTAGAGGGGCGAAATGGTGGTGGATTAATTGGGAAAGCAGATTATTCTACCATAATAGCTTGCTCTAGTGAAAGTGAATTAATATTAATTAACCATGGAGGCGGGTTAGTAGGAAAATTATCTGAATCGTCTCTTTCTGATAGCTATTATACTGGCAATATCAATGGATTTCATACACTGGGCGGATTGGTAGGCTTGTTAGAAGAGTCATCTATCACCAGCAGTTATAGCATTGGCGATATTATTGGAAATTATAAAGTCGGTGGCTTGGTAGGACATATCAGATCTTCCTCTCAAATTACCGACTGTTATAGTAGAGTGAACATAATTCGATTAGATGGTACAGAAACGAGTTTAGGTGGTTTTTGTGGACTAAATGCTCAAAGTGAGATTACTAATAGCTTTTCGACCGGTTATGTAAAAACCTCTGAAGGTGAAAATATCGAGGGTAGAGGTTTTGTCGGTGCTATTATTTCCGGGGCTTCCTTTTTTATGGACAATAATTACTTTGATATGGAAAGTTCAGAACAAACTTCAAGCGTTGGTGCTGAAGGCAGAACCACCGAAGAGATGACTTATCCCTATGCTGCTAATACTTATGTATATTGGGATTTTGAAGAGACTTGGGGAGAAGATATCGATTTTCAGATGAATAACGGCTATCCATTCCTTCTGGATGTAACAGTGCCAACATCCACCGATGATATAGCCTTACCTGGTAACATCCTCAGTTCAATGAACTATCCCAACCCGTTCAATCCTGAAACCACTATCGCCTTCGATCTGCCCGAAAGCGGAAATGTAAGATTGGATATCTACAATATCCGCGGACAAAAGGTGACAACTCTAATCAATAAAGAACTAAATGCAGGAAATCATCAGTTTATCTGGAATGGAAAAAACCAACAAGGCAACACTATGCCCAGCGGAGTATATCTCTACCGTGTAGATGCCGATGGTGGTAGATATACCAGTACAAGGAAAATGCTGCTGCTTAAATAGTGACAAATGGATCAATGTAACAAAGCCTTGCAGAGAAATTTGCGGGGCTTTTTCACACCAGAATACTAACAAATTTTCAAAATTCCAAAAAAACTACATTCTATAAATTGACTGAAAAGTGGAGTTAGGCTTATATATCATAAAAATAATCAGTTATAAGAAAATAATTACTTGCTATTTTATTTTGAAGTATTAACCTTTATAAAGTAAGTGAAAAAAGAAGGAGGGTATAAAAATGAACACGAAATTTTTTGGTCTGGCGTTCATAATGGTCGTAGCATTGCTGGGAGCTACTATGCTTTCGGCATCAGTTAGAGATTTTCAGACTGACCTTAGTATAGGTAATGTGTTTGGCCGTGGTACAGAGCAAACGGAAGATTTTTCGAGGCATATCGTGCAGCGGCGAACGGATGGTCCCAACCTTATAGAAGCGATCTATCAGGATCATGATGATAATAACTGGTGGGTAGATGAAGAAAAGATAGAATTTGAGTATGATGATCAAGACAGACCCATAGAAAGCGTCATATCATATTGGGACGAAGATGCAGAAGAGTGGGTTTATGAAACCCGGCATACGTATCAATGGGATGGAGATAATCTTATCGACATTATGGTGGAAATGTATGATCAGCAGTGGCAAGAATACCTACATATAGAGCAAGAGTTCAACGATCAGAATCAGATTATCCTTTCAGAAGCATGGGCTAATGCCATGGGTAATTGGATCGAATTTGCCTACTATGAGTACGATTATGATGCCAATAATCGAGTAGAAAGCATGACTCAGACTTTTTATATGGAACCGCCCGAAACGAATAGACAGCCTGATTATGAGAGAACAAACTTCTATTATGATGCGAACGATAGGATCGATGAAACAATCCATCAAATTTCTGTTGATGGTGCTACATGGACTAACCATGAGAGATCGGTGATAGATTTTCACGCTAATGATAATAGTGACTATCAGTTATTTCAGGATATGGTCAACAACAATATTATGCACATGATGACTTGGTGGCTTTTAAGCGATGAACCGATGGCGGATGTAGAAACTTATTATGAGTGGGCAACCGAAGAGTGGCATCCTTTCGAAAAAGATGAATTCGATTACTTCGAAAATAACGAATATGAGTTTATGACAAAATACGAATACTATAATGATGATTGGCATATCTTGTTTAGAGATATGTTCCTCTATGATGAGAATTGGCTGCTCACGGAAGTCATATATGAATGGTATGACAATGGACAATGGGATGAATGGGGTAGAACGCTGTTCTACTACGATCCTGTCTCCGCAGATGAGATCACCGTACAGGTTGCCGAACTAAGCACGGAAAACTATCCCAATCCTTTCAACCCTGAAACTACTATCGCCTTCAATCTTCCCGAAAGCGGTAATGTGAGAGTGGATATCTACAATATGCGTGGGCAGAAAGTAAAGACAATATTGAACAAAGAGCTGGAAGCCGGAGAACATCAGGTGCAATGGAACGGAAAAGACCGACAGGGTAATGTGGCACCCAGCGGAATCTATTTCTACAGAGTAGATGCCGAAGGCGGCAGATATACCAGTACCAGAAAAATGTTGCTACTTAAATAGTGACAAATAGACCAATGTAACAAAGCCCTGCGGGATTGAATTCGCAGGGCTTTTTATTATCTAACGAAAATTTTTTATAAAAACAATAAATGAGTTACTTTGGCAGTATTATTCACCCTATCCTACCTATTTTTCCAAGGGGAAGTGTCTTAGATTAACATTCGCGTGATTATGCATGCTCATATCAAATAATGAAATACTGTCTGCATTAGGATCAACTGTGTTAAATTCCAGTGATAGGCGAGTTGGCACATTTGAAATAAATAGGTGTGTAAGATATGAATAAGGCGAACTTTGAGATTTTTGACCAATTTTTCTAACCGGAGTGGAGTATTCTTGCCCGAAATTGTCATATATCGTGGAAGAACTACAGATTCCTATCTCTTTATCAGAATGACTTTTATTGGTTATCAGCACTTCTATGACCACTTTATTGTCATTGGTTAGTCTTGCAGATATTATTTCAAATTCAACATCATCGACTGTAGTTTGGGCTAATGTTTGTTTAGAAATTCCGACTACATTTTCCCCCGAGTTCGGTTCGGTGGTTCTTTGTATAGTTAACGGTGTGGTTTCATAAGCAGTCATCATATTAGCGATATAATCTTCTTTTATAACTGTGACAGAAGCGACGGCAAATACTTCAGCTTTTTCGGTAGTGATCATTCGTGCGTTTATCCTCACCCGATCGCCTAGGTCGGTAATTGTACCGGTAGCTATAGCTTGAACGCCGAGCATCCTACCAATAGCAGCGGCGGAAGATTCATCTATCAAACCGGAAGTGCCTAGCTTCTGTTCCTCCAATACTCGGTTTAGCATTTGTCTTTCCACCACTTCAAACCGGCGAGTGGTGTACATTCTGGTTATCAGCTCTTCTGAGACATATTTACCGAACATCGGAACATTACCATATAAATCGGTAAATTCTACGATAGCTATCTTAGTCCTTCTTTCTTCAGCTAAGCTTTTGATAATTTGATTGGTCAGACGGTTTAGTTCGGCATCCAAACTACCTTCTTCTCCCACAGGTGACTCGATATATTGTGGGCTTCTACCCACACAACCAATTAGTACTAGAATGATTAACAATATAACGATAGTATTCAACCTCACGATAGATCCTCCTTGATTTTATTATCTGAAGAAACTATAATGAACTAGCATGATGTGATTTCGTAGAGCAAAACTATTCCAAAATTTTGGAGAGGTTAGATCCGAGTCAATCTTTTTGTTACATTTAAGCAAAATAGATGCTAAAGATGCTGATGAGAATTATTACTATCGGCACACATATCAGAGTTGACCAAGTGATGGAATGAGCAGTCGCCCTTTTGTCTATCCCGTATGGTATAAGAAACATATTAGTGCTGGTGATGGGTAATATGGCGTTGATAACGGTAACCACGAACCAAGCCGGTGGGATCAATTTTAAAGAGAGTAAAATGCCGAATATGACAGCAAATATCAGCGGAGTGATCACTGCGGTGAGAATGAAAATCTGTCTTACCCAAGACCAGTGTTCCACTCCTTCTTCATGTGCTAACCCGACAAGTTTCTTTAGCTCGGAGATCTTCAAATCCCCGGGATGAATACCCGAGCCGACATAATACAAAGCTGCCGGTATGGTTAGAGCAGTGTAAAATCTGATAATAGTACCCCATTCACCGAGAGCATGCGTAGTGATGCCCGTAGATTTCTGCAGCAAAAGCCCGGCGATAGGGAAGATGATAAAATACAGAGGATAGTATCTGAGAAACCAAGGTAGAGCAGGAGTAGATATCCCTGCCAGTTTCTCCTTCTTATTCATATTGGATAGTATGAAAGGTACTACTGCAAACAAGGCAATGCCGAACATAGCCATGAATATGCCGGCCGGAACACCCCAACACGGTATTACCAACATAATGCCGCCGACAAAAGCTGAACTCCTGCCCTGATTGGTTACGACCGTCTTGATAAACAGAGTTCTATTGGTGCCGGATAATCCTTGCCGTTTGATTTGATGGCGAGCGAATAAAAAGGCTATCCAATACATCAGAGCGATAGATAATGCCACCACGATGACAAATATGCCCTCTTGTGTGCCCAAAGGCGTATCTAAGAATATCCTGAATATTAAGGGAGGAACAAATAGATATAGCAATACCAAGGCAACATTCTTCATAGTAAGATCTACTTTGACAGGCGAATAAATACGCGATAAGATCATAGTTGCCAAAAAACCAACTAAGATCCAAGGTAAAGTATAAAGCCCCGAAATATATGGCATGACCGCTTCGATGATATTAATCATTTTATGCCTCTGACAAACTGCTCTTTACACAAAACTTTCTCTTTTAAAATCCACATAATTCACCTCAATTTATTTTTTGACTCTACTCAATTATCAAACGGTAAATTGACAAGTTTTTTCTGTTTGAGTATATTTGTCATCCAATATTAATGAGCGATGTAAAACCAAGAAGGAGTAAATTCCTGAGATTGACCAAAATTTTTCTTGTAATATTGACAATGATTTTGAATATCGTCACAAAGAATATTATATAAGGAGATGATAGATATTATGAAGCGTCTGAGAAATCCATTCTCCGAGCTGGAGGGATACAACTGTTTTGCATGCTCACCCAAAAATGAATATGGTTTGAAGATGGAGTTTATGAAAACTGATGCAGGTGTAGTCTGCCATTGGGAACCGCAACAACGATTCCAAGGGTACTTCAATATCTTGCACGGTGGTATTCAGGCTACCCTGATGGACGAAATTGCCAGTTGGCTCGTCTTTACTCATTTGAAAACAGGTGGCGTAACCGTCAGATTGGATGTTTCTTATAAAAAACCGGTATATACAAACAAAGGAGCGTTAAAGATAGAAGCTAATCTGACAGACAAAAAACGCAATATAGCGATTATCTCGGTTAGTTTGAGTGATCAGTCAGGTAACTTATGCAGCCAAGCGACAGCCCATTACTATCTCTTTAGCAAAGAAAAGGCAAAAAAGAAACTCAGTTATCCGGACGAATCAGCTTTTTTTTGCTCCGACAATAAAATCACCCGGAAGGACCGGAAGGAGAAGAAAAATGACCAAAAAGATAAGTAAACGCAAGCAGAAGAAGATGGAACAGATCGAAAGACCGGAATTTTTGGAACCACAATTTGAAAGCAAATATGTGCATATAGTTTTGATTGCGCTTTTATTGTTGATCGTATCGGTCGCATTTTTCGATATGGGGTTCAGAGGATATGTGCCGCGTGCGGGCGATACTATGCAATGGCGTTCCGCTGCTCAGGTAATGATAGAGTATAATGAAGAAAACCCTGATCAGGCATTGTGGAATTCGAACATATTTGCCGGTATGCCGGGCTATCATATTTCTTTTGGAACTTATTATCCGTTTTTAAATGAAGCACGCCGTCTTGTCGGTTGGCTGATCAACTGGCGAGTGTTACTGCTCTTCACAGCCGCTTTGGGTGTATATCTCTTGCTGCTCTATCTAAAATTTCATCCATTGATCGCTTTTACCGGTGCGATAGCATTTGCACTCTCACCTCATTTTCTCGGACTGATCGAGATCGGTCACAACAGTAAGTTTATGGCGGTTGTTTACATCCCCTGGGTGTTTCTGGCACTTCTGTATCTGAGGAACAAGCGGAATATTTTGGGACTCGGATTAACCGCACTCTTCATAATCGCACAGCTACGGGAGAATCATCCGCAGATCTCCTATTACACTTTTATTATGATCGCTATTTATTGGCTTTTCAATCTGATCTGGTCTATCAAAGATGGTAATTTCAAAAAACATCTCGGCTTCACCGGATTATTGGCAGCTGCTTTTGTGATATCCGCACTGGCTGTAGCACAGCCCTATCTTTCCACTTGGCAATATGGGCAATATACTATCCGAGGTGGAGCCGAAGGAGTGGGATGGGAATATGCTACCGGTTGGTCCTTCCATCCTCTGGAGATGCTCACTTTCATCATCCCAGATTTCTTTGGCGGTGTAGCTCCGTTTTATTGGGGCTGGATGCCGTTTACTCAAACTTCTATGTATATGGGCATCATTGTCCTCTGCCTTGCTATCATTGCGATAACCTACACTAAAAAACGCTTGGTTACCTGTCTGGGAGTAGTTTCCGTAGTCTCTCTTTTATTCTCGTTCGGTAGGCATTTCCCACTGCTTACCAATTTCCTGATGAACTATCTGCCCGGATACAATAAATTTCGCGTACCGGCGATGACCTTGGTTCTGCTCCAGTTTGCTATAGTCGTACTTGCCGGTTATGGCTTGAAAGTGATAATAGACAAGTATAAAAACCGAGACGAGAAGTTCTTTTCCACTATGGGTAAAGTGTTGATCGGTGCCGGTGTATTATTGATCCTGTTTGTGGCATTCTCCGGTGCATTCGAGAGCATGAGTTTCGAACATGCAAACGATGCCGCCCGCTATCGTCCGGAGCAGTTGCAGCAACTCAGGACGATGCGGTATGAACGTTTTCTGAATGATGGTTATAAAGCGGTTATATTTCTGGTTGTTTTCTTTGGGAGCATTTACCTCTTGGGCAAGCGAAAAATGGGACAAAACATTTTCCTGGCTCTTATTGCTATCTTGGTTGTTACAGATCTTTTGATTGTGGATAGCCGATTTTTGAACAATCTTGTGCATGAATCTACGATCACGAGGGAGTATGAGAAGACGGCAGCGGACGATTTTTTGCTGCAAGATGAAGAGATTTTCCGTATCTATCCGCTGGGTGGCGAATTCGGTGACAATCGCTGGGGGCATTATCATCAGTCTATTGGTGGATACCATGGTGCTAAACTGCGACGCTATCAGGATATATTGGACGAATGCCTTTATACCGAACTGCAGAATCGCATACCGATAAACTGGAATGTGGTTAATATGCTTAATGTGAAATATATCATCTTCGGACAGCGTTTACCGGTAGATCACCTCGAATATGCTTTTCATGATGACCGGTTGGGACTAACTGTATTTAAGAACAATCAGTATCTACCGCGGGCATGGTTTGTACAAGATGTGGAGTATATGGGAACCGAAAACGAAGTCTTGGCTAGATTGAACGATTTTGATTTCGATCCTCGCGCGACTGCATTGGTCGAAGATAAATTGCCGCAAATTTATCCTCCTCAGCAGCAGCAGGTACAATTGACCGACTTCGATCTACACGAGCTCAGATTCCAAGTCTCCACCGATACTACGGCATTCCTCACAGTAAGTGAGATCTACTACCCGGCAGGTTGGAAGGCATATTTAGACGGAGAAGAGATCGAGATCTATCCGGCAAATCATATCTTGCGCGGAGTAGTGATCCCACCGGGAGAGCATGTGCTGGAGATGAGATATGAACCAAGAATCTATACACTCAGTCTGCGCCTCAGCCTGATAGGACTCGCTCTAACTCTTATCTTGTTACTTTTAGGTCTGTATCTTTATATTAGGCACAGTTATCGTGGTGAGATAGTCTATGTCTTCAAAAAGTGAACTTTTTGTAGTTGCCACCCCGATCGGCAACCCTGATGACATCACTGTGCGTGCGTTAAAGGTACTCAGAGAGGTTGATTTTGTCATCTGCGAAGAGTACAAGTTCGGCAGCAGATTCCTAAAAAGATATGATATCAATAAACCACTGGAGATCCTGAACGAGCATAATGAGTCTGAACATAGCCAAGAGATATTACAGAGGTTGGCAAGAACTGGCGAATCTGCAGCATTGATAAGCGATGCGGGTACTCCTCTGTTTGCCGATCCAGGGAATAAATTGGTGAGCATGTGTCATCAACATGGGATAGTCGTAACAGCACTGCCGGGGGCATGTTCGCTTATCGCTGCCTTGATGGTAAGCGGCATAAATACCGATTCATTCTGGTATTATGGATTTCTGCCTGCTAATTCTTCCAAACGAAAAAAAGAACTGAAGAAATTGCCGGATGATCAAACCATCGTATTTCTGGATACTCCATATCGGCTCAGATCTCTGTTGAAGGATATGAAATCTGTATTGGGAGAGAAAAGAAAGATCATCTTAGCATATAAACTTACCTATCCGAATGAAAAACTCTGGTTCGGAAATTTGAAAGAGATGAGCCAATTGGCAGAAGATCTACCCAAAGGTGAGTTTGTCTTGATTTTGGAGAGAGCATGAGATGGCTGTTTGTAGTTAATTCCCTTGCCGGAGGTGGCAGAACCGGACACAAGATCCCCGAATTGATCTCCGAATTGCAAAAACGGAAATTCGATTTTGAGATCAGGCTGACAAAATATCACAAACATGCTATCGAAATAACCCGGCAAGGTATAGAGGACGGATTTCGTCATATCGTCGCAGTAGGTGGAGATGGGACAGTAAATGAGGTGGTGAATGGCATAATACTCTCCGGTAGAGAGGATGAGGTTTTTTTGGGGATCGTACCCGAAGGTGGAGGTAATGATTTCTGCCGGAATTTCAACATAAGCGGTAATATAGAAAAAGATCTGGCTCTTATCAAACGGTGCCAATCTATACCTATCGATCTGGGTAGGATAGAAGACAACTATTTTATCAATTCTTTGGGGATAGGTTTCGATGCTATCGTAGCAAAATACGCCCAGAAGATAAAATTTCTCAACAAAATGCCACGCTATATCGCAGCAGTTTTGGAGGCGTTGGTCAAACTCAGAAACTATGCTGTGGAGATAAAAACGGATACCGGCAATATTACGGGTAGGATCTTATTGATTAGTGTGGGAAACGGGCGCTATTGTGGTGGGGGATTCAAACTTAACCCTCAGGCGTTGGTGGATGATGGGAAATTCGATATCTGCATAGTGGACGCTCTGACTAGACCGAAAGTGCTCTCTGTGCTTCCAACGGCTATCAAAGGTTCTCATATCGATAGAAAAGAAGTAACTATCTTTCGCACAGACTCGGTTCAAATATCATCCAGACAAGATCTCCCCCTGTATTTTGATGGAGAGTTACCTGTTTTACAAAACAAGCGAGAAATAAAAATTTCCATTTTACCAAAAAGAATTAATTTTATCTGTTAAGGAGGCGGAGATGAGAATCATACTTTTGTTACTGAGTTTTTTGTTTGTCATATCGGCATGTGAGCGTGTACCGGATACCGAAGTTACCGAAAGGCTATACAATACCTTCACTGTATCTGATAGTGCGGTGCTACACATAGACAATCTAAACGGTTCGGTTACGATAAACGGTTGGGAAGAGGATCATGTGGAACTTACTGCTATCAAAAAAGCACCTACCGAAGAACTACTAAACGAGATCGAGATCGTAATCTCTCAGACGGAGGAATTTCGTATCGAAACACATTATCCCCGAAAAAGCAGGACTAATATGGCAGTTGCTTATACCCTCTTCGTTCCCAAAAATCTGCAGATAGCGAAAATCGAAATGAAAAATGGCGTGATCGAGATCCATGATGCTCGTGGTGATGCCGAATTGAAGTCAACAAACGGTAGCATCTCGGTAAGTGATTTCGAGGGCAAGATAGAAGCGGTGAATACAAACGGAAGCATTTTGATAGATAATGTGAAAGGAACGGTTTCTGCCAGAAACACTAACGGTAATATAAGACTAAGCGATATAGATAATCTCCAGTTTGCCCATACCACAAATGGTAAGCTTTTTGCCGATGTGAACTATCTCAATGAGATGATGAAACTTACGAATTCCAACGGTTCTATCACTCTTTATCTTCCCAAACAAATTGATGCTACCCTGAAAGCGAGATGCTCAAACGGTGTGATAAAGGTAGAAAATCTGGATCTTATCGGAGAAAGGGCAACGTATTATGAGATAGAAGGTTATCTGGGAAGAAGAACTCACCTCGTTTCGGTTAGTACTGCAAACGGTAAGATAGAGATCATAGGTAAAAATGAGCAGATAGATAACGATGAGTGATCAGCTAAAACTATTTGACGAAGAAAAGAAGAAAACCAATGTGCCTTTGGCAGAAAAGGTACGCCCGAGCGAACTCGATGAGATTATCGGACAGGAGGAGCTCTTGGCACCGGATTCTCTGCTACGTAACATGGTGGCTACCGACAAATATCATTCCTTCATCATGTGGGGTCCTCCCGGCTCAGGAAAGACCACCATAGCCCGGGTGATCCAATCTAAGACCAAACACCGTTTCCTTCCCTATAGTGCTGTATTAGCCAGTGTGAAAGATGTGAAGAAGGTAATGAACCAAGCGGAATACACTTTTAAGACTCAGAATACAAGTACGATCCTCTTTATAGATGAGATCCATCGTTTCAGCAAATCTCAGCAGGATGCTTTTTTACCTTTCGTGGAATCCGGGGCGATCATTTTGATCGGGGCAACTACCGAAAATCCATCTTTCGAAGTGATCCCCGCTCTCTTATCCAGATGTCATGTGTTTGTATTGTATGGACTATCCGAAGAAGATATCGAGCAAATCATCAAACGATCTTTGGATATCTTGGGTATTCCCGCTAAATTGCCGGATAATGTGATAGCTTATTTGGCAGCACAAAGCGGGGGAGATGGGCGTCGTGCATTGAATTATCTGGAAATGGTTCTAAAAAATTGTAAACCGGAACAGAATTTGGATGTAAAGACAGTCTCCGAGATCCTTTCCCGCAAAGCGATGTTTTATGATAAGGATAGAGAGGAGCATTACAATGTAATCTCAGCTTTACATAAATCACTGCGAGATAGTGACCCACAAGCAAGTCTCTATTGGCTGGCAAGAATGCTGGAAGCCGGAGAAGATCCACTCTATGTGGCGAGAAGATTGATTCGATTCGCATCCGAAGATGTGGGACTGGCAGATCCGCAAGCATTGGTTCAAGCTGTCGCCGTTAAAGATACGGTACATTTTATTGGAATGCCGGAAGCTAATACAGCATTAGCACAATTGGTGGTCTATCTGGCTACCGCACCAAAAAGTAACCGCATCTACAGTGCCTATAAAAAAGCAGCTAAAGATGCGAAAAATACCAGCCATCTGGGTGTTCCACTCCATCTTAGAAATGCACCTACCAAGTTGATGAAAGATCTCGAATATGGCAAAGATTACAAATATGCCCACGATTTCGAAGAAGCTACCACTTCCCAAAAACACTTCCCAGACAAAATGAAACAAAAAAAGTACTATATTCCCACCAAATTCGGCTTCGAAAAAGAGGTGCAAAAAAGGATCATCTGGTGGAAAAATAAAAAAGAAGAAATAGAAGATAAAGAAGAGTGAGCATAAATAATTTGTTGCAAAAGTAATCCTAAACATAAGTAACGGAAGAAGTGACGATTTTTGGATAATTTTTGCTTTGACATATAAACAACATTTAAAAAAATAAAAAAGAGAAAAATGAAAATGGAGCAGGGATATGGCATTTGTTCATTTGCATAACCACACGCAATATAGCATGTTAGACGGAGCTTGCCGAGTAGACAGGATGGTGAAAAAAGCAAAAGAACTAAATATGACTGCTGTGGCTATGACAGATCATGGCAACATGTATGGAGTGATGGACTTTTATACTCAAGCGCAAAAGTTAAATAAAAATTCCGGTTCACAGAAGGTAAAGCCGATCATCGGCATAGAGACCTATATCATCAATGGTGAATTGGGAGCTGAAAGTGCCAAGCGAGAGAAAATGCATCATCTCGTACTGCTGGCAAAAAATAAGACCGGGTATCATAATCTGGTAAAGCTATCTTCCAGAGCGTTTATCGAAGGATTCTATTATAAACCGCGTATAGATAAAGCCCTTCTCAAACAGTATGCGGAAGGTTTGATCTGTCTCTCCGGATGCCTACAGGGAGAATTGGCAACTCTACTGCTGAAAGATGAGGAAGAAAAGGCATTGGAAGCGTTATCTTTTTACAAAGAAGTTTTTCCACAGAATTTTTATATAGAGATACAGGATCATGGTTTGGAAGATGAAAAAAAAGTAGCGCCTAGATTGATCCGTATCGCAGAAAAGACAGACACACCGCTGGTAGTTACAAACGATTGTCATTACCTAGCCAAAGCGGATGCCGAAGCTCATGATGCACTGCTCTGCATCCAAACCGGTAAAAATCTCTCTGATGAGAATCGGATGAAGTATGAGACGGATCAGCTCTATTTCAAGTCTGAAGAAGAGATGCGTGCTTTGTTCCCAAACCTACCTGAAGCTTATGATAATACGGTGAAAATCGCCAACGAGATCGATCTGACTTTGACGTATGAGAAACCGCTTTTCCCCAAAATTCCTATCCCGGACGGTTTTGAGGATAATAGCTCCTACCTCAGACACCTATGCTACGAAAGTGCAAAGCAGAAATACCCGGAAGTTAATAAAGAGGTGACAGAGCAGATAGACCATGAATTGGAGATCATTCACAAAATGGGGTTCGATGATTATTTCCTCACTGTAAAAGACTTTATAGATGCTGCCAGGGATATGAATGTGCCGGTCGGACCGGGGCGTGGTTCTGTGGTCGGCAGCATTGTGTCGTATCTATTGGGGATAACCAAAATCGATCCGCTCAAATACAATCTCTATTTCGAACGTTTCCTCAATCCGCATCGTATCAGTATGCCGGATATAGATATAGATTTCTGTGGCGAAGGTCGCGCTAAGATCATAGATTATGTGAAACAGAAATATGGTGAGCGAAGTGTGGCACAGATCATTACCTTCGGTAGATTAAAGGCAAAATCCGTGATAAAGGATGTGGCGAGAGTACTCGGCATCCCACCGGCTACAGCTAACGAACTGACAAAGATGATGCCCTCTCTGCAGACGGTGAACAAATATTTCCCCAAAGCGAAGCAGGTAACGGTATCCAATGCGCTCAAATCATCCAAAGAGTTTGCCGATAAAATGCAGGAGAATAAAGTATATAAACAGATGATCAGCTATGCCAAAGTGCTGGAAGGTTTGATAAGACACGCAGGAGTGCATGCAGCCGGGGTAGTGATCGGTCCCGGTGATCTGATGAACTATATACCACTTGCTATCAGTAAACAAAAAGGGGCAGAAAACGCCGTATTAGTGCAGTTCGAAGGCATGTGGCTCGATGAGTTGAAGATGCTGAAGATGGACTTTTTGGGTTTGAAAACTCTAACACTGATAAAAAGAGTGCTGCAGATGGTAGAAGAATCCAAAGGAATAGAGATAGACATCGATTATATCGATCTGAGTGATGAGAAAGCCTATAAACTGCTCTCTGAGGGGAGAACCGACGGTGTATTTCAGCTCGAATCTGCCGGGATGAAGAAAAACCTGATGGAGCTACAACCGAATAAGATAGAGGATGTCATCGCTATGGTCGCTCTCTATCGACCCGGTCCCATGCAATATATAGACAAGTATATCAGGCGAAAGCATGGCAAAGAGAAGATCGAATATCTGCATCCTCTTATGGAGAAATCGCTCAAAGAATCCTACGGGGTGATAGTCTATCAAGAGCAGGTGATGAGCTTAGCGCGTGAACTTGCCGGTATGAGCAGCGCTGAAGCGGATTCTCTTAGAAAAGCGATCGGGAAGAAAAATCCGGAAGCAATGGAAAAACTGCAGAAACAGTTTTACGAAGGTGCCAAACAGAATGGCGTTTCTGAGAAGATAATCAAAAAAATATGGGAAGACCTGCTTGAATTTGCCAGTTATGCTTTCAACAAAAGTCACGCAGCTGCGTATGCATTCGTTGCCTTCCAAACTGCCTACCTAAAAGCACATTATCCCGTCGAGTTTATGGCTGCTTCTCTATCTTTGGAAAATGATCCCTCCAAGATACCCAGTCTGATAGCTGAATGCAAAAATATGGGTATCGAAGTGATACCACCGAATATAAATTTGAGTGAATGTGAGTTTACCGTGAAAGAGAACAAGATTATGTTCGGACTCAAAGCGATCAAAAATGTGGGTTCAGCGGCGATCAATTCAATCATCTCAGAGAGGAAAGAGAATGGCAAATATCTTTCCATTTTCGATCTTACTTCGAGGATAGATTCTGTAGCTGTTAACAAAGGAGTGTTGGAGAGCTTGGTCTCTGCCGGTGCCTTGGATGAATTGGAGGGTAACCGGGCACAGAAATACAATGCTATCGAAGATGCTATCAATCACGCTGGTGTTGTAAAACAGGAGAAGGAACAGGGGCAGATTTCTCTGTTTGAAATGTTATCCGAACAGGAGCAGGAGGAGCATCTCGAGCCCAAATTGCCGGAGATAGAAGAGTGGACGATAGAAAAAAAATTGCAAGAGGAAAAGAAGATTCTCGGGTTCTATCGCTCAGGTCATCCGCTCGAGCGTTACAAACTGATGATCGAGACGTTTTCCAACGCTACTTCACAAGATTTTGTGGCGATCGAGAATGAACCGAGAAAATTAGTGAAGATCGCTGGCATAGTTGCGCAAGTTATCAAAAAAACAGACCGCAACAAAAAACCATATGCTACGATTTTCTTGGAAGATCTCTATGGTAAATTCGAAGTTGCCTTGTTCCAAAAGAATTTTGAAGAATATTTCGATATGATGAAAAATGGAGAAAAATTGTTTGTTATCGGGAGAAAAAATAACTACTCCAATGGCAATGAAAATCTTCTGCGGATAGATCCGGTCAAAGTCTATTATTTGGATGAGCTTCCCAAATGTGTCAGCGGTACTCTGATGGCGAGTTTATCTCTGGATAAGTTGAATTCCAGTGTTGCCAAACAGCTTTTGGATTTGAAAAATGAATGCCCCGGAAAATTCTCTCTGCTTATCTCGGTGCTTAGCAAAAATTATAGTGAAATGAAATTGCAACCGAGGGCGGTAAACCTCTTCCCCGACGATAAAGTCCTCAGTTTTTTTCAGAATAAATTTGACTGTAAACCTACGATTCATTTAAATGTAGATTAAATGTGAGGTAGTTATGAAAAAGTATCTATTTATGATGATAGTGATAGCAGTAGCATCGTTGCTGAGCGCTGAATTACCCGTATGGGTAGATGCAAACCGATTTTTGAATGAGGATGGGAATACCATCGTGGAAGTGAATTATGTAGTCCCATATAACCAACTCGATTTTGCTCAGACCGATCAGGGATTTGTTGCTTTCCTACGAGTGGACATCAGCTTGGAAAGAGACGGAAAAGACATTCATACGGAAGGGTTTACCAACCATATCATAGCAGAGGATTTAACTCAGACTTATAACGATAATGTCTTCATGGACAAGATCACTCTCACACTTTCGAGACCGGATTTTTATATTAAGGTAAGATTTGAGGATGAGCTACAGGAAGACTATGTCAACTGGGTCTATAAAGTGGACATCTTACCTTCTGAAACTATGATAAGCGACCTTGAGTTCAGTACAAGTATAGAAGTTGATAGAACACGGCGATTTGAGAAATTCCATCGAGGTGATTATCGCTTCCGAGTTAATCCCGGCAATGTGTTCCGCTCTCGTCAATTTGTCTATCTTTATTATGAATTGTATAATCTGCCGATAAGAGAAAACGGTGAGTTCATCGAAGAGATCACGATAACAAGAAAAGATAGTCTGGTAACCGAACGTAGAGAAAAGATCCCTACAGAGAGCGCGCGTACGAATAGGATCAAAGAGTTTATGATCCTTGGCTATGAGCCCGGTATCTATGAATTGACGGTTAGCTTGGAAGATCCCGAAACCGGCATGAAAACTCAACGGAGTGATATTTTTAGTGTGGCGAGAAAAGAGGAGAGAGCCGAGAAGAGGGTGTTTGTAGATTTGGATGACGAATTCAAGCTTGTCCGTTATTTCCTCTCGCCCGGGCGTGCTCATCAAAGACTGTGGAGCTCACTTTCCGAGGATGGGAAGAGAAACTTTCTGGAACGCTTCTGGGCAACTAACGACCCCAATCCCCAAGAAGAAACGAATCAGTTCAAGCGTGAAGTTCTTACTCGTATCGAATATGCCAACGATCATTTCTCCAGTCATCAAGATGGTTGGGAGACCGCCAGAGGCAGAGTATATATCAAACATGGCAAACCGCAGGAGATTCTGAAGCTAAATACCGGTCTTATGACACATTATACCCAAAAGAATTATGAGATCTGGAAGTATCGTGCTACTCATAATGCTACCTATATCTTCATAGATATTCAGAGTAACAATAATCACAGACTGATATACAGTCAGGGTGACGATACTGAGGCGACAATTCCGGATTGGCGTGATTATCTCGGTACCGATTTCGATGAGGGACTACTGAATTAGGTCTGGCGTAAATGCATTCTCCAGATGATAGATCTGATCGGGTGTATCCGTCAGAACTATCACATCAAATCGGGTAACAAAATCACCATATTCATCATGGGCAGTGAGAAACAGCATGGCGGATTTAGATAGTTTGCGCCGTTTGGAGCGCGATATACTCGAGAGAGCTGTTTCGATATCACGTTGGCGTGCTTTTACCTCGGTGAATACGAGTTCATCACCATCGAGCGAAATGATGTCTATCTCGCCATAACGGTTATAAAAGTTCCGTTTGATGATGACATGACCTTTTTGCTCCAGATATGTAGCCGCTTTATCTTCACCGGCTTTCCCTTTGCTCTGAGTTTTCATTTTTTATCTCCTTATCGAATAAAGCAAGGAATCTATGTTTGTCAGACAAAACAGAAATAAACTTCGGGTCATATTTGAAAATAAATATAGTTAGGATAATGGCACTGAGAATACCAGCTACTCCGCTGATATTGGCAAACAGTATATTCCCTCTGATGAAATAGAGCATTACCAACCCGGCATTAGCGTTTACTATTCCGTGTACTACCGTAGGAGCAAAGACAGAGTTGGCACGCAAACGAAAATACGAAAGAGGGAACGATAGCGAGAGGCAAAAGGTAATCATCATCAAAGAACCGATAATAGGATAGGATGGGAAATTGTGTCCCATCAGAATCACAGGGATATGCCAAATACCCCAGATTATGCCGATAAGGAAAGTACTTCTGAAAAACCCCAAAGGGGATAATTCATTTACCAAAAGCCCACGCCAACCGAGCTCTTCTCCCAAAGCAAAAGGGAAATTTACTATCGCACCCAGAATGATATTCCCAAACACACCAACTATGAAGAAAATAATAGGATGCATAGGGAAGAGTTCGTCTGTTGTCGGCACTTCTGCTATTCTAGTCTGCTCCAGATAGTTTATAATTTCATGTTTATCAAAGGATAATATCCCAAATCCGGGGATTCCGAATATATTTCCCAAAATCCACACTATCAATACAGTTACAAGTGCAAAAAGCAAGGCAAAACCCATTGCACCGATTATCCAGCGGATAGAGGTTTTTTTCAATCTAAGCCCATAATTCTTCAGCGGTTGGTCATAGATAAGCTTTTGTACGATGATAGTGGCATACGCTGGCGCCGGCATATAGATCAGTGCAATGAAAAAGAGTGAGCGGGGTGAACCATAGGATATCCCGGCTCTATGTAGCATGAAAGCAACCAACCAACTGATCAGGAATGTGATAATCAAGAATAAGACAACTTTCTGCTTATTAATCTTCATAATCACTTCCTTTTCTTAAGTTATTCATTATATCACCTCTGTCGTATATTGCTGATATTTGATTATCGTCCTAATATCTTCTATCAGCTTATTCTCATCTACCGAATTCAGCAGAAATTTGCGGACAAAAGGAAGCTTATTTACCAGCTTAGCCCAACGGATATAGCGCCTGATGATCTCGTTTCTTTTTGTACTGAGCGAGCCTAACAGCTTTATGCCATTCTCAATACTGGGGTCTGACAAAAAACTACTCACAAAACCGGTAAATTCTTCCAATTGCTTGTCTGATATATCCAGAGCTTTTGTAACTTCGTTTGTTGAGCAGGAGAGGGTGGGATGAAGGTGGCATTTATTGAGAAAATAAATCTCTAAAATCACCGGCAGTGCCACCGAGGGCAAGATGAATTTTACAATATTTTTTGGGAATGAGGACAAGATATAGTTTGTCAGACTTACATTGTCCGCTGCTATATGTGTCTGGAATCCGGCAATAAAATCTCTCGATGAAGGATTATAGTATGAATTCAATTTTTTCATACTGAGATGGGTATGCTGCCTTGGTAGAGAGAGCACATAACGAATATCGGGGAAAATGCTGCCCAGATAGTATTCATCATACTGGCGAGGGAGGAAGTATGCTTCCAATTTGCCGGCAACTGCTAAATGGCTATACAGCATCATAGTAGAACACCCCCGTCTAATGCGCCTCATACCAATTTTCACCCACACCGATCTCAACCGTCAAAGTGATATCTTTTCGATATTTCTCCGGTAGAGCTTTTTCCATCTCGGTAGTGATGATCTTTTTTGCATCTTCCAACTTCTCTTTTTTTACTTCAAAGACAAGTTCATCATGTACTTGGATGAGCATATCAATACCGTCGATTTTGCGTGTCTTTTCATGTATGGATATCATTGCTAACTTGATGATATCTGCAGCGCTACCTTGGATAGGCATATTGGTAGCGACACGCTCGGCTTCCTGTACCCGCATCTTGTTAGAGCTTTTCAGCTCGGGAAGGTACAATCTTCTGCCAAACATAGTTTCTGCATAGCCTTTCTCTTTGGCTTGATTTACCGAATTTGCCAGATATTCTTTGATAGTGGGAAATTTGTTGAAATAGTTTTGGATAAAATCTTCCGCTTCTTTTCTGGATGTGTCCAGTTCATTAGACAAGCGATAAGCTCCCATGCCATATAAAAGACCGAAATTTATGATCTTAGCATAGCGCCGTTGATCAGGTGTTATTTCCTCAGCCGGAACATTAAAGATAATATGAGCAGTCTGAGCGTGGATATCTGCGCCTTCACGAAAAGCTTTGAGCATGTTGGGATCGCCGGAGAATAGTGCCAGCAATCTGAGCTCGATCTGAGAATAGTCGGCAGAGAGGATGAGATAGTCTTTATCCGGAGTACCGAATGCCTTTCTTATCTCTTTGCCCATCTCTCTGCGGATAGGTATGTTTTGCAGGTTCGGATTGGCGCTGGATAATCTTCCGGTCGAGGTAACCGTCTGATTAAAAGAGGAATGTAGTCTGCCGGTACGCTCATTTACTAATTTTGGTAAAGCTTGAACATAGGTAGACTCCAATTTGGTGATCTGGCGATATTCCAAAAGGAGCTTTGCCACTTCGTGTTCTTGAGATAATTTCTCCAAAACACTGCTATCGGTAGAATAGCCGGTCTTTGTTTTCTTCACAGGTGGGATACCCATATCTTCGAATAGCGCTTTTGCCAATTGCTGCGATGAGTTCAGATTAAATTCATACCCTACGATCTTGTAGATCTCTTTGATCAGCTTGCCAAGATATTTCTGGTTATTTTGAGAAATCTCACGCAACATCTTTTGGTCTATGTATACACCTTTCTCTTCCATAGCAGCGAGAACGAACACAAGCGGCAGTTCGATATTGTCATATAATGAGGTCATCTTCTTCTCTTCCAATCTGCTTTTGAGGAGGTCGTACAATTTGAAAGTGATATAGGCATCTTCAGCGGAATAGTTCGCCGCTTCTACTACCGGAACCATATCGAAGGTTATTTGCTTCTTACCCTTACCGATTAGTTCAGATATAGGCGTCATATGATGAGAAAACTCTCGCAGAGCGCAAGCGGAGAGAGAATGCTGGACGCTCGGATCCAACACATAAGAAGCAAGCATGGTATCGAAGTACTTTTGGGGAAACTCAAACCCACTTTGATGTAGGATCAGATAATCATATTTGAGATGATGACACACGATGGTCTTATCTTTCATAACTTTGGAAAGCTGGGATATCACCTCTTTCTCTGCTATAGTGTTGGACATTTTATGTCCGATGGAGATGTAATATGCCTTTTTGTTATCGTAACAAAGTGATATTCCTACCAACTCGGCTTTCATTGCATCCAGAGAGGTTGTCTCCGTGTCCAGAGCAATTATCTCGGCTTTGGATAGCTCCTTGCACAGAGTTGAGAATTCATCAGCAGTATCGATAAGCTTGGCTTCAAACTCGATAGCATCATCATCTTTGCCAAAATCGAGTTCGGGAGCAATCTCAGATGTGCTTGCAAGCTTTTTGATGATCGAGGTCAGTTCGTATCGTTTCAGTAGTGGGAGCGCTTTTCCCAGATTTTCCGTTTTGAATCTGAATTGTTCTATCCCATCCACTTCGAGTTCTACATCTTGGATGATAGTAGCCAATTTTTTGGATTGATATGCATCCTCTTTGTGGGCGCTCACTTTCTTCTTGGTAGATTCCGGCTTTATCTTATCTATATTTACATAGATATTTTCCAACGTTTCAAATTCGTCCAGCAGTTTCACCGCTCCTTTGGGTCCGACACCTTTGATACCGGGGATATTGTCGCTACTGTCTCCGCAAATAGCCAGATAATCAATAAATTGTTCGGGCTTGATACCATAGCGCTCGAAGATATCTTCCTCTCGTGTGACCTTTTCCTTCATCGGATCATAGAGCGAGATTCTATCATCCACTATTTGGGAGAAATCCTTATCTCCACTCACGATGATGATCTCGTAGTCTGATTTGAATTTCTTCGCCAGTGTGGCTATTACGTCATCAGCTTCGTAGCCGGCAACGGAAACTTCCGGGATACCGATGAGTTCGAAGAAATTAATTATCGGCTCCACCTGTTCGTTAAGCTCATCCGGAGCAGAGGGTCGATTTGCCTTGTAAGTCTCGGTGATCTCGTGGCGGAAGGTTTTTTCTTTACGGTCGAATGAGATAGCGACATAATCGGGCGAAAACCTCTCCACAAACTTGATGAACATATTGATTACTCCGAAAATAGCGCTGGTATTCTCGCCTCTGCTATTTCTCAGCGGATTTCTACTGAGGGCAAAATATGCCCTGTAGATCATTGCAGTGCCATCTAACAAAAATAACTTTTGTGCCATCTTCTCTCCTCATATAAGAAATTAGTTAAATTATTTTTATCAGGGCTAAATTGTCCATAAATTTATTGTTGAGATCTTCTATGACAAAGTATAAAGGGCAGATTGAAAAGATCTGCCCCTTAGTTGTATGAATTAGATTATTCCGCTTTCGGTTCGATCAGAGCGAGGACATCACCTTTGTTTACCGAATCGCCGCTGTCGAACGGTATTTTGGAGATTACCCCGTCTGTTGATGAGCTAATGTTATTGAACATTTTCATAGCTTCGAGTACGAGGATAGTATCACCGTTTTTTACCTCATCACCGATATTTTTCTTGTATTCTACTATCATACCTGAGATCGGCGCTTTGATGCTATCCACGCCATCGCTTTCTTTCTCTTTTTTCTCACGCTTTTTGGGCATAGCAGCAGCCGGAGCATCGGCATCTGCTACTTCTACGGTGAAATGCTCGTCTTCTATATACACATCAAAAGAGCGCAGATTAGCCGGTTTTTCTTTCTTATCTTTTTTGGTGGTAAGTTTGCCGGATAATGCTTGCTCTATCAGTTTTTCTTCTTTTTTGATCTCTTCGATTGATCTTGCTTTAGCTTCGTCTGGGATAGGTTGCAGACCGTATTTCCATTTCAGGAATCTTTTGCCGGTAACCGGATAGAGGGCAACAATGAGTTCATCATCTATATCTTTGGCAAGGTCTTTTACTTCTTCTTTTACTTTGGGCAGTTCCGGTTTTAGAATATCTCCCGGTCGGCAGGTGATCGGTTTTTCACCGCGCGGATAATTCTTCAATGCTTTTTTCTGCACTTCCGGATTGATCGGCATCGGTGTCTTCCCATAAAGTCCATAGCAGAGGTCTTTTACCTGTTCGGTGATCACGCTGTATTCCTCATCTTTGTCAAATAGCACATTATTAACCGTCTGAATACCGACAATCTGACTGGTAGGAGTTACCAGCGGTACTTGACCCAGATCTTTTCTAACCTTAGGCAATGTTTCGAAAACATCGTTCAGTTTATCCAAAGCATCCATCTGTTTGAGTTGGTTAACCAGATTAGACAACATTCCGCCCGGAGTTTGGTGTAAGATGACATTGGTGTCGATTATAGCGGTTTTGGTACTATCGAGATAGTGTCTGTATTTGGGGAGTATTTTTTCGATCTCTCTGTCTATATCAGCGACCTGATTGATATCCAATCCCGTATCGCGGTTGGTTCCGAGCAGTGACATTATCAGCGGTTCGATTGCCGGATGAGAAGTGCGGTATGCATAAGGTGCCAGGCAGGTATCGATGATATCTACTCCGGCTTCGATAGCTTTCATCAGTGCCAGGTCAGCCATACCAGAAGTAAAGTGAGTATGAAGATGGATGGGGATATCGGTCTGTTTTTTGAGTTCTTTCACCAAATTGTAGGCATCATAAGGTGAGACCAAACCGGCCATATCTTTGATGCAGATAGTATCTGCACCCATTTCTTCCAGTTGCTTCGCTTTTTGCAGATAATACTCGATGTTGTAGATCTCGCCGCCCATACGAGGTTCGGTGAGCGAATAGCAGATAGCACCTTGGAAATGCTTCTTATTTTTTTGGATTATCTTCACAGCAGTTTCGAAATTTCTAAAATCGTTCAGAGCATCGAACACACGGAAGATATCTATCCCATTATCTATGGCTCTCTGTACGAAAGTTTCCACCACATCATCAGCATAATTTCGGTATCCTACCAGATTCTGACCTCTGAGCAGCATAGAAAATGGTGTCTTCTTGATGTATTTCTTCAAGGTTCGGATTCTCTCCCAAGGGTCTTCTGCCAGATAACGGTGCATAGTATCGAAGGTGGCACCACCCCACATCTCCAACGAATAGAAGCCGACTTTGTCCATATGCTCAGCGATGGAGACCATATCCTCGGTTCGACCGCGGGTAGCGAATATGGACTGATGTCCGTCTCTATAGCTAAGATCTTGCACCTTTACCGGATTCTCAGTTTTCGGTCTGTCCGGCTCGTATCTAACGTCTCTCATTTCCAATTTGTTATGTTTATCTAACTGCATGTATCCTCCATGACTTTTTAAAATCTCTGCGTTGTACAAGAGTACGATTTTGCATTATACATTCGCGATTGAAGCGTGCCCAATAGCGTTTGGGAGCTGCGCTTCTTTTCTCTTCGTCCAAATATTGGATTACTGCCGCAATTGCCGCTTTTATTTTCTTATCTTTTTGCATGTTCTGCCTCCGTTAGTGAGGGATATTACCATGTTTCTTTGGCGGTAAAGATTCACCTTTGTTCAGCATCACATTGAGTGCATCAGCCAGACGGGCTCTGGTTTCGCTCGGAACGATGATCGCATCCACATAACCGCGTTCTGCTGCGATATATGGTGTGTTAAATAATTCTTCATATTCTTTGATCTTCTCCTGGCGGGTGCTATCGGGATCATCCGATTCTTTGATAGCTTTGCGGTAGCTAGAGACCACATTAACTGCCCCTTGAGCTCCCATCACAGCAATTTCTGCCGTAGGCCAGGCGAAAACCATATCGGCACCTAAATGCCTCGAATTCATAGCTATATAAGAACCACCATAGTTCTTTCTGGTGACGACCGTAAGCTTGGGAACCGTAGCTTCGGAATAGCTCCAGAGCAGTTTGGCTCCATGTCTGATGATGCCGTCCCATTCCTGATGAATTCCGGGTAGATAACCGGGCACATCCACAAATGTGATCAGCGGCACATTGAAGGCATCGCAGAAGCGAACGAAACGGGATGCCTTGTCTGATGCGTTTATATCCAAACAACCGGCAAGTACCATCGGTTGGCTGGCAACTATGCCTACTACATGACCATCGATCCTACCGAATCCAACTACGAGATTTTCAGCATAATGCTCATGCGATTCGAAAAATTCACCATGATCAAGGATATCGTGGATGATATCTTTCATATCGTAGGGTGATTTGGCACTATCGGGAATGATCGTATCCAAAGCGGGACAGATTCGATGAGGGTCATCTCCTGTTTTGATATGGGGAGGGTCTTCCAAGTTATTATTGGGAAGGTAACTGAGCAGGATTTTGATCTGATCGATAGCATCCTCATCACTCTCACAAGCGAAATGTGCCACTCCACTTTTGGCATTATGCACCATAGCACCGCCGAGCTCTTCGAATGTGGTATCTTCGCCGGTAACGGTTTTGATAACACCCGGTCCGGTGATGAACATATAGCTTTTTTTCTTAACCATAAAGACAAAATCGGTCATTGCGGGAGAATATACCGCACCGCCTGCACAAGGTCCCATGATCGCTGAGATTTGTGGGATCACACCGGAAGCGCGTGAATTTCTAAAGAAGATATCACCGTAACCACGCAAAGAGTCTATCCCCTCCTCCACACGAGCACCACCTGAATCGTTTATGCCTACAAACGGCACACCGGCTTTGAGTGCCATATCCATGATCTTGGTGATTTTGTTGGCATGTCTTTCACCCAAAGAACCACCCCGAGAAGTGAAATCCTGGGCAAAGGCAAACACAGGTCTCCCGTTTACAAGTCCATGCCCGGTTATCACTCCGTCAGAGGCGATATCGGCTTTGTCCATGTTGAAATTGGTGGAGCGATGCCGGGCAAGCATATCGATCTCGCGGAATGTGCCTTCGTCAAAGAAAAGATTGATTCGCTCTCTGGCAGTTAGTTTGCCTTTTTCGTGCTGAATTTGGATGCGTTTCTCTCCACCCATTTTCAGCACTTTATCTTCCCGTTGCTTCAGCTCTTTTATCTTGTCTGCAACCTTCATCTCTACTCCTCTTACTTTTTTTTGTAATTATTTAACTGATATGATTCTTGTAAAGTAAAAAGTTAGAGATTTCACGAAGCAAGCTAGCATAAAACAAATCCCAATTCTCCAATGACCAAATGCCCGAAACAATTCAACGATTGAACGATCGAACGAATTAACCAATCAACCAATTAACTAATCAACATTCTCCTCTTTGCTAAAAACCCTCATTTCAAATATGAGATCCACTTATCGAAACCTTCGCCGGTTTTTGCAGAAAGCTCGATGATTTTCATCTGAGGATTGATCTGGAGTATATTGCTTTTCAATCTGTCAATATCGATATCCAAATAGGGTAGAAGATCGATTTTTGAGATCAGGCAAAGGTGTGAATTACGAAAAGCAAGCGGGTATTTGAGCGGTTTATCTTCACCTTCGGTTATGCTAAGGACGAGCACATTGGCATGAGCACCGATATCGAATTCTGCCGGGCAGACCAGATTGCCGATATTTTCTACGAACAATAGTTCGATATCATCGAGGGTAATCTCATCCAGTGCTGATTGTATCCAACCGGCTTCCAGATGGCAATCTCCACCGAAAGGACCGGTATTGATCTGATAAGCTCCCAAACCGGCTTTGTTTATACGCTCAGCATCCAAGGTGGTTTGGATATCGCCTTCGATCACAAAGATACTCTTGCCATATTCTTGAGCGGTTTTCTCTATGAGCGTTGTTTTCCCGGAGCCGGGTGAACTCATCAAATTTAATAATTTGATATTTTTTTTACTCAAATTATCTCGAATACTTTGCGCAATCCTGTCGTTCATATCCAAGATCTTTTGCATCACTTTGATCTCTTTTTCTGCCATTTTTTCATTCCTCCTATTTTTTTTATTATCTTATGAACCTTCGATCGTTATGATATGTAACTCATCGCCGGATATGATCCTGGTAGATAAGCAGCCACAAGCTTTACAAGAAAAAACGGGTTCATCAATAGTGATTGTCTTGCCACAATTATCGCACTTTAGTTTGATTTCTCTGGTTTCGGTCACCAAAGAAGCATTTTCGAAACCAGCGATATTTTGTTTCATAATATCGAAGTGCGCTTGCATCACTTCATCAACGATATGATGCAGTCTTCCCACAGCAATTCTAACTGTGCTAACAGTGGCTAATCCGGCTTCTTCTTTTGATCTCTCGGCTATCTGCAATAATGAATTCACTATAGCGCCTTCGTGCATTATCCTACCTCTTTAGCATATTCGCGGCAATGGATCGGAATTTAGAATGGGAAGCGGACGCAAGCTACCCACTGTCGTGCGCAGATATACGCCCTTAACCTCATCAGTAACTTCTCCGATGATCGCCGCATCTCGAGCGCAGTTATGTTTTTTCATCTCATCGAGCAAGCGCTCATCCTCAGAAACAAAGCCAACTAATTTGCCTTCATTAGCCAAATAAAGCGGATCCAAGCCGAGCAGACCACACACGGCACTGACCGACTGTTTTATGGGAAGCAGCTCTTCGGAGATAATGATCCCCACATCACTGTTTTCTATAACTTCGTTTAGAATGGTAGCAAGTCCACCTCTGGTGAGGTCACGCAGAAATTTAACTTCGGCAGACTTAAGCATTGCTTGCACCAAATTGTTCAGAGCACAACAATCGCTCATAGGAGGCGGATCGAGCTCCAGCCTGTCTCGCGCATTGATTATAGCAACAGCATGGTCTCCCAGTGTGCCATTGACTACCAGTTTATCACCGACTTGGATTCGGTTCACAGAGAGTTCATCACCATCTCCCAAGATGCCTACACCTGTAGTTGAGATATAGATGCCATCGCCTTTGCCCTTTTCTACCACTTTGGTATCTCCGGCTATGATCTGCACACCCGCTTGTTGAGCAGTTTTTTGCATAGAGCAGACAATTTTTTGCAGTGCTGAGATTTCGAAACCCTCTTCGATAATGAATCCAGCTACCAAAAAGGTCGGTCTGGCACCAGACATGGCTACATCATTGATCGTACCGCTAACCGAAAGCTTGCCGATATCACCGCCGGGGAAGAAGAGTGGATTTACCACATAACTATCGGTAGAGATAACCATCTTGTCCGATATTTTGCAGGCATCGTCCAGATGGTTGATCTTAAAAGTCTGAGCGAATACCTCACTGATCAATTTATGAGTCAGACCGGCTCCGCTACCGTGTCCCAAAATTATTTTCTTATGTTCCATATATATTCCTAAGCATTAATATTTAGTTCAGGTCTCATATTTATAATAAGCGGCACAACTGCCTTCCGAGGATACCATACAAGGACCGAGTGGATTATGGGGGTGACATTCGGTTTTGAACAATGGGCATTGAGGTGGAGTTAGCTTTCCTTTGAGTACATCAGCACAACGGCAATTTATGTTATCTTCGTTCTTTCCGAAATCGAGGGTGATGTCATACTTCTTGGCTGCATCGAATCGAGCATATTCATCTCTAATTTTCAATCCGGAATTGGGGATCAACCCTAAGCCACGCCAATAGGTATCGGTCGGTTGCAATACTTGCTGCATGAATTCCTGTGCTTTCAGGTTACCATCGGGTGTCACCACTCTGGTATATTCATTATCGACTCTTGGACTGTTAGTCTCTATCTGATTGATGAGTCTTTCGATCGCTACCATAATATCGAGTGGTTCGAAACCTGCTACCACACAACTGGTCCCATATTTTCGCGGGATAAATGAATAAACCTTCCAGCCAATAATGACGCTAACATGTCCCGGTAGTATCAAACCATCTATATCCACTTCTTCAGAGGAAAGCAGGGCATCCAAAGCGGGGGGGATGGTTTTAAAAATGGGTAGCACGGAGAAACCGGACAGATTCTCTTTTTTGGCAATTTGAATGGTTTGTGCGATGCCGGGGATAGTGGTTTCGAAACCGATCCCTACAAAAATCGTCTCTCGCTCTTTTGACAGCTCCAGGGCTTCTAACGATGAATAGACCAAGCGTACATCCAAACCATTTGCTCTGGCATCTGCTAGAGTTCCCCTGCTACCGGGCACATGTAACAAATCACCGAAAGTAGCTATGGTAACGCCTTCGAGCGAAAACAAGGCGTCTATCACACAACTGGGTGTGACACATACAGGGCAGCCCGGACCGGAGATTAATTTGATACTATCCGGTAATAATTTGCGCAATCCCCACTGACCGATAGCCATCGTATGAGAGCCGCAAACTTCCATGAATTTGACCGGTTCCTTCCAACGAGCCAGTTTATCTACGATATTCGAGACCAATTCGGGATGTCGATATTTACTTAAATCCATGGTATCTCCCTATTTTTGGATTGGATCGCTATGGTAGGCTTCTTGCAGAATCTCTATCGTATTTTGAGCTTCAGTTTCGGAGATGATTTCCAAGCCGAAACCGGTATGGATCAAAATCCAATCGTTTTCCACCGCTTGCGGGATGAAAGCCAGAGAGATCTCTTTGGTAATTCCGCCCAGATCGACTATCCCTTTATCTTCTTCTTTTTTAATCAGTTTTCCCGGGATTGCTATACACATAATTATCTCCTATATTATATTCTTTGAAGTGATAATTCGCTATCATTGCCTGTCCGACCGATATGGCACCATCATTATTGGGAAGAGTGGCGGAAGTATATACTTCAAAACGATTCTTTGCTAATGTTGCAATCAAATTTTCCAAAAGAAGCATATTTTGCATCACACCTCCTGAAAGGACGATTTTATTAATTCCGGTTTTTTGACGAGCTTTTTTTGCTGCATCAAGTGTAAAAGAAATTATCGTCTTATGGAAATTCTGAGCTATTTTATGCCTCTGAACGCCATTTTCAATCTCTCTGCCGATTGCTCTTATCATAGGTAATATATTGATCTCTTTATCAGTTATTTCATAAGGATAGGATTTGCTGCTTTCGGGAATTAGATTATGACAGAGAAACTCGAGTGCCATAGCAGCTTGAGCTTCGAATGTGATGGAACAATGAAGTCCGAGCATAGCAGAGATGCAATCGAACAATCTTCCCATACTAGAGGTTTGATGATAATTGCCGTTATCTAACATTCCGGAGAGCACATTCTTTTCCATTTTAGAAATTGAGGTTTGGATATCGACATCCGCCTCGGTTTTATAAAGATAAGCAAAAGCAATTCTATCCGGATGCTTGATAGTTTCATCACCGCCACAGAGCGGCATATAATTCAAATGAAATAGCCTCTCAAATTTTCCTGCTTCGACAGATAATACCTCACCACCCCAAATTGCTCCATCGCTACCGTAGCCGGTACCATCATAAGCGATGCCGAGAACGGGTTCATCGATGTGATGCTCTGCCATCACTGCTGCTATATGAGCGTGATGATGCTGAACTCTGAGAAGAGGTAATCCGAGAGACTCGGCATATTTAGTAGTCATAAAATCGGGATGAAGATCACAAGCTGCTATCTCCGGTTCGATCTTGAACCAGCGGCAATACTTTGAAACAGTTTCGGCAAAAAAGTCCGCTGTTTTTTGGGAATTGCTGCTCCCGATATAAGGCGAGAGATACAACTGTTTCTCATGCGAGATAGAAAAGGCGATCTTCATTTCTGCACCGGTTGCCAAAGTGGGTATAGTGGGAAACGATAACCTCAACGGAGTTGGAACATAACCGCGCGAACGGCGGAGAACTACTTTCTGCTTAGATCCGGAGCGGATTACCGAATCATCATTTCGGTTCAGGATCTCCCTATTATGAGTTAGAAAAAAATCAGCCATTCCGATTAGCTCTTTTTCATCGGTTGCTATAGGTTCACCATTCACATTACCCGATGTCATTATCAGATATAGATCGTTATCTTCTAAGAGCTGGTAATGAATGGGAGTGTAGGGAATGAAAACGCCGAGGGTTGGATTTTGCGGAGCTACTAATCGGCTTATCGGACTTTTATCTTTTAGTGGTAAGATCACTATAGGCGCTGCTATTGATTTCAATAATTTTCGCTCTTCATCAGAAACATGCACGATCTTGTCGATATTTTGCTCCGAGCACATTACTGCCAAAGGTTTATGAGGGCGATTTTTCCTCTCTCTCAAATTGGATACTGCTGCATCATTAGTAGCAGCGCAAGCTAAATGAAAACCTCCGATACCCTTGATCGCAACGATATAGCCGGCCTTCAATTTCTTTATTGTGCTTTCTATGGCATCACCGGCTAATGGAGATAAATTTTTGTCTAAAAATCTCAGTTTTGGACCACATTGAGGACAGGCAACCGGTTGAGCATGAAAGCGACGATTTTGCGGATCATTATATTCACTTTCGCAATAAGAACACATCTCGAATCTATCCATACTGGTCATCTTGCGGTCATAGGGTATGTCTCTGATGATCGAAAAGCGAGGTCCACAATTGGTGCAGTTAATAAAAGGATGTGCATATCGTTTGTCATCTTTATCGAACATTTCCTGCAGACATTTTTCGCAGACGGAAAGATCGGGAGAGATGAGGGTGGAGCCTTCACTATTTTCGCTGGCTTTGATAAAAAAATCGGGGTAGTAAACATCTTCCAGTTCGAAAGCTTTTATTCCTGTGATATTCGAAGCTGCGGGAGCGTGATGACGAATATTCTCGATAAAGTGCTGTATTTTTTTCTCTGCTCCTGAGATGATAATCTCTACACCGGCATTAGAATTGCAGACATATCCACGGAGATCCAATTTGCGGGCAGTGTTATAGACAAAAGGTCGGAAGCCTACTCCTTGAACTATGCCATTAATAATCAGCTTTTTCATACAACACCTTTCAAAATATTAAATTCTGTTCCTTATGTTAGCTCGTCAAGAAGAAAAAATGTGGATTTGAAAAAACCATTCTGAATTTCCGGATAACAATATTATTCTTATTTTTTTTACAATTTATAATTTCCTGTAATTATTGTATATAGTACACCTTTCTATTTGAAAAAATGTTATGAAAAGTATAATTTACTTGACAAGGTTAGGGTATGTTGGTTCTCTCAATTTTGATTTCGAGGGAATGATAGTTTCGAGTAATCGGAACTAATATATAAAAAGGGGAGTGGTATGAAGATCTACTCTGTTCCTGAGAAGCGTTGGAATAGTTTTTTGCAAAGTCTTTTAGAGACATATCGGACCTATGCTCCGTTCTTAAAGTATGAAACGGTTGATTATGAAGAGCTGATCCCAGATAAGATCGATTCTATCTATTATGCAAGTGTCAAACCTACCACTCCTCTGAAAATTTTTCATTTCCCGGTCAAAGAGAATGTGGTGAAAGCTACACAGAAAGAACAACGTATCATTATCGGTACACCGGCTTGCGATCTGGCAGCTCTCGATCTGATGGATAGCATTTTCTTAGATGATGAGTTTCTGGATATCTATTATAAAGAGAATCGGGAAAACACGATCATCTTCGGCAAGGATTGCTATGGGCATGATGAGAGTTGTCATTGCACTTCTTATGGACTCACACCTTATCCGCAGAAAAACTGTGATGTGATAATGTCTTATGATGAGAATAATTTCTATTTGCAGCCTATCAGCGGAAAAGGTGAGAAAATACTAAGTGAATTCGGACTAGACAAGGAGGAGACACTTGAAGAGTTACCTTATGATGTATCAAAAAAAAGGGAAACTGTGAAATCCGATTTAGACAAACACAATCAAAAGTTACCCGATAGTGAAGCGACCAGAAAATTAGTAGAGAGAGAGGATAAAGAAGAGCTTTGGAAAAAGCATGCTAAAACTTGTGTCTCTTGCGGGGCTTGTTCTACTATCTGTCCTACCTGTCACTGTTTTCTACTTATCGATAGAGTCGGTTTTGAGAAGATAAAAAACTGGGATACATGCCAACATCCGGATTTTGAAAGGGTGGCAGCCGGAGAAGATCCGCTGCAAAAACTATATACCAGGCTCAGAAATCGCTATCTCTGCAAATACTCTTATAAGCCCGATATGTTTGGTGAGATTGCCTGTACCGGGTGTGGCAGATGCATTGAAGCCTGTATAGGTGAAATAAACAAAAATGAATTGATAATGGAAGCATTGGAATGAGGGTGATGCATGTCAGAAAAGAATATTTATAAGCCTCAGAAGTTCAAATTGGACAAGGTAGTAACCGAAAGTCCGCTGATCAAAACATTTTTTATGACTCCGAAACATGATTTTGAGTTTGAAGCCGGACAATTCGTGGAAGTAACAATAGATGGTATTGGCGAAGCACCATATACACCATCATCTTCAGCTTGGGTGAAGGATAAGATGGAGATCACCATTATGAAAGCAGGCTATGTTACAGATAAGATGCATCAGTTGCAAGGTGGTGAGATTTTGGGTGTGCGTGGACCTTTTGGAAGTAAATATCCATTGGATATTTTCGAAGGTAAAGAGGTCTTGATCTTAGGAGGTGGAGTTGGGATCGCACCGTTACGCTGTCTAATTCTCACCATGCTGGAACAACCCGAACGTTACAAAAAACTGCATATCTGCTTTGGCGCCAGAACTCCGCAGGATTTTATCTATAAAGAGTGGTACAAAAAACTAGCTGCTCATGAACGTGTCAATCTGCTACGCTCGGCAGATAAAGCAGATGAAAGCTGGACAGAGACGGAGGGTGTGGTTACACTGCTATTGGATAAGTTGGAAGTTGATTTCAGCACAATGATAGCAGTTGTATGCGGACCACCTATCATGATGAGATTCGGTACATATCGTTTATTGGAATTAGGTGTGAAAGAAGAGAATATTTATCTTTCCATGGAAAAAAACATGTCATGCGGATTGGGTAAATGCGGGCATTGTGCTATGGGCGATTATTTCGTTTGTAAAGACGGACCTGTATTTACTTATGACGAAATCAAAGATTATCCCAATATTTGGATTTAAGAGAAGCGTATGAGCAAAAAAATATTGATCGATTTAGAAAAATTTAGAACCGCACATAAGGATGGCGAGTATAATTTCGGCGAATGTACTTATGACTTTCATCCTGACAATCTGGGAATAAAAGACTTGATCGAGCTGGCAATGCTGCATATTACCTGCCGCAGATGTGAAGATGCACCCTGTATATCAGTATGCAAAGAAGAAGCGCTGGAAAAAGATGATGACGGTATGGTAGAGAGAGCTACCAATCTATGCGTTGGCTGTCTCTCCTGTGTTACTGTCTGTCCTTTCGGCTCTTTATTTCTTGGGGTGATCACTTCGAAAAAATCTATCTGCGATCTATGTGATTTCAGCGATGACAAAGAATCTCTCAGATGTATGGAGACTGCTCCCGAAGGAGCGATCACTTTCACTGAGATGGAAGCGGACGAGGCTAAGCATATCTATGCGTTGAACGACAAAGTATTAGTAAAAGAGATCGCCTGGGACGATCTTAAAGATAATGATTGATAAGGGAAGGCAATTATGGGTATAGAGATATTCTATTTCTTGATTTTTCCCGGTTTCTTATTCTCCGTTATCATCGGGGGTTTACTTAGCTGGGTAGATAGAAAGATCACGGCAAGAGTACAGTTTCGGCAAGGACCACCTTTTTTTCAGCCATTATATGATGTGGTGAAATTATTCAGCAAAGAGACTATTATACCTGCAAACGGTTCGGTGCTTACATTTCTGATATTCCCTGTGATCGCACTTTTCGGCGCTTCAATTTCCGCTGTTTATATCTTGCTTCCCTTATTTGGCATTCAGAGTGGATTCACCGGCGATATTATCGTCATCATCTATCTTCTTAATATTCCATCATTATCTTATATAATTGCCAGTTTGGCATCGGGAAATCCTTTGGCTTCCGTAGGAGCATCGCGAGAGGTAAAATTGATTTTAAGCTATGAGTTACCTTTTATCCTAGTACTTATATCGATAATTACCAGAGCCGGGATGACGATCAATTTCTGGGAGATCATAGCTTTTCAGCAGGCAAACGGCGCTTTTATCGGAAGCATATCGGGAGTGATAGCTTTCATCACTATCTTGATGTGTATTCAGGCAAAATTGGGATTGATCCCATTCGATATGGCGGAAGGTGAGGGAGAGATCTGCGACGGGATTGCCATAGAGTTTTCCGGTACTATACTTGCACTTATCAAAATTACCAAATACATCATGCTTTTTATTCTACCGGCTTTTGTGGTTGGTTTGTTCTTTGCCGGCTTCAACTTTTCCGGTATCGGTATCGTCTGGTCGATTCTAAAACTATTCTTGATAATACTGTTGATTACTCTTATTCGCAACACCAATCCAAGAGTTCGCATCAAACAAGCGATGAGATTCTTTTGGATCTGGATGAATCTGTTTGCGATAATCAGCATTGTGCTGGCAAATTTTGGTTTATAGGAGAATACATTGGGTTTCAAAGAGAAATGCTTCAAAAAATCGTTGTGGCTCTTTCATCTCAGCGCCGGGTCATGCAATAACTGTGATATTGAGATCTTAGACTGTCTCACACCGAAGTATGATGTGGAAAGGTTCGGGATGAAGTTGGTAGGGAGCGTAAGACACGCAGATGTGTTGTTGGTTACCGGTATTGTAACGCACAAAACTAAGCCGAGAGTATTGGAAGTATATCAGCAGGCAACCAAACCGATTGTGGTGGTTGCTATCGGGGCTTGTCCTTGTACGGGCGGCATTTTTACCTCCGGCTATAATTTTGCCGGTCCATTGGACAAGGTGATCCCGGTAGATTTGTATATTCCCGGTTGTCCGCCCAAACCGGAAGCCATGCTAGCTGGCATTGTGAAATTGTTAGAAAAAATATAGAGGTAACGAGAATGGATATCGAACAATATATCAAAGAGTTGAAAGATAAATTCGAAGGGATAGAGAAGATAGAAGTGATCAATAAGAAACGCTTGATGATAAATATCCCCCGGCGATTGCTTATGAAGATCATCGAATACTGGTTTAATGACCTCGAATATCGCTATGTCATCGTATCGGCAATGGATTCTAAAGAGGGTTATGAGATCATCTATCATTTTTCGGATGATAAATCGGGATGGATTATGAATCTGAATGTGCTACTCCCACATGATAAGCCGGAAATAGAATCAATCACGCCGATTGTTTATGGTGCCGAATGGATAGAACGCGAGATCATGGATATCTTGGGGATAAAGTTTATCGGTCATCCCAAGCCGGAAAGACTCTTCTTTTCCGAAGATTGGCCTGAGGGTGAGTATCCTTATCGCAGAAAGATCAGACAGGAGAATAGATAAATGGGTAAAAAAAAGATAGTTCCCATAGGTCCTTATCATCCATTGTTGGAAGAGCCGGAATTTTTCAAATTATACTGTGACGGAGAAACAGTAGTCGATATGGAATGGGAGACCGGTTATAATCATCGTGGCATCGAAAAGATATGTGAATCGAAGACATTCGAACAAGTATTTTATGTGGTTGAGAGAATATGCGGTATCTGTTCGACGTCGCATCCTTTTGCCTATGCGAATGCCGTGGAGAGCATTCCGGGAATAGAAATACCACTGCGTGCCAAATTGATCCGCTCTATAGTCGGCGAACTGGAAAGAGTGCATAGCCATCTGCTCTGGGTAGGCTTAGCCGGGCACTTTATCGGATACAATACTGTATTTATGTGGGCGTGGAAATACCGCGAACCAGTGCTCGATATGTTCGAGATCATTACCGGTAATAGAAACAGTTATGCTATGTTCACGATCGGCGGTGTGCGCAGAGATATAGATGATGAGAAAGCCGATATGCTGCAGAAAGTGCTGGATGATGTTCAGAAAAAGACAGAACTGCTCACCGGAGCGGTGATGGATGATCCGGTCTTACATGCACGTCTGAAAGGTGTGGGTGTGCTCACTGCGAAGGATATTCACGATTTCGGTGCGGTCGGACCTACAGCCCGAGCTTCGGGTGTGGATATAGATATAAGAAGAGATGATCCCTATGCTGCCTATGACTTATTGGATTGGAAAGTGATTACAGCCGAGGGTGGCGATGTATTTGCCAAGGCGGAAGTACGGCTTTTGGAGACCTTCGAATCTATCAAAATAATCAGTCAATGTCTGAAAATGTTGAAAAAAGAGAAAGGTGATATCAAAGCAAAAGTGAAAGAAATACCTGAGGGTATCGGTATCGGTCGCGCCGAAGCACCGCGTGGTGAAGTGTTTCATTTTGTCAAATCGGATGGTGGGAATTCGCCGGTAAGACATAAAATCCGCGCCCCCAGCTATGTCTGTATTCCCACCTTTAGAAAATCTTGTGTTGGTGGTACTATCTCCGATGCTACTCTCGCAACAGCGGCAGTTGATCCATGCTATTGTTGTACCGAACGGATGACGCAAGCATACGATTGGAAGTCCGGTAAGCAGGTAATGAACGCTACCGAGCTTATCAAACTGTCGCAGAAGAAGACAGAAGAGATAAAGGCAAAAATGTCTGAGGGAAAAATCAGAGGTTGATTATGATAGAGTTTAGATTATTGATAGCAATGCCGATTTTAATTGGTATAATCTTGTTCTTTTTACCGGAAACTATGAGGAAGTTAAAAGGGCTCATCACAATAATAGCAGCAGCGGCAACTCTGGTTTATGCGTTTATAGTTTTCTCTCTGGAGGCAGGTTTGTATAAGCTGGGATGTTTACTATTTCCATCGTTTGACAAATACTTTGTGCTCAATCTGGATGGACTAAGTAAATTGATCGTTTTATTCATCGGCATTTTCGGTTTTCTCTACAGCTTATATTCGCTTGGTTATATCAAAAAAGGGAGTGTGAGTAATTATGAATCTTACTTTTTGATAACGCTGGGAGCTTCATTCGGTGCGGCATTGGCGGATCATATGTTTTTATTTATCACTTTATGGGGATTATTGGGATTGACACTGTACAAATTGATCAAAGGTGATAATGAGGAAAGCGCGGCATCTGCAAAGAAGACATTAATACTTATCGGAGCATCTGATTCGATCTTGATAATGGGGATCGGCTTTTTATATGCGATATCCAATACGCTGATTTTCTCTGAGGTCAGCATACCGACTACTTTCGGATTAGCTAATATAGCCTTTATATGTTTGCTGATCGCTAGTCTGACCAAAGCAGGAGCTATACCGTTCCATACTTGGATACCCGATTATGCCCAAAACGCTCCGGCTTCTTCATCTGCATTGTTGCCCGCATCACTGGACAAACTTCTGGGGATCTATTTCCTGGCTCGGATCTGTATGAATATTTTCACTCTATCCGGTTGGTCTACTTTACTGTTGATGATCCTCGGCAGTGTAACCATAATAGCAGCGGTAATGATGGCGTTGGTACAGCACAATTATAAACGACTTTTGGGTTATCATGCCGTTTCGCAGGTGGGGTACATGATTACCGGCTTGGGCTTGGGTACACCTTTGGGGATAGCTGCGGGACTTTTTCATATGATCAATAATACTCTTTATAAAGGCGGTTTGTTTTTGGCTTCCGGTAGTGTAGAGAAGCAGACCGGCAAGCATGAACTAAACGAATTGAGCGGTTTGAGTAAATATATGCCGCTCACTTTTATCGCTGCATTGATTTTTGCTTTATCTATCTCCGGCATACCACCGCTGAACGGTTTCTATTCCAAATGGATGATCTATACCGGCATAATTGAGTTCGGTGGCGGAGCGGATATTGCCAGTAAACTGTGGCCTCTTTGGTTGGCACTGGCTGTCATTGGCTCAGCACTCACGCTTGCTAGTTTCATCAAGTTTATCTCCGGCATTTATTTGGGCAAGACGAATCCGCTACTGAAAAAAATCAAAGAAGTTAACATCTTGATGTGGTTGCCACAGATCATACTCGCTGTTTTATGTATAGTTTTCGGCATTTTAGCAATACAGTGGGTTTTGCCCATGTTATTCGATTTTGCTCCTTTGAGCGAAGTTCATCAAATAGAGAGTCTTTGGAATTCTCTTCCTGTGGCTATTTTGGTAATTGTTTCGTTACTGCTCGGATTCTTGATCTATCTTATCGGGAATATAAAGAAATTTCGCCGTTCGGACAGCTTTATCGGAGGTGAAAAGATTCAGGAAGATAGCGAGTATTCACCACTTGAGTTTTATAAAACCATCAGCAGTTTCAAGTTTTTTAACTTTTTCTATGATAAAGCCAAGAAGAAATGGTTCGATATTTATGATCTAGGTAAAGGTCTAGTTCTGGGTTTGAATACCATATTCAGCAAATGTCACACCGGTGTATTATCGACATATATCATGTGGGTAATTTTCGGTTTGGTGGTTTTGCTGGTAGTTTTGATATTATGAGGGATTTATGGAAATTTATCTGATAATCATATTGGCGTTGATGATTTTAGGAGCAGTATTTTCACTACATGCCAAAGACCTTCTGTCTGCGGTGATCTCCTATGGGATCGTCGGTTTCGGATTGGTGATAGCTTTCTTACTCTTACAAGCACCGGATTTGGCATTGGTGCTTATTGTGGTGGAAATTATCACTCTTATCATCATGTTGGCAGTGATAAAGAATACTACTCATGAAGAGGAGAAGAAGAGCTTTAGTCTGAGCTCTGTCATCTATGTGTGTGTGGCTTTATTATTCACACTGTTCTTCTTTGTCATTTTTGCCCGGTTCGGTAGTGGATTAGCTCGATTCGGAGAGGATACTATGCGGATGGCAACTGCTTACATAGACGCAGTCCATCTTACAGGCAGTGCCAACTTGGTTACCGGCGTGGTATTTGGATTTCGTGCTTATGATACACTGGGAGAGGCAACTGTTTTATTTACAGCCGTAGTAGGTGTATTGGCGATTCTACGGATAAAAGGGAAAAAAGAGGAAGATTAGTATGAAAGGGATGTCTATAATTGTCCAAAAGATCTGTCAGATAGTAGCACCGGTCATATTTTTGTTCGGGATATATATCGTAATTCACGGTCATCTTACTCCTGGTGGTGGTTTTGCCGGTGGTGTAATTATGGCAGGAGCATTTATTTTTCAGATAATTTCTTATGGTAGTGATCTTCCCAAACTGCAAAAGAAAGAATTTAGTTTGGAGATTTTGGAGAGTTCGGGCATACTCGGATTTCTGATAATAGCCTGTTTGGGTTTATTATTTTCGACAGTTGGAATATTTTTCGCCAATTTTCTTCCGACCGGAAAGATCGGAGAGCTTGTCAGTGCCGGATATATACCACTTGCAAATATAGTGGTAGCTGCCGAAGTTTCTGCTGCTATCTCCCTGATCTTCTTAGCGATGATCGTTTTCAAAGAGGAGATTTCTGATGATAGATGAACTAAATGGGGTAATGGTATGATACTGTATATTTTATGTTTTGTGTTGTTCATGGTCGGGCTTTATGGTGTTTTGGTAAAACGGAATCTGATAAAGATCATCATCGGACTGGCGATAATTGAATACAGCGTATTTTTGTTTTTGATCCTGATCGGATACGTGAAAGACGGTACAGCTCCCATATTGAATTCGGAAGCCGAAGGTGCAATATTCGTCGATCCACTACCACAAGCGATGGTCTTGACGGCTATCGTTATCGGATTGGCGACCACAGCAATGCTTTTGTCTATTGCCATTAGATTGTACAGAAAGTATGGTACTTTTGATATAAGAGAGATTAGAAGTTTGAAGGGATAATAATATGAATAATTTAGTGCCATTATATATCGTAGTTCCACTTGGGTTTGCACTTCTCTCCGCTATACTGGGTAAGTTTATCCGAGATATCGGTAAATATCTACTCAATATCGGTCTGCTATTTCTCACCATTCTCACCATCTATCTGATCGTTTATGTTCCCGAAACGCTGATTTACCGAGTCGGTGGCTTTGAGGATATCAATAGTATTCCCATTGCCATTTATATGATGATAGACGGTTTTACTAAGATTCTGCTTTTGGTTATATCTTTAGTGGGATTTTTGGTAGCATTGTACTCTATTAGCTATACCAAGCAATATACTGCCGAGCCAAAATTCTATATTCTCTTCCTCTTGATGATGACGGGCATGTTCGGTATGGTGATCAGTGGTGATATCTTCAATATGTATGTATATTTGGAGATTGCTGCGATAGCTTCTTATGCACTGGTGGCATTCGGTATCGAGAAACATCAGCTCGAAGCATCGTTCAAATATCAGGTGCTTGGCTGCGTGGGCTCCATGCTGATCTTGATGGGAATAGGTTTCATATACTGGCAGACCGGCACATTGAATGTGGCAGATATTGCCACTCAGCTACCAGCAGCGGGACCATATACGAAGTTTGTCTCCGTTCTCTTCATCGTCGGTTTCGGTTTGAAAGCTGCTATGTTTCCATTTCATGCTTGGCTCCCTGATGCCCACTCTTCCGCTCCTTCACCGATATCAGCTATGCTTTCGGGTGTACTTATCAAAGCGATCGGTATCTATGTAATATTCAGGTTGTTCTTCAATATGTTCGCTCTATCACCTCAGATAGCAATGGCGATAACAGTGTTGGGCATCTTATCTATGCTGGTAGGTGTCTTGTTGGCAATTGGTCAGTGGGATATCAAGAGATTGTTGGCATACCACAGTATTAGTCAGATAGGGTATGTTGTGTTAGGTGTCGGAATAGGGATGATCCTGTTGGCTAATGATGGTGATAAAGCAATAGCAGCATTTTCGATTATGGGCGGTCTGTTCCACCTTATCAACCACTCTTTCTTCAAGGGATTGTTGTTTTTGAATTCGGGAGCAATAGAGACAGCTACAGGGACAAGAAATATGAAAAAATTAGGTGGATTATCAGAGAAGATGCCGGTAACTACTGCAACAACATTTTCCGCTTCGATGGCGATCTCAGGCATCCCGCCGTTCAATGGTTTTTTCAGCAAATTGATCATCATAATCGCTGCTGTTCAAGCAGGTTTCTACTGGCTTGCCTTTATAGCCGTGATTGTCAGTATTATCACTTTGGCTTCTTTTACCAAAGTGATGAGATACACTTTTTATAACAAAAAGCTTCCGGAACGGTTGAGTAAGATAAAAGAATCGCCATTTGCTATGGCGCTCTCGATGAGTATAATGGCAGTTTTGTGTCTTGCCTTTAGTCTGTTGGTGATTCCTGAGTTTCGTGAGATCGTCTTTTCACCGGCTGTAGAAGCTCTGATGGGCGCTTCACCGCCAATAAATAGTTTGATGGGGTATTGATGATGAAAAACATTACTCTTTTTATAGTAGTATTTTTACTGTGGCTTCTATTCACCTTCAATCTGCAATTTGCCAACCTAGTAGTTGGACTGGCAGCAGCGTTTCTTACTACGGCTCTGTTTGGCAAAAGATTTTTATCCAGATGGAGATCGTTTTACAATCCGAGACGCTACTTTTGGTTGATCATCTATATTTTTGTCTTCATTTGGGAATGTGTGAAGGCAAACTTTGATGTGGCTTATCGTGTCTCATGTCCCAAAATGCCGATCAAACCTGGGATAGTGAAGGTAAAGACGAGTTTGAAAACGGATATAGCCAAGACATTTCTATCTAACTCGATTACTATGACACCAGGAACAATAACCGTCGATGTAATCGGTGAGCATCTTTATGTTCACTGGATATATGTGAAAAGTAAAGATCCCGAAGTTTATACTCATAAAATAGCCGGAAGATTTGAAAACATGTTGAAGAGGATATTTGAATTATGATAAGTATATTATTGTATATATTAATAGGTTTGAGTTTTTTATGTTTCGTCCGAGTAGTATTGGGTCCATCGATAGCAGATCGGATGGTAGCTATCGAGATATTCGGTATCTTAGTGGTGGGAATTTGCGTGCTTCTGGTAGTAAAAACAGGCAGGCTCTTTCTTATCGATGTGGCTATCGCATGGATTCTTCTGAGCTTTATAGGTGTGGTAACTTTGGCAAAATATTTAACAAGGAAGCGATTAGATGAATAGTATCAGTATTATCTTATTTATTATCGGTGTTGGATTTGACTTGTTCGGATGTATCGGGCTGATTAGGCTTCCCGATGTGTATAACAGACTTCAATCGGCAACCAAATGTGTCACTTTGGGAACGTGCAGCATCTTGTTAGGGCTTTTCGTACAATATGGCTTTACAGCAGTCGGTATCAAAGCTCTGATCGCCATTCCGCTGCTTTTCTTCTCATCTACGGTTTCTGCTCACGCTCTGATCAGAGGGGCATATAAGTTTGGGATCAAGTTGACTGATAAGACAGTCGTTGACGATTATAAGGAACTCCACAAGCAAAGAGGTGAATAAGCTATGAAATATCCGAAACTACGCGAACTAAAAGAAGCAATCATATCTCTGTTTTCCAAACCTTTCACCACCAAATTTCCCAAAGGTGAATTCAAACCATTCGCAGGATACCGTGGTAAACCGGTGGTAGATGAGGATAATTGTGTAGGATGCGAAACCTGTGCTAATGTCTGTCCGCCCAATGCTATTACATTTGAAGATGAAAAAGAGAACAAAATGCGGACAATAATTAGAGATTATGGGCAATGCATCTTCTGTGGTCAATGTGAAGAACACTGTATCACCGGTAAAGGGGTAGCTTTGTCAGATGAGATCTATGATTTATCCTATTTTGAACATGATGAGGTTATCGAGACGCAAGAAAGGGAGCTATTGATTTGTGAAAGTTGTGGAGCTATCATAACTACGAAAGATCATATGCGCTATATCCACGAAAAACTGGGACCCAAAGCATATTCTTCCATCCTGAATTTGAATTTGTTGAACCAAAGATTGCAACTTGCCAAAGAGGAAGATATCAAAACCGAAATAAAAGATGGACTGAAGCGGAAAGATCTTTTCACCAATTTGTGTCCGAATTGTAACAGACGGATACAGGAAAAAATCCTTACCTAAGTGGAAAATATATTTACACCGTTACAAGATAGATCCAAAACAATCCTGTTTGTCGGTATCGGCAATCGTTTAAAAAGTGATGACTCTGTAGGAATATATATCTGTGAGAATATTGAATACACTGATAGGAAGAAAGTACTGATAGTAGAAAGTGGATTAGAGAAGTACATCGGCAAAATCAACACAATATCACCGGACATACTGGTTTTAGTCGATAGTACCGATTTTGATAAAAAACCCGGTTATTTAGAAATGCTAAAACCGGAACAGATTACTGATGAAACTACAAATACTCATACAATATCCGTGAAGAAACTATCCAAATTCTTCAATATGAGTACGTACATCCTCGGTGTGCAACCGAAGAATAGTAATTTCGGCGAAGAATTATCCCTGCCAGTCAAAGAAAGTGCCGATAGAATTATTGATTATCTCAATAACAAACTATGACGCTTCTTATTAAGGCAATCTCTAATGCTATAGTTTATCTGGGATATTTTCCTTCGATGTAATTGGTAAGTTGCTCAGATTTGGTCCTGGCATCGCGAAGCAACATACGAATGATATCTCGGATAGAGATCACACCGGCTAATCTGTCATTCTCCATAATAGGTAAATGACGGATGTGTTTGTCAGTCATCATTCTCATGATCTCTTCCAGTGTCTGCTCACCATCGCTGAAGATCAATTTCTCTTTGGGAGTCATGATCTCTTTTACCGGTAAGTGCCCGACAAGATCGTCTGTGCTTGCCAACTTTATCATCACATCTCGTTCTGAACAGATCCCTTTGATCTCTCCGGAATCAATGATCATAAGAGCACCGATATGGTTCTTGTTCATAAGATCAACTGCGTCCTTGATTGTAGTATCGCTGCTAACCGAGTGGATTACATTTTTCCTCATGTCAAAAAGATCCTTTAATTTTCGGTTCATACTTCCTCCTTTCTAATCATTTTTATGCTCTTTATTTTCATCATACCAACAATTTGAATCTATTCTGAGACAAAATATTGTCAATAATTTTCGTTCATTTATAGAAAAAAGTTTACAAAGTTTATCAATAATATGTTAAAAAGTGTTAAAATAAATCTAATAGAAATATGATGAAAATAGGTTCTGATGCTGATAATAATGTTTTGTTTATAACAATAAATATGTTGATTAGATCTTTAACAAAAATATGAATTCAAAGTAAAAATACTATTACATTTAGTTGAATATTATATTAGACTAATTCAATAGATGTGATGTCAAATCAATATAGATAAATTTAATTGTAAATAGGTTAAAGTTCGTAAAAGCTTATCGTTTTTATTGAAAACTTGTGGAAATCGCTGTTTTGGAAAAAAATCCTCTTGACGAGTTAGCATATTTATAATCTTAAGCTTTAAACAAAAATGATGAAGTGGAGGTGAAGTGATTCAACTCTCTATTGATGCGAGGAAATGCGATGAAGCTCGTTCACATGCCAAAAATATCGTTGATTCACTCAAGTGGTTGATAAGTGATTATACTTCAGCGACCATAGAACGAACGGTATTACGCTTTTTGGGTATAGACGGAGCAGTGGGTGAGACTCCGATCCCAAATATAATAGTTGATCATCTCATCAGTAAGCAAGCGATCAATCGAGGTGCTGCATATTGGGTTGCTAATGCTATGGCTAGGCTGGATATCTCTGCCCAAGAAGTAGGAGAGCGGTTAGCAAGCGACAAAATCGATCTTACCTCTCTGCAATCAGCTGGAGATGAGAAGATCAGAGCTATCCTTGATAAGCTGACTGATAAGAAGTTGGCGAAGATACGGAAACAAAGAGAATTTCGTGAGCACACTTTACGAAAGTATGGTGGTAGAAACCGTCCTGCTTTGTACCTGATTGTTGCTTCCGGCAATATTTATGATGATGTTGTGCAGGCACGTGCTGCTGTGAGCGAAGGAGCCGATATTATCGCAGTTATCCGCTCGACAGCTCAATCACTTCTGGATTATGTGCCCTATGGTGCCACTACGGTAGGTTTTGGTGGTACTTTTGCCACCCAAGAAAATTTCCGTATCATGCGAGAAGCTTTGGACGAAGCTGGAGCTAAGGTCGGGAAATATATATTCCTCACCAATTATGCTTCCGGGTTGTGTATGCCGGAAATTTCCGCTATGGGAGCGATTGAACGGCTGGATATTATGCTAAATGATGCTATGTATGGCATCCTCTTTAGAGATATCAATATGAAGCGTACCTTATTGGATCAATATTTCTCTAGGATGATCAATGCTTATGCCGGTATCGAGATCCAGACGGGTGAGGATAATTATCTCACTACTTCCGATGCGATCGATAAGGCATATACCGTCACCGCTTCGCAGCTCATCAATGAGCAGTTTGCTATCCTATCGGGTGTTGAGCACGATAAGATGGGCTTGGGACATGCTTTCGAGATCAATCCGAATATCGAAGATAGTCTCTCCTATGAGCTTGCCCATGCTCTTCTGACCAAAGCACTATTCCCCAATTGCCCGACGAAATACATGCCTCCGACCAAATTCGCTACCGGAAATATTTTCAAAACTTACCTGCTGAATGCTATGTTCAATTTCATCAGCCAGATAACCGATCAGGGTGTGCAGCTTTTGGGTATGATGACGGAAGCTATTCACACTCCCTATCTCGCAGATAGAGCTTTGGCTATCGAGAATGCCGAGTATGTGTTCAATGCAGCACGAAATTTTGGCGGTGAGTTCGAACTAAAAAAAGATGGGTTTATAAACAAGCGAGCTAATCAGGTTTTGGAAGAAGCGATCAATTTCTTGGAAAGAGTATCGCACAAAGGACTTTTTACCGCTATGCAAGAAGGTGAGTTTGCCGATATCAAACGTAGTGAAAACGGCGGTAAGGGACTCGGTGGGGTATTCAAAAAAAGTGAAGATTATTACAATCCTGTAATGGAAAAAATGAAATTGGAGCTGGGAATATGACATTCAAGATCGATCCTACCCACATAAAACCGTACGGTGACACATTGAATGATGGGCGTATGCAACTCTCGTTTTCGATGGCTGTTCCTGCTGATGAACAGGGCAAGGAAGCTGCCAGATTACTCTTGAAAAAGATCGGGTTCGACAACATAGATCTCTGTTACTACAAAGATATCGGTGAGGGTTTCACTCATTTTGTAGCTTATGCTTCTACCAAAGTGAGTATAGACCTCACTTCCATACATGTGAAAACTATCGATACTCCTGTAATGTCTATGGAAGAAACGGATAAATATATTGCTGAACATGTAGGACGAGAGATCATTGTCGTGGGAGCGTGCATAGAGAGTGATGCTCACACAGTCGGCATAGATGCGATCATGAATATGAAGGGTTATAATCATAGATACGGTTTGGAGCGCTATAAATATTTCGAGGCTATCAACATGGGAGCTCAAGTGCCGGTGGAGTCCTTGCTTGCCAAAGTACGTGAGGTCGATGCCGATGTCGTACTCGTCTCGCAGATTGTGACACAGCGAAATATCCATATCAAAAACTTAACTAAACTGATAGAATTAGCCGAGTCAGAAGGTCTGCGTGACGGTAGAGTGTTTATCTGCGGCGGACCGCGGATTAGTCATGAATTAGCGATAGAACTAGGCTATGATGCCGGTTTTGGTGCCGGCAGTTATTCGACGGATGTAGCATCGTTCATTGCTTTTCAAATGGCAGAAAAAGAAAAATAAGGAGTTTTTATGCCTATATTTACAGATTGTAAGAGGGCGGTAGAGTTGATCAAACCGGGCAGCAGTATAGCGTTTGGCACTTTTCTTGCCGTGGGAGCGGCACAGAGCTTGATAGATGCGCTGGTAGAAGTAGGTACGAGTGATCTTCATATGATTGCCATAGCTACAGATTATGAGGATAAAGGTGTAGGAAAATTGATAACGAATAAACAGGTTAGATCGGTTCAAGCTTCTCATATCGGGACGAACAAGGCTACTCAAGCTCAGATGCGGGATAATGAGATCAAGATTGAGCTGGTGCCCCAGGGAACTCTTTTGGAACGACTCAGAGCTGCCGGATCCGGATTAGGTGGTATCCTCACACCAACCGGTATAGGTACGATAGTGGAAGAAGGCAAACAGATCTTGGAATTAAATGGAGAGAATTATCTTCTCGAACTACCGATCAAACCGGACTTCGCCTTTATAAAAGCGAAAAAGGCAGATCGTTTCGGGAATCTGGTCTATTCCAAAACTGCCAGAAATGCCAATCCGGTAATGGCAATGGCAGCCGATATTACCATCGTGGAAGCTGATGAGATCTTGGATGATGAAACAATCCCACCTGAAGATGTAATTACACCCGGGATTTTTGTGGACTATGTAGTCAAAAGTGAGGTGCAGTAATGGATAGAGTACAAAAGAGAATCATGATAGGAAGAAGGATAGCCAAAGAGATGAAAGACGGAGATTTCGTTAATCTGGGTATTGGTATGCCGACCGAAGTTGCTAATCATATCCCTGAAGGTATCACCGTCTATTTCCAATCCGAAAATGGTATGATAGGTGTGGGACCGGCTCCCGAGCCCGGCAAAGAGGATAAAGATCTGATCAATGCAGGTGGTGGATTCGTTACCGAAAAAATAGGCGCTTCCTATTTCGATTCCTGCCTCAGTTTTGCCATGATCCGTGGTGGACATATAGACATAACCGTGTTGGGAGCTTTGCAAGTAGATCAGGAAGGGAATCTTGCCAATTGGATGATTCCCGGCAAACTGGTACCCGGTATGGGTGGAGCTATGGATTTGGTTGTCGGAGCAAAAAAAGTGATTATTTCTATGGAACATTGCGATAAATATGGTAATACGAAGATTCTCAAAAAATGCAACCTGCCACTTACTGCTAAAAACAAAGTCGATATGATCGTTACGGATCTGGCTGTGATGAAGGTAACCTCCAGAGGGCTCGAACTGCTCGAAATTGCCGAATATACAACAGTAGAAGAGGTAGTTACACTTACCGAAGCTGAACTTATCGTTCCCGAATCTGTGGGAGTATTTAGATAAATTGTAGGAGAATATGAATTTTCAAACAATACTTTTCAAGTTGCAGAAATATTGGGCAGAACAAGGCTGCTGCATACTGCAGCCTTATGATATTGAGATGGGAGCGGGCACATTTCATCCCGCCACCTTTTTCGGAGCCTTAGACGAAAATCCACTGGCGATCGCTTATCCACAACCATGCCGTCGTCCCAAAGATGGGCGTTATGGCGACAATCCCAACCGGATGCAGCATTATTATCAGTATCAGGTGATTATCAAACCGCCACCGGAAAAGATCCAGGCTATCTATCTTAATAGTCTGCGAGCTATCGGGATCGAGACCGAAAAGCATGATATCCGCTTTGTGGAAGATGACTGGGAATCGCCTACACTTGGTGCTTGGGGATTGGGCTGGGAAGTTTGGCTTGATGGCATGGAGATAACTCAATTCACCTATTTCCAGCAGGTAGGAGGGTTGGAGGTTTTCCCTATCAGCGTAGAGCTAACCTATGGTTTGGAGCGCATAGCCATGTATATCCAAAATGTGGATGACTTCAAAAATATTCGCTGGAACGATCAGGTTACTTATGGTGAGATATATTATCAAAAGGAAGTGGATTTTTCGCATTTTAACTTCACGGATGCGGATGTGAATCTGCTTAATGAGACTTATGATAAATATGAAGCGCAAGTAAATAGACTTCTGCAAAAAGAGTTGATCTATCCAGCCTACGACTATCTTCTCAAATGTTCACACCTTTTTAATTTGTTGGATGCCCGGGGCGTGATTAGCGTTACACAAAGAGCTGCCTATATTGGCAGAGTGAGGAAAATGGCGAAGAGTATCGCAATTCTATACAGAAAGATGTAAGAAAATAAATGAAAACTTTCGAAACGATAATTCCCTTTCTAAAGAAAAATATAGGCAAATACATCATTGGCATATTGCTGCTGATCACGGTAGATATCGCCCAGCTTATCATCCCGCGATTGATGCAGGTGGCGATCGACCGTATCGAGATGGGGACTATCGATCAGGTAGGTCTTTTTTATGTAGGGCTGATCATTCTCGGTCTTTCAGCTTTGATGGTAGTGATAAGATATTTTTGGCGGGTGATCTTTATCGGAGTCGCTTGGTCGATAGATAGAGATCTTCGCAAACAGTATTACAAACATCTTCTCGGTCTGTCGCAGAATTTTTTCAATCGTCAGAAGATCGGTGATCTGATGGCTTATGCTACCAACGATCTCAATGCAGTGCGGATGATGGTCGGTTTTGGGATGGTAATGGTAGTAGATATCACTTTCTTAACTTTGGCAACAGCCTCTTTTATGGCGAGCTATAATGTGCAGCTCACACTGATGGCTATCATTCCGCTACCTTTTCTTAGTCTGATGATTATTTTCTTCGGCAGAAAGATCCATGCCCGCTTTTCGCAGGTGCAGAAGCTTTTTGCCACACTCTCCGGTAAGGTACAGGAGGGTCTCTCTGGTATAAGAGTAGTAAAAGCTTTTGCGCAGGAGAAACCCGAAACGGAAAAAATGTCCGAAACAGCTTTGGGATATGCCGAAGAGAATATCGGCATGATCAAGCTTTCTCAGGGGCTTTTCCGACCGTTGATGTTTCTCTTTGTAAGCATGAGCATGCTTATCGTGCTGGTATTTGGCGGTAGTTTGGCTATTCTGGGCGATATCTCGATGGGTGAGTTCATTGCTTTCTTCCAATATCTTGGCATGCTGATCTGGCCAATGATAGCAATCGGTTGGATCGTGAATATGTATCAGAGGGGAACAGCTTCCCTGAAAAGAATAAACTCTATCTTTGAAGAAAAACCGGAAATTGTAGATGAATCGTCTGATAAGAGTATAAAAGAGATAAAGGGCAACATAGAAGTTAAGAATCTGAAGTTCAAATATACAGAGCCGGGACCGTGGATTTTCAAAGGAATATCTTTTCAAATAAAAGCGGGGCAAACTTTGGCAGTAGTAGGCAGGACAGGTACGGGTAAATCCACTTTGGTGGATCTGTTACTCCGCATCTACAATCCGCCAAGAGATAGTATCTATATAGATGGTAATGAGATTTTTTCCATACCTTTGAATACATTGCGAAACAATATGATATTAGTTCCGCAGGATATATTCTTATTTTCCAATACGATCAGCGAGAACATCAGGTTGGGCAAACCGGATGCTACTCAGGAAGAAATAGAGGAAGTAGCCAGAAAAGTTCATATATACGAAGACATAAGCGAGTTTGAATATGGATTCGAAACAATAGTCGGAGAAAGAGGTGTTACCTTATCAGGTGGACAGAAACAGAGATTAGCGATAGCGCGAGCATTATTGACCGATCCATCCGTATTGATTCTCGATGATGCACTCTCAGCCGTGGATACCAAGACCGAAAAAGGTATTCTAAAAGAACTAATAGATATGCGCAAAGATAGTACTACCATCATTATCGCACATCGGATATCTTCTTTGCGCCATGCCAACCAGATCATTGTGCTCGAAGATGGATATATAGCCGAATCCGGAACACATCTACAGCTGCTAAGGTTGGGCGGTTTGTATCGAGATCTGTATGAGAAACAGAAGATAGAAGAGAAACTGAAGGGTAGAAATGGCTAAAACACAGCGTATTATATCCGAAGACGAACTTCAAAACAAGATTTATGACTCTCAGCTGTTCAAGCGGTTGATCCGTTACCTCAAACCATATAAATGGCCGGTGTATCTCTCGTTCTTCTTACTGCTATTTATCGCTGGTGCTCAGCTTATCACTCCGATTATAACGATGTGGGCGGTGGACGATGTAATCCTTTCCAATAGGGAGTTGATAATTTTTGAGACAGATGAAGAGCGGGAAGATTTCAAACAGAGATATGAGCGCATAAAATACGATGAATATACCTGGGAGGGAAGATACTGCTTGGTAATCTCGCATAGGCATGTGGATTTCATTGATCCGATGGAATATGAACAATATGACGAGCAAAAGCGTTTATATGAAAATGTGATGTTTGTAGATAAAACGGAAAGTAATCTTGCTCTATTACCTCCGGAGTATATTTTTATCTTATCGGAGGAGGAGATCGCTATCCCGCGTGCCAAACTGGAGGAACTCTACGAGGAAGGAGAGATAACCCGTGATGAATTGCGTCAGCTTCGATCCCAAGATCTTTCCGAACTGCGCATTTATGGAGCGGTTTTCCTTCTGGTTATCATATTGCAGATGCTATTCACCTACTATCAGGTAGCGCTGATAAATCATGCATCACAGCACGCTATGTACGATCTCCGCCGCGATGTATATTCCCACATTCTTAGGATGCCACTTTCTTTCTTCGATAAAAATCCGATCGGTAGGTTAGTGACCAGGGTAACAAACGATATCCGTACACTGGATGAAATGCTTAGCAATGGGCTGATTCAACTAATGCAGGAATTTGCTATCCTGATTGGAATTATGATTATGATGCTGGTGCTCGATTGGAAACTGGCTTTGGTCTGTTTCTCCATTTTGCCGTTTTTAACCGTGTTAGTAGTTTATTTCAATAAGCAGACGAGAAAAATATACCGAAAAGTGCGCAAAAGATTGGCACGGATTAATGCTACCTTATCAGAAGATATCTCCGGTGTGAAGATTATTCAACTATTCAATCAGAATGCACGTAAAATAAAAGAATTTGCCGAGATCAATTATGCCTTCTACAAAGCTTCTATGGAACAGCTAAAACTTTTTGCCGTCTTCCGACCGATCATAAACTCCAGCCGGCGTGTGGCTGTGGCAATCCTACTTTGGTATGGTGGTGGACAGATCTTGCAAAACAATATTTCACTCGGTCTGTTTATCGCTTTCATGAACTATGTAGATAGATTTTTCGAACCGATAAATCAGTTAAGTGAACGGTTTAACATTTTCCAAGCTGCTATGTCCGGTACGGAGAGGGTATTTGATCTGATGGATAAAACAAACGAGGATTATCGAGTGGAGAATACCCAAGATATTCAGCTGAAAGGAGAGATAGAATTCAAGAATGTATGGTTACGCTACAATGAACACGATAGCGAAGAAAACTATGTGCTCAAGAATATATCTTTCAAAGTGAAACCGGGTGAAAAGGTGGCATTGGTCGGTCATACAGGTTCGGGTAAAACTTCGATAATCAATCTTATCGCCGGGATGTATCCTTTCCAGAAAGGTCAGATCCTTCTCGATGGCAAGGATATTCATGAATATTCTCTGGAAGATCTGAGGAGGAATATCGGTATTGTTCAGCAGGATGTATTTCTCTTCTCAGGTACTATTCGTGACAATATAGTATTGAATAAAGGTGATATTACAGATGCCCGGCTGAAACAGGTGGCGAATTATGTCAATGTGCATCATTTTATCGAAGATCTTCCCGGACAATATGAAGAGCCGGTGATGGAAAGGGGAGCTACTTTCTCGGTAGGTCAGCGGCAGCTTATCGCATTTGCCCGGGTTCTTGCCTATGATCCTGCTATCTTCATCCTCGATGAAGCCACTTCCAATATAGATACCGAAACCGAAATCCTCATCCAAGACGCACTTAAAAAATTGATGGAGGGCAGAACTTCCATAATCATCGCCCATCGACTTTCTACTATCCAGCATGTGGATCGGATTATCGTATTGCATAAAGGTAAGATCATAGAGGAAGGTTCTCATCAGCAGCTTCTGGACAACAAAGGTCTTTATTATGATCTCTATAGGCTGCAGTATACGTAGTCGATTGTAAGAGAAGATTTTATGCGCCTTTGGTCTCTGCATCCCAAATATCTTGATAAAATAGGTTTGATCGCTCTCTGGCGTGAAAGTTTGTTAGCAAAAAAAGTATTGGAGTGCAAAACCAAAGGATATGTCAACCACCCACAATTACTCAGATTCCGCCAAACAGATGATCCGATAGCATACATAAACGCCTATTTACAAGAAGTACTGGAGGAAGCTATAAACAGGGGGTACAAATTCGATGCCAATAAATTGGATAAGGTTGTTTCATTACCTAAACTAACCGTCACAGATGCTCAAATCGAATATGAGTATCAGCATCTTCTCAAGAAACTAAAGCAGCGATCTCCGGATAAATATCTGCAGTTTTCGAAGTTGGATAGCATAGTTGCTCATCCACTCTTCAAAATAGTCGAGGGGGAGATAGAAACTTGGGAAAAGGTCTTGTGAATTTCGAACTTATAATGAGCGGAAACAGATTTTGATTTGACATTAGAGTCAAGTAAGTACATTCGACAATATAAGGAAAATTGGAGGTAAAGATCTTAATCAAAGGGGTGCATCGGAAATACGATAAACAAGTGGAGCGGATAGTATCATACTTTCAAGCTCAGCAGAAAAGCAAGGACAATCTTAAGATCGGAGGGGAGTTCGAGCATTTTGTAGTGAACGAACAAAGCTTGAGAGCGGTTACATACGAACAGCCACACGGCATCAGAGATCTGCTGGCTTATCTAACTCGATTTGGTTGGGAAGCTATCTGCGAGGGTGAGAATATCATCGGTCTAAAAAAAGGCAGAACTACTATTACTCTGGAACCGGGTGCGCAACTGGAACTCAGTACCCCTCATAGCTCCAAAATAAAAGATATCGAAGCAAACTATCTAAGCTTTGCACGAGAAGTGATTCCTTACCTATCAGAGCATAAACAACTGCTTATGGCTTTGGGATATCAGCCGGTTTCCAAAATTGCCGATATTCCTTTCATCCCCAAAAAACGGTATGATTTTATGTCCTCATACCTGAGTAAAAGAGGAAAGTATGCCCTGAATATGATGAAGGGGACAGCTTCTATCCAGATCACAATAGATTATACCAGCGAAGCAGATTTTGTCAAAAAGTATCAAATAGTATCGTATCTAGCGCCTCTAATAGCGTTATTGACTGATAACAGTCCTTTTTTTGAAGGAGAGATATTTTATCAGAATTTACTTAGAACTTTGATTTGGCTAAATTGCGATAGAGACAGATGTGGTATTTTACCAAATGCTTTCAATAACAACTTCGGATATGAAACTTATGCCCGTTATATTCTAGATCATCCACCTATGTTAGTTAAGAAAGATGGCGAGATGACATATACCGACGATACACCTTTTAAAGACATATTTGAACCGGAAAGTTATACTGATGCTGAGTTGGAATATGCTCTGACTATGTATTTTCCGGATGTGCGCGTGAAGCAATTTATCGAGATTAGGATGGCAGATGCTCTGCCGTATCCGATGAATTTCGCTTTGGTTGCATTTATCAAAGGATTGCTGTATGATAGCGATAATCTGGACATAGTTTATAACAAAGTGTGCGAGTGTAATGCCAACAAATCGGTATTTTCTATCCGGGAGGAAGTCCTCACTTGTGGATTTGACACTTATTTTTGCGATCAGAATATCGCTGAAATCATCATAGACTTTGTTGAGCTTGCTCGCAAAGGACTCTCCGATGAAGAGAAGCATTATCTGAAGCCGATCGAAAAATTATCTCAAAAAAGAGAAAACCCGGCTATGCTCATAAAGACAAAGTTGAAACATGGAAAAACCAGAAAAGAAGCTAGCGGAGATTTGATAATAAATCAGGTGATAGAGTATGAAAAATAAAGCCTATCGTAGTTTTAAGAAAGAGATCCAAAGAAAGCCGAAATCATATTATGAGGATTTCTTGAAAGTATGTGCCAAAGTAGAAGTATCTAGCGCAAAATTCAATGGTAAGACTCTACCGTTTCAATATCAACCGATGTTCTATGCCGATAAAGATATCAAAAGATTCGAGTATATCACCACAACGCTTACTAATATTTTGAAGAAAGTCGTAGAGCAGTATTTGAAGGATGAGAATTTCAGGAAATATTTCGGTTTTTCCGAGCTGATGCATGATTTGATAATGATCGATCCCGGCTATTCGATGCCGTTTCCAATCGCTCGCTATGACCTCTTCTATAATTTCGATGAGGATTATATATTTTGTGAATTCAATAGTGATGGCACTTCCGGGATGAATGAGTCCAATCCTATAGAAGAAGCGGTGTTTTCTTCCAACATCATCACCGCACTCTCCCAAAAGTATAATCTGAGCTATTTCGAGCTTTTCGACAGTTGGATAGATAAGCTAATCTCCTTTTATGAGGAGTTTTCTGGCATTTCTCAATCCAAACCAAATATCGCCATTATGGATTGGCAGGGAGTGAGTACGATAGAGGAATTCAAGGTGTTCAGCAGTTTGTTGAAAAAAAGAAGTTGTAATGTAGTGATCGTTGATCCGAGAGAACTCAGGTATGATGATAGGAGATTATATTTTGAAGATCTACCGATAGATTTGGTTTACCGACGTGCCCTTACCTTCGAGATCTGTGAACACCAAGATGAGGTGAAACCACTTTTGGATGCATATCAAGCCGGAGATGTCTGCCTGGTCGGTCCGTTTCGATCTCATATCATTCATGACAAACAGATCTTTTCTATCCTGAGAGATGAGGAGAAGACTGCGTTTCTCAAAGAAGATGAGCGAGAATTTGTCCGCAAACATATCCCATACACCAAAAAACTTTCTGAGCCGGAAGCGGAGGAACTTGCAAAAGCCAACAAAGACGACTATATACTCAAACCTACAGATAGATATGGTTCCAAAGGTGTTCATATCGGACGAGATTATGAGGATGAAGAATGGAGCCTTTTGATAGAATGTATTGAGAAGAAAGAGACGTATCTGGTGCAGAAATTCATCGAACCACCGCAAGTGGGATGCGTACATTTCAAAAAAGAACTGCCCTATTGGGAAAAATACAACTACATTACAGGCTTATTTGTTTATGATGGGAAGTTTGCCGGTTTATATACACGTACAGGCAAAGAGTATGTTATCGCCAGTGTTACCGGTTGCAAGATAATGCCAAATTTTTATGCAAAAAGCAAAAAGAAGGAAAAGGAAGATGAGCGCTAATAACTGGGAGAAATTTTTCGATAAACATGCTGCTGATTATCATAAAGAGTCTTTTGTGCAAAATACTATCTCCGAAGTTGATTTTGTAGCAAAGGAGTTAAACCTTCCCGCGGGAGATACTATTCTCGATATCGGTTGTGGTAGTGGCAGGCATGCTTTGGAACTCGCCAGAAGAGGCTATAAAGTTTCAGGTATCGATATATCGAATAATATGCTTGAGATCGGCAGAAAAAAGGCTAAAGAGGAGAATTTGGATGCCATGTTTGTTCAAGCGGATGCGACCGAATATATTGCCGAAAAGGAATATGACGCCTGTATATGCTTGTGTGAAGGTGCATTCGGACTGTTATCTCAAGAAGAAGATCCATTTGAGCATAGTCTGAGCATATTGGGAAATATTGGTAGATCGATCAAAATAGGTGCAAAATTCATCCTCACCTGTTCGAACGGATTGAGAATGATACGCATTTTCAATCTGAAAGAGATAGATAGTGGTCGTTTCGATCCGCTATATTTAGTAGAAAAGTACCCGCTAACAGAACTAATTCCCGATGCTGAGTCTGATGTTCATCTGAGGGAGAAAGGGTTTGTGCCGAGCGAACTTATGTTGATGTTTCATAACTCAGGATTCCAAATTGAAAAGATTGGTAATGGCACTGCCGGCAGTTGGGATATCGACCGGATTGATCCGAACGATATGGAGCTGATGGTGCTGGCTATAAAAGTCAGTTCTTGAGTTTATCCGCTCTACCTTTCCAGTTTACTTTTGGGAACAATCCTAAAATGCTAAAGATTATCATATAGGGGAGGTGAACAATTTCAGCTGCTAGCAGATAGGGTAGTAGATGCATCTGTTTGCTTTTGTGCCAAAAGCTGATCAAAAGCAGGCAGTCTGAAACCAGTTTTATTATCAACAGACCAAAAAATAATTTCCAACTAATGGTTCCAATAATAGCGAGGACGACAACTACTGCAATTACAAAGTAAAACACCACTATAGGTGAAACAATGAGAAAAAGCCACCAAGGATAAGCATCGAATAATGAAACTCTCCTGCGTTCCTGATGCCACATAGTCGATAAATCATCCGGTGCTAGTGTAGGAACTTGAGCAGTTTTGTCGAACACAAAACGAAAGCGAGCTTTACCCGATCTGGTAGCCTTGTTTATCATCAGAGCATCATCTCCGGAGAGATAATGTCCGATTCCATCATATCCGTCAATTTTCAGAAAAAGCTCTTTTGTGTATGCCATATTTCTTGCCACTCCAGTAAGTCCGATATTAATCCTCATAAACCCGGCAGTGATAGCATCGATGGCAGTTCTCTCTATCTCGCGCAACCTCAGAAAGAAATTTCTGCCGACAATATGCGGTGATATGCCGAGCAAAAAATTCGCCTTATCGGTGTATGAAGCTATAGTTTGTAGCCAAGTAGGAGGCGGGAAGCAGTCGGCGTCGGTAAAGACCAGCCACTCTCCAGTAGCATTCTCTATGCCGGTCGTCAAAGCAGCTTTTTTGCCGATGATATTGTCATATCGCTTGCTTCTGAAAATTTGGAGCTGTGGATATTTGTTTTGCATCTTTTGAGCCAGTTGATAGGAATCATCTTCTGAGTGATCATCTATCAAGATAACTTCATAATTAGGGTAATCTTGGGTGCAGATATGCCTCAGACAACGCTCTATATTCTCAGATTCATTTCGCATCGCTACTATCACAGAGATAGATGGCTGATTGTCGCTTTTCTCCCTCCGCCAGCTCAGATTGGCTAAGGTAACTAGCAGACAAAATATAAAATAAATGGCAGAGATAACGATGAGAAAAGTCATTTTTATCCTTTCCAACGAGGTTTGGCAAAAAGGGTTCCAACACCGACTACAAAATAATAGAGTGGACTGAGAATAAACCAGAGTGGAAACCATAGCATAGACGCTCTATGTCCGAGACGCTGAGAGCCGATCAAACCAAGAATTCCGTCTAAAACAAGTTTGAGCAGAAGGAATTGCAAATAAATAGGGAAGAAGGAAGGTTCTGTGATGGAGTAAATCAAACCGGCAAGCATAAATGCATTGATAGCGAAGATAACAACTAAGAATAAGCCGAGCAGTTTTTCATAGCGAAAGACGATGGATCCACCTTGCGACCAGCGAATCCGCTGTCTCAAGAAATCTTTCAGCTTGGTTTCGACATAGGTATTGACCTCAGCAGCAGGTTCCGGGCAGAATTTGATGCTCTTTGATGTTTTATGTTTGATTAGTTGCAGTAGAGCAAAATCATCAGCGGAGGTTGGATCGAAAGCTTCGGAAAATCCGCCGATCTCTGTAAATGTTCTCTTCCGGTAGGAAAGATTGCATCCGGAAGTAGCCAGAGGATATCCTAATCCACAAGAACCGGCAGCACAGATCATCAAAGTGTGAAAATCGAAAGATTGAAAGAGCTGTAAAATAGTTTTTCGGTGGGTATTATAGAATATATTCCCCATCACCATGCCGGTATTATCCTCGTAACAGCTAACTATAGTCTTGATCCAATCCGGAGAGACACGGCAATCGGCATCGGTGGAGAGAATGATCTCACCGTTCGAAGCTTCCACTCCTTTGGAGATAGCATTTTTTTTGGGACAAACCCCCTCGACTTTGGAAGTGATATTTAGCTTACGAAATCTGCTATCTGAATGATAGAAGCGGTCTATGATAGCTTCTGTGTTATCTTCGGAGCGGTCGTTTACTACTATTACTTCGAAATTTGGATAGTTTTGCTTACTAAGATCAGACAGGATACCAGAGAGCATTTCCTCCTCATTTCGGGCGGCTATGAGTACGCTTATAAAAGGCTTTTGTGAGCTCCTATCAGTCTTGAGCCGCAGGATACCGATCACAAAGAGCAAGACGAAAATCGCATAGACAGCAAAAAAAAGTGTGAGCATCATAATTATAGAATCAGCAGACTAATAGCCATAACGAACATTCCGAGGATCAAACCATAGATAGAGAGATGATGTTTGCCGAATTTCTGAGCCGAAGGGAGTAATTCATCAAATGAGATATAGATCATGATCCCGGCGACTGCAGCAAAGACTATACCCATCATCACATCGTTCATAAAAGATCTGAGGATGAGATAAGCAACGATAGCACCGAGAGGTTCTGCCAATCCGGAGAGAAACGAATAATAGAATGCTTTTTTCCTGCTGCCGGTAGCATAATAGATCGGCACGGAAACCGCTATGCCTTCGGGGATATTGTGGATTGCTACAGCTACTGCAATTGCTATACCCAAAGCGGGGTCTTGCACTGCCGCCATAAAAGTAGCTATGCCTTCCGGAAAATTATGGATAGTTATCGCCAAAGCAGTAAAAATGCCCACTCGATGCAGATTATGATCGGAGATTTCTGGTTTAGAATCTTCTTCCTTGATCTCCTCAACTTTGTGAAATTCATGCGGATTCTCAAAACTGGGGATGAGCTTGTCTATCACAGCTATCAATAAGATGCCACCGAAAAATGCAAAAACAGTGACCCAGCTTCCTAGCTCTCCCAAAGAAGCTGTAAGTGCCTTTTCTGCTTCAAAGAATATCTCTACAAGTGAGACATAGACCATCACACCGGCAGAAAAACCGAGTGAGAAAGAGAGGAAGTCTGTATTCGTCTTTTTGGCAAAAAAAGCGATAAAACTGCCAATCCCTGTAGATAATCCCGCCAACAGAGTTAGGAGAAATGCCAACAAGACATTGTCCATCTACACACTCCTTTCCAATATCAAATTATTATTGAATACAGAACAGGAAATATTGTCATCAAGTCAAGCTAAATTGATGAAAACAGATTGAATTGAGGATAAGATATGGAATTCCCACATTTTTGTGTACACCTATTTAGGTTACACTAACTGACACAAAAAGGAGATGTGTAAAAAAAGTTTGGAAACATACAATTTTTATATTAACTAAATCAATAATATCACATAATTATAAAAAATTCAAAAAAATCAATACAACTATAATTACTATTATAACAATAATTATTATAAACATTACCCAATTTCGAATATGTTTTCGCTTGTTTGGATCATATAAGGGAGATTTTATCTTATTTTTTTTTGCATAAATCAAGGAAGAAACAATCCCTATTACTAAAATTAAATTACCGATAAGTCCTCTATAAGGATGAGGGTTATAGATTTGTAAAATTGTCGAAATAATCCATATAACAAAACAAATAGCACTAATGATTTTATACTTTTTCATAACAATACCTCTTAGCAATTTAGTTTGCATCAAATGTAAAACAATCTACAAATCCATTCTCAGATACGGATATCCATCATTGATGTTTGCTTCGATATCCCAGATCTGGTCGAAATCCCAACCTGCATCGGTAAAGGTGGATTGATTTTTCATCTCAGCGGTAGATTTGGCAGTTGCACCGATCGAACCATTCTGATTTGAGGCTTCACTATCGAAGAAATTGGCATTATAAATCCCCTCCTCATCATAGCCGACAAATCCTTTGTTTTCAGGGTCATCCACGTTTTCATAGATCACATTGCCGGTGCTATAGCTGTTTTCGATTGCCGAATCGTTCCTGCCGACCAATCCGCCGTTTCCAGCGTTAGTTGGATTTAATACTATAGCTTCTGCGCGACTATAGCAATTTTTAATCAGAGAATTGTTTGCACTACGGCCTACTAAACCACCTACTTCACCGGAAATAGCTGTTGCTGAAGCTGTGGAATAGCACTGCTTGATAAGCGATTCTTCGAGAAAGCCTACCAACCCACCAATACACGATTCACCATCCGTATTCGTAGTGCTATAGCTTCCGGTTATAGTGGAATTTGATCTTAAAGAACCGATCAATCCTCCCACCAATATTGATCCGCTAACTGTTCCGGAACTATTGCAATTACTGACATCTGTTGCAATTGCTTGCCCAACTAAACTGCCGGTATTAGACACACGTCCCCAAATTGCAATATTGACATTGATTAGCGCTAAATTTTTTATCACAGTGCTATTGGTAACTCCAAATAGTGCCAAATTGTAGTTGGATCTATTAAGATGGAGACCGCTAATTTTTTTTCCGTTACCATTATAAACACCGGCAAAGGGATTGGCAGTGCTACCTATCGGCTTCCAACCTTCTCCGTCGAACCAATCGGCCGTATAAGAAGCGTCTATATCGGCAATTTGGATATAATGTTTATCCCACATATCTTCATTTTGGCTAATCCAATATAGATTGCCAAGAGAGCTGACCTGAAATGGATTTTGTGATGAGCCATCTCCTAATGATGGCGCTATGGAAACCGGCTCACTGTAATCCGGTGCGGTCGTTATATCACAACTGCAGACGAGGAATAACATCATAATACACAAGGTTGTAATTAATGAGTTTCTTATCATAATCACCTCCATAATTCCATTGTTTTTACATTGTCTTATTGTCAATATTTTATTCATGAAAGACACTCCCTAACCGGTGCACTTTCATATTGCCATCAACCCCTAAACTTTAAACTGCATATTACTTCTCTTGCACTACTTTTCACTTCTCACTCTCTCACCTTTCACCAAAAATTCTCCCTGCTTTTTCTTCCACCCTCCAATCTCCTCCTTCTATCATCTTATTTCAACATCACCACCCGATGAGTCAATGTTTCACTGCCATTTCTCAGCTTCGCCAAATATATCCCCGAAGCTATCACTCTGCCACGATTATCTCTGCCATCCCAGGTGATGTGAGTTACAGATTCTTCCGATAGTGAAACTTCCAGCTTGCGGATCAATTGTCCTTTGATGTTATAGAGTTCGATTACGGCATCATCATCTATCTGGGGCAGATTAATGGCGAAAGTAGTTTCCGTGTTGAACGGATTGGGGAAGTTGGCGAAAGATACCTCCGGTGGTAAGATAGCTGGCTCGTCGGCGGAGATGGGGGTGATCTCTAATTCGTATAGAGCATTAGAGTATCTACGAATGTTAAACAAAAAAGTTCTAGAATTATTTTCGTAGAAATGTATATAGCTGGATCTATTCAATAATTGATGTCCGAAAATGTACTCATCAAGATTGTAAACGCCAGACGGATCATCTCCTATATCATAAACTAATTGGACAGGTGATATCTTTGACTCAGTTATGAACAATAAATTATCATAAATGCTCGCATTTTGAAGTTGGAAAGCTAAGCCTGTCATAATAGAAAACTGTACTGTTGGTTCGGTAGGAATTGCCAGAGAATAAAAATGATCCAAAATGGTTTCATTGTATTGATGTAAAAGATATTCATCAACCATAATTGGAGAGGCATAAGCATGATTAACAAAATGCGGGTAAATTTCAACAATTTGGGGAACATTATCGTGTAAGCCTTCAATCACATAAAGGGTCTGTGTATTTTGGGCTTCATTACTTTCATATAAATACCCATACCCATTATGTATTAACATTGTATATCCGACCGGATGTTCGAATTCGAAGAGCAATTCGGGATTTTGTGGATCACTGATATCATATTTTCTCAAAATCGAATTTGGATAATGTTTGTACAAGTAGAACGCATCATCTTCATAATCATCGACGAGGATTTTACCATTTACCAATGGTTCGGTAGAAATTTGCGAGAGCAGTTCTACTTCCGGTAAAATGGAGATATCGTATATCTCTACTGTAGATTCATTCTGCTCTGCTACGATCAACAGATCATCTTTCAAATTCATAGACTCATATTCTTTTTCATATAGTTCGTTAAATATAATTTGTGGCTCTTCAGGATTACTGATATCATAAAAATAAACTCCACAACTTTCAAAAGGTGTCAAAAACCAATCGGAAAGTAGAATCAGATAATTGTCATATACTTTACTTCCTGCACGATTCATCGGATAATCAATATGTATGTCTTGAAATTCTATCTGCATCTGATCTCTATCAAGCTTAAATATATGGTTAAAATCCGTAAGGGTAGTATAAATATAATCATTATAAACACTGTTTTGCCGTATAAACATTGCCGGTATAATGAAAGTATCAAGCACCTGCGGATTATAAATATCGCTAATATCCAACAGTTCAAGACCATTGTATTTCATTAATACCAAAAGATTATCATCTATCATGCTGTATGCTTTATCGCTGTAAGCTACAAGAATGTCTTCAAATTCATAGTGCGTAAGATATTGCCAAGCTGCTGGGTTAGTGATGTCCCAAAATGATATGGCATATTGATTATTTACCAAAACAATATCTTCTGAATATTTGGTAAAATAGGTAATTGAAGAGGACAGATTATGAATAGCGGACATATCAATTTCATCGAGATATTGGATATTGTTTATATCGGAATAGTCATAAAAACATAATGTGTTGTGTGGCATGCTAATATGTATAGCAATATCATCGGTTAATTCTTGTAGAACTATGTAGTACTGGGTAGAAGGAGATTGTGGCAGAGTAGTAACAAATTCTAGCTCAGGTAAGCTGTAAATCTTGCTATTTTCTAATCTGTCATATACTTGTATGTATCCACCGATTATATTACCATATACAGTACTGTAATTATAAGGAAAGTCTGGTGCAATAGAATTCACTATGATAGGATTTGCTGGATTTGACACATCTATTTGAAAAATTGTTGCCGGTTCAACAAAATCGAATTGAGCATAAGGAGTACCACCTGTAACAACATATAAATAGTCTTGATTTTTAAGAATGGTTGTTGGTCGTTTAAATGGCATGACTTTTAGACGGTCTAATGAGCCGTTTTCATTAATTTCGAAAATTTGTACTGAATTTATTGTTAGTGCATACATGAATGGGAAATCCACGACAATATGCTCTTGTCCGGAAGTAAAATACTGGGAAAAACCAAAATAATCTATAAGTTCCAACGATACTTCCGTTGCCAATAGGGGTAATGCTACAACAATTATTATCGTTAATATTACTATTTTCATTACAAGCTCCTTTCTGTATTATATTAGGGAGCAGTATGATAACTGCCCCCTTCTGTTTATTTTATCACTCTGGCTCGGGGATAGTTGGGTCATATTGTGTTGATGGCCAATATATATAGAATTCGATAGTAGAAGGATGTACTACGCCTGCTGTATAATTATCAAACTTATCATTTATCAAAAAGCTCGCATGGCTACTTTTTAATCGAATGGTAGTACCTTCAGGTAATTCAGATATAATTGCATATTCATCATGTGAATCACCAGGATTTAATGTGAAAAGATCAATCCATGCTCCGCCATTTCTGTTCCATTCAAATACATAATCACCCGGATGAGCATCTTCATGTACTTCACCCCTGAAATGAAGAGTGATTTCATCTGACCATAATGCGATGCTGAATATTAGCATCAATGCCAGGATTATTCCTATCTTATTCATTTTTTATTCCTCCATTTATTTTTATTTGTGCTCCCTATGTTTTCCCAATTTTTTGGATTTGGAAAAGATAGTACCACCTCTCCCCGCGCCGGAGCATTACGTAGGGAGAAAGAGCCGGATGAATTTGTTACGACAGCAGAAATAGAGTCTTCGGAGGAAACTTGCTTTGATGATAATTGTTTCATATCTGACAGCCTTTCTATTTAAAGGACATATTTCTAAAGACAGAGGGGGGGGGTAAAGTGCTTATAATATAATGAGATAGAGTGAGGTCAAAGTATGTTTGGAACGATCCGAAAATTTGCTTCAAACAGTTGTCGAGCATCACAAACTCCTTTGTCTTTTGCTCTTTTACTTCTCTCTCTCATTTACCTAATTTCGATATTGAACTTTTTCTCATCTATATTATCAAAGCCAAAGTCTCTATATCTAACTGATATGTGTCAAGAAAAAAAACCGATTGTAGGAGCAATTTAGAATTTTCAGCCTTGCTACTGCAGGTTCCACACGGAAAGTGTGACAGGCAAATTCCAAGCACCAAGCACCAAATTCCAAACAATTCTCAAATTACAAGTTACAATGACCAAAACGAAAACCTGCATTTACTAAGTTCACACTTCGATACGCTCCGGCTTGCGCCGAAGCTACTCAGTGTGACAAACATCAGATCTCTAAACTGCATCCTTTTCCTCCGTAGCCTCGGCGAAGGAGGATTGCTTCTCTTCCAATAAAATTCCATGAGTACCACTGAATAAATTCCTCAATTCATTTCTTTCTGTTTTTTCGAAGACAAGATGATATCTTGTCCTACGCTCCATGCTCTTTGCTAAAAATTCCCCCTGCTTCTCTTTCAATAATTCTCACACATCATTTTTACTTTACAAGAATGAAGCTGATTATTTATCTGCATCAAAACTGTGTGAAACAGGGTAATAGAGTTTATGAGGAGAATAATGAGAAGTGAAGAGATCAGAAAGCAGTTCATAGATTTTTTCGTCGGGGAGGGACATGTGGCGGTAAAATCAGCACCGGTGATCCCTTATGATGATCCCACCCTGCTATTTACCAATGCCGGCATGAACCAGTTCAAGCCAATATTTTTGGGACAAGTGGAAACAAAGCATCTCAGAGTGGTAGATAGCCAAAAGTGTATTCGAGCGGGTGGTAAACATAACGATTTGGAAGAAGTTGGGCGAGATGGATTTCATCATACTTTCTTTGAGATGTTGGGCAATTGGAGTTTTGGTGATTATTACAAAAAAGAGGCGATCATCTGGGCTTGGGAACTGCTAACCGAAGTGTGGAAACTAGCGCCTGAAAGATTATACGCTACTGTTCATCATACCGACAAAGAATCCTATGAACTCTGGCAGCAATATACTTCTATCAAGAAAGAGCATATAGAATATCATGGTGATAAGGATAACTTTTGGGAGATGGGCGAGACTGGTCCGTGCGGTCCTTGCTCGGAGATACATTATGATAGAGGAGCAAAGTTTTGCAACCTGCAAGAAAAAGAGCATAAATGCAGAGTAAATGGTGATTGCGGGCGTTATATTGAACTCTGGAATTTAGTATTTATCCAATACAATCGAGAAGTAAATGGAGATTTGAAGCCTCTTAAGAATAAATATGTAGATACCGGTGCCGGATTCGAAAGACTAACACAAGTATTGCAAGGCAAATCTTCAAACTATGAGACCGATATCTTTATGCCGATCATCGAGCAGATAGCAGCAATCTCCGGTGTACACTATAGCAGTTCTACAGATGGGATATCTCATCGGGTCATCTCCGACCATATCAGAGCACTCAGTTTCGCTATCGCAGATGGTGGGATGCCCTCCAACGAAGGCAGAGGCTATGTCTTGCGTCGTATCTTGCGTCGTGCTGCCAGACACGGTAGATTGCTCGGGCTTAGAGTACCGTTTCTATACAAACTGGTGGACAAAGTGGCAGAGATTATGGGAAATCATTACACTGAGCTGATAGAAAAACAAGCTCATATCATTTTGATAATCAAGGCTGAGGAAGAGCGGTTCAATATTACACTCGATAAGGGATTGGAAAAATTCAACCAGATAGCTGCCGACTGTAAAACCACTATCCCCGGCGAAGATGCATTCATGCTATATGATACCTACGGTTTCCCACTCGACCTGACCATGGTAATGGCAGAGGAGCGCGGATTGCAGGTAGATGGAAAAGGCTTTGAGAAAGAGATGGCAAAGCAGAAGAAGCGAGCAAGAGAAGCGGCTCAATTTACTATGGATTTGCAGCATATCGATTGGATCATGCTAAATAGTGAACAAGAGAGCGAATTTGTCGGCTATCAACAAGACAAGGCAAAATGCAAGATCATCAAATACAATATAGATGACGATAATAATATCCGCTTCGTTCTGGATAAGACACCGTTTTATGCCGAATCAGGCGGTCAGATAGGTGATGTGGGGAAAGTGTATAATGACAAGTGCACTATCAATGTAAGCGATGTACGCAAACACAATGAGGATATCATCCATATAGGTAAGGTAGCCGAAGGACAGGTCAATGATGGTGAATTTACTGCTATTATCGCAGAAGTCTACCGTCGCAAAGTGGAGCGTAACCATACTGCTACCCATCTTTTACATCGTGCGTTAAAACAGATCTTGGGTGATCATGTGCAGCAGAAAGGTTCACTGGTGCATCCCGATTATCTGCGATTCGATTTTACTCATTATAAACAGGTTAACAAACGCGAATTGGAGATGATCGAGCATTTGGTAAATGTAGAGATCAGAAAAGCACGACCAGTATCATTTAGCTACAAACCGATAGATAAAGCAAAAGAGGATGGTGCTGTAGCTCTCTTCGGAGAGAAATATGCTGATATAGTGCGAGTAGTGGAGATCGAAGGTTTTTCCAAAGAGCTATGTGGCGGTACACATGTCAAAAATACCGGAGCTATCGGATATTTCAAGATTCTCTCCGAATCTTCCATTGCTGCCGGAATTCGCCGTATAGAAGCTATCACCGGCGAAAAAGCTGAAGAGTATATCTCCAAACTGGATAAAGATATGCGCCAGATCGAACAAACATTGCAGGCAAAGCAGGACGAAGCAGTGGAGCGGATAAAAAAACTCCAAACCGAACTCAAAGAAGCACAAACAAAACTCGATGCCATGGCTATGAACCAAGCCTCCTCATATCTGGATGATATCATCAAAGATAAGGCGAAGGATATCAACTCCGTCCGGGTTGTCAGTGCTTCGATCTCGGTGAAAGATAAAAAAGCATTCCGCCAAATTGGTGACCAACTGAAAACGAAACTAAAAAGCGGTGTTGGTGTTTTGGGCGCTGTCATAGAAGACAAAGTTTCGCTACTGGCAGTAGTTACACCCGATCTCACTCAACGTCTGCATGCTGGTAAGATTGTGAACAAAGTAGCCGCATATGTGAATGGTAAAGGTGGCGGCAAACCGGATATGGCAATGGCAGGTGGCAAAGAGACAGAAAAACTAGGACATGCGCTCGATCAAGTTCCCGCTATCATAGAGAACTTTTTGGAATAAACGATGAACATTCTCATCCTCAGATTAAGCTCGCTGGGTGATATCGTTCTCACCGAGCCGATCGCAAGAGCTTTGCGCCGTGCTTATCCCGAGGCACGCATCGATTATGTTACCAAAGCTTCCTATAAAAGTTTGGTGAATTTATTCCAAGTTGTGGATAATGTGTATACAGAAGAAGAAATCCCTAAGCTGAGAGAGTACGACTATCTTATCGATCTGCATGCCAAGCTGAAGACTTTTTTCCTAAGAAGAAAACTGCGGGCTGGAAAAATCTTAGTATACAAAAAGAAGCATTTACTCAGAAGAGCGATTGTTCTCAAACTTAGCAAAAAGAGTATAAAATCGACCGTAGAGCTATACTTCTCTGCTTTGCAGAAATCCAAATTGGAAACTGAATTCATCGCTAAACCTAATATAGAGACAAATAAAAAAGACTTGGATTTTGTGCTGTCGGTGTTTCAAAAGTATTCTCTACCGGAAAACAGCAGGAAAATTATTCTATTCCCCGGGGCTAAGCATGTTACTAAACAGTATCCATTGGGAAAATACGCTGAGTTTCTGAATAGTATCGACGAAAGCTGGAGCATCATCCTTGCCGGCTCCAAACAGGAATATCCTCTGGCAGTGAAACTGGCTTCCTACCTGAAGATAAATTCCTATAACCTGTGTGGCGAATTCGATTTGCCACAATTAGCCGCTTTTATAAATCTGTGTGATGTTATTGTCTCGAACGATAGCGGTCCGATGCACCTTGCAGCAGCTTTGAAAAAAAAGCAGATAGCTATCTTCGGTGCTACTCACCCCAAGCTCGGTTTTGCTCCGCATAACGACAACGCTATTGTCCTCAGTGCAAATATCAGTTGTCAGCCCTGCTCATTGCATGGTGGAGAGAAATGTCCCAAAAAGCATTTTGCTTGCATGAAAACAATCGATCATACAGCTCTATTAGAAGCTTTCAAACAATTGAATGCAGATTAAATAAGGCTCGATTCAAAACCACATTGTAATCTCTTTTTACAACAGACAAAAACTTAGTTGACAAAAAACTGGCATTTTATTTTTAAACGACTAATGTTTATTAAAAAGAGGAGAATATGTCTGATAGAATTGATAATATTTTAGCGAAATTCGCTACTAAGAACTATTCTGTGATCGAGACTATCTTAGAGCAATTGGAGTTGGATAGCAGCAAGATAATCGAACTGATTGGTGAGGTTGGGATAGGCAAATCGCACATATTTCAGAAATTGATAAATTCGCAAGGGGTGCAAGGGTGCAAATTTGTACCATACATACCATCTACCTTCAAATTCAATCAGCTATACGACATCCTTACCAATATTAGTTCTATCAGCGAAGAGCAGTTTGAGAATATATTAGAAGAAGCAAAGCAGCATAAGATCAGCTCCAAATACGATTTCTTCTACTTCCTTTCAGAAAAGCTCGATCGGGAAAAGTTGCTCAATCCCTCTATATTAGTGATCTATGAAGATTGCTATTTAGATGATTATACTTCGGATTTTTTGGAATATTTGACCCAATACTCGACACATATACCGATCAGGTTTATCGTATTTACCAGAGCAGAGACCTATATCTTCTCACATAAGATCTGGCTAAAAACGCCTTCTGTAGAGGATGTCAAATCATTTCTCAAAATACTTTATCCCGATAGTAAAGCCGATTTTCAGGTGGAAGCGGAGATTATCGAGAATATTACCAACGGCAACTTAGTGGTTTTGGAATACGTTTTGGATCAGTTGTTATTGAACAAAACCAAACCAGAGTTGAGTGCTTTCATGGACCAGCAGATCGATCAGGAGAGTGTATATGTAGAAAAGATCAATTCACTGACCAGAAGGCAACATGATCTGCTCTTTACCATCTATCTATTGGATACAAAAGCAGAAATGCAAGTTTTGAAAGAGATATTCAAACAAAGCCTGGATAAATTGTTGGATGTATTGTTAAAACAAAAAGTCGTGTTTTCTATCGGAGAGCATTATCTCATCAGAAGTGTCTATTTCATCGAAAAGATATATAAAGAACTTCCCGATGAGAAGAAACAAACTATCTATTCCAAAGTAAAAAAATATCTGTCAGATCTAGAGAAATTGCAATATGATTATTATTTGGACAAGTTCTCTTTAGAAGAACTAAATACGGTGATAGAAAGGTTAACCAAAATTAACGATTTTGATAGCTTATATGCTATCTACAGTAAACTCGACAGCAAAGATCTTAACGAAGAGAAGCAAGCTATCAACTTAAAAAAGATGGGATTAGTTTGTATAGAGAAAAATAACAATGAACAGGCGATCGAGTTTCTGCGCGAAGCGTTGAAAATTTATGTAAAAAAATCCATGCCGGCAGAAGAAGTGGTATATTATCTTGCCAAATCGCTTTTTTCCATCAATTCTTCAGCTTTTGCACTTGAGGTCATCAAAAAATATTCTCCCCAAGAAATAGATACATATTGGCATTGTAGGATAGTTTTGCTCAAAGCGGAGATTTTGTTGGACAAAGAGGAATTCAACGATACCGTGATTGCTTTGGATACGGTTTATCGCTATGCTGTGAATCTGGAAAATAAATTCGATCGTTACACCATCCAAGCGGAAAGTAAGAAGCTGAAGGGGAAAGTTCATTATTTCAAGAATGATCTGAGTAAAGCACAACTCGAATTCGAAGATGCCGAGGAACTCTTCAGCGAAGTCAACAATATAGAAGGTATGGCTGCAATCTACAACAATCTCGGTGTGTTGATGATGGTTCAAGGAGATTGGAAGAAGACAGAGACGCTGTTTTTGAAAAGCTTGAAATATGAGAAAAAGCGATATAACCTGAAAGGGATCTCGGTCTGCTATATAAACTTGGGGAGTCTGTTCGAAGATAAAAGTAACTACAAAAAAGCTCTCTACTATCTTAATGAAGCATTGAAGATCCAGAAAATGCTGGGTGACAGGTACAATATCATAAACACTTATCTTAATATAGGTGTTACCTATATGGACAACGGGAAGTACAAAGATGCAGAGCAGGCATTCAAAGAATCGCTCAATATCGCTGCTACTTTCAATCTTTACAGACATCACATCGCCACATTGAATAATCTGGGCGCACTTTATTTCAAATCCGGTGATTTCAGTAAAGCAATAGACTACTATGAAAGAGCGGTAGAAAGATCACGCGAGAACAAATTCCACGAAGGTTCATTCCAATCATACAATAATCTGGGTGAGCTTTTTGAAATATTGGGTGATTATAATCAAGCAAACGAGTATTACAACAAAGCACTCGAGCTGCTTCCTAACATAAATGATGAGTATATGAAGTCTGAGCTTTATGGCAATCTTGGCAGTGTGCTCACCAATCTGCACAAATTCGGCGAAGCTTATGGTTTCTTGGTCGAAAGTCTGGATTTTTTCAAAAAAATGAATGCCAAAGCCAAAATCATCGAGGGATATCATAAAAATGCTTATTATTTTTATATGACCAGAAATCTGGAGAGCGCTACTTACTGCCTCAATTCAGCATTGCAGCTTGCCGAGGGACTAAACCACGAATACCTGATCGGGAAGACTTATTATCTCAAGGCTCTGGCAGAGAAAGCAGAGCCTGAAAGAGCTCTCAAGCTTTTGAAACAAGCAATCGAATATTTTGTAAAAACAAACAACAATTACGATCTGGCTCTGGCAAACTACGAATATGCCCAACTGCTATTGGAACAAAATGAGTGGGAACAGGCTTTACAAATACTGAAAGATAATGGCAAGATCATCGAGAGATATGGTGCGATCAAGCTTTTGGAACAAAACGATTATCTGATTCAGAAGATCAACAAAAAGTATGCTGTGGAGCTAAAAGAATCTAAACAGCAGGAGAACCTTCTCAATAAATTTTATGAAGTTACCCAGAGGTTGAACACGATAAACGACTTTGATCTGCTACTCCAATCCGCCATTGATAAGATAGTGGAATTTTCCGATGCGGATGGAGGTATTTTTTGCTTACACTTCAATGAACAAGTTAAAGATAACTGGGAATATATAGTTTTGAACAATTTCTCCACAACGCACGAAGATTTTCCCAAAATGATGGAGATAGTTCAAAAAACCTCACGAGAGAATAAGAATCAGAATATCAAACAACCCTCCTTCGCACCTGAGTACAATAATATCGCCGCTTTTCCGCTCACCGTTAGAAACGAGCAAAAAGGTGTAATCTGTCTTTTTACCAAACATGGTGTACATTATTTCACAGAGCGTATGTTCAATCTGATTAGTGCGCTTTGTAATCAGGTGATTATGATCGTGGAAAATATCTCGCATTCCATTTTGGAAAAAGCACATGCGGTTATCCGAGAAGAATTGGCTGCCGGTAGTAGTTTCTCCAATATTATAGGTAAAAGCAAAAAAATACAGGAAATCTTCCGTTTGATAGAAAAGATCAAGGATACACCTACTACTATTCTGTTGGAAGGTCCCAGCGGAACAGGTAAAGAATTGATAGCCAGAGCAATTCATTACAACAGTAACAGGCGGAACAAAAAATTTGTTGCCCAATATTGTGGTGCTCTGCCCGAAACTTTATTGGAAAGTGAACTTTTCGGACATGCGAAAGGTTCATTCACGGGGGCGACTCACGATAAGAAGGGCTTATTTGAGATAGCGGATGGTGGGACTTTCTTTTTGGATGAGATCGCGGATATCAGTCTCTCAACCCAAGCCAAGCTGCTCAGATTCCTTCAAGAGGGTGAGATCAAAAGAGTGGGAGCTGTCAATACCCAGAAATTAGATGTACGTGTGATCTGTGCTACCAATACATCTCTGAAAGATAAAGTGGAAAAAGGTGAGTTTCGCTTGGATCTCTTCTATCGATTGAATGTGATCAAGATCGAAGTCCCGTCACTTAGCGAAAGGAAATCCGACATACCACTGCTTGCCATTCATTTCTTGGACAAGTACAGTAAAAAAATTGGTAAGAATGTGAAGGGTATCACAGACGAAACTATGCGCTATCTGGAAAATTATGATTGGCCCGGGAATATCAGACAATTGGAAAATGAAATCGAACGAGCAGTTACGCTTGCCGAAGAAAATTCGCTCATCCGCTCATCAGACCTCTCGGAAGAAATATTTAAGCATAAAGATAATATAGAAACCATTAATCTGTTGGAAGAAAAAAACCTTAAGCAGGCAGTGGAGAAAATGGAATATGAGATGATCCTCAATGCCCTGAATAACTCTGACTGGAATCAGACAAAAGCAGCTAAAATGCTGGGTTTGAGCAGACAGGGATTGATCAAAAAGATGCAAAGGTATAATCTAAAGAGACAGTAAGTTAGCTATATGGCTTCTTTATCTAAAAAAATCGATTTTGTTGCGCTGGATATCGAGACCACCGGTTTGGACTCATCCATCCATAATATCATAGAGATCGCAGCCATCCGCTTCAGACAGGGAAGATATTCCGAAGAATTCTCCTGCTTCATCAAGCAAGATAAACCTCTGCCCTTATCTATCAAACAACTCACCGGTATCAACGATGAGGATTTGGAATATGGGGAGGAAATTGCCGCAGCTCTACAAAACCTCAAAGAATTTGTCGGAGACGATTATTTGGTCTGTCATAATTCACCCTTCGATATTGGCTTTATAGACGCACATCTGGAAAAATTGCAACTTGAAGTACTAAGTAACATGGTGTTCGACTCTCTCGAATTAGCAAGGATCTATCTGCCGTTTATAGCAAATCATAAACTAATCACCGTATGCGAGTTTTTGGACATCGATCTAAAAGGTGCTCACAGAGCAATCCATGATGCCAAAGCGACTGCCGAAGTATTCGTGAAACTCTTAGATTTTATCGAGGAACATATCACTATCACTTTGAACCGTAAGCTCTTTCAGCTTTCTCAGATGGCGATGCCCCAATCCGGGCTCGAGTATCTGCTCGATCTGATCCTGAAACATCAGAGGCAAGAAAAGCGTACCCGTAAGCGTCCCTATTTTTTCAGAAATAACTGGATAGAGCATAGTCCGGCTCATCGTCAATCGTATGATCTAGAATCAATCTTTGGTAAAGAGGGTGTGTTTGCCGACAATTTCTCCGCATACGAGCATAGAAAAGGGCAGATCGAAATGGCTTATGAAGTGCTGAATGCCTTTCAGAATGATGAATTTCTGGTGGTGGAAGCCGGAACAGGAGTAGGGAAATCCTTAGCTTATCTAATACCTGCCTTGATGATAAGTAAAGAACTCGGCGTAAAGATCATAATCTCTACCAATACAAAAAACCTGCAGGAACAGCTGTTTTACAAAGACCTGCCGCTGGTTCAGGATAGTGTGAATATTCCCTTTAAAGCTACACTGCTAAAAGGGAGAGGTAACTATGTGTGTGAGCGACGTTGGCAGGAGTCGGTCTCGCATATGCTCAGACGGTTTTCACCTTTCGAAGCACGTGTTTTCTTATATCTCTTGGTGTGGCACTATTTCACACTTTCCGGTGATATCTCTGAAAATACATCATTCAGTCCCAAACGGCATGCCGGAGTGTGGAAAAGCTTGGTAGCCGACGGATTGTTCTGTTATGGTAAGCGGTGTGAACATTACAATAGATGTTTCCTGATGAGTATCAGGCGCAAGGCTGAGCAGTCTAATCTGGTAATTATAAACCATTATCTGCTTCTGGCAGATTTGCAAGCAGAGAATTCCGTCTTGGGAAAATATGAGTATCTGATAGTTGATGAGGCGCATAATCTACCTCATATCGCTCCCTCAGAGTTGGGCATATCGCTCAGTTTCGCCGATTTCAACCGCTACTTCTCACAGCTTTTCGCTGTCAAAACTAAATATCAAAGCGGCATATTATCCGACCTGAAAGCTGCTTTGGTAAAAAGTGATCTACCCAAAGATAGAGTGAATCAGATACATTCGGAGATAGATAAAGCTTGCGGAAATATCCAAACTGTATCTTCTGAGTTGCAAAATTTCTTTATGATGGTAAGCAAATATGTTCAAGAACATGGTAGCTACAAAAAATATCGCATCAAAAATGATTCTACCAATTTTTTACAAGAGCATATCGGAGGGATAAATCAGAAACTTGCATCCATCTCTGCCGATCTGAACAAACTGCACGGTATTCTAAAAGAGATAGATGAATCTGCTTTACCAAGATATGAGATTTTTACTGAACATTTCGGTGAGGCGATCGAGTCGATCGACCGTTATTATGAGATTTTGGAAACACTTTCCCTGCCGGATTATCTCAATTATGCTTTTTGGGTGAACGGCGGAGTATCCGATAAGTATTCTCAGTATCCCGACAGTATCATCAATTATGCACCGCTGAATATTGAAGAGATCTTATACGATAAACTTTATTCCCGGCTCTCTTCGCTGGTGATGACTTCCGCTACTTTAGCTATCAGAGGAGCATTCAAGTATTTTACCTCTCGGATGGGGCTCGATGCGATGAGAGAGGAAAGAGCTGTACAGGAATGTATAGTAAAGTCATCTTTTAGTTATAAAGATCAAGCTCTGGTGATAGTGGCTTCTTTCTTGCCAACCCGAGCTGATAAACGCTTTATATTCCAATCTTCCAAGATGATAGATAAGGCGGTGGATTATTCTCAACTTGGAACAATGGTACTTTTTACCTCTTACAGTGATCTGAATACGGTTTATGATAATCTGGGACAGTCCTGGTACGAAAAAAATATTAGCACTTATGTGCAAGGTAAAGGTACCAGCAGATCGGAAATGCTCAATGAGTTTAGGAAAAAGAAAAATGCGGTGCTGTTGGGAACCAACTCCTTCTGGGAAGGTGTCGATATCCCCGGCGAATCTCTCTCTGTCCTCGTATTATTCAAGCTGCCGTTTATGGTGCCTTCCGAACCGATTGTAGAAGCTTATCTGGAAAAACTACAAGCCGAAAATAAAAACCCTTTCATGAATTATATGTTGCCTAATGCGCTGTTGAGATACAAACAAGGTTTTGGAAGGCTGATCCGTACTAATACCGATAAAGGTATTGTATTGGTACTCGATAGCAGAATCTCTACCAAAGAATATGGTCGCTATTTTATCGAAACTATCCCCGCAGAAACTGTGATTGCCAAAACTCCGGAAGAAGTTATCGACAAAATTGGTCACTGGTTGAAATGATTTTCTCAAAGCCCATCACTGTCAAATTCCGAACCGAGAAAGAGCGCATATCTGAGTCTATCCGACTCAATGCTAAATAGCCAAATTAAAAAAAAATACGTAAAAAAATTAAAAAAGTATTGACATATAATCCACCCCTTTAAATTTCAGCACTCTAATATGTGCAAAATATGGGTGGCGATGAGAAGCCGCTGTAACGAAAAGTCTATAATAAGAGACTTTTAGATCTTTTAGGAGGAGAAATGGCAAAGGAAAAATTTGTACGTAGCAAGCCGCATATCAATATCGGGACGATCGGTCATGTAGATCATGGCAAGACGACCCTGACAGCGGCGATAACTTTGTATTTAAGCAAAGGTGGAAGCTCAGCATTTCGTACTTTCGATAGTATCGACAATGCGCCCGAGGAAAAAGAGCGTGGCATCACCATAGCCACCGCTCATGTGGAATATGAGACAGCAAACCGTCACTATGCTCATGTGGACTGTCCCGGTCATGCGGACTATGTAAAGAACATGATCACCGGTGCAGCACAGATGGACGGAGCGATTTTGGTAGTAAGTGCAGCCGACGGTCCGATGCCTCAGACGAGAGAGCATATTCTGCTTGCTCGTCAGGTTGGTGTACCTGCGATGGCTGTCTTTTTGAACAAAGCGGATCTGGTGGATGATCCTGAGCTTTTGGAACTGGTAGAGTTGGAAGTACGTGAACTACTCACCGAATATGATTTCCCCGGCGATGAGATTCCGATAGTAACTGGTTCAGCCTTGAAAGCTCTCAATGGCGATCCGGAAGGTGAAGCTCAGGTACAGAAACTGATGGATGAGGTAGATGCTTACATCCCGCTGCCGGAGCGTGCTGTAGACAAGCCATTCCTGATGCCGGTAGAGGATGTTTTCTCGATCTCCGGTCGTGGAACAGTTGCCACCGGTAGAGTAGAGCGTGGTGTGGTCAAAGTTGGAGAGAAGATAGAGCGAGTAGGTATTCGTGAGACCGTAGAGACCACCTGTACGGGCGTGGAGATGTTCCGCAAGATTCTCGATCAGGGTGAAGCCGGTGATAATGTTGGTATTCTGCTGCGTGGACTATCCAAAGACGAAGTTGAACGTGGCATGGTATTGGCTAAACCGAAATCGATCACTCCGCATACCAAGTTCATGGGCGAGACCTATATACTAACCAAGGATGAAGGTGGACGTCATAAGCCATTCTTCAGCGGCTATCGTCCTCAGTTCTATTTCAGGACGACAGATGTGACCGGCAGCTTGACACTTCCCGAGGGAGTAGAGATGGTAATGCCGGGAGACAATGTAACGATATCGGCAGAGCTGATCACTCCGATAGCGATGGAGAAGGGTTTACGTTATGCTATCCGCGAAGGTGGCAGGACGATAGGCGCCGGCGTTGTCAGCGAGATTATAGAATAAGGTGGAGGAATACTGTGGCTCAAACTAGCGACAACAAAATTAGAATAAAGCTCAAGGCATATGATTTTCGCCTTTTGGATCGCTCTGTGGCAGAGATCATAAAAAACACACGAAATACAGGGGCAAAGATAGTGGGACCAGTTCCACTACCGACAGAACGGTCCCTCTATACCGTGCTGAGATCTCCACATGTGAACAAAAAGGCGCAAGATCAGTTCCAAATGCTGATACATAAGAGAATGATAGACATTATCAATCCTACACCTCAGACGACCAGTGCGCTAAAGAAGCTTAGTCTTCCTGCTGGTGTTCACGTTGAGATTAAGGTTTAAGGAGCTATTCCATGATAGGATTAATAGGAAAAAAACTCGGCATGACACAGGTATTCGATGAAAAAGGGAATCGCATCCCGGTTACCGTGATCCAAGCGGGTCCCTGTAAAGTTGTCATGCGAAAATACTCAGAACGCGATGGTTATGATTCGGTTCAGCTCGGCTTTGACGAGGTGGAAGAGAAGAAACTCAAGAAACCGGAAACAGGTCATCTGAAAAAGCATAATAGTAAACTTTATAGATATTTGAGAGAGTTTAGATTAAAAGTATATAAAGATATCGACGAAGGTGAAGAATTCGATGTGAGCATGTTCAGAAAGAATGAATTGCTCAAGATAACCGGAAAGTCCAAAGGTAAAGGTTTCAGTGGTGTGATGAAACGGCACAACTTTAGTGGTGCCAAAATGACTCACGGTGTGCACGAATCATTTCGTGGACCGGGAGCTATCGGGCAATGCGCCACACCAGCCCGTGTATTCAAAGGAACCAAACTACCCGGAAGATACGGTATGAGTACGGTAACCGTAAAGAATATCAAAGTGGTAGGTGTCGATGTCGAGCGTAACCTTGTATTAGTCAAAGGAGCGATACCCGGTCACAGAAACAGTATCGTTCTACTTTCCAAAGAAATTTAAGTGGAGCAGATAAATGTTAGAAGTCAAAAAATATTCAGTTAGTGGCGAAGAGTTGGGCACTGTATCATTGCCCGAATCTCTGTTTGCCTGCGAATCGAACAATAAAGCTGCTGTGATGTATGAAGTGGTCAAGATGTATCTTGCCAACCAGAGACAAGGAACTTCCTGTGTAAAGAACCGAGTCACGGCAAAAGGTAGCGGCAGAAAACTGTATAGACAAAAAGGTACAGGGAATGCCCGTGCCGGAAATTTGAGAACCCCGCTACGTGTAGGTGGTGGTGTTGCCTTTGGTCCCAGACCGCACAACTGGTACAAGAAAATACCGAAGAAAAAGAAAAGACTGGCTCTCAAACTGGCGCTTACCGAAAAGGCAAAAGAAGAAAATATTATCATCATTGAATCGCTAAAATTTGATAACCCCAACACCAAACAAGCCAAAGATATTATGACAAACCTTTCGGCAATGGATACTAAAACTTTACTTTTGATAGATGGTAGTGATCGATCGATCATCCGATCTTTTACTAATCTGCCAAATGTGATCATGGATCGTGCCGATAGTGTGTTTGCTTATGAAGTGTTGAATTGCAAGAAACTGCTCATCACCGAAGATGCTCTGAAGAAAATGGAGGAGGTATTTACATCATGAAATCACCTCGAGAAATTATCATAGCACCGCTGGTAACAGAGAAAAGCACAGCTTTGTACAATGCGAACAATTATTATACATTCAAAGTTAGTACAAATGCTAACAAGATAGAGATCAAGCATGCTATCGAGCGAATTTTCAATGTGCATGTATTGAATGTGAGTACGATCAGGACAAAAGGTAAAACCAAACGTATGGGTAGATTTACCGGAAAAAGACCGGATTGGAAAAAAGCTATCGTCAAGCTTCAACCGGGCGATAAAATAGAAGAATTTGAAGCATAAGATGGAGAGTTATCGATGGGTATAAAAAAGTATAAACCAATTACACCGACGATGAGATATAAAACAGGTTATTCTTTTGAAGAGATAACCAAGAAAGAACCCGAGAAGTCTCTGCTGAGAAAAGCACATAAAAAGTCGGGGAGAAACAATACCGGCAGGATTACTTGCCGACATCGAGGTGGTGGTCATAGAAGGCATTACCGGGTAATTGATTTCAAACGAAACAAACTCGATGTACCTGCAAAAGTGGCGGGGATAGAATATGATCCCAATAGAACAGCGAATATCGCACTTTTACACTATTTAGACGGTGAGAAACGCTATATTCTGGCTCCTTTGGGACTAAAAGTCGGCGATAAAGTATTAGCAGGAGACAAAGCTGAGATGCGAATCGGCAATGCGATGGCACTAGATCGTATCCCGTTGGGTACTTTTGTACATAATATTGAGCTCAAACCAGGCAGAGGCGGGCAGATCGCCAGAAGTGCCGGAGCTCATGGTCAGATCGTCGCTAAAGAAGGAAACTATGTTCATGTGAAAATGCCGTCTGATGATGTCTATATCTTACGGAGAGAATGTTTTGCTACTATCGGACAGGTTGGCAATTTGGAACACAGCACCCTCACTTTGGGTAAAGCCGGTCGTAGCCGTTGGATGGGTAGAAGACCGACTGTACGCGGTGTGGCAATGAACCCGGTAGATCACCCCATGGGTGGTGGAGAAGGAAAATCTTCCGGTGGTGGACATCCGGTATCTCCTTGGGGTGTTTTCTCTAAAGGTGGAAAAACCAGAAAGAGTAAAAAATACTCCGATAAATACATTATTAGATCGAAAAAAAAGAAATGATGAGAGGTTAAGAATATATGGCTCGTTCTATAAAAAAAGGTCCATTTATTGATGAACACTTGAAGAAAAAAGTGGATGCCTTGAATGCAGAGAGTAAGAAACAGGTAATCAAAACATGGTCTAGAAGATCGACGATATTACCTGAGTTTGTGGAACATACATTTGCCGTTCATAATGGACGGAAATTCGTGCCGGTTTATGTGACTGAAAATATGGTCGGACATAAATTGGGAGAATTTGCACCGACCAGGACTTATCGTGGTCATAGAGTAAAAAAATAAGATGTTGATATAAAAAGGGAGCTATAATAATGGAAGCAATAGCCAGAGTTCGAAATTTGCGAGGTTCAGCACGGAAAGCGCGGCTGATCTTGGACTTGATCCGAGGTAAATCTGTGCCCGAAGCGCAATCTATATTGAACTTTTCCAAAAAAAGAGTCGCATCTGATGTTGCAAAAGTGCTTAATTCTGCCATTGCCAATGCAACTATGAAAGAAGGAAAGACTGAGATCGATAATATGATGATATCAAAAGCGTTTGCCGATGACGGACCGATTATGAAGCGCTACAGACCAAGAGCGCAAGGTAGAGCGACAATAATTCGCAGAAGAACGTGTCATATCACACTACAAATCAAGGATAATAAATAGGGGGACACTTTGGGACAAAAAGTAAATCCAATAGGTTTAAGACTCGGCATTAATAAAGATTGGGATTCGGTCTGGTTCGCACCTAATCGTCAAGAATATATAGATAATTTCCATGAGGATATGAAAATCAAGAAATTCATCTATAACAGACTCGAAGGTGCCATGGTCTCTAAGGTGACTATAGTGAGGAAGACAAAATCCATCACTATAAACATTTTCACCGCACGACCAGGACAAGTAATTGGCAGAAAAGGCTCGGAAATTGAGAGCATCAGAAACGAACTGACTGTACTGGTGAATAAAGGAAAGACTTCACAATCCAATGTGTTTGTAGAAGTTCAAGAAGTGAAAAATCCATGGATAGATTCCGCATTGGTCGGACGCGAAATAGGCAGACAGCTACAGCAGCGAGTCTCTTTCCGACGTGCCATGAAGTTTGCTATCCGAAATGCAATGCGCAATGGAGCCCAGGGTATAAAAATCCAGTGTTCAGGTCGTCTTGGCGGTGCTGAGATGGCAAGGACCGAACGATATCATGAAGGTAGGACACCACTCCATACTCTCCGTGCCGATATAGATTATGCTCTTACCGAAGTAACAACTACTTACGGTATTATCGGTATCAAAGTATGGGTTTACAAAGGTGATATCCTGAGTTAAGGAGAAAAAGATATGTTAGCACCAAAAAAAGTAAAATACAGAAAAGTACAGAAAGGTCGGCGAAGAGGATTAGCTTACCGAGGCAGTAGCATTAGTTTCGGAGACTATGGTATCATCGCATTACAACCGGGTTGGATTACCAGCAGACAGATAGAGTCCGCTCGTATTGCCATCACTCGTAAGATGAAGAGAACGGGTAAACTATGGATAAGAATTTTCCCGGACAAACCGATCACCAAAAAACCGGCGGAAACCCGTATGGGTAAAGGTAAAGGTGCACCGGAATACTGGGTCGCTGTAGTAAAACCCGGCAGGATCATGTTCGAATATGAAGGTATCGACTTCGAGACGGCAAAAGAAGCTGCCAGACTGGCAGGACATAAATTGCCGATTAAAACTAAAATGATCACAAGAGAGGGAGTTGGACAATGAAAATGAATGAACTCCGTGAACTATCCAATGAAGAATTGGTAGAAAAGCTTGAATCTTGCCGTGAAGAGCTTTTTAACTTGAGATTCCAACTGGCAGCAAACAGACTGGAGAATCCGATGAGGATCAGATTTGTACGCAAAGATATTGCCAGGATCAAAACTCTACTGACACAGAGAGAAAAAGAACAGTCCGATAATGAGATGAGGTAAGTGAGATGGCATTTGAAAGAAAAATAACTAAAACCGGAGTGGTAATTAGCAACAAAATGGATAAGACGATTGTGGTAAAAGTGCAACGTCAGTACAAACATCCATTGTATAAAAAGATCGTCAGGCAGCACAAGAATTTCAAAGCTCATGACGAGAAGAATGAATGCAACGAAGGCGATAGAGTGCAGATCATCGAGCATAGACCGATAAGCCGAGACAAGCACTGGATGTTGCACAAAATAATCGAAAGAGCAAAGTAAGGAGATAATCCATGATCCAAACTCAAACAATTTTGAATGTAGCAGATAACTCGGGAGCCAAAAAGGTGATGTGCATCAAGGTTCTCGGAGGATCAGGAAGACGATACGCCAGTATAGGTGATCAGATAGTGGTCTCTATCAAATCAGCTATACCAAACAGTAAAGTCAAAAAAGGATCGGTAGAAAGGGCTGTCATCGTGCGGACACACAAAGAGGTAGCCCGACCGGATGGTACGTATATCCGATTTCAGGATAATGCTGTGGTCATCGTGGATGAACGATCCGAGCCGAAAGCAACTAGAATACTCGGTCCGGTAGCTCGTGAATTGAGAGAAAAGCATTATACCAAAATCATCTCATTAGCACCGGAAGTCTTATAAGAGGTTATGATGAAAAAAGAGAATAAGAAAAATAAGATGCGAATCAAAAAAAATGATACTGTGGTCGTACTCTCAGGAGAATATAAAGGTGTGAAGGGCAAAGTTTTGAAAGTATTCCCCAAAACGAACAGTGTAATCGTGGAGAAGGTGAATTTTATCAAGAAACATGCCAGACCGACTCAGCGTAATCCACAAGGGGGGATCATCGAAAAAGAAGCACCTATACATGTATCTAATGTAAAGCTCTATAATGAAAAACTGAACGATGTTACCAGAGCTGCCTTCAAAAAAGTCGGTGATACACGTATTAGAGTGTGTAAAAAATCCGGAGATGAGATCTAAAGGGGTATGGCAATGAATAAGCTACAACAAAAATACAAAGATGAAGTTATTCCTGCTCTGATGAAGCATTTCGATTATAAAAATGTGCATCAGGTACCAAAACTACAAAAGGTTTCCGTTAATATCGGAGTAGGAGAAGCAACTCAAAACAAAGCATTGCTCGATAATGCTGTGAAGGAACTAACTGAGATAACGGGAAGAAAGCCGGTGATCACCAAAGCGAAAAAATCGATCTCAAATTTCAAATTGAGACAGGGTATGCCGATCGGGTGTAAAGTGACTCTGCGTGGTGAGATCATGTATGAATTTGTCGGCAAGTTGATCGATCTGGTGCTTCCTCGTGTACGAGATTTCCGCGGACTGTCCCCCAAAGCTTTCGACGGTCGAGGGAATTATTCGCTCGGAATCCAAGAGCAAGCTGTATTTCCCGAAATAGAATATGATAAGATCGATACCGTTAGAGGGATGAATATATCGATAGTAACTAGTGCAAATTCGGACGAAGAAGGTCGCGAATTGCTTAAGAATATGGGTTTTCCTTTGAAAAAATAGGATTAAAAAGGAGTTATTTTGGCAAAGAAATCATTAATTGAGAAACAGAAAAAGACACCGAAATATTCCGTGAGGAAATATTCTCGCTGCAAATTGTGTGGCCGTTCCCGTGCTTACATGAGAGATTTCGGTCTTTGTCGTCTTTGTTTTAGAAAATTAGCCAATAATGGTGAAATACCCGGCGTGAAAAAGGCAAGTTGGTAAAGGAGAACGAACATGAGCCTAACAGATCCGATAGCTAACGCAATCACAAAAATAAGGAACGCTTATCGTGCCAAACATAAAACGGTCACGGTTAATTTCAGTAATGTTGTCGAGGATATAGTAAAGATCCTCGCCGAGGAGAATTTTATCAATAGCTATGAACTATTGGAAAAAAATCCCGAGAAAAACATTAAACACACGACGATATTTATCAATTTACGTTACACAAACGACGGTTTGCCGGTGATGCGCGGAATAGAGCGTGTGAGCAAACCGGGATTACGTGTGTATGTAAGAGCAGATAACATACCCTCGGTATTCAATAACACCGGTTGTGCTGTCATATCTACCAGCAAAGGCGTGATGGTAGATAGAGAAGCACGTTCCAATTATGTCGGTGGTGAATACCTATGCAAGGTATGGTAATGGGAGGATATGATGTCTAGAATAGGTAATACACCGATAAAGATACCGGAAAAAGTTAAAGTGAAGATCGAGCATCCGTCTGTTACCATCTCCGGTAAAAACGGAGAGATGAGCTATGCTCTCAAACCTGGTATTACAGTTAAAGAGGAAGAGGGCAAATTGATAGTCAGCCGTGAGGCAGACTCAAGAGAGCAAAAGTCTTATCATGGTCTGACCAGAGCTTTGTTGAACAATATGGTCATCGGAGTGACAGATGGTTTTCAGAAAACCTTACAGGTGATCGGAACGGGATACATGGCAGAGGTAGTAGGACCATGGCTCAGGTTGAGTGTGGGTTACTCGCATGATATCATGCTGGAGATCCCGGAGGATCTGAAAGTAGAAGCTCAAGCGGTTCCGCGCAGAGAACAGGGTAGACTTGGGATCCAAGCAGTTATCCGTATCAGCGGTGTGCATAAAGAAGATGTTGGCAAATTTGCCGCAGAGATCAGAAGTTGTCGTCCACCTGAGAATTACAAAGGTAAAGGGATACGATACGAAGGTGAATACGTACGTATCAAAGCTGGTAAATCGGGTGCAACAAAATAATCGTGAGGTACAATGATGAAAAAGAATTGCATTACATATAAGAAATACATGGCAAGACAGAGGCGCAAGAAATCGATCCGCAAGAAAGTGTTCGGAACCGAAGAGCGTCCTCGATTGGTTGTCTACCGTAGCAACAAAAATATCAGTGGTCAATTGGTTAATGATGAGACTGGTCATATACTGATGAGTACTTCCACATTATCCAAAGTTGCCGAAATTGATAGAGCGAAGAAGAAGGCAGACCAGAGTTTCGATGTCGGTTTTCAGATGGGCAAGCTGGCATTAGAAAAAGGTTTTACGCATGTCTGTTTCGATAGAAATGGTTTTTTGTATCACGGAAGAGTACGTGCTTTTGCCGAAGGCGCCAGAAAAGCCGGGCTAAAATTTTAAGGGAGGATAGACTTGAATTCGAGAAAGAATGATACACGTTTCGAACAGGAATTTGCTGTTGAGAAGATAGTGGATACCAACCGGGTTGCTAAAGTAGTGAAAGGTGGTAGAAATTTCAGCTTTAATGCTACTGTGGTTCTTGGTGACAAAGAGGGCAGAGTCGGTGTCGGTACAGGGAAAGCCAACGAGATCGTCGATGCTATCAGAAAAGCTAAGGAAAAAGCAGCACGTAATATGTTCAGAGTGCGCATTACCAAAGGGACTATCCCGCACGAGATAATCGGCAGATTTGGAGCTAGTAAGATCATGCTCCGACCGGCAGCGCCGGGTACCGGAATCATAGCCGGTGGTCCTGCCCGTGCTATCCTAGAGGCAGTAGGTGTGGAAAATATTCTGACCAAATCGCTGGGATCAAATACCCCTGCTAATGTGGTTAAAGCTACTCTGAATGGCCTGAAAAACCTGCGAACTATTCATGAAGTTGCAGCTCTTCGAGGGAAAACCGTCAGAGAGTTAACAGGTCAGGAGGTAAGCGATGAAGCTTAAGGTGACTCAGATTAGAAGTACGATAAAACGAAAAGAAGATCAGAAGAGAACGATCAAAGCATTGGGTCTGGGAAAGATAAACAGGTCCAAGACTTTCGAAGATACACCAGTTGTGCGTGGCATGATAAATAAGGTCAGCCACTTGGTTAAAGTAGAAGAATTAAGTGAGTAGATTCGGTATATAAGGAGTTAAGAATATGAATCTTCATACTATAGAGAAGCCAAGTTCGCTCAAACGTAAGAAACGTTTGGGCAAGGGACCCGGAAGCGGACAAGGTAAGACAGCCGGCAGAGGTCACAAAGGTCAGAAATCCCGTTCTGGCGGCAATATACCTGCCTGGTTTGAAGGTGGTCAGATGCCTCTTCAAAGGCGAGTACCCAAAAGAGGATTTACAAATATCTTCAAAAAGCAGTTTAGAGTGGTCAATTTATTCAAATTGCAGAAGCTAGACGAAACGGAATTCGATATTCAGAGATTAGAAGATCTCAATCTTATCAGAAAGGCAAGAGCAAAAGAGAAAGCACCGGTCAAAATATTGGCTAGTGGCACAGATAAATTCGATAAGAAAGTGGTTATAAGAGCAAATGCTTTTTCCAAAACAGCCAAAGCTATGATAGAGAAAAATGGCGGGAAAGCGGAGGTAATCTAAAGTGTTAGAAGGTATAAATAATGTTTTCAAGATTCCGGATTTAAGAAGGAAGATCTTATTTACAGCTTTCATGCTGGTGATTTATCGTTTCGGTAGTTTCATCCCGATCCCCGGTATCGATGCCAATGCATTGCGCGAGTTTTTAGGTTCGGCTGAGTCCGCCGGGGGCACACTATTTGGCATGTTCGATTTGTTCGTTGGTGGAAACTTGGAGAGAGCATCCGTTTTTGCTCTCGGTATTATGCCTTATATTACCACCTCGATCGTTATTCAATTACTCGGTGGTGTCTTACCTTATTTCGAGAAATTGAAAAAAGAAGGTGCCGAAGGTCAGAAAAAAATCACGCAAATTACCCGTTATGGTACCGTAGTAGTTGCAGCATTCAATGCAATCGGTATTACCATGTTTTTACAACAAGGTATCGAAGGTGCAGTTACCAATCCGGGTCCGGTATTTGTGTTCACCAGTGTATTAACGATGGTGACAGGTGTGATGTTTATCATGTGGTTAGGTGAACAGATTACTGAGCGAGGTATAGGCAATGGTATATCTCTGATCATTTTTGCCGGTATTATTGCCCGTTATCCTGCCGGATTCTGGAATATGTTCCAGATGATCAGAGTCGGTGCAATGTCTATATTCTTAGCGCTTCTGGTAATCCTGATAATGATAGCAGTAACTGCGTCGGTAGTCTTGATAACGGAATCATTGAGGAAGATACCGGTGCAATATGCCAAGCGAATCGTAGGGCGAAAGATCTATGGCGGACAGAGCACACATATTCCGCTCAAAGTTAATTCAGCCGGTGTGATTCCGATTATCTTTGCGCAATCGATCATCATGTTTCCCCGCACGATAGCGACTTTCTTTCCCGATAGCCAGTTCATGAACTCGATGGTAAGATTTTTGTCGCCGGGTGAGTTTTTGTACACTTTACTATATGTAGGGCTGATTGTATTTTTTGCTTATTTCTACACAGCTATGGTGATGAATCCGGTAGAGATGGCTGAGAACATGAAGAAATACGGTGGATTTATCCCGGGTAGAAAACCGGGCAAGAAGACATCGGATTATATCAACAATGTATTGATTCGTATCACCTTACCCGGAGCGATATTCTTTGCTTTCGTAGCAGTATTGCCCGAGTTCATGCAGAAATGGGCGAATTTGCCGTTTTATTTCGGTGGAACAGGATTGATCATTATTGTCGGTGTGGCATTAGATACATTGCAGCAGATAGAATCACATCTGGTGATGCGTCATTACGAAGGCTTCATGCGCAAAGGTAAGCTCAGAGGCCGTCGAGGCTAGATCTTTTGAAAGAGAATAGAGTGTGGATAAGATGATCACTATAAAGAACAACACGGAGATGGAAAAGATGCGTGAAAGTAATGCCATTGTGGCAGGACTACTCAGCGAGATCGGCAATTATGTCAAAGAGGGTGTCTCTACCTATGAGCTAGATACGATTGCTGAAGATTATATCAGATCACGCGGTGCAATTCCAGCCTTCAAAGGTTATATGGCTTATGGGTTATCGCCGTTTCCGGGTTCTATATGTGCATCTATCAATCATTGCATCGTGCATGGGATTCCTTCTCGTGAGAGAATCCTAAAAAGTGGTGATATTATCAGTATTGATGTCGGTGTATTGAAAGATGGTTTTTATGGTGATGCAGCCTGCACTTATACTGTGGGAGCTGTAAGTGAAGAGCTTGGTCATCTGCTCGCTATAACTAAAGAAGCACTTGACAGAGGGATAGAGGTAGCTAGAGATGGCGCTCGCATCGGAGATATCTCTTATGCAATAGGTTCTTTTGTAAGAGAGAATGGCTTGTATGTGGCGGATCAGCTAACCGGTCATGGTATTGGCAGATCGCTTCACGAAGACCCTCAAGTCCCGAATATAGGGCAGAAAGACCGGGGTCCTCGTTTGCGTAGCGGGATGACATTAGCTTTGGAACCCATGGTAAATATAGGTACGAATAGAGTGGAAGAACAAGGTTGGGAATTTTTTGTTGCCGATGGCACCCATTCGGCACATTTTGAGAAAACGATCGCCATCACCGATGGTGAAGCAGAGATATTATCTAATTATTAGAAGGAAGGGTCGATATGGCAAAAGAAGGAGTGATAGAAGTTGAAGGAATCGTAGAGGAAGCTCTACCTAATACTTCTTTCAAAGTGCGTCTTGAGAACGGGCATGAGATTTTGGCTCATAGTTCCGGAAAGATGAGAATGCATTATATCCGAATATTACCAGGCGATAAGGTAAAAGTTGAACTTTCGCCATATGATCTAAACAGGGGTAGAATAGTCTACCGCTATAAATAGAGAAAAGGTAGGAGTGGAAATGAAAGTGCAAGCTTCTGTAAAAAAGATATGTAAGGATTGTAAGGTTATCAAACGACACGGTGTGATTCGGGTAATCTGCCCGAGTAATCCAAAACATAAGCAAAGACAAGGTTAATAATTTTAAAAAGGAGGATGTAACTTGGCTCATATTGCAGGTATTGAACTTCCGAGAACGAAGAGAATCGTTATCGGTCTTACCTATATCTACGGAATAGGTAAATCCAAGGCAGAGGAGATCTTGGCAAAAGCAGGAATCGATGAGAATAAAAAGGTCCAAGACCTTTCTCCCGAAGAAGAGAACACCCTTCGTGAGATCATTCAAAATGATTACATTATCGAAGGAGAGTTGAGAACTCAGGTTGCTATGGACATTAAAAGATTGATGGAAATTGGCTGTTATCGTGGCATACGTCATAAAAAAGGGATGCCGGTCAGAGGGCAAAGAACTCATACAAATGCGCGAACCCGCAGAGGCCGAAAACGTGGCTCTGTGATGGGTAAGAAAAAATAGAAGAGGTTTGATATATGGCAAAAAAAGCAGTTCAAAAACGTAGTAAAAAGAAACGAGTTCGGCTTTCCTTTAATGAAGGTATAGCTTTTATACATGCAAGTTTCAACAATACTATAGTATCGTTGGCAGACAAAGCCGGCAATACACTCACATGGTCAAGCGGTGGCAAGATTGGCTACAAAGGGTCGAAAAAAAGTACACCTTTTGCTGCTCAGTTAGCAGCCGAAGAAGTAGCCAAAGCCGCTCTGGAAATGGGTATAAATAAAGTTCAGGTTATAGTTAGAGGTCCCGGTGGCGGTAGAGAATCTGCTATCAGATCACTCGATGCGAATGGATTGAATGTAACCATGATCACAGATGCGACAGCTATACCGCATAACGGTTGCAGACCGAGAAAAACTAGGAGAATATAAGGGTAGAATATTATGGCAAGATATACAGGATCAATTTGTAAACTATGTAGAAGAGAGCAGACCAAACTCTTTCTAAAGGGTGCCAGATGCAATTCTGACAAATGCTCTTTCGATAAAAGACCTTATATCCCAGGCGAGCATGGTAGTGGGAAAGGTTTCAGAAAGAGAATGAGCGATTATGGCTTGCATCTCAGAGAGAAACAAAAAGTAAGACGAACCTACGGTGTATTAGAACGTCAGTTTAGGAAATACTTCAAAATGGCAGCTAAGCAAAGTGGTATTACCGGTGAGAATCTCTTACAATTATTGGAAAGAAGATTGGATAACGTGGTTTATCGGATGGGATTTGCTCCATCTCGATCGGCTGCAAGACAAATAATCTCACACAAACATATCAGTGTCAATGGTAGAAAAGTAAATATTCCATCTTTTCTGGTGCGCGCAGGTGATGTAGTGGAGATAAAAGAATCGAGCAGAACTATGCCTTTGATTCAAGAGGCGATGGAATCGGCTGTCGATCTGGGTACGGATAGTTGGCTCAAAGTAGATAAAGATGCGTTCAAAGGTGAGATCCTCAGTCTTCCAAGCCGAGATCAAGTTATGATAGATACCGATGAACGACTGATAGTCGAATATTATTCTAAATAATGAGGAGATATTATGATGTTCCTTGAACCGTTACAATTTCCCGAAAATGTGGAAATAGATTCCAAAACATACAGTAAAACTTACGGGAAATTCGAGATTGGTCCTTTAGAACCGGGATTTGCAACTACTATTGGCAATACACTCAGACGAGTATTACTCTCTTCCATTCAGGGAGCAGCAGTACGTTTTGTTAAGATAGAAGGGTTGCATCATGAATTCGTACCGATTCCGGGATCAAACTCAGATTATATAGATCTGATCCTCAGATTGAAAAAACTGGTGATCAATTGTGACACTCTGGATGAACAAAAAGTTGAGCTGGAACATAAAGGTAGCGGAATCGTTACCGCCGGAGAGATAAAAGAGACAAGCAAAGTACAGATCATAAACAAGGATCTGGTTCTTCTCGAGCTTACCGAAGATGTAGATTTCAAATTGGAATTGTGGATCGGCGTAGGTCGTGGCTATGTGCCGGCGGAAGAGCATGACATGGAAGAGAAGCCGATCGGAGTTATCCCGGTCGATTCGGTATATTCACCGATTGAGCATGTCAATTTTGCAGCTTCCAAACAGAGAGTCGGAGAAAAGATAGACTACGATAAACTGACCATGGAGGTCAGGACAGATGGCAGTATAGAGCCGCGTGATGCGCTCTATCTCAGTGCTAAGATCCTACGCGACTTTTATAGCACAATCATTAAATTCGAAAAAGAACCGGTTTACCTACAGGAAGTCGAGATGGATCCTGAGCTGGAAAGATTGGAGAAACTGCTCCTTACTCCAGTGGATGAGTTGGAATTGTCTGTAAGATGTAGCAACTGTCTCTCAGCCGCTAAGATAGAGACAATTGGTGAATTGGTAGAGAAGACCGAGAATGAGATGCTAAAGTTCCGTAATTTCGGCAAGAAATCTCTAGAGGAGATAAACAAGTTGCTCGAAAAGTACGATTTGCATCTGGGAATGGATGTAAAAAGTAAGATGAAAAAGATCAAAGAAGCAAAAAATAAAGTGGTTCTGAGAAAATAGAGGTATAGTATGAGACATAGAATGCGTGGTAGAAAATTCGGTAGAGAACGTGATCAGAGACGTTTAATGATAAAAAACTTATTGGTATCTCTGGTAGATCATGGCAGGATCAATACGACTGAGGCGAAAGCTAAAGAACTCAGGGGTCGGGCTGAACGATTGGTTACCTATGCAAAGAAAAATACGGTACATCATCGTAGATTGGTTTACAGATATCTGCAAAATAGAACTTTGGTAAAAAAGTTGTTCGATGAGATAGCTCCTCTTTATACCGAAAGAGAAGGTGGCTATACACGTGTGCTCAAAAATGGGTATCGCAAAGGTGATTGTGCTCCGATGGCTATTATCGAATTCACAGATTATATTATCCATCAGCCGAAAGAAGAAAAAAAGTCTGCTAAGAAAAAATCTGCCAAACCAAAAGAGACCAAAGTGAAAAAAGAAGAAAAGCCTAAAGAGACAACTAAAGTCAAAAAAGAAGAGAAACCTAAAGAGACGAACGTAAAAAAAGAAGAGAAACCAGAGAAAACAACAGAAAAGAAAGAAACGGAAGCTAAAGAATAAAAAAAAACTAGAGTTTAATAAAGACGGGCTATTTAGCGGTAGCCCGTCTTTTTAGTTGATCAAAAAGTGGACGAGGCAGGCGTATCGGTTTGCCATCGGAGACGAAGACTCCTTCCACAGTAGCTTTGTTACATAGTTCATTGTTAGCATTATACATTTCCTGTACCCAGATAGAACGTAATCTGGTTGTTTGGGAAATATCACTCTGCACTTTTATCGTCTCTTCCAAAGTGATACTTTTGACAAATTGCATTTCTATTCGAGTAAGGTAAATGCTAATATTATGCTCATTAAAATCGGAGATAGACATACCAAGCTCTTGCAAAAGTTCTGCTCGAGCTTCTTCATATATGTGCAGGTAGTTAGCATTGTTCAGATGACCATAGATATCGCATTCATAACCGTATATCTTTCTATTATATATCATAGCATCCTCCTTCATTATCACTCACATTACCATTTTAAAATCCAACTAATAGTTGACAAATACTTTTTGAATAAATAATGGTATATCATAATGATGATGGAGGGGAAGATGAAGAGTGGACTGATATTGATTATGATGTTCTGTATTGCATTTGTGAATGCACAACAAGTGCAGCCCAATCCGCAAGGTGGAGCAGAGAAGCTGAATAAGGTAAACTACCAAGCAGAATATGGTCGTTTGACGAAAGAGAATGATCAGCTAAGATCAGAGATTTCAAAGCTTCGATCGGAGCTGGATAGGTTAAAGAAGCAAAATGCAAGTCTTAACAATCGGATTGACCGGTTGAATAAGGAAAATTCCAATTTCAAAAAGCAGCAATCCGAGTTTAATAAGCTCAAGCGAGAGATGGCAACTTTGCAGAGAGAGTTTGATAAAATGAAAGTCGAGCTCGATAATTATAAGGGAAAACCTTTGAATAAAGTAGAAAAAAACTAACATAAATTGGGGGAGAAGTTTTGTTTATTAAGATAATATTATTTGTAGTATTTATTACTACTTCGTTATTCGCGATTGTAGAAGAGACGGCAGATTTTAGGGATTTCTTATATCGGTTCACAGAAGAATGTGAATATGATAACTGGATTTCGCATGTATCCGAAGGTTTGGTGGTGGAAGATTATAATTTGTATGCACCATGGGACAGGCAGACAAACGGATTCGGCGATTTTCGCACTGCTACTATCGATGAGCTTTATCAATGGGCTAATGTGGTAGATGCCTTTTTGTCCGGTCAGTATCAATATGCCCAGACATTGATAGATAACTATGGCTTTCCATACAATGTGGTAGAGTTTAACGACACGGAGACCGGCAGAACCTATTATATGCTGCGAGAGATATTGAATATGGATTATTTTGATGACAACGGCTTTCCGGATAATCCGGAATTGCATCAGCACGGTAGTTTCGATTATGGATGGGGGCTCTATGTACATAATCCGGATGCAGAGAATCCAATCCTGGTCTCAGTTGTACATCCCAAAGACGATTTCATTGCCCCACCGGTAAGTTATGAGAGTTTTAGGGATTGGGATGCACAGTTCTTGATGATAGCCGGTGCCGGTAGAGAGGTGAAATGGACCGAGCAAGGAAACTATACTAATGGAAAATCTTTGAGCGACCCCTCCCGAGTAGAGTTGCATGCCTTCAATGTGGGTTACCAAAGATTTGCCGATTATATTAGATCGAATTTCGGACGTATCGAATATTCTGTGCAATGGCATAGTTGCGACTGGAATCGTCATTTGGGAATCGCGAACAATCAAATGTCAGCAGGTTATCCCTATACGGCGCCGGGACTACCTATCCGAGACCTGTCTGATAATAAACTCGATTTTATCAATGCAGCAGATCATGTGGTAATTCCTGAAAACACCATAGGTGAGAATGAACAGATGTATATAAATGACTATTATACAGTATATTATGATGAATATGATTTCTATTATTCTGCCGGTGTACCCGGCGATAAGGGTATCCCGGTAAATAACCAGCTTACTCTACCGGGATATAGTCAAAACAGGCAGATGATCTATACGATAGATGGGCGTAATCCTTATGATGTGTTTTCACCTTTTTTGCATATAGAGATGGATGAATTACCTGAGAGCTATGAGCTGATCGAAGAGAATTATCTTTGGTTTTATGCTTATGATTTTGAAAATGAGACTTTCGATATGGAATCTTTGTTCGATAAAACATTGGAATACTACACTCCTATGGTCGATCATATCTGGGCAGTCTTGCCTGAAGCATTGGAGCTGGATGATGGGCTCGGAGTAGAAACGCCTCAGAATTTAGAGGTAGAGGACGAGTATAGATATTCGATGAGATTGAGATGGGATAAGGTTTCATCCTATGATTTTTATAGTTATGAGATCCTGATAGCAGATGAACCTATCGGAGCAAATAATTATGAGATCCTCTCGCGTGAGACGCATCAGAACTTGGCAAGTCAAGCTCAGGAAACAATTATGATAACCGGCTTGGATGCGAATCAAAAATATTACTTTCAAATCAGAGGGCGCGATTATAATGGTAATTATTCCGATCTTTCCGAAGAGATCATGGGTATGACAACTCCGGCTATTGTGACTCAGTTCAGAGCTGTTGGTAGAGATGAGAAATCTTCATTGAGTTGGAGGGTGAATAACCAATCAGGGAATGAAGGATTCAATGTCTATCGTAAAACCGAGACGACTGACTATGTGATGATCGATAGTTGGGAGACAAACGATAATCTTGTCGGCGGAACTGGAAGTAATGTCTATTACTATTATGATGACGAAGATGTGACTAACGGGAAAGTATATACCTATAGATTATCTATGGTCAATACGGAAGGTTTCGAGTATTTCATCTCCGCTACGGTTAGCTGTGCGCCAAATCATATCTTCCCGATTTATGTAAACACTCAAGATCAGGCATTTGCCGATACTCTCTATTTCGGCGTGAATCATTACGCATCCGATGATTATGAAAGTGAGTATGATATTCTCAAAGGAGATTATCCTCAAGAGGATTATCTTATGGCTGCGTTTTTCCTCCCACCGAATACATATTTGGAACAGGATATCAAAGCTGTTTTTGATCCGATCAATCACTACAAGACTTGGAAAATAAGGGTCAAGACAGATCAATTGGACCAATCGGTAGGCATATCTTTGGACGAAAGCTTTTTTGACGATCATCAAATCTATCTACGCAATGATCAAACCGACGAATTCACTAACATGATAAACAGCGATCTCTATTTTCATCCGATTGAGGAGGAGTATTACGAATTTACTCTATATTGGGGTAAATTGTATCCTAACATCAATTTTGCTACTACAAATAATCAAATATTGCAGGCTGGGGAAGTTTTCTCGTTTTCCTGGAATATAATGTTCGGTTCTCTGGTTGAATATCTGTCTATTTCTTTGCAAAATGATTCGGACAGTCTGTTGATTGCACAAAATCTTCCGGGAACGGTTAGGGAATTCGACTGGGAAGTGGAAGATGACATTACTATGCATAATGCCCAAGTTGTGATAGATCTCACTACCTTCGAAGGTGAACAAAGCCAGTCCAGATCCTCATACAGGGTAGGAGTCTTGCCGGCACAGCTCAGTATGGAGTTGTCCGAAGGTTGGCAGACCAGAGCAAACCCATGGCCCGATTTCCCCATCAATGTGGCATCCCAGATTTCACCTAATGCAGTATTTTATTCTTATGATGAGAATCAGCAATATCAAAGCGAGGATTATTTCGAATTTGAGACCGGCTATATGTCTTATGTGCCAAATGAATTTACTGTCAGTGAACAAACTTCGGTTCACGGCGAGCAGCTGCTCATTCCGATGCATCCGGGATGGAATCTTATCGCCAATCCATATCCATATACTTTGGATATCAGAGATATACGCTATATCTTAAACGAAAGTAACTTTACCTTCCATTCGATGGTGATGATGCGTAATCTGGCACGTAGTCTGTTTGTCTATAGCGATGGCAGGTATGAAATGGCAAGTGAGATTTCACCTTATGAATCGTTTTACATATACTCTCATTCGGAAGATGCGGACGAGCTTTATGCGAATTTCATACCATACCTTATGGGTCCCAATACTACCGAGTTGGATATAAACTGGATTGTCCACCTTCAAGTAGAGCAAGCTTCCAGCGATCGAGATAATATCGTATTGGGTGTATCTCCCAAAGCTTCTTCCAGTTTCGATTTCCATTATGATATGCCTAAACCTCCTCATAAACCTTTCGATGAAGCTATCTCGGTTTACTTTCCCAAAGATCCGGTGCAAGATTCGCTATTTGCCTATCAGGAATTGCATTGGGAATTTCTCTATCCATTTGTGGGAACTTCACAACAGTCCAAATATTGGGAGTTGGAAATAGAAGTGCCAACCGACGAGGCAATCGAATTACATCCGCTATTTATGAATGTGCCGGATAATTACACGGTAAAACTTTATATAGACGGTAATGAATATGATATAATTCACAATAATATGATTACCATCGATCCGACAGAAGCGGGGATTATCAGTGGCGAGATCGAAGTGAAAAACTATACACCGGTCAATGCGGATGACATATTGACTATCAAACAGCATTTCTCAAACTATCCCAACCCATTTAATCCGGAGACAACGATAACCTTCTATATCCCCAAACATGAGCAGGTGAAACTCGATATTTACAATATCAGAGGACAAAAAGTGAAAACTTTGGTTGATGAACCTTATGAAAGCGGTATTCATCAGATAGTCTGGGAAGGGAAAGACAAAAATGATAGACGAGTCTCAAGTGGCGTATATATCTATCGTTTGCAGACCGAAAGTTACACTGCTACTAAGAAGATGATGCTGCTCAAGTGAGATTATAGAGGGTAGAAGGTTAAAGATAGTAGGGCAAGTTGGCAACTTGCCTACGGAGGACAAGGATGATGTTTAGAAGTTTAGGGTTTAGAGGTCAGAGGACGGAAGATGGAAAACTGGAGACAGGGAACAGTAGGCAGTAAGCAGAAATCTGAGTGAAGAAGGTGAGAATGTCTACTTCTCAAATAGTAGTAATAAGCAATAAGCAAGGAAGAAAGCTCGGGATTATTTCTGAAAGATATCCTCTCTGAGAATACTATATTCATCGAAAGCTATCTGTCTGGAGAGAATGAGAGAAAGGAGGACAGAGATACTGATAGTGATAAAGATAGCTATCATAATAATGATCTGATACTTGATGGCTACAGCAGGTGAGGAACCTCCGAGAATCTGACCGGTCATCATACCCGGCAGGGAGACCAATCCCATAGTGGCTATACTGCCAAGTTGTGGTGCTAGCGCGGCTTTATACGCTTCTCGCAAAAATGAGCGGGTAGCCTCGTGTCTGGTAGCTCCCAGCGAAATATACTGGATATATTCGGTTTCTCGTTTGCGTAACTCGGAGAAAAACCTATCCAATCCAATGATATTGCCACGCAATAGATTACCCAATATCATCCCCGAAAGGGGGATCAGATAACGTGCCTCTAGCAAGACCGAAGGTTTGAAGACGATTAGGAAAGTGACGAGACAAAACATTATAGTGAAAATATAGGCGGGGAAAGTGGCGGTGAATACTTTCTTCAGCTTCAAACCGCTACGGTTGAGTATAGTAACATTGGCAACTATCAACATAATTATGATCCAGGCGAAATTTATCAGCGGATGGTTCAGCTTGAAAATATATTCCATATATACACCGACCAATAGAAGCTGTACGGTCATCCTGATCACTGAAATGATCAATTCCCTGGAGAGTTTGATATGGAGCCATCTGAACGTCCAAAGCGGGATGATGACCAAGAATAGATATACAAACAGAGCAAACATTGAAACATCATAGGTATTTTCCATCTAATTACTCCTTTTTCTGCAATTTGCCGTTATTCATCAGATAGATGGTATCGACACAATCCAGCCATTCTTTGTTATGTGAAATAGAGATTATACTTCGCTGAGGATCGCTGATGATCAGCTTTACCACTTGATTAATATTATTCTCATCCAAGCTGGAGGTGATCTCATCCAATAAGAAGAAAGACTTATCCAAAAGCAACGATTGTAAGATAGTGATCCGCTGCTGTTCACCACCGGAGAGTTTATCATACTTTTGTTTTAGGATAGAATCGGGGAAATTCAATTTGTGCAGATATTTTTTCAGATCGGTGGGGATATTGTGCTGATTGTGCTTGAATGTAAAGGGGAGACAGAGATACTCTTGCACAGATCCCTCGAATGAAGGTGCTTTTTGACTAATATAAACGAAGTTTTTTCTGAAACTGTCGATGTTTTGTCGATCAATTTTTTCACCTTTGAAATATACAGTTCCGCCGCTGTGATGTTCAAAAAACAGGATCGCTTTCAGCAAGGTCGATTTGCCGGAACCCGAATCTCCGAAAATCAGTACCTTCTCACCATTCCGGATCTTCAGATCGCAGTTGTTTAGGATCACCTTATCCTGTTTGACTATGGTAAGATTCTCTACTTTGAGCATATCAGTCTTACCTCACAAATTTGGCAATCTTATCCTGATAGGAATTTGAGCGTTCTAATAGCTCCGTTTCAGAAATAGTCTGCAGTATCCTATCTTTAAGAATGATCTTTCCGTTTATGATCACGGTATCCACAGTTTTTCCGGAGAGAGTATAGACTAGATGAGAATAGACATTGTACATCGGAGTAGAGTCCAGATCACTAATATCTATACAGATCACATCTGCCAGTTTACCACTTTCTAATGAACCGATAAGTTTAGATTTTCCGATCGCCTTAGCTGCCATAGAAGTGCACATTTGCACCGCTTGGGAAGCTGGCAATACGGTGGGATCTCTATTGATAGCTTTGTGAACTTTAGCTGTGATATCCATCTCCTCCAAGAGTGAGAGGTTATTGTTGCTTGCCACTCCATCTGTACCCATGCTGACGGTGATATCCTCTTCCAGATATTCCTTTAGTGGTGCGAATCCGGAGGCAAGTTTAAGATTACTTTCCGTATTCAGAGAGACGCCGACATCATGTTTGGATAAAACTTTCCGTTCACTTGCATCAATCCAAACTCCATGGGCGATAATCACCGGAGTATCGAAGAATCCCAGTTTGTTTAGATATTCAACCGGTCGGCATCCGAACTGAGAGAGCGAATCTTTGAGTTCTTTTTCAGTTTCAGAAAGATGGATATGCATCAGCAGGTTATGATCCCGTGCCGCTCTTATCGCTTTTTTCAGTGTATCGGCACTACAGGTATAAATAGAATGGGGGGATATGGTAAAATCTATAAGTTCATTATCTTTAAAATTCTGATTTTGAGCAAGCGCATAATCGATCATCTCTTCCGGTTTATTGTATCCGGCTATGGGGAAATCTATGATGCCCTCGCCGACTAGAGCTCTGATGCCGATCTCCGCCGCTGCTTTAGCTATACTCTTACCATGATAATACATATCATTGAACAGAGTGATGCCGTTTTTGATCAGTTCAGCAGCACCATGCAGAGTGGCATCATAAACAAAACCACTATCTACGAAATGAGATTCGGCGGGCCAAATGTAATTATTTAACCAATCGTGCAATTCCAGATCATCTGCTAATCCGCGGAAAAATGCCATCGGAATATGAGTGTGTGTGTTTATCAGACCGGGCATCACGATCTTGTTGCTGGCATCGATTGTAGTAACACTCTTATACCTGCTTAGAATGTCTTCAGTTTTTCCGATAGCGACGATCAAATTATCTTTGATAGCGACTGCTCCGTTATCGAGTTCGGTTAGTTTTTCGTCCATCGTGACAACATAGCCGTTTTTGATAATTATATCCACATTTTTCATAAATCACCTCTATTATAAATTTCTTTATTCACTATATTGGGTGGGATTTTACCCTTAGATATAGCCACAGCATTGTCTGCAGCCAACATACCCATTTTTACGCGAGTGGCTTTGGATGCACTTCCGATATGGGGTAATAGGATCACATTGGAAAGATTGATCAATTCCGGATGGATCTGAGGTTCAGATTCATATACATCCAGAGCGGCACCGGCAATTTGATTTGACTTCAAAGCATTAACCAGCGCTTCTTCATCTATCACAGCTCCACGAGAAGTATTAATCAGATAAGCATTTTCCTTCATCAAAGCCAGCTCTTTTTTGCCAAGCATATGGTGGGTTTTATCAGTTAAAGGCACATGGATAGAGATGAAATCGGATTGTTTCAAAAGATGGGGCAGTTCGACAAATTTGGCATCAGTAGCACTTTCCAATTCTTTATTTACACTCATATTATTATAACAGATTTTCATCTCGAAGCCGGTGGCTCTTTTGGCTACTTCTGAGCCAATTTTACCTGCACCGATCAGCCCCAGGGTCTTATGATGAATATCTCTCCCCAGCAGCAGTTCCGGTTCCCAACCTTTGAATTTTCCTGCCCGGGTGAATCTATCCGCTTCCACTATCCGGCGTGCGATTGAGCAGATAAGTGTGAAAGCAAGGTCGGCAGTAGTTTCGCTGAGAACGTCGGGTGTATTGGTGACCGGGATTCCATGTTTACTGGCTTCGGCAAGGTCGATATTGTTAAATCCGGCGGCATAATTAACTATTCCCTTCAGATTGGGTTTAGCAGCTATCACATCTTTATCGATAGCGTCGGTGAGCAGGCATAGTAATATCTCACACCATTTGATATTTTCTATGATCTCTTCTTTGGATAGAACTCGGTCTTCTTCATTATAGCGCAAGTCAAAAGTTTCGCTCAGTTTCTTCATAACCGGTTCTGGAAGTCTGCGTGTCAAAAAAAGCTTGGTTTTCATAAATTTCCTCCACAAAGCATTGTGCTCAGGACAGATTCGGTTGTTTCAGTTATCAGTTTTACTGCGTTGTTCATCAGATATTTTAGATCGGGGTTGCCATCTGCAATGCTGAAAATTGCTGTGATGCCGTGATGATAGTTTTCATAGGCAGATTCGCCGATCTTGCCTACGATAGCAATTGTCGGGATGTTATGTTTTTTTGCCAATTGAGCTATCTGGTAGGGCGCTTTGCCTTCTTTGGTTTGATGATTGATCTCACCTTCGCCGGTGAAGACAAAATCGCAGGAAGTTATCTTCTCATTCAGTTGGTAGTAATCGATCATAATTTCAGCGCCACCTACCGGTTTGCCACCGCAAATAGCCATCAATCCGGCAGCCAGTCCACCGGCAGCACCGCCATATCGTGCCGATGAGATATCATAATCCAATCCGGGAGAAACGACCTCGGCAAATTTGATCAGAAAAGCTTCTAAAGTTTCAATATCTTTTGCAGATGCGCCTTTCTGAGCTGCGAAAGTGCGGGCAGCGCCATTTCTGCCACCTAGTGGATTGGTAACATCACAAGCTATTATTATTTCGGATTCTAACAATCGCCTATCAAGCTGGGTATCGTCTATACGGGCGAGATTGGTAAGTGCGCTTGGCTGAGGTGAGAGCTCTTTCCCTTCCTTGTCATAGTAGCGACAGCCGAGTGCATGAAGAGCACCCAAACCGGCATCCACCGTGGCGCTATCTCCCAATCCGACGATTAATTTCCGATATCCTCTCTCCAGCGCATCTTTGACCAGTTCACCTGTACCCGAAGTAGTTGTTTGCAACGGATTTTTTTCGGTTTCAGTAAGCAGCTTTATCCCGGAAGCGGCTGACATCTCTATTACCACAGTTTCGCCATCGCCGAGAATACCGTATTGAGCAGGTATGGTCTTTTTGATGGGCGAATGAACTTCAGCAGAAATATACTTTCCGCCCGTCGCATTCACTAGTATCTCAACCGTTCCTTCGCCACCATCCGCCATAGGGCAGAGCAGGCAGTCTATATCCTTATCCACTCGCAGGATTCCCTCCCGCATAGCATCCGCAACCTCTACAGAGTTCAAACTTCCCTTAAAGGCATTGGGTGCGAGCAGGAGTTTACTCAATTTCCTCGTCATTTGGTTTCACCATCTCAGAGACGCGATTTTTCAACAAATTAATATTATAACCGGTCACTGCCGAGATCGGGATGATATGCTCATTTAGTTTGAGCGAAAATTCGCTCTCCCATTTTTTTAGCAAATCATCTCTTTTGTTGTCATCCAGAGCATCTACTTTTGTAATGACCAATAGATGCGGTTTACTATCCAATCTGGAATCATAGAGATGCAGCTCTTTTTTGAGAACCATATAGTCGCAATATGGATCTGGTGAGTGACAATCGATGAGGAAAAGCAGAGTTCGCGTTCTTTGAATATGGCGTAGGAATTGATCTCCCAATCCTCTGCCGTCGTGTGCTCCTTCGATCAGACCGGGGATATCCGCCATCACAAAAGAGCGGTATTCATCTAATTCCACAACACCGAGTGAAGGTTCTAAAGTGGTGAATTCATAATCCGCTATTTTGGGATGCGCATTCGAGATTGTTTTCAAAAGGGTAGATTTCCCAGCGTTCGGAAATCCGACCAATCCGACATCTGCCATCAGTTTCAGCTCCAGTTCCAATTCCCGATATTCGGGATCACCGCCCGGTTTGGCAATACGGGGTGCTCGGTTGGTAGCGGATTTGAAGCGCGTATTACCACGTCCGCCGTTACCACCTCTGGCGATGATGATCTCCTGTCCGTGTTCTGTTATCTCACCGAGTTTTGTTTTTGCTTCTGTAGTAATATCGTAGATCACTGTGCCCAAGGGGACATCGAGATATATTGATTCGCCGGTAGCGCCGGTTTTGTTTTTACCCATACCATGTCCGCCACTTTTTGCTTTGAAGAGTTTATTGAATCTATAGGAGATCAGAGTATTGATATTCTTGTCTCCGCGTAAGATCACATCGCCACCTTTGCCGCCATCGCCACCGTCGGGACCACCTTTGGGTACGAATTTCTCCCTTCGGAAGCTAACGCAACCGTTTCCTCCTTTACCGGAAGTTACCTGTATTCTAGCATAATCTATAAACATAAGACCTCGTTTATTTTTATTACTAAAATTATATCAGATGCCATAGTGTCAATCATCTTTGAAGGTCAGATCAACAAGCGAGCGTACCAAAAAGGAGGAATCATCACTCATAGAGCTTAGAAGTTTGCGGCTCTCTTCGCTATCGATCGCTTTCAGGCTTCTGGCGGTGATCACGCGTAATCTTTCTGATGAAGAAGTGATGAACTGTTCGAGAAGCTGAACAGATCTTTCATTATTGAATCCTCCAAGGGCAGATAATGAGGTGGGAAGATATTCTCCCCGATGGATAAATTCTTCCAAGTAAGAGAGATATTCTTCGGCTTCCAGATTGCCGATCAAACCAATGGTATTTTTTACTACCAAACTATCAGAACTAACCAATAACATCGGAAAATAACCTTGTAAAGCATTGGAGTTTTTTGCAAAATGTTCAATCGCTCTCAATGTGAGCCCACTTCTGGTATCCATCTCGTTTTCAGCGATATAACCGGCAGTTTCATCTTCTCGTTCCAATAAAAATGCTCTTGCCTTTTCTACTTGTTTTTTGGCACTTCCCACTTCCCACTGCGATGCTAAGGCAAATAGATTCTCGATCGTATCGGTGGAATCAACTGTTGCCAAGGATTCTTCACTTAACTGTTCGACCGGATCTTCTATTTCTACCATAATCGTATCCAGTCCAAGCCCGAAATAACCACGCTGCCAAGTGGAGTCGTTCTCACAATCTTGCAGAGCATAATAATTATCTCCACCTGTATCCAGAAACAACCCAATGCTACCACTTCCGCGCGCGGTTCTGCCATAACCGTAATTTGTCTCACTATAGCGCTCGTAGCGATCATTGCCGGCTGTATCTATGAAGATTGCCACCGAATTAGTAAGTGCCAACCCATTACCGCCTTCTATCGAGTAACAGTCATTTCCGGCTTGGTCTATAAAGAAACCGACACCATAATCGTGTCCTGCCCCTTGACCGGGACCGTGGCGCGAATAGTACATATCGTCACCTTCGCGGTTCAAGAGAAATCCACCGGCAAGATGGATACCACTACCTTGCGGGTAATAAACAGCGGTAAACACGTCATTCCCGCCGCCGTCGATCAGCATACCGAGTGCGTACCAATAGGCGGAAGCCTGCGCATAAACACCACCATTGTAATGATCGTTACCAGCACCATCATACAAAAGTGCGATACCACCTCCCAGATAGGGACGCAGTCCAAATCCAAAACCTTGTGCCATACTGCGATAATCTAGCGGCATCAGCGGTTCGTGCGTATATTTGCCACCGGCATAATATTGGTCATTACCTTCGTGATCTATCAAAATTCCTACTGCCATCGGACCGGCGAACCCCTGTCCGAATTGAGTAACATGGTAGCTGTCGTTTCCTGTCTCATCTATCAGAAAGGAGACACCGAAACTGGCAGCTCCCAGACTGTGCAATCCACAGCGATAGATATTGTCTCCTTCCCTTTGATGAGAGAGCTGATAGCCAAATAGTGAAGATAAGGCAAAATCACCACTACGATAGGTATCGTTGCCACCAGCAGAGTAGTTTATCCCCAATCCACCAAAGACACTGAAAAGTGATGCTATCGAGTTGTTCTGATAAGTATCGTCTCCGCCCAGATCAATAGTCCAATAAAAAGGCTCAGAAAAATCAGTGTAAATATCGGAAAGATAGAGGTCATCGCCGCCAGGGTCTAAGATGAAGCTGTAATTTTTTTCGTAAATATCCCCAGCTTCGGTGCCAATCACGAAAGTGCCCCACTTTGTCTCTCTTTCCACTAACTTATCAGGGAAGTCGAATCGTTCAGCCAAAATATTTTCTAATAAAATATCGAACCCATGCTGGAATTTCAGCGCAGCTTTGGTAATATGAGCAAAATTTATCTTTCTCAGAACAGGCAGCATATCATCCATGGTCAAGTCTTCGAATTCGGCTATATCTCGCTTTTGGAAGAATTCCCGATATGCCAGCGAATCTTGAGATTCGGACAGATAAGAATAAGCGAAATAACGCACCTTCTCCAGCTCAGAAGTGGATAAACTCTCCCAAGTCCTTTCAAAAGAAACGCTTACATCATCCCAAACATATTCTACATAAGTGAAGATATCTTTAGATGATTTTACCTTCCGGTTGAAGTAATCTTTGTAATCATTAACCGGGATTTCTCTGCTATTTTCGTGTAAGAGTGCATCAGCTTTCTGCAGAAGGGAGATCACCTCCCTCTCTTTGATTGTATCTTCCATTTGTTGGACAAGTTCGGGATATCTGAGTGGATTGTTGATGACATCGACCACGACAGGAAGTTTGAATTCCGTATCAGTAGACCAATCTTTGAGAAAATTCAGATCGGTAGTATCCAGAGAAGCCGATGCGAGCATCCGAGAGATCAGCTCCATCTGCTCAGCACTGATGATCTCGGCACAAATTGTACCTGCTGAAAATATGATGATAAAAATGATGACTGAATATCGATACATAATATCTCCTATATCAATTCTTTCGTGGTATTTTGTGGATTCTCCAACTCAAATCTGACCAGAGATAGCTCTTTCCCATCATGCGAAGCTGATAGGCATAGGGTTTTACCGATTTTTTGTTGCCAATGACCGGTAAGTCGTGCTGATTCGTGGATATGTCCGTGCATAGTCAGATAGGGTTGCCTGTCTTGGATAAAGCGCTGCAAAGCAATGCTGCCCACATGCACATCCACCGGAACGGAATCTACGACTTTGCCGTCCAGACCGGCACGGTCCAAATAAGTATCATAAGGTGGGGTGTGGAACAGAAAAATAGCGCGTGAAAGATCCGAGTGTCTTTTGGTAAGATTGGTAAGCTCTTTTTCGATGGTGAAAAAATCGACTTCATTATAATCGAATTCGGTGGTATGATACCCTTCCAAAGGTGAGATACAGCCGACATCGATAAAATGTGAGACATCAAAGCGTTCCCAATCTTTGAGGAAAAAAGGAGTCGGTGGGATATGTGCATAGCCAAAGATATCGAAGCCATGATGGTGATAAAATTTCTGGTGAGAATAATACCACAAACCTTCCGCGTCCAACTCCAGAACCGTAGTTTCTTCTCTGCGTGGATCATCGTTGCCGAGGATGAGATAGATGTGAGGATATTTATTTCCCAACTCATTTCTGAGCTTTCGTAATTCCGGGGCGATAAAATCCGTGATAAAATTTTCGTGGACTCCGTTATATGGCTTTTGAACAATCATCTGAGAGGGGAGAATATCCCCACCGATAAAGATTACATCCGGCTTTTCTTTCCTTATCTGAGCAAATAGCTTTTCATAACGAGGGATCTTACCGTGCAGATCGCAAACGAAGAAGCAGCGAGTCATTCAAGCTCTCCTTTCAATGCTCGAGCTCCATCATCTATGGCGTCTATCTTGACAGCGAAACTGGTTTTGTTGCGAATATCCTCATCGGTCACCAGATGCACATCAAGCAATTTATCCACTCTTTTGCCGGTTCTCTGGTAATTGATCTCACCCAGACAATAGCTCCAGCCTTCCAACCATAACAACAGATCATCTTTTTGCTTGTCTGTGCCTTGGAAGTGGATGATGAGGTCGATATCACTGGCGGGACCGGCGGTGGCGTTTTTGGTGCTACCGAAAATATAGACTTCATTCACACAGTATTTTTCGTGATCCAGATAGCGCTTGATCGCCTTCGCTACGGACATACGCCAGCGCCAATGTTTATCTGACTGCACCGGCAGTTTTTCTATCTCTTCGGTAGAGCTGATGGAATGAGCAGAAGATTCTAAGTATTGATTGAATTTCTCTATATCGATATTCTGCAATGTAGCCACTAGATCGGCATGGTTATCTTGCAGATGCGCGAGTATATTCTGAGCTTCTTGCATTTCTTTGAATGTGTGGAATACACGACGATGGAATATATGCGTACTAAGATGGTTTGCTATGGTGTCCAATAGTTTCTGCTCTTCATATAAAAACGGATTTTCTTTGCCGGACAGGTTTTTGGTATAATAGACCTCGATAGAGCCGACATGTTTCTTGTCAACGATAAGCGGGGCAGTCTGCTGCCACTGTGTTCTTCTGAAATCTGCTGATTTGACCTCAGTAAGACCATGGATGATACGTGCCACGCAAAATTTGCTATACTGCCAGCCGGAGGGAAGGGTTGTTATCACTTTATTCAAAATCGTTTCCAAGCTTACACTATGGTCTTTTAGGATATCATCGATGGCATAGAGACATCTGAGCTCTTTACCACGCTCGAATAATTCCTCATAGCTGCTGTTTTCCGGATTCATCGTCTGTCTCCTCATATTCCTCAATATTGCATAAGTATCGTTTATTTCAAAAGCATCAATTTGATGTTTTTGTTCTGCTCTTTTGTGATCAGTGAGCAGAAATAAACTCCCGAGCTAACTGTTTCTCCATTATTATCAGTGCCGTTCCAAACTACAAAATGATCACCTTTTGTCAGCTCATCAGAGATAAGTGTATTCACCAATTGCCCGCGGCTGTTGTAGATATTCAGCTTCAAATGCTGTGTTTCCTGCAAAGAGAATTTGATGGTGGTTTCGGTATTGAAAGGATTGGGAAAACTGGTCAGAGTTTGGATAGGGAAGAGCATCTCATCGTCGGTATTGGTATTATAGATATTTTCTTCCACGAAATCATAGCCATTATCGCTGAAACTTATGAGAATATTTTCCCAGTCTGTTTCCGGCACTGTAACCGAAAACTGCACCGGTTGAGAATAATCGAAAGATTGCGGGAACATCTGGTAAGTTTCTCGATTGATAGTAGCTTTTGCTAGGGTAGGAAAATGTTCATCCGCATCGAAATAGGTTACTTCTATATGGAGAAATCCGTTCTCTGAGGTGGCAGATGGATCAGATAATTCGGGTAGCGTATTTTCAAATGGTTCGATTTGGTAACTTTCAAAAAATTGTGAGGATGGTATGGTAAAATCTGCTATTTGAACATCATCCGGCAAGGAGAAAGATATGGTGACGGCACTGATCAATAGTGAATTGCTGAGATTGGGCCAATCACCAAAATATTCATCATCAACTAGTTCATCAATTGAGCAGGCAAGCTGGAGGTTATGATTCTGGATATCGGTGGAAATATCACCGATCCTATGAAAGGAATCTAAACTGAGTTCCTCGCCCATGATCCTGTATAATCCCGGTGTGATAAATGGTGACAGATTGGCATAGATCATCGCATAAAACACGCTATCCTGCAGTGCATTTTCCGGATTGACTATTCCCATGCCATAAAGATAAAATTCCGCGGGGATTATGCCACCGCTATCGGTAGGAAAACCGGGAGCATCAGCGGAGAGAACTGCATTGAATGTATCTTCCGTATATCCCCAATAGTAGCCGGTGAGGTCGAGATGTGGTCTATCGGGCACCATCACATCACCGACCGGGTCTTCGGAGACAAAACTGAGCTCGGTTAGTGGAGGTGGGAAAAGTGGAGCAGTCTGTTTCGGCATCATAGATATGTATTCATCGGAGATGGATTTGATCAGGGTGGTTTGAGTTTCATCGGGTGTGGCAGAAAGAATCGCTTCCTGAGTGAATTCATAAACACCGAAAGTGGCAACGGAGTCCCAACCGGTTGACGTGCTAAAATGGACGAATGTGTCGGAAAATTCCGCACCCAGACTTTCGAAGCGAATATGAATACTGTCATCCGGAGTATAGGCACTATTTCGTATATTCTGCCAGGGGATTATATCTTGGGCACCCAACTGAGTGGTAAAGATTATAACTATCAATAGAACGATTTTCATAGCTCTCTCCTTTCTTTGTTTATTTCTTTTTTGAGAAGTGGTTCTGTCAAGCAGAAAACCGAGCACTAGAGATAAAGGGTGTTTAGAATCGAATTTTCAGGAGATAGTACTCTGTTTAGTTTGTTAGGATTTGGTTAATATGAATTAATTTCAGGATGTTTTGGATTTATAATAAAAGACTTAAACTATGTTTTTTTTTAATTCTTTAAATATGACTATAGCTGATTTATTCAATTTGCTGAAAGCATAAGGTTGTCTTCTTAGTCCCATCTTATCCTCTTTGGTAGTCACAATTTGTGACCTCCAATTAATACTATCACCCATATTTAAAGACTCAACTGCTATGGGATAACCATCCATAGGCAACCTCCAGTAATACAATTATCATTTCCAACATCCCCATCCCATTGTTACACGTCAAACATTTTTTATGCAACGAGTTAGAAAACCAGTTTGTCATATTATAATCTCTACCTCAGGAGCTATACCTCAAACTGAACTTGACAGAAATCAGCGAGTCAAATTTGAATATTCACATACAAGGAGGAGATATGGAAAAGATAACAAAGCTGAGAGAATTTATGAAGTCGCAGTTTGATAAAATGCAGAATGTCGATACTGATCAGTCTTTGGGCAGACCGCAACCAGGGCTGGAGAAACCTGCAAAAGATGCTGTAGTAAAACTACCGCCGGCAGCAGATTACCAACCACCCAATAATGAGCTGAGCAAATGTATCAAAGAGCGCAGAAGTAGGCGGAAATATACCAATGCACCGCTGAGTTTGGAAGAGTTATCTTATCTCTTGTGGACTACGCAAGGAGTAAAGCAGGTGATCAAACGACAGGACAAAGCTTATGCTACTTTGCGTACCGTTCCCTCTGCCGGAGCAAGGCATCCCTTCGAAACCTATCTTTTTGTTCACAATGTAACCGGTCTGCATTCGGGAATATACCGCTATATTGCTACCAACCACGAATTGGAGCAGATCAAGGTTACGGAGAAGGGTAAAGATAAACTAATTAAAGCATGTCTGAACCAGAATTTTTGCGCTGAGTGTGCAGTTACCTTCGCTTGGTCAGTAGTTCCCGAAAGAGGAGAATGGCGTTATTCCATTACCGCTCACAAGGTAATGCTGATAGATATCGGGCATGTGTGTGAGAATTTGTATCTTGCTGCCGAGTCTATCGGGTGCGGTACTTGTGGTATTGGCGCTTACGATCAGAAGAAGATGGATGGTTTGCTGGGATTGGACGGCGAGAATGAATTCGTCATCTATCTGGCACCGGTAGGTAAGATCTGAATATGAACACAGAGCAGGAAACTGTCTTTTCGGTTAGTGAGCTAACCAAAGAGATCAAGGGGATATTGGAAGAAAACTTGCCCGCTGTCATGGTGGAGGGTGAGATAGCCAATTATACCCGTCATCGTTCCGGGCATATCTATTTCAGTTTGAAAGACGAGAAGAGCAGTCTGCGCTGTGTGTACTTCAAATTTTACAATCAGTACCTCTCATTTGAACCGCAGGAGGGGGACAAAGTAGTGTGTGCCGGTAGGATTACCGTTTTCGAGCGTAGCGGTAATTATCAGCTCTCGGTCAATCGGATGTATCACAGCGGATTGGGTGATCTGCAGCTCAGATTCGAGAAATTGAAAGAGAAACTCTCCAAAGAAGGCATGTTTGATGAGGAACATAAGAAACCGATTCCAAAGTTCCCCGAGTCGATTGGAGTGATAACATCCTCCACCGGGGCAGCAATCCAGGATATTCGCTCCGTGCTCACTCGTCGCTATCCATGTCGCATTTTTCTGTATCCGGCGGTTGTTCAGGGAGATCGAGCAGCTCAGGATATCATCACCGGAATAGAATATTTCAATCGCCGGCACCCGGTAGATGTATTGATAGTCGGAAGGGGTGGTGGTTCGCAGGAGGATCTTTTCTGTTTTAACGATGAAGATCTGGCGCGGGCGGTGTTCAACTCCAAGATCCCGATAATCTCCGCTGTAGGGCACGAGATAGATTTCACTATTATAGATTTTGTTGCCGATTTGCGCGCTCCTACACCTTCTGCTGCTGCAGAACTGGCAGTGCCAAACAAGCAAGACTTGCTCTCCAATCTGAGGGAGATAAAAAGGAAACTGGAACTGCATACCGGTGGTATTATCAGTAAACATAGGATAAAACTACAGAATCTGCAAGCGATGCTCCAACCTTATCATCCCAAAAACATGTTCCTATCCTACCATCAGCGTATAGATGAAGCGGAAATGAAGATGAACCACTATCTGCAAAATCTTTTGACTAAGAAGAAAAACGAAGTCTCGCTTTTGGCACTTTCTTTGAGAGAACTCTCTCCTTTCGAGGCAATGAAGCGAGGCTATAGCATCATCACGCAGGAGAGGCGGGTAGTCCACTCTGTGCTCGAGCTCGATCAAAAGAAAGATCTGGAAGTGTTGTTGCGAGATGGACATTGTAATTGTCGGATTTTAGATGTCGTGAATAATGAAGAAGATTAGTTTACTTATTCTCATACTATCCATCTACATAGGATTATCCTCAGAGATAAAAGCTATCTGGGTGCCGGTGTGGGATATGAACACACCTGCCAAGATAGATAGTATCGTCGCTGATGCGGTGGAGCACAATATTGAGCATATCATTGCCCAGGTGAGATATCGAGGAGATGCGCTCTATGTTCCCAATCTCTACTCAAATAAATATTTCAATCCGGATAGGCGATCGCATCTTTTGGAAAATGATGGCTTCGATCCGCTCCAGTATTTTCTGGAGCTAACGGGGAAAAATAATCTGAAGCTACATGCCTGGCTGCCGGTCTATGTGGTCACACCACACAATCTTGAGCCACTCTGCGAGCAGCATATCTATTTTCGCTATCCCAACCTGATCACAGTCGATTTCAATAGACATGTGATGAGAAATGATAGTTATGAAGGTGCCTACCTCGATCCGGGACTGCCGCAGGTGAATAGCTATCTGTTCGCAGTTATCATGGATTTGGTCTCCAATTATGAGATCGATGGTTTGCATCTGGATTATGTGCGCTATCCCGATACCAACTTCGGCTATCATGATATAGCCAGATTGCGTTATGCTACAGAAACTGAGATCATGAACGCCGAGAGCTGGTCGCTCTGGAAAGAGCAGCAGATAAATAATTTCGTGAGGAAGATATACATAAATACCAAACAGGTGAAGCCAAAGTTGATAGTTTCAGCCGCTGTGATAGATGATCTGCAAAGAGCACGGGAGAAATATTCGCAAAATTGGAAAAAGTGGCTGGATGAGAACTACATCGACAATGTATATTTGATGGCATATACGACAAGCAATGCCAGATTTGAAGAGATAGTAGATGCGGCATCAGCGTATGGTTATAACGACAGGATCATAGTAGGGCTCAGAGCTTGGGTTTCGGGTAATGCCGGTCATTACCCATCCGGTCAGATCATAGATAAGATAAAGATGACCAGAGCGAGAAACTTTGCCGGATTTGCTCTGTTCAGTTATAATGGTATGAAAGAAAACGGATATTTCGAGGGTTTGAGAAGAATATTAAGGTGAGGAGATATGAGAGTAGATCAGCTTTTGAACAAATTGTGTTTGGTAAAATCGCGAAGCATAGCAAAAAAAGCGTGCGACCATGGTTTGGTTATTATCAATGATGAAATTGCTAAGGCGAGTTCTGCAGTTTCAGCCGGTGATGTGATCTCTTATGAGTTACACGGCAGGAAGGTAGCTTTCAGATTGGAAAAGCTTCCCAAAAAGAATGTAGCCAAAAAAGACTGTCCTCAATATTATACAATTATCGCATCATAAAAAAACGGTCGCAATATGAAAAAATGCGACCGCTTACATAAAAAAAGTCTGAATTATCGTCCGTACCTATCGATCTCTTTTTCCAATTCATCGAAAGCTTGAGAAGCTTTGAAAGCATTGTATAGGGCTTCTTCGCGCTTGATCTGATCGACAAGATTCTTGTTAATAGTATCTTTGGGAATGCTGACGCGAACATAGGTGCGGATGCGTTTACCATGATCAGTATCTACTTCCAGCATTTCCTGCTTGGTTACTAGAGTATTGCTAAACTGGGCATTCGATACATTTTTCACAACAGAACTGGTCAAAGAAGTCACCGTGGGATCTTCCACTCCTACTTCTTCCTGATAGTTTTTTACCATACCTTGCACATAAGATTCGACGTATTGAGCAGCTTCGAGCATAGCATTAGCTTTTGCCTGATCGAAAGATGTATTTTGCGTTACTCTCTCTCCCATACCAAAAGTATGAACATATTCCGGGCTATCTTGAACCATCCACCAGTCGGGCTGATAAACTCGTCTGGGACCGGCTGGTCCTTTACCGCCACAACCGGCGATCAATACTGCTACTACAAACAGTATCAGGGCAATCTGCATTTTTCTCATCGTCATTCCTCCTTATTTTGATGAATCATTACACTTATATTAATAAAAAAGAAATCTCGTTATTTTTGTCAATATCAAAAAAACACCTGCAATTTTCTCTCTTTATCCCAGTGATCGAAACGAGGTATGCAAATTATGCTCGACATTACCTTGTACACAGATAAAATGCGAACTAATCTTCACTAGTAATTCCTTTCAATACTATCAAAATAGTAATGAGAGCTTAGTAAATAACGATATGTACTTCAAAGTTCCAGCTCTTCTTCGAAACTACCGATAATTTCACTGACGGGAAGAAGCTGAATATGTCCAACCCCCTTTTCTTGTAGATCAAGACCGTTTTCCCGCAGTAGATTAGCTAGTTTTTTTGCACTTTCTTTTTTCTCGATATGAGCCATAAAAATATGTGAAAGCTTGCTTTTACCGGGGGACATGAAATGAACTCCGGCAAATACCGGCACCTCATAAGCTAATTTTTTGGACATAGAGGTAGCTTCGATGATAGATGCATTGGTAATACCAGCTTCCACCATCGAGGTGATAACTTCCTGAAATTTGCTGTCTATGTTCAAAGTGAGTACCATCAGATATTTCTTCTTCTCTGTATCGGTGATCTCCTCTTCATCGAATTTGTTCAAAAGATCGATAATTTCTTCGGGAGTGGTAGTATTGATCAATCTGGAGCGAAATTCGGCATTGCGGAGCAGTCTGGAAGAATGAGCCAGCAATCTGAGATATTGGGTGTTTTGTTCCATAGAGCAGCCGAAAAAGAAGATAATATGAGCTGGTCCCATATCTTCACTGCCGTAATCGATACCATCTTTGGAGATGATAATACAGACGAAGAGTTTTTCTACCACATTAGACCTGGCATGTGGCAGTGCTACACCGGAGATAAGTTCGGTATTCGCCATTCTTTCTCGCTCATAAAGAGCTTCGAGAAATTTCTTTTTGTTGATCACATAGTCATGATTGTACACATGGTTAACCATTGTCTCAAAGAGTTCCTCTTTAGTTTTGATCTCAGGGTTGATAATGACCAGATCCTTATCTACTATGTCTCTCCACATTTTCCTGTGCCCCCTTAAATGATTTTTGGACGGTTCCCTTAAAGCTGTATTTCAAAAGCAGCGGAGTGAAAACAGCACTAATGATAACCATCAATATTGTTGCAGACATGATCTCCGACGAAATAACGCCTTTATCGAGTGCCATAGAAGCGACTATCAAAGCTACTTCACCGCGCGGGATCATACCGGAACCAATTCGGAAAGCTCGGATAGAGTCAAAATGAACAAGCCGCGCTCCGATAAAACTTCCTACGAACTTGCTCAGAATTGCTATTAAGACAAAACTGAGCAAGAAAAAAATATTTGCATCGATAATGAGAATATTTATTTGTAGTCCGATAGTAACGAAAAATACATCCACAAAAAAAGAATTTCCCAATTCGGATATATGAGTGTGGATCTTTTGTTTGAACTCGGTCTGTCCGATAAACACACCAGCAAAATAAGCGCCGGTGAGAGCGGCAATACCACTGAATTCGGCAAACCAAGCATAGAAAAATATGGCAGCAATTGCGTAAGAAAAAATCGAATTTTTTACAAGGAATTTCTCTACATTGGAAAAGAGAGGTTTAATGAGGAAAATACCGATTGCTATCGTCAGCACAAAGAAGAGGATGATCTTAGATATGGTAAGAGCAATACCACCATTAAAAGTCTGCTCACCGAGAGTAAAACCCAAGATAAAAGTAAGTAGCAAAATGCCGATTATATCGTCAATAATGGCTGCGTTGACTATGCATCTTCCTTCGATACCTTTCAGTTTGCCCAGATCTATCAGCGTCATTACACTCACACTAATGCTGGTAGCGGTGAAGATGACTGCCGCGATCAGACTTTGTGTGTAACCATAACCGAACAAAAAGGCAATCAGGAAACCAAAGCCGAACGGCAGGAAAACACCACCCAATGCGGGAGATAATGCCTGCATATATTCAGTTGCCAACCGTCTGATATCTGTATTTAAACCGGCTTCGAAAAGTAAAAACAATACGCCGACCGAGGCAACCCAAGAAATTATCTCGTTTAGGTGCACTATGTTCAAAGCACTAGGTCCGAGTATAATACCCAAAAGTAAGATGCCGACTACAGGGGGTAGTTTCCAATTATGAAAAACTGTAGCGGCTAACTTTGCCAAGACAATGATGATTGCCAGATACAAGAATGAATTAATTTCCATCGCGGTTTGCCCTATACTTTCTTAGTTTTCTCAAATGTTCACTATAAGTTTTGGAAAATTCATGTCTGCCTCCACCACTGGCGAAGAAAAAGAAATAATCTGATGATTTGGGATTCAAAACAGCTCTTATGGAAGACACTGCCGGACTGCAGATCGGTGTGGGAGGTAACCCATGATGAATGTACGTGTTGTAAGGGGAGGGGATACGTAGATCGCGGTAATAAATTTTGTAACGCGTTTGCCCTTGCTGCTCCAAAAAGTAAGCTACGGTCGGATCTGCCTGTAGTTTATATCCGTTTTCGATCCTGTTTAGATATACACTGGCGATCAAGGGTTTCTCAGAATCCCACACTGCTTCCCTCTCCACGATAGATGCCAAGATAATTATCTCATAAAAAGTTAGTCCATAGGGTGTATCGAAGTTCAAACCGGCCGTCTGGATAAAAAACTCTTGGACTACGTGACTGATTATATGCTCTTCTGAAATATCATCGGGGAAATAATAGGTGTCCGGATACAAAAAACCTTCCAAGGATGACAACTCCATACCGGTGAGATCATAGACAAAAGTGGAGTCATAACAAAGAGAAACATAGCGATCGTACTCACCATAATCTTGCGAGGTTAATCTTCTGGCTGTTCTCTCTATTGTCAGTCCCTCTGGAATGGTTACTGCATTTAGAATTACATCACCTTTTTTGAGTTTTTTTATCACATCCAGAATAGACTTCTTCTCACGGAACATGTATCTACCATAATGTAGATCTTGTTCCAAACTATAAAGACGGATATAACCAACGAAACCGAGTTTGCTTCTGATTAAGTTCTGTTCATACAATTTTTCGGCGATAGCATAAGCGGATTCACCTTTGTCTATTTCCACAATGGTAGATTGTATGTCCAGAGGAGTGTTTAGATTAAGGATTATTATAACAAGCAGGATAAACAATATGATGACAATGAAAATCAGATATCGGGACAATGTACTTTTCATTTACTCGACTTTCGATTGTTTTTTTAGAAACTGAGAAAGTATGATCGCAGCAGCTATCTTATCCAGTTTTCCACGTGCTTGTCTCTCATTCATGCCATATTGTCGGGCAACATCAATAGCTTCAGCAGAGGTATAGCGTTCGTCTAAGAATTCTATTGGCAGGGAGGTTTCTTGAGCAAGAATATCTGCGAAAGTTTGAACTTCTCTGGTTTTCTGTGTGTATTCGCCGGAGAGGTTGAGTGGTAGTCCTAATACTATGAGGCAGACCGATTCTTTTTGGATAATTTTGTTTATTTCAGCAAAGGTGTTTTCATTATTTGCAATCACTTCATATGGTCGTGCGATGGTATGGGAGGGATCGCTCAGAGCAATCCCTATCCGCACATGACCATAATCAATTCCCATTATACGAGTAGAGCTCATAAGTAAGGTTTTCTTGTAAACTTAGTTGACTACCATGATGTCTCAACTATTCTGTTTCTTTATCTCCTTCTTTTTCGTGGTGTTCTTCTATTTCCACTTGTTTGGCTGCAATCTCTTTGGCGTGTTCTTCGATGGAATCCAATAGTTCTTTGATCTGAGGAATGTCTTCAAATTGATTCGGGTTTTGATATACATACTCTCCGATCTCGGTTTTGCAATCTTTGATCTTGGTTTTCAATGTGCTGATCTTCATTTTCAAGGCGGATACTTTGCTAACCTCTTCTACTTTGTCGAAAATTTTAGACAAAGTGGTATTAGCTTCTTTTTTCAGGTTTTCGAAAAATTCTTTCTTATCCATGATCAACCTCCTTTTTTGTTTACATAAATCTATTGCAATGTATTTTGTCAATTGATTTTATTATTTTGCCGATAATGAGTATTTTAGAGGTTATGATCTGATCGAAAATAAGCTTCGGAAGCGAGATTATAAAGACTCTGATAGGTAAGAAAAAAATATTTTGTGAATTGGTATCGGAATTGCATAATTATAACAGTGAAATAAAAAAAATGAGGTGGAAAATGAGACTAAAAGAATTTATGTTTGTTTTATTGCTGCTTGCTTGGTCTTTACCTACAATGGCAGAGATAATAGAGTTGAATCCACAGAATACCCAAGTAGCCTTGGCGGAAGATAACGATTTTGAGACAATTATCACTTATGATGTCGGCGCTATCCATAGTTTGGATGTTTCCACAGATGAAGGTATGTTTACCGAAATTCATATCCCAGGTTTTGCTCATATAAACAAAATCGGTGAACCGAATCTTCCTATGAGCCGCAAGATCATCGCAGTACCGCTTGGAGCTCAGATCAGATTCGATGTGCAGCATTCGGAGGCAAAGTTACTCAGTTTGGACGAGTATGGGATAGACCATCCTGTGATGCCGGCTCAACAACCGGTTCCCAAATGTGACGGACCACCACCTCCATTTGAATATAATCCTCAAGCTTATCAATCTAACAGATTCACAGATCTGAATTTGGTGACTACGGACGAACTTGGCATATTAAGAGGGCTTAGGCTTATCGCCGTCAATGTGATGCCCGTACGCTATAATCCGATGCAAAACACCCTGCAAGTGTTTGAAAAACTTACGGTAAACCTGCAATATATTAATGCAGATCTCGCGAGTACAAGGGAACTGCGGGAGAAGACTTTCTCACCCTATTTCGAACCGGTATATCAAAGCACTATTCTAAACTACCGTCCGATGAATAACAGAGACAATCTTACCCGCTATCCGATCAAATATGTTATCATCTCCGATCCGATGTTTGAAACTCAGCTACAACCTTTTATAGATTGGAAGATCGAAAAGGGATTTGAAGTGATCGCAGCATATACTGATGATATCGGTAACACTACTACTCAGATAAAAGATTTCATCCAAGATTTGTATGACGCAGCTACTCCGAACGATCCAGCTCCATCTTTTGTGCTCTTTGTAGGTGATACTGCTCAGATACCTCCATATAATGGGAATACCGGTAATCATGTCACCGATCTACACTATGTACGTCTGGAAGGGACAGACTATCTGCCAGATATGTTTTACGGAAGATTTTCAGCAAACAATACTGCCGAACTGCAACCGCAGATCGATAAAACACTATTGTATGAACGATATGAAATGAGTGACCCATCTTATCTGAATGAAGCAGTGCTGATAGCCGGTGTCGATTCATGGTGGGCTTCTTCACATGGGAATGGGCATATAAACTACGGTACCGAGCACTATTTCAACGCCTCCAATAATATTACCGCCCATGCTTATCTCTATCCACAGTCCGGCAACAGCGGTCCGCAGATCATATCTGATGTTAGTAATGGGGTGGGATATGCCAATTATACTGCGCATGGTTCTACCACTTCTTGGGCTGATCCGAGTTTTACTATCTCCGACATCAATAACTTGCAAAACTACCAGAAATATCCTTTCGTAGTTGGGAATTGCTGTGTCACCAATAAATTCGAGATCTATGAATGTTTTGGTGAGGCTTGGCTAAGAGCAGAAGATAAAGGAGCAATCGGATATATCGGAGGAAACGATAATACCTATTGGGATGAAGATTACTGGTGGGGAGTAGGACATATAGCATCGATCCCCGGTCACGGACAAGCGCTCCCTTATGAAGACACAGGGCAGGGTATGTTCGACGGTTTGTTTCATTCCCATGGTGAGCCTTTCCCCGAATGGTTCACTACCGGCGGAGCTATGATATTCGCCGGTAACATGGCTGTGGAAATGTCTAATAGTAACAGAAAAGATTATTATTGGGAAATATACAGCTTGATGGGAGATCCGTCACTTACTCCGTATATGTTTGAACCATCCGAAAATATCGCAACCCATCCGAATCAGATCTTTATCGGCATGGATCAAATCCAGATAACAGCCGATCCTTACTCATATGTAGGTCTATCTTTTGACGGCGAGCTTTATGGTTCTGCTCTGATCGAAGATAACGGGAGTATCACTTTGGATATCGATCCCTTTATCACTCCCGGCGAAGCAACTTTGGTTATTAGCAGACAGAACAGGATCCCCATAATCGAAACTATAGATATTATCCCCGCAGACGGTCCTTATGTGGTTGTATCCGATTTTACAGTTAATGCCGGTGATGATGAAATTATCGAATTCGGTGAAGATGTTTCACTCGATGTCGATTTTGAAAATGTCGGCATTGAGACAGCCATTAATGCAAATGCCGTGGCTACAGTTGACGACCAATATATCAGTTTGGATGATGATACTGTCACACTCGGCGATATCTCTGCCGGCGAGCTTATTTTGATAGAAGAAGCATTCTCCTTCTCAGTTGCCAGTAATGTGCCGAACAACCATAGTTTTACACTGGAAGTGGTGATCACAGATGCAGACGATAATGTATGGGATGCAGTGATCAATCTGAATGCTTATGCACCGGTAGTGGAAATAGAAGAAGTTGTCGTTGGAGCAGATGGCATATTGGATCCCGGTGAGACCGAAGATATCTCATTGTTCTTGAAAAATGCCGGTGGTGCCGATATAGAAGATGTGATAGCAACACTTTTCTCAGAAGATGATTATATTACGATAAATGAGGCAAATTATACTACGGGTGATATCAATGTAGGAGAGACTGGAGAGGCTATTTTTAATATTACCGCATCGGACGAGACACCGGTTGGTCATGTAGCTGGATTTTACCTCGATATTGAAGGACATAATGAATACTCTGTCCAAGAGCAGTTTTTCCTTACTATCGGTGTGAATATCGAAGATTTTGAAACCGGCGATTTCTCAGCTTATCCTTGGGAATTTACCGGAAATGCAGATTGGGCGATAGTGGAAGAAGCATACGAAGGCGACTATGCTGCCAGATCAGGTCAGATATCTCATAATCAATCAAGCGGAATGAAGGTCGAATTTGATGTGCTGATGGATGGGGAGATCAGTTTCTGGAAAAAAGTATCCTCAGAAAACAATTATGACTACCTCAGATTTTACATTGACGGTCAGGAAGTAGGCCAATGGAGCGGAGAAGTAGGTTGGAGTGAATCCGTATTCGAAGTTTCAGCTGGGACGAGAGTCTTCGAATGGCGATATACCAAAGATGGATCAGTTAGTCATGGATCCGATTGTGCTTGGGTAGATTATATTACTTTCCCCTCTGTGATGATACCTGCTCCACCGGAAATGCATGTTGATATCGAAGAGATGAATGTAGAACTGGAAGCAGATACAACATATGTGGAAACCTTCCAAATCTCCAATATCGGTGGTGGTAATCTCACTTATTCGATCTTGTTAGAAGAGACATCTACTTCTTCGGAGAGAAGCATTGAAGGATCTTATGTGGAATGTGCGGATGATGAGTTCACAGCCGGAGAGACAACGGATTGGATATTCACAGTTTACAATGCCAGCACCGATATGGAATGGTTGACCGATGTCTCTATCAATTTCCCGATGGGCGTTACAGTAAATTCATCCACAGATTTCATCGGTGGCAGTGATGGTCCTTTGGTTTCAGATGGAACAACCGGTAACGGAGTTACGGTGCATTGGTTCGACGATGAAGGTGGCTGGGGAAATATCCATGGTGATGAAAGTGCGGAAGCAGAAGTGAATGTTTCTATCAGTAACGGATTTAATGCACCGATAAACATGGATTATCATATCATCGGAGATCATTATGGTGCTCAGCCACATGAAGTATTCGGTAATATGGTTTTGAATCCGACAAATGATCCGATATCATGGATCAGTCTCAGCCAGTATTCCGGTTCTCTGTTTGTGGGTGAAAATGACGAAATCGAAGTAATTTTAGACACATCTGAACTGGACGATGGAACTTATACCGCTTTGATGACCATAGCCGGAAGTGATGGCTCCGAAGTCGAAGTACCAATCACACTTAATGTTTTTACTGTCGATGCTGAAGATACCATTGTCCCTGCAATTTCTGAGATCGTGAAAAACTATCCCAATCCGTTCAACCCGGAGACAACGATCGATTTTAGCTTGAAAGAAGAGACGAATGTAAAAGTGGAGATATTTAATATTAAAGGTCAAAAAGTTACTACACTAGTAGATGACATGCTCATAGCCGGGCATCATAGTGTAGTTTGGAACGGCACTGATAGTAATGATAACCATGTCAGTAGTGGAGTATATTTCTCCAAGATGCAAGCTGGGAATACTATCAGTATCAGGAAAATGATGTTATTAAAATAAGAAGATTAAAAAAGGAGTAGTTATGAAAAAGTTATTGATTTTGATGGTACTTTTAGGATTATTTACTTTTGCGTTTGCAGAAGTGGTAACCGTAGGTGCCGGACGAAACGAAGTTACTGTATTAAGCTCAGATGAGATGCAGACAGTAATTCGGTATTCAGTAGGAAGATTTAACCAAACACCCGTAAGAATAGAAGGGGAGACTTATTATCACCTTACTATCGAAAGAGAAGGATTGACTTATGAAAAAGGTGCTCCCCAGCTTCCTCATATTGCCAATAGTATAATCATCCCCGATTATGCCAAGATGGAAGTTCGAGTAGTCGAATCCGAATATGTGGAATATGATATGAAGGTAGCACCATCGAAAGGGCATCTTTATCGTGATGTAAATCCGGCAGATGTACCCTATACATTTTCGGAAGTTTATCAGCAAGACCAATTCTATCCGGCTGACATAGCCAGCCTGGGTAAACCTTATATTATGCGTGATTTCAGAGGCATAGTGGTTTCAGCTTATCCGATGCAGTATAATCCGGTTACCGAAACTCTGAGGGTTTATACCGATTTGGTATTGGAAGTCAATAATGTCGGCATGGATGATGTGAATGTGAAACATCACAGAGAAGACAGTATTAGTCGCGGTTTTCTGCCCGTCTATCAATCTCGCTTCATTAATTTTGAACAGAGAAGAGATAGATATCAGATACTTGATGAAGAAGGTCGTTTGATAGTGATTACTTATGATGCTTTTGAAGATGCAATGCAGCCTTATGTAGAGTGGAAACGACAAAAAGGCATGGTCACAGACATTTATCCTTTATCTGATGTTGGTAGTACAGCAAACCAGATCAAAGATTTTATCTCCGACGAATATTATTCTGATGAAGGGTTGACCTTTGTACTACTTGTCGGTGATGCAGCTCAGGTACCTACTTTTATGGTTGGAGGTGGAGGATCGGATCCTTCCTACTCGCTTTTGGAAGGGAATGATGCTTATCCTGAAATATTTGTAGGTCGTTTTTCCGCAGAAACAGAAACACAGGTGGACACTCAGGTGGAAAGAACGGTGCATTATGAAAGAGATATACAAGATGAAGATTGGCTGAATAAAGGTATGGGTGTAGGCTCTAGTCAAGGATCAGGTATAGGACACGGCGGACTTTCCGACATTCAACACCTTAATAATATCAGAGATTTGTTGCTGGATTTCACCTATGTTCATGTTGATCAATACTATGACCCCACTGTCACGTCGACGATGGTGGCAAATGCGGTCAATGACGGTCGTTCTCTGATCAATTATACCGGTCATGGTTCCACTACAAGCTGGGGCAGTTCTGGGTTTAGCAATTCCGATGTTAACAATCTAGTTAATGATAATATGCTTCCCAATATTATCTCTGTTGCTTGTGTCAATGGTAATTTTACCAGTGCTACTTGTTTTGCAGAGGCATGGCTGAGAGCAACAAATAACCAAACCGGTGCACCAACCGGAGCCGCTACTATATATGCTTCTACTGTTAATCAGTCGTGGGCTCCTCCTATGATAGCTCAAGTGCATGCAATGGAACTATTGACTGGGCAAGAACAAACTGCGGCTCCCAGTTACCCGGTAGATCAAGTTATGCGTACTACCGGTGGAATTTATTTCAACAGTTCTGCAGCAATGATAGATTATTATGGCACCAATGGGGAATCAGAATTCAAAAATTGGCATATTTTTGGCGATCCTTCTCTGAAGGTAAGAACAGATATTTCCGAAGAGATGAATGTGACGCATTTGCCAGTACTTCATATCGGACTCGATTTCTTTGAGGTAAACACAGGCGTAGAAGGAGCATTGGTCTCACTTACAAATGAAGATAACCAAATCGTTGGTGTAGGTTATACCGATGATACAGGATCGGTTAATCTATCCTTGGATAATCCTCCGCTTCAACCGATGGATCTCACACTTACTGTGACCGCATTCAACAAAATAACACATGTAGGCGAAGTTCAAGCGGTACCAGCCGAAGGTCCATTTGTAATCTTCGATCATTATGAGATAGATGATTCTGCCGGTAATGATAACGGTTTGGTAGATTATGGTGAACATATCGAGTTGTCTCTCGGCGTCAAAAATGTTGGTGTCGAAGATGCAACTGATGTTACAGTCGAAATTTCTACCGATAGTGAATATATTACCATAATCGAGAATTCACATTTCTATGGTACGGTAGAACCGGAAGAAATAGTCGTAATGGACAATGCTTTCAGTTTCGATGTATCTTATGATGTGCCGGATGGATACAATGCAGTATTCCAATTGGTTGCCGAAGGTGATGAAGATACTTGGGAAACTACATTCTCTATACCAGTGCATGCGCCGGTATTGGAATATGTCGATTTTCTGGTAGATGATACTCAGTTCGGTAACGGCGATATGATGTTCGATCCCGGCGAAACAGTCGAGCTGATTGTTACATTCAAAAATGTCGGTTCTGCAGATGCATACAATGCAGCAGCTACTCTGAGCTCATCCAGCCCCTATATTGTGGTTGTCGAGCCGGGTCCGATGGAATATGGTGATATAACACCGGAAGAAGAAGCTGAATTTGTCTTCCAAGCTACTGCAAGCTTCACTACTCCCGAAGCTCATATGGCAGAATTCTTTGTAACAGCAAATGCTGATCATGGTATAGAAGCTGATGGTGAATTTGACACTCAGGTCGGCGGTTATATTATCGAAGAATACTTCGATGAATGGTTACCCGAAGGCTGGGAAGTTACTTCTACCGGTGCGAATGTAAACTGGCAGCAGAATAACAGCAACAATGCCGGCGGCGAAGAACCGGAAGCACGTTTCTACTGGTCTCCATCGACAGATGCTACCCAAAGACTTATCTCACCGGAGATCAATACAAGCGGGTCGGAATCTATCGATCTGGAATTCAAGCATTACAACAACGACTTCAGCGGTGGCTATACTTTGAAGCTGGAAACTAGCGGCGACGGTGGAGACACTTGGACAGAAGTGATGGTATTCCCCTCTACAGACTTTGGTCCCGAACTCGAAGAGATAACTATAGACAACGATGATGTCGGTTCCGATCAGTTTAGAATAGCTTGGACTTTCGACGGTGATTCCTGGAATATCAACTGGTGGTGTATAGATGATGTTATTGTAGGTGGTGTGTCAACTTACGAAGTAGCTTATTTTGAGGGACATGTAAGCTTGAGTGGTGGCAATGGTGATTTGACGAATGTGCTGGTTACAGCCGGCGATCAGATGGACTATTGCGACGAAGATGGCTTCTACTCTCTGGCAGTGCTGGAAGGAACTTATGAGATAACTGCTACTCTGGACGATTATGTGCCAATGACAGTGGAAGATGTCTCTATAGCAGTCGGCGATACAATCACAGTCGATTTTGAGCTGGAGTATATCACACCTCCGGCGAATCTGGAATATGATCTGGACTTCCATGAAGTTACCCTAATGTGGGAAGATGCAGAAGTAATCAGAACAGATAGGGCAGGACGTCTGAGCAGTTCTAATCAGCAGTTATCTGCGAGCAGAGAGAGGCTAACAAGAGAACAAAGCCGACCTCTTACTCATTTCAATATCTACCGCAGCTATGAAGAGGATGATTTTGAGATGATCGGCACATCGGAAGAGACTACATATATAGACGAATTGGATGAAGGTGGCTATTATCAGTACTATGTCACCGCAGTTTACAACGAAGAATATGAATCTGAGCCATCCAACACAGTCGAGATCGATGTAGTAGATGCCGGTGATGATCCCATCCCGATGGTAACAGAGCTAAGCGGCAACTATCCGAATCCGTTCAATCCGGAGACTACGATCAGTTATAGTCTCAAAAGTGAAGAGCATGTTGTCATTGATATCTACAATATCCGAGGACAAAAAGTGAAGACCTTGGTCGATGAACAACAAACAGCCGGTTATCACACGGTAGTATGGAATGGCAGAGATAGTAATGATCGCTCGGTAGCAAGCGGAGTCTATTTCTCCAGAATGCGTACCGGTAAGTTCACTAGTGCCAAGAAAATGATCCTGCTTAAGTAAGATAAGCTGAAGGGATAAACATATCCCGGAGTAAATATAGAGAGCCGGTTTTTTAAACGCCGGCTCTTTTTTTTGTTATAAAATATGAAACAATATCACTTATTTCAGAATATGATTGACATATTGTATGAGCAGTTTGAGAATATAAAGGAAGCCTTTTTTGCCACAAATTATACAAGCTTTCCGGTGTTTTGTTTTGTGCCAAAGGTCTATTTGTGTGCATAATCCTACTCTCTATCATCTTCCATGGAGTATTTAACCATATACAGAGTTCAGATTCATTCCTCAAATAGGATCTATTCTTCAGGCTCTCTACTATACCGCCACCGGTGGCTATTATTCCGGATGCTTGTAAATGCATGAGCATATCAGTTTCGAGCTTACGGAAACAATCTTCACCATCATTTGTAAAAATCGATGATATTGTCCTCTTCTCTTTTTTTTCGATCTCATAATCGAGATCGAAAAAAATAAGTTCTGTCTCGGCTGCGATTCTTTTGGCAATTGTTGTTTTGCCGGCTCCCATAAATCCAATAAGATAGATCATAAATGAAAAAAGGCGACTATAGTTAGTAGCCGCCTTTATATATCAACTTTTATTCGATTGGATCTTTTTGCGTTTCTGTTTCAACCGGATCTTCCTTCGGTAAATCTTCGGGCTCCGATTTTTCTTCTGCTTCTGCTTCTGGTTTATCTTTCGCTTCTTCTTCTTCTTTTGGTTCTTCCTCAGAAGCATCCGTGGGTTCCACTTTTTCTGCAGTTTTTTCTTCGGAAGTAGATTCGGCTGGTTTTGGAGCCTCTTCTTCAGAAACACTTTCCGAAGCAGCCGGTGCAGTTTCAGTTTCCTCTACTTTTGCAGCTTCTTCCGGTTTGGGACTTTCAGTTTCAGCTGTAGTTTTGGCTTCTTCCTTTTTCTTCTCTTCTTTTCGAGCTTTCTCTTGCTCTTTTTTCTTTTGATAAGAAGCCTGCATTCTCTCCTCGTGGCTACGAATGAATTCTTTCAGCTCATCCTCTTCTTTACGGAAGAAATATGCTTTCACACTCAAGATAAGCCTGCGATTTTCCAAATCCAATTCGATTACCTTCAGCGGTAGTTCTTCACCGAGTTTGAAAGCGGCAGATGCTCTTCTCAATCCGGGGATAGCCAGATGAGATAGTGGTACGAAACCTTCTACGATAGTTTCGTTTACAGGTATATCTACCAACACACCTTTAGCGATTATCTTTGATATCTTTGCAGTCAGTTCGGAATTGATAGGAAGCTTCTCGTCCAGTTTTTCCCAAGGATCCGGGGAGAGCTGCTTGATACCTAAGGCAATACGATGCAAAGTCTTGTCTATGGAAAGCACCTTCGCTTTTACCATATCTCCTCGTTTGAACATTTCTTTGGGATGATAAATCCGTTTTGTCCAAGAGATATCCGATATATGGATCAAACCTTCAATATCTTTTTCGATTTCGATAAAGATACCGAATGGTGTAATGCTTTTTACCGGTCCCTCTACGATAGAACCTTCCGGATGAAGCTCGTCTATCGTTAGCCAAGGATTGGGTTCCATCTGTTTGATACCGAGAGATATACGCTTATCCTCTTTTGAAGTAGAGAGGACGATCGCTTTTACGGTCTCGCCTTTCTTTAATACTTTCTTAGCATGTTTAACTCTTTTTGTCCAAGAAAGTTCAGTTACATGAACCAGACCTTCCACACCCGGTTCAAGTTCGATGAAGGCTCCATAAGAGGTAAGATTAACTACTTTACCTGTCACGATAGAGCCTTCGGGATATTTGGCTTCGATGTTTTCCCAAGGATGTGGTACCAACTGCTTCAATCCCAATGATACTTTATTTTCGTCTTTGTCAAAATTAAGAACTTTTACTTTGAGCTTATCGCCAATGCTCAACATATCAGACGGATGATTTAGATGTCCCCATGACATATCGGTGATATGTAGCAAGCCATCTATGCCACCCAGATCCACAAAAGCGCCGTAATCGGTGATATTTCTAACTTCACCATCCAGTTCGGCACCTTCCACCAGCTTATCTTTGAGTTCATCTAATTTCCGCTTTTGGTCTTCTTCCAATACTTTTTTGCGGGAAACAATGATGTTACGCCGATCTTTATCAATGGTCAGGATTTTGAACTCATATTCTTTGCCGATGAATTGGTCGAGATTCGGGATCGGTTTTGTAGAGATATGTGAGCCAGGTAAGAAAGCTTCAAGGTTATCAATTTCTACTATCATTCCTCCTTTTACACGACGTCTCAAAATGCCGGTGACAGTTTCATTATCCTCTTTGAGCTTTTCAAGTTCAGGTAAATTGGAATAAAAATCCGCTTTCTTTTTGGATAATTTCAGACGACCACTACCATTTTCAGCAGATTCGATATAGACTTTGATCTTGTCATTCTTTTCCGGTGGAGATGCAGTGGGGAAATCTTTGATCGATACTGCGCCTTCCGACTTATAGCCGATATCTACCAATACATTACGCTCATCCACGTTTACCACAGTGCCTTCGACGATCTCTCCGGGTTTAAATCTGCTGAAATGTTCATCCAATAAATTTAGCATCTCTTGTCGATTACTATTCTCTTCTGGTTGCTCATCATCGGATTTCAGAGACTCATCTTCTTTTTTCTCAGCCTCGATTTTTTCTTGGCTTTCACTTTCTTCAGCTTCCGAGAGATCTTGCTCGGAAGTTTCTGCTTCCTTTTCTGTGTCGGATTCTTTTTCTTTCGTTTCTTCAGATGTAGAACCGGTGTCTTCTTCCTCTTCCGAAGTTTCCTTGTCTTCAGTAGCTTCGATTACCGGTTTTTCTTCTTCAGCTTTCTCTTTTGGTTGCGATGTTTGTTCGGAAGCTGTGTTCTCTGTAACTTCGATGGCTTCCTTTTCCTCGATAGGATGCTTTTCATCCTGTGTTGAAATTTGATCGTTAACTCTCATTTTCTTTCCTCCTTGAAACCGGGGATAGCTTCGATTTTATCTACTTGTCGAGATTTATCCCCCGTACATTCTATTATTTTATTATATACTTCCACAATGATCCAGTCCGGAGTAGAAGCACCTGCTGTTATACCTACATTCTCCTTCTTGTCGAACCACGATGCTTCGATCTCTTGCTCCGTTTCAATATGGTGTGTCTCTGTAATATTTTGGCAAATATTGGCAAGCATTTTTGTGTTCGAACTATTTTTCCCACCTATTACGATCATCAAATCACTGATTTTAGCAAGTACCAACGTTGATTCTTGACGGATATTGGTAGCGCTGCAAATCGTATTGATTATTTTTAGTTCATTACAATATGGAACCAATTGACAAACTAAACTTCTAAATTCTTCACTATTTCTGGTAGTTTGCGATATTACTCCGACTTTTTGAAATTTTTTGTTTTTCAACTGCTCCGGATGTGATATAATTAGAGCTTCACCTTGAACATAAGATTTCATTGCGATCACTTCAGGGTGGTTTGCATCTCCATAGATTATTACCCGATAGCCATTTTCACTTAGCTCTTTGGCATAATCCTGCGTTTTGGAAACATACGGACAAGTAGCATCAATCACATGGACGCCGTGTTTCAGCAGTGTGTCTTTGACTGCCTTTTCCACACCATGCGAACGGATGATTACCGGTGAATTACTGATTTCAGAGATAGAATTTACACTGTTGATTCCCGCTTTTTTCAATCTTTCGACCATTTGAGGATTGTGGATCAGTGGTCCTAGTGTGACAATGTTATCATGGGCATTAGATGCTTCCAGTGCCATATTTATGGCTCGCTTCACACCAAAACAAAAACCGGAGTTTTTAGCTATCCTTACTTTCATTTCTAAGCTCATAAATTTTTTCTACGGTATAATTAGCTAAAGAACGATACATTTGCTTCTTATCCTCATACTCTCCTTTTACAAAATCTTTTGTCTCTATTCTTCTGCCAATTAAAAATTCCAAACGCTTTTTTCTTGTCAAGCATTTCCATAATTGATTGGAATTGTTTATATAAATAGGCAATATATCTTTGGCGGTCTCAACAGCAAGTTTGCCTACTCCAGCTTTGACGGAAGACTGTTTGCGTGTACCTTCGGGGAAGATCAATATGCTCTCACCTTTCTCCAATATACTTTTGATTATATTCAAAGCATTTCGATCAAATCTGCCCCTTTTGATCGGAACCAGATTGATATATTTGAGTAGGATTTTGATGACAGGGTTGTTGAGAAGCTCTGCTTTTGCCACATAGTAGATTTCGTATAGTAAGATCGAACCAATAAACGGCGGATCATTTGCCGAGATATGATTGGAAGCGATGATGCAATTTCTGGCATATTTGAGCCGCTCTTTGTGGATGATCTTGTAATTCCAAAAAAGTTTCATATACATTCTGATGAAATAAATTATGATTGAGTAGACAGTATTCTTCTTAGGTGGAGAGATATGAAACAATATGGTTTCGACCTGTTCTGTAATACTTAGATCGGTTGTATCGATCTCGATAGCATCTTCTGCTTTTTTTAATGGGGAATGAGCTCGGGAAGAATCATTTTTATCTCTCCATTTTAGCTCTGCTAAAATCTTTTCAAACGATGTACTCTCTTTCTCTTTCTCATCCATCTCTTTCCAGCGTCTGTTAGCGCGAGTCTCTGCATCAGCTGTCATGAAGAACTTAAAATCTGCATCGGGGAACACGACTGTACCGATATCTCTGCCATCCATGACGATCCCACCTTTTTTGCCCATCTCCCTTTGCAGTTCTACCATGCGCTCACGAACTTTACCAAGCACAGCAATTTCGGAAGAACGTTTTGTGATATCAACCTCTCTGATTCGTTTGGATACATCTTCACCATTTAGGATGATCTTATTCATCTCATCAGTTGGTTGAATATCGATTTCGATCTTCGAGAGCATATCATCGAGCTGTTTATCATCATGAATATCGACATTATGTTCAACCGAATATAGTGCACAGGCACGATACATTGCTCCTGTATCGATATAAGTATAGTTCAATATCTGGGCTAACTTTTTCGCTGTCGTACTTTTACCCGAAGCTGCCGGGCCATCTATGGCAATTACATATTTTTTACTCATAACCGACCTCGCATTATTCAAAATTTATAGATCAAACTAACCGAACTATCCTCGAACTTGAGATGAACATCTCTCTTTTTCGCCTGATAGTCGTATAAATGGGCATCCACAAATGCATCTACTACTGACAGGAATATATAGACCCCCGTCCACCATAAGTTGTCCTGCCTTTTGTAATAGTAATCCAAGTAGGTATTATAATCCGCTTCATCCATGGTGATAGCATACTTATCATAGGCATCTTCAGCTTTGATATGATTATATAATGTAAGTCCCAATAGAGTTGCTTCTATAGAAAAAACGACGGCAGATTTCAGATAGGACTCATTGTAAAACTGCCCTCCACCGGGGATGAATAACGAAAGTGCGGCTGCTTTCATCGGAGTTTTGGTTTCTGCTATCAAACCGGTAAATATAAATAAAAGGAGCACAATTATGATAGTTATCTTATTCATTTTTAATTTTCTCCTTGAGGGATAATAGAAAAAGCGGTATCAGTATCTCATGATGACCAAGAAAATAGAAACCTTTGCCACCACTTTTGGTGGGACGTTTAGCAATATTATTCATAGGACGGTAGTGCATGAGCATATCGAATATGGCAGTGTAAAAGTCTCGAAGCGGATAATCCAAGTTTCTGACGACTGTTATGGCTTTGAGAAATACTTCCGGTAAGATTACTGCAGAGCCAAAATTTAGATATACTCCACCATCGTTCAAGCTTGTTATATTCTTACAAAATATCCGGAAATCTCTGAGAGAACAATCTCCGATAGCTTTGCCATCAGCAGTATTATGTTGATGGACTATATCTGTACCTAGAGCAACATGGATGGTGAATGGGATCTCGTATTCATAGGCAGCAGCCAGCAACGAATAGCCCTTATAATCCAGGTCGGATTCATAGATATATTTGCCCATAGCTTCACCCAAACCTAAGCCGGCTGCGGAAGCTTCAGAAACTATCCGATTGATCTTTGTCCCGGTCTCCTCTGCCATGCCAAAGGAACCGTCTTCTATGGCAGAAGCCACATCTTCAGATGTCTTTCCCTGCATAGCGATCTCGAAATCATGTACGATTACCGAGCCATTGGCTGCCAAACCTGTGATGAAACCGGTTTTTATCATGTCGATCAGAAGCGGGGTTAAGCCACATTTGATCACATGACCACCTAACCCGACTATAATTCCTTTTTTTCTTTTGTATGCCTCTGTACAAATCGAGATAAGTTCCTGCATATCTTTTGCTTTCAAAATATTTGGCACACATTCCCAAAATGAACTCAAATCAATCTCTCCGGATTTACCGAAATCCTCAATATGCACCAAATTATGCCGATCCGAAAGCGGATATTTTTTCTGGTTGGTTAGGTCAATCTCTTCGTATTTTCCCACATTACCTCCTAATCCAAAGTCTTATCCAAAACCGAAATAATAGAATTTTTAAATTCGTTGAACTGATCTTGCAAAATCGCTTCTCTGACCCTTTCCATCAGTTTCTGATAAAAATAGAGACTGTGAAGTGAAGCGAGTCTCATAGCAAGAAGCTCATTTACACTAAATAGATGACGAATATATGCTCTGGAGAAATTTCTGCAAGTGTAGCAGTTGCAATCCTCATCTATAGGTGAAAAGTCTTCTATATAGCGAGCAGATTTTATAATGAGTTTTCCTTTGGAAGTAAACACACTCCCTTTCCGGGCATTGCGAGTTGGCATCACACAGTCGAACATGTCGATTCCATTCTCTATACAGTTTAGAAGATCAGCGGGAGTACCGACACCCATCAGATATCTTGGTTTTGTGGTTGGCAAGATATCATTAAGGTATGATACAATGCGATACATATCTGCTTTCGGTTCTCCAACCGCCAAACCGCCCAAAGCATAACCCGGGAAGTCAATTTCTAACAACTCCTTGGCAGATTGTTCACGCAGATCTTCGTAAACTCCGCCTTGTACGATGCCGAATAATGCCTGATCATCGGGTTTCTTATGAGCTTCTTTCCCCAGTTTTGCCCATTCTGTCGTCAGTTTGAGCGATTCGGAGATATACTTTTTAGTAGTTGGATATGGCGGGCATTCATCGAAAGACATGATGATATCCGCGCCGATAGCATTTTGGATCTGGATCGCTTTCTGCGGTGTGAAGTAATGATAACTTCCATCTATATGAGATTGAAACTCCACTCCATCTTTGTTGATCTTTCTCAGACCCTGCAGACTCATCACCTGAAAGCCGCCACTATCTGTCAGAACAGCTCTATACCAGCCCATGAAGTTGTGAATTCCGCCGGCAAGTTCGATCAATTTGTGCCCCGGGCGTAGATAGAGGTGGTAGGTGTTTGCCAATATGATCTCCGCTCCGATCTCATCAGTCAGATCAACTGGCGCTAAAGTCTTCACAGTCGCTTGCGTACCGACCGGCATAAAAACCGGCGTATGAATGACTCCATGTTTGGTTTCCAATATGCCTGCCCGGGCATTGCCACTATTTTTTAAAAGCGTGTACTTCACCGTTCTATCACCGTTGATTGATCTCTGAGAGCGGAACTTCTTTGAAATATTCTGTCAAAGTCGTTAACAAAAGCGAAAAGCATCAAAGCGAGCAGCAGAATGATGCCGATATGTTGTAAGGCAGCCTGTAGTTTGAGGGAGAGCGGACGTCTGATGATTCCCTCGATCAGGCAAAACATGATATGACCACCATCTAAAACGGGAATAGGCAACAAATTCATAATCATCAGCATGATACTGATGGTAGCGACCAACGATAGAAGAGCAATGAACCCTTTTTCAGCCGTCTGTACCGAAATTGTGTAGATCATCACAGGACCGCCGATACTATCACGGATAGCAGAAGGATTGGCTATCAATCGATACAAAGTGACATAGTTTAGTGCTACAAAACCTATAGTTGATGCCGTTCCTATGTATATAGATTCGAAGATATTATAGTGTTCTTCAATCTCGACTGGCATATACTGGGTGATACCGATTATCCGAGTTTGGGTCATTATATTATCTTCCAAAGAAACTTCTCTTTCCAAGATTTGCTCTTCTCGTTCGATTCTGAGTTTTACCACATCTTCAGGAGCTTCCGAGATCTGCTTTTGCATCTCTGACCATGTAGATATCGGGTTATCGTTCACCGCCACTATCTTATCTCCGCTAGATAAGCCGGCTCTGTATGCCGGCATACCCGGGGCTACATCGCCAATGATAGGTGGGGAATAAGGGCGAAATTCGCTAGCCCATTTCTGCGGTGTGATTCCTTCTGTCTCAATCTCGATTATCTCCCCGTTTCGTTCTACTAAAAAAAGATTCCTGTCTTCCGGATGCAGATGTCGCAAAATATCTGTCCAACCTCGTATATCATGATCGTTTACTTGGATGACTTCGTCATGCATCTCGAATTTCTGATGATACTCCTGAGAGACTTGACCAATAATCGGCATGCTGTCTTCATAAGTGCGACCGATAGCAAAGGTCATTATAAAGATCAGAATAGCTAAGATCAGATTTGCCATAGGTCCGGAAAATGCTATCAAAGCGCGTTTCCACCAGGCTTTTGCTTGGAAGGAATCCGGTTCTTCGGCAGTTTGCTCTTCCGGGTTTTCACCCTTCATCTTCAGATAACCGCCCAACGGTATCAGAGAAATGCGATATTCCACTCCATTTTTTTTGAACGCTACCAACTTCGGTCCGAACCCGATAGAGAATTTTTCGATATTGACTCTAAACAATCTGGCAGCCAATAAATGCCCATATTCATGAACTGTTATCAGTATGCCCAAAACGATGAGCACAACCAGTATATTTAACATAAAACATATCTCCGTTTATTTTTTTTGCACACTTTGTTATCGGAGTTGAGAGGTCAAGAAGTTTTCAATTATTCCAAATTAGATTGTTTTTCATTTGACAGAATATTGAGTTTTTTTAAAAAAGCATGCATGAGATTAGTAAAAAAGACAATGGGTTAAGGATGAGCAGAGCCATAATTGTTATGATTTTGGGTCTTTTGGTGTTGTCCTGTACCCAGCCGGTTGTTAGTTATGAGGAAGAGGAGGAGTCTGTGGATCCTTATGTGTATAAATGGGGATCGTTAAGACAGGGAGAGACTCTGGCTAATGCCTTGTTGGATCGGGAACTGGGTAATGCTGATGTTTATCGGGTGGTAAATGAATTGGATGAAGTTTATGATCTGCGCCGCTGCTATCCGGGCGATAGCTTCTTTGTGAAAGTAGATACTACCAATCTGATACAGGAACTACAGTTCATACCGGATAGAGTAACCTCATATCATGTTATCCGTGATACACTCGGAGAGTATCAGATAAATATCGAAAAACATGAATTAGAAAAAGAGGTAAGCTATATAGAAGGTGAGATCGAGACTTCTCTCTATGCTGCTATTATAAAAGCAGGAGAAGGTCCGGCACTCGCTATGGCACTAACCCAAATATTTCAGTGGGATATAGATTTTTTGATTGACCCTCAAAAAGGTGACCAATTCCGCCTCGTATTCGAGAAGTATAAAAGCGGAGATGAGTTTATTCGCTACGGCGACATTCTTACAGCACAATATATCAGCAGAAATTACGATAAGATAGCTTATTTATACACTACGAATGAGGGGCAAAAAAAATACTTTGATATAGATGGTCAATCCTTTCAGAAAGCATTTCTCAGATCACCGCTCAACTACACGAGAATAACCTCACGCTTTTCCAGAGGCAGATATCATCCGGTACTCAAGATAGTGCGTCCTCATCATGGAGTAGATTATGGCGCACCGCATGGCACACCGGTGGAGACCTCAGCAGACGGCACGGTAATCCATGTAGGATGGAAAGGTGGGCATCCTACCGTAAATGGACGTCAAGGCGGATATGGAAAAACTGTGATGATCAGACATCCAAACGGTTATCGGACACTATATGGTCATCTTAGTAATTATGCCCGAGGTCTCAAAGTAGGGCAACGAGTATCTCAGGGACAGGTGATCGGGTATGTCGGTTCTACCGGCTTAGCAACTGGTCCGCATTTGCATTATGAGATCCATCTGAATGGTAATCCTATCGATCCGTTGAAGCTCGATAATGTTGCCGGTCCACCGGTGCCGGAAAATGAGCTGGCTCAATTCAAAGCAAAAGCGGATAGTCTGTATGCTTTATTGAATTCCGGACTTATTGTAGAAAAAACTGAAGTAGAGGAAGACAAAATCGTCGAAGAAGAACAAGTAGCCATGTATGATGCCGAACAAAACAGAGCTTGGTTTTGGTGGGTTTTCATAGGTGTTGTAGTACTTTTTATCCTCAGGGGAATAACCAAAAAAATGCAAAAACGCATAAAAGAATAAAAAATAGGGAAAAGGAGAGGTCTATGAAGTATAGGTTCAAAAAAACCGGATATCTTCTATTGTTTATGGCTCTCGGCTTACTTCTGATACCGACATTGTCTCAGGCGCAGACAGCAGAAAACGATTATATCGTCAAAGATCTGCTGGTTGAAGATGTGCCGAATAATGACGGTACAGGTTTGGCAGTTAGCTGGGTGCCATTACCGATAGAACAAAGAATTATAGAGTATCGGATCTACAGGGGTGTCACACCCGATTCGTTATTCTATGTCGGAAAGGTAGATGTTAATCCGGAAACGGAATTTGTGGGAGAACGCATGTACTTTTACGATACCGATTTCACAAATTTCGTTACGATCAATTCTCCGGGAAGGTTAAGACAAGAAAGACAGCAACCGGACGACAGTCCTATCTTTAGAGCTTATCCCAGAGATATCAGCGTTACCGGTCCCGAATTAACAAATTATACTATACTCGGAATTATCACGGAAAAAAATTTTTATTACAAAAACCGCAAAGTGGTAATCGAAGATGAAGAGAGCGATGATGAAAGTGTTTATGCCGGCATGAAATTACGCCATATCGATATGGCAAAAAAACTTATACCGGATCATAAATACTATTATACCGTTATTGCTGTAGATGAACTCAGAAGGTTCCATCCACATGCAGAACCTCAGTATGGTATCCCGCGCGTAAATTCTCCCGAGAAAACTCGCGAATTTTATGTAAAATACTTAGAAGACCAAAAACAGCTTAACTTCGAATGGTCATTACCACTGTTTACAGATGATGTCTACTACCATCAGATCTATATGCTCAGCCAGGAAGATCTGGAGCAGTTTAAAGCGTATGAGCAAGCTTTGATCGAACGGGAAGAGCATGAACTAGCACGCAAAGAAGACCCTGAGATGCCACCGTATGAGATGACAGTAGATAACCCTGCTGAACTTATCTTTATGCGGTATTCTGCTTACCCATATACCGGAATGCGAAACAAATCGATCAGTGTGGAAGATGAGCGAATCTATTTTGATAAGACATTCTCAAATGCGATAACCGGTCAAGAATTCCAAGTCGATGTACCAATCGATACAGACAATATAGAAGACTACTATTTTGTCTTTTCTCTTTTTGATACATCGGGACATGAGACCTTCTCTGATGTTACTCAGGCAGCTACTATCAATTCAGATATATTGCCTCCTCTGTCAGACTTTAAAGTGGTAGATAGAAAAGATGATAAGGGTGAATATAATACGGTGTATTGGGATAATCCAGTTGTATATCTAACTAACGCAACCTATTTGGATCTTGCCCGCACCAAAATGATGGTGAATTACGAATTGATGGAGAATGAGAATTATTATATCAACAATATCTATTTTGATGTTTACGATGAAAGTGGAGAACATATAGGCAACATAAACGAATTTTATCAGGACAATAGGATAACTTTCCGCATTCCTACCGATGATGAAGATTATGATCGCTATCAGGACTTCTCTTTTGAGATCACTATTCGTGCCAATGGTGAGATGATAGAAGACTATGTGCTAACCCAAAAGATCGAGTTCAATGAAATGACCCGATCACTACGTCCGACAGATCTTCATATCAATGGGTTTAATGTGGAGAATTTTTTCTACTATATCTACAAAAGGAATTATGCTGATGAAGAATTCAGGCTAAGCCAAAGACTGGCTGCCACCGCTCGTGAACATCACGATATGATCCGTTTTGAAAATAACCATTTCAAGATTGTTAATCAATATGAGGAAGATAGAGATCTGTTCTTGATATCACCTTCGTTTGCTGTAATGAGAGATCCTGAAAAAGATGCCACGGTCAGTTCGAACTTATATCGCTCCGAATTTGAGAAAACCGTAGAGAGATATGAGAGTGAGATCGAGAGATATCAGGCAATGCTGGATACGGTAGAAACCGAAGCTGAGAAAGCTCAGGCACGATCTGCTATCAATTACTATCAAAATCAGCTCGAAATATCTGCCGAACATCCTGTACTTGACAAAGCCGAAAGCTTTGAAAGTGATCGGCAAAGAATTAAGTTCCTCGATAAGGTAAGACACTACGCACGCAATTCCTTCGAGTACAAAATGGTTTTCAGCAACGGCGAAGGTGTATTTGTGGAAACTCCGATCTTTGTGGCAGATGAGCCAATGGAAAAGGGTAGGCACGAAGAGTATGTGTTTGCATTGCCAGGCTGGGGAGAAACTCATTTCTATCCGCTGCCCAACTGGTTCAAGACAGATTGGTGGCCCGCACTTATAGCAACCTTTATTTTCGGGCTTTTTGTCTATATCTATGTGAAAAAAGCTTTGAGAGGTCACGACATGTATATCAGACCGATTGCCGGTATTCACGAAATAGACAATGCTATCGGTAGAGCGACTGAGATGGGCAAACCGATCTTGTTTATCCCGGGATTGTCCGGTATTCAGGATGTGGCTACACTGGCAGGTCTGGCGATCTTGGGCAGAGTGGCAAAAAAAGCTGCGGAATACGATACTCGTATCTTGGTGCCTATGAGAGACTATATAGTGCTACCGATCGCTCAGGAAATCGTGAAGGAAGCACATTACGAAGCCGGCAGACCGGACACATATGATAAAAACAGTGTGTTCTTCGTTACGACCAACCAATTTGCCTTCGTTGCCGGTGTGAATGGTATAATGGTAAGGGAAAAAGTGGCGACCAACTTCTTCATGGGTATGTTCTGGGCAGAAGCATTGCTACTAACTGAGACCGGAAATATCGCTGGAGCCGTACAGATAGCAGGTACAGACGCGATTACTCAGATCCCATTCTTTATCACTACCTGTGACTACACACTCTTGGGTGAAGAGCTTTATGCAGCAGCTGCTTATCTGGCTCGCGATCCACTCCAGATGGGAACTCTCAAAGGTGTGGACTATACAAAATTAATAATAATGTCACTTATTGTCGGCGGAACGATTTTATCAACGTCTCATCTGACGTTCTTGATAAATGCGTTCCCGGATAAATAATTTTAGGAGGAAATAATGTTTAAAAGACAAATACCACTATTAATGGTAATGATACTCGGATTCCTTTTCGTAGCTCATACATTTATACCACATAGAATTTCTGTAGATTTCTTCGATTGGTTTGTGAGTTGGACGCGAGCAATGGCTCCTTTTGCACTGGTTCTCGGCATTCTGAGTCTTTCTATGGTTCACACTACCAAGATATCGAGGAAAGTGCCGAATTGGCAATATAGTATAGCTCTATTGGTCGGGTTGGTCTTTACAGGCGCCTCCGGGTTTATCTGGGGCAGAGACCCCGGTACTCCGTATATGTGGCTTTTTACCAATGTGCAGATGCCTATGAGTGCCACCATGTTCGCGCTGCTGGCATTTTATATCGCATCTGCTGCCTACAAGGCATTTAGAGCTCGCTCTATGGAGGCAACTGTGCTTCTGATTGCTGCACTTATCGTCATGCTCGGTCAAGTACCTATCGGGATGGCTATTTCCAGATGGATACCCGAAACTTCCAGATGGATACTGAATGTGCCCAATCTGGCGGCAGCCCGTGCTATCCGGCTTGGCGTTGGTTTGGGTATGACCGCTACTGCATTGAAGATCATTCTCGGAATTGAACGAACTTATCTGGGCGGAGGTAAATGATGAATCCAAAAGTAGTAAAAATATTCGAAAAAATGCAAGCATTAGACAGACGATGGATATATATAGTCGTGCTTTTAGCAATATCTATCCCGCTTATCGTACCGTTTGATGCCAGAACTTATGTAACGGAACCCGTAATAGATCTCTATACCCTCATAGATTCTTACTCCGGTAGAGAGGATAGGGCAATTCTTATGAATTTCTTTCACGATGCTTCCACCATGCCGGAATTGACACCGATGCAGGTGGCTATATTGAGGCATGCCTTCGAACGGGATATCAAGGTGTTTACGCTCTGTTTCATGCCACAGGCTGCACCTATTGTAGAATATACTATCGATATTGCCAGAGAAGGCTATGATGTGCAAGCTGGAGTACACTATCTGAACTTCGGGTTCAAACCGATATCTCTTTTGGTGCCCATTGTCTTAGGTATGGGCGAAGACATATCCGATGCAATAGATGTAGATGCCGACGGAAGAAAGATAGAAAATCTTCCTATTATGGAGCATATCAATAGTTACAACCAGATGAACCTGGTGATAGATTTCTCCGGTTCGGCTAGTGTTATGACTTGGATAACTTATGCTCGCGCTCGCTTTGGAGTTAATGTCGGTGCAGGCGTAACAGCCGTTCTCGCACCGGATTACTTCCCTTATCTGCAAACAGGACAGATTGTCGGAATGCTGGGTGGCTTGAAAGGTGCTGCGGAATATGAGGAATTGGTAGATCTATTCGCTACTCAAGATAGGGATTTCAGTATGGAAATATTGCAGGAAGAATGGATAGCAATATCCGAGGTGGAACCTATGCATCACAAAACTGCCCGGCTTGGTATGAATGCTCAATCTATAGCACATATCATGATCATAGTCTTTATTATCATCGGTAATATCGGCTATTTTGTCACCGGCAAAAAGAAAATAATATAGGAGGATGACATGTTTGAAACATTTAGTAATTGGATCGCAGCTTTCTTTACCCTCTGTATATTCTCGTTTCTCTACAAAGAGAATCCATTCTATAGATTCGGTGAAGCTCTTCTGGTTGGTGTCTCGATGGGATATGCTATCCCACTTGTCTATGAGAATGTGTTTATACCTTATGTTTATGTGCCATTATTCTTGGAATATAAACTTACTCTGATAATACCAACGATCTTGGGTATGTTTTACATACTAAGATTTACAAAGAAATACAGTTGGCTATCACGTTACCCCATAGCGTTCAGCATGGGTATGGTCGGTATGGGTGTACCTATGTCTCTCAATGCTCAGGTGTTGGTTCAGATGAGAAGTGCTATGCTTCCGATAGATAATATAGATACTTTCCTGATCTTTTTGGGAACCGTAACTATCCTGATGTATTTCTTCTTCTCAAAAGAGCATAAAGGGATTTACGGTAAATTCACCAATCTGGGTATCTGGTTTATGATGGTCGGATTCGGTGCCTCATTCGGATATACCGTGATGGCACGTATTTCATTGCTCATCGGGCGATTACAGTTTCTGCTCGGTGATGTACTCGGCTTGATCCAATAAAAAAAAGTAAGAAAACAAATTAGCCCGATCTTTACGGTCGGGCTTTGTTCTTTGTTATCCTATTCATAAGTTCAGCTAATCTTTTTGTCTGGGATCTCTTATCATATTCTTCTGTATCAGAACTCATTCGCATTTCTTTATTTTGCTCCCATTTTTTAAAACAATCCTCTATATAATCAGCTATGCCATCAAGGTCATGGTAATCGAAACAAGAGCCGGATTTGGTTTTGCTTAAGATATCAGCTGCTTCACCCTCGGACGGACCTATTGCCAAGATTGGGGTGCCGGAGCCAAGGTATTCATAGATTTTGCCGGTAACTATTCCACTGTTATTGGGAACATTGTTTATAATCAGTAGCAGAAGAGCCGAGCTTTTCATTCTGACTACTACATTCTCATGCGGATTATAACCACAGAAGCTAACGATATTGTATTTATCTCTCTTAGAAAGCTTGCCTTTCAATGATCGAGATACCGTACCCCAGAATTCGATACTTATCTTAGAGATTTCGATTCTCTTATTTATTAGTTCCAGCGCATTTAAAATGGGACTTGGATCGCGCTCCGGTGTAAGGGCACCGAAATAGGAGATAAGGAATTTCTCTTTTGTAGTTTGGATATCCAAGCCTGAGAAATCATCGGGATCATATCCATTGGGCAATAAAACCGATTTCTCAGCTTTTCCCGTTTTTTTGATGATATCTTTGTTAATAGATAGAAAAACATCTGCTCTGTTTACCACCTTACTTTGGAGATGTTTATCTATTTTTCGGCTCAGGTTCAGTCTATTTACTTTTTCCATGTAGTCTATATCGACCCAGGGATCGCGAAAATCAGCCAGCCAGGGCAGTTTCTGTTTTTTCTTTAGCTTGAGTCCGACTAAATGAGTGGAATGGGGCGGACCAGAGGTGACGATCAGATCGAAGCCTTCTCTTTTTAACAACATTTTGGCTGCTTTAAACGCATAGCGATTCCAAATTACTCGCATATCGGGGATGATCAGGTTGATGCGACACCAATAGAGTATTTTTGTTATCAGACTACTTCCTTTTTCCCTGTCCAAACTGCCATAAGGCATCTTCAAATTCGGGTTGATTTTGCTCAAAATTTTATTTATCGATGGTGTTTTAGTGCGGATTATTGTGATACCTTCCGGCAGATCAGCATCCAAACTATGATCCACGGCGGGATAATCTCCATGCTCTGTCGTGATCACAGTAGGCATCCAGCCATTCTCGGGAAGATATTTGACGAATTTGAGCCAGCGCTGAACTCCGGCTCCACCACTTGGAGGCCAATAATATACAAGCACCAATACTTTCTTCATTTCTGCCTACCTATCGCATAACTTTTTTGACAAATATCTATACTCCAAACTTTTTGTCCAAAAAAAAATCATAAGAAAGGAGTCGATGAAAAATGCGACCGGTAGAGAAGAAAGTGTACAACTCTATTACAGATAAAGGTGTAACCTATGACAAAGTGCTGGAAATCGTAGATTCGATCAGTAGACAAGAGATGAAAAAAAGTTTTCCTGATGATTGTCATTTTCAAAAACCATCCTATTTTGCCAAAACGATAATAAAAAATCTGCTCAGCCGAAAATTGATAAAAAAAGAGGGCAATCTATATCTCAAAACAGAGAAAAAATCATAGCTGTAAACTCCATTGACGATAGAGCTCATAAGCAGCGATAGCAAAAGCATTGCTTACGTTTAGAGAATTCTTCCACCCTCGTGTTGGGATGTAAACAATATCGCTACATTTTCTCAGGATTTTTTCCGGCAATCCCAATGCTTCGTTGCCCAACAATAAGGCACTTGGTTTTGGGAAGCGAAAATCGTATATTGAGTGAGCATTTCTGACAGTTTCTAATGCAAACACCGGAGCTTCTAGCTGTTCGATAAAAGCCAATAAAGCTTCAATATCCTTGTGGTACTCCCAGTTTATATATTCTTGAGTTCCCATAGCGGTTTTCTGAACTTTTATGTGGGCCGGTGTGGCTGTATAGCCGGCGAGATAAACCTTGTCGATATTGAGACATTCGGAGGTTCGGATTATCGAGCCTACATTGAATGCTGAACGCAAATTGTATAATATCACCGAAACGGGGAGGATATCTCGGCTTTTGGAAACCATGTCATCTTTAGTTACAATAATATCATGATCATAAACAGAGCGGTTCAATTTTTGCTCTAGTGGTATAAACATGTCCAATAGATTCTCGAGAGAGATGTTTTGATCTATCTTATCTACTTTGTTTCGGATTTTAGTATCGGAGCAGTGTGACATGAGCAACCTGATATATGATGTTTCTTTCTCGATAGCTTGATTTTGCAGTAATTTCCTTTCTATTTTCCTGAAGACGGAAATGATTTTTTTGTATTGTTTTTCTATAGGTTGCAGATGAAACTCTCTTAGAATATCTTTCATATTTTCTCCTTCCTGAAAGACATTGTTTAATAATCGATAAATTGGCAAATGATTTTTCCACACGATTAATAAAAATATCACTCTAATTTTGCCGTAGTTGTAAGTGTAATCAACTTGAGAGCATGATGATGAGTTGTTGCCACACAAAAGTGTTAACAACTTAGTGTAAACTAAATGAACTCGCAGAAAGATAATTTTTTTTTGGTTGTCTATTTGAACTGTTTGAGAGAGAATAATCAGCCGTATCCAAGATCATAAAGGGATCAATCACATTTTTCACAAGACCGTATGTAACGGCAAAACAGAAAAATAAGCACAAATACTCATTTTCTTTTTGACAAGAAAAGGGTAATTCTAATTGTTTGGAACATAAATTGCAATGAAGATGCAAGAAGGAAAAAATAGGAGGAAGAAGATATGTTCAGAAAAGCACAAAACCAGAAAGGTTTCAGTTTGATTGAATTGTTAGTGGTGGTTATCATCATAGCAATTCTGGCGGCAATAGCTGTGCCGATTTACATGCGATATGTAGAGAAAGCGAGAGCTACTGAAGCTCAATCTGCGATCGCAGCGATTCGTAGTGCCTACAGAGTGCACTATCAGACCTATGGCACCACAGACAATTACACGGTTGAAGATGCCATGAGAGATGCACAGTTAGGACGTGCCACACTTAATAACTGGCGATTTGAAGTCGTAGGTAATCCACCCAGACGATATATTGCTACTTCGACTGCGGAATTTCCCCAAGGTGAAGGTAAACAAGTTTGGTATGATGTGGAAAATGCTGAATATCGAGGTTATGGAATTGATCAAGAAGTTGATGACTCAATAGTAATCGACTAGGTTGGAGGTAATCGTTGACCATTAATGAACTTTTACAATTCACGACAGACGCAGGTGCGTCGGATCTTCATATCAGTGCCGGTTCAGTTCCGATGATCCGTGTACACGGGGAGATGAAAAAACTCAATCTTCCCAAAGCTACACAGGAAGAGGTAAAAGAATTGATCTATAGCACAATGAACGAATCTCAAAAAACGATATTCGAGAAAAAATTGGAGATAGACTTTTCGACAAAACTTTCGGACGAGACCAGATTTCGTGTGAATGCATTTCACCAGATCAATGGATTGGCAGTTGCTTTCCGTGTGATCCCGAATGAGATCAAAGCGTTTGAAGAGCTCAATCTACCCGAAGTTCTCAGTCGTTTGGCTATGAAGCATAAGGGCTTGATCTTGGTGACAGGACCGACTGGTAGTGGTAAATCGACTACTTTGGCAACTATGATAGATTACATCAACGATCATAAACATTGTCATATTATCACGGTCGAAGACCCGATAGAGTTCGTTCATCAGAGCAAAAACTCTTTGATCAATCAGCGTGAGTTGGGGCATGACACTTGGTCGTTTACCGCAGCTTTACGTTCGGCGCTCCGTGAAGATCCCGATGTGATACTCGTAGGTGAGATGCGTGACTTAGAAACAGTAGCTTTAGCTCTTACAGCAGCAGAGACAGGTCACTTGGTATTGGCAACTTTGCATACCAGTAGTGCTACCAAATCGATAGATCGTATCATAGATATGTTCCCCAAAGAACAGCAAACTCAGGTACGATCCATGTTATCAGAATCTATCCAAGCAGTAGTTGCTCAAACTCTTCTGCCGATGAAAAACGCTGAAGGACGAGTACCGGCTCTGGAGATCATGATAGCAAACTCTGCTGTAAGAAACCTGATCCGTGAAGAAAAAACATACCAGATCCCATCTGTAATTCAAGCAGGTACCAAAGAGGGTATGCAATCTCTCGACCAGTCCTTGTACAACCATGTAATGAATGGTTTGCTGGATAGGAAAGTAGCAGAACAGGTGGCAGACAATCCGAAGATGTTTGCTTCCAGTACAGGTTTTTGATGAGAGCCGAAAGCAAAATAAACAGATCCTTGCTAAAAAAGCGGGTCTAAGGTAATAAGATTATGAATTTAAACAGATTACGATCACAGCGCGGTTTTGGTTTAGTTGCCGTATTGGCTGCATTGATCATCGTAACCGTATCGATCGGAGGACTTTTTATCGTTTCTGCTTTAGCAAGACAAAAGGTTCATGAAAGCTATCACTATCGTGCTGTTCTACTTGGCGTAAGCGGAAAGATGGAATACATCAAATTCCACAACCGTAATATTAGTGGTACTACAAATATTGAGAACTTGCCGGTGTCATTTTATGACCCTATTGTAATCGATAGACACGATAGTAGAACACCTTTGACTGCAAAACTGGGAAGATATAGCCCCTCAAGAAGGATACGCTCTGATTTGCAAATAGATCTGACTGTAGTATATGATGAGATTACTTTAACTTATGAATGGGAAGAGCCACCGGCTGTTCCTATTTTTTCTCATCAAACGGGTGAAGAAAAGAGGATAACACTTCGCGAAGATTACTATAGAAAGACCCAGCAGGAGATAGAATAATTATGAGACAGATTCGCAATGAAAAAGGCTTCTCACTTCCCGAACTAATAGCTTCATTACCTCTTGTTGCCCTCGTTTTTATAGTAATAGCAATTGCTGTAATTAGTTTTATTACAACTTATGAAGAGACAAGACTCTATGCCCAATTACAACAGGAATTATTTGAAACTATAGAGACAATTAGACATGGATATGCTATGGCTGGTGTTACCGATGAGGAGGGTTTGATAGGATTGCTTACCGCTCGCCAAGTTGATATTGGCTATGCCAACAATTCTATCAAAATAATCCCGATAGTTCCGGGTGAAGCTTTAGGCGATGATAATTATTGGGTACGATATCATGTGGATAATGATGGTCGTCTCATTCTGAATGCACAATATGGTTTACAGTATATTAATAATAGAGTGATTTTTCCCCAATCTGATGAAAAAATTGGTAATCAATATAAATTCCGTATTACGAACCGGAATGATGTTTTTGTAGATAAAACACCTCTTGGCTCGGACGAAACATTTCTTGTGGGTATTCGTTTGCAAGGAGAAGTACGATTTCGTGAACGGGGACGCAATCAAAGTCTTGAAGAAGATCGATTGCAAAATACAAAAACTATAGAGTATAACACACAAGTTTTCTTGGGTAATAAAGACATATGATAGGGGGAAAGATGAATAAATTGTTGAAAAACGAGTCAGGCGGAATAATGCTGATTGCATCAGCGCTGCTTGTGACTGTTGTATCCTTAGCTTCATCGATTTCATTGATGTCGATGGTACAATCTGATCATAATATTGTTCATCAGCATCATGATATGATCCAGCAGGATTTGTTGCTAAGAAGTGAAGCTCAACGGACTCATCTCGCAATAGAATTTCGCCCGAACCAGGCTATTCCCGATCGTGAAGTCACGATAGCAGGAGATGAGCGTAACACAATATATAAGATAGAAAATGACCAAGAATTCGTTGTAATCAGTAGTTTTTTGGGTTATATTACGGAACAGGCAGTTGCAGTGCGTTCGCTAGTTTCAGCCCAACGAGGTACCTCATTCAAACCAGGAGCTATCTCACCTATTAGACGATATACAGAGAGAATTATCCGTAATCGTTCTTTGTCTGAATACCAGTATTTTTCCGATGTTGAGCTTTCAGAAAATCTCGGAGAGGTAAAATTCTGGGGTCCGGATGTTCTTCACGGTCCTGTACACAGTAACGATGATATATGGATTCAACAAGCCGGTGGTGGCAATAATAACGGTTGGCCAACTTTTCATGGTAAAGTAACTACCCATAAAAATATTCTCCACTATCCTTCCGGGCAGAGACTGGCTGAAACCGGCGCACCGATGGAACAAATATTTCGAGGTGAATGGGAAGAAGGTGACGGAGAATCTCTTTATATCGTATTTGACCCCACAGCAACTGATATCAGGAATAATGGGATTCATCTTATTAATGATCCGAATACAGATATATTGTATGTTAAGATCAATGGTTCCAGTTATTCCAGTATGCGAGGTCAGATAATTTTGGAAGAGATAAGACCATTCACCGTATATAGCTGGTTTCCGATGAATCAAGCACAGGCACAAACGATAGTAAATGCTGGCGGGAATTGGTATGAAGAAGCTGATTCACTCTGGACGAATTATGTGCCCGTATATGATACATTATGGACTGTAGGTCCAGCCGGTAGTCTGAATAATCAATCAGCCTTTGTAGATTGCCACCTGTGGATAGAAGGAGAAGTTTCGGGTAAACAGACCTGGGGAGCTTCAGATACAGTCAAAGTAGTGGGTGATATCACCTATGCTAATACAATACCAGGCGAACCTCCCGATGGATTTAGTGGTTATCATCCCAATACTGGCGAACCACAATTTGAGGGCCCAGTTAATGAATTTGATTATTTTGGGTTAGTATCCGAGGAAAAGATTCTATTAGCATACAAGCATTTTGATCCCTTCATTGAACAACGACGTGATGATAATACAAATAGTATTGTGCTCTATGGCGCATATGCTGCAATAGGTAAGGGGGATCCTGCCATACATGGGAATATGGCTCATAAACATGACGGAATCTTTACTCCTGAATATCAACACCCGCATGGCTCCACACCGTCTTATTACGGTCCGAGCCCCTATACGGGAGCTGACACATTGTATTTGTGGCCCGATTTACAGAAATATATATTCCCGGAGAACCCTTTTGTACCACCAAATATACAGGATTTTGTGATACACGGGAACGTACCGGGCGGAGGTTTCCCAACTTGTGGTTATCCCTACGAATCTGCAGCCTATCTAAATTCTTATCCTAATGACAATCCAAATAACTATGCCGCTCCTTATGGGACAGACTATCCGTGGTACAATCCGGTATGGCCAGAATCGCAAACTGAGATACCTCATCCAAATGTAGCCGAGGAGTTCAGAAGGGGTACTTTGACAAATTATGGTGCAATAGCACAAAGGCGCCGAGGTTATGTGCATCGTTCAGGAAATGATCCGAACAATCACTCAATTGAGGGTTTATGGGATATAGAAAATGATCATTATGATGGTAGACACCCAGCTACGGGATATAGATACAAAGATTATCACTATGACCATCGATTTATGCATACACAACCACCTGATTATCCCCAGATTTATGAAGGTTGGGGTGAAGGTGTGCTGGCATCATTCGATAAAAGAGCCTGGAGATTCAAGGCACCGCCGAGACCGGGTAATTAAAAATGTTTAGAAAATCAAGTAAATAGAGATGGCGAGGTAATATGGCAGACAAAAAGAAGAAAAAAGTAAAATTCAAAGAGTCGCTCGGTATAGATATCGGCACTCATAGTGTGAAACTGGTGCATCTAAAGAAGTTGCATCAAGGTTTCAAATTGTTGAACTATGAGATCCGTAATGCTATGCCGGAAGGCTATGAGGATTCACTTTCAGATTTGAAGAACGACAGATATGTTCCGATATTGATGAGCATGTTGAAATCATTGAACATCAGACCGAAAAAGATCAAGCATATCGTAACATCCATAGGTGGAAACAATACAAGTATCAAGCAGATCAAGACTATCTATCTACCCGACGATGAGCTGGAATCTGCTTTGTTTTTCGAGGCAAAGAAGCATTTGCCCATGAGCGGTGCTGAGATGATCTTGGATTATCAGGTGATAAGCATTGATGAAAAGACCAATAACATGAACATACTGTTGGCTTCTACCAGCAAAGAGATGCTACAGGATCATACCGATATCCTTACTAATGCAGGTATCCCTCCGGGAATAGTTGACATCGAGTCTTTGGCAGTGGCAAATAGTTTTGCCCTCAATTCCTATATAGAAGAGGGTGTGTATGTAATTTTGAATATCGGTGCGGTGAACACTAATATGGTAGTTTACGGACCAAATGCAAAATTCTTTGCCCGCGACGTAGCCTGGGGTGGACATCATTTCACCAAAGAGATCATGAAGCAACAGGATATCTCTTATAGTGAAGCCGAACAGTATAAGATGGAGTACGGACTAAAAGAGCCGGAAAAAGAAAAAGAGAATGATTCTATTGTTGCTCTGAATGTAGCAGAAAAATCGATAGCAGAACAGATCATCCAAGAAGTGAAACGTTCATTGCGTTTTTATGTAAAAGAAGCTGGAAACAGCGACTTCAGAAAGATTCTGCTAATTGGCGGAGGAGCCAAACTGAAAGGATTGCCCGAATTTATCGAAGAGCAAATGAATGTTCCTACAGAGGTGTATAATTCTTACAGCAATTTGGAGCGACCGGAAAAATTCAAAGATATGCAAGATCCACAACTCGCAGTAGCCTTAGGGCTAGCGATGAGACCAGAATAAAGAGGTGGTATCAATGAATCAATTATTTTTTAAAATCAATCTGAACAAATACGGAGAATTAAGACGATTTATCGAGCGAGAGAAAAAAACGTTTAGAAATGTGGTAATAGTTTTTGCCATAGCTCTGCTTGTATTTAGCGGTCTGGCAATATATATCAATCAAGATCTTAATTCTAAAATAAGAGAAAGAGAGGCACTTCTCTCTGAGATCCGCCACGAAATAGAAAATTATCAAGAAAGTGGAGAATACCTATCTGATGAGGATCTCAATCGATTGGCTGAAGCTAGTATGGATAGGATTTTTTGGGCGGAGAAACTAGTAGCATTATCCGAAAAAGCTCACAAAGATCTGGCTATTACTCACTTTGCATACAAAAATGGAGTACTCAGCTTGTATGGGATAACTCATTTTGACCAGGAACAAAGTGAATTCGAACTGATAGACGATTTCATCGAAAGCTTGCGACAAGATGAGCAGATCAGTCAGGATTTCCCCGATATCAAGTTTGTTAATTCACGAAGCGATTTTGAAAAGGGAGTCCAAATTCTTCGTTTCCAGATCGATTGTGTAGCGACGAGTTAATAAAAGGAGCGAATATGAAACATAAATATTTAATACTACTGTTAATCATGGTAATCGCAACCATAGCATTTTTCTATTACAGCTCAAATAGATTCTCATATAATCTTCGCGTCATCGATGCTTATGATGCCAGAATTAGAGAAGAGCAGGAAAGATTGAATAGTGCTAAAGTTTTGAACGAACAGTTGCAACATGTGGCAAAGGTGATTATGAATACGATGACAACTAATCGTCGTTTTACCACTCAAGAGGTAAATGCTTTTGCCAAAAGATTAGCTGATTTGGCAGAAAATAACGAGATCAAAGTTCATGGTTTTAACCACAAAACAATCTCTACACCAAATCCCTATAGATTGCAACATAACTACTCTATGGAACTGCATTGCACTTTTATTCAGATGGGACAGCTTCTGGCTGACTTGGAAAGCATGGATTATATTGTCAGAGTAGAAACTATTGAGATCAGACCATTACAGACAGACAGAAGAGCACGTGATCAGCAGGTAACCATAGAGACTGAAGACACAGTTTACAGAGTTAATTTGGAACTGGCAGCTGTAAAGATAGTGAAGGAGGCATAGAGTGGAAAAGAATTACTTAAAAGATATAGTTGTCACACTCATGGTGTTTATTATTATAGCTTTTGCTATCAAAACATATTCACTATATAGGCAAAATGATGAGGTTCCATATGAATCCAGATATAAACATATAGCGCTAAGCCCGGAGTTATTAGCACAGATCGAAGATATCGAGGTATCGATTCAGGACAGGCAACAGTTTGTGTTTACAGTAGAATCAGATCCTCTGGAACAGGATTTGATCGTGCGAACACAAAGGGATCTGGAAAAACAATGGCGTGAGATGGTCGAACAGATGGTAAGATTACAATCGATAATTATACCCGAAGTAGGTAACAGAATTGCAGCAATATCTTATCAGGGGAGAATAAATCTTTATGAAGTCGGTGACGAATTTGAATTTGGCACAATTGCTGAGATTCATAACGATTATATAGTTTATGAACAAAATGGTGCTCGTGGAGAATTGAAAGTTCAAAAACTTCCGCCCAGACCATCACATCCGGGAGATCGGGAATCTACAATTACTTCCCAACAAGATCAACGGGATTTAAATTGGTAATTATGAAAAAACAAATATCAAAAGGAGAATTTATGAAGGTATTTCAAAATAGGGGTTATATAACAGTATTTGCTATCATAATAATGCTTAGTATTACTGTTGTGGGAAATCTTAATGCTAGTGAAGAAAAGAATTTGCTAGATAGGAAGGTAACGATCAATGCTGAAGATGCAGCAGTTTCTAATATCATCTCTACCTTGGCGCGCTTAAGCGGCTGTAATATTGTGCTTGCTATGGATACTACCAGAGAAGCAGAAGAAGAAGCAGTGGAACAGAAGATTACCATTAACCTTAAAGATGTTCCGATAGAACAAGCGTTGTCTTTGGTAGTTAAATCTATCGGTCTATCTTATCGTTTGGTCGGCGACAATACATTTCTCGTCGGCGAAAAAGACAGAATTGATGAAGAGGTTGGTGAAAGAACCTACATTATCAACCTCAATTATGTAGATGTAGAAGATATAGTAGACGCGTTGGATATCATGCCCGGTTCTGCAGTCTCTATCAAAGGGCAGAATGCGCTTTTGGTTAGAGCCAATCCGGAGACTTTTTCTGAGATCAGTCGTCGATTGGGAGAAATTGATATTCCCCAGAAACAGATCGAAATTAAAGTTCGCCTGATAGAAATCTCGGTTTCGGAAGCACAACAGTATGGAATTGACTGGTCTCGTCTTAATCAGTTAACTACAATTATCACAGAAAATCCTGCTAGCGCGGATGGAGTGGGTCTCCCCTATAATTACTTTGATGAATCCGGAAGAGTTACTCATGGTAGTCTGACCGAATTGGGTAGATTACCCGAAGAACAATATTTCCAAAAGATAACCGGATTCGATGATGTCGGTCACTTCAGCCGTCAGCTTACCGCTTTCGATATTACTATCGATTGGCTTTTGGAAAACAATGCGGCTCAAATTCTTACCGATACCAGATTAACTGCATTGAACGGACAAGAAGCTTCTATTCATATCGGTGAAATTGTTCCCTTCGTAGTTCAGGATGAAGAACGAAGAGTTCAAGTGGAAAGAGAAGAAGTCGGTATCAAACTGAATGTCCGTCCCACCATCAACAAAGACAATCAAATTACGGCGCGTATAGAGCCAGAGGTTAGCTCGGTGATGGAATTGGTAGCCGGTTATGTTCCTCGTACAAAAGTGAGAAGGGTAAACTCCACCGTGACTGTTCCTAATGGTCAAAAAATTGTGGTCGGCGGTCTATTGTCTTCAAACATAACTACAAAGGTAAACAAAGTACCATTATTGGGTGATATCCCCTTCTTAGGCAAACTTTTCCAACATAAGCACAATACCGTGACAAATACAGATTTAATTATCGAAATTACGCCACGAGTAGTTTCATTTGACGACATTTCGAAAGAATTTAAAGTTGACGAACGTCTGGAAAGACGATTAATTCCTGAAGTAGAGGAATAAAGGAGGTATTATGAAGAATATTAGTTTTATCGGACTAATGTTGATTTTTGCCGCTTCCACTATGTTTTTTGCTAGTGGTTGTGACAATAGGTCATTTGAAGTAGAATCTTACAACATAGTAAGCATGACAGCATCCCCCGATACTATTTATGCTGACAATAACGAGACCTATTCAGAGGTACGAGTTCATGTCCGTGATGATGATAATTTCCCGGTTGTAGATGAGCCGGTGAGGTTTAGAACCAATATTGGAGGGATAATTTATCAGGTGAATACCGATAGTATGGGTGTGGCAGAAACAGTGTTTTATGATAACAACCAGCTCGGTGAAGCTACCGTCGAAGCTTTCGTAGGTAACTCATCAGAAACTACTATAGTAAATGTAGTAGAACTTCCGGATCCACCGGCGGTTGATGTTGCTTCTATCGGTTTTGCTTTTACCGGACAGGTAGATATTCAGGTACAGGGTACCGGTGGACAGGAGTCTTTTGAATTGAAAGCCAATCTGAAAGATGCTAACGGTAATCCGGTATTACAACCGAAATTGGTTTATTTCGAGTTGCTACATGCTCCGGCAGGAACAAATATCAGTAATGAACCGACAGGCATTGATAGCACATGGTCAGATAATGGTCAAGCTACTGTTTGGATTAGAAGCGGTTCAGAATCAGGAACTGTACAGGTAAAAGCATATACCTACAGAGAAGATGGAACAGAAGTAAGTGCAACAAAATCTAATATAGTTGTTCATGGCGGTCCTCCAAACTCAGTTAGCATATCGACTAGTGGTATAAGTTCTGGTGTGGATATGGGAGCCGGCGTTTGGAAAATAGAGTTGGCAAGTTTGATCACAGATGTTATGGGTAACCCTGTTTCCAGCGGAACAGCAGTTCACTTCTCAATACCCAATGATCCCGATTGGGCTAATGTACAAGCAGCCGCTTTTGTCGGTAATGAAAACGCTATGGGTGATTCTCTTGCCGGTGTTGCTTTCACTAATCTAACTTATCAAGGAACTTATACTAACGACACATTAGAGATAAGGGTAGAAGTGGCGGATTTTGACGGATATGATACCATTAAACTACCTATTCAGTATCCCCATATCGATATGATTCCAATCCCAAGAACATTAACTTGGACAGCGGGTAATAATCCTGAATACCAAGAAATGTATGTCAGTTTAACAGTACAGGATGGACAGAATAATCGAATCAACAATCAATTAATTCACTTTACCACAACATTAGGTACACCGCAAGAGCCCTTCCCACCTGATACAGGCAATCCTTACACAGGTCTGACAAGGGTGATAGATGGAGAATCTGGTCGATTGGATAAAACCATTAGATTCTATAAATATGAATGTCCACCTCCCACACCACAAGGACCGGGAGAAGCTCAAGGAGATATTCAAGCAGGAATCCTCGGAGCTAATGTGTGGGTTAGTGATTCGGTTTTATTAATCAGATATGTAGAATAAACAGGAGTATGAATGACATTTAATCCACAATTCGCACGAATCGGAGAAATTCTGGTTCATAATGGAATTGTTACCGAAGAGCAGGTCAAAGAAGCTCTGGTAAAGCAGGACAACTTTGGCCTGAAACTCGGTGAGACACTTCGCAAGTTAGGTTATATAAATGAAGATCAGCTTTTGGAAGCTTTGCATCAACAGCTTGAATATGATGTAGTGGATGATGAAGAGCTTTTAGATCTGGATACGGATGTGGTAAAACTCATTCCGGAACCTTTCGCCATGGAAAATCGCGTCATCGCAGTAAGGGAAGACGGACCTTCTATCGTAGTAGCTATGACAGATCCGGAAGATATCATTATTCACGATAACCTTAAAAAGATCCTAGATCGTCCGATAAAACCGCTGCTTATTGGTGAAACCACCTTGTCAGACACCTTGGAGAGGTATTACAAAAGTATCAGAACTACTTCTCAGGTTGAAGATGCAGTTGACGGATTTGATTTTGTAGCGGTTGACGAAGATGAAAACGAGATCACAATAGATTCTAAAGGACAGGCAGATGCCCCGGTTGTAAAACTGATCAATCTGATCATAACTGAGGCGATCAAGTCCGGAGCTACGGATATTCACATCGAGCCACTCTCCAAACAAAGCAGAGTGCGTTTCCGTGTGGATGGTGCTCTAAGAGAGGTAATGTCTCCTCCTTTAGGATTACATCCGGGAATGGTATCACTGATCAAAGTGATGTCGAAGCTGAATATTGCTGAGCGCAGGCTTCCGCAAGATGGTCATATTTCATTGAAGACTTCTATGAAGAGCGTCGATGTTCGTGTGTCTATCACTCCTACAGTTAATGGTGAAAAGGTAGTGATGAGACTGTTGGACAAAGGTGAATTCGGATTCAATTTGGAGACACTTGGATTCACAGGAGATGATCTCGATATATTCAAACAATGGATCAGGCGCCCTTATGGTATTATCGTGATCTCCGGTCCGACCGGTAGTGGTAAATCTACCACATTGCACGCCGCTCTGAAAGAGATCAGAGATATCGAAACAAATATCGTTACCGTGGAAGATCCGGTCGAATATCGTCTTGACGGTGTTGCTCAGATGGAAACCAATAGTAAGATCGACCTTACCTTTGCCCGCGCCCTACGCTCGGTTCTTCGTCAGGACCCTGATGTGGTTCTGATCGGTGAGATCCGTGATGCCGAGACTGCCGATATAGCTATCAAATTCTCACTTACAGGTCACTTGGTATTCACGACATTGCATGCTAATGATGCACCATCGACGGTAACAAGAATGATAGATATCGGATTGCCTTCCTACTTGGTAGCTTCATCATTAAACTTAGTGATGGCTCAAAGATTGGTGAGGAAGATATGCTCAAGCTGCATCACAGACTACAAACCGACCAAAGAAGAATTGCGTGATGCTGGTATAACCGAAGAAGAGGCAAAAGATATCGATTTCAAAATCGGTAAGGGATGTGTACATTGTGAGAATACCGGCTATAAAGGTAGAACCGGTATTTTCGAAATGCTGCAAGTAACACCTGAAGTAAGAAAACTGATTTTCGAAGGACAGAACCAGGATCTTATCCGAGAATTAGCAATAAAAAATGGTATGCAGACATTGCACGATAGTGGAATGCATAAGGTGAAGAAAGGGATGACTACTATTCAGGAAGTTATCAAATTCACCGTTGCAGACTAAATCAGAATAAAAGGGAAACGTAATATGGCAGGTTTTCAATATATTATAAAAGATGCTAAAGGGATCCGAGTAGAAGGAATCATGAAAGCATCCTCGATGGAAGAAGCCATTGAGAAATTAACTAAAGAGGGAAATGTAATAATATCTATTACAACCAAAAAAGAGGGAGCATTCAAAGGTAATCTGTCTCTGTTTGACAAATTGATGTTAGTGCTTTATAAATGGAGAACTAATGTCGGTTTGAAAACATTGGTGTTTTTTACCAGACAGATGGCGACTATGTTCTCTGCAGGTTTGACAATAGAAAAATCCCTCAGTAATTTATCTAAAAGTGAGAAAAGCAAACGATTCAAAAAAGTTTTGGACAAGATGTCGAGCGATATCAAAAAAGGATATAGTTTGTCCGAATCGATGGAACAACATCCCGGTGTGTTCAATGCTTTGTATATTTCATTGGTGAAAGCCGGTGAAGTATCCGGTACTTTGCACACAATCTTGGATGGTCTGGCTGAATATCTGGAAAAAATAGAGGATACCCGTAGAAAAGTATGGTCTGCTCTCTCTTATCCGATATTTATCCTAGTCTTCCTTGCAGTTGTTCTGTGGGGATTGTTCTATTTTATCATCCCCATGTTCGCGGGTGTGTATGAATCATTTGATGCTGACCTTCCCGGTCCTACCCAGGCAGCTATCTCACTTAGCTACTTAATCAGAGAGAATGTGGCAGCGACAATAGGCATAATAATTGCAGTGTTGTTTGCTTTCTTCCTGTTTTATCTAACCGATAAAGGTAGGTATTTGGTCGATAGTCTTCTCTTGAAGATCCCTGCGATCGGTAACATGCTGGAAAACTCTATTATGAGTAAATTTGCTCGTACCTTCAGTATCCTTACCTTTGCCGGTGTACCGATTATGGAGACTTTGGAGCTTACTGAAAATGTGGTTCAAAGTGCTCCGATAGAATCAGCGATAAGAAAAGCGAGGGGTATGGTCAAAGAAGGCTATAGTATTGCCGGTGCATTTAGAAAGACCGGCAGATTTCCCGATACTTTGTTGCAGCTTATAGCTACCGGTGAAGATACTGGTGATATGGATAAACTGCTCGGCAAAGCTGCTGATTATCATCAGAAACTGGTGGATTCGGTAATCGATCGTTTAACATCGCTCATTGAGCCAATACTAATCATAATCATGGCGGCTGCGGTAGGTTATATTATTGTAATTACCTATCTGCCGATATTTACACTCGGATTGGCTATGAGTGCAGGAATGAAATAAAATCTAAAAAATATAAACCATATCCGACAGAGAATGTCGGGTATGGTTTTTTTGTTGGATGAAAACAAAAAAATGATACCGGAAATTATCATCATAATCCTAATAGTGCTGATAGGCGCTGCTTTAGGCAGTTTTCTGAATGTCTGTATCTACAGGATACCAGCCAAAAAATCTATAGTACTACCTGCTTCACATTGTCCCTCCTGTAACAAAGCGATACCTTTTTATCATAATATACCGATCATAAGTTTCTTGTTTTTAGGTGGGAAATGTAAATTCTGCCATGCAAAGATCGATATTCATTATCCCATCGTAGAATTCATTACACCTCTATTGATATTGTTTTTATACTTCAAATACGGCTTATCTTTTACTTTGTTGCGGTATCTATTGTTTATAATACCGTCTGTGGTGATTTTTTTCATTGATAGTAAACATAAGATCATCCCCAATCTGATCGTGTTACCCATGATAATATTAGGATTTGTTAGCACTTTGCTGCCACAAGTTGATTTTGCGATTATGGATGCGCTCAAAGGAGCAGCTGGCGGTTTTTTGTTGTTTTATCTGGTAGCTGTAGTCTTTGAGAAAGTAACGGGCAAAGAAGGTTTGGGTGGGGGAGATATAAAGTTTATCGCAGCTATTGGCAGTTTCGTGGGAATATTTGGATTGATCTTCACGATCTTTTTCGGCTCACTTTTTGCATTGGTCGCTATCGTTATTACTCAGTCTGATTTCTCAAAAGAATTCCCATTCGGACCATTTCTTGTTGTCGGGTCGGCATTGTATATTTATCTCGGCGACATGCTGATCTATCTCTACCTTTCTTTATATAATTTATGAAGATGAAAGAATATATGGTAATATTTGATATGGATGGTGTGCTCGTGGATAGCGAGCCTTTGTATTATGAAGCCAATCAGAATTTCTTGCGATCGCGTGGCATTAAGCTCAGCAGAGAAGAATACAACGAGTTTGTCGGAATCTCCGCACCTTTGATGTGGGAATCGATAAAAACTAGATTCGGATTAAAAGACTCCGTAGAAGAATTGGTCGAGGCTGAGAATAAGAGATTGTATGGGGTGTTGGAAGATGAAAAACTATCCTCTATTGAAGGTATCCCCGAATTACTAGATCAGATCAGAAAAAAAGGAATCTATCTTTCTTTGGCATCTTCTTCACCAATAAAAGTGATAAATTTTATCACAAAGCAGATCGGTGTTTCCGATTATTTTGATTTTGTTATCAGTGGGGAAGAGGTGGTAAATGGCAAACCGCATCCGGAGATTTTTCTTACTTGTGCTAATAGATTCAAAATAACTCCCAGTCGAGCATTGGTAATAGAAGATTCCAAAAATGGAATATTAGCGGCCAAAAAAGCGGGTATGAAAGCGGTAGGATTTCGCAATCTAAACTCCGGTAAAATAGACTTATCCGAAGCTGATTTGGTCGTGGATTCATTTTCGCAAGAAAACCGAGAAAAAATCCTTGCATTATTAACAGGAGGTTCATAATTTAGTTATGGAAAAAGGAAAAGTATTTTATACAAAGAGAATCGATCCTGAAGGAGTACAGGACATCTTTGCCCGCATAAACCCAAAGTGGAGCGGTAAGCCGGCGATTAAGGTTCATTTTGGAGAAGAGGGAAATCAAAACTTCTTATCGCCTGTTTTGATCAAAGAACTCGTAACAAAACTCAATGCAACAATGGTAGAGACGAATGTGCTCTACGCCAGTAAAAGACGAGAGACCGACACTCATATTGAATTGGCTCGACAACATGGCTTCGACTTTGCTCCGATCGATATCCTTGATGCTGATGGAGAGAAGGTTTATAATGTCGATTTGAAACATTATGGAGATATCAAGATAGGCAAGAATTTCGAGGAATACGATTGGTATCTAATCTTTTCGCATTTCAAAGGGCACGGTTTATCCGGTTTTGGTGGAGCAATCAAAAATGTGTCGATGGGATTAGCTTCTAAATTGGGCAAGATGGCTTTGCATGCATCATCCGAGCCGAAAGTAAAACCCGATCGCTGTATCCAATGTGGGCTTTGTCTCGAAGAATGCCCTCAGGATGCTATTTCTTTGCAGCCCTTGTTCATAGATAATAACCTATGTATCGGGTGTGGTAGATGCATAGTAACTTGTCCGCAAAATGCTTTTGGAATCCCCTGGTCAAGTACAGAAAAACCGGTGTTTTTGGAAAGATTAGTGGAATATGCTTATGTAACTGTAAAGAAGAGACCGATGGTATATATCAATGTTTTGGCGAATATTTCAAATTCATGCGATTGCGATCCACATGCACCGGAACCTTTCATGGAGGATATCGGCGTGCTGGGATCTACCGATATCGTTGCCCTGGAAAATGCCAGCCATGATCTGGTGAATAAGGGTTATCACAGTAAAGATGCATTTCTGAAACAAAATGCAGTGAGTGGTAAACAGCAGATAGTATACGCTCACAAATTAGGCTTGGGGAAAAAAGAATATGATCTTATTGAAATTGATCAATAATGAGGAGGATTTGATGAGAATAAGTATAATTATTTTAGCTATAATAATGCTGGCTATGCCAGTCTTTGTTTTTGGACAACATATATCTCGCGAAGAGATTACTATCGGGACCGGTAATTCTACCGAAAATTATATTCCACTGAATTTTTATTGGAAAAATAGCTTATCTCAGACACTTTATTTCCCGGATGAATTTGGGAATGCTGTAGGATATATCACCGGAATTTCTTATGAGAATAATTTCAGTTCAAATTTAACAGATATGTCGGTCAATATATGGATTGGTGAGACGACCCAAACTAATCTTAGTGGTGGTTGGATATCTTCAAATGATATTACTCAAGTGTTCAGCGGTACGAACAATTTTCCTTCCGGGCAAAACACCATTTACTTTGAATTTGATGAACCTTTCTTTTATGAGGGTGGTAATTTGGTTTTGCTAATACAAAGACCGATGGATACGCAGTATTATAGTAGCAATGATAAATTTTATGTGACCGATACATCTGCCCATGCCGATAGAACCAGATACTTTTATAGTGATTCTACTACAGGTAATCCAGCCTCGCCTCCACCCGGGACTCTATCGAATAAATTCCCCAATACAACTTTTCATATGATATTGGGTGGAGTAGGACATGTGGAAGGGCATGTATTTGATAATGAAGGAGCTGCACTTCAAGGTGCCGATATTGTCATCGAAGGGACAGACTATCAGGCAGAGAGTGACAATAGTGGGTTTTATCAAATCGAGAATGTCGTTGTGGATGATTATACGATCACAGCATCATTATTTGGATATTCACCTCAATCTAATCAGATAGAGATAATTGAGAATGAGACCACAACATCAGATTTTAATCTAATCCCATTAGATGAAGTTAGTGTGAGTGGACAAGTGGTGGGCAGTGACTTTCCGGAGATAGGACTGGAAGGTGCTCATGTCACGATTACAGGATTTGAGGATTATGAAACTTATACCGATGCAGATGGGTATTTCGAATTCCCGGGAGTATATACGAATATTACTTATGAGCTTCAGATTAGCATCGAGAATTATGATACCTATCTGGACGATCTGGTTGTGGAAGAGGATAATTTGGATCTGGGAGTGATAGTACTCACCGAGATAGCAGTTGCCCCGGGCAATGTTCAAGTTAGCCAGAATGAGACAGGTACGGAAGCATATCTCTCTTGGGCACCTCCGGGAACAGGGAACTATGAGTTTCGCTATGATGACGGAAATCAAACCACCCAAATCGGATTCTCACAATCTTATCCCAACCATGTGTTCGGAGCGGTTCATCATAACAATGCTCTCATAGAAGAAGTGCATTGGTTTCTTACCTCTACTTATGGAAGTCATAATAATGTAAGAATATATCTATTTGGATTGACCTCCAATGGTAATCCTGACCAAACTGCTCTCCTCTACCAATCTCCATTTGTCAACAACACCGATAATCAATGGAACAGTCACGAGCTTTCAGAACCGGTGAACGCTCCCAATGGATTCCTCGTTGGAGTAAGCACGCCAAATCAATATACAGGAATTGGTCTGGACGATGGGATCGGTGAGCCTTGGCAGTTTGTTTCGGGCACACAAATGAGTATTACCGATTGGACTGATGAGGAGCTTAATTGGATAGATATCGGAAGCTGGGGTTTCCAGAGAAACATGCTGATTCGCGCTTATGGTGTTAACTATGGGGATCTCAGACATGATAGAGCTTCAGAAAATAGACTATACGCTAATCCGGAGTCGATTTCTAAAGCAAACATTAGAGCATTCGAGCACTATAATATCTATCGTTTTCTTACTTCTCAGCAAAGCAATCCAGATCAATGGGACCTTGTCGCTACTGAAGTTGTGGATACTACCTATACGGATACATCCTGGGCGGGGATTCCCAATGGGGTATATCGCTACGCAGTTACATCTGCACACACTAATGATGTGGAATCTGAGCCTGCATTTTCTCAGCCGATCGAACAGACGATGACATCTGCTGATGAAGAGATAGTACCAAGCGGTGTTTCCTATCTGCAAAATTATCCTAATCCATTCAATCCGGAAACAACCATCTCTTATGGGCTTGGTGAAGCAAGCGAAGTCCATCTGACTATATATAACATTATGGGAAAAAAGGTGCGATCTTTGGTAAATGAGTATCAAGGAGCCGGTCAGCACAGTGTTGTTTGGGATGGGTTAGACTCCAATCACAATAAAGTTGCTAGTGGGATTTATCTATACAGGATCAAAACAGAAAAAAGTGAAGTAACCAAAAAAATGCTGCTAATGAAATAATGGAAAAGATAAAAAGTTGGATCCAATTACTTTCAGCGCCGGATGTAGGCAATGCTAAAGCAAAACGATTGGTAGAGCTTTTGGGTTCGCCGCTATCCTTCATGCACGAAAATGCGGAAAGACTTATTGATCTGGACTTTATCAAAGAAGAGACCAAGAGCTATTTGGCAAATCCCAAAGAACCGGCAAATTGGCAGACAATAGCAAATAAGATCAAAAAATTCGATATTAAATTCGTTTCAATCCTGGATACAGTGTATCCACCTTTATTAAAAAACATTTATGATCCACCATTGTATTTTTATTATCGTGGAGAATGGGACAAACAGAAATTGAAAAGATGCTTGGCAGTGGTGGGAACAAGAAAAGCCAGTAATTATGGCAAAATGATGACAAAGCAGATCTGTTCGAAATTGGTAGAAGCCGGTTTCACTATCGTGAGCGGATTAGCTTTCGGGATAGATTCCATCGCCCACCAATCTGCACTGGAAGCCGGTGGAACAACTGTGGCTGTGATGGGAACCGGTTGCGATCAGGTGTATCCACCCCAAAATAGACAATTGGCGAGGAATATATTGGGAAATGGGCTTCTGATCTCCGAATATAACCCCGGACAGCCGGTAGAGAAGTGGAATTTCCCTACTCGAAACCGAATAATTAGCGGTCTCTCACTTGGAACTCTGGCAATAGAAGGCTCCAAAAAAAGCGGAGCGCTTCTGACTACGAAATTCGCTCTGGATCAAAACAGAGATATCTTTGCCTTGCCGGGAGATGTGAATAGACTTCAAGCTGAAGGTCCGAATTATCTGATCAAACTGGGGGCAAAGATCGTTACTTCAGTCAATGACATTCTGGAAGAATATGATCTGCAACTCAACAATGAGACGAGAAAATTTCCCGAACTAACGAAAGATGAAGAAAAACTATATAATCTGATAGTTCAGCATAAACCGGAAATACAATTTGACCAATTGATAATGAAATCCGGCTTTAGTGTATCACAACTATCTACTCTGTTGCTGAATTTGGAATTGAAATCGGTGATCAAGAAAGGAGCGGGGAACAAAGTGATTCCCCTATACTGATATGAAAAAGAGAGAAACGAGAATCAAAAGAAACTTCATGAACCATCCTTCCGGATCAGTGCTGATAGAAACAGGCAATACAAAGGTGATTTGTACAGCTTCGGTTCAGGAAGGAGTTCCGCCGTTCCTGCAAAATCAGGAATTGCCGCAAGGATGGTTGACTTCTGAATATAGCATGCTTCCCGGTGCCACAAACACTCGCAGTCAGCGGGAGAGAAGCAAGATCAGTGGTAGAACAGCCGAGATCCAAAGATTGATAGGCAGATCACTTCGAGCTGTAGTAGATATGAGTTTGTTCGATGGCTACACGATCATGATAGATTGTGATGTGCTACAAGCTGATGGTGGAACTAGGACTGCTGCAATTACCGGTGGATGTGTAGCTTTATATGATGCTTTTGTAGATATGATCGAAAAGGGAATGATAAGCAAAAATCCCTTGATAGAATGGGTAGCTGCTATTAGTGTTGGTATTGTTGAAGGTGAGATCAGACTTGATCTGAACTATGAAGCTGATTCTCAAGCATCAGTGGATATGAATATCGTGATGACCGAAAGCGGTAAATATGTTGAGATTCAGGGAACTGCCGAGAAAGCAGCTTTCGGACATGATCAATTGATGGCTATGTTGGATCAAGCCAAGAGTGGCATAACAGAGTTGATCAGCTATCAAAAAAATGTAGTTGAACAATAATCTGAACATGTATTTAGTTTGGGCATCCGTTTTACTTGACACTAAATATGGCTTCTGAGTTTAAGTTTCACCATAGATGAGATGTATGTGTCTGGTTGTTTTCATTATAAACAGCCAGACTAAAAGAATGATAAAAAGGGATTATTAATGTTCCGTAAGAAAGAGAAGAAAGTAAAAAGAAAGAAACATGTAGTTCAGGAGTATGCTGAAGCGATCTTGTTCGCCTTTGTGGTAGCAATGATCATAAGGAACTATACTATTCAGATGTTCAAAATACCCTCTTCATCGATGGAGACGACTTTACTTATCGGAGATTATTTGGTTGGTAACAAACTAAAATACTTCTTTACCGATCCTCAAAGAGAAGATATTGTTATTTTCTTTATGCCGCCAGATCCCGAACAACCCCAACCCAGAGATCAATATTGGAGAATTATCGGTCCTGTTTATTTCGATAAAAATGCCTTTCGCCCGATCTGGTATCAAAAAAAGAATGTGGTCAAAAGAGTTATCGGAATGCCGGGAGATGAAGTGGAGATCAAAGATAAGGTCGTACATGTAAATGGCGAACCAATGAGAAGAGAATACGAACAATATATAGATAGGCGGGTAATACCGAGAGAAGCCGGGAATATTACCTGGGTTAATGGTCAAAATATGGGAAGCAGGGACAACTTCGGTCCGGTTGTCGTTCCCGAAGATCACTACTTTGTGTTGGGTGATAACAGAGATATGAGTGAAGATAGCCGATATTGGGGATTTGTGCACAGACATGAAATAACCGGAACTCCGGCTCTGATAACATTCTCCTACGGAGCTCCACCTATGGCTGATATCAGAGATTACTTCTATCAACAGCGTGGTTTATTACGCCAACGTAACGAGATCAGATGGAACAGGGTATTCAAAGTGATAAAATAGAACATATTTATGTTCATGTCCCGTTTTGCCTAAAAAAATGCCCGTATTGTTCTTTTTATTCTGTTAAGTTTGATCATTCACTTCTCGATAAATATCAGCAAGCTCTCATCAAAGAGATCCATTCTTTCAAAGATAAATATGATCTGCTATGCAAAACCCTATATCTCGGAGGCGGAACGCCTTCTTTGCTGCCGATAGAAAAGCTCGGCAAAATAATATCCGAATTTGATATAAACTCGAATGCGGAGATTACCATAGAAGCAAATCCTTATACCATAAGTAATGACAAAGCTGAGAAATGGGCGGAGTTGGGTATCAATCGTGTTAGTATCGGCGCTCAATCATTTCTGGATAAAGAGTTGAGACTATTGGGAAGACTACATAGCTGCAAAGATATATATGAGGCTATCAACATCTTACGTTCAAAAGAACTGACCAATCTCTCACTCGATTTGATCTATGGTTTGCCATATCAAACCTGTGAAGATGTACGCTATTCTTTGCGTGAAATTTGTAAACTTCAACCGAATCATGTATCAACCTACTGTCTTAGTTTGGATCCTACTTCCGAACTATATTCTTATCGTCATTTGTTGCCATCTGATGATATGGCGGCAGATATTTATGAAGAGATCGGACAGACCCTCTCAGCCGTAGGTTATATACAATATGAGATCTCTAATTTTGCCATGCCCGGTTATGAATCAAGACATAATCTGGCATATTGGCAATACAGAGACTTTATTGGATTGGGAGCTTCTGCGCATGGCAGGATATACGGTTATGCTTATGAGAATCCTTCGGATATAGACGAATATATCGAGACAATAAGTAATGATAAGATTATGGTTAGTAACCAACATCTCAGCCGCGATGAGTGTGAAAAAGAATACATTATTATGAACCTAAGAACTGCAAAGGGTGTGAATCTGGAGGAATTTGGAAATAAGTTCAAAGCCGGATTTATAGAAAAGTATGCTGACATACTGGAGATATATCTGAAACAAAGCTATCTGATTGTAACGGAAGATCATATAAGATTGGCTCCTAAGGCTTATTTCATATCTAACTCTATTTTGATGGATTTTGTGTGATTTTGACGTTGAGAGAAGATATATTTCGGTTGACATTTGGAAAGGATGATTAATTTGTAGATACGAGGAGTAAAATATGAAGTATATAAATATAGTGATCATATTGATGTTAAGTCTCACACTTTCAGCCGAGATTTTGGTACCGATGGATTCGGTGCAAAGGAATCATCTCAAAGCCTATGGCATTGCATTTAGGGCATTACAGGAAGGTTTGGATGTGCAATGGTTATTGAATTATCGTGGGGGATCATTTTTGATACCGGAATCTTCTGAGATCAAAGCTTTGTGCAATATCCGTGGTGTTAGCTTTGAAGTTATCGGTGGTGCTACGATAGCCGGCATCTATAATGAAATAGACAATTCCAACATGGAGATCATGGTTTTGGAAAAAGAACCTCGTATCGCTATTTATACTCCTCCCAATTCGCTACCTTGGGATGATGCGGTTACGCTGGCACTGACTTATGCTGAGATAGATTATGATACCCTATGGGATGAGGAAGTACTCGCCGGTGAGCTTAGCAACTATGATTGGTTACATCTTCATCACGAAGATTTTACCGGGCAGTATGGTAAGTTTTATGGCAGTTTCAGAAATGCAGCTTGGTATCAGGAAGATGTAATGATAAATGAAGAGATGGCGGGCAGGTTAGGATTCGATAAAGTATGGCAGCTCAAGCATACAGTAGCACATCAGGTACGTGAATATGTGTTGGAGGGCGGATTCTTATTCGCTATGTGCGCAGCAACCGAAACAATGGATATAGCCTTGGCAGCACAGAATGTAGATATAGTCCAAGCAGAAATAGATGGCGATGGTATCGATCCAAATTATCAGAAGAAATTAGATTTTTCCAGAACTTTTACATTCGAGAACTTCTCACTTACCACCAACCCTTATATCTACGAGCATTCCAGTATAGATGCAAGTGATTATGCACAATTAAGAGGTCCGGAAGAGGATCATTTTGTCTTATTCGATTTTTCAGCGAAGTATGATCCGGTTCCTACTATGTTAACTCAAAATCATGTGAATGTGATCAATGGTTTTCTGGGACAAACCACATCTTTCCACAAAGAATATATAAAAAGCAGCGTTATCATACTAGGTGAAACGCCAGGAGCTGATGAGGTAAAGTATTTACACGGTAATTTGGGTAAGGGTACATTTACCTTCTATGGAGGACATGATCCGGAAGATTATGCTCATAGAGTAGGAGATCCCGAAACCAATCTGGATTTGCACAAAAATTCGCCCGGATATAGACTGATACTGAATAATATCCTATTCCCGGCAGCCGAAAAGAAAAAACTCAAAACCTGATATCGTGCCTGCATAATCACCAGTAAATAGTGGTCATTATTAGAAATAAATAAATAATGCTGGACAAACTAACCTCATTCAGCTTTTTGACATAAAAAATATTGTATTGGGAGATTTAGATGTTAGAAGAAAAGAAAAATAAAGAAGAATTGGAAGAAAAAGAAGAACAAGAGAAAGAAGAGCCTCAAGAACAAGCAGATGTCGTAGCCGAAGATACGGAAGAGCCTCAAGAACAAGTAGAAGACGTAGCCGAAGAAACTGAAGAGAAAACTGCAGAACCCGAGCAGGACTCTAAAGAAGAAGAAGGTGATCCGGAAGATTTTGAGAAACTATTGGAAGAATCGTTGGGGAATATCCATAATTTTGAAATCGGAGATGAAGTAGAAGGTGAGATTATAAACATTACCGATTCTTATATCTTTGTTTCTTTGGGTGGAAAACGAGATGTTTATGCCGAGAAAACAGAGTATTTGGACAAAAAGGGTAACCTGCCATACAAAATTGCTGATAAACTCTCCGGTTATGTAGTTAAATGCAGCGAAACTGAGACTATGATTGCTAAAAGCTTAATGGCGGTTAATAAAAGAATAGTCGAAGAAGCTTTTGAAGAGAAGATTCCTGTAAGTGGCAAGATCCAATCGGTTACCAAAGGCGGATATATAGTAGACCTCTCCGGTTTAAGAGCATTCTGCCCAGCTTCTCATATGGGTGATAAACCGAATACGGATGTAAAAGAATATCTCGGACAAAATTACGATTTTCAGATCATTGAGTATAGCGACAAGGGCAGAAATATAGTTTTGTCAAGACGAGTGTTATTGGAAAAAGAAAAAGAACAGCAGAAAAAAGAGACTTTGGAAAATATCGAAGTTGGCAGTGTAGTAAAAGGCAAGATAACGCGTCTTACTAATTTCGGTGTATTTATCGATATAGGTGGAGTAGAAGGTCTATTGCATATATCCGAACTATCTTGGACGCATGTGGAATCTCCGTCTGATGTAGTAAACTTAGGCGATGAGATTGAAGCGAAAGTGATCAGAATGAATAAGGGGAAGGTTTCCCTTAGCCTCAAAGCAATGCAACCGGATCCCTTCTATGAAGCTATCAAAGACCTGAACGAGGGTGATGTGGTTACCTGTAAAGTATTGCGGAATTTACCGTTTGGTTCTTTTGTTGAGATCAAACCTACAGTAGAAGGACTGATACCGATATCGGAAATGGCAGCCGGCAGGCACATTTCTCATCCTTCCGAAATAATCCAGGAAGGTGACACATTGGAAGCACAACTTCTCAAGATCAATGCTGAGAAGAAAAAGATATCGCTCTCGCTAAAAGCACTGCAACCGGACCCATGGGATACAATTGAAGAGCATTTCTCAGAGAGTGATGTGGTTAAAGGCACAGTAGAGAATGTAGTTAACTTCGGTGCTTTTATCAAAGTTAAGGATGGCATTGTCGGACTGATGCCGAAACAAAAGATCAACTTGGCTGGGATAAAACTAACTCCGGATAGTGTCGGCGAGGAGATAAACGTACGGATTTCGAAGATAGACAAAGAGCAAAGAAGGATCTCTCTTGAACCATCATCTCTACCGGAAACTGTAACAGAACAAAAAGGTGATTGGAAAAGTTATAAAAATTCAAAGAAAAAGGAACTGGATGAGGATAATCCGTTCTCGATATTATAGATAAATTAAGAGAAAGAAACGGGGCATGTTGAGTGCCCCGTTTTTTTTGTATATTACCAAGAGTATTTTACATCAAGGTGTCTAGCTGCATGAGCATCATCTACCCGTTTAACAGGAGTATTATGCGGTGCCGTTTTCACCATTTCGGTATCGGTTTCACATTCTTTGGCTATCTCGATCATTGCTTCGATGAATTCATCCAGAGTTGCTTTACTCTCCGTCTCGGTAGGTTCCACCATCATAGCTTCACTTACGATGAGCGGAAAATATACTGTGGGAGCATGATAACCTTTGTCCAATATCCGTTTGGCAATATCAAACATACGAATCCCATATTCGCTTTTCTGCCATTTGGCACTAGCTACATATTCATGCATACAATAGCTTTTGAAAGGCACATGGTAATAATCCTGCAATTTCTTCATCAGATAATTAGCGTTTATTACCGCATTTTCTGCTATTCTTCTCAAGCCTTTCGGACCTAGCATTTTGATATAGATATAAGCTCGGACATTGACTGCAAAATTCCCATAAAATGAATGTAATTTCCCGATCGAACTATCTGCATGAGAGTAATCGAGGAAGTATACCTCTTTATTTTTTGCTGCCATGGGAACTGGCAGGAAACGTACGAGATCTTCTCTTACACCGATAGGACCAGAACCCGGACCGCCACCACCATGGGGTGTGCCAAAAGTTTTGTGTAGATTAAAGTGCATGATATCAAAGCCGATCTCACCCGGTTTTATATATCCGAGTAAAGCGTTCAGATTGGCACCATCCAAATAAAGCAGCCCATCTACAGAATGAATGATCTCGGCAATGCGCTCGATCTGAGTCTCGAAAATACCCAAAGTGTTCGGGTTAGTCAGCATAAAACCAGCGACATCGTCTGTGACGATCTTTTCCAGTTCTTCTATATCTACCATTCCCTTATCGTTAGATTTTATCTCGACCACATCGAAGCCAGCCATCTTTACACTGGCAGGATTGGTACCGTGAGCTGAATCCGGTAAGATTATTTTGGTTTTGTTAGTATTCTCTTTGCTCTGATGATATGCTTGGATGAGTTTGAGACCGACATACTCACCTTGTGCTCCGGCAACCGGTTGTAAGGTAACAGCCTTGAACCCGGATATCTCCGCCAGATCTTTCTGGAGTTCATACATAATCTGCACTGCACCTTGAACCGAAGCTTGTGGTTGCAGCGGATGGATATTAACAAGCTGATCATTGCGAACCAAAGTTTCGTTCAGTTTGGGATTGTACTTCATAGTACATGAGCCGAGCGGATAAAACCCCTTTTCGACACAATGATTCATATGACTAAGCTTCAGAAAATGGCGCATTACGTCCAATTCGCTTAATTCCGGCAACTTAAAGTTATCTTTTCTTCTGAATTTTTCCGGGATGCAATCCTCAAATTTTGTTTCCACATCCAATTTTGGCAGGGTATATCCTTTTTTGCCGGGGGCGTGTCTTTCGAAGATTAGTTTAGCCATTGGTAACCCCCTTGAGAGCAGATACAAATTCATCGAGTTGCTCTTTGGTTTTCTTTTCGGTTACGGCAACAAGAAGCAGATCATCAAAACCGAATTGTTTGAGTTCTATCCCGGCGAATATCTCTTTGTGATTGAGTTTTGAGATCAGTTCCTCTACCGGCACGGGTGCTTTCAGAGCGAATTCTTTGAAGAAGGGAGCATCATAAGCTAGTTCAAAACCTTTGAGCTTACTAATCTCGTGGGCCAAATAGTGAGCTTTAGTAGTGGATTGAATAGCCATTTCTTTCAAACCTTCAGGTCCCATCAAAGAAAGGAACACGGTTCCAGCCAGAGTACAGAGAGCATCATTAGAGCAAATATTGGAAGTGGCTTTTGCTCTCCTGATATGTTGTTCACGGGTTTGTAATGTTAGTGCAAAAGCTCTATTCCCGTCAGCATCGACAGTTGCGCCTACAATCCTACCGGGCATCATGCGAGATAAGGAAAGCGAAGTGGTAAGAAAGCCAAACAACGGACCACCGAAATTTTGCGTGTTACCCAGCGCTTGTCCTTCTCCAACCACTATATCAGCGTTATACTCGGCAGGTGAGTTTAAAACTGGGAGAGAGATAGGATCTACTGCTGCTATAAATAGAGTTTTCTTTATTTGATGTACCAGTGGTTCGATCTCGAACATATCTTCGATATGGCCAAAGAAGTTTGGAGTTTGAACCAATACACACGCTATCTCATCGTTCAGCTTTTCTTTTAGATGCTTTATATCCAGTCTGCCATTTTTGTGCGGGACTGTAATCAACTCGATATCCAAGCCTTCTGTGTATGCCTTGATAACTTTTCGATAAAGCGGGTTTAGGGTTTCTGAGATCAGTGCTTTGTATCTGTTTGTCTTTCGAACAGCCATCAGTACCGCTTCTGCCGCTGCCGAAGCTCCGTCGTACATGCCGGCATTGGAGATCTCCATACGTGTTAGTTCACATATCATCGTCTGATATTCGTAAATGTACTGTAAAGTGCCTTGACTTACTTCCGCTTGATAGGGTGTGTAGGCAGTATGAAATTCCGGACGCATAATAACATGGTCCACCGCTGCAGGGATATAATGATCATAAATACCACCGCCGAGATAAGAGTTCACTTGGTTAGTTGAACGATTTTTCCCAGCCAGTTTTGCTATCCTACGCGAGATTTCCAATTCGGATAAGCCTTCTTCGATGCAGCAAAAATCTTTGTAGATAAGCTTGTTCGGGATAGCTTGCAAAAGCTCTTCAAAAGAATCCACTCCGATCTCTGAGAGCATTTGCTTGCGCTGTTCATCAGTGTTTGAGATAAACGGCATAAACACTCCTTTCATATAATTATATTTTGTTCATTAAAAAAATAATCTTTTTTCTGTCAATCGAAACTCAATAAGACAAAACCGGATCGGCTTAAAGATGATGTTTGGTTTGGTTTGACAGAGTGTTAGCTTGACATAAATCAAAGGTAAAAAAAAATACCAAATTATGAAAAAAAATATAAAGATCGTCTTTTTCATAGCTTGTCTGAGCATAGTCTGGACGCTATCTATAGCAGAGGAACAGCTCAATGAGAATGAGATGATAGATCAGATAGATACTCTGGGAGTAGATACTCTGAGAGTGGAAGAAGTGGAAAAGGACTCACTTTTTTATAATGGGGATGAGATATATTATGATGTATTGAATCGTAAAATCCATCTAAAAGGAGGAGCTTCATTAGATTACCACACATCTTCGATCACTGCGGACAGCATTTATATCGACATGGAGAAAGATCAGGCATATACACGGGGAAGATCTTTGTTGCAAGATGGCAACCAATTGCTAATAGGCAGAGAAGTACTTTTCGATCTGGACACCCAATGGGGGATGATCCGCGATGGCGCTAGTCAATTCGAACATGGTTACTATTATGGTGAAGAGATCAGAAAGGTGGATGAAGAGATCTATGATGTCGACCACGGCAATTTCACCACCTGTGATGCAGAGGAGCCACATTTTTATATCAAAACGGATAGATTGAGATTGTACCAAAATGATAAAATCGTAGCCAAACCGGTGATTTTTTATGTGAATCATTTTCCCATTTTTGGATTACCATATGCCACCATTTCGGTGAAAAGAGGAAGACATTCGGGCATCCTGATCCCCTCACCCGGTTATAATAGTACTCAAGGCAAGTATATCGAAAATATCGCTCTCTATCTGGCTTACAAAGATTATGCCGATGCTACGATTTATGCGGATTATTATGAGAGAACCGGTTGGGAAATCGGATTTATGAGCGAATACATCAGAAGATATGTTTTCAGCGGAAATGTGAATCTGAGATTACAAAGGAATGTAGAAACTCCGGATGTCTATACACATGATTGGCTGTTCGAAAGCAGACATAGTCATGATTTTGGTCATAGAAGGACTTTCGATTCTAACCTTCGCTTCATCAGCAGTAGCCGGGTGTTCGAAGGTGATGTGGATATAGAGGAACGTCTCGCAGAACAAGTTACATCTTCTGTTTCTTACAAACAACCTTTGTTCGAACGATTTTTGTATGTCACAGCCCAATATACCGATGATTTCAAACAGGAGATCAAAAACATCACTCTGCCGTCCATAACCTATTCTTTACCATCCAAACCGGTGTATGAACTGTTTACAACGGCAGATAATGAGGCAGATGCTTGGTGGAAAAACCTCTCCTATTCATATAATCTTCGCGCTATCCATACAGGTGTGATCCGAGATCCGGATGCTGATATCTGGGATATTATGTACAAATCCAAAAAGGATGATGAGGGTGAATACATCAATCAGCATAATGCCGGAATTCAGCATCGTACCGGGTTGCGTTATTCTTATACCATGCGGGGCTGGCTTAATTTGTCGCAAAATATGTCCTATAACGAAGCATGGTTTGATCGGGATAAAGAGGATAATCAACTGGCTAGGGGTTATGATTATAGTACTACAAGCAGACTCTCTTTTTCCCTTTATGGGACCAGAGTATTTTCGGATCCTCTTTATGTCTCCGCAGTTAGACATGTAGCTACTCCACAGCTCTCTTTTACATACAAACCGGATTTTACCGATAATCAAAAATATTACTCTTTCAGCGGTATTAGTATCAATAGTACTGCCAAACAGAGGCGGCTGAGTTTGAGCCTGGAAAACAAATGGCAGCTAAAACTGAAGCAAACGGAAACTTTATCCGAGAGAAGATTAAATGACTTTTTCCGTATAAATACAAGCGTGAGTTATGATTTTGAGAAAGAAGACAAGCCAATGAGCAATATCTTACACAACATCAATCTCAATCCCAATGCACTTAGATATAGCATTCTCAATCTATCGGTTCGACCGAACGGCAGGATTATTCAGAATCCGTACGACTTATCCATCAAAGATATAAATCCGGGGAATTGGGATTGGGCTGTAAATGATTGGTCAGCTGGGATAACTACCCGGCTCTCACTTTCGGGAGATGCCACTTATATGGACTATTTCCCGATCAGGAAAAATGAGTTCTGGACCGAAGATCTGATGATGGACTATCCCGAAGAGGAAGAAGAATATATGCTCTCTTTGGAAGAGATGGAAAGATTGGCTGCCGAAAGAAATGATTGGTCGCTCTCTTTCGAACACAACTATCGTACCAATAGAGCTTCATATAAAATCGGACATTATACCAGCTCATTAAAGTCTTCGGTTTCGGTGATGCTGACTAAGAATTGGAAAATCGCTTATGATAATTTTATAGATATGAAGACCAATGACATAGTCTCTCACAATGTTACTATTACCAGAGAATTGGATTGTTGGCGTATCTTCTTTCGTTATACCAAACAAGGCGATTTTTGGAATTATCAGCTCAGACTATTCAACATTAAATTACCGGATGCGCTTCAGTTCAGAACTTCAGACAGGAAGCGATAGAACATGAAGAACAGAAAGAAAAAAGCTGTGTTTCTGGATCGAGACGGTACTATCAACATGGACAAAAATGGTTATATAAATCACCCGGCCGATTTTGAGCTCTATCCTTTCGCTGCCTCAGCGTTAGCTCTATTGAAAAACCATGGCTTTCTTAATATCGTGGTTTCCAACCAATCCGGAGTAGCCAGAGGATATTATACTATCGCCGATCTGGATAAAATTCACGCCAAAATGCAGAATATGCTGGCAGAGAGTAATGCAAATATAGACAAAATCTACTTCTCACCATATCATATCGAAGGTGTGCTGGAACCGTATAATTTGGATCATGAGGATCGCAAACCCAGACTCGGTATGTTCAAAAAAGCATGTGATGAGTTTGATATAAATATCAAGCGATCGTTTATGGTAGGTGATAGATATACTGATATAGAGTTTGGCAAAAAAGCCGGGTTAAAGACAATTTTAGTCTTGACCGGTGATGGAGAAAAAGAGTTTTATCTCAATAGACGAGATTGGGTTCATAAGCCTGATTTTGTCGTGAAAGATCTTGCCGTAGCTGCAGGGTTGATAATACATATAGATGGTGAAAAATGAAGAAAATAATATTTGGAATATTGGTAGCCCTTTTTTTGATCTCATGTGGATCAGATACACCTCTGTCGCCGCCGGAACCTCCACCGGAATTGACACTTGATGATCTGGAATTCGGATCAGGACACACTTTTGATATTATGACTTGGAATGTGGAAAATTATGCTAAAAAGGGAGCTACTACGATAGAATATGTTACTCAGATCGTAGAAGCTCTGGAGATGGATGTGATCGCTTTACAAGAGATTAGATTCTACGATCATTTTACCACATTGACTTCGAATCTGGAAGGATGGGATGGTTATCGTACCGGTAGTCCGGCTTCCGAATCTCAGCGTTTAGCTTACCTTGTGAATACGGAAACAGTAGAATTACTGGGAGACCCCTACGAGATATATCAGGATCAGTCCTATTATTTCCCCCGCCGACCTTATGTGCTGGAAATCTCATACGATGATGCTGAATTTATCATTATAAATAATCATCTGAAAGCATTCGGTGATCCGGAAAGTGCGGAAAGACGCCGTCAAGCCTGTATCCTTTTAGAATCATACATCAGCACGCATCATCTGGATAACAATGTGATCCTATTGGGAGATTTGAATGACAGTCTGGTCAACCCTCCTCATACGAATGTTTTTCAAGTATTTTTAGACCAACCGGAAGATTACTATTTCGTCGATATGGAAATCGCCGAAGGACCGCCTTATTATTGGTCGTATCCGACATGGCCCTCCCATCTGGATCATATTATGATAACCAGTTCACTTTTCAATGCCTTTGGACATCATAAATCTGAAGTAGAAACAATTCTTCTGGAAAAATACTTGATCGGAGGTTGGCAGACATACGAAGAATATGTTTCCGATCATCGCCCGGTAGCTTTGAAGCTGATGCTAGATTAGAACGAACCGGAAGTTGTTAGATGAGCCTGTTATTTTGGATCCTACTATCTTTATTTGTTGTTTTGAATATATTGGATGCACATTCTACTATCAAAGTTGTTAGTAATGGTTCGGAAAGAAACGAATTCAATCCGATAGCCAGATTTCTGTTCAAAAAGATCGGATTACTTCCAGGCATTATCATTCTAAAAAGCATCATTCTTCTCCTGATTTATCTGGTGATCTCTTACTACAAATACATGCAGAGTGAGATCTACCTTATCCTCATTTTTGCGAATCTGATCTATGCCTTGGTAGTGATCCACAATTATCGAACTTATCGTAAAATTATGAAATATAAAGAATTCAAAGCAAAACTTGACATAAAAAGCAAACTTATAAAAGAGGAATCAACCTTTGTAAAGGAGTGAGAATATATGGAAAAAATAAGTCAACTTGAAGCGGTACGGCACGAGAAGAGGGAAAAAATGATCAATCGGGGAGTAGATCCCTATCCCAATCGCTGTGAACGTACTCATTGTATAGAAACTTTGCATCAAAACAAATCTGCATATGTGGAAAAAGAAGAGAAAGTGTATATTGCCGGCAGGATAGTAGCGCTCAGAAGACAAGGGAAGATCGGTTTTATGGATATTGCAGACGAGAGTGGACGTATCCAGATATTTCTAAAACAAAACCTGCTGGGTGAAGATAACTATGAAAATTTCAAGTTGATGGATATAGGTGATTTTGTGCAAGTTCATGGAGTATGTTTTATTACTCAGCGAGGAGAGTATTCTATAAAAGCAGATCAGATAAAGATGCTTTCAAAGAATCTGAAACCACTTCCGGTAGTCAAAGAAAAACAAGAGGATGGGGTAACCAAACGATACGATGAATTTGCCGATATTGAGCTTAGATATAGAAAACGCTATCTGGATCTACTGCTCAACCCGGAACATAAAAAGATATACAAAGTTAGAGCTGAAATTATTAGACAAATGCGCCATTTTTTTGATGAGAAGGGATTCTTGGAAGTAGAAACTCCTATCTTGCAACCGCTTTACGGCGGAGCAAATGCCAGACCGTTCGTCACACATCACAATACGCTTGATATGAAACTCTATCTCAGAATCGCTACCGAGCTATATCTAAAAAGATTGATAGTCGGCGGTATCGAAAAAGTATATGAGATCGGCAAGAACTTTCGTAACGAAGGGATGGATAGAAATCACAACCCGGAATTTACCGCCTTGGAAGTGTATCAGTCTTATGCTGATTATCATGACATGATGGATCTTACCGAAGATCTATTCGTACATATCGGCGCTTCTGTGTTCGATTCCGATGCGATTAAGTTTCATGAGAATATGATCTCATTGAAAAAGCCTTGGAAAAGAGCAACTATGATAGATCTGATCAAAGAATACACCGACTTTGATGCTTCCGACTTTGACGAGGGAAAGCTCAGAGCATATTGCGATGAGCATGAGATTGAATACGATAAAAACGACGGTCCGGGGAAATTGATCACTTTGATTTTCGATCGCTTCGTTGAACCTAAATTAATACAGCCGACATTTGTGTTGGATTTTCCCAAAGAAGTATCTCCACTGGCTAAAACTAAGCCGGGTAATCCTCTTTTGGTAGAGAGGTTTGAGCTTTTTATCAACGGCACTGAATGCGCTAATGCATTTACCGAGCTGAATGATCCGATCGAGCAGAGAAAAAGGTTGGAACATCAGACAAAACAGCGGGAATTGGGCGATTTGGAAGCAAACCTCGTCGATGAAGATTTTTTGGAAGCTCTTGAATATGGTATGCCGCCTACCGGTGGGCTTGGTATCGGATTAGATCGTATGATCATGCTTTTTACAGGGCAGACTTCAATAAAAGAAGTCATCCTCTTTCCGCAAATGAAAGTTTGAGCTCAGAAAATTTGTTGCCAAATTTTTAGCTCAAATTTAAATAGAAATATGAGGAGTTTTTATAGTGTGTTTTTGAGAAGTGGAGGTTTTTGTGATTAAAATAATGATCGTAGAAGATGAAAGAGTAGTGGCAGAAGATATCAAGCAGACTCTTCGGAAAAAGGACTTTGAAATTGTGGCTATGTCTCAGACCGGTGAGGAGGCTATCGAAAAGGCTAAAGCTCATAATCCGGATCTGGTGCTGATGGATATTATGCTTGCCGGTGAAATGAATGGTATCGAGGCAACTAAAATAATCCAAGGTGAATTGAATATCCCCGTCATCTATGTGACTGCTTATGCCGAAGAAGACACCCTATCAAAAGCTAAGCAAACCAATCCATACGGTTTTTTGGTAAAACCTATAGAAGATAAAGAATTGTATGCTACTATCGAAATGGCGCTGAAAAGATATCAACAAGAAGAAAAGACCAAAAAAAGCGAAAGCCATTTTCGAGACCTTTTTGAAAAAAGTCCCATCCCAATTCTCTTGCTCGATAAAAAAGGTAAGGTCACTGATATAAACCACGCTTGGTCTGAATTGATGAATTATAACAGAGATGAAGTCTTGGGTAAATCGATAGAATATTTTATTCATCTTGATAGTAAAGAAAACTGGGCAAAAGCCAAACAGTTGATCCAAAAAGAAGAAGAGATCGATGATTTGGAATTCGAGATCCTTACCAAAGATAAACAGCAGATTAATATAAGTATGGACGGAATGCCTCATTATGATGAACAAGCTAAATTCTCGTATTATTACTGTGTATTCGATGACATCACAGACCAAGTAAACGCAAAGAATCTGATGCGTGAGACCGGCGAAAAATACAAAGCATTGTTTGAACAATCCGATAATGCTATCTTTCTATTAAAAAAAGATAAGATCATAGAATGTAACACGCACTCAGGTTTAATGTTTGGTACTTCCAAAGAAGAGTTGATCGGCAAAACCGTAATTTCACTTTCACCAGCAATACAACCGGATGGTACACCTTCCAAACAGAAGTCATTTGAATACATCAACAAAGCTATGACAACCGGTAAAGCGAAATTCTTGTGGACGCATCAAAAAATGGATGGGACACCAATCGAAACTGATGTCAGCCTGCATATACTCAAGATCGGGACTGAAAACTTCCTGCAAGCTATAGTTCATGATATAACAGAGATCAAACGAACTGAGCAAACTCAAAAAGTGCTCTTCAATATCGCTAATGCTGTAAACATTTGCAAAGATATAGATGAATTGCTGTTCTCGCTGCAGAAATATCTCCAAGAGATCATAGATACTACCAATCTATTCGTAGCACTATATGATGCAGAAACTCATAGCCTATCCCTTCCCTTCATTCACGATGAGAAAGATACTCAACACAGCTTCCCTGCCGGAAAGACTCTTACAGGATATGTGATTGATACCGGGAAATCGCTATTGGTAAACGAAGATGAGATCATGAAAATGGTAGAAGAAGATTTGATCGAAATACATGGTCCCTTATCCAAAGTATGGCTGGGAGTGCCGCTCAAGATCAAAGAGGAAATTATTGGTGTGGTAGCAGTTCAGAGCTACAAAAGTAAGAATCTCTATCAGGAGAAAGATAAGGAAATCCTAGAATTCATCTCGACCCAAATTGCGGTGGCTATCCAAAGAAAACAAGCAGAGACTGAGCTAAGAGAGGAGCGAGCTTATCTGGAGGAACTTTTCGAAAGCTCACCGGTGGCTATTGTAGTCGCAGATTCAGATAGTCATATCAACAGGATAAACAAAGAATTTACCAATATCTTTGGTTACGAATCTGATGAAGTTATCGGCAAAAATATAGATGTAATGCTTACTACAGAACAACTTAGAGAAGAAGCGGGCGATTTAACAGGCAAGGTAGCTGAAGGAGAAAAAATAGCTTTCGAGACCAAAAGAAAGACAAAAGATGGTCGGTTCATAGATGTGGCGATTTTTGGTACACCGATCAAGTTCGAAGGTGAACAGGTCGGAGTTTATGGCATGTATCAGGATATTACGGACAGGAAAAAAATAGAAGCAGAACGGGAAAAATTGATCAAAGATCTGCAAAATGCACTGCAGGAGGTGAAAACCCTGAGTGGTTTGATCCCGATCTGTGCCTCATGCAAAAATATCCGCGATGATAAAGGATTTTGGACTAATGTGGAAGAATATATTACCAAACATGCCGAAGTGGATTTCTCCCATGCTATCTGTCCTGAATGTATGAAAGAGAAATATCCCAGAGTTTACGAAAAAATGCAGAAAAAAAAGCAGGAAAACAACGAGGATAACGAGTAAAAACGAATAGCATGATACATCAATTTATTGCCCTTCGCTACCTGAAAGGGAGAAGAAAACTGTGGTTTAGTTCTTCTAACATGTTGTCTCTTTTGGGGATATTCATCGGTGTATTTTCGCTTTTGGTAGTATCTTCGGTGATGAATGGATTTGAATCGGATATGCGTGACCGGGTAATCGGTTCCAGAGCTGAAATAAAAGTTTATACTCACGATTTTGCACCGATAGAAAACTATAATGAAATAACCGAGCGCTTATCTGATGATTTTGAGCTAAAATCTGCCCCTGTCTATCAGACGGAATTGATGATGCAGCACAGACGCAATATCGCCACTACTTTTTGTCTGGGAGTGGATTATGAATCTTATCAGGCGATTACTGATCTCGAAGAGCGTATCGTAATTGGTAGTCCGCATACCGATATGTTAAAAAATAACGGTATAATCATCGGGTTGAGCCAATCCGTGGAACTCAATGCTACCGTAGGCGAATATATTACTCTGACATCACCGAGGGGAACTGAACCGACCCCATTCGGATTGATCCCCAAAAGCAGAACTTTCAGAGTAGTTGGCATTTTCGTGTCGGACATACCGGAGTATGAAAAGGCATATTCTTATATAGCGTTAGAAGATGCTTGGCATTTTGCTGATAAAGATCATATTGCTACACATTTGGAATTATCTACCGGAAATCCCCAAACTTCTCTGCGAGCAGCAGAGCGTATTCAAAATTATCTCGGAGATGATTTCTTGGTGGAAGATTGGAGTCGGTTCGAAGCTAATTTGTTCAATGCCATCAAAATGGAGAAGATCGTCATGTTCATAGTATTGTCGTTGATTATCATTTTGGCTGCTTTCAATATGACAGGGAATTTCATCAAATTGGTAGCAGAAAAGCGCAGTAATATCGGCATATTGAAAGCGATGGGCGCAAGCGAACATGATATCGTACGTGTCTTTGTATCTGTGGGATTGATAATCGGATGCTTGGCTATCCTGTTTGGATTTTGTGCATCATTGCTCGTTGTACTATTGCAACAACATTATCAGTTTGTCAGAATACCGGTGCCAGGATTTGCTATGCAGTGGCTGCCGGTGGAAATACGATGGCTGGAATATATTCTGATACCGGCTATTGCACTATTGATAAGTTTTGTCTCTTCATTATACCCTGCCTATAGAACGGTCAAGATAGATCCGATCAAAATTATCAGAGGTGTCTGAGAGGGGCAATAAACTTGTTTCCGGCATTGTGTTCATTGGGAAGATCAAATAGGATTTGACATCAGATTAGCGGAGCTAAAAATGCTTCTAATATATTCGATATGTGTATAAAATTTTAGTGGAAAAGGGGATAGTATGCATCTGACTGAAAATGCATTAACGGTATTGAAAAAGAGATATTTCAAGAAGGATGAAGAGGGCAACTTACTGGAAGATTGGGACAGTATGATAGATCGAGTTGCGGCTAATATCAGTGGGGAAGATGCTGAACTAAAGAAAAAATACAAGAGTTTATTGGATTCAGGTTACTTTCTGCCAAATTCTCCGACATTGATGAATGCCGGAAGTGACTTGCAGCAGCTTTCCGCTTGTTTTGTCCTGCCATTGGAAGATAGCATGGATGATATATTCGAGACTGTGAAGAATGCGGCGCTAATCCATAAAAGTGGTGGAGGTACAGGTTTTAGCTTCTCCAGATTGCGGGAAACCAATGCAAGAGTCAAAAGCACTAATGGAGTATCCAGTGGTCCGATCACTTTCCTAAAAGTTTTCAATGCTGCTACAGATGCAGTAAAACAAGGTGGTACCAGACGCGGAGCCAATATGGCAATCCTGAATGTAGATCATCCCCAAATTCTTGAGTTCATCACCTGCAAAGACGATCCCAAAGAACTGAATAATTTCAATATCAGCGTAGGTATTACCGATAAATTTATGGATGCTGTCTATAGCGATTCCGAATATGAACTGATCTCACCTCATACCGGCAAGGTCACTAATAGATTGAACGCACGAGATGTTTTTACTCTGATCGTAGAAATGGCACATAAAAACGGTGAACCAGGCATCATTTTCATAGATAGAATAAATGCATTTAATCCTACTCCGCATATCGGAAAGATAGAGAGCACAAATCCCTGCGGTGAACAGCCACTTCTACCTAATGAAGCATGTAATCTCGGTTCTATCAATTTGGCTGCTATGTGGGATGGGGATAAGATCGATTGGGAGCTTATGAAGAAAACTGTGTACGAATCTGTGCAATTTCTGGATGATGTGATCTCCAAATCTAAGTTTCCCTTGCAAAAAATTTCTGAGATGGCTGAAGCGAACAGAAAAATCGGGCTCGGAGTGATGGGTTTTGCCGATCTGCTTTATGCTATGAAAATTCCATATAACAGTGAAGAAGCTGTGGAATTGGCACAAGAGATCATGGAATATGTAGATTACCATTCCAAACTTGCGTCTGTTGAATTAGCAGAAAAAAAGGGTAATTTTCCGAATTTCGAGGGCAGTATTTACGAATACGGGAAATTGCAGCGTGAATCGATAAATCTAGATTGGGACAAACTAAAAGATAAGATCAGAAGTTCCGGTATCCGTAATGCAACTACCACTACAATCGCTCCTACAGGAACTATCAGTATGATAGCCAATACTTCCAGTGGGATAGAACCGCAATTCTCACTCGTGTTTACCAAAAATGTAATGGACGGCGAAAAACTGATCTACACAAATCCATATTTTGAAGAGGCTATCAGAGATGCAGGACTATATTCCGAAGAATTGATGGAAAGAATTTCTGAAGAAGGTATAGCGAAGATAGATGAGATCCCAGAAGCTATCAAAAAAATATTCGTAACTTCACACGATATTTCCCCGGAATGGCATATTAGAATGCAGGCGGCTTTCCAAAAATATACCGATAACGCTGTGAGTAAAACTATAAATTTCTCGCACGAAGCTTCAAAAGAAGATATCCATACCACCTACGAATTAGCTTACGAACTCGGGTGTAAAGGTGTAACTGTCTATCGAGATGGAAGCAGAGATAATCAGGTGCTTACTTTGGGTTCCAAAGAAAAGAAAGATAGTCAGCTAAACGATAAAAGAGTGAGTCCGCGCCAGAGACCTGATGTTACTCTGGGGATGACGAAAAAGATCCAATCCGGATGTGGTCATCTGTATGTAACTATCAATACCGATGAAGAAGGTCCTTGCGAGGTGTTTACCCAGATGGGTAAAGTAGGCGGATGTGCTTCTGCTCAGCTGGAAGCTATCGCCAGATTAACATCACTCTGCCTGAGATCGCATGTGAAGGTGAATTCTATTATTAAACAATTGCAGGGAATCAGATGTCCGTCTCCAATGTGGCACAAAGGTGAAATTATCACTTCTTGCGCCGATGGAGTGGCTAAAGCATTGCAGACTTATCTGAACAACAGTGATAAGTTGACCGGTGATATAAATCCAGACACTTCTCAGAAATCCAATAAGATCGAGCCGGGTATGAAAGGTGCTGTCTGCCCCGATTGCGGTAGTGCGATTGAGTTTTCCGAAGGTTGTCTGAAATGTCATGCCTGCGGGTGGTCTAAATGCTGAGATATGTTTTGGTAAATTTATCAGGAGGGGGATGTGTATAACCATTTGGAAAAAATGAGATCAGTTGGATTAACCGAATATGAAGCCAAAGCATATTACACATTATTGCAAAAAGGAAACTTTACTGCTATAGAACTATCTAAGGCTGCTGATATACCACGAACGAGGATATACGAAGTTCTAAATAATCTCGTAAATAAAGGGTTGTGCAAACAGATACACGGAAACATGAAAAGTTTCAAAGCAAATAATCCTGCCTACGCTTTCGATCGGCTACTCGATGATCTGCAACAAGAGCATAAATTCAAGATAAAAAAGGTAAATGAGCTTTCTCATCTTCTAATGCCAATATACAATACAAACAAAGAAAATCACGACCCTTTGGAATTTATCGAAGTTATCAAAGAGCAGAGTTCGATAATTAATAAAACAAACGAGTTAGAACGAAAAGCCAAAAGAGAGATCCTGGCAATGAATAAAGCACCCTATGCCGTTGATCTTGCGACCGTAGTAAGAAAACGCAGTATAAAACGGAAAAATGGGATTAAGTACAAATTCCTTTCCGAAGTTAGTTATCCTATCGATGACGATCTTCTTGAATTTCTAAGTTTATGGGAAGATGCAGGAGCGGAGATAAGAGTGTTAGAAAAGGTACCGATAAAAATGATGATATTTGATCAGCAGAAAGTCATCTTGAGTTTGCAAAACAAAATATCAGCTTCAAAATCCGGGTTCACTTCCATGGTTATTAATCATACCGAGATGGCACAGTTTTTGACGGCAAGCTTCGAATCCTACTATGCTAATGCACTTAGTTTGGAACAATTTAAGCATACTCTTTGAGAATTGCTACTGAAAAGAATGTTAGCCTGTCCGCTTCAAACTTATGCATGTATTTTTTTCGTCTTGAAAAAAAAATAAGCTAAAAATATCCAATCCTGATCGTAGTTTCGAGTATCCCGAGCTTATAATTTTATTATTCTGCTTGACATATTCATAATATTTTACAAATAAACAAGTAAGATAAGATAGTATTAAAAATGAGGATAGTGGAATGAGAGCCGTAACTAAATGTATTATATGCAGATATCAATTTGCTTGGCATAGTAGAAATCAGAGGAGTGATTATGATCCAAAAAATTCGCAAACGCGATAATACTGTTGTCAGATTTGATCCGGACAAAATAACCAGTGCAATTTACAAAGCTGCCCAAGCAACGAAGGAGTTTGATTTTTCCATTGCCAAGAAATTATCTCTTAGAGTGATGAATATTCTATTCCAGCTTTATGATGAAAAGATTCCCAATGTAGAGAATGTGCAAGATATTGTAGAAGAGGTACTGCTTACTTCTCAATATATCAAAACTGCCAAAGCCTATATCATCTACCGAGACCAGCATGCACGCATTAGGGAGATAGTTCACAATGCAGAGATCGATCTGATCGATCAATATCTCAATAAACTGGATTGGAAAGTGAAAGAGAACAGTAATATGGCATATTCCCTCCAAGGCTTGAACAATTATGTAGCATCAGAAGTGAGTAAAATTTACTGGCTTAATAAAGTATATCCACCGGAGATCAGGCAACTACATACCAATGGTGATTTTCATATCCATGATCTTGGACTGATTTCGGTTTATTGTGTCGGCTGGGATCTCAAAGACCTACTATTGGTCGGCTTCAAAGGTGCGAAAGGGAAGATAGAAAGCTCACCGGCAAAACATTTTAGGAGCATTTTGGGGCAGATAGTGAACTTCTTCTATACACTTCAGGGAGAAGCAGCCGGAGCACAAGCTTTTTCAAATTTCGATACTTTATTAGCACCTTTCATACGATATGATAACCTTTGCTACAAGGAAGTAAAACAAGCTCTGCAGGAGTTTGTATTCAATGTGAATGTGCCTACCAGAGTCGGGTTCCAAACACCATTTACCAATATCACCATGGATCTGGAAGTTGCAGAGATGTACAAAGACCATCCGGTGATCTTGGGCGGTGAGTATATGGATGCTACTTACAAAGAATATCAATCTGAGATGGACATCCTCAACAAGGCATTTCTGGAAGTGATGTGTGAAGGTGATGCCAAAGGGCGTGTGTTTACATTCCCTATCCCCACCTATAATATCACCAAAGATTTCGATTGGGATAAGCCTGTCTTGAATACCTTGTGGGAAGCGACAGCTAAATATGGCATCCCCTATTTTTCTAATTTTGTCAACTCCGATCTCGATCCCAATGATGCACGTTCTATGTGTTGTCGGCTTAGATTGGACACACGCAAACTGGAGAGTAGAGGAGGTGGTTTGTTCGGAGCTAATCCGCTTACCGGATCTATCGGTGTAGTGACTATCAATCTGCCGAGAATAGCCCATCTTTCCGAAAATAAAAGTGAGTTCTTAGCAAAATTGGATTATTTGATGAACAAAGCAAAAGACAGTTTGGAGATAAAGAGAAAAGTGTTGGAAATGTTTACCGACAATAATCTCTATCCCTATACCAAATATTATTTAAGGGATATTAAAGATAGGTTCGATCGTTATTGGGAAAACCATTTTTCCACAATCGGACTGATAGGAATGAATGAGGCATGTTTCAATCTTCTTGATGTATCTATTGCAGAGAAAGAGGGAATGGATTTCACCAAAGAAGTGCTTGATTATATGAGAGAAAAATTGGTTAATTTCCAAGAGGTGACCGGACATAATTACAATCTCGAAGCTACACCTGCAGAAGGTACCACCTACCGTCTTGCAAAAATGGATAAAAGTCAGTTCCCACAAATAAAAGTCGCTTCTAACGAGGGCGAACCTTTTTACACTAATTCCACGCATCTGCCGGTGAATTATACCGACGATATTTTCGAAACCTTAGATCTGCAAGATGATATCCAAACTAAATATACCGGGGGAACAGTATTGCATCTGTATATCGGCGAGAGAATTACCAACCCTGAAAATGTCAAGTTGATGGTACGCAAGATCTGTTCTCAATACAAACTGCCTTACTTTACTTTCTCTCCTACCTTCAGTATTTGTAAGACACATGGCTACTTGAACGGTGAACATGATCAATGTCCCTACTGCTTACAGCGGTGTGAAATCTATTCGAGAGTAGTTGGATATCTCAGACCGATCAATCAGTGGAATGATGGGAAACGTTCCGAGTTTGAGATGAGAAAGAATTATACGATTGGGGAGTAGGATATGAGATTTGCCGGACTTCAGAAATCATCACTAATCGATTATCCCAATGCTATATGTGCAGTTCTCTACACGCAAGGGTGTAATTTTCGCTGTCCTTATTGTCATAATCCGGAATTGGTAGAGAATAATCCGGCAGCTGAGTGTTATGATGAACTCTATGTGCTAAATTTTATGAACAGTCGGGTCGGTAAACTGGATGCCGTCACCATCACCGGGGGTGAGCCTACACTTCATAAGGATTTGCCTGAGTTCATAGAAAAGATAAAAAGTATGGGTTTTTTGGTGAAGTTGGATACCAATGGGACAAATCCGGGGATGTTGGAAAAATTGGTGGAGACAATCGATTATGTGGCTATGGATATCAAAGCTCCGCTAAAAAAATATAAGCAGGTGGTTAGAGCCCCAGTAGATATTAAAGCTATCAAAAGATCTATCATGATCATCAAGGAGTCTAAAGTAGACTATGAGTTCCGCAGTACGATAGTGGAATCGCAACTGACTGTGGATGATATTTTGGAGATGGGATCACTCTTGAAAAAAGCCAAACGATACTTTTTGCAATCTTTTGTGCCGAATAGAACGCTGGACAAGGCTTTTGGTTATGCTCATACATACCCTCAAGATACACTTAAATATCTTGCCGGCATAATCCAACAATCAATCAGCGAGTGTCGTATTAGATAAGAAAAAATTGCCTAGAGCGGATAAAAGCTTACCTTCTAATTGAGAATGAGATTAAATCTCATATAAAAAGGAGGAAATTATGAGTGTATTAGTAGGGAAAAAAGCACCGGATTTCATCGCACCAGCTGTGATGCCTGACGGACAGATCAAAGAAGATTTCCAATTATCACAACTAAATAGCAAATTTATCGTTCTCTTCTTCTGGCCTTTGGATTTTACCTTTGTATGTCCGACGGAAATAATAGCACATGATCGGAGAATAGAGGAATTCAAGAAGAGAGAAACAGAGGTAGTGGGGGTCTCGATAGATTCACAATTTACCCATTTTGCCTGGCGAAATACTCCTGTCGATGAAGGTGGTATTGGGCAGATCAGGTTTCCGATCGTGTCAGATATCAGACATATCATCACTAGGAGATATGGGGTAGAACATAAAGATGGAGTAGCACTAAGAGCTTCATTTCTAATAGATAAAGATGGTGTGGTTCAGCATCAAGTGGTTAATAATCTGTCATTGGGTAGAAATGTGGATGAGATGTTACGCATGATAGATGCTCAGCGCAACTTCGAATCGCATGGAGAAGTATGTCCGGCAGGGTGGCATCATGGAGATGAAGCGATAAAAGCATCCAACGAGAGTTTAAAAGAGTACTTAAAAAAACATAAAAATACTCTGTGATGATACTTGGAATATTATCCAGAGGCAGATAATGTTTGTAAATATCTATATTTTGAATAGTGTATAATTAAATAATATTAAATATTGGAGGATGTATGTTCAATGGTTTAGTCAAGGTTCCCGAAACGAGAAATGAAAAACCGAGAGATTATGCTCCAGGCAGCCAGGAGAGAGAGTTAATCCAACAAACATTAGCCCGGATGAAGAGTGAAGAGATCGAGATTCCTTTGATCATTGGTGGGAAAGAGGTGAAAACCGGTGATACAAAGGAGATCAGACCGCCGCACGAAACTGCTCATCGGCTTGGAGTATTCCACCGAGCAGGCAAAGAGGAAGTGAAACTTGCCATCCAGTCTGCTCTCGAAGCTCGCGAGAAGTGGTCTAAGTTACCTTGGGAAGAGCGGGCAGCTATATTCAGAAAAGCAGCTGAGCTATTAACCGGACCATGGCGTGCTACTATCAATGCAGCTACGATGTTAGGACAATCTAAGACACCTCATCAAGCAGAAATAGAAGCTGCATGTGAGCTGGCGGATTTCTGGCGCTTTAATGTACTCTACATGCATCAGATCTTTCAAAACCAACCATTTTCTCCCAAAGAGATGTGGAATAGGGTAGAGTATGCACCACTGGAAGGTTTCATCTATGCTATCACACCCTTCAACTTTACCGCTATTGCAGGAAATCTACCGACCTCGCCAGCTTTGATGGGAAATACAGTCTTATGGAAACCGGCATCAACAGCTGTTTATTCAGCATATTATGTTATGAAACTATTACAGCAAGCCGGCTTACCCGATGGAGTGATAAACTTCATACCTGCATCCGGCGCTAAAATAAGCGATGATATTCTCTCAGATCCAAACTTGGCGGGTATACATTTTACCGGTTCTACTGCGGTGTTTCAGGATATCTGGAAAAAAGTCGGGAACAATCTGCCTAATTTGAAATACTATCCCAGAATTGTGGGTGAAACTGGTGGAAAGGACTTCATATTCGCCCATAATACGGCAGATGTCAAGGCACTGGTAACAGCGACTATCCGCGGTGGGTTCGAGTACCAGGGTCAAAAATGTTCGGCAGCATCCAGAATTTACATCCCACAATCTATCTGGGAGGATTTCAAAGGATTGTATGTAGAAAAAGTAGGCAAGATCAAAGTCGGTAATATAGAAGATTTCAGCAATTTCATGGGAGCGGTGATCGACAAAAAAGCATTCGATGATATTGTCGCATATATCGAATATGCCCGATCTTCTGGTGAGGCAGAGATAATAACCGGCGGTGAGTATGATGATAGTAAAGGTTTTTTCATCCAACCTACTACTATAGTAACCACCAATCCGAAATTCAAGACAATGGAAGAAGAGATCTTCGGACCAGTGGTAACTATCTATATATATCAGGATGAAGATCTTGAAGCGACACTTGAGTTGTGTAACAATACTTCACCATACGGACTAACCGGTGCTATCTTTGCAAAAGATCGGTATGCTATCAATAAGATGACGAAGCAATTGCGTCATGCAGCCGGTAATTTTTATATCAACGATAAACCGACTGCAGCGGTGGTAAATCAACAACCATTTGGCGGTGGCCGTGCTTCCGGAACAAATGATAAAGCCGGCTCAATCATCAACTTGCTAAGATGGATATCGACCAGGGCTATCAAAGAAACCTTCGTTTCGCCGACAGATTGGACTTATCCTTATATGAAATAATGATTATGACAGATAAGGGGAGCTACCCCGCTCCCCTTTTTTTTATCCCATCGAAGCTACAAGGAAATCTATCTTGTTGAATAATAAGGTGATATGGCTATGTTTCGAAAAGACAATTGACAAAATATGCTGGGTTAAGGATTTTATACTCGTCAATTGACACGGTAAGAAAAGATATCGGTAAGTGAGAGGTGAATATGTTTTATTCAGAAATGTTACAAGAGCTATTGAAAGACAAGAAGAATCCCGTCAATGCGATGTATTTGCACGAGATCCAACTCCAATGGAAGAGATTCGAGGAACTTATTGAAGCCAAAGGAACCGAAGTAAGTATAGAGGATATGGTAAAAGCTTTAAATGATTTTCGTAAAGTAATTTCGAACTACAAATATAAATACAATCCGCGAAACAACAGAGGTTTCAAAGAATCTTCACCTGTGTTTGGCACAAAATACATCGATGATATGTTGACTGTTTTGATAGAAAAAATCGGCATTTTTAGTCACAAAGGTATAAAGTGGGATTACCAATCTTTTCATTATGATATGAATTTTAACCCGGAAAATATCTCATCTTTTGAATCCGATCCGAATTTTGCGTATAGAAACTCTCCCAAATTTCTGCAATTAAGCCAAAGTATAGATATTCAGTTTAGAATTACCGGGAAAAGAAATTTCAACAAACATCAGCTTGTTTTACCTCTGATAATCGTTCAATCTTACCCTCTGCTCACCGAAGAACATCTGGCAAGTTTAGAATACTATGCCAATTTGTCGAAAAAAACATACCATAATGCGAAAATCTTGATAGTTGCAGAAGCCTTGGAAGAAGGTTTTAATCCAAAGATAGATAACATCCCCTTTGATGGGATCTGGGTGCTTACAAAGAAGCATAAAGCATACAAAATAAATGATATTCAGCCTGATGTAGTAGAAAGATTGTATACTCGATTACAGAATTTTATAAATGAAGAAAAAGATCACTCCGATCAAATCGAAGCGACGGGTGAGATCTTATAACTGCGGGAGGTAGCTATGAACATGAAACATGTGATGAGAATTAGTTTGGAATCTGAACTTCCCCCGAGACCAAAATTTGAGAAAAATATCAGAAGAGCTCCCAAAAGGGAATTTTCGCTTAATAAAAAAGAGATATCTTTAGCATTAAAAAACGCGCTAAGATATATCCCAACAGAATTGCACAAAGAATTGGCACCGGAGTTTATGGACGAACTACTCAGTCGTGGCCGGATTTATGGATACCGTTATCGTCCCCAAGGTAGAATTTACGGAAAGCCTATCGAAGAATACAAAGGCAATTGTATAGAAGCAAAAGCATTTCAAGTGATGATTGATAACAATCTTGATTTTGATATTGCACTCTACCCTCATGAATTGGTCACCTATGGTGAAACAGGTGCTGTGTGCCAAAATTGGATGCAATATCGATTGATCAAAAAATATCTGGAAAACATGACAAATGAGCAAACCTTGGTCTGTATGAGTGGTCATCCCCTTGGGTTGTTCAAATCTCATCCCCAAGCTCCCCGGGTGATAACGACAAATGGATTGATGATCGGTATGTTCGACAACCAAAAGGATTTCAATCGTGCCAATGCGCTCGGTGTTGCAAACTATGGTCAGATGACTGCCGGTGGGTGGATGTATATCGGGCCACAGGGCATAGTTCATGGTACATACAACACTTTGCTGATAGCTGGCAGGCAGAAACTGGGAGTATCCGAAGATAGTGATTTGAGAGGTAAACTTTTTGTTTCTTCCGGTTTAGGTGGCATGAGCGGAGCCCAAGGAAAAGCTATCGAAATAGCCGGTGGTGTTGGGATTATTGCTGAAGTTGATGAGTCTCGCATCCAAACCCGTTATGAGCAGAAATGGATCAGTGAGATAGCTTCTAGTCCCCAACAAGCCTTTGCTTCTGCACAAAAAGCATTGTCCGAAAAACAGTCTCGGGCTATCGCCTATTATGGGAATGTGGTCGATCTATTGGATTATGCCGATAAGCATAATGTTCATATCGATCTTCTATCGGATCAGACTTCCTGTCATGCTGCTTATGAGGGAGGATATTGTCCGGTTGGTATTACTTTTGAAGAGCGAACAAAATTATTGGACGAAGACAAACAGAAATTCATCCAACTAGTAGATAAGTCGCTAAAACGCCATTTCGAAGTAATCAAGAACCTGACCGAAAAAGGCACTTATTTCTTCGATTATGGCAATAGCTTTATGAAAGCTGTATTCGATGCCGGTGTTACTGAAATTGCTAAAAATGGAGAGAATACATACGAGGGCTTTGTTTTCCCCAGTTATGTGGAAGATATCCTCGGACCGGAGCTATTCGATTATGGCTATGGACCTTTCAGATGGGTTTGCTTAAGCGGTAAAAAAGATGATCTGCAAAAAACAGATAATGCTGCGGCTGAGATAATAAAAAATATGCGTCCGCAACTCCGGTACCAAGATCAAGATAATTATGTCTGGGTTCGAGATGCTATGAAAAATAACTTGGTAGTCGGAACTCAAGCACGGATCTTATATCAAGATGCCGAGGGTAGATTGGAAATAGCTTTGAAATTCAATCAAATGGTTAGAGAAGGAGAGGTAGGACCAATTATGCTGGGTAGAGACCACCACGATACCGGTGGAACTGATTCTCCTTTTAGAGAGACCTCCAATATTAAAGACGGTTCTAATATTATGGCTGATATGGCAACGCAGTGTTTTGCCGGTAATGCTGCCAGAGGGATGAGTTTGGTCGCCTTACATAATGGTGGTGGTGTCGGTATCGGGAAAGTGATAAATGGTGGCTTTGGGATGGTTTTGGATGGTAGTAGCAGAGTGGATTCGATCCTAAGGACAGCTATACCTTGGGATGTGTTGTGTGGTGTAGCGAGGAGAGCGTGGGCTCAAAATGAGCATTCTATCGAAGTCTCGAACAATATCAATTCCGAATCCGACGGTAATTATCATATCACCTTACCGTTCGGCTCAGACGATGATTTTGTAGAAGAACTGGTAAGATCCCGAACCGAATAATATATCTTACTACAATGTGGAGAGGTTTCTTATACTAAGGATTTTTCCTTTAGCAGGACTACTGCTGATGCAGAGATGCCTTCTTCACTACCGCTGATGCCCATGCCTTCTTCAGTAGTAGCCTTAACCGAAATGTTTTGCAGTTCGGTATTGAGATCGGTGGCGAGGTTTTGTCTCATTTTCTGGATGTAGATACCCAATTTCGGTTTTTCGGCACAAATAGTTGCATCTACATTGCCAATCTCATACCCGAAACTACTCATCATCTGAACAGTTTCGATCAAAAGAAACCTGCTGTCGGCATCTTTGTATTCATCGTTGTAATCGGGGAAATTCTGTCCGATATCACCCCGACTGATAGCTCCCAAGATGGCGTCTATTACGGCGTGCAGCAGTACATCTGCATCTGAATGACCCATAAGACCTTTATCGTAGGGGATCTCTACTCCTCCCAAGATCAATTTCCTCCCTTCTGTCAACTTGTGTACGTCATAACCATATCCAATACGCATATTTACTCCTAATTTAATCTACCGTGATCGATTTGGAGACATTTTTGGGTACATCAGGATGAACTCCATGTGCAAGAATATTCAACCGATCTAAATACTCCATCTTTTTCACACTCATTCTCAATGCTAAAAGTTGCAATACAATTGTTGCGGAAAAAGCTGTCATCAGAGAATCTCCTGTCTTCGGCAGACTGATGCAACCCCATCCGTAATATTTAGTATCATGTGGGTTTAATCTGGCGTTATTGATTAGATCATCATTATCCTCTGCGATTACAAATGTATCTGCACCTCTTATTTTGTGTGTATTTATTTGCGATATTGTCAAATTCACATCTCTGGTCTCGGGACCGGTTACATATAATAGTGGATAATTTCGATAAGCATTTTGGAAAAAATCGAATTCATCGATGATCTCTTCGAAAAGCTTTTCACCCTCTTTTGTAAGGTTAAAAGGATAGGCTTTTTTGAAAATGTAACTACATATTGCATTTGCTATCAATCTTTGTTCACTGGTAGAAATGTCTCTTACTTCTGCTTTTTCATTCAACAAATCAAGACAATGGTTGTAATGCTTCATTATCGCTTTGATATTTTTTATGCCAAAGACGGTATTTTTCCCTAATATGGTATTTGGCCCATGTTTAAATTCAGAAGCTTCTCCACCTTCTGCATGGTTTAGGACAGTCTCTCTTATCTTCAATGCCCCTTCTTTTGCAACCCCGGAAATTTTGGTTGCCAAGATATGCATGGAGGGTTCCATATATATTTTGCCGGCAACAAATTCAATTTGATCTCTGGTAGTTTCGATAGTTTCTTTGATAATCTGAGGGATATCGAATACCGATTTTTTTCTTGTTTCCAATTCTAATTTGAAATTATCATACTCTTTTTCCCCGACCTTCTTTTTCTTCATATTCTGTAGGTTTAGCTCTGCAACTTTTATGGCGAGATAGTAGAATAACATGATCTGGTTGATAAAGCTCTTGGTAGCTGGTACTGCTATCTCCGGTCCACAGAGAATAGGAATAGAGACATCGCTCTTCTCCTGTCCCAAAGTAGAGTTCAAATTGTTTACCAATACAGCGAATTTGATATCTTTATTCTGAATCTCAATATCGTTGAAAATATCGATCAGATCTTTGGTTTCACCACTCTGTGATACACCAATGATAAGATCATGATCGCGCAGACTCTTGGAAAACTGCCCGCGGAAATCACCCGGAAGAGTGGGAATGACGTTGACTTTGGCAATTTCGTTGAAAAAGAGAGAAGCTACTTTGGTAGCATGGAAAGAAGTCCCACAAGCTACTGTATAGATGGTTCCACCATTCTCGGTTGTCTTTTTGATAAGCTTAAGGAAACTATTGATATTAGCTTCAAATTCTTCCACATCCAGCTGTTCTGATATGGTGTCCAAAGCTTTGGCAAGCAGCAGACGTTTTTTGTCGAAATGTGAATTAACCAGATCAATAAAAATGTTCTTTTCTGAAGAGAAGAAATACTTTTTTTCGAAGTTTTCCTTCACCAATTCATTATAGATAGCCGGATAATTTTGCTTTGCTTTTCGGTAGAAATTATCCGCCGGTTTCGAATTCTGATATTCCCCAAACACCTCTAGTTGCTTATCTGGTGTGGGTTGAGAAAGAATACTCTGATTGAGTTTTTTCAGGTCATTATACAAGGATTCATTTTTTAAAAATTTCAGCATTCTTTTGCCGGTATTTGAACCTCCGGCAAAAAATTTCGCTAGTTTGCCGGTAGAATCGACTTCACCATAGATCTCTTGTTCCATAAAATGCTTAAATGGTGGTTTCAAGGCTGTATCTTCAGCTCGCAATTTCGAAAATACCGGTTCTTTTTCGATTTTCTCTCCTGCTTCAATATATAGATCGGGCAGGTTTGGTCGTCTTATCTTCAACTTTTTGAATGCATAAACTGAGAATTCATCCGCAGTGAACTCGATCAACTCACCTTCTCGAAGATTAACTAATATTTTGGTAAACTTAAGAACAGCGCTCAGATCAGAGGAAGCCAAACCGAAATTATTACCGTCCAATTCACCTATCCCAAAGTAGAGACTGCTTCCTGCTTTGATCGCATAGGTTTTTTCGGTTATCGGATCCACAATTACAGCAGCATAAGAACCTACTACCCGCTGGGATGCGTCTATTATTGCTGCTCGCATACATTCGGATCTAAGCTCTAGATCCAGATGTTTATTATTATCATGTTTGTGAAGTTCATTATCGAAATAGTGCTCAACCAGATGTACCAGCATTTCACCATCATTATCAGATAACACTTTATGTCCTTCGGCTATGAGAAAATCTTTTAGTTGCTGTGTATTGGTGATATTGCCATTATGAGCACCGTAGAGGTGTTTTTTACAAGAAACAATATGGGGTTGGGCATTCTTTTTGGTAACTGTACCAAAAGTAGCCCAACGAACCTGTCCGCAAAAAAGTTTCCCTTGTTGATTTTCGATTCCAAGAGTCTTAACCAAAGTAGTAGGAGCTCCCACATCTTTAAGCAAAGTAATAGATTTTTCATCTTCAGCTTGGAAGACAGCTCCTGTAGAGTCGTAACCTCTATATTCCAAAGCTTTTAGAAGCTTAGTTGCATATTTGCCCATGTCTAGCGAAATTTTTTGCAAGCTCAATCCTAAAACACCACACCCGACCCCAATAATGGGAATTGGTAGGTTGATGGTAAATTTCCTTAGCAAGCTCATTAGTTCTCCTTATTTATTATTAGTTTTTATAATCATCTCAGCCAGTTTCAAATCTTCAATGTCGGTAATCTTAATATTTAGCGGGGAAGTATGTTTATAGATGACACGATAGCCAAAATGCTCCAAAATAGAAGCATCATCGGTGAACTGAAGGTCTAACTCCATTGCTTTCCGATGATATGTTTTTATCAAATTAAAAGCGAATACCTGTGGGGTGAGTGCATTGATTAGTGATTTACGAGGCAAAGTATAGACTATGTGTTGATCTTCTATCAATTTTATCGTGTTTTTTACAGGTGATGAGGCAATCACCGCTTTATCTTTTTTTGCCGCATCTATCAACATAGAGATATCTTCCGGTTTAACAAAAGGACGTACGGCATCGTGGATACATACATAATCCGTATCATTAGAGCAGGCTTTTAGAGCATTGAAAACCGATCCCTGTCTGTGTCTATCTCCCTCTACTATAGTGATTTCTTTACCACTCGAGCTCAGCTTGAGTTTTTTGAAGTCTTCTATGTTCTCTTTCGGCAGAGATACAACGATCTGATCGATTTCTTCGTGTTCGATGAAATGATCCAACGTCCATTGGATAAGCGGTTTGTTCAGTATGCAAACAAACTGCTTCTTTTGGGGAAGCTTCATACGAGAACCCATGCCACCGGCAGGGATTATGGCAACAATTTTGGATTTCATATTTCTCCTTTCATCATGCTTTTACATTGCAAACCACATCTTTGAATCTTGCTGGTGCAACGCCATGTGAAAGATGCATCGCCTGCCCTGGCTCACCTTTACCACAATTGAAAGTGCCGAAGTAGCGCCATTCCTCTTCACCACAGATCCGATCGCAAGATTGCCAAAATTCAGGAGTAATACCATAATAAGTAGGTTCTTTGACGATATGCTTTATTTCGCCATTTTCGATCTTCCAACCAATTTCGGTAGTAAATTGGAAGTTGTTCCGATTATCATCTATAGACCATGTTTTCGTAAAATCTATTAGGTAGCCTTTCTCAGTGTTCTCGATCAACTCTTTCAGCGTTCCTTTGTGTGGTGCCAAACAGAAATTTGTCATTCTAATAAGAGGGATATCGTCACCGTAGGATGCTTTCATGTTTGAACTCGGTGTTTTGCCCAATAAAGGTGCGATTTCGCGTGAAGTTTGCTCATCAACGAGGATACCATTTCTGATGATATCTACTTTTTTGGATGGTGTACCTTCATCATCGACCGGATGAAACCCAATACCGCGCTCATCACTGCTATCACTGTATATCGATACGATGTCGGAACCATAGCGAAAATTTCCCAGCATTGAGGGTTTGATAAAAGTTTTGCCGGCATAAGAAATTTCTTTGCCGAATATTCTGTCAGCTTCGGTGGCATGTCCGACCGATTCGTGTAATTGCAATGCCAGATGTCCTCCACTGATGATCAAATCTGCCTTCTCATCTTCTATGTTGGGAGCTATGAGTAATTCGATCGCCTGAGAGATAATTGTATCCACATTCGCTTCCATATTATAATCTCTGATAATTTCAAATCCACCCCTTCTTGCTGCCATATGTCCCGGGTATGTTCTGGACATTGCTTCTCTACCGTTTGAAGCAAGAACATACATACTCGGATTTACATCATATAGTAGCGTATCTACCATGGTGCCTTCGGTGTTGGCATACAGCTTGTACTGTCTGTAGAAAATAGCATATAGATAAGAATAAACTATCGCTTCATTGAGAGTGAGTTTCTTGGCGATTTTTTCAAAATATTTGATTTTTTCGGCTGGGTCCATCAAGAATGGATCTTCATTTGGCTTATAGAGATATGATGCTGTAACAGGTTGCATCGGTTTGTATCTTACCTTATCCCATCTGTATCTGCTGCCACTTTTTGCACTCTCTATAGCTCGATTGATAGCTTTGTCTATCGAATGGCTATCCAACTTGTTCGTACCGGCAAATCCCCAAGTACCATCTATCAATACACGGATTCCCAATGCTAACATATCAAGGTCGGAGCCGTAATGCTTCAAATCACCCTTTTCAAAATATATCGTCTCTTCATCCGTATTTGTGAATCGTACATCAGCAAATGTAACTTCTGTTCTATCTATTTTGTTTAATATGTCGCACAATAATTTTTTCATAAAAACTCCCTTAATTATATAGTTTCGGTAGAAGAACTGATAAAGATATCTTTTGTCTTCACATGAGGCATTTTAGCGCTTACTATAGAAAAATTACCATAATTAGAAGAAAATGGGATGGTATAGGATCGGTTCTCGATTTCGGAAATATTATCGATAATATCTGCTATTTTGTCGGTAAAGCGAAGATTATTGATCACTTTCGTTAGTTTGCCATTCTCAATCAGAAATGTGCCATCACGCGTGAGTCCGGTAACCGAAGTCTCTTTGTGGTTAATGAAATTCATGTAATGCAGGCTCGAGATAAATATCCCTTTTTTTACAGAGCTAATCATCTTATCCAATTTAGTTTTACCCGTATCCATGATTAAACATTTACCAGTCGCCCCATTTTTTTTCATATTCAGCTTCCTACCATAATAATTATCCACCATAAAATTACGGAATATACCATTTTCTATCAATGCTGTCTTTTTGTATATATGACCATCTTCATTATATTTATATCCGATAAGATCGGGATGGGTAGGATCATCGTATATGGTGATATTCTTTGGGAAAACCTGCTTATTAAGCTGATCTTCAAAAAAACTTTCGTGGGCATCGAGCACTTTGGCTCTCATAGAATAAGAAAGATAAACGAGGAATTCACCGATACAACGAGGTGAGAGTATGGCAGTATAATGTCCGGGCTCTATATCGATGATTTCTTGCTGAGCAGTTTTTATCTTACGATGAAGGTTTTCGATAAAATGATCCAAATCAAAAGTAGAAAGATCATCCCCACCAAATGTTTCCAATACGGTTACTTGGTTATCATCAGACATGGCTTTGACTTCCAGCATTATCGGAGAGACGATTTCTTCTTTGTTTACACCATTGCTGTTTACATAGAAGGTTTTCACATAATTCGAGATAAAAGTGCCGTAGATCTTAAAATTGTGATGAGCGATTGCGTTTGAGATTTCCTGAAGGATATTAATTTTCGATGCTAAGGGTAGATTACGGATATTATCGACCGGACTTTTGGCTTCGCTTTTCTCCAAATTGTCTTCAATATCGTCAAAATGCGGATCTTCTGAAAATGAGTCGATAAAGCTGAGTGCATTATCTATCTTTTCGATGATACTCTGTTTAGTAGGGGCATATAGCTTGAAACTATAAGATTTCTTCCCTTTGTGGATCACAGTATGCAAAGCCGGGCTGTTTTTAGAAAGGTTATAGTTAGTTTGGCTCTGATAGAAACGCAGAAAGTCAGTCTCCCACTCTTCATACTTAAACTCCAGTTTCAAATCCGGATAAAGTTGACAAATCTCCTCAAGCTCATTAATTATAAGCATTGGTATCTCCTTCTTTTTTTTGTAATATTATCTGTTTCGCACCAATCCTATTACTTATGATGTCCTTTTTTATACTATCAATTTTTATTGTCAATAATATTATCCATTTTTGCTAAAATTTTTTTCTTTACAAAGCAAGCAAAAATATTTGCTTGTATCTTAGAAAGGGATATTAAGGGAAATTATGAAAGTAGATTTGCATTTGCATACGACGCATTCGGATGGAGTATTGGATATACCCTCCCTCCTAAAGCTTGCCAAAGAAAATGATTATACGACATTGTCGATAACCGATCACGATACATTAGCCGGTTCTAAAATCGCGCTTTCGTTAGCTAGCAAATATGGGATAAATATAATCCCGGGAGTCGAAATTAGCAGTATACATATGAATAAAGATATTCACATTCTTGCTTATTTTGTCGATCTTGCCAACTATGAATTTGAGAATATGTTGAATAAGATCAGCAAGGGAAGATATCTGCGTGCTCAAAAGATCATCGAAAGATTAAGGACGATGGGGATTAAGTTGGAATTCGATACGGTGCTCGGACTAGCAGGTAAAGCTAATCTAATTGGTCGTCCGCATATTGCTCGTGCATTAATTGATGCCGGTTATTGTACCACGAAATGGGATGTTTTTGATCGATTTCTCGGTGATGAATGCCCGGCTTTTGTGCCCAAACCTTCCCCAGATACGGAAGATGTGATTAAGTTAGTCAAAAAAATGGGTGGGATCACTTCTATAGCACATCCACATAAGATAAATAACGATCTCATCGTTCAAGAGATTATCGAAATGGGAGTGGACGGATTGGAAGTATTCTACTCCAAATCAGATGAAAACACGATAAGATATTATAACAAAATGGCACAAAAAAACGGTTTACTGAGAACCGGTGGGACAGATTTCCATGGTGATGGTTTCGAGATGGATACTTTCGGTTCTTTCAGTGTACCACATTTTGTATTGGAAGAAATGATCTTAGCAAAGGAGGAAATGTGGAAAAATTTGAAAAGCTTATAGACATCAATAAGAAAAAGGGACTACCCAGAAAATATCGCTTCAATCAATTCATCAGATGGTTCGCTTTGATATTTGGAGTTGCAGCTATTCTATATGCTATTTGGGTCATCATATATAGATTGGATTCCGACAGCTCCACTGTTTTTGTCATCATCCCGATATTGATATTGGTATTCGCAGGGAATACGGTCATCAAGAATTTGATCAATGTGAATACGGTTATCTTTCGTAATGATTCGATCGTCTTTAAGTATATAGCGAAAAAGAGTGTAACCATCCCATGGGAGCGCATAAAAAAACTGCAGATAGACAAAAGCAGAAGACGACATTTCGTCATTGTTTACGACCGGAATTTAGAAGAGAAACATCTTTATTTTCCACTCGGATTTCCTGACATTCTGGAAATTGTTAATAGTATATACGAAATGTGTCCGGATATAGAACTTGATGACTTCATGTCCAAAGTGATAATCTCTCCCAAAGAACGGGCTAAAGCAAAATTACAAAAGAATACCTCGGAAACCGAAGATGAATAAAAAATGAGGATATGTATAGTCGGTCCTTATCCCCCTTTCAGAGGGGGGATCGCTCAGTTTAATTATTACTTGGCAAAACAGTTGCAGCTTAGAGGGCACCATACGATAATAATCAACTTCAAAAAACAATATCCAAAACTGTTGTTTCCCGGTGAAAAGCAACTAACAAATGACGCCGAAACTAGTGATGATATAGAGAGTTATAGGGTATTGACTCCATATGATCCGTTTAGCTTCAGACAGAGTTTTGAAAAGATAAAAAGAAATAGACCGGATATTGTTATCTTCGCATATTGGATACCATTTATGGCGCCGGCATATACCTGGATAGCTAAAAGGTTGAAAAAAAAATCTATCACAACGGCAGCCTTGTTACACAACATTCAATTTCATGAGAAATGGCCGGCAGGCAATTATCTCTCTCACTCATTTCTAAAGCAAATCGATCTAATTATCACACTCTCAGATACAGTTAAGAGAGATGTCAGCTGTTTGATCTCAGGTAAGCAAATGATAAATGCATTCCATCCATTGTACAAGAGTTTTGATAACAAAAGATACGATGCTCTTTCTGCAAAGAAAGAACTGGGATTAGAAAAAAAAGAAGTGCTCCTATTTTTCGGCTTTATCAAACCTTATAAGGGTTTGGATATTTTGATAGAAGCTTTTGCAAAGCTGAGCAAAGAAATAGAAAATCTGCATCTTCTTATCGTCGGTGAGGTATATGGTAGTGACAGATCCTATGATGAGATGATAACTCGTTATGGCTTAGAAGATAAGTGTACATTCGTAAAAGAGTTCGTGCCCGATAATCAGATCGAGAAATACTTCAAAGCAGCAAAGATACTGGTACTACCATACAGACATGCTACCCAAAGTGGTGTCTTACAAATTGCTTATAGTATGAAGCTCGGAGTAGTAGTTACTCCGGTTGGTAGTTTGCCCGATATGGTAGATAAAGGTAAGACAGGCATGGTGGCAGCAGATACAACACCTGAGTCATTATCCGAAGCTATCAAATCTTGTTTAGAGATAGCAGATGATGTGATCAAGAAAAAAATCGAGAATAAAAACAAACAATATGGCTGGGATTCATTTGTAGAATTATTGGAAGTGGGTATAAAAAAAACTGCTCTGCAACTAACCAAGTAAATGGTTTATATCACAGAGCAGTTTACGATTTGCTATTATTTCACTTTACCTTGTATAGCTTCTATAGGGCAGGCATCTTTGCATTTGCCGCATGATATACAAGCATCAGTGATAACATACTTATCATCACCATCGATGATAGCATCTGCCGGACATATATCCATACAAATACCGCATCTCATACATTCTGAGGTGATGATGAAAGTCAAAGATGAACTCATGACAAAATGCTAGCTTACACTTCCATTATCTCAGATTCTTTTGATTTGGCAGCTTCAGAAATTTTATCTATCCACTTGTCAGTAAGTTCCTGAATATCCTTCATTAGTTTTTTACACTCATCTTCGGAGATCTCACTATCTTTTTCCATCGCTTTTGCTTGATCATTCCCAGTTCTTCTGATATTGCGGATCTCGATTTTGGCATCCTCAGCCATTTTTTTGATCTGTTTGACAATATCTCTTCTGGTCTCTTCTGTAAGTGGCTGGAAAGGTAGTCTAATCACTTTGCCATCGTTATCCGGAGTAACACCGATGTTCGATGCTAAAATCGCTTTCTCAATTTGCTGAAGGATAGATTTATCCCAAGGTTGGATAACGATAAGACGCGGCTCCGGGATAGATATATTACAAAGCTGTTTGATGGGAGAATTCTGACCATAATAATCGATCCTCACATCTTCCAAGGCTGCCACATTTGCTCTTCCGGTACGGGTTTTGGAAAACTGACGTAACAATGCATCGAATGCATCCTGCATTTTCTTTTCTAAATCTGTTAAGATTTGTTCCATGACTGTCTCCTTCATTTATGAACGAAAGTTCCGACTTCTTTTTCCAAGATTGCTCTTTTTAGATTACCGGGTTCCATTGTATTGAACACTTTGATTGGCATGGCAAATTCACGAGCTAATGAGAAGGCAGTTAAGTCCATAATTTTTAGCGATTTGTTGATAGCTTCGTCATAGGTGAGATTTTGATAAAAGGTTGCATTTTTGTCTTTTTGCGGATCGGTGCTAAATACACCGTCCACTTTTGTTCCTTTGAGTACCAGATCGGCATCCAGCTCAATAGCTCGAAGAACTGCTGCTGTGTCTGTCGTGAAGAAAGGGTTACCGGTTCCGGCACAGAAGAGACAAATCTTGCCTTCATCAAGTGATGTATTAGCACGGCTGGGTGTGTAGAATTTGGCAACTCTATCCAATTGAATTGCCGAGAATAACTCGCTCACATAATTGCGTTTTTTCAACAAATCACTGACGATCAAGGCATTTTGAACCGTAGCCAACATGCCGACATTGTCTCCTACAAAGCGAGTAAGCTCCTCTCCAATTGATGAATTGCCACGGAAGACATTCCCGCCGCCTAAAACAATCCCGACACTCAGACCAAGGTTTTTTACCTCTATGATCTCATTGACTATATAGTTTATGGATTCCATATCGAATCCGAAACCGTTTTTCCCTGCTAAGATTTCACCGCTTAGTTTTAGGATTACTTTATGAATCTTCTCAGGCTCATAAAAAGCAGACATTACTATTCACCCAAAGAATATCTTACAAAGCGGGATACTTGGATGTTTTCTCCCAAAGCCACTATCGCTTCATTGATGATATCATTGACGGTTTTGTCCGGATCTTTGATATACTCTTGTTCCAACAAACAAGATTGTTTGATGTATTTCTCGATTTGTCCGTCAACGATCTTATCGATTATTTTTTCCGGTTTACCTTCATTCAGAGCTGTATTTTTTAGGATTTCACGCTCATCGTCTATATTTTTTTTATCCAAATCTTCTCGAGAGACAGCCAATGGATTGCTGGCAGCGATCTGCATGGATAAGTCTTTGCACAAGTCGATAAACATATCATTCTGAGCTACGAAATCGGTTTCGCAATTAACTTCGAGCAGAACGCCAATGCTGCCGTTTCCATGGATGTAAGCATGTACCCTACCTTCTTTGGTGGCACGCTCGGCTTTCTTTGCTGCTTTACTGATGCCTTTTTCACGCAGATATTTGATGGCAGCTTCCATATCACCGTTACACTCTTTCAATGCTTTTTTACAATCCATCATACCGGCGTTTGTTTTTTTTCTGAGATCCATTACTTGTTTTGCTGATATATCCATATATTATCTCCTCATTTTACTCACTATCATCAGTTGTTTTTTTTGTCTTTTTGGTTTTTTTCGAGACAGGCTTCTCTTCCTTCTCTTTTTTGTCTTTATCCTCAAAATCTTTGCTTTTGTCTTGTTCTTCTTTCGTTTTGGAAGTTTCTTCTGCTTTAGTTTCGCCTGTCTCTTCAGTCTCTTCTTCAGCTATATCCAAGCCTTCCAAATACTGCTGTTTTCCTTCGATGACGGCATTAGCGACAACATCTGAGATTAGATTGATAGCTCTGATAGCATCGTCATTTGCAGGGATAACATAATCAATCAGATCAGGATCGCAATTTGTGTCCACCATAGCAACTACTGGAATACCGAGTATTCTGGCTTCATTCAAAGCGATCCGTTCTTTTAAGATATCTACGATGAAGACTGCACCGGGAAGTTCTTCCATATCACGAATACCACCCAAACCTTTCATAATACGATCATATTCTTTTTTCATTCGGGTGGCTTCTAATTTTGTGAAACTGGAGATTGTACCGTCTTCGACGATTTGTTCGTAATACTTCAGTTTCTCCACACTTTTTCTGATCGTCTTATTATTGGTTAGCATTCCACCATACCAGCGGTTGCTGACATAAAAAGATCCGCTTTTTTTTGCAGCGTTTTCTATAGACTCTTTGGCTTGCTTTTTGGTGCCGACGAATAGAACTGATTTCCCTTGGGCAGAAATATCTTTGATAAACATATAAGCTTCATTTACAGCGTCTAAAGTCTGTTTTAAGTCCAATATATGAATCCCGTTTCTTTTGATGAAGATATAGCTTTCCATCTTGGGATTCCACTTGTAGGTCTGATGACCAAAATGCACACCGCTTTCCAGCAGTGCTTTCATTGTAATTACCGACATTGTTTCATTACTCCTTTTCTACGGTTATTTTTCACTGTCTGATACATTTGCAATCCAATCCTGAAACAGGACACCGCCATGCAATACCAGGCAGATAGAATCTTAATATTAACGTTTTGAGAACTGAAATCTCTTTCTTGCTTTCGGTTGACCGGTTTTTTTACGCTCAACCATACGAGGATCTCGTGTGAGCAGCCCTTTCTTTTTCAGAACCGGTCGCAATTCCTCATCGTATTTGATCAAAGCACGAGAGATACCCAAACGAATCGCTCCTGCCTGACCGGAAAGACCACCACCTTTTACTGTGGCATGGATATCTACTTTTTCAGATAGTCCGACCAACTGTAATGGCTGTTCCACTATCATCTCCAGGGTCTCTCTGGCAAGATAAGATTTCATGGTTTTTTTGTTTGCGATACGCTTGCCGGTACCGGGAGTCAACCGGACACGGGCTACAGCATCTTTTCTTCTTCCTGTAGCATCAAAATACTGCATTATTCATCCTCCTGAGTTTTAAACTTCAATTCGGTAGGTTGTTGAGCTTTGTGTGGATGCTCCTCGCCGGCATAAACTTTCAGTTTTTGAATAATCTGGCGTCCTAACCTGTTTTTAGGAAGCATTCCTTTAACTGCATGGATTAGAATGTCTTCCGGATTTTTCTGCATCATATTCTTATATGGAATTTTTTTCAACCCACCAGGATAACCACTGAAACGGGAATATGTCTTCTGCAATTCCTTGCTTCCACTCAATTTGACTTTTTCTGCGTTGATAACAACGACATAATCGCCTGTGTCGAGATGTGGACTGAAATATGGTTTATTTTTACCACGTAAAATCGATGCGATTTGACTAGCCAATCTCCCCACTACATGATCATTGGCATCGACTAAATACCAGTCATGCTGGATCTGATCAGCTTTTGGTATAGCTGTTTTCATCACTTCTCCTTATCACTCCTTAAAATATCTTTTATTTATTGATGATCGAGACAAAACAAAATATTTAAAGTGTGGTTTTACTGTCAAGTACAATGAATTGCTATCTAAATTTTGCATAAAACAATTGTCAAAATAACTGGCTTACATTTTTTTGAAAAGAAAAAAAGGATGAAAAAATATGAAGACAGCAGCGAAAATAAGATTGATCATTTTTGCGATCATGATAGCGATCATAGCTGTTCAAGCAGTTGTGCTACACAATCAATCTAAAAAAATGAATTATGTTACTATCCTTACTTATGAAGATGGGCAGATGCTTTCTTTGGATGTAAGAAATCTAGAAGAACATGTAATCATGGTAACTCCCGATTTTGTGGATAGATTTAGCACATATAGCTCTCCATTTAATGATGGCAAAACTTTTGCTGAATTGATCAGAGATAACCTCAGAAATAGAGCTGTAGATCACTATGGAACACCCAGAGGAACTTCACAACTCAGAAGAATTCACGAAGGAATCGACCTCTTTGTGCCGGAAAACACACCGGTATATCCGCTAACAGATTATGGTATTGTCACCGAAGTTAGCGACGATCCAAACTATCTTTTGGAATCAGAGGCTAGGACCGGCGACGGAGAAGTAACTACTACTATGGTCGAGTATGGCAAGACGGTAAGGGTTCTCTATCCCGAAGGAATAGAAAGTCTTTATACTCATCTGAATGAAGTAAGTGTTTCTGCCGGACAAGAAGTTTTCAAAGATACCCAGTTGGGGCTTACAGGGGTAACCGGTAATCTGAGGCGCAGCGGTAAAGACTCTCATCTACATCTGGAGTTACGCGATAAAAACAACCAATCTGTCGATCCCCGGCACAGATTACATTTTGAGCAGGCTTCTTTGAGACATTTTCTTCAATATCTAAAGTTGGACTAGAAACTTAAATCGATCAGATATGCTAAGCGTTATTATAAACGGTTTACTGAGGATAAGTCTTGCTTTTCGCTTGACACCAGATAAGTATGTCCAATTTTCAAAAACAAAAATATTTTGAGAGGAGATAATGGATAGATACCGACTAAGGAAACATCCCATCCTGCCCTTGAAAGATAAAAAGAAAATCCCTTTTTATTGGCATACTCAAAAATGTTATGCTTACATAGATGAAGTGATTTCTTCTGCACTGATAGCTAACGGGATCAGTATTTTCGGACATCATCATAAAGATGATAGTGCACAGGGTATTTTTTGTGCCAATGGTCAATGTGCCAAATGCTTGGTGATAGCAAACGGGAAAGCGGTGAAATCCTGCATGACTACTGTTACAGAAAACATGATAGTTTCTGCTGCTGACGGTTTACCCGAAGTGCCCGAAGACTCCAGAAAACTCAGTTTCGAACCTATCCCGGAGATCAAAACAGAAGTGCTGATAATCGGTGGAGGTCCAGCCGGATTGTCTGCTGCACTCGAACTTGCCGAATACAATATCGACACCATAATTGTGGATGATAAGAACGAACTGGGTGGCAAACTCGTTCTGCAGACTCATAAGTTCTTCGGTTCCGTGGAAGATTCTTATGCCGGAACTCGTGGGATTAAGATCGGGAAATATTTGGCAGATGAGGTTAGAAAAAACGAAAATGTGAAAGTATGGCAAAATAGTACCGCACTATTCGTCTTCAGCGATAAAAAAGTAGGAATATTGCAGAATGAACAATACAAACTGGTCGTTCCGAAAATCGTCTTGAATGCTGCCGGAGCACGAGAAAAGTTTCTGCAATTCTATGGAAACACATTGGCAGGGATATATGGAGCCGGAGCATTCCAAACTTTAGTAAACCGGGATCTGGTCAAACCATCGAACAAATTATTTATCGTTGGTGGCGGAAATGTTGGTTTGATAGCCGGCTATCATGCTATCCAAGCTGGGATAGAAGTAGTCGGATTGGCAGAGGCGATGCCCGGATGCGCCGGCTACAAAGTTCATGCCGATAAATTGAAAAGGTTAGGCGTTTCCATATATACGAGTCATACGGTCTTATCGGCAAATGGGGAGGAGACTATCTCGTCGGTTACAATCGTTGAAGTGGATGAGAGATTTCAGCCGCAAGCGGGTACGGAAAAAAGTTTTGAATGTGATACCCTGTTGATTGCAGTAGGTTTGGACCCCTTGGATGAATTTACCCAAGAAGCAGAACTTGCCGGATTGAAGGTTTACTCTGCCGGAGATGCCAATGAGATCGCAGAAGCCTCTTCGGCAATGTTTAATGGGAAGATAATGGGATTGAACATAGCAAAAGAACTTGGGAAAGCTTCTGAAGGCATACCACAAGCTTGGCATCAGAAAGCTGAAGTTTTGAAAGCGCCGGCGGGTGAGACCTATCAGATAACCCTTCCCGATAAGCAAGAGGGCGTTTATCCGGTTATTCATTGTATTCAAGAAATCCCGTGTAACCCCTGCACAACCGTTTGTCCGACAAATTCGATAAAAATTCCGGAAGAAAACCTGATGGGATTACCGATATATGATGGAAGTTGTGTGGGTTGTTTCAAATGCCTTCTAATATGTCCCGGTTTAGCTATTACACTGGTGGACTATAGAAAAGATCTCGAATATCCCACCCTGACAATGCCTTATGAAATTAGTAATATCCCCGTAGAGTTAGGAGATAAGATCGCGTTGACCGATATCGAGGGAAATGCCCTCAGAGAAGCCGAAGTTGTCGAAGTGAACAAAAAAATGTCCAAAACAACTCATCTCATCAAAGTGAAAATACCCAAAGAGTTTGCTCACAAAGCTGTATCATTCCAAGTACAGTCCGAAGAAGTGAGCAAACCACTTTCCGTACCTATTATTCCCGAGTTTATTGGCGACGATGTGATGATATGTCTGTGCGAACGAGTGAAAGCCGGTGATATCAGAGATTTAATTCACAAAGGGATTACAGATTTGAATCAGATCAAAGCAATTACCAGAGCTGGAATGGGACCCTGTGGTGCCAAAACTTGCGAGACCTTGATCAAACAGATGATGAGGCAGGAAGGTGTATCTCCTCAAAGAGTTGTCCCAAATACGAAAAGACCGGTTTTCATCGAAGTTCATTTAGACAAATTTGCCGGTGGGAAGGAGAATGATAGTAATGCAGAATAAGAGCTATGATGTGATTGTTATCGGAGCCGGATCCGTCGGAGTTCCTATCGCTTTGTCTCTTGCGAAGCGTAAATATAGCGTTTTAGTCATCGACCAACAGCATGGTCCCGGTCAGGAAAACAACAAAAAAGCTATCGGTGGAGTTCGAGCTACACATTCGGATTACGGTAAGATCCAGATCGCCAAACAAAGCATTGAGATATTTTCAACTTGGCAGGAACAGTATGGAGTTGATATCGGTTGGAGAAGCCACGGCTATAGCTATCCTGCTTATGATGAGCAAATCGAAAAGAATCTGAAAGGCTTAATGAAAATTCAAAGATCTTATGGCTTGAATATTAGATGGCTTGAAGCTGATGAATACGAAGATTTGGTGCCCGGTATTGTTAAAGATGGTTTGAGAGGTTCTACTTTTGCTCCGGAGGATGGAAACTGTTCGCCACTTCTGGCTATGTCTGCCATGTATTTTCGCTCTGTCGAAAATGGAGCAGAATATGCTTTTGCAGAAAAAGTGTTGCATATTAAAATGCACAAAGATAGTGCTGAGGTAAAAACTGATAAAAATCATTATTATGCCGCTACCATAGTCAATGCAGCCGGCAGTTATGCCAAAGAGATAGGTGAGATGGTCGGAATCTCGATTCCGGTGGAACCGGATAATCATGAAGCGGGAATTACTGAGCCGGTAAAACAGTTTTTCAAGCCGATGGTGGTAGATATGAGAAAGGCACCCGGGTCGGCGAATTTCTATTTTTATCAGAACCATGAAGGGCAGGTTGTTTTTTGCATCACTCCCGAGCCTCCAATATTGGGAATAGACAACAGATCCACCTCGGAGTTTCTCCCCATGTGCTCCAAAAGAATGTTACAGATCTATCCCCGATTGAGATATCTGAGAGTAAGGCGAACATGGCGGGGGCAATATCCCATGACACCGGATGGTTTCCCGATCGTGGGAGCTCTCGAAGAAATGCCGAATTTTGTCAATGCTGTCGGAATGTGCGGGCAAGGGTTCATGTTGGGCCCCGGAATGGGAGAACTTGTCTCCAAAATAATCGATAATGACATTGACAACAAAGATCGCAAAGTGCTTCAAAGTTTCAATTTTTACCGTAGTTTCAGTGGTACGGAAGCGTTTAAATAAATCATGAAAGTCAGCATAGAAAAAGTAGAATCCTATGATCTGAAAAAAATCGAAAAAACACTCGAGAAAATCTGCGATTCGTTAGGGTTTTGGCAGAGTATTTCCAATGCAAAAACTGTACTTATCAAACCTAATTTACTTGGTCCTTTCAAGCCGGAAAAAGCTGTTACGACTCATCCTATAGTCTTGGAAGCACTGATTGGATTGTTAAAGAAAAGAGGGAAAGAGATCTGGATCGGCGATAGTCCTGGTGGTTCTACCTCAGTTCAGCATGTTTATAACGAGACCGGTATTGCTGAAATTGCTAACAAATATGAGATCGACTTGGTTAATTTCAGCGAAGGTGGGATAGTTAAGAAACAAGCCGGAGAGATAGAATTCCCGATCACCAAACATTTCTGGCAGGCTGATGCTGTGATCAATGTCGCCAAATTGAAAACTCATAGTCTGATGTATTACACCGGAGCAGTAAAAAACATGTACGGTGTGATTCCGGGTTTGAAGAAATCCGACTACCATCGGCTCTATCCGGATTATAAAGATTTTACCAAAGTACTCACAGCTTTACATTCGATAACCTATCCCAAGATCACTTTGAATATACTCGATGGTATCTGGGGTATGGAAGGCGAAGGACCTTCTGCCGGTATGCCGAGAAAATTCTCTCTACTGGCAGTAAGTAACTCCGCAGCCGCACTCGATTGTTCTGTCTCCGCTATGTTGGGTTTCAAACAAAACCAACTTACATATATCTACAATGCTCTCGAGATCGAAGATCTGAAAACAGAAGACATTGAACCGGATAAGAAATGGAAAGAATTTAGATTCGCTAATGTGAAGATAAAAAAAGTAAGCGCTCTGATAAAATTGATAACTTATTCACCAAAATTTCTAAAAAATATATTTAGGAAATTATACATATATCATCCGGCATTCAGTAAAAACTGCAAACGGTGTATGGTTTGTGTAAATAGCTGTCCTGTAAAAGCTCTCACACTCACCAAAGAAGATAAAGTACCCCAGATCGATGTAAAAAAATGTATTAAATGCATGTGTTGTCATGAACTTTGTCCCTATTCGGCAGTTTACATCAAAAAAAGTTTCCTTGCCAAAATTCTCATACGATCATGAAATGCATCCGGAGGGGAGAATGGTTATGAAATTGTTTCGTGTTTATATAGACAAAAGTTCACCAAAGAGCGAATATGATAAGTAAGAAGCTAAAAAAAAATATCATCTACTTCATCGTTGCGGCAATTATAATCTACATGCTATTTTTCGATAGCTCCAGTTTTTATAAACGATATCAAATCAATCGAGAATTGGAGAACATGCAAGCTGAGATTGAAGAGCTTTCCCGTCAGAATGAAGAGTTACGCTTAGAAAATGAGAAATTGAAAACAGATCCGAAAATATGGGAAAAATTAGCCCGAGAATTGGGTATGCAAAAAAGAGATGAAGAGATCATTATTTTTCAGGAAAAATCCGAATAAAAGAAGGAGATTTATAGATGTTTTGTAAAAAGTATGTTTTTATAGTTATTATATTGGTGTTTGTTGTTAATATGGCATTTACTAAAATTCTAGATAAAGCACCAGATGTATCCGGCCATGTCACGGTTCAACCACAGGATGATCTGTTTGATTTTCAAATTAGTTTTGATCTGGAGACAGAAAGTGAATCCGGGCTTGCTACGTACAATGATTTTATATATACTACCCGGTGGAATGGCAATGAAATCTACAAGTATGATCTGGAGGGGACTTTTATTTCGTCATTTACGATACCGGGCATATCGCATATTCGTACTCTGACCTATGATGGCGCTTACTTTTATGGCTCAGCAGCTTCTAATATAATCTATAAAATGGATTTTGAGCAACAGTCTCTTGTTGGAACGATCAATTCACCGGTTACCGTTCGAGCTATTTCTTACGATAATGAAAATGATGGTTTTTGGGTAAATAACTGGTCGTCGGACTTTACCCTGATAGATAGAAACGGCTCTATTTTACAATCCTTTTCGGTAGGAGAGTATGGTAGTTTTTATGACCTAGCTTACGATAATGTCCTAGATGAGGGTCCTTATTTATGGGGTTATAGCCAAATGGGCAATGGCAATCTTTTGGTTCAGTATGATATAGGCAGTACTGAGGTTGTAAACACTTTCGATATCAATTCTTTAACCCAGATACCAGAGAATGGGGTTGCCGGTGGTCTGTTTATCACAGATAGTATAGTTTATGGTAAATGGTCGATTATCGGACTGATGCAGGGTGAGTTGATCTGGGCTTTGGAATTAACCGATTCTGCCGATCCACTGGCACCGGCAGCTGTAGAAAATATGAATGCCGTTGCAAATGCAAGCGGTCAGCTGCATGCCACTTTGTATTGGACTAATCCGCAACTGCAAGTCAATGGTGAGCCATTAAACGAATTGACTTCAGTAAATATTTATAGGAACAACGAGCTGATCCATAGCAATGTTAATCCGACAATTGGAGGAAACGGCGTCTATACGGATACTGTCTCGGAATCAGGGATGTATACTTACACTCTGGTAGGAGAGAATGCTCATGGTGAGGGTTTGCCTACAAGCAGTTCTGTTTGGGTTGGTGAAGATCTGCCTGCTGCGGTATCCAATCTGCAATTATCTCAAACTGGTACTGACCCATTAGAAGCTACTCTTACATGGCAGAATCCAAACAACGGACTTCATGGTGGACCGTTTAACCAACCAATTGAGGGATATCATATTTTTAGATCGGATGGCGTACAGTTTGAACTAACTGGTTTGACGACTGTGTTTGTGGACGACACGATAATTACCCCCGGATATTATAGTTATGAAGTGATAGCTTATAACAGTATCGGTATGGGCGGAAGCTCATTTTCATCCACTCAGCTTATTGCCGGGCCAAATAGTTTATTAGTTTCCAATTTCGATGAATGGTTACCTGATGGATGGCAGATCTCATCGACATCCGGTGAAATCAATTGGCAGCATCATAACGGCAGTAATGCCGGTGGAAGCGCTCCGGAAGCTCAGTTTCATTGGGCACCACAGAATACCGGCACACAGAGATTGATCTCTCCTACTATCAATACTTCCCAGTTTGATGAAGTGTCACTGGAGTTCAAACATAGTATAGACGATTTCAATGGGGACTATACTCTGAAACTGGAAACTTCCAGCGATGGTGAACTTTGGAACGAAGTAGTTGCTTTTCCTTCTCAAGATCTTCCACCTACGACAGTCGATATGGATATAAGCAACATGGATGTCGGTTCTACGACATTTCAAATAGCCTGGACTTTCGAAGGGGATAGTTACAATATCAACAATTGGTATATAGATGATATCGTATTGATCGGTAGTGGTAGCCCACCCCAACCCGGCTATATTCAGGGTACTATCTCACTTTCGGATGGAGGGGGAGATATCACAGAAGTCGAAGTTGCAGTAGCATACCAAACTACTACTCCCAATGCTAATGGCAATTATAGTTTTACTTTAAGTCCAGGGGAATACAACGTAATCGCTCAACTTGAGGGATATGAAACAGCCGTATTCGAAGATGTGGTCGTAGTTGCCGGTGAAGTTACGGATAATGTGGATTTGGAGTTACAATATATTTATCCTTATAATCATCCGGTAAACCTATCAGTCGATCCGGAGACCGGATTGTTTAGCTGGGACGCTCCCGTATATTCTGATGGTCTTTTCGAAGGGTTCGAAGGTGAAGATTTTCCACCTGCGGGCTGGTTAACAGTAAACTTAGATGAAGGTAGCGGTTGGGAGCTTTTGGAAGTAGGCACTACACCTATACCGGGATGGGATAGTGGAACAGCCTATGCCGCTCCTGATGGTGGTGAGCAGATGGCTTTTTGTTCTTATCTTACCGGCGGAGATTATTTTACAGATCAATGGCTGATTACACCGCAGGTTAGGGTGGGACATGGTTTTGTGCTATCTTTCTACATGCGGTATGCGTTCAATAATTTTGATGACTATATAGAGATCCTCATCTCGACAGATTCTCAATCTGATCCGGAGGATTTTTCGATTATTGTAGACCAAATTGATCTCGATGCCAATAGTTCTACTGAATGGGTATTGTATGAATACAATCTGAATGACCTTGTTTCCGCCGGCACAGATGTTTTCGTGGCATTCAGACAAACAATAGATGATATCTGGCAGAACGGTAGTGCTATTATGATAGATAATGTATATATTGATGAGCAAAACAGTATTCAACAAACTCCTCTCCTTTCCTTCGGAAACCACAAAGACGTGAATGCGCAAAGAGAGCTATCTTTTGATGATAATTCAAAAAGATCGAATGTGGTAGTAAAGGGAAGAGATGAGTTTCTTGGATATCAGGTTTATTTAGATGGAATGTTGATGGGACAAACAGATGATACACACTGGTATTTTGAAGATCTGATACATGGAGAGTCTTATGTGGCTGGAGTTAGAGCTGTCTATGATGATGGTGTATCTCAGATTATAACCTATGAATTCGAATATGCTGGCGTGAGTGCAGACAATCCTGTAGTTACGAAGACACAGCTTCACAAAAACTATCCCAATCCATTCAATCCGGAAACTACTATCAGTTTTTCTATCAACACACCTGGTAGAGTAGAGATAGACATTTACAATATCAAAGGTGAGAAAGTGCGTACGCTAGTACGAGAAGAATATCCTACCGGAAATCATAGTGTGGTATGGAACGGAACAGATAATCAGAATCGCAGTGTAGCCAGTGGTGTGTATATGTACAGAATGAGTACAGAAAACTACTCAAGCACAAAGAAAATGATATTGATAAAATAGTCGTGAATAAGTTCGATGAGTAAAACCATGATTCAGAAATACACACTATAACTTGGTGATAATCAGTAAAGGATTCTCAAAAAAAGATTGACGGAAACAACGATGTTTTTCTTTATTGCTTCTCAAAAGGTGAATGATATGTGTTTTGGAAGGGGGAGAGTAAAATAAAAACGTTATTGTCGAAGCTAATAGCTAGTTTAATTGTAAATTCATTTCGAAGAAAAAATTACGATCGTTACTATCAAAGTCAAAAGCATTGTGTATTAATTAACCCATTTTTTATCAAATTTCAAATTAAGGAGAACGCATGAAACAGAGATTCATTTTTAGCATCATTATTCTAACCTTGCTGAGTTTGCCATTATTAGCCAATGATGCCTTATCAGTAAATGAAAAGATTATGATTGAAGAGCAACGTAATCATACAATGGACAGAGATCCAAGTCCATCTTATCAACAGACAGCTATTCCAACTGACGAAATATTCGATCTGATCGATCATTTCCCAGTCGGTATAGGTGGTGGTGAGTATTCGGTAACAACCGATGGCGACCATATCTATACTGCCGCTTGGAATAGTACAGGATTCTATCGCTACGAAACAGACGGTACCTACATTGGTGAATTCACCATAGCTGGTGCCGGTAACCTTCGTGACCTTACTTACGATGGTGAATATTTCTATGGTTCACCAAATAGCAACACAATCTACGAATTAGACCTGGATGGTGAATCCTTGATCGGTTCATTTACCACAACAGCGTCATCCAGCGTACGTGGTATCGCTTATGATCCCGATCATGATGGTTTTTGGGTAACCAACGGCTGGGATCCGCCCATTACATTGATCGATCGAAGCGGCACTACAATTTCTACCATCAACCCTACAGCCAGTAGTTTTTCCGGTCTTGGCTGGGAAAATGTGACACCCGATGGTCCCCACCTTTGGGCTTATACGCAAGAGCTTGGTACAAATCAGAATAATCTAGTTCAGTTGGATATTAGCAATGGCTCAACCGTTCAGACATTCGACGTATTCACACTAGGTATTCTTGCCGGTGACGCTATCTCGGGTGGTATGGACATTACAGATGAATTGGTGGCAGGGAAATGGACATTTATCGGTACATCCCAGAATGATGTGATCTGGATCATCGAACTTGGTGATGCAGCTGATCCCGAAGCTCCCGCTATGCCTACTGACTTTGTAGTTACACCCGATGCCGGCGGAGCTCTGGAAGCTAACCTTTCCTGGACTAATCCGGATACACAAGTAAACGGCGATCCGCTGACAGAACTTACTGCAATCCACGTCTATCGTGGCGAAGATATAGTTTATACAGATAACAATCCTACCATAGGTGGCACGGATAACTATACCGATACGGTAACAGAAAGTGGAATGTATGCCTATCAAGTAGTTGGAGAAAATTCCTTTGGTGAAGGTATACCTGCGGCTGAAAATGCATGGGTTGGCGAAGACGTTCCCGCTGCTGTAGAAGATCTTACAGCGGTACAAACTACTCCCGACGATATGTCTGTTACTCTAACATGGAATAACCCAACCGAAGGTTTGAATGGCGGTGCTTTCAATGAACCGATACTTGGTTATGAAATCACACGTTCCGATGGTGAAGTCTTCGACCTTACCGGAATCCAGACTGAATTTATCGATGATGATATTCCTTATGCTGGTGGTTGGCATTATACTGTAATTCCGTATAATTCTATCGGTGATGGTGGCACAGCTACTTCCAATACAGTAATGGTAACTCCCGAAGGAACTGCTATGCTCGGCAGTGGCACTGTAGTGCATGGAACTACAGCAGGTAGCCCGATAAATATATTCTACAGAAGTTTAAGAGGGCAGACTGTATATACCGCAGATGAGTTGAATGCATCCGGTATAACAGGTCCAGCAGCTCTCTATCAAATTGGTTTCTATGTAGATAGCCCTCCAGATCTACCACTTCCTAATTTCATAATTAGAATGAAACATACCACTGCTCCTAATGTTGCCGCTCACGACAATGGTCCATTCGAACTGGTTTATTCAACTGCGACTTATATGCCAACACCTGGAGATTATGATCTCTTGGTTTTGGATGAACCATTCATCTGGAATGGAGTGGATAATATCTTGGTTGATACTGCTTTTGATATGGTAGATTCTTGGTCATCAACAGGTATTGTTAGAGTTTATGATCCACCAGTTCCAGATGGTTATCGTTTTGGCAGATCAGATTCTCAAAATATGGCAACACAACCGACAACTACTGTTTCAGATAATAAGCCACAGGCAATGATGATCTTTGGTGATCCACCTGCCGGTCCATGGATAGGAGTAGATACAGAAGAGTTTGATCTCACTTTATTTCACGAACAGATACTTACTTTACCCTTAACTATTTCAAATAGTGGGCAGTCTGATCTTACCTTCTCTATCACAGTCGATGAAGATACCCGACAGATAGTGGTACATACTATAACCGAGCAAATGATAGAAGATGGCAAACTACCAAAGGAAATGAGAGCAAGAAATGTCGAACCGACAGTCTTTACTACTGAGCAAAACAGACAACCGGGAAGACCGGATTGGCTAACGATCGATCCAATGTCCGGGACTGTAGCTGCTGGTGATAATATGGAATTAGATGTGACATTCGATGCTACCGGAGTTGAAGCCGGCAATTATTCCGCAGATATAACTATCGAACATAATGCTCAAGGTGAAGACATTATTATCCCTTGTACAGTAAATGTATTACCCGAAGGCGTAGTCATTTATGGTGAAGGAGATAATGTTAACGGAACAACAACTGCGAATCCCATCAATACATATTACAAGAGCTTGCGTGGACAAATGGTCTATCATGCAGCAGATATCATAGATGCGGGTATCGAGCCCGGAAGTGCTATGATCGAATTTGCTTTTTATGTAGAATCTCCACCGCAAGATCCTCTACCCAACTTCCTCGTTCGCATGAAACACACAACAGCAGATAATGTGGCAGCTCATGACGCGGGTCCGTTTGAAACTGTCTATTCTACTGCCAGCTATATGCCCACACCCGGTGGTTGGGACATGATTCTCTTGGATACACCGTTTATCTGGAATGGAACGGATAATATCCTTATTGATACTGCTTTCAGCATGCTGGATAATTACAATGCTTCCGGGCAACAACGGATATATGATGTGCCTGATGGTTTCAGATATGTGAGATCAGATATGCAAGATTGTACGAACGAACCTACAACTAATGTTGCCAGTGATAAACCTCAGTTGATGATGATATTCGGAGAACCGGTAGAGTTTGGCTCCATCGAAGGAAATGTAACCTTAGACGACGGTCCCGGTGATGTAACGTTGGTAGAAGTAACTGCCGGTAATGTAACGGTTAATCCGGATGCCTCCGGCGATTATGTCATCGATATTTCACCCGGCACTTATAATGTAACAGCCTCACTTGACGGCTATGAGAGTGAGACGATAGAAGATGTAGTAGTCCAAGAAGGACAAGCTACTACCGGTATCGATTTTGTCCTAACCTACTTGACACCACCACCACCACCGGCACCTGAGAATGTAGAGATCGATGAGTATGAAGGTATCTTGACTTGGGATCCACCCGCTGGAGCGGATCTACATCAGTTATCCTATCACAACAACGTTCCTGAGAATGCCTATTTCCAACAGTATGACTATGGTTATGGTGTTGTATATGATGTGAGCGGCTACAGTGATGTAACTGTGGAATACACAGATTACCGCCATTCATCCTGGGGTATTTTCGGCGAATGGGATTATAAGATCCATGTAGTCAATTGGGACACTTATGAGCTAATGCACACCACCGATGTACTTCAGACAGAAGTTAATGACGGTTGGGAGCTCGATATCGAACTTGGTTCACTTCCTGCCAGCGGTCTTGTGGGTATATTCCTCGAGCCGATGGATAATGCTCCGGATGATGCTTATCCCTGCATGGATGCTGATGCAGAAGCTACAGACAGCTCATATTTCGGTCCACTACCAGACTTTTCTGGTATGAACCTGAATAGTGCTGATGTAGGTAACTTCCTGATGGATCTCTGGATAATGGGTAATCCTACCCGTGGTGGAGAGCGTCAATTGGTAAAAGCTTCGGTATTTGAAAACAGTATCGAACATCAAATGCGTAGATCTATTAATGTAAATCATCTCGGCGAGCCTTCAGAGCAGACTAGTACGACTATGAGAACCGATCCGGATAGCTATAATGTTTATCTTGATGGTAACGGAGTGGCAAATGTAACTGAAACTTCTTATCAATATGAGGAACTGGTTTATGGACAAACCTATGTAGCAGGTGTGTCTGCTGTCTATGATGGTGAAGAGTCTGAGATAGTCGAAGTTGAATTCGAATATACTGGCGTCAGTGCAGATGATCCTGTAGTTACGAAGACACAGCTTCACAATAACTATCCCAATCCATTCAACCCGGAAACTACTATCAGCTTCTCGATCAACACACCTGGTAGAGTAGAGATAGACATCTACAATATCAAAGGTGAGAAAGTGCGTACGCTAGTACGAGAAGAATATCCTGCTGGAAACCACAATGTGGTATGGAACGGAACAGATAATCAGAATCGCAGTGTAGCCAGTGGTGTGTATATGTACAGAATGAGCACAGAAAACTACTCAACCACAAAGAAAATGATATTGATGAAGTAGAAGAGAATCGCATGTATAATAATAACCCCTGAGCCTTTATTGTTCAGGGGTTATTTAGATAGAGCTTAAAAAATCATTGACAATAATCAGTGAAATAAATATTCATGCTATTATGAAAAAGAAGGGGATAAATATGTTAGATTGGTTAGTAAAAAGCTGTTTTTGTCAAAAGAAACAGGTTAAGATTGTTAATTTCGAAATTTAGGTGATGTAGAAGTGATACTATCGCAATTAAAACAAAGGATGAAAAAAATCAAAATGAGTATGGAGGAAAATTTATGAAAAGAGTATTGATTGTAGTAACAACGTTACTAGTTGTTTCTGGTATGTTGTTGGCGTTACCCAATAACGCCCAGGAACGTTTGAGAATTGAAGCTGAACTTCAAAATGAACAGATGATGGACAGAGATCCAAGTCCATCTTATCAACAGACAGCTATTCCATCGGATGAAATTTTCGATCTGATCGATCATTTCCCAGTCGGTGTAGGTGGTGGTGAGTATTCGGTAACAACCGATGGCGACCATATCTATACTGCCGCTTGGAATAGTACAGGATTCTATCGCTACGAAACAGACGGTACCTACATTGGTGAATTCACCATAGCTGGTGCCGGTAACCTTCGTGACCTTACTTACGATGGTGAATATTTCTATGGTTCACCAAATAGCAACACAATCTACGAATTAGACCTGGATGGTGAATCCTTGATCGGTTCATTTACCACAACAGCGTCATCCAGCGTACGTGGTATCGCTTATGATCCCGATCATGATGGTTTTTGGGTAACCAACGGCTGGGATCCGCCCATTACATTGATCGATCGAAGCGGCACTACAATTTCTACCATCAACCCTACAGCCAGTAGTTTTTCCGGTCTTGGCTGGGAAAATGTGACACCCGATGGTCCCCACCTTTGGGCTTATACGCAAGAGCTTGGCACAAATGATAATGATCTGGTTCAATTGGATATTACCAACGGCTCAACAGTTCAAACATTTGATGTGACAACAACAGGTGTACTCGCCGGCGATGCTATATCAGGCGGTATGGATATAACAGATGAATTGGTAGCAGGGAAATGGACATTTATCGGTACATCTCAGAATGATGTGATCTGGATCATCGAACTTGGTGATGCAGCCCCTGTAGAATCTCCTGCCGCTCCTACTGATTTAGTTATCACTCCCGATGCCGGCGGAGCTCTGGAAGCTAACCTTTCCTGGACTAATCCGGATACACAAGTAAACGGCGATCCGCTGACAGAACTTACTGCAATCCACGTCTATCGTGGCGAAGATATAGTTTATACAGATAACAATCCTACCATAGGTGGCACGGATAACTATACCGATACGGTAACAGAAAGTGGAATGTATGCCTATCAAGTAGTTGGAGAAAATTCCTTTGGTGAAGGTATACCTGCAGCTGAGAATGCCTGGGTTGGCGAAGATGTCCCCGCTGCGGTGGAAGATCTTACCCTCTCGCAGCCTAATCCGGATATTTTGGAAGCAGAACTGACATGGGAAAACCCAACTGAAGGTTTACATGGTGGTGCTTTCAACGAACCAATTATTGGTTATACTATAGTTCGTTCGGATGGTGAAGAGTTCGATATTACAGGTACAAATACATCATTTACTGACAATACAATTCCTGCAGCAGGAACTTACTATTACGAAGTTACTGCCTACAACTCTATCGGCGATGGTGGAACAGCTACTTCCAATACAGTCTTAATCAGTGATGCCGGTTTATTGGTTTTGGAAGATTTCTCCGGAGATTGGCCTCCAACCGGTTGGGACGTAACCTCTACAGGTAATATCAACTGGGAACAAAGCAGTACTAATGATGCTGGTGGAGAAGCACCAGAAGCACGCTTCTACTGGTCTCCATCTACTTTAGCAGCTCAAAGACTGATCACCATGCCTCTCGATACTTCCGGTTTCGAGGAAATTATCGTTGAATTTAGACAATTCAATAATGACTTCGGCGGCGGTTATACATTAGCTTTACAAACATCTACCGACGGTAATGACTGGACTACAGTCGAAACATTCCCGGCATCGGATTTCGGTCCACAGCTGGATGAAATTACTGTCGATAACGATGATGTAGGTTCATCTACTCTATATGTTGCTTGGTTGTTCGATGGTGATTCTTGGGATGTAAACTGGTGGTGTATTGATGATGTAATGATAGTTGGTGTCGGTGATCCACCCGATACAGGTTCTATCGAAGGAAATGTAACCTTAGACGACGGTCCCGGTGATGTAACGATGGTAGAAGTAACTGCCGGTAATGTAACGGTTAATCCGGATGCCTCCGGCGATTATGTCATCGATATTTCACCCGGCACTTATAATGTAACAGCCTCACTTGACGGCTATGAGAGTGAGACGATAGAAGATGTAGTAGTCCAAGAAGGACAAGCTACTACCGGTATTGATTTTGTTCTAACCTACTTGGCACCGCCACCACCACCGGCACCTGAGAATGTAGAGATCGATGAGTATGAAGGTATTCTGACCTGGGATCCTCCCGCAGGACCGGATCTACATCAGTTATCCTATCACAACAACGTTCCAGAGAATGCCTATTTCCAACAGTATGACTATGGTTATGGTGTTGTATATGATGTGAGCGGCTACAGTGATGTAACTGTGGAATACACAGATTACCGCCATTCATCCTGGGGTATTTTCGGCGAATGGGATTATAAGATCCATGTAGTCAATTGGGACACTTATGAGCTAATGCACACCACCGATGTACTTCAGACAGAAGTTAATGACGGTTGGGAGCTCGATATCGAACTTGGTTCACTTCCTGCCAGCGGTCTTGTGGGTATATTCCTCGAGCCGATGGATAATGCTCCGGATGATGCTTATCCCTGCATGGATGCTGATGCAGAAGCTACAGACAGCTCATATTTCGGTCCACTACCAGACTTTTCTGGTATGAACCTGAATAGTGCTGATGTAGGTAACTTCCTGATGGATCTCTGGATAATGGGTAATCCTACCCGTGGTGGAGAGCGTCAATTGGTAAAAGCTTCGGTATTTGAAAACAGTATCGAACATCAAATGCGTAGATCTATTAATGTAAATCATCTCGGCGAGCCTTCAGAGCAGACTAGTACGACTATGAGAACCGATCCGGATAGCTATAATGTCTATCTTGATGGCGGTTTAGTAGCTAATGTAACCGAGACTTCTTATCAATACGAAGACTTGGTTCATGGTGAAGAATATATAGCCGGTGTGTCTGCTGTCTATGATGGAGAGGAGTCTGAGATAGTCGAGGTTGAATTCGAATATACCGGCGTCAGTGCAGACGATCCTGTAGTTACGAAGACACAACTTCACAATAACTATCCCAATCCGTTCAACCCGGAAACTACAATCAGCTTTTCAATCAACACTCCGGGTAGAGTAGAGATAGACATCTACAATATCAGAGGTGAGAAAGTGCGTACGCTAGTACGAGAAGATTATCCTACCGGAAACCACACTGTGGTATGGAACGGAACAGATAATCAGAATCGTACAGTAGCCAGTGGTGTGTATATGTACAGAATGAGTACAGAAAACTACTCAACCACAAAGAAAATGATATTGATGAAGTAACAGGTAAACCATAAGATGACAATTAAGGTCATCTGAAAACTGAAAGCGGCTACAATTATTGCAGCCGCTTTTTTTATTGTAGCTTTGATGATTTATAGGGCTTTCAAATTAAATTAACATAAAAAAGATAAAATTTGTTGACATCAATATGCGCAGGAATAATTTTATCATCAATATAGCATAAGGAGAAAATATGCGGATGAGAATTGTGAGATATTGTGAATATAACGTAGAGCTAAGTATTAAGAAGGAAAGGATATAATCGTATGGCAAGACATATGAATTGTCATCATATTTTTGTTGAGAGTATTACTATCGTAAATAGTTTTGTAATTATTGAAAAACAAAAAAACAAAAAAAAATTAAAAAAACAAACCTAAAAAGGAGAAAATTATGAAATCTAAGAAAATGCAAGTGATTGTGTTTATTGTAGCACTTATGATGCTATCAGTACCCATGTTTGCACAGCAGTCTCGTGCAACAGTTCAATCAATCAGGATTGTGGACACGGGGAACGAAGGGAGAATCGATGCGATCGATTTTTATCTTGATGAGGTGATTGATGATCAGCAAACCGGTTTTGAAAATCTATATCCGGGCATTGTTGATGACTTTGTCTTCTCAGAGGATATTGCGGTTACCGGTATTAATACCGGTGATGTTGTAGATGATAACATCTTTAGATTAACTATTGAGCCGATTGAAGGTACTTATGAAACTTTCACTGTGGATTATGATTCGAATGAAAACCGTCGTATATATACCACAGGCGATGCAGGGTACTTGCTATCTTTTACTGGTGTCACCGTAATCGATAGAGCCAGACCGGTATTGAAATCTATCGAAGTTACTTATGATGGATCTGATTATGTAGATCAGATTGATATGATTTTTACAGAACCGATGCATCCCAATTATACCAGTACGACAGGATTTATTGTTGATGGCATTACATTGCCCTCTGATGGTACTTGGTTTACAGATCAAATCTTCAGACTAACAGTTACTTCTACCAAAGAAGCTTTGTTCTATCATGATATCGACTTTACATCCGATGTCGTCTTGAGAGATCAATCTAACCAAAGAGTAAATCCCAACGGTGAATATTATGTGGAAAAAGCTATGCGGCTGGCTCGGGAAAACATCACAGTAGCATTTGCAGAAAACGAAATAACCTCAGATATAGCAGATCCAACTGTGATTGAAACTACTGTAGATTATGCTGATATTGATATGACTCATATCCCGGCAGACTTGCTTACTGATGCATGGCTTACAGCTGATCCTGCCCTACCACAAGATACCGAGATCGCGATCGCTTACAACGGTAATCCTATTGACACCTATATTGTCGGTCCCGGTGGTTTGGCAGAGATCTGGCTTAGCGAGATGCTACCCGGTGATCGGACAGCACTTGTAGGTCACGAGAATCTGACAGATGTCTGGACATTTACGATTACCGGATTAACTGATGATTTCGTTGATATCGGTGGTAACTATCAAACCAATGAATATGATTTTACAGTAACTTCATATTACGGATTTGATTTTGCCAATCCGAGCAAAGTATATGATAATAGCTTAGATAATCCTGAAGCTGCCGATGCACTAACTATCATATTCAATGATAGAGATACTGCAGCTTGGTTGGCTGCTAGTGCTATCAATGATGGTGGCAATGCGGTTATCCTCAATGATGGAGTTGTAGCTTATTATCTGTTTGAAGATATCGACGAAGCTGTTTTGTTAGATATCCAGGCTGATATCCTATTTGCTCTCTCTCTAGATGCTGATTATGCTGATATTGATGCTTATGTGAATAATGAATATACGAATCTTGCTCAGTTTATTTCTGCCGAGCATGTAATGCATGAAAATGCCATGCCGGTTGACTTCATTGAAGCTAATCTTTTAGCAGGTGAATCCGAGATTAGAGTTATAGATGTATTGGTGGAAGGCATCAGAATCCCACTGAATGCAGATTTCGCAGGCTATACAGCAGCATATTTGCAAATAGATGATGATATTACTGCAAATCCATATATTGATCAGTTTTTAGCTGAAAAATGTTATGGACTAATAGACCACACCGAATTTGACGGAGTTGATGTTTTGGATAACTATGTTTATATCAATGATGACTGGTATTACTTCGAAGTTGAAGTTCATGCTAATGTCAAAATTGAGACATTGTATCTAAATGGAGATGATGTATACGACAAGACCCGATTTGAAACCACCTCAAGGTTACAGATCAATGCACAATCTACCGCACCTGCGATGAAAAATGAGCTTGAATACAGGTGGATCATTCTCGGGCTTGATATGGACGATTATAATACCTTCTCTGAAGAAAAACAACTCGATGTAGCTCAAATAATGGTCGATAGAAGAAGCTTTGGTGACCTAGCTGAACTGCAAAACGAGTTCCTAAACGCGGTTGCTCTCGCTGACGCTATGGATAACACCGAAATGACAGTTGCAGCAGATGAACTGGTTACTTACCCGGATGACGGAGATATTCTCACGGAAACAACTTATCCTGCACAATTCTTAGATGGTTTATCAGGTGATGTTTTGATAGATGCCAAGCTCGTTTCTGATGTGGTACTGCCGGAAGGAACTGATATAGAATTAATTTATAATGGCAGCTCTTTGGGAACTTATGTTGTTGGTATCGGTGTAACAGAACTATGGCTTAGTGAGATGATCAATGATATTGATCCACTCTTGCCTACCAGAACTCCTCTTATTGGTCATGAAGGATTGATAGAAGACTGGGATTTTGTTATCACCGTTCCGTTCGCAGTTGATCCCGGGCATGGTATCTTTGATTTAACCATGACAAATTACGCATCCTATGATTTCGTTGATTTCATGTGGGCTTTGGCAGAAGAAGAATTCACCATGGAATTCGAAACCGTAGGCATGGATGTTACTGTAGATATCCCTGATGTATTCCGCAAAGAGATAGAAGACGAATTCTCATATACGATAGATTTTGCTAACAGTTATGATGGAATGAATGCAAATGCAGAATTTACCGGAGCAACAGGTGATATCACAGAACTGTATTATTGGGATGGAGCCGACTGGATTGAAATACCAGATCCATTTGAGTTTGCTATAGAAGATGATTTGGCACTCGAATTTAAAGCTACATTCGATCCTGGTATAGCAGCTATCTATCCAACAGATTACGATATTACCTTCACGATTTATCGTGATGAAGATAATAGTGAATTATTTACAAGCACAGATACCTTTACAGTAGAATATGAGCCGATGGAAGTTGTCTCTGACTTGCCGGATTATTTCCTCGAAGGAGATGAAGACTGGACAGAATTCACTGTGGCTACCATTCCTAACGATGATGCAGGTAAAATGGTACGAGCTTGGTTTGAAATACCGGCAGAAGCAGAAGTTGAATACTATGACGTACAAACCGAAGAATGGCTCCCTCTCACTACCGGTTATTATGGTCCGGTAGATGGCTTCCCGGTTGTAGATAATACGGCAGATCCCAGCATGTTCCGAGCAAAATTCGATACTGCTGGTTATTATGAAGTCGATATCGAATTCAGAAGAATCGATCCGGAAGAAGTATTGGCTGAACATACACTCGAAATAGATGTTTACAAGCATTCTACCTACGCATTTAATTATGATATGCCTGAACTGATCCTGGAAGCAGAAGATTCTTTGGTTCCAGTTACATTCGCCACAGATGTACTCGGTGAATTGGGTTATGACGGCGTTCGATTCAAATTCTTCAAAGTTGATGGACCCGGTGATGTTACTTTCACAGCTACCGATTCAGCAGGTGATACTTATACTTTCACTAATACTGGTTACTGGGGACCACCCAGTGGTTTCGAACTACCGGCAGATTATGCAGCTACTACAGATTGGACACTCAATTTCTCTGAGATAGGTGAATATGAGATTACTTTCCAACTGATCTATGCTGATACCGAAGAAGTGATAACCGAAGATTCTCAACCCGGCATAATGGTAGAAAGACATTCGACCTATACTTTCGATTACACTGCACCTGCAATGATAATCGCGACAGAGGAGATAGAAGTGCCGGTTAATTTTGCAACCGATGTATTGGGTACTATCGGTTATGACGGTGTCCGATTCAAATTCTTCTCCGATACACCAGGCGTTACTTTCGAAGCAACTGATGGAACAGGAACTCATACCTTTGTAGATGAAGGCTACTGGGGTCCTGCAGAAGGATTTGATCTTCCGGAAGCTTATGATGAAACTACCGATTGGAATTTAACATTCGATGGCGCTGATGACTACACTATCACTTATCAGCTGATCTACGCTGATACAGAAGAAGTAATCGTAGAAGAATCTGAGACATTCACAGTTGATGAACGCTCCACCTATGCTTTTGATTATGATGTGCCCGATAATATATATGAAGATCTGAATATAATCGTTCCAGTTACTTTTGCTACAGATTATGAAGGTACTATCGGTTATGACGGAGTCAGATTCAAATTCTTCTCCGACACACCAGGCGTTACTTTCGAAGCAACTGATTCTCAAGGAGCAGTTCACACCTTTACTGATGTAGGTTATTGGGGTCCTGCAGAGGGATTTGACCTGCCTGCATTGTATGAAGCGATTACTGATTGGACGATCAAATTTGATAATGAAGGCACCTACAATATTACTTATCAATTGATTTATGCAGATACTGAAGATGTAATAGTAGAAGAAGCGAATGATTTTGTAGTCAATCCTTTCTTCGATCTCTTTACAGATATAACAATTGATCCTGATGTTGCAGGCAATTATGGTATAGATAGCGAATTCACCATCGAATTCACTTTCGCAGAAGCAATGACAATTGTTGGAGATAATCCGATTCTGAACCTTAATGTTAACGGTACAGAAGCTGTTTATGTTTCTGGAGATGGAACGGATACCTTCACATTCGAATATAAAGTAGCTATGGATGATGAGGCAGATCCACTTACAATCACAGACTTTGTCGGAGTAGTAGAAGATCAATATGGGAATGAGATTGATCTGAGCACAGTTGCTCCTCTCGATATCGGTCACGATGGCTTTGCCGGTATAGTTATAGATGGTGTGCCGCCAAGAATTCAGGAAATTTCAACTGAAGTACCATCCGGAGTTTACTCTTATGGTGATCAGATAGCATTCGAAGTTGTTTATGATAAGATTGTTACTGTAAACTGGCAACAAGGGACTCCTCGTATCAATCTGAACTCCGGTGGATATGCCGAATACATAAGTGGTTCCGGACATTCCAGTGGAATTTTGACCTTTAGATATATCATCGGAGAAGATGATAACACACCTACTGACGGATATTTGATGGCCTATCCTCCTCTGGAACAACGTGGCGGAACGATCAGAGCACAAGCTGCACCATATAATATAGCCACAAATGATTTCGATGAAACCGAATTTAACAAAGCGATAGTAATATCTAACGATCCAAGAATAGTTGATGTAATTTATCCCGATGCCGGCTATTATGGTATTGGAGATGAAGTCGATTTCTTGGTTGAATACAATAAAGATATAGTAGTAACTGGCACACCGCTTCTCGAGTTAAATACCGGTGAGTATGCCGAATATGTCGAAGGTACGCTTACTGACGTATTGACTTTCCGCTACATTGTGGAAGCAGGTGACGACTTTACAGATCTGGATTATGCATCTATAGATGCCATAGATCTAAATGGAGGAACCACAAACGATGTACACGGGGTAGAAGCCGACAATACTCTTCCAGAACCCTCAGCCGAAGGTATCGTCATCGACGGTATCGAACCGGTGCCTACAATCACCTGGCTGGGTAATAACGGAGAGATCATCAATGTTGAGATCCAATTCAGCGAGGAAATAGCAGCTGACCTCATAGCAGATGATCTGGAAGTTACTAACGGAGTTGTTGATAACTTTGTTGCTGATGAGCAGGTCTATACCTTCGAGCTAACGGTTGTTGACTATAGTGCTCCGGCTCCTACAGTAACTGTCCCAATCGGAGTGGTTCAAGATCTTGCCGGCAATGATAATGTGGAAGCTTCCGAGACATTTGCAATGGGAGCTGTAATCGCAGGTACTACTCTAGACCTTGGTGCAGTAGACAATGTTGTCACTGCAACGATGACATATCCTATTATAGATGATAGTTTGGCAGACTATATGCTAGATGCACTCATCATTTCTGAAGAAGATTTCGTAACTGGTACTCTGATCACAATAGAATATAATGGAGTAGAAATAACTACTGCAGAGCTTACGGAAAATACCAATCAGAGATTCTTCAGCGAATTGATCGGCGATGCCGGCGATACTAGAACTCCATTGCTTGGTCATTCCGGCTTGACAGATATATGGGAGCTGACGATTGCTTCACCAGTATCTGTAGATAATCAAATCACAGTTACCAGTGTTACTTCAGATGATGATTTCGCTACTATGTTTGATTTGGCAGAAGATACTGCAGATCTGCAATTTATCGCAGATGAAGATCTGGCACTTGCTGCTGTGGTAGCTGGTACTGAGATGACTTTGGCTGCTGAAGAGAATGCAGTTACAGCAGAGATCATTTATCCCGAAACTATAGAAGGTGTATTGGCTGATTATATAATGGATGCCATGATTTATGCGGCACCTGAATTCCCAGCCGGTACAGAAATAGATATTTATTATAATGATAATCATGTTACAACTACTGAATTGGCAGATGTTACAGATAGCATCTATCTCAGTGAGTTGATCGGTGAGGCAGGCGACACCAGAACTCCATTGATCGGACATGCCGGTTTGACTGATAACTGGATGTTCGTAATCACCTCAGCTCATGCTTTCGATACTGATCTTACAGTTGAAAGTGTAACTTCCAAAGATGATTTCGTCACTGAAGAGATCCTTGCTGATGGTATGATCGAAGTGAATGTGGCAGCAGATGAAAATGCCGCACTGGAAGAAGTGATTGCCAAAACAGATATGGAAATGCTATTGGTTGATAACGAAGCTACAATAGATATCTCATATCCGGATGTAATCGATCCTGTATTAGATGCTTATATGGTAGATGCTTGGATCACAGCAGGCTTGCCATTTGTCGCAGGCACGCAGATCGACATTGAATACAATGGTACTAGTGTAACTACTGCCACTCTTGAGGACGATACCGATGAGATTTACCTAAGCGAACTGATTGGTGATGCAGCTCAAACTAGAACACCATTGGTCGATCATGCCGGCCTTGAAGATAACTGGGTTATTACAGTTACTTCACCGGTATCTTTTGAGACAGAACTAACAGTTCAAAGTGTGATCTCAAACGATGAATTCGTAACCGAATATGTTCTGGCTGAAGTTGCCGGCTTACTCAATATCAATGCCGATGAAGACATGGCATTACAACATGTGGTCGATAATACTGACATGCTACTGGGAGCAGAAGATAAAATTGTCGGTGCAACCATTTCTTATCCTGCAGCTATCGAAGATGTGCTAGCAGATTATATGATGGATGCATATATCACTGCCGATGAAGCGCTGGTAGCCGGAACAGAAATAGTGATTCACTATAATGAGTTGTACATTACTACTCATGAATTGGCGGAAGATACTGTTCAAATGTATCTCAGCGAATTGATCGGTGATGCCGCTCCTACCAGAACTCCTCTGCTTGACCATGAAGGTTTGGTAGATGAGTGGTTGATTGTGATCAACTCACCAGTAGTGTTCGATACCGAACTCACCATCCAAAGTGTAACTTCTAATGATGATTTCGCTACTCAAACTGTTCTTGCAGAAGATGTGGTAAATGTGAACAATCTCGAAGAAATGGCAGTACTTGCTGCTATTGAGGCTATCAATCAGTTAGGTGATGCTATCTACCTGAATGATGAGTCCAGAAGTGCACCTGATTTCACTCTCTTCGATAATGCTACGGCAGCTATGCTGGTTGATGCACAGGATCTGGTAACAGCAGCCAGAAATCTTGGAGATCCTGCAGATGTAGATGCAGCGATCAATGAAGGACTCACAACAGAGTACCTTAACTGGGATGATGTGATCACAGTCGAGGCTGTAATGTCCGCTGGCGCTCAAGCAGTCGTCATAAACGAGGTTGATGCAGGTGAAGTTGCCCTTTATGAAGAAGGTATCGAGATTGAATTACTACCGGATCTGACGGGCTACAACCAGGCATATCAGCAATATAGTGATCCGGGTGAATATGGTGTGATTTCACATACAGACTTTGTAGTAGGTAATGTGAATCAAATCCCATCCGATACACCGGCAGGAATATATATGATGTTCGTACAAAAAGATGATATTCCCGTAAGAAGCAGAACGACTAGATCGGAAGTTAACTGGTATATGTACAAATGGTCTATCGCCACATCAGAAGATGTAATAGACCAGATTCATCTGGATGAAGAGCTTGTATATCAAAGAGTAACAGGTGTAGAATTACCAGAAACACTCATGATCTACGAAGGTCCTGATACTTTCGAATTGGATGCCACTGTATCACCGGAAGGTGCTACAATCCCAGATATAATTTGGGAAAGTGACGATGAGACTATAGTTACCGTAGATAACGGTATTTTGACCCCGATAGCTGTGGGGAATACCAATATTACAATAACATCACTCGATGGTGGGCATACTGCTACCACAGCTGTTAGTGTAAAAATTGCTTATGGAGATGTCGATAATAACGAAATAGTGGAAGCCTATGATGCTGCTCTTACTCTGCAGTATGCTGTAGGTATGGATCCACTTCCTAATATCGATCCTCGTCCCTGGTCTGACTGGAGATTTAATAGAGCTGATGTGGATGGTAACAATCTTATCCAAGCTTATGATGCGTCTTTGATCTTGCAGTATGCTCTCGGAATGATCTCTCAATTCCCAGCAGAATCACGAGCTATTCAAAGACGACATGTTCAAACAGCTCCAGGACCTCATATAAGCATAGAACTTATCGATGATATGATTGCAGTATTTACTGACGAACCTGAAGATCTGTTCGGTTTGGATGTCAGCATCGAAAATAACGAATTTGTTACTTTCGGAGATGTTCAGTTTAACTTACCAGAAAGTTATTTGACAGCTACACATCTAGAAAACGAGTATATGAATATCAGTATGGCTACAGCGGTTCCGGAATCTATCGAAGAACCACTCTTCCTTATTCCGTTTAGCTCGACTGAAAACACAACCTTGAGTATCAATATTACTTCGAATACAACCACAACAGAATATGAGCTAGAATTGCATCCGCTCTCTTCTGATGATCCACTCGTTCCTGTAGTCAACGCGGTAGAGAGTAATTATCCCAATCCGTTTAATCCTAGCACTACCATAAAATACTCAGTTAAAGAGACTAGCCCGGTAAGAATTCATATTTACAATATCAAAGGACAGCTTGTGAACACTTTGGTAGATGAAGTAAAAGAAGCCGGCTATCACTCAGTACAATGGAATGGTGTGGATAGAAACGGTAGATCAGTTGCATCCGGCATGTATTTATACATGGTATCTATAGGAAATGAATTCAGGAAAACTCAGAAAATGATGCTGTTGAAATAATCGAAATTATAATGTTGACAGGTTATGTCATGCAAACTGAAAATTACAAACGCGACGGATGGGGGCGAATACCCGCCCCCGTCTGCCTGCATATCAAAATAAGTATATAAAAGGAGTATTGATATGAAACGATTTTTTGTTTTAATTGTATTGTTGATGAGCGTAGGCTTTCTGTGGGGACAAATCAGTCCTATTCATGAGACATTTAGCAATTTAGGACCATATGGAGGATACCAACTCGAAACATGGACTGGAGATGATGGAGGCACTTGGACAGCTACTGACGCTAGAACAGATCAAACGATCGATGGTAAAGCTATCTGTATAAGAGATGGAATGCTAACTTCTCCCACAGTGTCAGGGGGTATAGGAACATTAACTGTTACCACTCAGAGGAAGTTTGCTGGTGGTTCAGGGAACATGGATTTAAGAGTAAATGGAATCTCCGTTGGTTCAATTCCATACGATGAGACAGTACAAATAACAACAATTGAAGATATTAATATAGAAGGTGATATTGTTGTTGTTATTGATGCTACCAATAGCAGTTCTGATAGACCTGCAATTGACAATTTGATGTGGACTGCTTATGGAGAAGTATCCCTCCCACCTTCAATTTCAAATATTGTTCAGAATCCAGAAGAGGATATCACTTCGACTATGACTGTTTCTGTCTCTGCTGATATAACAGAAGGTGATGCCGCTATCGATAATGTAGAATTGCATTGGGGAACTTCTACCGGAGATTATACCGAAATTATAAATATGATACCAGATGTCGGTGATACATATGTAACAGAATTTGATATCCCAGCACAAGCAGATGGTACGACAGTCTATTATGTCGTCTATGCTGAAGATGTGGATGGATTGTCGAGAACATCACCGGAACAAAATTATTCAATCTGGGATCCGAAAATCACAGCTCTTCCTTACGAGGAGAATTTTGAAACCGATCTGGGAGACTGTTATACCTACAGTGTTTCAGGACCCGATTATTATTGGGAACGAGGTGAATTCGGTGGTATTGGATATGCCGAAATGAGTGGTTATGGCTCAGATATGCTGGAAGAGGATTGGCTGATTTTACCTAGTATTGATATGAGTGACTATGATGAAGTGATCATGAATTTTGAATCAACATTTCAGTATGGATCACCTGATGAACTTGATGATTTTAAGCTTTTATATTCTACCGATTATGCAGGAATCGGCGATCCATCAACTGCAACTTGGCAAGTATTAAATTTTGACAAACCAACTTCCGCATCTTGGGATTGGATATCATCAGGCGATGTCGAATTACCCGATACTGAAGATGTAATATGGTTGGGATTTCAATACTATTATGATGTAGATTATCCTTTATGGAGGATAACTGATATAAGTATCGAAGAAGCACCCGAATTACCTCCGGTCGCTACTCCCACTTTCGATCCGCCCGCGGGTACATATTACGAACCAATAGATGTTAATATCGAGACCGCTACCGAAGATGCAACAATTTACTATAGTTTCGATTCAGATACCGGACCTTGGACTGAGTTCATCGCTCCGCTTACCATAAACGAAACTACCACTATTTGGGCTTATGCCGAAAAAGCTGATATGACAGATAGCAATGTGGATAGTGCTACTTATACTTATCCGGAAGATGTTGATAAAATTGCGGAATTGAGAACAAAAGTCGGGGACGGGAATCTCTATCGTTTAACCGGTGGAGCAATTCTTACTCTTCAGGGCGTTCAAGCCAGAAATCAAAGATTTATCCAAGATGATACCGCAGGTATACTTATTGACGATAATAATGGAGTCCTTGGAACTTATGATATTGGAGATGAGATTGAAAACCTGATCGGCATGGTGACCGAGTATAATAATATGTTGCAATTTGTACCAGAAGTTGATCTTGGTGTAGTGGTAAATACAGAAGTATATCCCGACCCGATACCAGTAACCATACCGGACATCGATGATAGCCTGCAAGGAATGCTGATTGAAGTAGTAAATCTTACTTATCAAGGTACACCCGGCGACTTTGCTCAGTATCAAAATTATCCTTTCCAGGATATAGATGATAATCCTCTTACTCTCAGAACTACATTCGGCGATCTAGACTATCTTTCGCATCCAATTCCTGAATCACCTCAAGATATAGTTGGTGTACATGCCGTATTTGGAACTACTTTGCAGATAACTCCACGTAGTTTGGATGATTTCGAGAATAATTATGAAGGCATTGAAGTAGAAGTGACAAGTGCGGATGTGACTGATAATGTTCCTTTTGAAATAGAGATCAACACCTCAGAAATTTTTGGTGAATGGGACTTCATTTCTTACGATTTCACACTGCAATTCGATGCTGATAAAATAGCCTATAGCAGCTTCAATTTAGATAGCTCTATAGATTCTGATGCAATTGTAGCGGTTGATGACGCAACTCCCGGCGAAATTTCCGTAGGAGGAATTGGTACAATTGAGGGTGAGGGTAATTTGATCACTCTCGTTTTCAATCCTTTGGACGATGGTGAGACCGATCTTACCTTAACAGAATTTATATATAATGGAGATATAGGTGTAACTAATCTTATCCATGGAAATGTGACATTATCCAACATCCTCGAACCGGTTGCTACTCCTACTTTCTCACCGGAGCCGGGAACTTATGAAGATGAAGTGGAAGTTAGTATATTATCTGACACACCAGATGCAGAAATATATTATACTACCGACCTATCGGAACCGGATCAAAATTCCGAACTATACGTCGGACCTATCACTATTAACGAATCTACTACATTTAAAGCACGGGCTTATAAGGAAGGTATGTATGCTAGCGAAGTAGCTACAGCTACTTATAGTGTTACAATAGATATCGGCGAACTTACCGATGCGGAGATAACCGTCTCAGATGCTTATGTCATCGTTCCCGATCAGGGGGATATATTCCAAATTCTGGTTTCTACCAGCGAACTATATTCCGAATGGAATGTAACTGCTTATCAGTTTGAATTGGAATTCAATCCAAATCTGATCGAATACATAAGTAGGACGACCAGTGGTACGATTGCGAGCCATGGTGGTGTAAGTGTTAATGTTACAGATCCGGGCGTTCTATCTGTCGGATGGATCTCTACTACTTCATTGGTCGGAGAAGGACCGATAGTTAAACTCAATTTCAAAGCGATAGATAACGGAAGCGGTAGTTTGCATCTGAATGAGTTCAAATACAATACAGAATTTATTACAAACCTTAATCATGGAGAAGTACATATCTTGGGTGTAGAGCATCAGGTAGCTACACCTACTTTCGATCCGGCACCGGGATATTATCCCGATCCACAAACAGTGACCATCAATACAACTACCGAAGATGCTCTGATCTATTATACAGATGATGGAAGCGAACCGGATGAAAATTCTACACTATATACCGATCCTATCGCTATTACCGAAGATGTAACCCTCAAAGCGAAGGCATACAAACCAGATTGGATTGCCTCCGAAACAGCTACAGGTATATACTATATCAGTGATGTGCCACCGGTTGATGCTACTGTTACAGCCGAAGATTTGGAGACAGAAGTAAGCGAGATATTCGAATTAGAAATATCTACTACAGAGTTGATCGAGAATTGGGGTATCACAGCTTATGATTTCATACTCGATTTTGATGATAGTATGATCGAATTTGTGGAACTTGAGACCGACAACACTATGATCCAAGATAATGGCATAATAGAGAGTAATCTGTTGCAGCCGGGCAAACTCTCGATCGGCTGGGCAGGAACAGAAACAATTACCGGTACAGGTAATATCCTCAAAGTTCGATTTGAAGCTCTGCAATCAGGCAATACTTCAGTACAATTATCAGATTTTTACTATAATGATAATCTGATTACTGATCTTGTCGATGGTAACATTCAGATCTATGATATGTTAGAAGATGCTATCATCACCGTTTCTGAAGGCTCAGGCTATGTTGATGATATAGTCGAAATAACCATGTCAACATCCAAACTATTGCAAAAATGGGATATATTTGCCTATCAATTTGATATGTCCTATAATGAAAATGTAGTGGAATATATCGGAGTTGAAATTGATGGAACTATATCTGAAAATGGTGATATCGCAGTAAATGACCTTGTGCCGGGAGTATTATCAGTCGGTTGGTATTCAGCTTTTCCGATCCACGGCGCAGGCGATTTGGTGAGATTCCAGTTCAAAGTTATCATGCCCGGCGATTCACCACTCGAAGTTTCCGATTTCATTTATGATACTACAAGTATAACAAATATCAATCATGGTAACATCACCGGTTTAGTTGAATTAGATACATCTGTGATTTCTGCTTCATCTGCCGATGTATATCATCTGGAAGATGTAACAGTGGATATCCAGACTTCCGAAATGCTCCCAGAATGGAATGTAACAGCGTATGAATTTGATCTTGAATATGATGAAAGCATTCTCGAGTATCAGGGATTCTCCATAGAAAATACCGTCTCTGAAGATGGCTCTGCTATAGTGAATGCAGATGTGCCGGGCTTACTTCAAGTCGGATGGTACTCTGTAACTGCTCTCGCAGGTGAAGGCGATCTGATAAAATTGCATTTCAAAGCTATTGAAGTAGGACATAGTCCGATCGAATTCATCGAGTTTATCTATAATACAGAACCTATCCAGTTCTTGCATGACGGATATGTAAATGTGAGCCTGAAACCGATGAATATAGGAGTGTCATCCGATGGTGAAACTAATCCTCCACCTGCAGTCACGATCGATCAGATAGATCAGTCTGTTACCATTACAGGTGACTATTGGGCATTGGAAAACTTCGAGACACCACCACAAGAAGCTCGGTTGATCGGACTTTCATTACTGTTTGATGAAGTCCTTTCTGGCAGTGACGTGCTCATGAGTGTTGATGGCGCAGCTCCGGTAACTGTAACTCTCGGTGCTGAACCGGATCAGCTTCCTAATGAGATGTGGTACGATCTGGATCCTTATCCAGGCGGAACCACAGTAGATCTAACTTTCCATGTTGTTGTGGAAGGTAGTTCGGACTATTGGGAAGAGATCACTATTACCTTCGTAGATACCGAAGAGACGAATGCCCCGTTGTACTTCACCGTAGATTCGGATGGTGAAACCAATGCACCACCAGCAGTAGCTATCGAACAAATCGAAGATATGGTTTCTGTAACGGGTGACTATTGGACATTGGAGAATTATGGTGATGATACTCAGGTACCACCGGTAGAAGAACGCTTAATCGGTCTATCTATCAAAATGCTTGATATGGATAATAAGACTATTACCGTTACAGCTGACGGTGGTACTCCCGAAGATATAACTTTGGGAGCAGAACCGGGGCAGGATGCCGATGAATTCTGGTACTATCTAAATCCAAATCCAAGTGGTAATACTGTAGAACTTACAATCGAAGCAGAAGCTGATACCGGTGCTGATTATTATGGTGAGTTAACCATAGAATTCATAGATGAAGAGATCACCGAAGGTCCGATTTACTTCGATGTAGCTTCTGATGGCGTTACTAATCACGAAAATGTAACCATCGAATATCTGGATGATGACGTTACAATAGTCGGTGATTACTGGGCATTGGAGAATTATGACCAAAGTGGTGAAACACCACCGGAAGAAGCTCGCTGGATCGGTCTTTCCATCAAACTGCTCGGTTTGGATAACGAGACGATTTATCTCACGATAGATGAAGGTGATCCGATCGAAGTAACTTTGGGTGAATATGATGGACAAGACGCAGATGAATTTTGGTTCTATCTAAACCCATATCCGGGTGGAAGAACTATAGAAATAGATTATATGGCGCCGAATATGCCGGGTGCAGATCTGGTCGGTTCTATGACCATGACTTTCGATGATGAAGAGATCACACCTGCACCGATAGTATTTACGGTTGACACAGATGATGAATATAATGCACCTCCAATGGTAGAAATTGAGCAAGTAGAAGATATCATTACGATCACAGGCGATTTCTGGGCTCTGAGTGAATACGGCACAGAGGAAGGATTCGACGAGATCGGAAGATGGATCGGCTTGTCAGTTATATTAGAAGATTTCTACGGTTGGGGCGATTTTGATAATAAAGAGATCACCTATACAGTGGATGAGGCTGATCCGATAACCATCACGTTAGGTCAAGAACCCGATCAACAAGAAAATGAGATGTGGTATTACTTCTTAGCAGAAGAAGGTGGCAATCAGAAAGTGCTCAACTTTACAGCAGAAGCTGATGCAGGTGCTGATTTTGATGGGCAGATCACTATTGTCTTCGATGATACTGAGGTAACTCCCAATCCGGTACCTATAGCATATACTGCTATCAATGATCTTGGCGATCCGGTTGTGCTTGAAGATAACGATGAAAAGCATGTAATCTACGAAGTAAATCAAGCTGAACTTGATGCTGCTATTGCTGCTATCGATAATGCTGTAGCACTCGGCATCTCCCATGAAGAGATCAATGCTGAGATCACTACCGTATATCAGAACTGGTATGGCATACTGGCTCCAAGCCCGAATGTAACTGCAGATGATGTGCTCATGGCAGAAGCTATCGGTGATTTTGATATCATCGATAAGACAGATGACGCAATTCTGGCAGAGGACGGTTTCAGAGTGCCTCTCGACACAGATATAAGCACTGCTCAGTATGCTTACACACAATTCGATGCTTTCGAGAATTCTCAGTATGAGAATTTGACTGGTACTATCGAGGGGATAGAAATAAATTACAATGCTGATGGTCTATTCGTACCCGATTATACCAGGCCGGGCGAATTTACATGTTATATAAAACTGGATTCCGGAGCTGATAGACTTGCCGATACAGGTAGAAGCAGAATCAGTAGAGAGGATAACACTTGGTATAAATTCGTCGTTTCTATCGATAAGATGACTGATGATATTGAGGCGCGAGTAAAAGAGATCGAAGTTAACAATGAGCGCGTTTATTATGCAGTCACAGATGTCACGTTGGATGAAACCGAGATCAATCTGGTAATCCAATCTGTAGATACAGCTCAATTGACAGCCACTATAGTTCCGGATGATGCAACAATCCCGGGTATGATCTGGGCATCTGAAGATGAAGATATTGCTACTGTTGACCAAACCGGTTTAGTAACAGCGGTTTCCAAAGGAACAACCACAATCACCGTTACAACCATTGATGGAGAATTCACTGCTGAGTGTCAGGTTAGTGTGGGCATATTCTATGGAGATATAGTCAATGATGGATTAGTTCGTGCCTACGATGCGCTCTTGGCACTCCGATACTCCGCCGGACTAGATCCACTGCCAATAGTCGATCCGCGACCTTGGGTCGATTGGCGCTTCGAAAGAGCTGATGTGGATGGAGACGACGAAATCACAGCTTACGACGCTTCTCTGATCCTACAATATTCTGTCGGTATTATCAATACATTCCCGATAGAAGGGGGTAGAACCGGCAGACGCTTAGCCGTCAATCCGGAGATCAATATTTCCGTTCAAGACGGATATATCGTTTTCGAATCTCAGCAAATGGATACGATTTATGGATTGGATATCACGATCCCATTAACAGGTAATCTAACGCTGGGCGAAGTGGAATTCAACGAAGCTCTGCAGGATTATATTACCGCTGTGAACCCAACAGAGGAATCTTATAAAGTATCGATGGCAACAGCGGAACCGATAGATAATGCAGAAATGATCTTGAGGATACCTTATACAATCGATGAAGCAGAAGAAGTGAACATCAACGTCAAGATCAATGCAAATGAGTTTAACTATCTGCTCGATCTCTTCCCATTAGATGGTGAAGATGATGAGATCATACCTTTAGTTAACGCAGTCAGACAGAATTATCCTAACCCATTCAATCCTGACACTAAGATCGAGTTAAGTGTAAAAGAAACAGCTCAGGTAAAAGTTCAAGTCTATAATATGCGCGGTCAGTTAGTACGTGAATTGCTGAATGAAACGCTGGATAGCGGGATTCATCAGGTAACATGGAACGGTAGAGATAGAGCAAACAGAGCAGTATCTTCCGGAATGTACTTCTATCGTGTAGTTATAGGCAATGAATTCACGCAAACTCGTAAGATGATGTTGTTGAAGTAACAGGACGTGGATGTAGAGGATATGAATATATCAAATGAAGAGTTATAAAAGGGGTGGGCGGAGAGGTAACTCTCCGTCTCTCTTTTTTATTGTGGATAATATAAGGAGTTTTTTATGAAACGATACGTGATCTTGTTCATGTGTATGCTTATAACTGGTTTGGTGTATGCCCAAACATTTGATGCCATTGAGGTCAGTGTTGAAAATGAATCGTCCGTATTAATGGGTGAGACGTTATCAGTAGAGATCAATACTTCGTATCTATCACCTGATTTAGATATCGGAGCTTTTGATTTCAAACTTGCCTTTAATACCGAAAATGAGATTCTCTCATTTTCAGATTATCAGACAGGTGATATGTTGCCTGCCGGTATAATGGGGGTAAATGAAGCTGATGATGTCGTCTCGGTTGGGTTTATAACAACATCTGTAGTAGCCGGTTCAGGTACACTTATTACTTTAAATTTCAACGTCACAGGCGTCGGTATATCCGACCTGATAGCGTATGATTTCCAATATAATGATGTTTCCATAACCAATATAAATAATAGTGATGTTACCGTCACCGACGTAGAAGATGCAGTTATCACAGTAGAAAATGATTCTCCTCATACTTTGGGAGACACTCTGTTTGTAGATATCAATACATCATCACTACATCCTGATTGGGAAATCGGTAGTTTTGACTTTGATTTCTTTTATAACACCGATGGCACAGTTTTAGATTATATTGGCTATGAAGAGGGAAATAGTTTGCCTTCTGGAACTTTACTTGTCAATGAAGAGACGGATATGCTGAACATCGCATTCATGTCTCTGGATAATATAACTCAAAGCGGGACATTGCTTAGATTGAAATTTGTGAGCACAGATACCGGTGCATCAGATCTTAATGTAAGTGATTTTCGATATAATAATGTGCCGATAAATAATATCAACAATAGTTCTGTAATCATCCCGGATCTTTCGGATGTTACCATCACCGTAGAGAATGAATCTGAGGTTACCAAAGGATCTACTTTTGTTGTGGATATCAATACCTCCTCCCTTTCTCCGATTTGGGAATTGGGAAGTTTTGAATTTCAATTCTCGTTCAATGATCCGCATGAGATCATTACTTATGACGGTTATGAAAGTGGAGATATACTCCCTGCCGGGAATCTGTTGATCAATCAAGATGGCAATACCCTTAGCGTAGGATTTATCTCTTTGGAAACAATAAATGGAGAAGGATCATTGGTTCGTCTGCACTTTACTGCAGATGAGACTGGGAATACAGACTTGGAAGTAAGTGATTTCCTTTATGAAAACATAGAAATAACCCAAATAGTAAATAGCAATGTTACGGTACCGGAGTTAACAGATGCAGTGATAAGTGTCAATAATCCCGGTTCGGTTGCGAGAGGCGAGATTTTCTATGTAGATATTAATACAACAGACATATCTTCTGATTGGGAGATTGGCAGTTTTGATTTCGAACTAGATTACAATACCAACGCCAATATTATGAACTATGTCGGATATGAGGATGGAATAGTCTTACCGGCAGGACAGCTAATTGTAAATGAACAGAATAACACTTTGTCTGTCGGTTTTATTTCTTTAGAGACGATCAGTGGTGAAGGTGATTTAGTGAGATTGATATTCGAAGCCACTGCAGTAGGTAATTCCAACTTGGATATATACGATTTCCGCTATGATAATTATGACATACTCAATCTAAACGATAGTTATATCAGCATCGGCAGTTACAATGCTCATTTGGAATCCATAGAGCTGGATAATGAACCGCTGGAGAACTTTGATAGAGATACTTTCGCTTATGATATAGTCCTGGATGCTGGAATTACAGAAGCTCCCGTTGTTACTGCAACACCGGAAGATCCCCAAGCATCGTTGGTTATAGATAATCCTCAAACATTACCTTCAACTACCACAATTACAGTAACATCCGATGACCTTTCTACAACAAAGGTATATACACTTGACTTTACCGGTACGGTGGTTACACCTACTTTTTCACCGCTACCTGATTTATACACCGAAGCTACTGATGTGAACATCGATACAGATACCGATGGTGCGACTATCATGTACCGCACCGCCACGGATGGTGGAGCTTGGACAGATTGGGAAACTTATACGGTTCCGATCACAGTTCCACTGGATACCGAGATGGATTTCGAAGCTTATGCCGAGAAAGATGGCTGGGTAACTAGTGAGACAGCTGAAGCTGCCTACATAGTTACAGGTACAGTCGCTGATCCGACCTTCTCACCTGCGCCCGGACTATATACCGAAGCTACGGATGTGAGTATCGAGACAGATACCGAAGATGCAACGATCATGTACCGCACCGCCACAGATGGTGGTGCTTGGACGGATTGGGAAACTTATACAGTTCCAATCACAGTTCCTCTGGATACTGAGATGGATTTCGAAGCTTATGCTGAGAAAGATGATTGGGTAACAAGCGAGACAGTATCTGCTAATTATGTCGTTACAGGTACAGTTGCTGATCCGACCTTCTCACCTGCGCCCGGATTATATACCGAAGCTACTGATGTGAGTATCGAGACAGATACAGATGGTGCGACAATCATGTATCGCACTCTCACAGATGGTGGGACTTGGACAGATTGGCAAGTATTCACAACTCCAATCACAGTTCCTCTGGATACTGAGATGGATTTCGAAGCTTATGCTGAGAAAGATGATTGGGTAACAAGCGAGACAGTATCTGCTAATTATATCGTTACAGGTACAGTTGCGGATCCGACCTTCTCACCTGCGCCCGGATTATATACCGAAGCTACGGATGTGAGTATCGAGACAGATACCGAAGATGCAACGATCATGTACCGCACTGCCACAGACGGTGGAGCATGGACAGATTGGGAAGTATTCACAACTCCGATCACAGTTCCTCTCGATACTGAGATGGATTTCGAAGCTTATGCTGAGAAAGATGATTGGGTAACAAGCGAGACAGTATCGGCTAATTATATCGTTACAGGTACAGTCGCTGATCCGACCTTCTCACCTGCGCCCGGACTATATACCGAAGCTACGGATGTGAGTATCGAGACAGATACCGAAGATGCAACGAT
>CAYSSJ010000002.1:0-113208 GCA_964433675.1 uncultured Candidatus Cloacimonadota bacterium
AGCTACGAAGGAGGTGCAGTTGTCATGTTTCTGAAAAAAAACGGGTGGATGGCAGATATATCCAAAAAGTATTTGACCAAAAGAAGCAATCCCAAATCATGACTCGCAAATAAATGTTTTATGAAGGAGAAGCGATGAGAGATAGAGATTCGGTCCGCAGATTTATGATATCGCTCATACAACCTCTGTTACCCCTTGAGGGGAAGTATTCTAACCGATAATCTATAAATAATACAGGAGAGAAATTATGGAATATCCTTTTGATAAAATAGAAAAAAAATGGCAAAAAAGATGGCAGGAAGAAAAAGTATTCGAAGGTGAAGATTTTTCTAAGAAGCCGAAGTATTATGTGCTTTCGATGTTTCCTTATCCATCCGGTCCGCTTCATATGGGACATGTATCCAATTATTCGATAGCCGATGCCATTAGCAGATTCATGCTGCTAAAAGGTCATAATGTGATGCAACCGATGGGATACGACTCTTTCGGAATGCCGGCAGAAAATCAGGCGATCAAGACGAACTCACATCCACGGGAGACGACCGATGCCAATATCGAGATCATGCGCAAACAGTTCAAACAGATAGGTTTCGGCATCGATTGGAGGCGGGAGCTCAGCACCTGTCACCCGGAATACTATCATTGGGGACAATGGCTGTTCAAGCGGCTCTATGAAAACGATCTTGCCTACAAACGCACTTCTTATGTAAACTGGTGTGATGAGTGTCAGACAGTGCTTGCCAACGAGCAGGTGGAAAACGGTAAATGTTGGCGCTGCGAGAGCATAGTTCGTCAGAAAGAGCTGGAACAGTGGTTTTTCCGTATCACCAAATATGCCGAAGAGCTTCTGGATTTCTCAACTGTGATAGATTGGCCTGAAAAAGTGAAGACTATGCAGACCAACTGGATCGGGAAGAGTTATGGAACCGAGATCTATTTCAAAGTAGAAGACGATGAAAAGATCATTCCGGTATTTACTACGCGTCCGGATACGATCTTCGGTTGCACTTTTATGGCACTTCCACCGGAGCATCCTCTGATTCAAAAATGGTTGAAATCAGAGTCTGAAGACAGCGAACTTAGCCAGTTTTGTGAGCGTGTGATCAATGAAGATAAAATGGAGCGCGTAGCCGAAGATACCCAAAAAGAGGGAATGTTTACCGGACGCTATGCGATCAATCCGGTAAATGGAGAGAAAGTGCAGATCTGGGTAACCAATTATGTACTTTTGGATTACGGAACCGGTGCTGTAATGGCAGTTCCGGCTCACGATCAGCGTGATTTCGAATTTGCCAACAAATACGATATCCCGATAAAAATTGTCATCCAAGACCAGGAACATTCCCTCCAGCTCGATACTATGCAGGAAGCTTATATCGATTCCGGTATAGTGGTAAATTCAGATCAATTCGATGGAGTGGATAGCGAAAAATCCAAGCAAGCTATCAGCAAATGGATGGAAGAGAACGATATGGGTAAAGCCACGGTAACTTATAGACTGCGAGATTGGGGCGTTTCCAGACAACGCTACTGGGGTAATCCCATTCCCATGATCTACTGTGAGAAGTGTGGAACAGTACCCGTCCCCGATGATGATCTACCTGTAGAACTACCGGATAATGTCGAGATCGGTAAAACCAGACAGAACCCACTGCTCTCCGTAGAAGACTGGGTAAATACCACCTGTCCCGAATGTGGCGGCAGAGCCCGACGGGAGACAGATACGATGGATACATTTGTAGATAGTTCGTGGTATTATGCTCGCTACACGGACAGTAAGAATCGCACCCTACCGTTTGATCCGAAAAAAGCGGATTATTGGCTACCTGTAGATCAATATATCGGCGGTATAGAACATGCCTGTATGCATCTGCTCTATGCCAGATTCTTTCATAAATTTATGCGCGATATCAAACTGGTGAAAAATGACGAACCATTCGCCAGACTTCTTACCCAAGGTATGGTTACCAAAGATGGCGCCAAAATGTCCAAATCCAAAGGGAATGTGGTTGATCCGCAATATATAATCGACCGCTATGGTTCCGATACAGTCCGACTGTTTATGCTCTTCGCCTCTCCGCCGGAAAAGGATGTGGAATGGAGCGATGAAGGGGTGAAAGGAGCATTTCGGTTTCTGAATAGAGTTTGGCGTATATCCATAGAGTATCAGGAACTTATTACTTCTTATCACCAAAAAGAAGAGGTTGACGATAATATAAGCGAGCCCCTCAAAAAAATGCGTTATAGCACTCATTTCACCATCAAGAAGGTAATCCATGATATGGAGAAACTGATGCAGTTCAATACAGCTATCGCGGCTATTATGGAGCATCTGAATGTAGTTTATAGCATAAAGAGTGTAGAAACTCTCACCGAAGCGGAGAAGGTTATCTTTGCTCATTCTTGTGCGGTAATACCGCGTCTGCTCTATTGCTTCGCTCCACATATTGCCGAAGAGCTCTGGGCACTCTTCGGACACGAAGATATGCTACATGCAGCCGGACTTCCACAATATAAAGAGGAATATCTGCAATTGGAAGAGGTCGCTTATGTAATTCAGATCATGGGAAAAGTGCGTGGCAAGGTTTCCGTTCCGGCAGATGCAAGCGAAGAAGAGATCAAAAAGATAGCTCTTGCTCACGAAAATGTGCAAGCTCATATTGAAGGTAAAGAAGTGAAAAAGTTCATCATCGTGCCCAATAAGCTGATTAGCATAGTAGCAAAATAAAAATGATTTAGGGGAGATCGACTTCTCCCCTACTACTTACCGATGAATCTGTTCTCAGTTATCATTCTGGCAATCGGATTAGCGATGGATTCCTTTGCTGTTTCGGTCTCACAAGGACTGCTGATGAATAGATTCCGCATAAAAAGAGCTTTTCTGATAGCAATACTATTCGGCGGATTCCAAGCAATCATGCCGATGATCGGTTGGATATTGGGGCTCAGAATTGCTGATATTATGCAGCATTTCGATCATTGGATCGCTTTTACTATCCTGTTTCTTATCGGATCTAAAATGATCTTGGAATCTTCAGCATTATGTAACAAGAAAACTGAAAAAGTTCAATCAGCATCATTCGCTACTCTGCTAGTTTTTGCCGTTGCTACCAGTATCGATGCATTTGCTATCGGACTAAGTTTTTCTATCATCGGCATCACTATCATCACTCCAATAATAATAATCGGGATAATAACTTTTGTCTTCTCATATATAGGTGTATTTATAGGTAGTAAGATCGGGCATATATCCGAAAACAAGATCGAAGCCCTCGGAGGGATTATTATTATTGCTGTTGCTATCCGCACACTTCTGGAAGGACTTTTAGCTTAGATTTTTCACAAAAAAAATGGTGCTGAAGGGGGGATTCGAACCCCCACGAACGTATTGTCCACTAGACCCTGAACCTAGCGCGTCTACCAATTCCGCCACTTCAGCACACAAAAGGTAAAAAAAAATGCACCGATTTCCAGTCAAGAAAAATCAGTCTTATAAATATCATAACCAAAAAAGGTAAGTTTTATCAATATGATAAATTGCATTATCTCCTGTATTTGCGAATCATTTTGTATCTGACTAATATTATATTAGTTGTGAGTTAATTAACATTTGGAACGATTTATGCACCTGATATAGATAATTGAGAAATCAATACTTCCCCCCTAACCTCTCTGCTTTACAGCGGAGAGGTTTTTTTTCTCAATGAATTCGATCTATCACTTGACATATGCGAAAAATTTGATAATATGTTTTTATATAAATTTAAGAGGGGGGAAATGGAGCAATGAATAAGAAAAAATTTTTTGTAATACTGATAGTAATGTTAGGAGCACTTACTTTATATTCTACTGTCACTTTTGAAGAGATAGTCAATCTATCCAACACCCAAGGGTGGAATTCATCAGAACCGCGATTTTGGGCAGATGGAGATAATTATTATCTTGCTTGGAGTAAATGGGGCGATATCCAATTCCGGCGCAGCATCGATGCAGGTGAGACTTGGGAACAGGCAATTGAGCTATACACCGGATTCGATTATGGTGGCAGTTATCCGGCCGTAGCCGCCTCCGATGATAATGTTTATGTAGTTTATTACCGCAATACAGCGGGTGATAGCCAGATCTTTATGTGCAAATCTCATGATAATGGGCAGACCTTTTCCGATGAGATCCAGATAACTACGGCAATTCGCGGTGCTATCACTCCAATGATAACCGCTGACGGAGATGATGTGTATGTTGTCTATGAGGATAGAGATGTAGATTGGACTTATCAGATCTATCTGCTCCACTCTGATGATGCGGGGAACACTTGGTCTGATCCCGTGCAAATATCCGACCCGGCATATCATTCCAGATGGGCTCGGATCGAATTGGATAACGATATGCTCTATGCAGTTTGGAATGCTAATGTCGGCGATGATTATGATGATCTTGATATCTTCTTTAGCAAATCGGAAGATCAGGGTACTACTTGGAGCGATCCTGTAAACATCAGCAATAATATGGCATATAATGCCAGATTATCACTTGCAGCCATAGATGATGATATCTATATAGCCTCTTCTGCCAAGATAGATGGTATTCAAACCGATATCATGTTCTATCAATCTTCCGATCAGGGTGAGACTTGGACAGACGGTGTTAATCTTGCCGATAATCCGGGTACTTCAGCTCGACCGGATTTATTTGTCGCTTCATCTCCAAATAGTGCGAATAGGATATATCTGATCTGGTCAGACAAGACCTATGCTCCCGACTATCAAGCTTATCTGCGTTACTCTTATGATAACGGGTCTACTTGGTCGGATAATGTATTGGTTTCTCAAGAAACTGGTGATGCGATATGGCCACAGATGATCGGTTTTGCAGGCGAAGGAGAAGATACGATATATGCCGGTTGGGCACACGCAGCTGCCGGAACTTTTGATTACGAGATCTATGGTAGACGAGGCACGAGTGATTACATGGATCTTGGGTTTATTACCGGTACTGTTACAGATGATGAAGGAACATTGCTGGAAAATGTGAGTGTCTCTGCCGGAGATTATTCCACCACCACAGATGAAGAAGGAGAATATACCCTTTCTGTAGAAACCGGCACTTATGATGTTTTTTGTTTGAATCAAGTGGTAGAAAATATCACTGTAAATGCTGGTGAGACGGTAATTGTAGATTTCGTCATCACTCCCGATCCGCCGGTATTATTCCCGCCCACGAATTTGGAAGCCACAATTGATGAAGATACTATCGAACTTAGTTGGGATCCACCATTCTCGAATGGAGAGTGGATACACTGGGATAGTGGTGAGAACTATGATGCTGTCGGTGGTGAAAATGTACCTATATTCGATGCAGCTATTCGATTCGACACAAACGATCTCGCAGACTACGATCAGCATTATCTTACTCATATCACTGCTTATTTTGAAGATGTGAATTGTGATATCTTTATCCGTATATGGCAGGGCGGTTCACAACAATATGCCGGTGAGTTGGTATTGGAATTTCCCGTACTCGAACCGGAAGCGGCAAGTTGGAATACCATAGTCCTCCCCACTCCTATTATGATAGATTCTTCTGAAGAATTATGGATGGGATATCGTATCATCAATCCGCAAGGTGTATTCCCAGCCGGTATAGATGATGGTCCATCTGTTCCTTACAAAGGTGATATGTTGCTTTATGGCGCTCAGTGGGTCAGCATGGCTGATTATCTCGGTTGGGATGTGAACTGGAACATCCAAGGTTTTGTCACTCCCTATGAATCCGAAGAAACCCGCCTGCTTACCACAATCAATTCTGATAATGGTAAAGCAACCGGAATGCCCGAACTAAAAGGAATCAAAAGACACCCTATCCCTGCCAATCCTTATGAAGTTCTGGGATACAACATCTATCAGAACGATGATATGATCGAGGAAATGTATATCGATCCTATCCCATATTATATCACAGATTTACCAAGTGGGATGTATCAGTTTTATGTAACTGCTGTATATGAAGAAGGGGAATCTATTCCATCAAATACAGTGGAAGCCGATTTGACCGGTGTTGTAAATGACGAGATCTTTTCCGTTACTACTCTGAACAAAAATTATCCCAATCCATTCAACCCGGAAACCACAATTAGCTACAGTCTCAGTACTGAACAACATGTTCTGATCGAGATTTACAATATCCGCGGTCAGCTTGTGAAAACATTGCTGGATCAGAATCAGGAAGCTGGTTATCATAGCGTTGTCTGGAATGGACGCGACGATAGTGATCGTGCAGTTGCCAGCGGGGTGTATTTCACCAGATTTCGTGCTGGCAACCATGTTAGTACTAAAAAAATGATCCTGATGAAATGATATAAGCTCAGAGTATATATAAGTTGGCAGGAGAGTGCCGGATGCGGCGGAAGATTTCCGTTACTCAGATTACATTCGTCACTTTCTGCTTGCCTTTGCTTTATCCATCGAGAAATCACGACATTGTAGATTGCTACATAATGTTTAGCGGTTTTCTCCGATAAGAATGGCACTATATTATTGACACAAAAACTGTAATCAAAAGTTTGGAGCAAAATAGGAGAAGCTATGTATAGATTGGAAGAAATGCATTTGGAAGAGGCGAAGAAGATCGCCTTGAAAAATAGAAAACGGAAACGTTGTGATAACTGTTATGAGCGAGGCTATATAGGTTTAACACAGCAAAACCTTCTGGTTCCATGCACAAAATGTGTGGATATAGACAAACTGATGGAAGAATGGAAGGCGTATGTAGCTCAGTTTCCAGATTTGAAAGAAGAATTTAGTGACTTATGGGAAGAAGAAGGAGAAGAAACGGAGAAAGAAAATGTATAAATCTGTAGATCCAAAAGAGCAAGTATCGCAATTTGAGAAGCGGATCCGTCAATGTTGGGACAAAAACAAAACAGCAGAGAAGAGCATCGATTTTCGTGCCGGTAAGCCGAAATTCGTCTTTTTCGAAGGACCTCCCACTGCCAACGGTCTGCCCGGTATTCATCATGTTATTTCCAGAACGATCAAGGATACAGTTTGCCGCTACAAAACCATGAAAGGTTATCAGGTAAAACGAAAAGCTGGGTGGGATACTCATGGACTACCGGTAGAGATCGAGGTGGAAAAGACTCTCGGACTTTCGGATAAAAAAGAGATCGAAGCCTACGGAATAGAAAAATTCAATCATGCATGTAAAGAGTCGGTTTTTTCTTATGAGAAAGAATGGCGTGAGATGACCAAAGTGATGGGATATTGGATTGATCTGGGAAATCCGTATATCACTCTTACTAATGAGTATATCGAAACTGTATGGTGGATATTGAACCAATTTTGGCAAAAAGATTTGATCTATCGTGGTCATAAGATCGTTCCCTACTGCCCGAGCTGTGGTACTCCACTCTCCAGTCACGAAGTAGCACAGGGATATCGAGAAACCGAAGATCCCTCTGTTTTCGTCAAGTTCAAGCTAAAAGGAGAAGAAAACACCTACTTTTTGGTATGGACAACCACACCATGGACTTTGATATCTAATGTAGCATTGGCGGTTAATCCATGCGAATCTTATGTGAAAGTAAAATATCAGGATCATTATCTGATCTTGGCAAAGGCACTGCTCTCGGTACTGGGAGATGAATATGAAATTGTGGATGAATTCGTAGGTGAAAAAATAAAAGGTGTGGAATACGAGCAATTATTCCCATTTATAAAGCCGAATAAGAAAGCATTTTATCTCATTACCGCAGATTTTGTATCGATGGAAGACGGTTCGGGAGTAGTACATATAGCTCCTGCTTTTGGTCAGGATGACTATGAACTTGGCAAGATATATGATTTGCCGATAATACAACCGGTAGATGATTCCGGAAAATTCACCGCTGAAATTTCCGATTGGGCTGGCGTGTTCGTGAAAGATACAGATAAATCGATCATCAGGAATTTAAAAGAGCGAAAGCTATTGAACAATCGTAAACAGATAGTTCACAGCTATCCGTTCTGCTGGCGTTGCGATTCACCGCTCATCTATTATGCCCGTTCCGGTTGGTTTATAAAGACCAGTCAGTTCAAAGAGCAGATGATGCAAAACAGTCGAGATATAAACTGGTATCCCCCGTTCGTGGGTGAAAAACGGTTTGGCTCTTGGCTGGAGAATAATGTAGATTGGGCAATCTCCCGTGATCGTTTTTGGGGTACTCCTCTCAACATCTGGACCTGCGATTCTTGCGGAAAAATGGATAGCGCCGGTTCGATCGCAGAGTTGCGTGAGAAAGGTAAGCTCAAGACCGGTGAATCTGTACCCGAAGATATCGAGCTGCATCGTCCTTATGTGGATGATATCGAATTCACTTGTTCGGATTGTAACTCGAAAATGCACAGAACTCCTGAAGTTATAGACTGCTGGTTCGATAGTGGTTCGATGCCGTTCGCACAACATCACTATCCTTTCGAGAATGAAGATATTTTCCACAGCGAACTTTTCCCCGCCGATTTCATCAGTGAAGGGATAGATCAAACCAGAGGTTGGTTCTATTCACTTTTGGCAATCTCAACATTGCTGACCGGCAAATCAAGCTACAAAAATGTGTTGGTAAATGATCTTATCCTTGATAAAAAAGGCTTGAAAATGAGCAAGAGCCGTGGTAATTCTATCATCGGTAAAGACTTGCTTGATCTTATGTATAAATATGGAGCAGATTCTACTCGCTGGTACCTCCTTGCCGTTAGTCCACCTTGGATCCCGACTAAATTCAATGAAGCCGGTGTACAGGAAGTGGTCAACAAATTCATCGGTACTCTGAAAAACGTGTATTCTTTCTTTGTTACCTATGCCAATATAGACAATTTCGATGCAACTACCTACGAATGGACTGACGAGAAATCCGCTCAATTGGATAGATGGATCGTATCGAGATTGAACAGTCTAATCTTAGATGTAAACGAAAACATGGAGAAATACGATCTCACCCGTTGCGTACGCTCGATTCAGAAATTCGTCTTGGATGATGTGAGTAACTGGTATGTACGTCGCTCACGCAGAAGATATTGGTCTTTGGAACTTACCGAAGACAAAAAGGATGCCTATCTCACCCTGAACCACATATTGTTGACTGTATGCAAATTGATGGCACCTTTTGCACCATTCATCGCTGAGGATATTTATACCAACCTCACCGGTGAGGAAAGTGTTCATCTGCAAGAGTATCCCCAAGCAAATACTTCGGTGCTAGATACAAACCTGGAAAAAGAGATGCAAACGATCATCGATCTGGTCTCTCTTGGCAGAGCTGCCCGAAATAAATGTCAGATCAAAGTAAGGCAGACGCTTAGCTCTCTATATGTACCTGCAGAAGTGAAAGATATCATCTCCGGAAAAGAAGAGCTCATCAAAGAAGAGATCAATGTGAAGACGATCGAATATATCGAGAATAAAGATAGTTTCGTCGATTATGAGATAAAACCGAACTTCAAGGTTATGGGTCCAAAATATGGGAAGCATATGAAGAACATCTCTTCTGCATTGAATTCCATTGATGGTAGCCACATTGTTTCCGCTTTGCACGAGGGAAAAGATTATTATTTGGAGATAGACGGCAGTAGTTTCAAGATAACTCCGGAAGATCTGAATATCGACATTAAAGATAAAGAGGGCTTTGTTTTTGAATCGGACAAAGAACTTTATGTAGCGTTGGATACCAATCTTACTCCTGAACTCATCGAAGAAGGAATGGCACGGGAATTGATCAATAAGATCCAGTATACGCGTAAGGAACTCGATTTCGACATCATGGATAGGATCTCACTATTCTATCATAGCGATGCTGAGATAGACAAAGTGATGGAAAATCATGGCGAATATATCAAACAGGAAACTTTAGCCGACAGTATCCAAAAGTTGGATTCCCCCACCGAAGATATGGAGAAGTGGGATATCAACGGTAAGACAGTTTATTATAAAATAAATAGAAATAAGGAGTAGTTATGGCTAAGATTCATCCATTCAAAGGATTACGTCCCCTACCCGATAAGGTGGAAAAGATCGCTTCTCCCCCCTATGATGTACTGAATTCTACCGAAGCGAGAGAAATGGCAAAAGAGAATGAGTTTAGTTTTTTACATGTAGTAAAACCGGAGATAGACTTGCCTGAGAGTACTCACATCTATGATGATGCGGTTTATCAGAAAGGTAAGGATAATTTGCAGAAGCTAATCTCTGAAGGACATATGAAACAAGATGAGAAACCTACCTATTACATTTACAAACAAATCATGGGAGATTATGAACAGGTAGGATTGGTTGTCTGCGCATCTATAGAAGATTACGAAAACGATATCATCAAAAAACATGAACACACCCGTGCTGAGAAAGAAACCGACAGAGTGAAACATGTGGAAACCCTCAATGCCAACACCGGTCCGGTATTCCTCACTTACAAAGCAAGAAAGGATATTGATGATATGATCGCAGCATTCATCAGTCAGAATAAACCGACATACGACTTTACTGCAGATGATGAAGTGAAACATATTTTCTGGACGCTCGAAGATGATGCATTAGTAGAAAAGATCACCCGGGAATTCGCAGAAATCGATTATCTCTATGTTGCCGATGGTCATCATCGCTCTGCTTCCGGAACCATAGTAGGACAGAAAAGGCGTTCTGCCAATCCGAACCATACCGGCGAAGAGGAATACAATTTCTTCTTATCCGTGCTATTCCCACACGACCAATTACATATCATGGATTACAATCGCGTGGTGAAAGATCTAAACGGATTGAGCAAAGAAGAATTTTTGCAAAATGTGAAAAATGATTTCATCATTGAATCAGTATCCGATAATAAGCCATACAAACCGGAGGCAATGCACAATTTCGGCATGTATTTGGATGGAAAATGGTACAAATTGACAGCAAAACCGGAAAGCTTCGATGCCAAGGATCCCGTTAGCTCATTGGATGTGGCTATCCTACAGAACAATCTACTCAGCCCGATTCTCGGTATCGGAGATCCGCGCAAAGATAACAGGATTGATTTCGTCGGTGGCATTCGTGGTTTGGAGCATCTTGCCAAACGAGTGGACGAAGGCGAAGCTGTGGCATTTTCTATGTATCCCACTACCATAGAGCAGCTTATGGCAATAGCAGATGCGGGTAAAGTTATGCCGCCCAAATCGACTTGGTTCGAGCCGAAACTTCGCTCCGGACTTATTGTTCATCTGTTGGATTAGTAATGCCAAATGGATATCGAACATAAATCTTGCCAGGTGGGCGCTAAAAATGCCCACCTGTTCTTATCAAAATGAAATACTATCTCATTAGTCTCGGTTGCCCAAAAAATCTGGTGGATAGTGAACGGTTTTCTGCTATAATAGAAGCAGGTGGATATGAACTTACCACTGATCCGGTCGAGGCTGATACCATTATTATCAATACCTGCGGATTTATTCAGGATGCCAAAGTCGAAGCGGTTGATACTATTTTGGAGGCGGCTGAATATAAAAAAGATGGTGCTAATTTGATAGTAACCGGCTGTTTGGTGAGAAGATATTTTGAAGATATCCAAAAAAGTATTCCGGAGATAGATCACCTGGTTGATCTGCAAGATTTCGACAAGTTTGCTCAGATTTTTACTATCCCGACTGTTTCCAAGAAGCGGAAATTGATGACCGCCGGACATTATGCATACTTGCGTATTACCGACGGATGCAACAATCTTTGTAGTTACTGCGCTATACCGTCCATACGAGGAAGTTTGTGCAGTAAACCTATTGAAGAGTTGCTACAAGAAGCTGAGGAATTGGCAGCCGGTGGGGTGAAAGAGCTCATAATAATCGGTCAGGATATCGCTCAGTATGGCGTAGACCTTTATGGAGAACAGAAATTGGCAAAACTCCTCAAACAAATCCATAAAATTGAAGCACTGAAGTGGATCAAATTATTGTATCTTCATCCTGCTCATATCACTACCGAATTATTGGATACTATCTCCACACTTCCCAAAATCTGCCGCTATTTCGATATACCCATACAGCATATTAATGATGATATCCTGCACTCTATGAACCGGCATATCAGCAAAGCAGAGACCATAGCTTTATTAGATGATATCCGCTCCAAATTTCCCGAAGCGGTTATCAGAACGACGATTATCACCGGCTATCCCGGCGAGACAAAAGAGCATTTTGAAGAATTGAAAGAATTTATTATCGAGCAAAAGTTCGAGCGACTGGGTGTATTTGTCTATTCGCCGGAAGAGGATACTACCGCTTATGGACTCAAAAAAAGAGTGCCATCCAAACTTGCTTTAGCACGCAAAGATGAGTTGATGAGTATCCAACAGCAGATTTCCATCGCCTTTCTGGAAAATTTCATAGGAAGCTATCTGCCGGTGATCATAGATGCCGAAAGTGATAGTGATGACTTTCACTATATTGGCAGAACTTATTTTGATGCTCCCGAAATCGATGGGATTGTATATCTGACCGGTAATGATTTGGGACCGGGAGATATTGTGAAGACTAACATAACCGATTCGACCGAATATGACCTGATCGGAGAATATAAACAAACGGAGGAAATCCAATGCCGTCAAAAATAGCATGCACAGGAATCAAGCCGACAGGTATGCCCCATATCGGTAATTATCTCGGCGCTATAAAACCAGCTTTGGAATTGATGCAAAAATATGAAGCCAGATACTTCATCGCCGATTATCATGCCCTCAATTCCCTTAAAGATCCCCAGCAATTACGAGAAATGACCTACGAAGTAGCAGCTGCATGGCTTGCCTGTGGTCTCGATCCCGAAAGGTCGCTAGTTTACAAACAATCTCAGGTTCCCGAGATTTTTGAGCTAACGATAATGCTGCTTGCCTTCACGCCCAAAGGTTTGATGAACAGAGCACATGCCTACAAGGCATTAGTAGCACAAAATGAACAAATGCAGCGTGATCCCGACGATGGCGTCAATATGGGGCTCTTTACCTATCCGGTGCTAATGGCAGCAGATATTTTGATGTTCGATACTGATGTGGTACCAATCGGTAAAGACCAAGCCCAGCATCTGGAAATGACCATCGATATCGCCCAGAGCTTCAACCATAACTACGGCAGAGAGCTTCTGAAGATACCTCAACCATCTTATAATGAAGCCAGTAAGACGGTGATCGGTTTGGATGGCAGGAAGATGAGCAAAAGCTATAACAACACCATTCCACTTTTTTGCGAAGAGAAAAAGTTGAGAAAAATGCTGATGAAAATAGTTACTAATTCTCAGACGGTAGATGAGCCAAAAGATCCGGGAACTTGCAATATTTTCGCACTTTACAAACTTTTTGCCAATCAGGATCAGATAGAAAACTTAGCCGAAAGATACCGTCAAGGCGGTATGGGATGGGGACATGCCAAACAGGAGCTTTTCGAGGTGATGAACGAAGCTCTAAAACCGCTGCGCGAAAGATACAACCGGATCATCAATGATAAGGTATATATAGATTCTGTACTGGCTAGCGGATCTACACAAGCGCGTGAATTTGCAGCCAAAAAGCTAAAATTTCTCAGAAGTGAAATCGGAGTAGAGTAAATAATGAGAGAGCCAAATAAAATCATTGACACCAACAGCGGTAGTCAATAAAAGTGCTTTCAATTTTAAATAGAGGTGATTAAGATATGTATTCTATATTAATGATATTGCATGTAATATTTTCAGTAGCATTGATCGTAGTGATTCTTTCCCAATCCGGGAAAGGCGGAGCTTTGGACGGTCTGGTCGGTGGAACTGCCTCCAATATGCTTGGCGGTCAGACTGCATCTGGTTTTCTAAAAAACGCTACCAAGACTTTGGCAGTACTTTTCATGGTAACTTCCATCCTGCTGGCTTTTCAAGTTCGCGGCGGAAGACCAGGCAGAAGTGCTGTGGATAGAATGAGAAGCGAAACCGAAAGAACTCAACCGGTAGAGCAACCTACGCAGGAGACTCCTGCTGAAGTGCCGGCAGCTCCTTTCGGTGATGAATTCGAAACTGAAGAGGAATAGAAATAACGCAGAAGTGGTGGAATTGGCAGACACGCAAGACTAAGGATCTTGTGCCCATTTAACGGGTGTGCGGGTTCGAGTCCCGCCTTCTGCACCATAGTTATCCCGATAGATTTTCGTTAATAAAAATCTACCATTGTTGATTTCCGTAGATGCTCCATTCTCCATCTTCACGATAGAAATATGAGAATTCTCCCTGCTCATCGGGCGCGATGAATTTATCTTCATCCAAATAGAAAACAAAAGAGGCAACCGCGTCGTAATTATCGACTTCGATATCAATGTCGGTGATATCCATCAAAATATAATCCATCAGTCTCAAAGTCCATAAATCCTCTACCTGAGGTGTCTCCATGCTATTGTGCAAGAAATCTTCATGGTAAAAAGACATTATAGTCTCCAAATCTCCCATATTGAATGCAGATTTGATATCATCCAGAATCTCCCTGATCTTCTGTTCATGATATTCCACCTCTACCGGATCGGAAGCGCAAGAAAGCAGTATTAGTCCCAAAAGTGCAATAAAAAAAAATCTCATGCTCTATCCATAATCACGACATTCTCGATGTGATAAGTATGAGGGAACATATCGAATGCTTTTCGCTTAGTTACTTGATAGCCATTTTCAATCAGGCTTTGGCAGTCACGAAATTGAGACATCGGATTGCAGCCCACATAGATCAGATGTGGGATATTATACATTGCGATCAAGGCTATCAGCTTGGAAGACAGACCTTTTCTAGGCGGATCGAATATAATGGTATCTATTGTCTGACTACTGAGCACTTTTTCTATTTTCGCTTCTACATCTCCACTCAAGAACTCGGTGTTGTTCAAACCATTCAATTCTGCAGAGATGCGAGCATCTTGCAGAGCTTGTTCATTCTGCTCGATCCCGATGATCTTCTCAGCTTTATCTGCTATATAGATACCGATAGCTCCTACTCCACAATAGGCATCCAATACCGTTTTCTGAGGAGCAATCTGCTCTTTGATATAAGCATAAAGATCGGCAGCAACACCGGCGTTGATCTGGAAGAAAGATTTGTAATTCAGTTTGTATTTAACATCATCGATGATTTCGGTAAAATCAGGTTTACCCATCAAAATCTTCTCATCATCACCTAAGATCGTATTACCCGGTTTGGGATTGATGTTTTGCACGATACCTACCACATTATCATATTTTTCACCTATCATGCGGACTAATTGCTTGGTAAAGGGCATCTTCCTGGTTTTCGTTACGACTACCATGATGATCTCGCCGGCAGTGTTCATCCTGAAACCGAGATGCCGAACTCCCCCTGTATGTTTCTGCTCATCATAGATAGGCACTTTGGCAGCATAGCAGTATCGGACAAAATCCTCTGCGATATTATCGAAGATTTCCGGATGAAGCCGGCAGGTTTTGTGCGGGATTACTTGGTGAGATTGTTTGGCAAACATACCGATTTTGATATCTCCCCCACTTTCGGTGAGCGGCATAAAGGTTTTGTTCCTATAGTGATGGATATCTTTAGATGAAGATATAAAATCCATCCGGGGAGCTAGATGCAAAAAGATCTCATCTATTATAATTTGTTTTGCTTCAAGTTGGTGTTCATACTTCAAAGTGAGCCAATCGCAGCCGCCACACTTACCGAACAATTCACATTGGGATTTTATGCGCCGATTTGAGGACGATAGTATAGTCGAGACTTCAGCAAAGCGGATACTGCCCTTCTCGAAGATAACCTTGGCATCTACTACATCTCCCGGATAAGCATGTTGGACAAATATCGTTTTGTCTTCATGATATGCCAATCCATAGCCTTTATAGACCAGTTTTTCGATTTTTAGTTCTTTAATAAGCCTCATAGTTTCTTCACAATCTGCATAAATCTGAGTTTCCAAACCATATATATAGCTTCATAGACGATTTTTTTGGACATTTTGGAAATACCGCTCTTTCGTTCAGTAAACACGATCGGAATCTCCTTCATCTTCCCTTTTCTCACCCAAATTCTGTATTTCATTTCTATCTGAAAAGAATATCCATCCGAATAGATCTTCTTGTCCATGATCTGTTGCAGGATCTCCCGTCTGTAACCCACAAAACCGCTGGTAGGATCGTCGATCGTCATGCCGGTGATCAGTTTCACATAGCGGGAAGCCAGATAGCTCAGGAGCAAGCGTTTCATCGTCCAATGGATCACATTCACCGTGCCGCCTATATAGCGGGAACCGATAACGGCATCATGATCTGTGAGTATTTCGATCATTTCGGGTAATCTGGCGGGATTATGAGAGAAATCGGCATCCATCTCGAATATGTTTTGATAATCTCGCTCGAGCGCCCAGGCGAAACCTTGCAGATAGGCAGAACCCAATCCGAGTTTCCCCTCTCTCTCGATCAGATGTATCCTATGATTATCTTGCATGAGCGATTTCACGATCTGAGCTGTCTTATCAGGCGAATTATCGTCCACGATCAGAATCTCAATTTGCTCATCCTGTTTTAGCGTCACATCGATAATCGCTGCGATATTATCCTTTTCGTTATATGTCGGAATTATGATTAGGCTTTTCATTCGTCTTTATCCCTATTATTGACAAGTAGTTGAGCTTCGGGCACGGTTTTATATTTCTTTGCGGGAGCGCCGACCCAGATCTCTTTTGACGGGATATCATGCGTTATCACACTAGCAGCAGCAGCCACACCATCCGATTCGATCGTCTTACCCGGTAATATGGTAGAGTTCACCCCGATTCTACCACCGGTTTTCACCACTACGCCTTTGAAATGCTTGAATCTCTCCTTATCTCTTCCCAAATAGTTATCGTTACTGGTCAAGACTCCCGGAGCGATGAAGCAATAATCTTCGATCTGCGAATAGGCAGTGATATACGAATTAGTCTCCAATTTATTCCTGGAGCCGATAGTGCAAAAATTCTCTATAGTTACATTCCTACCGATTATATTCAACTCACCGATCTTCACATTCTCTCTGATAGTTGCCATATCTGCGATCAGGTTTTTTGCTCCGATCTCTGCTTGGGCATAGATTATCACATTGGTTCCAATCTGACACTTATCCCCGATTTTAGCAGGTTGCAGCTCCTTTTGCGGTTTGAATATACTACGCGGTGAGCTCAGCGGCATCTTGCCGATAACGCTGTTAGCATCTATCCTCACATGATCTCCGATAACGCTACCCGGATGAATAACTACATTATGACCGATCTTGCAGTTCTGGCCTATAACGACTTCATCCGAGATCACGCAATTGTACCCGATCTCTGAATCTTTTCCTATTTTGGCTGAATCAGATATATGCATTTTTCCTCCTGCTGTCTAGTATAGAAGTGCATTTTTTTTCAGATAGCAAAGAATCGTAAAGTATTTTTTTTGGAAAGAGAAACGGCTGACCATTTTTCGCCAGCCGTTTCGTATCTAAGTTCCGTCTGTTTTTAGACAGCGCCTTGGTCTATCATAGCGTTTGCCACTTTCATAAAACCGCCGATATTAGCGCCTTTTACATAGTCTATATAATCACCGTCGGTCTTGCCGTAAGTGGTACATTGCTCGTGAATATTTTTCATGATCTGTTTCAGTTTTTCATCCACTTCTTCTCTCGTCCAGGAAATTCTGAGACTGTTTTGTGACATTTCCAAACCGGAAGTAGAAACACCGCCTGCGTTGGCAGCTTTACCCGGTGCATACAGTACTTTTGCTTCTTGCAAAGCTTTGGCTGCTTCGGGAGTACATGGCATATTAGCACCTTCGGTAAGGCAGGTACAACCGTTTTTGATCAGATTCTTAGCATCTTCGAGATTGAGTTCGTTTTCGGTAGCACAAGGTAGCGCCACGTCACATTTCACTTCCCAAGGTCGTTTGCCGGCATAGAAAGGCACACCGTATTCATCGGCATAATCCTGAACCATATCACGATTGCTGGCTCGCATCTGCAGGAGGAAATCAACCTTATCGCCTGTGATACCATCTTTGTCGTAAATATAACCATCCGGACCGGAGAGAGTAACTACCTTTCCGCCAAGTTCGTTCACTTTTTGGATAGCTCCCCAGGAAACATTACCGAAGCCGGAGACTGCTACGGTCTTACCTTCGAAATCTTCGTTGACGGTTTTCAACATTTCCTGTGCGAAATAAACAGTGCCGAAACCGGTAGCTTCCGGTCTGATGAGACTGCCACCCCAATTCAATCCTTTACCGGTAAAGACGCCGGTAAATTCGTTCTTCAGTTTCTTATACATACCGAACATATAGCCGATCTCTCTACCACCGACACCAATATCACCGGCTGGTATATCGGTGTTTGGACCGATATGACGATAAAGTTCAGACATGAATGAATGACAGAATTTCATGATCTCGCTATCTGATTTACCTTTGGCATTGAAATCACTACCACCTTTTCCGCCGCCCATGGGCAGGGTTGTCAGACTGTTTTTGAAGATCTGTTCGAATCCCAAGAATTTCAAAATGCTCAATGTAACGCTAGGATGAAAACGGATACCACCTTTGTATGGTCCGAGTGCGCTATTGAACTGAACTCGGTAGCCTCTGTTTACCTGATGCTCACCACGATCATCTACCCAAGGCACTCTGAAGATAATGATACGTTCTGGTTCTACCATACGGTGTAAAATTTTTGCTTCTTTGAATCTCGGATTGGATTCATATACATCCCAAATAGATTCCACTACTTCCTGTACAGCTTGAAGATATTCTCTTTCTCCCGGGTTTTTGGACGCTACATGGTCCAAAAATGCCTGCATAGTCATAACGACCTCCATTTATTTATTCTTTTGAGTGCCTTTTAAAAAGAATTCATTAAATTGTCAAGCTTAGTTAATTGGATAAAAAAAAGAGTCTCAGCAATACTGAGACTCTTTCTACTATAGAATCAGTCGAGTTTACACAGCGCCTTGATCTACCATAGAGTTAGCCACTTTGATAAATCCGGCAATGTTGGCGCCATTTACATAGTTTACGAAATCATCGTCTTTGCCAAATTCCACACATTGAGAATGGATAGCTTTCATGATCTGATGCAACTTGGAATCCACTTCTTCACGTGTCCAACTGATACGAAGGCTGTTTTGGGTCATTTCCAATCCTGAAGTAGCTACTCCGCCGGCGTTGGCTGCCTTACCGGGACCATAGAGGATTTTGTTTTTCAAGAATACATCTACAGCATCGGGAGTAGATGGCATATTGGCGCCTTCGGATACACAGATGCAGCCGTTGTTGACCAATGTCTTGGCTTCCTCTTCGTTAATCTCGTTTTGGGTAGCGCAAGGAAGTGCTATATCGCACGGAATGCTCCAGGGGCGCTGTCCGTCGTAATATTTCGCACCAAATTCATCGGCATATTCTTTGATGCGACCACGAGTGACATTCTTCAGTTCCATCACATATTCCCACTTATCACCGCTGATACCGTCCGGATCGTGGATGAAGCCGCTCGAATCTGAAAGGGTGACTACCTTGCCGCCCAGTTCATTGACTTTCTGTGTGGCAAATTGAGCCACATTACCGGAACCGGAGATTGCCACTGTCTTACCTTCCAAGCTCTCTGAACGGGTTTTCAGCATCTCTTCAGCGAAATAGACGGTTCCGAAACCGGTAGCTTCCGGTCTAATGAGACTACCGCCCCAATTTAACTTCTTACCTGTAAATACGCCGGTGAATTCGTTCTTCAGCTTCTTATACATGCCAAAGAGATAACCGATCTCTCTGGCACCGACACCGATATCGCCGGCAGGTACATCTGTGTTCGGTCCGATATGACGATAAAGCTCAGCCATCAGAGACTGGCAGAATCGCATTACTTCGTTATCGGTCTTACCTTTGGGATCAAAATCGCTGCCACCTTTACCACCACCCAAAGGAAGCGTGGTAAGACTGTTTTTGAATACCTGTTCGAAACCTAAGAACTTCAGAATACTCAGATTGACGCTCGGGTGAAAACGCATTCCACCTTTGTAAGGACCGATAGCGCTATTGAACTCTACCCTATAGGCTCTATTTACCTGAATACTTCCCTTCTCATCTACCCAGGGAACGCGGAAGATTAGCACTCGCTCGGGCTCGACAATACGCTGCAGAATTTTTTGCTGCTTGAACTTCGGATTGGCATCATAAACCGGCCAGATAGATTCTACTACCTCTTTTACTGCTTGTAAAAATTCGGGTTGAGCGGGATTCTTTGCCGCCGCTTCAGACATAAACTCATTAACTGACATATACACCTTCCTCTCATTTTTTTGCAAATTGACTTTCTTATACCAAATCTGTCAACAACTTTTTACCTTGTAGGAGCATTTGATTGTATCTGTATGCATTGTCCTTGTTGATTATTGGTCGATCTTTAAATGTTTTCTAATAAAATCGACTATTTCACTCATAGCCTCTGTAGCCTCTTTAAACATTGGAGCCAATAGAGGATAGCAGTGAATCATATCTTTTCCGGGTCTGAACATTATATCAACAGCGGCTTCTTTTGCTTTTTGGTAGAATTTTTCTCCATCCTCATACAGTTCATCATCAACACCGGAATTTATTAAAATCGGTGGCAATCCTTTCAAATCTCCATATAATGGCGAGATTAGAGGGGATGTTGCATCGTTGTTTCCAACATAATAACGGCTGAAAACTGTCCATGAATTCAACGGTGCCGGCGACAACTTGTTTTTCGTTCTATATGACTCACTGGAACAAGTCAGATCTGTCCAAGGAGAAATTGCAACAGCAGCTGCCGGTAATGGGATATCCTTCTCTTTCAATGCGAGTAGAGTTGCCAAACACAAACCACCTCCGGCAGATTCGCCGGCAATAATAATATTTTCAGGTTCATAGCCGGAAGCTAGTAACCACCGATATACAGTAACCGAATCCTCTACTGCCGCAGGGGAAGGATTTTCCGGAGCAAGTCTGTATTCATATAGTAGATTTGTGACCAGAGTGAACATAGCGAATTTTGATATAATTCCTCTATGATCACTACAAGAACCGGCTACATATCCCCCACCATGCACATACAAGATCATCTTCTCCGAATCAGCATTTTGTGGTATTATCCATTCGGCATTCATATCCTGTATTGATTCTTTTTTGATGGTTATTTCCTTGGGTAAATTACCAAATCTTTTTGCCCCTTGCTCACAACTTTCCCTAAATTTTGGGATAGAAGTATTGAAATCAAACACTTCTTTTCTTAACTTCCCTTGAAATATATGTCCATTCCTTATCATAAAGTTGAACATCTTACTTTTTAAACTTGTCATTGATTTCCTTTCTTGGCAATATTTTTTGTATTACCGATAACGTTCGGCGTGTATGTGCAGTAGCGGATTAGACCTGTACTGAGCTTACCGAAGTAAGCACTTTTATGTTCGTTTAGCACAATGTTTTTCAGAAGCACAACGATTCACCTATCCCTCTGTTAGCATCTGAATATTTAATTTTTGTTGATTATCATATCAATTGTGAAATCCAAGGCTTTTTCTTTTGACACGTTATAATCAGGTAATGTTCCGTGATCATTTGCATCAGTTGCACCATAATGATAAAACTTCTTGTGTGAAACACCATAATAAAGTCCCGTATTGGGAAGTTTCTGGGTGATAATATCTCCAAAACAGACTGCTATTCCACCTGATTCTTCGCCAATGACAGTTCCCATGTTAAAATGATTGAAAGCCCATGAAAAACTTGCTGCCGAAGAAAATGTATAATGACTGATCAGTAAATAAATATTGCCATTGTAGCGAAGACTATTTTCTCGAAGTTCAATCAACTCCGGATTTTCATTTAGAATTTCAATTCCATTAGGATTTGTAACTTCCCGATCGTAATTTTCTTTATAATAGTGCTTTTGAATATCTGAAAATTTTACAATAGTTTTGCCGAATTGTGCAAATGGAACAGGAGAAATGTATTGAAACAGTTCATCGCCCAACCTTGAATTTCCACCGCCATTTTCGCGCATATCAATAATCAAGTTTTCAATGTTTTCTTTCTGTAAAACCTGAAAAGTAGAATCTAAAAACAATTTAAATTCATCTAAATCGCGAAACATTTTTATCTCAATAATGCCGATATTTTTGTCCGCTAAAATCCTGAAGGAATGTGGCTCAAAAGATTCATGATCATTATTTTGCGAACTTTTTTCGTACCTTTCTTTATGTGGAATTCCATCTACTTGTACCGAATGCTTTTTCTGCTCAAATTCATACTCAATATCAAAAAATCTCTCTCTATACAAGGCATAAAGCAGTGGTGTGAATAAAACTTCTAAACGCTCAGTTTTAAAAAAATCTTTTTCGCCACTCACACAATTCATCATCTCTTGTACTATCTCTTCTGCCGGGCGATTGTTGATCTTTGTTATATGCCCTCCGATTGGTATTGCATTTTGTGATTGGGTAAAATCATTTTGGACAAAGATGGCTTTATCCGGGTATGTTACTTTTACATGAAAAGGAAATAGGACTATGTTTGCATCTTTTCCCAAATATTCGTCTGGGAAATATGCACTAGTATGTCCATCGCCGAGTCTTACAATCAAAGGATTTATCTTTTTATAAAAGTAAAAAATGTCAGCCTCAGCTTTAAGCTCAGTTTTTAACCTTTCAATCTCTTTTCCCAGTTTATGCATTGGATACTCTGCATAAATATTCACATGTACTTTCTCAATCGTAGAAAAAAGGATGTCAATATCCTGAATCATTTTTTCTTTTGAAATACTTTTTATCTGTCCGAAAACATTTGTTATGAACAGAAATAAACTTAAACAAATAAATAGTCGTTTCATATAATTCTGTCTTTTGATTTTACTATCATCTTTGACTCCGATAATCTTTATTTTTAACTATCTAAAAATTATCCCCAAATCAGTCAAGTTAATAAAACCTCATCGGCAAATTATTTTTAGAATGATTTTACCACCGAGAGCATACTACTACGCCAAGGCTTCGTAGCACATGCAGAGAGAGTGAGAAGTTGAGAAAATGTGAATATGAGAGAGTTAGGATGCAAAAAGTGGTTAGGAGTATGGGAAGATAGGTTTGATTTTATCCACGAATTACACGAATTTTCACGAATATTCTTTTTTTTATTAACCACCGAGTTTCACCGAAGAGCACCGAGTTTTATTTATGTTTTAATCCTCTGTGCTCTCTGCGTTCTCTGTGGTTTTTCTATTTTAACAAAACTCCTGTATTCTGTTTTCTCAACTTCTCATCTTCCACCGATAAGATCTTGATATTCTTCATCTAAACCCTCACATTATTTAAATCATGTTCAAAGGTTATATGCCAATGCAGTCCTGCTTTACAATAATACTCGATCTTCCCATTCAATTGATATTCGGTGAGGGCGAAAGCATTTTGCAAACCCATAGATTTTGATTGGCGCAGATCGACATCCGCAGGTAATCCCACCCCATTATCTTCCAATTTTAGAACGACTTTTTCATCCGATTGTTCAAACAATTTTATCTTGATTTGACCTTTGCCGCCGTTGGGAAAGGCATGTTTATAGATATTGGAGATCAATTCTGTGATGACCAAACTGAGTGGAATCGCCGTATCAATGGTTACATGTATTTTTTGCAGTTCATATTTCAATTCCAGTTCGGAATTTGCATTTCGATAGCTACGCTGCAAATGACGAGTAACTTCCACAATATAATCTCCCAGATTTATCTGTGAAAGGTTTTGCGCTTCGTAGAGCATTTGATGGACGATCGCCATCGATTTTATCTTAGCGATGACTTCCCGATAAGTCTCGAATAATTTTTTATCATCTAACTGCTGTGCCTGTATCCTCAGCATGGAAGCGATCACCTGCATGTTGTTTTTGGTGCGATGATAAAGCTCTTTGAGCAACAGATTTTTTTCTTTAAGATTTTGATGGATTTTTTCTTCTGCTACTTTTATTCTGATAATATCAGCTTCCAATTCTTTGGTTTTTTCTTTTACTTTTGTTTCCAGCACTTCATTCATATTTTCTATTGTATTTCTTTCCTGATGGAGTTGATAACGAAAATAAAATTCCTTTCTTGTATAGAATTCCAAACAATAACCGCCGAACATCCCAAGCAAATTTGCACTTATCAAAAAGAAAATGTTAATTTGAAAAACACTTGGATCTCCTGCATAACCAGCGATGTATGTTGCCAGATAAGATAACATAATTATAAGTCCTGCTAATGAACTCCAAATAAAACGAAGTTTAATGAGAAGATAGCAGTAGATAAGCACAATGATAATTCCCACATAATAGGTTTGTTTACCAATTTCCGGTGCGATGATGATCATAAGTATTATTCCAATTCCGGCAACACAGGAGGTCAAAAAAGCTGCAAACTGCCACCATTTTTGGAAATTTTTTGTGAATGACAGACTGAATAGGATCAGAATAATAGGAGAAACAATAAAGAACCTGATGATGTAAAGTTGCTCTTTTATCTGCGGTAAGGCATAAGCATCTAAAATAGCAAATAAAAAGTAATAAGTAATTCCCAATAAAAAAGAAATCCTTAGAAATCCGAGAGATGAGTGATAATAATCTTTTTGAAATTCACCTTCCAGTTCGTCAGGAAAGCTCAATGTTATTGGGTTCAGTTTTACATCAAAAATCCCTTCCTGCAATTTATTGAAGACTAAATAAAATAAATTAAATTCCTTAATTTTATGATTCATCCTTTGAAGAATTCCCAAAATTTTTTTCATTATCACTACTTCTCAGTTAGCTGCGCTGAAGAGCTACCTTCGAAAAAGAGCAAATGCGCAAGATTTTGCATAATTACTATTACATCTACTATAAAATATTACTGCCATAATTTATCTATTTATAAATACTCCCAAATCAGTCAAGTGAATAAAACCTCATCGGCAAATTATTTTTAGAATGATTTTACCACCGAGAGCTCCGAATACACCGAGTTTTTTGTTTAATGACCTCTTTTGTGTCGGATATGGCATAATTTCTCTTGTTCATTTTGGCATGAAGTCTAACATCCTGAAATATATGCAGTTGCCGATTGCGGAGTGCTTTCCTGTCGAACCCCACTGCAGTTGTTGCAGGCGGCGAACTTCCAATTCAGCACGGAAACGGCAATTGATATATTTTTTGTTGGCAACAGTATTTCCTTTCATCATCAAAATTTTACTGTTAATTTTTCCGCTAGTTCTTCTGGTATAGAAGAATTCGCTTTTATTAACGTCTCTTTGTCAATGAGTGAGATAGTTGGTATAATATTTCTTACCTTTTTGATAATATCATTGTCGATAGCAAATAATTCTTCAACTAATTTGCTTGCAGCGGTATATTTAGGATCGCTGGATGTCCAGATACCGTGGCGATTATCTCTTGTATATTCAATGGAAAATAAGTTTGCAAGTCCTTCTTCTAGACAATTTGCCGATTTTATTCCAGTTGGACTTAAACAATGAATTAACTCGTGGGAGACTTGAAAAACAGCTCGATTTAAGTCATTGATACAGCTTAACGATATTTGGATAACGATATTCTTACAATCTCCAGGATACCAAATTCTAGGATGTCCATCTTGGTTAAACTCGACCCCTAATATTGAATATGATTTGTCCCGTTCTCCAAATCTTTTTTCTGCTTCTTGCAGTATATGTCCTATTTTAGACGTAATTGTCCAAGTGTAGCCATTCTGAAAAGGATGAGAAGTAAAAATTGAACTCATAGATTTATGCTAATTAATTAGTAATGTTATGATTGCACCTAAGATTGCACCAATTATACCGCTAATGAAATGATCGCGTAATTTAGACTTCCAACTATTTGAGTTTTTAATTTCATCCCGCAATTCGTTAATTGTCTTTGACTGTTTTTCAATTGTGTTTGCTAAAACATCTAGAGATTTACTACTCGAAGATATTGTTGTGAGCTTTAGCTTAATCCCTTCTGCAGTCATTGGTCGAATTTGCTCTCCAATTCGTTGGAAAACTGAACCTGCTGAAAAGACCATTTCATTAGATTTTTCAACATTGATTATGAAAACATTTTTATTATCAATAGCTATAACTTCAGTGTTAATATTCGGAATTGGTTTTAATGCAGTTCTTGCCCTTTCAATTATGGATTGAATTCTTTCGGTGTCTACTCCAACAATTTCTATTGGTTCTCTTACCCCAACTACAATCTGACCGCCTTTGTTGTTTGCGAATGAACCAATAATTTTAGATAATAAAATTGGGTCACGGAGGTCAGCTTTAAGTTCAAAAGTTTCGCTTTCTCCTTGGTTTATTTTTTCAATTAATTGTTCTGCTGTCATTGTAGATGTCGTTTTGTTAATATTGCTGCCAAACGTTTTATATACATCATGTTACCGGCTGGGCTTCTATTTTTCAGTCTTTGGATCAATTATCGCTGAGTTAAAACGAACTAATTTTTCCCAATCAATTTCTCCGTTGTCTTTGCAAAAATTGTTCGAAAATTCTCTTGTAAATATGTTTATCATTTGAGAATACGATTCTACAAATTCTTCATTCTTTTCTTTTGCTTTATGACCCAATGGTTCAATGATTTTAGTGTAAAGTTCTGTGTTACCTGAAATGAACTTCCAAAATCTTTGCCCACAATATTTGAAGTAATCTCCTTTGTCGGGTTTGTTATCTCTGCCGTAGCAACAGCCATTAACTGCAACAACATTAAGTTGCGAACAGCTTGTTCTTAACGTCCTTTTGGCTGTTTTGAAATCGGCAACCATTTTAGCAATTTGTGAACTGTTGCCCCAGTTCGGACCTGATTTAATTGTTACAATGTTTCTCGCACCATTGTTGTCAAATTCCAAGTCAATACCTATAATACCTGATTTATAACCACCATAAACTTTACCGTTTATGAAAATTGCAAGTCCTTCAAGCCAATCGCCAAAAATTGTTTCTTCGTTTGACGAAATGTGTGCATCAGCAATGCCACGAATAATTTGTTCAGCTGTTAATACATACTTTGCTTTGAATAAATATGGGTTCTTGCGTTTTAGAACTTGTGAGAGCTTCAATGCTTTAAGGCTTTGAATACGTTTTTGGTGAAATATTCCTATATTATGCTCAACGTATTGCGATACGTCTTTAAGGTTTAGCTTTTTCATACTTTGCTTTCGGTTCAAATAAATACAGTTCAACAGGTTTTAATTGTTGCCTTACCATTTCGTAGTATTCTGGAACAATGTCAATACCGATTGAATTTCTTTCCATTCTGTTTGCAACTACTAATGTTGTTCCTGAACCCATAAATGGGTCAAGAACTGTGTCGTTTACTTTAGTGAATAATTTGATAAACCATTCAGGAAGTTCTTCGGGAAATGTAGCACTATGATTTTTATTATTACATTCTGTTGCCAAGTGTAAAACATTGGTTGGATATGCTTTGTCCCTGTTTAACCAATTTGAAATGTTTTTACCAAACCCACTTCCAACTTTTGAATTATAACGGATTTTATCTGTGTCAGAAAGGTTTTTAAGTCTTGATTTTGTCCAATTACCCATTGGAACCCTAACTTCGTCCTGATACATATTGAATTTACGGTCTTTGTTGAATTGCAAAAGTCGTTCCCAAGCGTCACGGAAACGATTTGGCCACTTTCCTGGATAACAGTTTTTCTTATGCCAAATAAATTCTTCAGTCCAAAGCCAACCTTGTTTTCTCATTTCAAGAATGAGTTCAATTACGTAGGTGCTACGCTCTCCTTTAACTACTCTTTCTTTAATGTTAAGAATAAAAGTTCCAGTTGGTTTAAGAACGCGTAAGAGTTGCTCTGAGATAGGTAAAAACCATTGAACGTATTTGTCGGGATGAATACCACCGTAAGTGTTTTTTCGTTGGTCGGCATAGGGTGGGGAAGTTACAATTAAGTCCACTGATTTGTCGGGCAGTAACTTTAATTGCTCTTTGCTGTCACCCAAGTATAAGTCCGTTTTTATCTCCATTTTTTTATTGTCCTAAGTAATTTAGCAAATTAACTTTTTTATTCGTTTCAATCTTCCGAAAATATCCCAAAGTTGTCAACGGTCTGCACCAGTCGGGATTGTTTTTTTAGCCTTGCCGGTAACTTCCACATATACGCCATATGTCGTATATTCTGCCATATTGGCATATAACACGAATGTTTTATTCTGTTATTTTTCATATATCCGAAAAAACGGGTTACCGGTAATTTAATGGTTGTTTGAATACTATTTGCGATAAATTGACCTCCTCGCTTTGCTTCACATAGCCTTCCTTTTGTTTTTACCATCACCTTTTCTCCAATAACTTAATCATAGGCAATTTAAATATTATCCCCAAATCAGTCAAACGAAAAAAAACTAATCGGCAAATTATTCTATTCTCCGGAATGATTTTACCACCGAGAGCTCCGAATACACCGAGTTTTATTTATGTTTTAATCCTCTGTGTTCTCTGTGGTTTTTCTATTTTGACAAAACTCCTGTATTCCGTATTCTGTATCCTGCTCTCTAAACCCTAAACATCTCCCTTGTCCTCCGAAGCCTGTAAGGTGAAGGGGGATTGCTACTCTTGCACCAACTCACAGTTCGGTTCAATGGGGTTAAAACCCCGAGAGTAGTTGAGATAACCACACCCACGAGCTAAAGCTCGTGGCTATTCATCCGGCATTGACACCAATCAACCAATAAACTAATCAACTTCATCCTGCTATTCTTTCACCAACTCACACTTCGATACGCTCCGGCTTGCGCCGAAGCTACTCAGTGTGACAAGCTTATGACCGTTGATCTCTAAACTATCACTCTAAACTGCATATTGCATTATTCATTATACATTGTTCATTTACTTACATTCTCACCTTCTCCAATCTGATTTCTGCTTACTGCCTACTGTCTTCTGTTTTCCGTATTCCGTCTTCTGACCTCTAAACCCTAAACTGCTTCTTACATTGTTCATTAACCATTAACCATTATACATTCACAATAAAATTACTCTGCTTACCGTCTCCTGTTTCTCGTATTCCGTCTTCTCCCAAAACCAATCTTCCTATCCACCTAACTTCCCATCTTCTGTGTTCTCCGCTTGTGCTACGAAGCCTTGGCGAAGTAGTACATCCTCTGTGGTTATTTTGCCCTCATTTTTTCGGTTTGTAGATCACTGCTCTGCCGGATTGTCCGTCTATCTTTACAGTAGCGGCAGCAGGCATACGGACATGATAGAGGTAGTTTGTTTTGTTTTGCGGATTTTGCTGTTTGAGCCAGTCCCAGTTCACAAATTCATACTCGGTAGAGTTTGTAACGGTGAGGTAGCCCACTTCCAGAGCTACGAGGTTATGGAAGAAGTGACTACCCTGGGAAGCATCGACGGTGAAATTTTCGAAATTAGTCTCCACTACGACTTTGGCGTGGTTTATCTGTGCCCATCTAACCGGAATACCGAGAAACCGATCGCTTGTACCCCAGCGTCCCGGTCCGATCAGGATATACTTGCGTCCTTCTTTTTGTAATATTTTATTCAATTCTTCCAATTCTTCGGCTATTTCTATCGTTTTGGTATTATCAAAATTATCCGGATCCACGAAGACAATATCGCGGATATTATTTATAACACCGTTACCCATCCCCTTGTTGGTAGCCAGGATTACATTCTCTCTGCTCACCTCGTCGAACTTTACCTGCACAAATTCTTTGTTCACCGAGAGCGGTCTGATCTGCAGCAGGAAGAAGGTAGGATAGCCGCCGTTCTTATCCAGATTCACAGAAAATTCTATCTCCACCGGCACACCCAGACAGAGTTTGCCAATTTCCAAAATACGCTTCAGGATCTCGGGAAGCGGGAATTTATCGTAATGAGTGAGATTGCGAAAGGAGAGCACGCGCGGTCCTTTCACATGTATGCCATCCAAAAATTCGAAATGCTCATAATCCCAAACGGAGGTTAGCAGCTTAAATTCATCTCGCTTGTGAGAATTCTTTATCCGCAACTTTGCCAGATATTTATCTTCGGACATGATCTCTTCTTCTGCAGGCGATTCCATACTGACAGCATAGAATTCGCGTTGAGCGTTTTCCACTATATCTTCGGGTGGCAGCATATCCACTTTGGGTGCATTGGGCGAAAAGTGGAAGCATCTCTCTCCGTCCACGACAGCTTTACCCAGTCCTACTGCCAGAGATGCTATACCATCCTCATGCTGCATTCCGGCTGCCGGATAGAAATTGTAAGACTGTGCCGTACCGGAGAAATGGGGATAATAGTAGTTTTCCTCATGCATAGAGCCGCAGACTTCTTGGATGATCACCGCCATCTTCTCCTCTTCTGTTTTGAAATTTATACTTTCGATATACTGACGGGCATTTTTACGGAACGGTGAGGCAAACACACATTTGATCGCATCTGCGAGCCTTTTGAGACGAATTTGAAAATCAGGGTGATTGCTGGGTATCATAAAAGTTCTGTAGATCCCGGCAAAAGGTTGGGATTGGGAATCTTCCAGCAATCCGGAAGACCGGATCGCCAAGGGAGATTTATGATTGTTTAACAATACCTGCAGTTTAGCTAATAGTTCGTCGGAGAGCTTCCCTTTCATAAAAGCTTTATCTATCTCAACATCATCCATCTTGCTTATCTTTAGCGGATTCAGTGCGTTTCTCTCCAGAAACCGGTCAAATTCGTCCGTACCGATGATAGCGGTTTTGGGCAGCTTGATATTTACTGCCTCGAATTCCTTATCGAGATCCATGGTAACCAAGAGACTGTTCAAAAATGCCAGTCCTCTCCCCTTGCCGCCCAGAGAACCTTCTGCGAGTTGGACTATCTTCTCTTCTTCAGTAAAGATTGAGGGACTGAATTTGACAACTTTCCCTTTATTTTGCTTTTCCCTGACCTTTTTGATCGTATTTACCAGAAATTTTCTGATATCATCGACAGATAGGAAGTCGGAAGCCACCACATGCCGAATCTGCTGGGCAATCTGGATCTCACCATGTGCCATCAGCCAGGCGGAAAAATGGTTCCGCTCGGCATGGTAGAGCAACGACTCTTCGGGAACCCTCATAATGAGCTTTTCGAAATGGTACATCGATTTAGCGCGCGCTATCTCTTCACCTTTGGTATTGCGAAATACAAAATCACCAAAGCCGATATTATTCACCAAAAATAGTCTGAGTTCCTGAAACAATTGCTTCGAATCTTTGTTGACGAAATCGGCGTTCAGTTTACGCGCTTCCTTTCGATTCTCAACATCGGCAGATTGCATAAGGATGGGAAGTTCAGTCCTATCCTTTCTGATCTCGCGTACGAGTTTGATACCACCATGCAGATCGTGTTCGTTTCCTACTCTCAGGTTTACATTGCTCACCATGCAGATGATATGATGCTTGTACTTTTGATAGAGCTCCAGTGCAGTCTCATAATCATGTGCCATGAGGATCTTCGGCCGAGCGCGCATCTTCAGATGTTTGTTCACATCGGTCAATTCCGATTCGATCAACTCCTGTGTCAATTTCATCACCTCATTATAAAAGAGCGGCACAAAGAGCGAATAGTAGTCTATGGAGCTTTCGACCAAGAGTATCACCCTTACGTGTCCTTGATTAATGTCGTGATCTGCGTTCAGCCTATCTTCCACAGTTTTTATCATTGCGATAAATAGTTTGGGATCACCATGCCACAAAAACACATCGTCGAAAGCCTTCAGCATATCTGGGTCGCTAGTAACGATATCAATATAAGATTGCTTGTTCAATAGAAGCAGAATCGGCAGGTCAGGTTGCTTTTGTTTCAGATTTTTACATAGTTCAAATGGCGTCATATTACCGATCCTCATCATGATGAAGACCATATCGAATTCGCGCTCTTCTATCAGAGAGTAGATATCCTCTGTGAATGGTACGGTCGTGATGCGCGGTGCCATACTGAGATCGAGGGTACGGTATTCGCCGTAGATCTGTTCGGAAAGTCGTCCGTCCATTTCCAGCGTATAAGCATCGAAGAAGCTGGAGATCAGCAGAATCTCCTTCACCCTATGTTGCATAAGGCTATGAAGATTATCTTCACCATATTTGAACTTGTTATAATAATAGGTAAGTTCTTGATGATCCATTTTTTTATCCTTTATTTATAAATGAATGAGATCCCTTTTCTACCGTCCATTTTTACCACAGTCGCATGGTCGAGTTCCAGATGGATGCAATGTTCGGTTCGCTCTGTCACAGGTTGTTTTTTCAGCCATTCCCAGTTGATAAAATCCTCATCCGAATCGTATGGCACGGTGAAATATCCTACATTCATAGAGATCAGGTTATGAAAGAAATGAGTTCCTTGCGAAGATTCTACCGAGAAACCTTCCAATCCGGTTTCTACGATGATCTTCGCTTTGTTTATCTCGTGCCATTTCACCGGAATACCCAAGAATTTATCGCGCGAGCCCCATCTCCCCGGTCCGATCAGGATATACGGCACTTTGTCCTCTTTCATCTTTTCATTGAAATACGCTATCTCTCTTCTGATCTCTTCTGTTTTTATCCGGTCGAATTTTTCGGGATCTACAAAGACAATATCATTAATATCGGAGATCACGCCGTTACCCATACCACTCTGAGTGTAGAGAAAGAGATCGTCCTTATCCAAATCATCCGAATCTATATAGATCTCTTCTGTGTTGATGGTCAGCGGTCTGATCTGCAACAGATAGAAAGTAGGATATTTTTTGTTTTTGGGATCTTTGTTCAGATCGACGGCAAATTCCAGTTCGACCGGTACACCCATAGCATTCTCACCGATCTCGAGGATCTCTCTGATTATTTTTGCAAGCGGAAAGTAATTGTATTTGAGCACATCAGCGAAGGTAAGCAGGCGGGGTCCTTTTCCTTGCAATCCATCTATGATACGATTGTTTTCATAATCCCACACCGAGACGAGGTGGTTGATAGTTCCGTGCGTTTCCGCATCTTTGAGTTTCAGATTTTTCAGGGTGCTGTTAACTTGCAGTTCAAATTCGGGATTGGTAGTGTCAATGGCATAAAACTTTTTTTGAGATTCCCGCATCAGCTCTTCGGGTGGGACGATCTCCATTTTTGGATAGACCGGACAGAATCGGAATATGCTCTCTCCTTCTACGACAGCCGTTCCTAAACCCAAAGCCAATGTACATATTCCATCACTGTTTTTCAGATAAGAGGTAGGATAGTAGTTGTAAGACTGAGCTACTCCGGAGATGTGTGGGTAGAAATATCCGGAGAAATTGTCTCCAACCGCCTCTTGGATGATGACTGCCATTTTCTCTTCTTCCAGTTTATAGTTGATGCTTTCGATATAATTTTTGGCATTTTCCAGATAAACCGAGGCGAACACCAATTTGATAGCATTCATCAGCTGTTCTGCTCTTTTCATCATATCGGGATGGTTATTGGGCAGCATATAGGTAAGATAGATACCTGCAAAAGGTTGGGATTGGGAATCTTCCAGCAATCCGGACGACCTCACAGCCAAGGGATAATCTATCTTTTCCAGAAAATTACTGAGCATATTCATCAAACCGGGAGAGAGCGAACCATGCAGAAAAATCTCTTTGATCTCCGTATCACCTTTATCTCTGATCCATTCTCCGATATTCAAATTATCGATAAAATAATCGTATTCACTCGTACCGATGATAAAGGTTTTGGGTATCTTTATCTTCACATCGGCAAATCTCTTTTCGAATTCCATGGAGACCAGCAGCGAATTCAGAAAAGCCAAGCCACGCCCTTTGCCACCGAGCGAACCTTCGCGCATCTGGATCACCACTTCCTCTGCACTCAAAAAGAGCGGATCATAATGGATGATCTTGCCACGATTTTTGGTCAGTCGCACTTCTTTGAACACATTTATCAGATAATCTCGCATCTCTGAGGTAGATTCAAAATCTTCCACATTGAAAGTTCTGACCCGTTTGGCGAAGATAAATTCACCGTGTGCAGTAAGCCAAGCGGAGAAACTGTTGTGTATCCCATGCCACTCCAGAGATTCATCGGGGATAACTTTTAGTAGTTCTTCAAATTCGGCTAATGTGCGGGCACGAGCGATCTCCTTACCATCTCTGCTTCTGAAGACAAAATCACCGAAACCGAGCTTCTCGATGATGAACCTTCTCAGATCATTCAGCAGTGTTTTGGAATTCTTATGTAGGAAGGATACCCCCAGTTTTTCCGCATCTTTTTTATTCTCGAGCTCTGAAGATTGCAAGAGGATCGGACATCCGACATGATGATATTGCAAATGCTTGATAAGCTTGACTCCTGCTTTGGGATGCTCTTTCCCTTTGTAATCGTAACGGATATCGGAGATAATGGCGATGATGTACTCTTTGTATTTCTCATAAATCTCCAGTGCTTCATCGAATGAATGGCAAAGGAGCACTTTGGGTCTACCCCGCATACGCAGACGTTTATTAACATCGTTTAGCTCTTCGGTTATCAATCTCTGAGTTTGCTTCAGGATCTCCGAATATAACAGCGGGTGAAAAACGGAATAGTAATGAATAGAATCTTCTACCAGCAGTATTACTCTGACCAGACCGACTTTGGTATCGTTCTCCACATTCCATTTATCTTCCACATATTTTACCATCGAGAGGAATATCTTGCTGTCTCCATACCATACGAAGACATTGTCTATATATTTCATCTCATCGCTTCTCTTGTCTATCATGCCTACATCGCTGGAAACATTGAGAAGAAGCAGCACCGGTATCTCCGGATGCATATCTTTGATCTTGCGACTCAGTTTGTAAGGACTCATCTCCCCGATCCTCATCATCGTGATCACCAGATCGAATTTTTTGTCTTCCAAAAGATCTAATGCCTGTTCGCCGGTGGGCACACTGGTTATGCGTGGTGCAGTACTAAGATTGAGCTGCATATATTCACCAAATATCTGTTCGGATAATCTGCCGTCCTGTTCAAAAATGAAAGCATCATAAAAAGTGGAAACCAATAAAATCTCCCTCACCCGATGCTTCATCAGATTATGAAAGTTATCCTCACCAAATTTGAATTTTGTATAATAATAGTTCAGTTCCTTTACATCCATCTTCCCTCCAATATCTCTATATTAAGATATAATACTGACAAGTTGCTATTCTTGTCAAGAATTCAAATTATCATCATGTTTTGCAAAACTATCTGCCAATATGACAGAAACGTACGGAATCGGTAATTTTGCTTGACAGCTACCGCCTTTCTCAGAGAAAAAATTATTTCAAAAAAAGGATGATAGTATGAGAGTAGTGAAAATAATTATTGGATCGGTACTGATATTTCTGGCTACAGGTTTGTCTGCCTTGAGGCAAGCAGATATGAGCTGGACAAGTCCTGAGATAAAATCGAAGGTAAATCTAACTTTTGTGCAGGACTATATCGAAGAATCCGAAATCCTGCTTCCCAAGTTACCAACTATCAGAAAGGGATCTTCTCTATCCTTTGCATTAAGCTCATTTAACCGGTTTAAGCATTCATTTCAAAACTTTGTAGGCAAATCCGAGCCAGATAATCTCTTTTTCAGATACGATACTACCCAAAACAGACTCAGCCCGCACCGACCGGTAAGATCCAGCCTGCTCATGCGCTTGCATAGCGGTTTCGAATCCCAATTTTCCACTTCCGATTATGAAAATGTTTTCCTTTATAACGGTATCTATATATCCGGGACAGTGGAAGATAATCTCCAATTCTATACTTATTGGTGGGATGGGCACTTCAGAGGAGATCACGAATATGCTCTGCAATCTTCACCGATAGTAAGAGGTTGGTACAAAAGTCCCAAACATCATGGACGGTTATACATGAACGAGCTTTGGGCAAAATTATCATATGTCTCTCCGCATGCCAAATTGTCTGTCGGTAGAAGCAGACATGAGATTGGCAGCAATATCGGCGGTAGCATCATTCTGAACAATGAAAGTACAAACTACGGTTATTTTAGTGCGGAATTCGCATTGGGTCATTTCGAGCTTTCGCTTCTGCATGCCACTTTGATACCGGACAGTACTTTAGCTGAGATGGAAGATTATTCACTCTATTATGCCAATATGCTGTATGATAACAAATATCTCGTTACCCATAAATTGGACTGGTATCCATCTGACAAATTGCATTTATTTGCCGGTGAAGTAATAACTTACGGAAACAGATCCTTAGATATTAACTACCTAATCCCGCACACTTTCTGGCGTATCATCGAGCATCGGCAACATGATAGAGACAAGGTAATGATCTACTCCGGGATGACTTATAAAGCGAATGAGAATTGGACTATTTACGGAAACTTTTCTCTCGATGATTTTAGTAGTTCCGAGATCTTCGGTAATTGGTGGGGAAATAAATATGCTATTCAGATCGGAAATGCATTTAAGCTCAAAGATATCCGAACTGTCTTCGAATTCACTGCCGTGCGCCCTTGGATGTACACTCATAAGACACTCACAACGAAATACACCCACGACTCTATTGCACTCGGTTTTCCAGCAGGTGCAAATTTGATCCAATTTGCCAACGAAATGAATATCCCCATCTCGGCTGCATTATCTTTGGATATTCTCAATTCATTCACAAGACAGGGTAGTCTGGGAGCTGATCCGCATGAAAACTATGCTGACAGACCAAAGGATACTGCTAACTGGCTGGAAGGTGAGAAACATAATTACTGGCAGACTACGGTTGCTGCCACCTGTATCCTCTCGCCCCATCATCGTTTCAAGATCGGATACTCTTACAATGAGTTCATGCCGGGTTATCGTAATCGGCTCTTCCTTGCCTATCAAGCGAGTTATTGATGATCTTTTTCTTTTACCTTATAAACGCTTTTATCTTATTGCTGGCAGTAGGTGTGCTGTTGAACAAAGCCGGAAAAGAGAAACAACTATCTTTTTCCATAATAGTTCCCTTCAGAAATGAAGAAAGCAACTTATCTGCATTATTCTCTGCTCTGATGCAAATTGATTACTCGGTTGAACTATTCGAAATTCTGCTGATAGATGACAACTCTACTGACAATTCCGCTGCTTTAGCCAAACAATTTGCAGATAAACACTCGCATATACATTTCTTTAGCTTGGAATTTGAAACAGGTGAATTGGGTAAAAAAGCAGCACTCACACTGGGAGCAGAAAAAGCTCAGAATGAGTTTATCGTCTTTACCGATGCTGATTGTCAACCTCCATCAACTTGGTTGCGAAATTACACCCGTTTTATTGATCAAAAGACAGGAATGGTTGTCGGTTATAAAACCCAAAATGAAAAAAAATTGTTTTCACGTTTTATTTTGCAAGCTTCTGCCGCCATTAATTCAGCTACTATTGGACTTCATTGGCCCTTCGGTGCTACCGGTAGCAATATTGTTCTCAGAAAATCAGCTTTTGTAGAAGTAGGTGGGTTTCATAAGGTTAAGCATCATATAGCCGGTGATGATATGCTGATGGTAAAATTGATCAATAAAACCAAATGGAAAATCAGATACAATTATCTCGATAGTGTGCAGACTAGTTCGTTAACTACTCAAAAAAAGGTTTATGAACAACAGAAGAGAAAATTTAGCAAACTTCATATGTACTCTTTCGCTTTCTTAATAGTAGCCCTGATAATGTTATTCTATTTCGTCAGTTTACCGTTTTACATTATACAAAACAATGATTTCATCATTCTGATTACATATACAATTGCGCTTTTATTATTTTGGCTAGCTTTTTTGTATAAACACAAAGAGCGGTTTTATATGATTCATATTATCTATCTTCTCATTTATCCCTATTATGTCATGATATTTTCAGCTTTGGGGTATGTTTTCGGTTGGAAATGGAAATGAAATTTAGCGATAACAAAAGCGCTTGGTTGATTCTCAAAAGAACAGTGATAGTAATAATTACAGTATCGCTCCTTTATCTGATTTTCAGACAGATAGAACTCATTGAAATACTCAAACATCTAAGAAATATTTCTCCCTTTATACTATCAATAATTCTAATTACTGCTATCATCAAAACCTGCTTTGAGATAAGAAACTGGTACACCTATGTCATCATCTTAGCCAATGTGAAACCGAGTATATCAGAAACAGTTCGCTCACATCTAATCGGAAGAGCGCTACAATTGGCTTTCCCCGGCGGATATGGTGTGGTTGGGAAAGCTCTGTTTATCAACAATTCCAAAAAAAAATCTTTAGTCTCGATTGGAATTGAGAAATTTTTCCAATCTTGGTTGATTTTTCTTTTTGCTTCTATTGCCGGTTTTTTTTATTTTCACAATATTTCAGTAATTATTAGACTATCAGTCTTATTGTTGGTGTTGATAGCTCCATTGTTGGTATACTACCTCAAATTTATCTTCAAACGAAAAGACCAATACTTCAAGAAATACGTTTCATATATTCCCGAAATTGGGCTGATTCAACTGTTTTATATGTTAATTACAATTTCCCAGTATTATTTGATATTGAACCAAATCGGCAATATTTCTTTTTATCACACTTTCATCTCTGTGCCATTGATCCTGTTTGCCAATACAATTCCGATAACTTATGGTGGCTTGGGGCTTAGAGAAGCCTTTGCAATTACAGTTTTACAAAGATATGCCTATGAACCTTCCCAAGCTGTTACTGCATCTCTCACGATTTTTTTCATCAATACTGTTCTTCCCTCACTTGTCGGTGCCATCATGCTGATGTTCCACAAAAAAAAGCCCCACCTAAATAGCGGGGCTTAGTTTATAGATCTTTAGAATAGATATCCTAACTGAACAGTCAGGCTATCATCGAAATCATCATGCGAATCCATATTATATTCTATCTTGAAATAGGAATTTTCATAGGATTCGAAGTTTATACCGACAAGAATATTATTCTCTTCCTGATGTTCTCTGGTCACATAACCTACATAAGGTCTGAACAGACCATAGAGAACTCTACCGAACCTCTTGCTCACATAGGGCATCTCGAATCCGGGAGCATGGCTGATTAGTGCATAGAAGTCGTAATCATCGAATTCTTTGGCAGAGCCTGTCACACTCTCCAGTTGGAGGGCAAGATTTAATACACCGAAGGCAGTCACTTCTGCATCGAGAGCAGCTTGCCAATTTCTGTTATCAGAACTTCTGAAATCTTCCCAGCGAGCCGAAGCTCCGATATTTACATTTTCAGTTTGAACTAAATAACCTTTGCCGCCAACATCCCAAGATCCGGATAATGGCATACCTGCGTAGAGATCAAATTCTAAAAACAGTAATTCGTTATTATACACACCCAGCCATTCTGTTGGCGCTGTGTATAGTCTATGGATAGTCATAGTGTTCGAACCTTTGGCAGATAAGAGTCTTCCAAAAGGCATCGGTTGTTTACCAAGATGGAGATCACCCAATCCCCAGAGATCAAAATGTTTCCAAGCATGGGATATCTTCACTCCACCTTGACCTTCCAATCTGCTGGAATGGTCATCGATAATATCGGTTAGATTGAGATCAACACGCCAATCTTCTCCCTGCCACCAGAGGTTTAGCATGTTCAGATACATACCTCTTCCCTGTGGCTGTCCATCTTGAATCATCGACAGATTTACACTGACCTCATGACTTGCCAGAATGGAAAATGTCATTACCATAACGAGAATCAAAAAAGTTTTTTTCATACCTCTCTCCTTTATTGTTTTGTTGTACACATATTTACTGCTATTATCTGAGCGCACTAATAAATTTCTCACTAATAAATGTCAAGAAAAAAAACTCCGCAGGTGAATTTTGCGGAGTTTTTGTTTACTAAATCTACGAAAAACATTATCTAAACAGCTTCCAATCGAAACCGAAACCAAAAGCTAAAGATTCTTTTTGATATTCTTCTTCGGCATAAATGTTCCCTTCTTCATCATAAAGAGTTTTATCGGTATCGGTATATTTTGTATAGATAAAACCGATATTGAAGTCCACAGTCGGAGACAGCATAAACTTTCCACCCAAAGCACCGGAATTGGAACTGAGGATAAAGTCCATATCACTGTTATACTGTTCTTCCACTCCCATAGCAGTGTGCAAATATCCCGAGCTTAAAGTTATCATCTCATTCACTACATATTCCAAGCCAAAACCTAATTCATAGCTATTGGTATCGATAAGCTCTTCTCTACCATCCCAATCTACATCTTTATCGAAATAATAATGCAGAGAAGTGGAAAGCGTCAGCATCGGCAGAGCTTTGTATGATACACCCATAGCTAATAGCGCGGGGATATCGGCACTTGTCTTCTCACCATCGGGAAACATACCGACATCATCTTTGGTTGTGTCGTTTTCCAATTCCAACGGAGTCTTGAATTCATATTTCAAGCCAATATTCAATTGTTCGTTTGGTGAGAAGTTAAATCCGAAGATAGGAGAAAACCCGGAGCCGGTTTGTTTGGCATCCACTTCTTTATCTGCTACCTGAGCAGCCTGAGCTTCCATGCCGGCAGCCATGAAAAAATCATAAGCAAGCATCATTTCACCTTCAGGATTGATTTGTGGATGTTGGGGATCGATCATCACATCTTTGATATAGCCGTCGTAATCATTTTGAGCATAGATAAATCTTCCTCCCAAATAGGTAGAGAACATAGGATTCATCTCATAGGTTATGCCGGTCTGAAATCCCCAGTAAACCGAACTACCCTCAAAATAAAGATCCACATCATAATTATTGGTCGGGATCCCCTGCTGCGTAAGCATAGTGGGCAGACCGGAGATATCGATCTCGAAAGAGGGTAAGCCCTTCGCATACTCGGCGCTGCCACCTCCACCAAGCGGATTCATCCCAATAGAATAAACAAAACTGCCTTGTTTGTAGGCTGCATAGATCCCCGGAAATAGCGGCGCGGAGACATCTCCGTTATACTCGTTGCTGTTCAACAATGGATAATCATTGTTAATCGTCTCATCCTGTACGATAGTTTGGTTGTTGAAAGAAAAATAAAAACCGTCATAACCCAGTTTTGCTAAGCCAGCCGGATTATAGTACACAGCATCAATATCTGTGGATGCAATTCGCGATAGCATACGTGTGTAAGCAGCACTATGATTAGTGTTCGTTACTATACCACCGGCAAAACTCAAAGTTACAATAAACATCAACATACTTAAGACCAAAATAATTCTCTTCATACTCACTCCTTTTTTCATAGTCTTATGTATAAATGATCAATCTTATTCTGAAGGTCAAGTATAATTTGTATATTTACTATAATTTATGTAATAATTCCGTACTGGGGAAACATCCCATCTTCTTATTATATAATGGTTTAACGTACTATCGGGATAAAAAGCAGCTCTTCGAATTTTTCCAGTTGGTTAGCACTGGGATCGAGAGCATTTATATGCAAAGTGTAAGAGACATAATTCCGAAGCGGTTCTTTCGGTTTGAATTTATAGAGCTCAGAGTTATATTGAACCATTTCCATCTCTACATGCCTTCCGGTATCCGTTTCGCTTAATCTCGCCTCTAGATCATCTCGCAGTATAATCTCCGAAAATTCGATCTCGATTGTCGGCGTTTGGTTATTCACCGTAGAGCCATGCCGTGGAAAAGTCCTAATAACTCTGGGTGGGATGGAATCACGCACAGCAGTTCCCTCGACTATGAGTGAACAAATCGGATTGAGATTGTCCTTTTTATCCAACAAATCTCGCACGATGATGTTGTATTCTTTGCTCTCCATTGGTTCGGTTACGACAGCTGCTTTTTGCAGCTTCAGCGAATATGCCAGCGCCTCGAGTGGATAACGCATCGAATCCGCCGTAACGATCTCCAGATCACCAAAAGAAACGACTTCCTTGGAAAACTGTAATTCAATTTGATTGGCAGAGCGCACCAAAGCAGTTCTCAGATCAGGTTTGATCGTATCCTGATAAGTCATTTCAATATCTATATGAGCGATTTTGGCGCTATCAGCTTCGGTAAAATGAAAAGGTTCGGTAGCCAAATCTAATCTTCTATTATTATTCTTGTCAATATAAGCTTGGAGAAGATGTGGTTGTGGATTGAGATTCGTGATCTCATAATGATCACCGCGAACAAATCTAGAGAATACCCGCACTGAATCTGTCGTGAGCACATTTATGGTAACCGTCTTACCTTTATCTTCCTCTTCTTCATAAGAAATATTTCCGGAAATTCTATTCTCATGCAATTTGCCGGTATGATAAACGAAGGTATAATGCTTATCAAGTTCGTTACCACGTTCACATCTTATTTGTGGAGAGAAGCTAAAATAGTAGTTGGTGTCTTCCTCCAGATCCTCTGTTATACGGATAATTAGCGTATTTCTGTCCCATCTGATTCTTCTGCCGTAGATGGGGGGATAGATATACAATCCATTCACAAGCGTAGTTCTGTCTAATGATTTGGAGAATGTTACTTCCAGATCTTTATCATGAATATCGCTGAATTGTTCGGGACTGACCGCTACAATTTCCGGTTTTTCCGTGTCTTTCTCTCCCCCTGTCGGACTTTTGCGGCTACCGCAGGATAAAAGGAATCCTCCCAATAGCAATAAACTAAGCAGAATGTACAGGTTATACCGCATCAATGATTATCCTTCTCGATCTGATAGCGCCGCTTGAGTGCCGTACCCAGAGTAAGTGGATTGGTGTATTCGATATCTCCACCGAGCGGAATACCGGTAGATAGGCGGGTAATATTCTTCACTTCAGCTTCCAATTGATTAGCCAAGAAATTGATCGTAGCCTCTCCTTCGGCAGACGGATTCAGAGCTAGGATCAATTCTTCTATCTCTCTATCCTTGATTAAATTTAGCAATTTTGGGAAATTTATTTCTACCGGACCTATTCCATCCAGAGGTGAAAGCAAACTATTCAGCACAAAATATTTTCCCCGATACTGATGTGTCTCTTCTATCAGGTAAACATCTTGCGTACTTTGCACTACACAGAGCTGAGCTTCATCTCTGGCAGGATCGGAACAAAACAAGCAGGGATCGGATTCGGTGAGCATATTACAATGGGAGCAATAACCGAAGCTCTCTATTGCTATGGCTATGCTGTCCGAAAGATTGCGCGCCGAATCTTTTTCCATTGCTATGATATACATAGCCAATCTACGGGCAGATTTGGCGCCGATGCCGGGCAGTTTCTTCAGATTTTGTTCCAGCTCGGCTAATAGACCGGAAAACATGTTTTTAGAACAATCCGGGGATATTCATCCCACCGGTATATTTGCTCATCTCAGATTCACTTTTTTCCGCTACTTTTTCCTGTGCTTCTTTTACAGCAGCAATGATAAGATCTTCCAACATTTCGATATCGTCCGGATCTACCACTTCAGGAGATATTTTTACTGAGATTAGTTCATTCTTACCATTCATCTCTACAGTAACCATGCCACCGCCGGAAGAAGCTTCTACTACCATGTTACTCAGCTCTTCCTGAGCTTTCATAATATCTTGCTGCATCTTTTGCGCTTGTTTCATCAAGTCTTTCATGCCTTTTTTTCCACCAGGATTCATTTCATTCTCCTTATTTTCATTATTTATTTCAAAGATATATTACTTTTATCAGAAGTCAATTCATTTCTCTTCTTTATGTACCAAATCGTAAACTCTATTCTTTGCGACTTTATCCTGTTTGGATATTTGTGCTGCTATATCTTTGTTTGACAGACCATTTCGCTTCAACCCACGAATCTTTTCCATCAGCTCTTCATCGGAGAAATCTCTTTCTTCCGCTGCTTCTACTACTACGACAAATTCACCTTTCAAAACGATTTTCTCCGGATTTTGTATTAGAACATTCAATGTTTCTCTTTGTTGTGTTTCAAACTTTTTGCTGATCTCTCGTGCCAAGCATACTCTTCTGTTTCCCAGATTTTTTCTTAATAATTTCAGGAATTCAACCAATCTATGAGGTGCTTCGTAAAATACCAATGTCATTTTCAGATCTTTCAATTCTGCAAACAGGTTATCACGATCTTTTTTCTTTTCCGGTACAAATCCGACAAAAGCGAATCTTTGGGTCGAAAATCCGGAGCTAACCAATGCCGGTATCAGCGCTGTAGCACCTGGTAAAGTTTGAACTTCCACCCCATTATCCAGAGCAGCTTTGATGATAAAAGCTGCCGGATCGGAGATCCCCGGCGTTCCCGCATCGGAGATCAAAGCTACATCCTTACCTTGATTCAGTTTGTCCAATAGCTCTTCTACTCGCTTCTTTTCATTGAATTTATGATAGCTGATCATTTTTGTGTCGATTTGGTAATGTTTTAGAAGTTTACCCGAAACTCTGGTATCTTCAGCTGCGATAATATCCGCCTGTTTGAGCACTTCCACGGCTCTGTAAGTAATATCCGCAAGATTTCCTATCGGAGTGGGGACTAAAAATAAAGTTCCTTTTTTCATATTTTCCTTAGTAGAAGTACAGATAGTTTTTTTACTATGCTTGTAAAACTCCCAGTTCTCTCCCGACTTTTTGGAAAGCTTCCACAGTGAAGTCTATATCTTCTCGAGAGTGGGCAGCGGAAAGCTGCACCCGGATGCGAGCTTGTCCTTTGGGTACCACCGGATAAGCAAAGCCAATCACATAGACTCCTTCTTCCAAGAGCTTATCTGCCATTTCCAGAGCTAAAGGCTCATTATAGAGCATTACCGGCACTATGGCAGTGCTGCCCGGACTGAGGATAAATCCGGCACGGTTCATTTTATGCCGAAAATAGATAGCATTATCGATCACCTTATCGCGTAATTCATTTGAATCGGAAAGCATCTCCAATACTTTCAGAGTAGTACCCGCAACCACAGGCGGCATCGAATTGGAGAAAAGATAGGGTCGAGATTTCTGCCGCAGCATTTCGATGATCTCTTTTCTTCCCGAAGTACATCCGCCACAAGCTCCGCCCAAGGCTTTACCAAATGTAGTTGTGATGATATCTACTCTACCCATCACATCGCAATACTCGATAGAACCTCTGCCTGTTTTTCCTATATAGCCGGTAGCGTGAGAATCATCCACCATCACCAAAGCATTATATTTCTCCGCCAGATCACAAATTGCGTTCAGCTTGGCAATATCGCCGTCCATGCTGAAAACACCATCTGTAACGATAAGTCTGTGTTTAGCATCTTCTGCCTGTTTCAGGCAGCGGATCAGATCTTCCATATTGGAATGTTCATAGCGGTAACGCTGTGCCTTACACAGGCGTACACCATCTATAATAGAAGCATGATTGAGTGAATCGGAAATGATAGCAGAGTATTTGCCCAAAAGTGGTTCAAACACGCCACCATTGGCATCGAAAGCTGCTATGTATAGAATAGTATCTTCAGTGCCGAGAAATTCAGACATCTTTCGTTCCAGTTCTTTATGCACTTCCTGAGTTCCACAGATAAATCGAACAGAAGAGAGACCATATCCCCATTTATCCAGACTATCCTTTGCTGCTTGGATTACAGCCGGATGATCCGATAAGCCGAGATAGTTGTTGGCACAGAAATTTAAAACAGTTTTACCATCGGAAGTGGTAATGCGAGCTCCCTGTGGAGTAGAGATTATCCGTTCTTGTTTATACAAACCTTTTTTTTGTGCTTCATTAAGCTTCTTTCGCAATTCTTTCTTTAATTCCTTATACATATTTTCCTCACTCTTCTATTGCCAATTTCAGCGCTATAGTTTTCATGTCAAAAAAAAACCTGCCGAATTTTTTAGATCCGGCAGGATTATGATAATCAGCCGCTAACATTATCAGCTTTTTCTCTCACCAATCGGAAGGACAGTCTTACCATGAGCTTCGTTGACTATCTCAGCCATTGCCAGATAAACTGCAGATAAGCCACAGATGATTCCTTCCCAACCCGCGATTTTACCGATCAACTCACTACCGGTCCAATCTCTGATCGCCAATAGCCAGAAGAGAATGGTAAGAGAAAGAAAGACAAATTGCAGATTTCTGTTCTTATGGAAAGTTCCGATCCACATGAAGAAGGTAAACAATCCCCACATAAATAGATACCAACCCATAAAAGCAAGTGAGGTTTCTTGACCCCATCCTATTTCGGGAAAAACCCATAAGAATACCAGCGATATCCAGAACAAACCATAAGATGTGAAAGCTGTCATGCCGAAAGTATTGCCCTTCTTAAATTCAGAGAGACCGGCAAATATCTGAGCCAGTCCACCATAAAATATCCCCATGCTCAAAAGCATGGCGCTAACCGGGAAAAAACCTGCATTATGGATATTCAACAGAACCGTTGTCATCCCGAAACCCATTAACCCCAGCGGAGCAGGATTTGCTAGTTTATTTTCCATTTTCACTCCTACTATTTTATAATCCGTACATTTCTATGATCTCTTGTTTTGTCTTACCAAGAATTTCATATTTTTTACCCACTTTTATAAAAGCATCCAAAGCTTTATCCAAGTGGTGAATTTCATGTCCGGCAGATATTTGTGTTCTAATTCGTGCTTTACCATTTGGAACTACCGGGAAGAAGAACCCAATAGCATAAATACCTTCATCATAAAGGTCTTTAGAAACATCTTGAGATAATTTGGCATTGAATAGCATTACCGGTACGATCGGAGTATCGCCGGGTTGCAATACAAAACCGGCATCGGTAAGCCCTTTACGCCAATATTCCGTATTGGTCTCCAATTTATCCCTACGCTCAGTACTCTCAGAGAGAATATCCAATACTTTTAATACGCCACTAACTACTACCGGTGCGATAGTGTTCGAGAACAAATATGGGCGCGCTTTTTGACGACACATCTCCACCAACTCTCGGCGACCGGAAACACAACCACCGGAAGCTCCACCCAGAGCTTTTCCGAAAGTAGTGGTAATGATATCTACTTTGCCCAGCACACCACAATGTTCGTGTGTGCCTCTACCCTTTTTTCCTATAAAGCCGGTAGCATGGGAATCATCCAAAAAAAGCATGGCGTCGTATTTTTCACAAAGTTCAACCATCTCATCCAATTTGGCAATATCCCCGTCCATACTGAAAACGCCATCGGTGATGACTACTTTTAATCTTCTATCCGAATGCAATTGCAGTTTTTTCTCCAAATGTTTCATGTTGGAATGTTTGAATGTATCGTGAATAGCACTACAGAGCCGAATCCCATCGATGATAGATGCATGAACCAGCCGATCGGAGATCATTACATCATCTTCGGTAAGAATAGCTTCGAAAACTCCCGCATTGGCATCCATGCAACTGGGAAAGAGGATGGTGTCTTCCGTTCCCAAAAATTCTGTAACTTTACTCTCCAATTCTTTGTGAATATCCTGTGTGCCACATATAAAACGAACCGAGGACATTCCGTAACCTCTGGTATCCAGTCCTTCATGTGCAGCTTTAACCACTTCCGGATGGCTGGATAAACCGAGATAATTGTTGGCACACATATTGATAACTTTTTTCAGCGAAGAGCCCTCGGGAAACTCGACCTCGATGTCGGCAGCTTGAGCGGAGTGGATAAACCGCTCAACTTTGAAAATACCGGCGTCTTTTACGTTCTGCAACTCTTCTTGATAGATCTTGCGCACCTTATCGCTAAAACTCATAATAAACTCCTTTCCTTGATCTTACAAAACGATCATTTTGCAAGAAGCGATTGAGCTCGATCATTGCAAGTTGATCAAGCATTATCCCATCCTTTTTTACTTTACAAACTCTTTTACCAAATCAGTAATTTTGTTAACGCTATCGAAAGCTTCGGGAGTTGCTTTTTCGTCCGGTATAGAGATTTTGTACTTTGCTTCCAAAAATCTCTTCAGCGATACCATAGAAAAAGAGTCCACGATTCCACCGGAAATAAGCGGCGTATCATATGATATCTCATCATCTTCATCTTCCAGATACTCATCGATCACGTATTCCAATACAATTTCTTTCATGTCTTCCATTTTTTTTCTCCTTATATTTAATCATCTTCCAAAGTGGATGTATCACCGATCTCCTCACCCCATTCTTTGGCGTGCAGAAGTCGGCGCATTATCTTACCGCTACGTGTTTTGGGTAGTTTCTCCACATATTCGATCTCCTGAGGCATAGCCAACGGTGATAGCTTTTTACGGATGAAATTCATAATGCTAAGCTCGAGCATATCATCAATCTCATAACCGGGTTTCAGCATTACAAATGCCTTTACTACTTCCATATTGACTTCATCCGGTTTGGAAACTACTGCGCTCTCTGCCACTGCCTCATGTTCCAAGAGAGCCGATTCTACTTCAAACGGACTGACCAGATGCCCACCGGTATTGATAATATCATCATCCCGACCTACGAACCAGAAATATCCATCCTGATCGATATAAGCTCTGTCACCCGGTAGATACCAACCGTTCTTGAATTTTGCCTGATAGGTTTCTTCATTGTTCCAATAAGTTCTCATCATTGCGGGCCAACCGGGACGGAAAGCGATCAGGCCGATCTTCCCATGTTCACTGTAGGGTTCGAATGTCTTGGGATCAACAATTGCAGCGGTGATGCCGGGAAATGGTTTGCCCATCGAACCGGGTTTGATTTTCATGCCCGGAAAATTAGTCAGCATCATCGAGCCGGTCTCGGTCTGCCAATAGGTATCCAAGAAAGGATGTCCATATACCTTCTCACTCCAGACTACTGCTTCGGCATTCAGTGGTTCACCTACACTGGCAAGATGGCGCAAAGAGGAAAGATCGAATTTCTTGATGATCTCATCTCCGGCTTTCATGAGAGAACGAATAGCCGTAGGTGCAGAGTACCAGACTGTAACCTTATACTTTTCGATGAATTTGTACCAACTCTCGGCACTGAATCCGACATCCAAAACACATTGGGTTGTGCCCAGACTCCATGGTCCGATAATACCATAAGAAGTTCCGGTTACCCAGCCCGGATCGGCAGTACACCAATAAATATCATCATCTTGTAAGTCCAATACCCATTTTGTAGTTAGATACTGAGATATGAGAGAATAATGAACATGTTTCACCCCTTTGGGCTGACCGGTAGTTCCGGAAGTGTAATGCAGTACAGAAGGAGATTCAGCTTTAGTAGGATGGATCCGGAAGTTTTTAGGCTCGGGATAAGATTCCAAATCGAAGGCAACTTCTCGCTCTCTGAGCGGTTTTCTCTCATCAGAATCTACAACTATGATATGCTTTAGATAAGGGCTTTTGTCTAACAACCTACGTACTTTGGCAATATGTTTACGCTGAGTGATGATAGCCTTAGTCTCGGCATTCTCCAAGCGTACATGCAAGGATTCATCTCCAAAAGCGGAAAATAAAGGCTGGACTATAGCACCGATCTTGAGACCACCCAAAAAACTGATGTATAGTTCGGGGATCTTGTCCATAAACAAACAGACACGGTCTTCCGCTTGAATACCCAAACTACGCAAGAAATCTCCTACTTTGTTACTGTTGATGCGTATTTGGTCGAAAGTATATCGTTTCGTCTTTCCTCCCATACCTTCCCAATGCAAAGCAACTTTATCTGCTTTTCCCATATCGCAGATACGGTCGGAACAATACCACCCGATATTGATCACATCTCCATCTTTGTAGTCGAGTTCTTTCTCAGCAATCGACCAACCAAAATTCTTAACTCTCTCTTCGTATGAGCCAATGTTCGACATAACTTCTCTCCTTTTAACTGCTCAGATTTTATCTTTCTGCCGGGCAGATTTCTCTATTATCACCACTGCACCAGCATAATGTTTAAGATGAGTCAAAGATACCTGAATATTGTCAAGTCCTTTTTTTGAGGCAAACTCTTTTGCTTTTCCCCAGAGCTTGATCTCCGGTCTGCCCAATTCATCGTTGATGATCTCGACCTCATCGAAGGATAGTCCACCCCGCCAACCTGTACCGATTGCCTTGAAAAAAGCCTCTTTGGCGGCGAAACGAGCTGCGAAGCTTTCCGCATAATTTTTTCTAGCTTGGCAGTATTCTATTTCTCCTGCGGTAAATATCTTTTCTTTGAAACCATTCTTTTCCAATTGCTTCTCTACCCTTTCTACTTCTATATTATCTATTCCGATACCGAATATCATCTTTTCAGTTTTTTCCCTAAAACCTTCAGCATATCTTCAGTCATTTCGGGCAGATTGTATTCATGTTTCCAACCCCATTCTTCTCGGGCTACCGAATCATCCATTTTGTTGGGCCAGCTATCTGCTATTGCCTGCCGTACCGTATCGATCTCGTAGGATATTTTGAACTCCGGAATATGCTTACGAATCTCGGCTGCAATTTCTTCCGGTTCGAAACTCATAGCTGCTACATTATAACAATTCCTATGTTGCAGTTTGGCAGGATCTGCTTCCATCAACTCAATAGCAGCTCTGAGACAATCCGGCATATACATCATATCCAGATAAGTCCCTGCCTTTAAGTTGCAGAGAAACGACTTCTCTTGAATTGCCTTGTAGTAGATATCTACAGCATAGTCGGTAGTTCCGCCACCGGGAAGAGTAACATTGGATATGATGCCCGGATAGCGTACCCCTCGTGTATCAACACCAAACCTCATATGATAATAATCGCAGAGCAACTCACCGGAAACTTTGGTGACTCCATACATGGTTTTGGGACGCATTATCGTATTTTGTGGAGTATTATCGGGCGGTGTGGTAGGTCCGAATGCTCCGATAGAACTCGGTGTAAATAGTGCGAATTTGAATTCGATTGCCAATTCGAGTAGATTCATCAAGCCACCCACATTGACTTTCCACGAGAGCTGAGGTTTTTGCTCCCCCACTGCCGATAGAAATGCTACCAAATTATAGACAGTATCAATTCTATATTTTTTTAAAATCTCTTTTATCTTGTTTGCATCCAGACAATCGATGATCTCATAAGGACCGGATCTCAAGATTTCTGGGGGATCAGTTCGAATATCGGAAGCAACCACATTATCGTCACCATATAGGCGGCGCAATTCAGGAACAAGTTCAGAACCTATCTGTCCGGCAGCACCCATAACCAAAATCCTCTTCATATAATATCTCCTTGTAAAATTTTTTGGGATATAACTGCGAAGTTCCTGATTTTGTCAACTACAAATCTGGAAAAACCGTAGCGAAGTAAAATCCGTGTTCTGATGATTTCTGCCTACTGCCTACTGTATTCTGTCTTCTGTATTCCGTTTTCTGACCTCTAAACTTCTAAACCCTCAACCCTAAACTCCCAAACATCTCCCTTGTCCTCCGTAGCTTTAGCGAAGGAGGATTGCTTCTCTCACACCACTTTTCACTTCTCACTCTTTCACTTTTCACCGAAATTTCTTCCTGCTTCTCTCCATGCTTATTTCAAAAGCATCATCTTCCTCGTAACCACCTCATAATCTGTTGCTAACTTATACAGATAAATCCCCGATGGCAATTGTCTGCCCTTATCATCTTTACCGTTCCATATAATCCTGTGCTCTCCCGATAACATCTCTTCATTCACCAGTGTTTTCACTTTCTGACCGCGAATGTTGAAAATTTCGATAGTGACATACCCACAATGAGATAGTGAAAACTCTATCGTTGTAGAAGGATTGAACGGATTGGGATAATTGTAGATATCCACATCCGGTTGGAAGATGACAAGGTCGTCTTCTGCTGACACATGAGGTGTATCCTGCAAGTAAGGATAGCCGTTATTGACCGTATAATCCTCATCAACAGCCCAGATTTCATCAAAATCCCAATTCACATAAGTATTGTCAGCATAGGGATAAGTCATCTCTTCGGTGGTTCTGCCTTCACCACTAGCACTTGTAGTTTGCCCGGATGTTTCGATATCCCAATAACTATTATTAGCATTGCCATCTCCAGCCCCAATTAATCCGCCGACATGGGTGTCTCCACTTACGCTTCTTGTGCTGTAGCTATTACTGATATTGGAACTCTCTTGCCGACCCACAAGGCCTCCTACATACCATGGTCCATTCACACTTCCCATACTGAAACTGTTTATGATGGTGGAATTATCAAATTGCCTGCCCACCAACCCGCCGACATATTCTTCTCCATTAACTCCCCCAATGCTGAAGCAGTTGGCGATGGTAGATCCCCATTGATCCCCAACTATGCCACTAACAGACCATGACCCACTCGTACTTCCCGAGCTATAGCTGTTGCTTATGATGGAAGACCGTTGTATTCCCGCGATACCACCAACATACCTATCTCCGGTTATGTCAACATTTGATACTCCAAGGTTTTCAATTATTGATTCAAATGTATAACCAAATAAACCGATGAAACTAAGAAAATCAATATTGAGCGTTAATTTATCAATTATAAAGCCATCTCCATCAAAACTTCCTGAAAAGTAAGGGATATAGAAATTAGGATAGTCTTCTAAATCTAAATCAGTTGTTAATTTATAAGAGTATTCCTCAAATTGTCCAAACGCAAGAAGCTTTTTAAAGTCATTAACTGAGTTGATCAGATAACTGTTTCCATCGTAAGAGAGATAATCGTCAATATTCAAATATAGATCATTATCAAGCCAGGTGTTAAAGATTTCGCTTCCCAGAGCACCAATTGTTATAACATTTTGATCGTTGATTAAAACCTCTTCATAATTATAATAACTATTGATGATTGTGGTTGTCCAATGTTGCCCCACCAGACCACCGACACGCTCATTTCCACTCACACAACCCATGCTATAGCTGTTGCTGATAGAGGAAGTATCATTATGCCCTACCAATCCGCCAACAAGAACTTCTCCACATACATTACCCGTGCTATAGCTGTTGCTGATGGTGGAAATATATTGCTTTCCTATTAGACCGCCAACGACATTATCTCCATTCACACTACCTGTGCTGTAGCTGTCGGTGATTGTAGCTCCCCATTGAGACCCCACCAGGCCTCCGGCACTTCTTACTCCGTACACACTAGCCGTGCTGTAACTGTCGATAATGGTAGAATCTACCGACTGATATCCCAGCAACCCACCAACATACTCACTATGCCCATTTACATTCCCATTGCTGTAGCTGTTGCTGATTGTAGAATTATTGCCTTGTTCCCCCACCAAACCGCCGACAGTATAATTTCCATTCACACTACCCGTGCTTAAGCTGTTGCTAACTGTGGAATTATTGTCTTGTCTCCCTACAATACCGCCGACGTAACCATATCCGCTTATATCAATATTAGTTATGCGAAGGTTTTCGATAGTTGATCCGTAAGTATAACCAAATAAACCAATATACCTAGTATTTGGCCGATTGATGAAAATAGCGTCAATAGTATGATCTTGACCATTGAAAACCCCGGTAAAAGGCAAGTTATTAGGGTTACTCCATTCGTAAAAACCTATAGGATTCCATCCTTCTCCATCAAACCAATTTTCCGTATCAGTTGCATCGATATCAGCTATCTGGATATAATGGCTTGACCAGCGAGATTCCTGGTTTGGATATGGTATGATATCATTACTAGCAGCGAACCAATACAGATTCTCCAAAGAAGCTATCTGATAAGGATCATCTTCTGTTCCTAAACCCTCAGCAGGTGGTATGGCGTTCTGGGCAAAAAGTGTGGTTATTCCCAACACTATTATCGTAATTAAGTATAACTTATTCATTATTTCCTCCTACTTTTTTTATTTTGCTCCCTATCTTGTCCATATTATTTTGGATTTAGACAAGATAAGACACTTCTTCTCCCCACGTCGGAGCATTACGCAGGGAGAAAGAGCCGAATAAACTTATTAACACAACATATTAATATAATCTCCAGCGCAAAGTTGCGACCGGAGTTTGAAACAGGACACGATATTGTGAAACCCACTGTAAAACAAAGAGTTGTGCAGTTGGGGGGGGGTAGCGTATCAGGACGTATTTTGCCTATCCGGTTCAGGTAAATAACAAATTCTTGGGCAACTTTCTTTATATTCCCTCCTAGTCAAACCGGAGCCGGTGAAGCAAATGCTCTCATTAGTTTTTCATTCATCGTTCGACCGAGAACCGATCCAACATCAATGCAAAAGTTATAGATACAGTTTTCTTTGTCAAATACTTTTTCCCGAGATCCGTAAGGTAAGTTGCCAACTTGCCCTACTTTACTCTATCATCCACCTTCCATCATCTATCTTCTTGCTTTGGCATCGTAAATTCCCGACTTTACCTTATAAACGCCGTGAACGGCGTAAAGATGCTATATTTATAAACAAATACCAGCCCTGAAGGACTGGTCTATTTTTGTGGAGACTAATCAACAAATAAACCAATTAACTAATCAACATCTCCCCCTTTGCCATTCACCATTCATAAATGAGATTTCTCGACTCCATCCCGAAAAGTCGGGATTCCGCTCGAAATGACGGTTTTTTCCATTCTGGCATACCCCCTAAACCCTCAACCCTAAACTCTAAACTGCATATTGCTTCTCTTCCAATAAAAGTCCATGAGTACCAGCGAATAAATTCCTCAATTCATTTCTTTGTATTTTTTCGAAGACAAGATGACATCTTGTCCTACGCTCTATGCTCTTTGCCAAAAATTCCGTGAGCGCAGCGAACAAATTCCTATAAATTCCCATCAACACCTTCTCCCTAAACCTCTAAACTACATTAACCATTATACATTGCTCATTTTCTCACATCCCCCTCTCCGAGTCCCTTCGTCCTTAGTCCTTGATCCTTATCCCTAATATACTACTCCCACTCGATCGTCCCCGGTGGTTTGGTAGTAATGTCATAAAAAATCATACCGACATTATATTCATCTCTCAGTGTTCGTTCGATCTTTTGCAACAGCCGACTATCCATCTGATATACATCGGCTGTCATTGCATCTTTGGAGCATATTGGACGGATAACGAAGATGAATTTATCGTCTATTTTCAGAGGTAGCATCACTACCGGCATCTGCCAGATCTCATCTATATCTGCTATTTCTTCGCGCAGATAAGCATCTACATCTCTGAGCTGATCTAAGTTGGTTTTTTCTAAAAATAATTTTGTCATTTGTGGCTCTTTGGGCAAAGGTAGCAGTGACAAGACAACTCTATTCACCGTTCTCAGTCTGTTTATAACGAGAGCGGAGACTTCTTTTAGAACTTCCCAATCCAAATCTAACTTTTGATCTGACCAGATCACAGCCGGATGGTTATAGGTTCTAAAATCACCTTGAACACCCACACTTTTGATCGGCAATATCATACCGCTCATATTACATGCTGTCAAAATTTGATTTAGCTCATCTGCTTCTTTTTGGTAATCATCTTCCGGTTTATCCTTATCGGAAGCGATAAGACGGATAGCCAAGCCGGGTCCGGGAAATGGATGTCTGTGTACCAGATGATGAGGTAGTCCGAGTTCTTCTCCCAAGAGTCGCACCTCATCTTTGTAAAGGTCTTTCAGAGGTTCTATCACTTTGCCGGCTTTGATCAGCTCATCTATCTCCATCACTCGGTTATGGTGAGTTTTGATAGTAGCGGCTTTCTGAGCGTCGCCACTTTCTATTGTATCAGGATAGATCGTACCCTGCACAAGCATCCAATTATCGGATAGCTTCTTATCACGCAGAGCATCATTGACTATATCGACAAACAAGCGTCCGATAATAAGCCGCTTCTCTTCGGGATCTGTTACACCGTGCAGTTCTTTTAGAAAACGCTTTTCAGCATTTACAATATCGATATTTTCGAAACCGAGTTTTTTGAAGTGTTCCACCAGCTCTTTAGTCTCGTTCAATCTCATCAAGCCGGTATCCACATGGATAGAATAAACCGCTTCTTTGCCCAGAGCATCTATACAAAGTCTGAGCGCAACCATAGAATCCACTCCGCCTGAAAGCAGCAATATCAAATGTCTCCCCTCTGCTTTTTCCCGGATTTGCTCTATAAGTTCTTCTTTATAGTTTCTGATCTTCCAGTTTCGCCCACAATTGCAGATAGTCAGAAAGTTATCCAATATCTTCATCCCATCGGTGGTATGAGTTACCTCGGGGTGAAATTGCAAACCAAACAAATCTCTCTCTTCCGCTTCGAACGCTGCAATGGGCACACTCCGACTGCGGGCAATGACCATGATCCCTTCCGGCAAATCAGCTACATGGTCACCATGGCTCATCCAAACGGTTGATTCTTCTTTTAGATTATGAAACAATCTTCTCTTAGTTTCAAAACTCACTTTGGTATAACCATATTCATTGTTATTACCACTTTCAATTCTACCACCCAGCATAGAAGCCAAGAGCTGATGACCGTAGCATATACCTAAAACCGGGATATTAATACTTTCGATATCCAGGTCTATTCTATACGCATCTTCCAGGTTAACGGATCTCGGTCCTCCCGAGAGTACGATCCCGGCAATTTCATCGGTTAGTTCAAAGCTCTCGGGTTGAACTATATCACTAAACACATTCAATTGCCGTATTCTCCTTGCTATCAGATGAGTATATTGCCCGCCGAAATCTATTATCGCTATCTTTTTCATAATCATTCCTTACAAAGCTCATAGATAACTTCGCTGTAGAGTTTATGCTCTACTGCCAATCCTTTAGCCTCAGCTTGAGCGACAGTTTCACAATCGCTGATGTCAACTTCCCGCTGAGCGATGATCTCTCCCCCATCCAAGGTATTATCCACATAATGAACTGTTATCTTGGTCTTATCCAACCCATTCTCAAATGCCCATTTATAACCATGTAGTCCTTTATGTTTTTTAGTATCGGCAGGATGGATATTGATTATTTTCTTGGGAACAGCATCCACAATTAGAGGTGAGAGTATTTTCATGTAGCCGGCAAGTACGATCAGATCGATTTCATAACTCAGTAATAGTTCTAGAAGTTGAGATTCATAATAATCTTTTTTCTTACCTTTAGAGGATATTGTTTCAGTATGAAATCCCATCTTATCCGCTTTTTCCAGACCGTGAGCATCCGGATTATTGGAAAAAACCAACTCAATCCGGCAGACATCTTTCAGAAATCCATCTTTCACATTTCTCAGGATAGCTTCCATATTACTGCCCCGACCGGATATCAATATTGCCAGCTTTTTCATCTTCCCCTCTGAGCTATATCTTTTCGGTAGGTTTTCCCTTCGAATCCCACCTTCTCACAATTGCGATATACCTTCTCGACCGCATTGTCCAAATCATCGGCAGAGGCAACTATATTCAAAACGCGTCCACCATTGGTAAAGAGCTTATCATCTTTTATTTTTGTGCCTGCATGAAAGACGAGGATATCCTTGTCCAGCTTATCTAATCCATCGATCTCGTATCCTTTTTCATATTTATAAGGATAACCCTTAGAAACCAACACTACATCTACGAAGTAACCATCATTGAAGTCTATAGATTGTTTCTCCAGACTACCGTCGAAACAGGCTAAGATGATCTCGAGCAAATCAGTTTTCAAAGCCGGTAAGATAACCTCCGCTTCCGGATCGCCCATTCGCACATTATACTCCAATACTTTGGGCCCATTATCCGTTAGCATCAAACCGAAATAGAGCACACCCTTATAATTAAGAGCTTCCTTTTTGATACCTATCATTGTCGGTTTGATGACATCTTCTTCTATGCGGTCAAGCATTTTAGCATCACAAAATTCTACCGGACAATATGCGCCCATACCACCTGTGTTGGGACCTTTATCTCCTTCCAAGAGTTGCTTATGATCCTGAGAAGGTTGCAGCAGTTTAATCGCTGCACCATCAGTAAAGCCGATGATGGAAAGCTCCCTGCCGATCAAGCGCTCTTCTATCAAATGCGGAAACGTATTACCGAATTTTTGGCATAATTCATCATAGGCTTTGTGTACTTCAGACATTCCGGAACAGACAAACACACCTTTGCCACCGGCTAAGCCGTCATATTTAATCACGCACTTACCATTTAACTTTTGGGCTATTTTTAGTCCATCGTCTCTGCTTTCCGGCTGCCAAGATTCCGCTGTGGCAACTTGGTGATTATGCATAAACTGTTTTGCCCAAATTTTGGAGCTTTCCAGCAGTGACGCTTTCTTATCCGGTCCGAAAACTTTGATATCGCTTGTTGCAAAGTAATCAACAATCCCTTCTGCCAGAGGCATCTCCGGTCCCACGATTATCAATTCGACTTTATTTTGCCGGCAAAATCTGCTCAGTTCTTCAAAGTCATTTATCGCTAGCTCCACATTATTCGGTGTTCCACCATTCCCCGGTATAGTGAAGATGTGGTCACACTTTCTACTTTTACTCAATTCCCAAGCGATGGCATGTTCTCTTCCACCGGAGCCGAGCACAGCAACATTCATTTGCCACTCCTGATCTTTAGGTCTGCTTCTATTAGATCGGATTTCACTTTCTCTATTTCTTCTGTAAACCTTGCTTTCAGTCTGGGGATATTCAAGCTCCGCAGGGAAAATTGTGTCGCATTGGAAACATCAACCACAGTTGCTGCCGGAGTTTTAGAGGGCATCATAAGCGAGGAATTGATATTCACCGTCATATCGACCTTATCTTTGAAAGGTGGGCAATTGATCACCGGCACAGCCATATTTGCCGACAATGCACCGCCGAGCCCGTTTGACCGCCCAGCTACAGCTATCACAGCACCGGGTTCTATAGATTGATTGTATTCTGCGGCAATCCCACCTATCCTCTCACCATTTTTATGAGCGGAAACTACTCTCATATCCACAAAAATATCATATTTTTCAAGCTTGTCTCTAATAGAGTTACAATGCTCTATATCGGCAGGAGAACCCATTATTATAGCCACATAACCATCTTTTATAATACCATGTTTAACCAGATTGGCAAGCATTCTACTGTTTGGATCGGTTTCCAAACCCGGCAATTCCGAACCTGTGATACTCCGATAAATTTCCAGATAGCGTTTGGAAGTCTCGGCTATCACATCCTCAGGTAGTGCATCGTGGTAACCATGTTCGGTTTTGTTGTTTATCAGCCATTGCCTTACAAATTCTTTATCGATCTGCTCCACTTTTTCGGGATTTTTTTGATAATCATCTACATACCAGAAACGTGAAGAGTCAGGTGTATGTATCTCATCTATGAGAATCAGTTTATCTTCCACAAGCCCGAATTCATATTTCGTATCCACCAAGACAATCCCTTTTTCAGCCAGATACTTACTACCGAACTCAAAAAGCTGCAAAGAGATTTTTTCCATCTCATCATACAACTCGGCAGTAGTCCAACCTTCTTTGACAATATCTTCCGGAGTTATTTCCCGGTCGCTCTCTTCTTTGGTAGTTGGGGTAACCAAAGGCTGTTCAAATTTTTGATTTTTTGTCAGCCCTTCTCCTACTTTGATACCGGAAAATTCACGTTTACCTTTGGAATAATTTCGCCACATCGAGCCGGTGAGATAGCCACGCACGATCATCTCTATCTTGATCGGTTTTGCTTCTTTTACCAGTGAAATATTAGGATCGATAAGCTTCTTCATATGATTGTCAATTATGCCGCCGGTCTTTTCGAACCAAAAATCTGCCAATGCATTCAAAACCGCACCTTTGTATGGGATGCGGCTTTTTAAGACCTTATCGAAACTGGATATCTTATCGGTTACCAGGATCATTCGTGTCTTATCATCGATACGGAAACTCTCCCTTACCTTACCACTATGAATATTCTTTAACTGCGGACTAATTAGCGTTTTAACCGTTTTCATCTTCTTTCTCCTTCTATTTAATGTTTAAAGTGTCTTCTTTGGGTAAAGATCATTGCAACTTCAAGTTCATCGCAGGTTTTGATCACAGATTTATCTCTGATAGAGCCACCGGGTTGAACTACCAGCTCTATCCCCTCTTTTGCCACTGCTTCTATCGAATCGGCAAAAGGGAAGAATGCATCTGAGACTAAAATTGCCTTCTTCATCTCTTGCAGATAATAGCTTTCAAAATCTTCGCCATCATACTCTGCTTGCAGATTTTCTTTTGCTTTCTCTATTGCCAGTTTCACCGAAGCTACCCGGTTTGGCTGTCCTGCTCCCATACCCAATAATTGCAATGCATTATCTTTTGTCTCTCTCACCAAGACAATTGCATTTGATTTTATATGTTTGCTGGCTGCTATGCCGAATTCTATCAATCTCACCCTTTTGTCCAAATCGATAGCTTTTCGGGTAACTACTCTCAACTCTTCATAAAGCTCCGCATCTCTGTTTTGTACCAATAGACCACCTTGGACCGGTTTCATTTGGTACGGATCGATAAATTCGGAAGGGTCATATTTGATGATCCTGAGATTCTTGCTCTTTTGCAAATATTCGAGAGCTTCTTTTTCATAGCCAGGTGCTATTATCACCTCTACGAACTTCCGTTTGCTCTTGTTCGGATTATCCAGATCCAAATAACCTACCGTCTCATATTTGAGCGGTGTATTGAATGCGATTATCGAACCGAAAGCTGAGATGGGATCACCCTCCCAGGCGGTTTTGAATACTTCAGCTTGGATATCACCTTGCGCATAGCCGCAGGGATTTGTATGTTTGATAATAACGCACCCGTTTGGCTGCAAATCATGCACAGCTTGGATGGCACCGTCTATATCTACTATGTTGTTGTAAGAAAGCTCTTTACCATGCAGTATCTTCATATCGTGAATAGAATTGACCGATAATGACCTTTTGAAGAATACACCATTCTGATGCGGGTTTTCACCATAACGCATCTCTCTGCCATGTTCATAGCTCAACCTGATGCTGTTTATATCGGCGAATTTATCCAGCGTAGTAGCAATATCAGCCTCATAATCTGCCGAGTAATTAAATGCCTGTCGCATCAAATTGAATCGTGTCTCTTCCGAGATATGCCCGTCATTATCCGATAATTCTTCCATTAGTTGCTTGTATTGATTTGGGTCTGTCAAGACAGTTACATATTTATAATTCTTAGCTGCAGCGCGGATCATCGTAGGACCTCCGATATCAATATACTCGATCAGATCTGTCAGCTCTGCTTCGCTATCTTTCATCTGATCAAATGGGTAGAAATTGCATACTACCAGGTCGATGTTCTGAATGTTATGCTTCTCGGCTTCCTGAGCATCTTTTCCTCGATCACCCAATATTCCTGCTGCTATCTGATAAGAGATCGTTTTCACTCTTCCGCCAAAAATTTCCGGATTTCCCGTATAAGCAGAGATCTCGATAGCCGGGATATTAGCTTCCCGTAAGGTTTTCAATGTGCCGCCCGAGGCAATTATTTCACAATCGAGTTTATGTAATAAATTGGCTAAATCCACTATATCGGTCTTGTCATAAACACTCAATAGTGCCCGTCTTATGCGTGTCATCTCATCTCCTTTCTTGTTTTATATGTTCTACTATGTTTCTAAAAATTTTCAGTCCATCTCCTTCATGAGAGATGTGCGGATCTTTTTGGATAAGAGCATGCCAATCGGGATGATTGAACAGCGATAAATATGCTTCCGGATGTGGCATCATGCCGAGGATATGACCACTCCTATCTGTTAGTGCTGCACAGTTTAGGTCGGAACCGTTCGGATTTGCCGGATAGTTGGAAGTGACATTGGACTTCTCATCAGCATAGCTCATACAGTTGAGATTGTTATCCAATATTTGCCTTCTAACCATTTCATCGGAAATCACCAGTTTACCCTCACCATGCCTGACAGGTAGATGCAAAAGAGCCAACTCTTTTAAAAACGGCGTATTCGTTTGCTCAATTTTACAATAACACCATCTATCTTCAAATTTGGACGAATCATTGTAAGTAAGCGTCACTTCCCGGGTATAATCACCACTTAGATTGGGAAGTAATCCCATCTTGACCAAAAACTGAAATCCGTTGCAAACTCCGAGGATATATTTCCCGTCAGAGATGAAATCTTCCAATTCTTTGAAGAAAAGCTTACCGTTTATCAATTTCTTATACTTCATCTTATTAGCCAACACTTTTCCGGAGCCAAGGTCATCTCCGAAGGAGAAACCACCCGGAAAATTACAGATATCATAGCCATGGATGGATACCTTTTGCATAAAAATATCGTTTAGATGTACAATCTCAGCGGTAGCGCCTACCAAGCGATAAGCCGCTGCCATTTCCTCTTCGCAATTTATGCCAAACCCTGTGATAATCAAAGCTCTGACATCTTTCATCTTAGCTCCAATCCAGATTCCCAACTCATCTGTAATTCAGATACAGGACAGTTTATGATTAACTTATTTTTATAGGAGACAGAGAAATTTTTATCGGAAGTCACTTTTCCAATTCTGAAAGCATCATTTTCAAATATCTTCTCCAGCATATCCGCATCCTTTTCTTTTACTGAGATAATAAAGCGTGAATGCGATTCGGAGAATAGTATTTGAAACAGCTCATCAAATTGATCGAGATGTATTTTCACGCCCAGATCAGTTCCGATCACCGATTCTGCTAATGCTACAATCATCCCACCATCGGAGATATCATGAGCAGAGCGTAGCAGTTGCTTTCTGTGCGCCTCTGTCATGTTCAGATAGCGCTTCTTTGCATCCTCTTTGCGCACAACAGGTACATTTTTACCCAAATGACCGAGCAGTTTGTAAAATTCCGAACCACCCATTTCATTATAGGTTTTTCCTATGATATAGATCAGATCATCGGCTTGTTTGAAATTGCTACTGGTCGTCTTTCGCACATCATCTAGCTTTGCAACAATCGAATATAACACTGTTGGTGGCACAGAGATCTTCACATCGCCGGATTTGAAGTCGTTTTTCATACTATCCTTCCCACTGGTAAGTGGGATATCGAAGTGAGTTGCCATATCATACAATGCCATATTCATCTGTACGAGTTTAGCCAGTTTGATCTTACCGTCCGGATTGGTTTTCTCGTCATAAACCGAATCTGGCACACAGAAATTATCGTTCACCGTCCAAAATCTGTTTGAGCTATCTTTCACATCGGGCAATTGACCACCAACGGAGATGATCTGCCTGATAGCTTCGTCAAATGCGCCGGCAGACATCTGATAAGCATCTATATCACCATAACGTGGAATTATACCATTTGAGATAGCAATCCCCTCATAGGAATCGTGTGTCAATCTCATCACTGCCGCATCTTGCGGAGTCTTACCATATCTACCCATCAAAGGTTTGAGTATAGTTTTACCCTTTACCTCATGATCGTATTGGCGAATCACCCACTCACGCGAGCATATGTTATAACTCGACAAGAGCTTTATCAGTGTCTCTTGAAAATTCAGATGCTTGGGTAATACCGGTTCTTTGAGTTCAGGTCGTTTCCACTGGGCTTGCAATCTTTTTCTCGGAACTCCATCGTGTAGAAATTTTAACTTGAGATACGCTACTTTTTGATCATCATAACGAACATCGAGATAGCCATCATCAGTGAAATACCCGATATGAGCAAGCTCAACTTCACGCAATTTTGCCAGTTCATAAAGCTCAGGGATATTATTCTCTTCCACCACCAGCGTCATCCTCTCTTGAGATTCGGAAACGAATATCTCCCAAGGTCTCAGATTAAGATATTTCAACGGCACTTTTTCCAGATTGACAAGTGCGCCACCGCTTATCTGTGCCAGTTCTCCCACTGATGAGGATAGTCCGCCGGCACCGTTATCGGTACTGCATTTTATCAAGCCTTTCTCAGCTGCTTCCTGCATAAAATCGGAGAGCAACTTCTGCGTGATCGGGCTTCCTATCTGAACGGCGGATTGGGGCGAATGCTCATCTATCTCTGCTGAGGAGAAGGTGGCACCATGAATACCATCTTTACCTACCCGTCCACCTGCCATAATGATCAGATCACCCGCATCTATCCGCTTCTCCCATGATTTCCTACCTTTAAACTTATATGGCATCACACCGCCGGTTCCGCAGTAGACAAGTGGCTTGCCACTATAGCGCTCATCAAAGATAATAGAACCATTCACAGTAGGGATCCCCGATTTATTGCCTCCATCCTCGATTCCATGCCTGACTCCCATAAATACCTGCCTCGGATGTAATTGCCCGGGAAGCAAAGGTTTATCATAATCCGGCGGACCGAAGCAGAGTACATTTGTGTTAAAAAGCAGCTTGCCACCACCGATACCGGTTCCCAACGGATCGCGATTGTTTCCCAAAATTCCGGTGATCGCTCCGCCATAAGGATCGATCGCCGAAGGTGAGTTGTGAGTCTCCACTTTCCAGACGAAGACTGATTTATCGTCTATTTTGACTACACCGGCATTATCGCTGAAAACTTTCAATAGCCAGTTATTACCATATTTCTGCAGCCTTTTTTGGATTATCTTTGTCGAAGCCTTGATATAAGAATCAAAAAGAGAATCTACTACAAATGTTTCTCTGGTATCTATATCATTGTACTCTATGATCGCATTGAATTCTTTGTGTTTGCAATGCTCACTCCAAGTTTGAGCTAAAATCTCCAATTCACAGTCTGTCGGGTCTTTAGGCAGATTTTGTGACTCTCGCTTAGATTGCGTTTGCTTATTCACATAATGATTTCGAATCGCTTGCATTTCAGCAAGATTCAGGGAAAGAAGCTTTTCTTTGGAGATTTGCATAAGTTCATCATCATTAACAGCCAAAGAAACTACTTCATACATCTGTGGTTTCTCGATCTTCACATCAGGCAGATAAAATATCTTCTCACCGGTTTTCCCATACTCGAAATGATTGATGAGCGGATTTCCCAAAACCTCTTTGGCGATCAGATTCAGTTGTTTTGTATTCAACTGTTTTTCAAAAAGATAAAGCTCTTGTGAGTAAATATGTTGAGTATTGGTTTCAAGTTCCAGATCAAGAATATCATTCAAGGTTTTCTGAGCAGACATGCCTTCATCATCGGTCACACCCGGGAGTTTGGCTACCAGAATATAAGAAGCATAGCGGGGATCATGGCTCGTCGAGTCGATCTCGATATTATGGATGACAGGATCACACAGTCCCAGCTGCGCAAATTTCTCCAGATGTTCTTCAGAAAGCTTATGATCAAGCATGAATATTTTCCCGCACTTCACATTCCCAACCTGAAGGTTCAGATAATCGGAGATCATGGTAGCGACTTTGGCTCCATGACTATCTTTCACGCCGTCTTTTAGTTTTAGATAAATCTGATGCATCAATTCTCCGTATTCTGATAAACCAAATCTTGAGGTTGGATCCCCATGCTACGGATTTTAATGGTGTTCTCAGAAACAGCTTTGCCGGCAACCACAGCTTCGTAACCCATTCCGGAAGCCTTTAGCAGAATATCTTGCGTATGATCAGGATTCGTGGTTATCAGCATGCCATTACCCATATTCCAGATAGAATAAGCCTGAGTTTCGGAGATATTGCCTATTTTTTGAATTTCAGACATAAACCTTCGGGGAGCATGTAGTGTATCCAGCTCTGCTCCTAGTTTATTTGCTTTCAATACTCTGCCTAGATTGTCTGCTATACCACCGCCGGTAATATGAGCTATCCCCGATGGGATGAGATTTTCTTCTATCAGAGCAGTGATCAAAGGTGCATAGATCAAAGATGGAGTAAGAAGCTTCTCACCCCAACTTGTCCCTTCCTCATAGGTCTGATTATGCCAATTTGTTCCGAAGTTATTTTCCATGATAGTTCTAATCAACGAATAACCATTACTTCTGAACCCTCTGCTTCTAAAAGAGATAATCTCATCTCCGACTTCGATATCGGAACCGTCGATCGGCTTTTGCAACTTATCTGGTAACAGACCGATAGCAGTAGAACACCAGTTGAAATGCATCTTTTCGCCATAACCTCCAATTCTGTCACCTAATTCTGCAATCTCACCACCGGTTATCGATACTTTGGCAAAACCGGCAGCATCGTGCAATCCATGCATCAGTTCGTCAACGATATCAGTATCGAGAAAATCCACATCGAGAATGTTCGAAATATTCGTCGGTTCAAAACCATTGGCTACCAAATCATCGGTAACCATAGCCAGCAAATCACTTCCAATGGTTCTGTAGTTATTAGTTCGCTCCGCCAGCTCGATCTTTGTACCGATCCCATCGGATGATATACCGATACGAGAGTTTCCGAACCTGATAATATTTGAAAAAGTTCCATCGGTAGTTTTGAGCATTTCACCCGCTAGTTCATCTCGATTGGCAAATGTCTTTTTTGCCCAATTATATGCTATCTGTGAACATTTGTTACCCAAGTCTATATCTATACCACTTTTATTTACCATACTCTTCCCTTTTTTTACTTATCGGATATATAATAATCGTGTTGTTCCGTCTCCTCGTTTGGCATATAAATATCATGCACTCTACCTTCGCGAATCGAGAGGGCTGAGATGAGTTCAACTTCAGCTTTCTCATGCAATTCTTTTATACTATTCACCCCGACGGTGGACATGGATGATTTTATCTTAGCCAATGTCTCTTCCAAATTATCGCGTAGTCTTCCAGAATACTCTACCAAACCTTCCACACCTTCGACGAATTTATTCTGATAATAGCGATTTTCTTTCCAATCTCTTGCTCTGGCAGAACCCTCACCCCAATATGGCTTCATCACCCGGTTGTTTACGACCATCTTTTCTGTAGGTGATTCTTCCATACGGGCGAAATATCTGCCCATCATCACATAATCAGCTCCCAAAGCCAAAGCGATCGTGATATCTTTGGTACTGGTGACACCTCCGTCTGCAACTAGCGGAATATATTTTCCGCTTTCTTTATAGTACTTATCCCGTTCTTCTGCTACTTTTATGATCGTAGTAGCCAAACCTCGGCCGGTTCCTTTTTGTTCCTGAGTGATGCAGATAGAACCGCCACCCATTCCGACCTTTACAGCACCTGCTCCCAGATCAACCAAAAATCTGAATCCCTTTTTCGTGATAACATTTCCGCCGATAACCGGAAGCTCGGGATATTTAGACTTGATCCATCTAATCGATTCTTCCTGATAGCTGGAGTGCCCATCTGATGAATCTACTGCGATCACATCCACCTCGGCTTCTACAAGAGCAGGCACGCGCTCTTTATAGTCGTGAGTATTCACTGCTGCCGCAGCTAAGAGACGCTTCTTCTCATCATGAACTTCATCGGGATTTTGCAATTGATCGATAATATCTTTACGGAACACTATCGCTTGTAAGATACCATGATCATCCAAAATTGGTAATACCGATTTATGACTCTCCAAGAGAATATTATTCGCTTCCTTTAGATTGGTGATATCAACGCCGACTTCCACGTTCTCTTTCGGAATCATCCTCTGGCTTACCTTCATCTTGTCATGCAAGGAAAGGTCATAGTCCCATTTAGTTATCAATCCTTTGAAAACTCCTTTATCATCTACCACGGGAAAAGTGGAATGACCGGTTTCCTGACGCAGTTTATACATATCTGATATCGTTGTATCGGGGTGAACGGTTTTCGGTTTCACAAAACCGGCTTTATGTTTTTTTATCTTACGTATCATTTTTGCCTGAGATTCTATCGTCTGAGACGAATATATGAAAGCAACTCCACCCAACTTTGCCAATTCTACCGCCATTTTTACACCCGAGACAGACTGCATTGCTGCCGAGACCATCGGGATGTTCAGATTGTATTTATCACTTTCGGTATAAACCAAAGGTGTGCGTAGCGAAATGTTATCCGCTTTGTGTTCCTCTGTAGTATAGCCTGGTAACAGACGAAATTCCATCAATGTACGTGATGGTTCGAACATGATATTCTTAGCCATAAATCCTCCCGTTATATTCTGATCTTGACTTCATCTACCTTATATTTTCTCTCACAATAGACGCAGCGAACTTGCGCCGGTTCGCTATTGGTAACTTTGAATTTTGACTCTATATTCTCTATAGAAGTTATACATTTCGGATTTGGACAGACGATCAAGTTTTTGATAAATTCCGGCATTTTGAGAGATATCTTTTTTTCCACCTGATAATCCTTGATAATGATAAGACTGGCATTAGGAGCGATGAGGGCAATGCTGTTCACCTCATCGGCAGAAAGCACCCTGTTTTCTATCTTGAGGATATCTTTTTTCCCCAATTTATTACTGGCAAGATTCATGCCCATCATCACCACATTATCTCCTTTTAGATTCAAAATCTCTGCGACTTTGAGAATCTTACCCGAAGTTATGTGATCTATCACAGTCCCATCTTTGATCGCTGTTACCTTGATCTGTCTCATCTCTCACCTCCCAATAGTATATTGATCAGCGCCTGACGAACATATACGCCATTCTTTGCCTGCTGAAAATAGTAAGCATATTTTGTCTCGTCCACATCGGTGGCGATTTCTTTTACTCTAGGAAGCGGATGTAACACTCTGAAATTCTCTTTGACATCTCCTAACATTGCAGAATTTATAGAATAAGAATCTTTTACTTTTTCATATTCTTCCGGATCGGCAAATCTTTCTCGCTGAATACGGGTTACATACATCAGATCAAGCTTACTGATCTCTGCCTCAATCTCGTCCATCTCGTTATATTTTATATTCTTTTCACTCAGATCTTCGAGGATATAATGTGGCATTTTGAGATGCTCAGGTGATGCAAAGTAAAATGTTGGTGAGAAATCGGACAAAGCTTGAACGAGCGAATGTACGGTTCTACCGAATCTCAGATCGCCAACCACACCGATATGCAAATTCTCGAGTGTGCCTTGCGTTTTCACGATAGAATACAGATCCAATAGCGCTTGCGTTGGATGCTGATTTGATCCATCTCCCGCATTTATCACGGGATTCTCCACAGTTTCGGCTGCGTATCTGGCAGCTCCTTCAATCGCTGTTCGGATCACGATCAGATCGGAATACATACTGATAGTTTTAAGTGTATCGGCAAAAGTTTCACCTTTACTTACTGAAGTGGAACTGGTCTGACTCATTGTGAGTGTAGCTCCGCCCATTCTTTTCATCGCCGTATCAAAAGAAAAATGTGTCCGCGTGGATGGTTCATAGAATAGTAAGGCAGCAAGTCTACCCCGCATATCCGGCTTCAGTTCGCCAGAATCAATCAATTTGGTCATATCCATGATCTGAGTGATCTCCGCTTTGGAAAGATCACGCATAGAAATCAAATTCTTCATAATTATCTCCTCCGATTATTTTTATAAATTGCCCAAGCTTTTTTTCTATAAGTTTTGGCAATCTGCTTGGGATGGGGATTTTCGTATATCCCTCTGCCAACTATGATACAATCTGCACCGCCGCCGATCGCATCTTCTACAGTAATATACTGTTGTCCGATAGTATCGCTTCCCTTCTCCAGCTTTACACCCGGCATCAGCAACAGCATATTTTCCGGTATAAGAGAGCGGAAACGTTTGATATCGTCCACACTCTCTCCATGCCCGATAAATCCGGAAACGACAGTATCGTATTTCCTGCCCATCTCGATTGTTTTTCTAGTATAGTAATCTGTGATCAGATTCCCCTTGGAAGACATTCTCGCCAGCAGAAAGGAACTACGCTTTTCCACAGATTCAAAAAGCCCCTGCAAGATTCCTTCGCCCGGTAAAGAGTGTACGGTTACGAATTCTGCCCATTTAGAAATGTGATATATCCCACTATTATATTGCTTTCGTACCGTGCTACCGATATCGGCGAATTTTCTGTCTTCAAATATCATAAATTCATATTTTTGAGAATACTCTACCAATTTATCCAAAAAAAATCGATCATAATCTTTGATGATATCAACATGCGTTTTCAACATCACGATCTCTTCTGCTACTTGATCCAGGATTTCAAAAAACATCTCTTGTTCGTCCACATCGAGTGATAAGACAAGGTTTGATTCCTTCTTTTCTATCAAATCACAAAGCTTGGCTGTCATCTCATTCTCGCTGACTGGCTCCTCTTTTTTTACGATCGAAGTGGTAAACTCCCTTACCTTATGCACTTGATCTTTTGTAATCTTGCCAGCTTGGGAGAGAACGGACAAAATCTCGTCCAAGGTTATAATACTATGGAGCTTAAATCCCTGCTCTGCCAATTCGGAAACAGCATTTTGGCTTCTATCTATGATTACGAAAAAATCCTTTATCTCTATTCCCTCACTCTGATATTTATGGGCTGTCTCTATCTTGCTCAAACCGGTGGTAACAAGGTCATCGATAACCAAGCAGCGGCTATCTTCAGCATAACTACCAACTACATTTTTACCCGTCCCATAAGCTTTCTCTTCTTTTCTGATATAAACCAAGGGCTTATTCAACTTCGTCGATACCAGAGTAGCTAGTGGAAGCGCTGTATATGGAATTCCGGTAATAATATCGAACTTTAGATTTTTTACCTTGTCTGCGATTAACTCACATACTTGGTCCATTAGCTTCGGATAGCTTATCAATTCCCTCAAATCGATATAGAATGGAGACGTTAAGCCACTTTTCAGAATAAACGAACCGAATTTGATCGCTCCGATCCTTTCGAGTTCCAAAATAAATTCTTTTTTACTGATCATTGTTTTCTACTCCCACTAAGTTATATATTTTCCCGTTCACAATAGTCATTACTATCTTTCCCTTCAGGATTCTGTTTTGAAATGGCGAATATTTTGCCTTTGATTTGAATTTTTGCGGTTCTACCTTCCCATTACTATCCCGATCGATTATAATAAGATCAGCATAATAACCTGCAGCTATTCTCCCCCGCTTTGATGCTCCAAAAATATGAGCCGGGTTTGCTGCTGTCAGTTCGGCGACCTTCTCATAAGCTATCGTTCCTTTCAGATAGGCGTCAATCAGAAGTGGCATAGTAGTCTCCAATCCTGGGAAACCTGATGGTGCTTGCTGATATGGTCTTTTCTTCTCCTCCACTGTGTGTGGTGCATGATCTGAGCCGATAGTATCTACACTTCCGTCGATAATTCCCCGCCAGAGAGCTTCGTTATCTGCTTGCGTTCTAAGAGGTGGGTTTACTTTACCGAAATTGCCTACTTCGTCTAGTATTGTCTTATCCAAAAATAGATGATGAGGGGTAACTTCACTATAGATTTCGTTATCATCTTTGAAAGCTCTGATCAAATCCAATTCCTCTTTAGTAGATACATGGGCAATATAAAGCTTGTTTTTGATCTCGTTGCAGAGGGTAAGTACGAGTTTGGTACCCTGTATAGTGCATTCACGAGCTCTGATGAGATCATGGTTGGAAAGGGTGGCTTCAAGATTAGACTTGTCTATACAAGACTGTAATTCCGTATGAACAGCTACCGGCACATCATGTTCTTTGACTATTGAGAATATTTTGCGAAGGTCTTCTTTGCGTTCTATTATGGCATTTGTGCTCGATTCTGCTAAAAAGATTTTAATGCCAACCACATCTTTAGGTTCGGATTTGAGCAGTTTATCCAAATTTGCCCATGAATCTTCGGCAATGCCGAGATAATAGCCTCTATTTATCTTTGCCTTTTTTGCTGCATTACGCTTTAAATACAGTGAATCCAGATCAATAGTTGGAGGGATTGTATTGGGCATATCGAAAATGGTAGTGACACCACCGGAAATAGCTGCATTAGATACAGAGAGCCAATCTTCTTTGTAAGCTTGCTTCAGATCGCGGACATGTACATGTGCATCTATCATACCGGGGAAAATGATCTTACCGCCCAGATCAATGCATTGCTCATACTTATCACACTTTGCCCCGACAGACAAGATTATGTCGTCTTCTATTACAATATCTGTGATTTTACCGTTTATGATGCCATTTTTGAGTAGGGTGATCATTTCTCTTCCTTTTTATCGAACATGATCTTCCTTCCGGCAGCATCCCGGTGGTAATTACCGAATTCGCTGAGTTTATCGATATACTCAGCTCCCAGCACGGGACCTTCTGCACAAACTCTGATGCCAAGCGGATCCATAGCGCAACTACCACAGATACCGATAGCGCATTTCATATATCTCTCCAAGAGAAACTGATAATTCCTGCTCTTTACTAACGGGAGTAATGCTTTTAACATCATCTCCGGACCTGCGGCATAGATATAATCAAAATCATACTCTCTTAGATATTGCTCCGCCAGATCGACCGAAGTTCCGCTTTTTCCCAAACATCCGGCTTGCGTGATATTTTCATATTTCAGTTGCAAATCTCTGAATCTATCACAAAAAACAAGGTCTTCTTTGGTTCGTGCTCCATTTACAAGGATAATTTCTGCACCGGTTTTAAGCAACTGGGTGGCAAGGAAATACAAGGGTGGCGTTCCATAACCTCCACCAATGAGCAACACTCTGCCTTTGGATACAAAAAAAGAGGAGCCAAAAGGTCCTCTTATAGATAGATGATCCCCCACACTCTTTTGGAAAATGCGCGTGGTGAAGTTTCCTATTTTCTTTATAGTAAGAGCAAAATGATTATCACTGCAATCTGAGATGGAGAATGGTTTCTCACCTGTGCAAAAATCAGTTAGCATGACAAACTGCCCCGGTTTTGCAGCAAGTTTATGTTTGAACACAAAAGTTTTGATAGAGTCTGTTTCTCTGATGATCTCTGCTATTGGCAGTGTAAAACGCTTATCCATCGAGTTTCTCCAAACGAGGTATTTTATCAAGCTTGTCTAAAGATAATTCTGTCATCCAGTCTACTATTTCACAGTTGATCTTATCGAAAACTTGCAAACCATCGGTATAGACAGCAGTTCCTACTCCGACCAATGCAGCACCGGCGATCATCATCTCCACAGCATCACTACCGCAGCTTACTCCACCCATCCCGATGATAGGAATCTCCACTTTGGAATAGGTCTCATAGATCAGTTTTAGGGCGATCGGCAATACACAAGCGCCGGATAAACCGCCAAATCGATTTGATAAAATAGTTTTTTGCATCCTGATATCTATCCGCATACCCGGACCGAGTGTGTTTATCATACATAATGCATCAGCACCGGCATTTTGGGCAGCTATAGCGATATCGGTGATCGATAATACATTAGGAGATAATTTTGCAATCACTGGTTTGGCTGCCATTTGCTTAACAGCTTTCACAATTGCATATACTTTCTCCTTAGATGAGGAAAGCGGTAAACCGAATTCGTCATAGACATTGGGGCAGGATAAATTTAGCTCGATAAAATCTGCCTCGGAAGAATTCACCTTTTCAGTTAAACTGCAAAACTCATCTTCGCATGTGGCAAACAAACTTACAATCACCGGATTATCATATTCATCTTTGAAGCGGTCTATCTCTTGCAGTCCCGCATCTATTCCCGGATTACATAATCCCATACAGTTGAGTAGTCCACCTTCAGTTTCGCAAACTACCGGTCCTTGATGTCCTTCTCTCGGTTCGAGAGTGAGCGATTTACTCGTTAGAACTCCGGCACCGTTTTTTGCACAGATCGCCATCGCAGAAGCGGAAATATCCATCACACCTGCGGGTAACACAAGCGGTGATTTCAGACTATGATCAAGAAAGCTAGTTGCTAACTTACTATTCATATTACCACTTCCCTATTTCCATCTGATTTCTCATAATTTTTAAACTAAAAATATAATTTATCTCAATCGGTCAATTATTTTTCCACTCGATTTTGATAAATCTACTTCCTGCTGAGACATTGTCTTTTAGATTTGCTTATACAAGTTGACCATCTCCAAGGAGCTGATAGCTGCATCCCAACCTTTGTTGCCAGCTTTCGTACCGGCACGCTCGATAGCTTGTTCCAGATTATTCGTGGTGATCACACCGTAGAGTACAGGTTTATCAGAAGAGAGTGCTACATTTGCCACACCCTTGCTTACTTCTGCGGCTACATAATCAAAATGTGGCGTAGCACCTCTAATTACTGCTCCCAGACAGATGATAGCATCGTAGTCCGACTTCTTGCTGAGTAACTTTGCAGTTTGAGGTAGCTCAAATGCGCCCGGTACCCAATAGATATCGATATCATCTTCTGCAACTTCATGACGATTGAGAGCATCGATAGCTCCAGATAGTAATTTGTTTGAGATGAATTCATTGAATCTGGACACTATCAAAGCCACTTTAATTCCCTTTCCGACCAGTTTCCCTTCGTAAATTTTAGTCATTTTTTCCTCCTTCGGTTTCTATTATTTCATCGTTTTGGCATTTGAATCTTTGCAATTTGGAATTGAAAATGTGTCCCATCTTCTTCTGTTTAGTTTTCAGGTAAGCGAGATTATTGCAATTGGGCATCATTTCCAAAGGTTCACGAGCTATAATTTCGATATCGTTCTGCTTTAGATCAGAAATTTTATGAGGATTATTGGTCATGATCTTGATCTTAGTTATTCCCAAAGTTTTCAACATTGAAGCTGCATGAGCATAATTTCGCATCTCAGCATCGAAACCGAGTTTGATATTGGCATCGACCGTATCATAACCTTCTTCCTGTAATTTGTATGCTTTGAGTTTATTCAAGAGCCCAATCCCTCTTCCCTCTTGGCGCAGATAGATGAGAACTCCTTTACCATGCTGCTCGATTTTCTCCAGAGCACTCGAAAGCTGATTGCCACAATCACATCGCTGCGAACCAAATACGTCTCCTGTAAAGCATTCCGAATGAATCCGGACAAGCCATGGTTTTTCGCTTCCATCATCTTTTACCAAAGCCAGATGAGGTTCCATAGAATCGGGATTGTAAAATGCATGTAAATTGAAAATACCGAATCGTGTTGGTAGAGTTACCTCGATCTCATCTTTGACAATATTCTCACTTTTCTGTCTGTATTTCAAGAGGTCTTCGATCGAGATTATCTTCATCCCCCACTTCTTTGCTTTTTTCATCAATTCGGGCAATCTTGCCATCGTACCATCTTCTGAGATAATCTCGCATATCACACCGGCGGGATATAGTCCGGCAAGCTTGGCAAGATCTATAGCTGCCTCAGTATGTCCGGCACGCTTCAATACACCGCCACGTCGAACTTTGAGCGGGAAAATATGTCCCGGTCTTTTGAAATCATTGGCAGAGGTGGTGCGGTCGGTCAATTTTTTGATCGTGATGGCACGCTCGTATGCCGAAATACCGGTAGTTGTCTCTTTGTAATCTACAGACACGGTAAAGGCAGTTTGCAAATGATCACTATTATCTTCCACCATAATGGGAATATCCAATCTATTCAGATCTTCATCTATCATAGGTACGCAGACTAAACCCTTTCCCTTAGATATGATAAAATTAACCGCTTCCGGTGTAATCTTCTCTGCAGCCATAATAAAATCACCTTCATTCTCGCGGTCTTCATCATCCACTACAATAACTATCTTACCGGCTTTTATATCTTCTACAGCTTCTTCAATTGTATTGAAATTTTCCATCTTCCCATCCTTATTATTAGATAAATCCTTTTTTTGTGAGCAGCTCAAAAGAGACTCCCTTTTCTTCAATTGTTATAAATTGATATAAGTATTTAGCAATCATATCTAACTCGATATTTAGCTTATCGCCAATATTCTTTTCAGCCAAAGTGGAAACTTCTACCGTATGAGGTATCAGGGAAACTGTGAATCCCGAACTTCGCTTTTTTGCTACCGTCAGACTGATCCCATCTACCGCAACAGATCCTTTGTCTATAATATACTTATGATGTTCCTCGCTGAGATCGATATCGATTAATATTGCATTTTGATCACTCGTTATATTGGTGATCATTGCAGTAGTATCTACATGTCCGCTGACCAGATGCCCACCAATCCGCCCATTGTAAGTAAGAGCACGTTCCAGATTAACTCTATCTCCATTTTTAAAATTACTTAAAGTAGTGGTTTGCAAAGACACTGGCATAGCATTGGCAACAAAAGAATTATTTCTAAGCTCTGCAATCGTAAGACAGACGCCATCTACCGAGATACTATCCCCTATTTTACTATCGCATAGAACTTCTGACGCCTGTATTTCTAACCATACATTGTCCGAAGTCAGCCTGAGTTCCTTCACCACTCCGATCTCTTCGATTATGCCACTAAACATTTTATCTACTCCTTGCGTAGGTAGCCGATTGTCAAAACATCATCACCACAGTTCTCCTGTTCGATGTTTTGCAATCTGATCGCTTCTTTAACGCTTTCTGTATTTAATTCTTGCACAAACGGGATGCCATCATTTCCTATCAGAATAGGAGCCTGAAATAGATAGACTTTATCTACACAATTCTGGCAGAAAAACTGAGTATTCGTCACACTTCCACCTTCTACCATTACACTGCAAATCTCCATTTTTAACAACTGAGAGAGTAAATGATCCAGATCAATAAATCCATTTTTTTGTTTAGATAGGATGACCTTGCAACCGATATCTCTCAATGCTTTCATATTAGTCCGAGCTTGTTGATTATCTATTCCGATAACGATGATTTTTTTATGAATTGAGTTTTGATAGGCAGCCGATTGTTCCAATATCTTGGCATCCAGATCACAATTTTGTGTCAGGATGATCTTCCATATCTCTTTTGCTTCTGCTAATCTTATGTTCAATCTCGGATTATCGCACAAAAATGTATGTTTACCTACCAATATGGAATCTACAGAGTTACGTAAATGTTGTACTTTTAAACGGGAAGATTCCGAGCTTATCCATTTTGAATCATATTTACCGGTAGCAATCTTGCCATCCAGAGAGAGTGCGGATTTCATTATCACGAAAGGTCTTTGTTGTTGCATATTTTTGATAAATATTTCATTCAACCTTCGCGCTTCATACTCACCCTCACCCAACTCTATTTCGATACCTTTATCACGCAGAGTTTTCACCCCTTTGTTGCATACTATTGGGTTAGGATCGAGCATAGCGATCACCACTTTTGATATACCGGCTTTGACAATCCGGTCGGTACAAGGAGGAGTCTTACCATAATGCACACACGGCTCTAAAGTTACATACATTATTGCTCCTTTAGCTTGCTCCCCTGCTTGGTTTAAGGCGTTACTTTCAGCATGGTCACATCCTGCTTTCTGATGATAACCTTCACCTACTATACTACCATTTTTCACTACCACTGCGCCAACCATCGGATTTGGGGATGTACGCCCTCTACCTTTGGCTGCCAACTTCAGTGCGTAGTGCATAAACTTATTCAAAATCTATCCTCCTAAAAAAAATCCCGGAAGTATTTTCATACTCCGGGACTATCTATTTTAATCTTCTCTCATCCAGACTATAACTGTCGGTTTCGGATTTTCACCGAATCAATCCTTCCGAATCATCAGAAAGAGTCGCGGACTATAACCGCCGGTCGGGAATCTCACCCTGCCCCGAAGATATTTCACACTATAATTATACTTTTGCCAATCCTAAAACCTGCCGAATTTTGTCAACTTTATCCGTTTTCTCCCAGGTAAATTCTTCCAGTTCTCGACCAAAATGTCCATAAACAGCAGTTTTGTGATATATCGGTCTGAGCAGATCAAGGGATTTGATGATTCCTTCGGGTGTGAGTTTGAATATTTTCCGGATCGCTTTGTTAATTTTTTGGTCTTCTACTTTCCCCGTATTGAATGTATCTACCAATACTGAAACCGGTTCAGCAATACCGATAGCGTAAGCAAGCTGTACTTCACACTCATCCGCTACTTCGGCAGCAACGATGTTTTTAGCAATATATCGTGCCATATAAGATCCGCTTCGATCTACTTTGGAGGGGTCTTTTCCCGAAAAGCATCCCCCACCATGACTGCCCTTGCCACCGTAGGTATCGACGATTATCTTCCTGCCCGTCAGTCCCGTATCACCATGTGGTCCGCCGATCACAAATCTACCGGTTGGATTAACAAAAATCTTAGTATCTTTGTCTATCATCTCTTTTGGAATGATCTGATTTATAACATGTTTCTTAATATCTTTTTCCACAGTTTGTAGTGTTACATCCGGATCGTGCTGAGTTGATACGACTACAGCCTCTACTCTCTTTGGCACATTATCATGATATTCTATCGTCACCTGAGTTTTACCGTCCGGTCTCAAATATGAGATTGTCTTGTTTTTTCTAACCTCTGCCAATCTTTGCGATAGTTTATGAGCCAATGAAATTGTCATCGGCATTAGCTCTTTAGTCTCCTTACATGCATAACCAAACATCATACCCTGGTCACCTGCTCCTTGGGGGTGGTCTTTGCTCTTGTTCACTCCCATAGCTATATCGGGCGATTGTTTGTCTATCGTAGTAATTACCGCACTGGTATGATAATCCATCCCATATTCTGCGTTTGTATAGCCGATTTTCTTCAGTGTGTCTCTGACGATCTGTGGTATATCGGCATAGCAACTAGTGGTGATCTCTCCACCGACTAATGCCATACCGGTAGTCAAAAAAGTTTCGCAAGCTACTCGCGCTCGCTTATCTTCCGATATGATTGCATCTAATACCGCATCTGAGATCTGATCCGCTATTTTGTCCGGATGCCCTTCGGTTACCGATTCTGATGTAAAATAATGGATTCCGTTCATCTCTATTCCTCTTTCTGATTTATTTTAAACTTTCTTTCAATTTGTCTATAAAGCGAATTTGTGTGGGATCTCTATGATAAAGGATCGCCAGATAATAACTGATCATATCTCCCAGATAGATCAGAGAAAAAAGCTCTTCTATCATGATCGTACCTTCGGTGTAAAATTCTAAGTATTCGATCCCGGCATCATCGAGTATGCTTTTAAACACAGTGACCCTTTTTTGATAATTTTCATCTTCTTCAAATCGACTGAGAAAGATAGGGATAAATTGCTTGGAAAATTCTCCGGATTCCCACCCTTCAATCTCGTTATGGTTCATCTCCGGGAAAACATGACAAAAAGCCGGGATTTTGCTGTTTTCATTGAACTGACATTTCCAACGATAAGCTAACGGCTGCAGTCGTGGATTGGCAGCATAGATTACCGGGATTTTTTTATAGATTTTTTCGGCACTGAGCTTGGCGATATTTCTATCTTTTGATACTGTATGAGAGATAGCATTGGCTTTTTTCACCAAGTTGGCAGTGATGGCAGCTACGACTGTTTCATATTCCGGAATCAGATCTAAGTATTCCAGTATTTTTATAATGGAAACGAACAGAAATCCGATCGCACTTCTGGGTGGATATCCACTCGCCGGAGTTACCATCGGATATTTGGACCGACATAACTCACCGACGATTCCGCCGGTAGTTACAGCAGCGATCTTTGCTGAAGATTTGATTGCCTGTCTGAGCAGAGAAACAGTTTCTTCCGTATTTCCAGAATAGCTGCAGGCAATAACGAGGGTCTCCTCATCCAAATGATCAATATAATAATCTTTAACCACTTCGATATGAAAAATCCTTGCCAAGCTTACTTTGAGAAGATCACCTGCGATAGCCGATCCGCCCATACCGCATACTACGATCTTTTTTATCTTAGAACAATCGGGACAAGAATAATCTGGTGGAACTTCCAATTTTGCATCTTTATACGCACTTAGAATTTGACCCGGTAATTGGATGATCTTATGATACATATCCGAACTATCCAATTCTTTTTGTCGATTCAGATCATCGAGTATATCCATATTCTCACTCTCCTTCATTATTTTCAAAATAGAATATCACGCCTTTTTGTTTGCAATAATTCTGTAGCATTTATTTTTGCCTGCTTACAAGATAGTTTTAGGATATTGTTTTTGATCTCCAGATACTGTCCCGGACTCACGCTCAATTCATCTACTCCGAGTCCCAAAAATATCTCCGTAAACCGGAAATCAGAAGCCATTTCACCACAGACCGCCACTTTGATACCATGCGCATGGGCATTTTCTATCGTAGTTTTTATCAGTCTGATAACTGATAGATGAGCAGGTTGATAATAATCGTTTACCAAGCTGTTATCCCGATCAACAGCCAGGGTGTACTGAACCAGATCGTTGGTACCGATACTAAAAAAATCACATTCGGGCGCTAAAATGTCCGATATCAAAGCAGCAGATGGGATTTCTATCATTATGCCGATCTCTATAGTATCCAACACTGAAACACCTGCTTGCTTAAGCTCCTCAATGCATTCATAAACGATCTTTTTCGCTCGTAGAACTTCATCCAGATTGGATACCATTGGAAACATGACCTTCACATTACCACGCTGATTGGCACGCAGGATAGCTTTGATCTGCGCTTTGAATAGCGGTTTGTATGCCAGTGAAAGTCGAATCCCTCTGAAACCGAGATTCGGATTTGCTTCGTATTTGATATTCAGGACTTGTGAAAGCTTGTCTCCTCCGATATCAACTGTTCGGATTATCAATGGATGAGGATACATCTGATCCGCTATTTTTTTGTATATGCGGCACTGTTCATCTTCATCCGGCAGTTTATCTCTATCCATGAATAGAAACTCGGTTCTAAACAATCCTATACCGCCGGCTTCTACTTTTTTTACGGCAGACATCTCTTCCGGGATCTCAATATTACACATCAGATTGTAAGTATATCCATCTGTAGTTTTGGTAGAGACAGATATCAGTTCTCGTAGTTTCTTCAGCTTTTCTTTCTCTTGGTCGATTATAGATTGGAATTTGTTTACAGTATCTTCATCCGGATCTATATAGAGTTGATTATTTCTACCATCGATTATCAGCAAATCATCATTGTTTACCTTGCCAAAAATCTCCTCAAGCTGGATAATCATCGGCACATTCATCGATCTGGCAATAATGGAGCTATGCGAATTACTGCTGCCTTTTTCTATACAAATACCGCCGGCATTTTTTTCATAGGCTTTGGTAACGATAAAAGGCGTTACATCTTCCATGATCAGAATACTACCCTCTTCCAGCTCATCAAAATAATCTTTGCGATGCTTGAGGATATGATCGAACAATCTATTTGCCACATCTTTGTAGTCGGAAGAGCGCTGAGCATAGTATTCATTATCCATATTTTTGAAAAAATCTATTATTTCGGTGAAATGTTTGTGGATAGCATGTTCCATACTCAACAATTCTTCAGTAATAAGTGTATTGACATTATTGATAAATTCGGGATCTGTAAGGATCATTTTATGAGCAGTTAGTACATCCTTGTTCTCTTTTAGATAGGAGTAGTTTTCTATCAGTTCTTCTATCTCATTTGCCACATGATCCACACTGGCTTTGAAACGTTCCAATTCTTTGTTTACTTCATCTCTGCTTATACTTGTTTTGGATATAACTGTTTCTTCTTGTTCGATAATATACGCTTTTCCGATAGCGCTTTTGTTTGAAATGCTTATCCCTTTTAATCTTTCCATCACTCTTCACCGAATTTAGTTTCAAACAGTTCAGTTAGTTCATCCATCAGATATTGTTCATCTATGCCGTCAGCTACCAATTCGAGTTCGGAATTATGCTCGGCAGCCAAAGTCATCACTCCCATGATACTCTTGCCATTTATCTCCATATCATCTTTTATGATGCGGAGATCGGAGCGATATTTGGTTGCTGTTTTCACTATCATAGTAGCCGGTCGGGCATGAATACCCAACTCATTCTTGATTTGGACTTTTCTTCGAATCAAATATCATACCCTTTCTCTATCCTTTTTCTTCATAGTTAGCATTTCTGATCTTAGCTTTTTTTTGTAGATCTTGTTGTAATCTTTGAGTATATACCTTGGAAGCGTCGTAGCCATACATTTTCAGGATATGGTTCATCGAGATCACTTCGATGATCACAGATACATTTTTCCCTGGTGAGATCGGCAGATAGATGATCGGCACTTTTTCGCCGAGGATATCTACCTGATTATCTCGCAAACCGAGCCTTTCATAATCCATAGTATCTCGCCAAGGCATAAGCTCGACTTGGATGTCCAGACTCTTCTCTTTCCTCACTGCTTGAATCCCGAACATCTTTTCCACATCTATCAATCCAACTCCACGAACTTCCATGAAATGACCATATTCATTGGTGGAGCTACCGATCAGAGAATCGCTTCTTAGCTTTATCTTCACTGCATCATCTGTGATCAGTCTATGTCCTCGTTCCACCAGCTCCAGTGCACATTCGCTTTTACCAATTCCACTTTTTCCGGTGAGCAGTATTCCCTGCCCAAAGATATCCACAAAGGTACCATGGATAGTTTTGGAGGGAGCGAAGAAATCGTTCAGATACTTTCTCAGCTCATTCATAAATTTATCCGTACCCATCGGAGTGGTGAAGATCGGGATTTTCATATCATCAGCAATATATTCCATATGCTCGGGAACAGAGAGACCCTTGGTTATGATAAAACCAGGTATATCATAACTTGCAATCTCTTTGAAGCGCTCATAGAGCAAATTCTGATCCAATGAACGGATAAAGCTGATCTCAGTCTCACCCAGAATCTGGATCCGCTGATATGAAAAGCGAACTATATGGCCGGCGAATGCCAATCCGGGACGATGCAGATATTTGGTACTGATCGTTTTCTCCATCGTACTGGGATGAGTTATCAGGGTAAGAGCAAACTCTTCCTTCATGGTCTGATAAAGTTCTTTAACAGTGAGGATCTTCATATTACATCCTTATTTATTGTTTTTTTACGGTTCCAACAATTTATAGTGATAGTTGTCCTTTTTGACCAATACATTAACTCGATCGGTCTCAATATTCTTAAAAATGAAATATGGATTGTCGTTAACTTCAAACCTTGCAATCGCATCGTTTATACTCATTACTTCGGCTGCTATTTTTTTGGTTGTCACCGTAACTTGAGGTTCATCTTTGTGGATAAGGTTTGTGTAAAAAAACTGCGTATTCTCTTTCAGACTGCGCTTTTGATGATCTGACCATTTATCCTTCAATTTCTTTATCTGGCTTTCCATTTTACCGATAGTATCATCAATTGCCAAATACATATCATGTTCGGTTGCTTCACTTTTCATAGTATGTTTGGGAGCATAAAGGATCATTTCTGCATAATTACGATTGTTTTCCAGCGAAAGAACAAAATGCACATTGATAATATGATCGAAGTATCTTTTCAGTTTTTCGCAAGATTCTTCGATATAATCCCTGATTGCCTTGGTAAGGTCAAAGTGTCTGGCTGTAATTGTGATTTCCATAATTCTCTCCTTTTATTAATAATTTTGCTTCTTCGGCATGATAAGAGCTGCGTACCAATGGAGCTGACTTGACCAAACCGAAACCGAGTTCGTTGGCAAGACCGGCATATTCATCGAATCTATCCGGATGGATATATTCGACTACCGGTATGTGCTGACGAGTCGGTTGCAAGTACTGCCCTATTGTTATGGCATCCACAGAAGCTGCTCTTAATACTTTTAAAACTTCTAAAACCTCTTCTCTTGTTTCGCCTAATCCAACCATCAAGCCGCTTTTGGTCACTAAATTTGGATTCTGTTGTTTTGCTGTTTTCAATACATTGATAGACCTATCGAAATCAGCCATTGGACGAATAGTTTCATAAAGTCGGGGTATAGTTTCTATATTATGATTGAACACATCAATGTTTGATAAAGCTATTTTTTTTACCTGATCCAGATCACCGGCAAAATCGGAGACTAAAACTTCTATTGTAACAGAATCATCCGTAACTTTTCGAATTTCTTCGGTTACTTTGATAAATTGACCAGCCCCACCATCGGGGAGATCATCACGCGTAACAGTAGTGATCACTACATGGGATAGCCCCAATTTTTTTGTTAGTAAAGCTATCTTTTCCGGTTCGGATGGATCTGGTGCTGGTAGCGGTTGATTAGATTTCGTCACCGCACAAAATGCGCAGTTCCTGCTACATTCGGTTCCGAGGATCATAAAAGTAGCCGTACCCCTATCGAAGCATTCACCTCGATTTGGGCATTGAGCGCTCTGACAAACGGTATTGATGTTGTAATCTCTCAAGAGTTGTGAGATCTTGGTTGCATTCTTTGCACCCAGTTTACTAGAAACTAACCATTTGGGCTTTCGGCTACTACTCATTTAACTTCCTATTCCCATCATTATTTTCACCAAATAAACTAATCTATAATTTATGAATAGCAAGATTTTCGAGATCTTCACACGCTTCCATCACGGACTCCGAAAGGGTGGGATGAGCAAAGACGACTTTATTGATCTGTTCATAACTAGCTTGTGTGCCGATTATTATACCTCCCTGTGCGATGAGTTCCGTAGCTTGAGGTCCAATGATATGCATGCCGATAATTTTCTTATCCGATCTGCGAGCAATAACTTTCACAAATCCGAAAGTGTCACCAATACCTAGCGCTTTCCCATTTGCGCTGAAGGGGAATTTTCCCACTTTTACATCATCTTTGTATTTCTCTGTTGCCTCTTCTTCTGTCAAACCTACAGAACCAATCTCCGGATCAGTAAATGTGCAGCGTGGAATATCATGATAGATCAATTTGTCTTCCGGCTTGGTCTCTTTTTGCTTTTTGGCTCTGATCAAATTTGCTACTAGCATACCTTGTTTGCTTGCCGTATGAGCCAAAAGCATTTTCCCGGTTATATCACCAATAGCATAGATACTGGACAAATTAGTTTGGCAGTCATCATCTATCCGGACAAAACCTTTATCCGTATTCAGCTTTTCGGTCAGACCTTTGGGAAGCGGGTTGGCTTCTCTTCCCACACTCATCAATACTTTCTCCACTTCGATCTCTTTTCCACTCGATAATTTCAGTTTAACAGTGCTACCATCTATTTCGTAAGTTTCCACTTTGGTCTTCATGTGCAATTTGATACCTCTTTTTTTGAAAGCCATAGCCAATCTTCGGCTAACTTCCTTGTCTTCGGTAGCTACCAAACTTGGTAAGAGCTCGATAATATGTACATTCACACCGGCATGCTGAAAGATAGAAGCAAATTCAGAGCCGATCACACCTCCGCCGATAACTGCCAAAGAGGATGGTAATTTTTTTAGGTTGAGCATATCTTGGGAAGATAAGATCTTTTCTCCATCAAACGTGAATCCCGGTAAGGTTTTCGGTTTGGATCCCGTAGCTATGATTACATTTTCACAATGGTATTCACCATTTTCGGAAATCAACTTGTATTCTTCACCCTCTTTTTCTATCTTTTTAATCTCTTCATTAAAAAAGGCGATATTTCTCTTTTTGATAATAAACTCGATCCCGCCTACCAATTTCTCTACCACTTCATTTTTCCATTGCCAAGCTTTTTGATAATCGAACTTGATCTCGGCACATTCGATGCCGAACTTGGTAGCTTCTTTACATTCTGATAGACTATGAGTCGCTTTTACCAATGCTTTAGTAGGGATACAACCCCAATTCAGGCAAACACCGCCCAATCGTTCTTTTTCGAACAGAGCTGTTTCAATTCCATACTGCTGCAATCTGGAAGCAGCTACATAACCACCCGGACCACCTCCGATGATACCTACTTCATATTTCTTCATTCTATTCTCCTTAGATTACTATTTGGAATATCCAAAGCTTTCCTATATTTGGAAATAACTCTTCGAGACACATTCATCCCTTCTTCTTTGAGTCGGTCGGATATATCCTGATCGCTGAGTGGATCGTTTTTATCTTCCGCTTGGATCATCCGTCTTATCATCGTCTCCACATTTTGTCTGGATACTGATTTATAATCGTCGTCTTTTCCGGCAGTACTACTGAAGAAATCTTTTAGACAGATTATCCCGAAAGGCGTGTCTGCATATTTATCTCGCACCACTCTCGAAATTGTCGATTCGTTCACACTGAGCTCTTCTGCGATAGTTGAATACTTGAGTGGTTCTAAAACTCCGGATTCACCGTAGAAGAAACCGGTTTGGTGTTTAATGATCGCTTTCGTGACGCGCTCAAGCGTCCTACCTCTCATATATATGGATTTTATCAAAAACTTGGCAGAATTCACCTTCTCTCGCACATAATTCACAGCATTCTTATCCTGCTTGAGCTTCGTCAATAGATTGATGTACCGTCTGCTCATCCTAATACGTGGAAAAGCGAAATCATTGGTAAACACTTCGAAATCATTACCTATTCTTTTCACGATCACATCAGGAGTGATATAATTAGTCTTATTCTCAAAAAGCCGTAATCCCGGTTTTGGATCGAGTTTACCTATCTGTTCACGATAATTGATAATCGTTCTGAAAGTCACATTATATTTGGAAGCAATTTTTTTGTAGCGTTTATGGATAAGATCGTCAAAATCCTCAGCGATTATCCTTCTGATAAGAGATTCATTTTGTTCTTCGGATAGTTGAGCTAAGAGACATTCTACACAATTACGAGCTGTAATACCCTTGGGCGGCAGGTTCAGAACAAACTGATGTACGAAGTAAGCTCTCTCAGGCTCGATATCATAATGTGCTGCGGTAGATTCGATATCATAGTCTTCGGGAAGATAACCATAATCGTTAACACTATCTACCATATCAAGAGCGAATTGTTTTTCATTTTCTGCCAAAGAAGAGATCTCTATCGAGAGGATAAAATCATCTCTCTTTTTTTCGATTACATTAGCCATCTGATCAAGATTCGGTAATTCATTATGGCTGATCTTCTCATAATGTTCCTCATTGATATCGTTCCAAGCATCCAAGATTTCGCTGAGCTCTTCGGATTCGCGCAATGTGGTTTCTATATCATCATCTTGATTTTGCTCTTCCTCTTTCTTTTCCTCTTCTCGATCGTTATCATTATTATCATCCTCATCTTGATCTTCAACCAGCTCGAGCATAGGATTTTCGATCATCTCCTGTTTAAGATAGGTTTCCAGCTCCATCATCGGCAGAGTTAGCATCTCCAGAGACTGCAGCATCTTTGGCTTCAGAAGAAGCGACTGTGTCTGTTTTTGGATGAAATTCTGATTGATCTTACTCATCACTCCTGCCCGAAGGGATTGATAAACTTCTCACCCAGATATACCTCTCTGGCACGATCATTATTCACCAATTCTCTGGAAGTACCCGAAAAGAGGATGTCACCTTCATAAATGATGTAAGCTCGGTCGGTGATCTTCAGAGTCTCCAACACATTATGATCAGTGATCAAAATACCGATTTTTTTCTCTCTCAATCTTTGGATGATATCCTGAATATCCGATACAGCGATAGGATCTACACCGGCGAAAGGCTCGTCCATCAATAAAAAAGATGGTGAGGTAACCAACGATCTGGTGATCTCGAGCTTGCGGCGTTCACCGCCGGAGAGCGTGTATGCTTTCTGTTTAGCTAATGAAGTCAAATTCAACTCTCCCAGCAGTTCTTCCAGACGTAACAATCTCTCTTTTTTACTGATTTTCAGCGTCTCCAAAATTGCCAGAATGTTTTGCTCTACAGTCAACTTGTGAAAAATAGACGGTTCTTGAGCCAGATAGCCGATACCGAATTTGGCACGCTTATACATAGGCATGCCGGACAAATTGATCTCATTGAAATAAACATCCCCATGATTCGGTTTGATCAGACCGAGGATCATATAGAAGGTAGTGGATTTACCGGCACCATTCGGTCCCAAAATTCCCACAACTTCCCCCTGATCGATACTGATACTGACATTATCGACCACACGGCGCTTGCCGTAAATCTTCACCAAATTTCTCGTTTCTATCTTATTCATATAAAAGTATTATATTCTATTTAACACAATTTGTCAAGTGAATGTTTCTGTTTTTCTCTCTTTTTTTGAGAGTTTGGAATAAATAATGCTTTTAATTTGGAGTTATTCTAATAAGTTAGAGTTATTATGCTCTCTTATCACCGTTTTTCAAATTGATATTTACCCTTAACTTTGTGAAACAGTCTGATTGCTTCGATCTCATTATCTGCTGAGACATTTACTATCAGCGTGTCTCCGACGGCAGAGTTTATCAAAAAATCGTCATGATAAAATTTATCTTGGAAGAAATATGAATCTATGTTTCCATACGCTCTATAAAGGCGTACTGCTCCATCTTCGAAATCGAACTCCATATACTCACCAGTGACCCAGCTATCTTTGGGAGCGCCTTCTATGGTGGCAAATTCCATATAACACTCATCCTGAAGCTGTGCTTGTTTTATCTTTTCTTCATCGAAGAAGATTCTGAACTCAACCGCATTAGCGTTGGCAAAATCGGAGGTAAATTGCGGTTCACCCAGATAGATCGCTTTTTCCTCATCAGCGAAATAGAGTAAGAAATCGCTGGTCATCGTAAAGTCTTTAGTTTCGGTTCTCACATCAAAAGTAGCTACCACTTTTTCGAAGCCATGAAAGTACTCGATCTTCTCTGCCGAGACCTGTAATGAGTCTTTCTCCAAAGCTGTAAGCACCGGTCTTTGTAAGAGATATCCGTATTCATCTTCCATCCTATAATGCAACAATCCGCTGGTACAGAAAAGCTCCTCCCGCTGGTCGTACATTTCGATATTGTCATAAGCATCTATCTGACCATGCTCACGCAGATAATCTACTCTATCTGCCCTAAAAGTACGGATAGTTCCATCATAATGATCTTCTTGGATAAAGACATCCCCTTCCAAAATCAACATATCCCTCAGCCGTAAATATTCACCTTTGTTAGCATATAAACTTAGTGTATCTTCAAATACTTGTACATTTCCTACCATGCGGGTTATCTTCTGTTTTTCGAATACCTCGGCAAAATCGGTGAAAAATTCGGTCTCACCATAAAAGAAATGCACATTACCTCTCAGCCGGGTGACATACTCATCCCTAATTTTATCTACCGTTAGCGTATCAGCATGAATAAGCCTATAAGGATGCATTTCTTGGGCAGATAAACATGTAATGATGATGAGAAGAAAACTACCAATCAATATCTTCTTCACTGATCTCTCCTTCGGCTCTTACATTGGTAATTTCCACACTGTGAAGTGTCATATCCGACCACAATTCATCACCATAGAGGATGTTCTCCTCTCTGATCAAAGTAACGTGTTCTTTGGCTTGAACCTGATCAGTATTTTGATCCCAGATGAGATACGGTGTTTTCAATATGCCGTTTTCGCTCTCTACCACTACATTGCCTGTACCGATCATTATATTGGTGGTCTCATCTACTTCTCCATGATCGGAACGAAGAGTAGAACTGATGCTACCATCTTCGTTATACATTTCCACATATACAGAATCAGCAAAGGTTTTGTTGCTATCATAATATCGTCTTATTTCGGCTGCATAAAGCCGCCAGAGAACGAGATCATTCTCTGTGGATATGATAACCACATTTTCGCTTCTCTCATCTGGATGTTGATCGTCGATATCCCACTGCATCTCTTCTTCATAACCATTGGAACAGGCAGAGAGGATGAATACCAGACTAAGAATTTTCCAGATAATCGAGAAATTGGTGAAGAACCTTCTCATACAAACCCATATTTTTTAATATATATTCTATCATTTCTCTTACTGCACCGTCGCCACCATTTCGGTTGCAAACAAGATCGACTTCTGCTTTGAAATCTTCACATGCATCTGCGGGTGTGGCAGAAAATCTTGCCAATTTCATGGCGGGAAAATCATTCCAATCATCACCCATATATGCCAAGTTCTCCCAACTTAGATCAAGGGAGTCTAAAAGCTGCTGGGTAGCCTTCTTTTTGTTTCTTACCTTTTGGAATAACAACTCAATCCCCAGATCATCACATCTACGCCTTAGTATATGCGATTCTCGACCGGTAATTATCGCGATCTTGATCGGAGTGAATGCCAAAAGTTTGATCCCCAGACCATCTTTTGCCGAGAAATTCTTCACTTCCAATACATCATTATCATAAGTAATTTTCCCATCACTAAGCACACCGTCACAATCGAGCACGATCAGTTTAATATTTGTCAGATCTTTCATCGTTCTGTTATCCTGACACATTCATCCAGAAGTGAAGGCACATCAGCGAGTTCGAGCATAGTACTGGCGTCACTGATAGCTTCTGCCGGATCGGGGTGTGTTTCCAAGAAAATTCCTTTTACCATCCCAGTAGCCAACGCAGCTTTGGTCATCATCCCGGCATATTCTGGTGAGCCACCGCTAGTCCTGCTTATAGAAGGACGTTGCAAACTATGTGTTACATCATAGACTACCGGAAAGCCGAGATCATGCATCTTGGCAAAACTTCTGAAATCGACGACAAGATCATGATAACCGAAAGTAGTTCCACGCTCTGTCAGCAGGATACGAAAGTTATTTTGGATAGTAACTTTTTCGGCTGCGGATTGCATATCTTCCGGAGCCATGAATTGTCCTTTTTTGATATTGACTATTTTGCCTGTAGCTCCAGCTGCTCTGATCAATTCAGTCTGCCTGCTCAAAAAAGCGGGGATTTGAATGACATCTGCTATTTCAGCTACCGGCTTGGCTTCTGTAGTCTCGTGAATATCAGTCAGGATCGGCAGTCCAAACTCATGTTTGATCTTACTCAGTATATTCATACCCCGATCCAAACCGGCTCCCATCGGAGATGATAGCGAAGTACGATTTGCCTTCTTATAAGAAGATTTGAAGATAAAGAGGATGTTTCTTTTCGTAGTTTCATTTGCCAAAAACTCAGCAGTTCGACGCATAATCCTTTCGTCCTCCACTGCACAGGGACCAGCGATCAAGAAAAATCGCTTCGTATTCATTATCTGATCATAAAGATCATTCATCATCTACCCCTCATTCTTTTTTATTAATGTCATCAGATTGGAGTCAATATCTATGTCCAGACTTTTTTTCCTTGTCAAAAAACCGTTTTTTATATCTGTAGTTCAACAAGTGGATTATGAGAAAATATATAAATATAGCGATAATGATGATGATGATCACGCTGCTGGCAGCCAGTGATAAGCCGCAATTAGCACGACTACATTATGATGGTGGCGGTGATTGGTATAATGATCCGGATATCATTCCCAATATTACCAGTTACATTAATCATACTATAGGCAGCGATTTTTCCGAAACTCAGGCAGTAGTTAAACCTTCCGATCAGAGAATACACGATTATCCGTTCATTTTTATGACCGGTCATGGGAATATTGCCTTTTCCGAGCGAGATATAAATAATCTGCGCAGATATCTGCTTCGCGGTGGTTTTCTCTATGCTGATGATGATTATGGAATGGACGAAGCTTTCCGACGAGAGATTAAGAAGGTATTCCCCGAGCGTGATTTGATCGAACTGCCGGCCGATCATGAGATCTTTCACTGTTTTTTCTCGTTTCCAAACGGTATTCCGAAGATCCACGAACATGATGGTAAACGACCGCAAGCTTTCGGCATCTTCGATGATCACGGCAGAATGATGGTATTTTATACTTATGAAACCAATATAAGTGATGGCTGGAGCGATGCCCATGACAATCCGCCTGAGATCAGTGAAAAAGCTTTTAGAATGGGCGCCAATCTTTTTTATTATCTTCTGACAAATTGAGATGACAGTATATTTCGCTTCCGATTTCCATCTGAAATACTACGAAAATGAGGATGACATTGCCAGAAGAGAGCGCGTGATCGGTTTTATAGACAGTATCATCGGAAAAGCTGATCTGCTCGTCTTGCTAGGTGATATATTCGATCTTTGGTTTGCATGGGATAATGTGATCATCAGAAATTATTTTTTGTTTATAAAGAAAATCGCCGATCTGAGAGAATCCGGATGTCGGATCGTGTTTATTGCAGGTAATCATGACTTTTGGTTCAATGGCTTTCTGAGCGAAACTATAGGGATGGAGATTTATTACGATACATTTTCCGAAGTGATAGACGGGAAGAAAATACTTGCCTCTCACGGAGATATGCACACCGAGAATGATATTCGTTATCAGATCTTCCGCTCCGTTCTGAGAAGTAGATTTACCAGACGCTGCTTCGAGTTACTGCATCCCGATTTAGCTCTTCGACTGGGGAATTTTCTTTCCAGAAGCAGTAGAAATAGATACCGTCCTACTCAAATTCAAAAACAAAAAGAACAAGGACTTAGAGATTTCGCTCGAAAATCATTGAATACACACGATATTGTCATCTTAGCTCATTCTCATATGCCGGATATCATCCATTATGATAATGGCGTATATGTTAATGCGGGAGATTGGCTTTATCACGATTCTTATGTAATACTAAAAAATGGTGAGATAAAATTGAAAAACAAGGAGGAATAAAATGATACGATTACTGATTATGATTAGCCTGATGGTTATACCGCTCTGTGCGGTATGGGCTTCCGAAGTTACTATCAAAACAAACTATGGTGATATCGAATTGGAGCTATTCTCGGAACTCACTCCCAAAACAGTGGATAATTTTGTCGGCTTGGCAACGGGTGAGAAAGAATGGATCGATCCAGACACAAATGAGCCTAAAAATGAACCTTTTTACAATGGGCTTACATTCCACAGAGTCATCAAGGATTTTATGATCCAAGGTGGTTGTCCGATCGGTAATGGCACTGGCGGTCCCGGCTATCGTTTCGAAGATGAACTCTATAAAGAAGGAGAAAAACTAACCGGTTCGATCGACACAGAACAAGAAGCCATGGCTGTCTTCCAGCAAGTGATCCAACCTTATTACCAAAGGGTACAACAACCCGATAGTGAGCTACATAGGATCGTGGAAGAAGCAATGAACAGCCAAAGTCCTGAACCTCTGATGGAATATGACGTGGAATTTTTCATAGAAAAGACCGGACATGAAGGTGATGTATATACAGATGGTGAATTGCTACATACGGTGGATTACGCTACCATATGTATGGCAAACTCCGGTCCGAATACAAACGGCTCACAATTCTTCATCGTTACTAAAAAAGAAGGTGCTGAATGGTTGAACGGAAGGCATACGGTATTTGGAAAGGTCACCAGCGGTATGGATGTAGTTCATACTATCGAAAACTTGGAGACCGATAGAAACGATAAACCATTAGAAGAAAATATGCCTATTATAGAAGAAGTGATAGTGCATTAAAATCAAACATGTTGAAATTAAGTGGGATGACGCTCTTATCATCCCACTTATTTATCTGAATCAACATTTTTTTAAGCCATTTCGATAACTTTTTTGACCAGTTTTTCTATACCTTTAGCTACGAAAGATATAGAAGGACCAAGCATATAAGCGGGAGTGGAAACGATTTTGTTGTCTTCGTCTGCGATAATATCTTCTACTTTACATTCCACATGTCGAGCTCCAAACTGTTCCAAAGTAGAAGCTGTTTTCATATCTTTACCTATTGTCAATCTGGGCTGTTTGTCTCCGAATACTTTTGCTGCTATCATCGGTGCGATACAGATGAATCCGGTGGGCTTGCCAGCTTTGTTCAAATCTCGCAAGAGTTTTTCCAGATGTGAGTTAACTGTAAGATCACTACCTTTAACCGCATAATCACAGAGATTTTTCATAGCGCCGAATCCACCGGGTAGGATAAGTGCATCCAGATCATCCGGATTTATGTTTTCCAAATCCTGAATATTACCTCTTGCTATCCGTGCAGATTCTACTAGTACATTTCGTTTTTCTCCCGGTTGTGTATTGCTGTCCATATGATTCACCACATCCATCTGATATTTATCCGGCGCCATAATAACCGGTTCGACACTGTTTTGATCCAAATACAATAATGCAAGGGTAGCTTCGTGGATCTCGCTACCATCTAACCAACCGCAACCGCTAAAAACGATTCCAACTCTTTTCTTGTTTTGCATGTCTCCTCCTTCTTAGATAATATTTCAACATATAAATATGTTAAGATCAATAATGCTGTCGTCAAGTCTTTTTTAGCTGCAAATTTCAGCTTGTTATCTGCAAGCATTTTTTTTCATTTGACACCAAAAGCTGCTAAGAAAAAAAGCCTCTGATATTCATAAGTGTGAAAGTAATGATAGAAAGAAGAAAAAAATAGTTGCGTTAGGACTAAAACCGGTTATTTATTTTGCAATCAAAGAGAATAAAAAAGGAAAAGTTGCAGATGAAGATAGGAATGACATATGATCTACGTTCAGATTATCTGAAAATGGGATTTTCAGAAGAGGAGACTGCGGAGTTTGACCGGGAAGATACAATTGATTATATCTATAACAGTTTAGTTGAACTAGGTCATGAAGTGGAGCGTATCGGCAACATATATCATCTGATAAACAAGTTGGGACAAGGTGAGCGCTGGGATTTAGTATTCAATATATGTGAAGGTCTCTATGGAATTGCCCGCGAGAGCCAGGTTCCATCGATACTGGATGCATTTCGGATTCCCTACACTTTTTCCGATGCCATGACGCTATCCATATCTCTGCATAAAGGATTGACCAAACAGATCATTCGTAAGCTAAGGTTACCAACAGCTCCCTATCATTTGGTACAAAATATGGGACAGCTCAAAAAAATCAAGCTTCCCTATCCCCTATTTGCCAAACCGGTAGCCGAAGGTACCGGCAAAGGAGTAGATCGACGTTCTATAATAGAAAATGAAGTTCAGCTTGCCCAAAAAGTGGAGAAATTGCTGGCCAGTTTCAAACAACCTGTATTGATAGAGCGATATTTACCCGGGCGAGAATTTACCGTTGCCATCATCGGTAACAAAAATGATGCGCAATCTATTGGTTGTATGGAGATCATAGTCAAAGGTAAAGAGAACCGAGGTATCTACTCTTATAAAACCAAAGAAGATAGCGAAGAATTGATTGAGTATTCCTTGGCAGAAGATGCTTTAGCAAAAAAGGCGGAGAAGATAGCTCTGAAAGCTTATCGTGGTATCGGATGTAGAGATATTGCTCGTGTGGATATGAAAACTGATGAGAACGGAGTGCCCAATTTCATGGAGATAAATCCGATCCCGGGTTTGCATCCCACTCATTCCGATTTTCCCATGATTGCTTCTTTTAAGAATATAGAATACCGGCAGCTCATGAATTCGATTATACAAACAGTTTTAAATAGAATAGGAGAGGAAAATTATGGATAAGAATAAAAACTCCAAAGAACAGGAATACCTCCATCTGGCAAAGGATCTTTTTTTCAAAGGTCTATATAAAAAAGCGATAGAACAATATGAAAATGTGCTGAAGATCAATTCTGATAACGACAAAGCGATTTTTGGTTTGGCTTGTGCATATGGGGCTATAGGCGATAGTGACACAGCAGTAGGTTATTACAAAAAAGCAGCTAGTATGGGAAACAAAATGGCCAAAGATTTTTTGGTGAAAAACAAAATCGAGCCTAAAGAAAAAACCAAACGGCCGGTTCGTTATGAAGAGGAACCGGACGAAAATGATGAAATCTACAAATTATTTAAGGATCAATTGGAAGATAAACCGAATTGGGATAATTATAGTGAGGATCTGGATCTTACCTACGAAGATTTAGATATCCCTATCGATGATGATGATGAATAAAAAGCAGGAATCCCCCCTGCTAATTATTCTCTCTTAATTTGCCAATTCTTTCAGAATCTCCTCTACCGCCCGTTTGAGTTGCACATCATCGTCTGCTATCATCTCTTGTGGACTCAGATCTACCATAATATCCGGATGAGCACCCGTTCCCTCCATGTTTTCACCTTTGAGAGTGAACCAACCTGTGCTGGGCATACGCATACTGGAGCCGTCCATAAAACGAACCGATCCCGTACCGATCACCGAGCCACTGGTCGGCATTCCGATCACAGGTCCTAGTTCTGCTTGTTTAAACAACATCGGGAATATCTCCGCATCCGAGAAGGAGTTTTCATTGATAATCAAGGCAAGCGGTCTGTCCCACACCAATCTGGGTGAAGGGACAAAATCTCGGGCATAGTGCCGTCTGGTAGTCAGAGCGTTGTATTCCTGTTTCAAAACATCGAGCAGTAAATCGTGAATATATCCACCCCCATTATCCCGTATATCAATAATCAGAGCTTCTCTATCGAAACAACGAGCAAATACTTCGGTGATAAATTCGTTGTAACTACTTCTATTCATCGATGGTATATGAACATACCCGATTCTCTCATTGCTCAATTGGTCAACGATCTCTCTTCTTCTGCTCACCCAGTTATCATAATGCAATCGGTATTGTTCTCTAGCAGATAGTCCTTTTACTTCACAATCTACAAATCCACTCTCGGTGAGTATATTCAGCTCGATCTTTTCACCTTCTTTATCCAAAAAAAGACTGCCCAATTCCGTATTAGGTGTTATTTTCTTTCCATCTACTTCTACTAGGATATCTCCGCTACTGATCCCATATTTCTGAGCTAAGGTAGAATTTCTATATATCTCTTTCAATTCGATACCTTCGTCAAGCAGCTTATTTCTATCGAAAAGAACGCCTATATAAGCTGCGCTGAGACTTTGGGCATCGCGATCTCTGCGCGGATAGAAGCCGGTATGGGAGGCATTCACTTCTCCGATCATTTCATCGATGATATATTTCAAATCATTGGGAGTATAAACCTGATCGAGGAAAGAGGAAAATCTTTGGAAACTGGCATCCCAATCCACTCCATGCATCTCCGGATCATAAAACCCTCTGCCGAATTCCAACCAAACCTGTTCGAAAACCGACCGGTTCAACTCATGCTCATTATATTCATAATCGAATTCCAACTGTAGCGGCTCGATTTTTTTTCTATTCATATCCAATACATGCAAGTTTTGTCCGTCTGAATAATAGAGCTTATCATTTTTCTCGTTATAGACAAAACTTTCCAATTGATGTGAAGTAGAGATGATCTCTTCATCATTTTTGGCATGATAATCAATCTTCCTGATACTACGAACTGAGTTATGGTCATTGAGATAATAAAGTGTAGAATCGCTCTCTACATGGATGACACGATTGAACCCCGGCGAAGTTACCAACGGCTTTAACCTCTGATCGATCATCTCATGACTGATGGCGAATTCTTTTTTTACATCAGTGTCTTTTGATTTTGTCTCGTCTGCTAAAATCTCTTCCCAATGATCCACTTCCGCGTCAAAATCACCTATCGGCAAGAGATCCATGCGATAGATCTCATTCCCATGATTCAAAAATAAAGATTGATTGTCCTTACCCAAATACAAATTACCGATATATTTATCACTACTGAACAATGGGGTAGCCACATCTTTCTTCACATCATAGTGATACAACTCTCTGCTCCAAGTTACATGGTTGCCTATGACGAAAAAAAGATCATTCAAATCTTCGCTATATGCCAAAAACCTAGACCAGATCGGATAACCTTCTGCAATCTGTTTGAAACTATTTTTCTCACAATCTAATATGCCGACATTCATACGCTCTTCATCGAGTTCATAATGGATCATCAATTTATCTTCCGCTTTATATAAGTAGTTTATGTATTTATCCTTCAGTACATCTATCTGCTCAATATTATTCAAATCGGTGATTTTGGTTTTAAACAATTGCGGTTTGCCTTCATGATGCTTGACAAAGTAAATCGACTGATTATTGACAATTTCCACATGTTCTATACCAGCTTGATCGAAAGTAAGCTGTTTTACTTTCCCACCTTTCTCGGGAATAGCAAATAAGTCATATTTATAGGAAAAAACAATCAGTTTCCCATCTGGTGAGATAGCAAAAACCTCGCTTGCTTTTGCTGCTTTTTCCCTAATATCTTTCGAACTAAGAAAATCCTGTTTGATCTCTATTTCCAATTCTTTGAGTTTGTCACCTTCCGGATCATAAGTCCAGATCTTATCGAAAAGTTCGAAAGCGATCCTATCATTCATTCTGGCGATATCCGGATTTCTGAGAGACCAAGTGTCGAAATCCGTTAACTGCGTCGGCTCTTCAAATTTGTAGTCTTCCGCTCGGTAAAGCTGAAATCGCAGTTTGTCCGAACCTGCGTAATATATATAATCATTCACATGTGAATACAATGGATATCTGTCTGTGAAAGTATTAAAAGTAAGCTGAGTATATTCTTTTTTCTCAAGGTCATATTCCCAAAGTTCACCAGCCATACTGCCCTTGTAAGCCGGTCTGTACGGATATCCTTTGCGGCTGAAAATGATCTTGTTATTATCTTTGGACAAATGACAGAAATGCCCGCCGATTTCGGTTATCATAACCGGTCTTTGCTGTTGGATGGGAACTCGGAACATACTCACTTTTCTGGTGCCGATCTCAGTACCGACAGCTAGTAAAGATTCGCCATCTGCAAACCAATCTCTTACGAAAAGATTCTCTTCGCTCACAAGCCGGGCTTGCCCACCTTCCGATGGTACAACGAATATCTGATTCACCCCGTTCCGATCGGAATTGAACGCGATATATTCTCCACAAGGTGAATAGGACGGATTACTCTCTTCCGCATCAGTCACCGTGATCCTTTTTGCTTCTCCACCTGTAAAATCAACAATCCAAAGATCGCTCATATAGGTAAAGCAGACTGTTGTGCCAGCGGGCGAAATAGCCGGCTGCCGAACAAAAGCCGGTTTGTAAGCGTACAAATTCACAACCACCAACAGTAGAATCAACACATAATATTTCTTCATCTGAACCTCACTAAATTTAGTTTGCGGACAAAGGAAAGCAAGGCAGCTAATTTTGTAAAGAAATTTGTATCCAAAAATAAAATACTTGAAGAGAAAACAGAGATTCACAAAATGTCATACATTATTGAAATAAGGTGTAAGGTTATATGAGATTCATAATATTAATAGCGCTGTTACTTATGGTGGTAACCACCTCTGCTACTACCATTGCGACGGTAGGCGAATACCGGATCAGCAGTGATGAGCTCTATGAAGAGATGACTCGTCTCGATGCGGATGAGCGAACTTTTGAGCAATTACGTTCACAGGCACTACAAAAATTAATTAACGAATATCTTGTCATCCATTATGCAGTTGAGTCGGGGATCACCATTGATAGCAGTGAACTGGAATCTTACTTCATCTCTGTTTTCAGAGATCATCCTCGCTTTATGACCGAAGGATATTTTGATTATGAGAAATTCGAGAAACAAAAGAATCTACCGGAAGTAAAAGCCATCTTAGAAGATATGCGGCGCGAACTGCTCTTGGAAAAAGCCAGAACTCTTATCACCAATTCACTCGGCATCACCGATGATAGATTGATGGAACTATTTATATTGGAAAATGCCCAAATAGATATCAGTTATGCAACTGTGGACATCGAGGCTGCCAATGTGGAACCACATTACTCCACCAGACGTGCTATGGAGTATTATCGGAAAAACAGAGAGAATTTCACTTCCGATCCGCAGCGTTCATTTAGATTTTTCATCATACCTGCAGATGAATTTGTAGCAGAAATACAACCAGAATTAGATGAGATAGTTACGACTGAACTAGATAGTATTATCACTGCTTGGGCACTACCTGATACGGTCGAGATAGATGAGCATATCGTCCAAACACACAGAGATAGTATCAGAGCGCATTATGAAGATAAGCTGACTAGGCAAAAGGCTTTGGAAACAGCATACAATATGCGTCTGCGTATGCAGCATGATGCTTTTGTTCCCTATGCCACCTTACATTCGGATTTACTCTATCCACACGAGCAGTGTGGTAATCTGCCAGTCGAGGTTACCAAAGTTGCTTTCGAACTGGAAGAGAATGAATACTCCGAACCGATAGAGTTGCCCTTTGGTTATCTGGTGATGGAGATAGACGAGGTCGTCGAACCCGATGTGGAAGATTTGGAAAATGTGAAAGATGAAGTATGGCAAGCCTATTGTGAATATGAACGTAATCAGATAGATTTATATGATTATTATCTGCGCAATATCGACACGTTCATCATCCCAGCTGCAGTAGTCTCTCTATTTGAACTGACCGAACCCCGACACAGATACTCGAGCAAGCGAGAAAACATGATAGACCAGATCAAAAAAGAGATCAAAGAAGTGATGCCGGATGATAACCAACTAGCCAGAGTAATCCATAGTTATGGTATAGAAAAGGAGAATAAGATCATATTCTTGGATCTGTTTTCCAATATAGACAACCATCTGGCTGAGCAAATAGCTGATAAGGTAAAAGCTGATCTACATTATGGTTTTATCGAATCAAACGGAGAAACTTACTTCTTCAAATTGGTCTCTTATTTCCCGGAATATATCCCCAACTTCCATCTGATTGAGGATCAGCTATCCGGCATGATTGAAGTCGGAGATTTCACCGAAATAGATTATGAAGAGTATTATGAGAAAAACAAAGCAGATTTCATGACCGTGGATAGTTTACAGTTGGGTGGTGCCTACATACCGATCAATCCGGATACGATCAGAATCGATTCTGCCAGAATTAGAGAGATCTATGAGTCGGATCGGGAGTCCTATTACCGCGATCAATCAGTTAAATTCGATTATATTTATACCACAAGTAAAAAGATAGCAGACAATATCGGGGATTACATTCAAAGTGGAGTCGATTTCGAACTGCTCAGAATGATATATTCAGAGAAGAATTTGCTCCCCAAAAACATGGTGACGCCGCTCGATTTTTTACCGATTGAGCTCAGAAATAAGCTGAAAAGTGCAAATCCATGGCAGGTTTTACCGGCTATAGAATTGGATGAGGGGTGGATAGTAGCGCGCAAATTAGAACAATATCCTGCCGGCATTATGGATTATGAAGTTGTAAAAGATCAGATCAGCAGCATTCTGCAGTATGAGATCGCTGATAGTATCGCAGTTCACACTGCCCAAGAGATATTTGAATATTCTCGCTATATATCGAGTGTAAATCAATTTCGCGATCGAGCCGTTGTATTTCGCACTTCTATGCAAGCTGCCGATGAACCTTTTGAATATATAGGCTCTATTGCTCATATTCGATCCGATCTGATGCGACTCTGGCGTAATGAAAAATACAGCAGCATCTTACCTGTAGAAGATGGCTATGCAGTCATATTTTTGGTGGAAAAACGACCGTCCAGACAGATGACATACGAAGAAGCGCTTCCACGAATAAAAGCAATTTTGAGAGAAAACGAGATGTTGGAAAATGCGCGGGATTATGTTTCTCAGATCAGAGACAGAATAATTGCCAGCGAAGATGCAGATCAACTGCTCTTTTTCTTAGGTGGTTGGCAGTCTGCCACCTCTCTCTCTTTGGACAGCAAACTTCCCGGTGTCGAACTAAGCAGTCTTATCCTGGATGATGTTATCAAGCGGGAGACCGGCTATGTTTCACCCATTATCACTATGCCGGACGGTGTCTTGATGTTTTACAGAGTAGATAAAATGGAAAGGATAGCTTCTCATCGATTTGAAGAACAGAGAGAAGCGTTTAGAAAAGAAGTAATCGCACAGGAATTTCAGAATTGGCTCGATGCATACAGAGACAAGGTATCCGTACAGATTTACGACTAATTTTTATGAGGTGAGTATATTATGGTCATATTAGCAGAATCATCTTTGTTTACACTATATTTGTTGCCTATTTTTATATTTATAGCGCGCATATTCGATGTCTCACTCGGTACATTGCGGATAATATTCGTCTCCCGTGGTATGCGCTATCTGGCACCTATAGTAGGATTCTTGGAAGTACTCATTTGGCTCATCGTTATTGGATATGTGATGAGCAACCTAACCAACCCGATAAATTACATCGCTTATGCAGCCGGTTTTGCTGCCGGTAATTTCGTGGGCATATATTTGGAAAACAAACTGGCTCTCGGTTTCAGATTACTGCGGATAATCACCGGTGACCGTGAGAAAGAACTGATACAAATCTTACGCAAAGAAGGGTATCGGGTAACACATATCAGAGCGCATGATAACCAAGGTGAAGTGGAAGTGATCTATATTCCGCTACTGAGGAAAAACCTGGAGAAGGTTATCTCGATCGTCAAATCTTACGATCCTACCGCCATGTTTACCGTCACAGATTCATATTTCATCGGCGAAGAGTCCATACCGATCTACGATAATCATTCCATCTTGCATTACAAACGACTATTCCATTTCAAAAGAAAAAGCAAATAAAGGAGAGCAAAATGAAAGAAGAAAACCGACACGAAGAAAACAAAGTAGTAAAAGAAGAAAATTCACCCTATCTGACTCTGGAATTCGATAATGGCGAAGTAGCTCAATGTGAAGTAGTAGATCTCTTTACCTACAAAGACAAACAATATGTCCTTCTCCACCCCACAGATGGAGATGACATCTATATTTATTCCTATCATGAGGAAAAAGATGGCTCTATCTCATTGAACAATATGGATAAAGAAGAATTCGAGGAAGTTTCTACTTATTATATAAAAAAGAACAAAGAGAAACAGCAAGAAAACGAAGCTAAAAAAGAAGATTCTTAATCAAAGCAATATAAAAGCTGAATTTCTTATGAGAAATTTCTTGCCTTCTCCTATAAACTAAAGATTTTATAGGATATGATGGAGGTAGAATGTAAGATGAGGGATGGATTAAGTTTTGGTTGTTATAGAACTAAGGCGTTCCAAATATGTTTGGAAAAGACGATCATACTAAGATATGCATTCCTTATTCTGCTTCTAAGCATTACTATCTCATTTACAGAAGCAAAGCCAAATAGCTTCCAGCTCAATCTGCAAAGAAGATTACTCGAGATAGAAGAGCCTGACCACGACAGATTTACCATGCTCTTTCGCAGTCAAGAGACTGATATGTCTTATTACGAAACATATATGGAGTATGCCAGAGACTATCCTTTTTTATACCATTCAGAGCTGGTGAATAGGATAGTTTATAATATACCATTCGAACTATATGAAAAGTATTATCAAAATGAGATACCCCTTTTTCAAGCTTTCAATATCCTCAAAATTTCAGTTCATCTGAGAAAAGAGCATTATCTACGCTTTAAAATACCATTCTATAAATAAGCGAGTGATCGCTTCCCAAAATATTTCGTGACAAGATTCTCTTGATAAAGTTTAAGGTTTTTAATGATTATTATGAGAGGTGAGTGGATGAAGAAGTTATTGGTGTATTTATTGCTATTGGTTATCCCTATTATACTTATAGCCGATTATAATGAGATATTACACGAAGAGCTAGTTAATTCGGAAGGTCAAGATAGAATATCCAAACTTATAAAAATCCTCTCGACAAAAACTATAGAAGATGATAGTTTATTCTACCAGTTATCATCTGAATTGTTGCAACTATCCGATCAGTATATTGACATTTCCGGCTCCGCTTTCGCAAATTATTATTTAGCCAAATATGAAGTAGAACACAATAACTACATTGCAGCTTTGGAATATCAGGAAGAAGCTATTGTATATTTCAGCCAGCTAAATGATAATCAATATGAACTGGCAGATCTTTATACAAGCAGAGGAGTTGTTCTAAAAAACCTAGGACGATACCAAAACTCTTTGGAATCTTACTACAAAGCACTGGAACACATAACAAAAGTGGATGATATCGGACTTGAAGCTTTTTTGCATCAAGGAATGGGAGTAACTTATTGGACACTACGCCATTATGAGAAGGCTCTAGAACATTTGGAGATTAGCAACGAGTTAGCAGAAAAGATAGATGATAAAAACACGATTGCCGGTAATTATACGAATATAGGTAATATACACACAGTATTGGGAAACTATGATATATCTATTCAATACTACAAATCTGCTATTGAGATATTAGAAGAGATGCCCGTATCTGTCTATCTTTCTAATACTTACCATAATCTCGGACTCGTATCTACCGAAACTGAAGAAAAGCATTTATCGGAAACATACTATCAAAAATCGCTTGATCTTTTCATCGAAACTGGCTACAAAAGGGGAGAAGCTTTTGCTTATACAAGTCTGGCAAAATATTATTTGGATACTGAACAATACGATAAAGCTTTGGATCATATTCACAATTCGATTAGATTAAGAGAACAACAAGAAGATATGGCAACTTTATCGGTGAGTTATAGATTTGCTGCCGATATATATCTGAAATTGAATGATTTTGAGAACGCGAAACATTATATGACATTAGCGTTGGATTTAGCTAATAGTTCTGAAGTTGATAAGTTGGTTGCAGAAGCTTTGTATACTCATGCAGATTATCACAGAAAACTAGATAATTACGATGAGGCATTCGACTATTTGGAACAGCATAATGAATATCAACAAAAAATCTTTTCAGATAGGAATGCGGAAATAAAAGCTCAATTCGAAACCCAATATGAAGTATCTCAACTGGAATATGAAATGGAAAACCTAAGATACGAAAAACAACTCAATCAATTTGAGTTATCAAGAAACAGAAGAAACAGGAATCTCTATTTCGGTTTAATCATAGCTTTTGCCATTATAGCTCTAACTTTTATCAGACAAAACAGGATAAAAATAAAAACGAATAAACAGCTCGAAAAATCCTATGCTGAATTGGATAAGCACAAAATTGAGTTGGAAGAACTTTATGAAAAGCAAACCCATTTTTTGGAAGAGGTGGAGAACCTTAACAAAACCAAAGATAAGCTATTTTCTATCGTTTCTCATGATCTGAAAAATTCTCTCACTTCTATCACTACCGGAACTCGTATGTTAAGTAATGATTTAGATAGCTTGGAATCAGAAGACATCATCATGATAACCAGTGAACTGAGAAAGAATTCAGATAGTCTGGTATCTCTTTTGAACAACCTGCTCACCTGGGCAAGAGCGCAACTGGGAGCTATAGAATATGAACCGAGATTGATAAAGATAGCTGATGTGTTAGAAAGTTGCATCTCTACTTTTGATGGAGCTGCCAGACAGAAGAATATCTCTATAGAGACAAACATCTCACCTGAAGTACATGCTTTTGCAGACAAAGTTATGATAAACTCGGTATTCCAAAACCTGATCTCTAATGCACTAAAATTCAGTAACCCCGATGGGAAAGTGGAGATATCAGCAGATATGGATGATCAAAAAACTTATATTACATTTAAAGACCATGGTATAGGTATGAGTATAGAACAGTTAGAAAAGATATTTGATTTACAGAATAAGAAATCTCAGCGCGGTACTGCAGGTGAGAAAGGTACCGGCTTGGGTTTGAATCTCTGCAAAGAGTTTATCGAACAGAACAAAGGTAAACTCGATATTTCCAGCACACCTGGTGAAGGTACTACTGTAGTGATTACCTTACCCAAAGGTGATTTGGAATAGTCTTCTTACAATAAGCCGAGAAATATCGGTTAAATATATCGGTTCATAATACCGACAGCCGGATTGCCGGCTTTCTCATCTTCTATGCTCGATGCAGGTCCGTGCCCGGGCAATACTATGATCTTATCGTCCAAGGTGAAGAGCTTCTCTCTGATAGAACGGATTATGCTCTCATGATCGCCGCCGGGGAGATCGGTTCTACCGATATCAAACTGAAACAGAGTATCACCACTGAAGAGATAGGGTTCATTTAGCAAGCAGATACTGCCTTGAGTATGACCGGGAGTATGGATCACTTTGAAACTCTCTTTGCCAAGTTTAATCTCTTCCCCATCTTCCATGAGAATATCAGCTTCACCTGCTGTGAGCGCATTCCCAATCTGAGCGCTCAAATTATCATTTGCATCTGTGAGCATATGAGCATCAGCTCTGTGGATCGCTACTTTGCAATCTGTATGCTCTCTGATGAATTTTACACCACCTATATGATCGGCATGACCATGAGTGCAAACTATAAATTTCAGGTTCAATTGGTTTTTAGATACAAATTCCAAAATTTCTTTGGAAGGAGCGGCCATATCAATTATAAGCGCTTGAGAGCTTTCTTCATCCCACACCAGATAAGTATTTGTTCCATAAGATGGTAACAGATCAAAAACTTTGTACTGCATTTTTACCTCTCTATCTAATCTTTCATTTTTATCATATATTCATTACATTTATCGGCAGATAAGGGTACCGCTTTGATATCATTCGAACTATCTTTTATAGTTACCTCTACAATGTCGCCAGTGTGATAGTCGGAAACATAGCGTGATAATATAGAAGCAGCAAGTTTTAGCTCCGCTTCCGTCGGTTCTCGTTTGACATCGAGCACACCCAATGGTCCGGGCTTATACTTCACATAGAGGATGGTTTTATCTCTTATCAGTTCGGATATTCTTTTGTTGTCGAATTTGTTTTTACCGATAATAATCTTGATATCTTCATTGATGCGAAAGTGCCTACCGACTTTCAAGAGCTCGATCGAATCCAATTCCATCATCTCATAATCCATCAAATCTCGCAGCCGGATGGAAAAACTCTTGTCGGTGAGCAGACAGCCACCACCGGGAGTGGAATAATATTGAAAGCCATACTGCTCTGCCAGTTCCAGTTGCCGCTGCCTACTTCGTCCCTGAATATCAAGGAGCTCATCTTTATCTATCCAGCCTTCGCTTATCGGTTTGGTATCTGCTAGTAATTTCTGACTAAGTGGACGAACAATGAGCTCTTTTACTGAGCTTAATTTGGAAACAGCATTGAGCGCATCACGCCTTTGAGACATGGGACGCTGACCGAGAACTTCGCCGGAGATTAAAAAATCATATCCGTATGCATCCGTCAATTCTCCCGCTTTTTGAAACATAAGAGCATGACAATCTATACATGGATTCATATATTTACCGTAACCATAGCGGGGATTTTTTACCATCTGCAGATGAGATTCAGTGATATCGTGAACAAGTAGTTTCAGTCCTAACTCTTCGGCTGCTTTTTCTGCCTTTTCTGCTCCGAAAAACGGAGTTTTGAAAAAAATCGGAGTGACCCGATATCCTAAATCCAACATCAACTTTACTGACAACATGCTATCCAAACCACCCGAGAATAAGGCAGCAGCATGCAAATTCTTTCTATCTATCATTTCTTCCTCTATTCACTATTAAGACTCTCATCCCGATATCTTCGCTCAGGATAAGGTTTTGTCATGCACTGTATCATCGTGCAGATGTCAAGAGTTTCGTTTTTACTTAAGGTGATGGTAAAATAGTGAAGCAATTTTGAGTGATGAGTCTTTGGAGAAAAACAGGAAGAAAAAAAGCTATACGCTAAAAGCTAAGAGCTAAAAGAGGTACGTGATAGGTGATCCTTCTTCGCCTGACAGGCTTCGAAGGACAAAGAAAGTGGAAAAGGATTAAGGATCAAGGACGAAGGGATACAATAATGAAGCAGTGATGAGTTGTGAGTTTTTGAGAAGAGCAGGAAGAGACTGAGGGAGGAATTTACTCACTTCGTTCGCGGAATTGATGGGAATTTGACTACGCCGGAGTTAATAGAAACAATAAATCGTCATACTGAGTAGTCCTGCACCTACTTTTTTTTCTTAGTTAGTATAACACAGGAAAGTAGGTACAGGACGTATCGAAGTATGAAAAGCAGGGAGAAGAGACTGAGAGGGGGATTTGCCAGTGACAGTAATAATAGCCTGCGTCTTCAGGAGTAGGGTTTTAAAATTCCCCACTGAAATATTCCTGACGAGATTTGACCGGGCAAGCAATTAAACGATTAAACAACTCAACAATTCAACATTTCTCCTTTACTATTCACTATTTATAAATGAGATTACTCCACTTCGGGGCTTCGTCCCCTTCGGTCGAAATGACGGTTTTTGCCATTCTGGCATACTCCTAAATCCTCAACCCTAAACTCTAAACTTCATCCTTGTCCTCCGTAGCCCCCCGAAGCATTTGCGAAGGGGGGCGAAGGAGTATTGCCTCTCTTGCACCAAGACACACTTCGATACGCTCCGGCTTCAGCCGGTCAGAGAGGCTTTCTGTTCTGTCTCAAGTTTTCGGATTCATCCGGCGGATGATGGTCTTCTCTATCTCGACCAAGATAAAGACGATAATCCCTGCAACAAGTGGATAGAGCCAGGTTCTGATTGCAAGGGCGGTAGTGCCGAACAGATTATTCATAAACGGAGTATAGGTAAAGAAGATCTGGAGGAGAATGAGCACACCTATCGATATGAACACATATTTATTATCGAAGAAACGTTTGCTGATACTTCTTTCATATAATTTACGGCAGGTGAGGAGATAGAAGAGATGGCAGGCAACCAGCATATTTACTGCAATGGTTCTTGCAGTGGTGATATCGTGGATCTCTTGCAGGTAATTTCTGGTGAACAATCCAAAGGTAATACCGCCACTGAGAAGTGAGACGAAAACTACACGCCAGAAGAAATGCCCTCCCAAGATAGACTTATTCGGATCACGAGGTGGTAGCTGCATCACCTTCTGCTCCATCGGTTCAACCGAGAGGGCAAGGGCAAGAGTTACCGCCGAGACCATATTCACCCACAGTATCTGAACCGGTGTGATGGGAAGCGTGAGTCCGAAAATGATCGCTGCGATTATCACCGTAGCTTCTGCTCCGTTAGCCGGCAGTAAGAAGAGGATGGTCTTACGGATGTTATCATAGACGGTTCTCCCCTCTTCTACGGCATTAACGATAGAGGCAAAGTTATCGTCAGTAAGGATCATCTCGGCTGCATCTTTGGAGACTTCCGTACCTTTGATTCCCATAGCAATACCGATATTAGCGCGCTTGAGAGCAGGGGCGTCATTCACACCGTCACCGGTCATGGCACATAATTGGTTATTTGCTTGCAATGCTTTTAGTAATCTAAGCTTGTGCTCAGGAGAAGTACGAGCAAATACACTATGATCTTTCACTATTTCGACCAGTTTATCATCATCCATTTTCTCCAGCTCCGAGCCGGAGATAGCTTTAGCATCGTCTGATATGCCGAGCTCTTCGGCAATCGCCTGAGCAGTGAGCAGATGATCGCCGGTAATCATCACCACTCGTATGCCGGCTTCTTTACATTCTTGGATGGCATCGTAAGCTTCCTCACGCGGTGGATCTATGATGCCGATCATGCCGAGCATGATAAGATCTTTCTCCACATCCGTAAATTCGATAGAATCTCTGCTGCTATCTAGTTCTTTGTAGGCAACGGCAATGAGACGTTGACCTTTTTTGGCACTCTGCTCAAACTTATCGTTCCAATAATCAGGATCAATATCTTCAGTATTTTCGGAAGTAAGTTGCTGCGAACACATCTCCAGAATTTTCTCAGGTGCTCCTTTGACAAACATGAAGCGCTTATCTTCTACTTCATTCAAAGTAGCCATATATTTATGCTCGGAATCGAAAGGTATAGCATCAATCCGTTTAGATTGGAAATCCCTCATACCAAGCTTATAGCCGAGGGTAATCAAAGCACCTTCGGTCGGAGTGCCCGATAGTTTCCACTCACCCTCATCTTCTTTAATCTCCGAATTGTTACACGCCAAAATTGATTGGGTCAGTCTCTTCAAAACCGCATTTTTATCCGGATCCGCTTCTTTATCATCAGCAGTTACCTTCCCATGCGGACTATAACCCACACCCTCCACAAGATATGTATTTTGCGATGTTATCACAGATTTCGCCGTCATCTCATTGCGGGTAAGTGTGCCGGTCTTATCCGAGCAGATCACACTGACAGCACCCAAAGTCTCCACCGAGGGCAGTCTTCTGATGATCGCATGTCTCCTTGCCATACGTTGCACACCTATAGCAAGGGTAATAGTCATAATAGCCGGTAGCCCTTCTGGTATGGAAGCGACGACTAAACTGATGACGGACATGATAGCTTCCACGAAAGGATAATCTCTGATAAAATAGGCAAATAGGAAGACAAGAGCACCGACTGATAGGATGAATACGGACAATTTCTTACCGAAACTATGAATCTTTTGCAGAAGTGGAGTAGTGATCTCTTCTATATCTGTGAGCATTTGGGAAATCTTGCCCAACTCGGTATGCTCGGCGACTGCTACTACTACACCTGTTGCCTCTCCGCTGGTGACCATAGTACCGGAAAACGCCATGCTGGAACGATCTGCCAAAACGGCATCCTCATCCACCTTCTCTGCACTTTTCTCCACATCAGTCGATTCACCGGTGAGGATAGACTCATCCACGCGGAAATTCTTAGCTTTGAGGATACGCAGATCTGCCGGTACTTTATCTCCGGCACGGAGGATTACTATATCCCCGATCACCAGATTCTGAGCATCTATATCATCACGATGACCTTCTCTGATGACAAGTGCTTTTAGTGAGAGCATCTTTTTGATACCTTCGATCGCCTTCTCTGCTTTACCCTCCTGAATAAAGCCTATGAACACATTTATAATAACTACCGCCAAGATGACGAAAGTATCGATCCAATGCCCCATCAATGCGGTGATAACTGCCGCGGCAATTAACAGAAAGATGAGAATATTATTGAACTGCTCGAGAAACCTCATCAAAGTACTGCGTTGTTTGGATTCGGGTAGTTTGTTTGGACCATATTCTTCCAAACGCTGCTTTGCTTCCTGAGGACTTAGCCCCCTCTCCGCCGAAGTATCCACTTCCTTGACTGTAGCGTCAGTACCCAAACTATGCCATTTTTTCTCTGTCCCCTTTTGCATTATACTTCCCTTTGATTCTTTTTTTGAAAACATCTTATTTTATTAACTATTGATGTCAATGAAGAATTGGTTTTTGTGAGAAAGGAGAAGGCATTTGTGAGTGATGAATTGTGAGTAGTGAGTTTTCAGAGTAGAGGGAAGCTGGGCGGTTAGGTGGATAGGAGGATTGGTATGGGGAGACAATAGTAAGTAACTAAATTCCAAGCACCAAATACCCCCAGTGAAATATTTCATACGAAATTTCACCACAGTGGAACAGACAGGTCCCACATGGCAGACCGGGCAGGCAACTCAACGATTCAACCAATTAACAATTTAACTAATCAACAAATCAACATTTCTCCACTCCGAGGACGTGATAAGTAATACGGAGCTAAGATAACATCTTTTTTTATCATTGCTTTTTCGACTACATTTAGAATGACAAGACATGTTTTTTTAAATGTGTTTTTTTATGTTTTTAAATTTGTTCGGCAAGATCGTTGTAAATCAGATACAATAGTTTTAATCCTTGTTTTGCTGGATCATCTGAATCAAAGAAGAGGCTATGAAGAAGCTCGAAGTACCGGAGACGGAGTTTCAATCCTTGTTTTGCTGGATCATCTGAATCAAAGCACAGTGACTATGGGCTCGGCTCATACACCTGGTATGTTTCAATCCTTGTTTTGCTGAATCATCTGAATCAAAGAATATCGGAGCGCTTGCGTCAAATTATAAGTGGTGTGGTTTCAATCCTTGTTTTGCTGGATCATCTGAATCAAAGACTGAAGCTCCGCTCTGATATTAGTTTCGTAGATAGTTTCAATCCTTGTTTTGCTGGATCATCTGAATCAAAGATTAAGAAACAGATATGGGGTGGGGTATAATGAGCAGTTTCAATCCTTGTTTTGCTGGATCATCTGAATCAAAGTCTTATTTGGATCACTTTGATCTAATCCCGATACGCGTTTCAATCCTTGTTTTGCTGGATCATCTGAATCAAAGAGTTCACCTTCCCATACAACTCGGTGAAGTTGTCGTGTTTCAATCCTTGTTTTGCTGGATCATCTGAATCAAAGTCTATCTCGGCGGGATTGATAAATGTTCTACAGAAAAGTTTCAATCCTTGTTTTGCTGGATCATCTGAATCAAAGATCTACAATGCCAGCGGGACTGTTACGTTTGTAATTAGTTTCAATCCTTGTTTTGCTGGATCATCTGAATCAAAGAATGTACGCTTTATCGTTAGATAACATGACATGGTCGTTTCAATCCTTGTTTTGCTGGATCATCTGAATCAAAGATTGGGATATATCCGTACAAGGGCGGTATGCGGAATGTTTCAATCCTTGTTTTGCTGGATCATCTGAATCAAAGACATCAGCAGCTATTCAAGTCGCTATCATATAACAACAGTTTCAATCCTTGTTTTGCTGGATCATCTGAATCAAAGACAAGAGAAGATAATTCGAGATTTAGAGCTTCATGAGTTTCAATCCTTGTTTTGCTGGATCATCTGAATCAAAGGGGGGAAACAAGAACATACGACTCGAATATCGGAGGTTTCAATCCTTGTTTTGCTGGATCATCTGAATCAAAGCTCCATATTTCTGATTTAGCTCTGCGATAATTGTAAGTTTCAATCCTTGTTTTGCTGGATCATCTGAATCAAAGATGTCTATGAAGGCAATATCCGATAGTCTGCAATCTGTTTCAATCCTTGTTTTGCTGGATCATCTGAATCAAAGCGCTAATCTGCGTAATTCTATCTCGGTCTCAATTTGTTTCAATCCTTGTTTTGCTGGATCATCTGAATCAAAGTCCGCTTTCTGAGACCAATCACTGTCTTTCAAGAAGGTTTCAATCCTTGTTTTGCTGGATCATCTGAATCAAAGAGGTAGGCTTCTTCGCCGTATTTGTCCTTGTATTGCTGTTTCAATCCTTGTTTTGCTGGATCATCTGAATCAAAGTCCGACCAGCGGTGGTGTCACATTCGACGGCATCCCGGGTTTCAATCCTTGTTTTGCTGGATCATCTGAATCAAAGTTAAAATCTGAGCGTGACCGACTCAAGGTCGGTAAAGTTTCAATCCTTGTTTTGCTGGATCATCTGAATCAAAGGAGATTGACGACGAGCGAGCATTTAGACGACTCTGTGTTTCAATCCTTGTTTTGCTGGATCATCTGAATCAAAGGGGAAAAATAGCAGAATAAGTTTGACCGGAGTCACGGTTTCAATCCTTGTTTTGCTGGATCATCTGAATCAAAGAAAAGGTCGAATATTTCGACCGTGACGGGAATGAATGTTTCAATCCTTGTTTTGCTGGATCATCTGAATCAAAGAACTAATTACACTTTTTTATGACACTTTTTGACCAGTTTCAATCCTTGTTTTGCTGGATCATCTGAATCAAAGGCGAATAACCGGAGACCATGCCAGTATAGTTTTTACGTTTCAATCCTTGTTTTGCTGGATCATCTGAATCAAAGAGATCCGTGCAGCACTGCAGAACGAGGATGGTACGATGTTTCAATCCTTGTTTTGCTGGATCATCTGAATCAAAGCTTACTTGTTACGAAAAAACCTCTTCCCTGGATATGAGTTTCAATCCTTGTTTTGCTGGATCATCTGAATCAAAGCCTCTACCTCTTTTCTCTCATATAGTGCTCCATACGGAGTTTCAATCCTTGTTTTGCTGGATCATCTGAATCAAAGTGGACGAGTATCATGATGGCTGTGTAGATGCGATCGCGTTTCAATCCTTGTTTTGCTGGATCATCTGAATCAAAGTTTCGTAAGTTGTTTTTTTTCTATGGCTTATAAGATGTTTCAATCCTTGTTTTGCTGGATCATCTGAATCAAAGGATCTCTTCATCCGCGTAGAGGGTTTCGGTAGTGTAGTTTCAATCCTTGTTTTGCTGGATCATCTGAATCAAAGTGTTCAAAGGCGACCGCGCTTCGGGAACACCAGCCCGTTTCAATCCTTGTTTTGCTGGATCATCTGAATCAAAG
>CAYSSJ010000002.1:113308-115466 GCA_964433675.1 uncultured Candidatus Cloacimonadota bacterium
CGTTTCAATCCTTGTTTTGCTGGATCATCTGAATCAAAGGCGTTTGATTATGTATCTTTATACATATTAAGAATATCACAGTTCTGTTCAGCAGGTCGTTTTAGGGATGATACTTTAAAATATGACAAAGAACAGCCTTATTGCATCACATCAGACTTTTCTAATCACTTCTATAATAGTATAAAGATCTAAACTGACGATAAAATGTCAATATTTTTCGTTCAGACCACACATAAATTTCGGTATGTACAATCCAAGCACCTATTTTTACTTTTAGTCATCTGAGGATAAAAGTTCACATTCAGAATATCAAAGATATCCTCCACTATTTTTATCGCTTTTGATTTCATATTTTCTGTTATCGGCAATTCTTCCAAATGATTTTTTGATCTGACATAGACAAGGAACCCTTTTTCGACTTTGGTCTGGAAATTTTCCTGGATCAAGAGCGCATAAAGCGTTTGCTGCATCTTGTGCGTTTGATAGACTTTGTTTTCCCAGAAAGCATATTTATAATCCAGTGGAGCAGCGAAATTATCTGCTAAGAAAACTACTTCATCAATACGGCCGACGATCTTATACTTATCAGAAGAGAGATAGACATCGATTATTTTGTCTATACAACCGATTTTTTTGCGTAGGTATTCTTTATTTCTAACCATTTTGAGAGCATGTATATCTCTTCCTATGTTAACCAACGTCCGTTTATGTTCATGTTGTTCTATCTTAAGCACGTGCATATAATATAGAAATCTGGGGCAGAAGAGGTATTCTATCACATCAGAAGGGGTAACAAATATCTTAGTATTGTTCATAATAGCAGAGCTTTCACCTCATCTGCAATCAGCTTTTTATCAAAAGCTTGACCGAGCAGTTTACATTTCCCAAAATCCACATCGCACATCGGAAAGATATAAATAGAGTCTTCTTCCTCGTCCATCAGCTCCAGAAGTGCGGCGGTAAGTTCTTTTCTTTGAGCATTATTGAGTTCGCCCAAAAATACGGAATACTGTACTCGGTAAATTCCTGACTCTTCACAAAATTTGGATACTTTGGAACGAGTTCGATCTTTTTTGATATCATACAAAACCCAAGTAAGCATAATCCCTCAATATGTTTTTCTTTTACCGATCAGAAAGTTTGCAAAAGCGTGAGCATCAAATTGTATCTGATCGATCGTTGAGATATTTCGACTTCTATATCTAATCCTTTTGTCGAAATATTCCATCAGATTTGTAACAAAGATTTTTTTTCCGTTTTCATTTAAAATGCAGCCATTTTTGATTTCATCGCAGAATTCATCTTTTATTTTTCTTCTGGAAAATAGATAAAAAACCGGTTCGTCGGCTAAGATTCTATAGGGTTCGATGAAATCGTACACGAGTGATTTTTTGTTATAATTATCTGTATGAAGAAGACCTATGTAAGGGTCTAAACCAGCGATAATGAGCGCTTTTTCCACTTTGCTATAAAGAATGCCATAGCCATAATTCAAAAAAGCGTTGAAAGGATCTTTGGCAGGGCGAGAGGATCTACCCGAAAATGTATATTTATTGGGAACGAGATGAGAGATAATTCGGAAATATATACGAGAAATATTACCTTCAATTCCTAATATTTTGAGAGCCAATTCTGATAATTTTCCGTTCATATTGTTCATTATTTCCCTCAGCCGCACTATTTCGTTCAACTCTTTATCAAAATTCACATTCGGTCTTTTTTTAATGATTTCTTTTAAGAAACTGAGCTGATTATCTGTCTTGCGATTGAGCCAATGTTTTACGAATATCAGCCCTTCATCCAATTGGTAGATTTCCAATAAACGACGTCTGATAAAAGTTGTACTACCTAATTTGGGTAGCCAAAGACGCCCATAAGGATCGCCATATTTATCCAAAAAAACTATATCTATATTGTATTCTAAGGCAAGTTGGATAGAATCGGTTGTTATTTGAGCAGCATTGGAGATTACAATTCCAGAGATTCGTTTTGGTGAGATTCGTTTCGTCTCTCCATCGATTCTTACTTCGAACATCTCACCTTTTTTGTGAAGATAAGTGCCATAGGTGTTTAAGATTAACTGCATGATACTACCTCTTTGATATAGGTTGAAACCTATCGTTGAAACGTAAAAGTCCTTCGGACTGAAAAGTCTGAA
>CAYSSJ010000002.1:115566-199633 GCA_964433675.1 uncultured Candidatus Cloacimonadota bacterium
AGTCTGAAAGACTTTCTTCGTCTTAGCGGTGTGTTTTAACACTTCGCTGTATGTTTTGACATTTCTTCGCTCGATTATCATTTGCTATTTCCTCAAATTCATTAATAATTGTATTATCTTTGTGATGTTCTATCTGGTTATTGATATATCTTTTAGTAAATGATAGTTGGTTTTTAGAAACTGTAAATAAACCATAACCCTCCTGCCAATACAAATTGTTTTCTCCCATCAATTCATTATTTACAAAATATGATGAAGATCCTTTGATTAATTTGACTGCTTTTGAAACAGCCATTTTAGGTGGAATATAAAGAAGCATATGAACATGATTTTCCGTACCCCCAATAGCATGCAGATATAGATGATGGGCTTTGCATTTATTACTTATGAAATGATAGATTTGTTTGCGTAAATCCGTATCTAAAAGATAAGGTTCATTATATTGTGTGTGAAAAACTATGTGGTAATAGATTGATTTAAATGATTTACCTGTCATGTTTTTTTCCTTTTCTCTTTTCCCCTCCGATAGGTTGAAACCTATCGTTGAAACGTAAAAGTCCTTCGGACTGATGAGTCTGGAAGGCTTTGTCCGTCTTAGCGGTGTGTTTTAACGCTTCGCTATATTCGTTAGTCTTTTCCCCTCCGATAGGTTGAAACCTATCGTTTAAACACATAAGTCCTTCGGACTGAAAAGTCTGAAAGACTTTCTTCGTCTTAGCGGTGTGATTTAACGCTTCGCTGAGGGATACAATCGCTTTATTTACTAATATAAAGTTGCACATTAAATGTGTCAAGGCCAAATGGCATCCTTTGACTGCTTGTAAATTTCTGTCAATGATACACAATTTCGATTTTGAGGTTTTAGAATATATATGCTTCATGATTGGTATTAGTATTGCGGTGCCAGCCGGTTTGGGTATTATAGCAGGATTTCAGCTCATGATAACGGCATACTTTCATTTCGTCTTCTTTATAAAATGATTCAAAATCCTGTACTTCATCTTTTGGAACATTGATAACATATTGGACTACTTGTTTATACACTTCTGCTATATCACATCTGATTTCCATTTTTTTCTCAAGAGCTATGGATTTATTTTCTAAGTTTTTATACCGTTCATCCAATTTGTCATAATATCTTTGATAAATGCCATTTTCTATTTCTATAAATACTTGATTTAAATATGGCATTCTTTGCATAAAATTAGCTTCAAACAATTCCATAACCTTCTTGAAATCTAAATTTTTCATATTCTCGTTTAATAGCATTTCAACAGGAGTTCTATCAATAGCTTTTTTAAAATATTTTTTTAATAATGGTAGTAACTCGTTCTCACATATACTTCCTGATAATAATTCTCTTACTTCATCTTTCAACAAGTCATTTTGATGATACGGAGAAAATCCAATTTCATCAAAAATCGTTAACCAAGTTGATTCTTTGTTAATGATTCTATTTTCACGATTTACTCTGCCAGCAGTTTGGATTATGGAATAAAATGGTGAAAATTCTCTAAAGCCGCAATCAAAATCCAGATCAACTCCTGCTTCGACAACTTGAGTAGAAATTAAAATTATCTTTTCCTTATTTTTCAATCGATTTGAGATCTTTGTTATGATCTCTTCTCGATTTTTGGGGATGAAGTGGGAACTTAATAAAAAAACTTCATTTTCACAGTAATCATTTCTAATATATTCAAACAAATGAGAAGCTACTTTCTTAGAATTAACGACTGCTAAAACCGCTTTGTTATTGTTGAATTGATTTTCTATTGCTTTGATCAATTTCTCTTCTGAATCGATTGTATCATTATAGCGAAGCACATATCGATTATTGAAATCTTGAAAGAAATATTTATTATCCAACAATTCAGCAACAAGACTTGGATCAACAAATTGCTTAATTTCTGGTATTGTTGCGGACATTAAAATAAAATCTATGTTTAATTCATTTGATAGAAACGAAATTGTATTTGAAAAATCCTTAAGTAAAACTCTTGGGATAGCCTGAATTTCATCCATAATGACTACAGAATCTCTCAAAGTCCAGAATTTGACCAAATCACGATTTCTGTTCGAGTAGAATAAGTTTAATATTTGGTTAAAAGTTGTGATTATTACATTATCATCAGACCAGGATTTTGTTAAAAAGGAATCTTTTTGCTTATTGTATTCCTGTTCGGATATTTCTTCATCTCTTTCTTCATCATTTTTTGATTTTGTTTTTGCCAAATGATGGTATTTTAAAAGAATATCGCTTCCAAATATTTTAGAATATTCAATAAAAGTCTGATCTATAATTGATGTCATAGGTAGAGCTGTGATTATCCGCTTCTTATCTTTTTGTTTAGCAATTTCCAAAGCAAGATGAAGTGCAGCAAATGTTTTGCCAATTCCAGTTGGCGCCTCAATAATAAAAATGCTTTTATCCTTATTTATGGAAAAATTATTTAGAATATCTTTTCGTGCAGAATTCCTAACAGACGACAAATCATTTGATTTTTGAGATAGATGAGATTCTAACTTATTAATGTAATATGGCGTATTAATTAAATCAATTTCCTGATATTGTTGTTTAAAAATCGCTTCATATTTGTCAGCGAAAATCAGTTTTGAGTAAGCTTCTTTAATTTGATAATAAGATTTGATTCCGCTTAAATCCTTTTCATCCACAAAATTCTCATTTGAATCAAAATATTCACAGCACTCTTCTATATCAATTCCCTCGTCTGAATCAATTATACTTATTACTTGGTTAATTTTTTCTGATAAATTATTGTTTTCATTGATCAGGTAATCTTTATCATTAAATTCTTCTGCTAATGCGTTAACATTTTCAAGATTCCCATGATGTCTTAATACACTAAGAAACACAGGAAAGGAATGTTTATCCAGAAGGTAATTGCTTTTAGACAAAAATATCAAAGCACCAATTATTGCATGTGTTGTTTTCTTTGTATTTGGGTGTGATGGATTGATGTAAGTTTGAAACTCATCGCATAATTTGCCTAAATCGTGATATAGAGCTGCAATTTTATGCTTTTTGTCAGCAAAAGAATTGGCAATATTATTAATGTGTTCCTGATAAGGATAATTAGGATGCGATAGATATTTCTTATCTAAATTAGATAAATTCACAATTATATTCACCTGCTGAAGTTTTTACCCATACACCATTAACAAGAGTGTTAAAGGAAATGAAATCATCACATATTATAATTTTTTTGTAGTCACGATATTTTCTTCCTTCGATTGTTTTTGTAGCAGAATAAACCGTTGTATACTTTCGGTTGGGTTCGAACTTTATTCTATCCTGAAACTGGGTAAAAGAGTCAATTCGTGATAAAGGTTTTTTGTTATAATCTTGGCAATCGACAAATTGGTAATTTGCAGCAAATTCAGAATTACCCATGTATAATGCAAATCCTGTTCGGTGTGCTTTTAAACGATTAACAGCTTCTTCTTCAAACCCAAAATCTTTGATGAAAACCAGATAACTTGGCTTGATAAGAAGTTCTCTTCGAATTGGTTTAGGTTTTGGCATTTTTGACATTATTATTTCATTGTAATTCTCTAATGCTTTTTGAAAGTCTTCCTGCTTAACATCCAATTTTTCATCATTTTCCAAATCAGTATCATTAAAATCTTCAAAGAAATCCTTTGTTTGAGTTTTTCTAATACTACTCATATGTTCTTCTAACATTATTGATTTCTTTAGGACTTTTCTCAAACCTTCGTGTTTTAGATGAGATTTTGCTGTGTAATCCTCGATATAGTTCTGCGAAAAACTTTTTTTACGAATTGGATTTAGTAATACCAAACTATATCCAAAATCAAAATAATCAGGATTTTCAAAATATTCATTATAATCCATTCCCAATATAGCAGCAAGCATACCGCCGATGGTTGTTTTCGGCGGTATGCTCAAAGTTATATTTTGAGTAATCGTAATTGGGTCACGGAATGCACCAAAATGACTCCATAACTTAAATGCAAACATAATTTACTCCATTATTTTATTTTCTTCAACAAAACTAACTTTTTTTATCGCAGCTAGTTCTTCTTTGTATTTTGCCAAACTATCATCTAATACAATTTGCAATTCATCAATCTTATCGGTTGCTTTGTTCAATGAAGTAATGAGGTTCGAAAAGTCAAATTCAACTTCGTTAATCTGACGAATAGACTTTGAATCTGGGTTTTTCAATGTGACTAATTCATCAAGTAATCCGACAAAATATTGGCTATTTTCTTTGTATATAACCCGCAGTAGCAATCGAGGTTTTTGACCTTCTTTACTTCTGGTATTTAGGAATTTTGTTCCCATCCACAATGAATCAAGCATGGTTTTTACATCTACTTCACTCGTATTTGCTTTTTCTGCCTGCATTCGATTTACCGTTCCATACATACCAAATATTCCGTATGGTATGTAGTTATCGGCACGGAAAGTTTTAGTGAACTTCGCCCCACCATCTTTATCTTTAGTAGCAAATGCTCCTGTTCCGCTCTTTAAAACAGTTTCAGTTTGATTCAATGACTTTGTCCAAGAAAATTGAACGGTTCCAACAAGCTGTATATTGCTTTTTGGCGCTACTCCGCCAAATAGGCGATTATCAATACACTTTAGAAAAACAGGCAAATCATCAGTTCCTTCGTTTGAATCCTTTATTTGCTGAAATCGTGATTCTGCTGTCAGTCCTTTACTAACAATTTCCTCATTGTTTATAAAGATCATTTCATTCTTGCGATATTGCAAATCATCACGAATTGTTCGTTTGATCCTTACATCACTTACGATAGCTTTTTCATCTACTTCATCAAATCGTGGTGCATTATCTGCACTCATATCACCGTTGGGATTACACATTTTTGCATCCCAGATAAAAAGCAGTTCACTTTGTTTTGCTAAATCAGACATTTTCGTCCTCCTTTATTTCATTATTTTTTTCACTTTTATACGTTTCTTTGAATTTTTTGTAATCATCGAACCCAGCAACGAAGGCATAAGATATTTTGGCACTCGACATTCCAGATGATGCAGTAACAGGTACTTCGTGTGCTAATTTTCTTACTTCATTTCTGATGTTCAATTGAAGTTTTTGCTCAAACCGATATGCCATTTCAAAAATCCTGTCTAAATTGCGATAATTGATTATCTGATTTGATAGCCAATTCTTGAATGTTGTATTTTTTTCACTTACTTTCGAAAACCATGAACCATCGATAACCGCTTTAGCATATGCGCCGATGTAATATGCTTTCATGATGGGCGGTGTCTTAAAAAAATCAACTTGTTCTTGAGATTGTCTTTCTATCAAGAACTCTTCAAATGAATGTTTCTTTTCTTCCTTCATTTAATCCTCCTGAATTTTATTTAAACTCTTTAAAAAATTAACAATGTTATCTTCATCTTTCATAAAACTACCCGGGTATTGAATCCATTCCTGAAAACCTTCTTTTGTAATACGTTTCTTTTTATCATAGCCATGATAACGATTATACTCAAACCTTTGGAGTAAGTCTGAATGTTTGATTTTCATATCTGACAATAATAATTTTGCTAAAAATATACGTTCAGATATAATATTATTCTTTAACTCTGCACTTTTTTCTTTGTAGATAGATTTACTTGGCACAACCAGGCATTCAAGTTCATTTCTATGAAAATAATCTTGCAAATATGTTTTATCTCTATCTTTCGCACCTAGTTTTACTAAATCTTTTACCTTAAATTTATTCATAGCCGAAACAACCTGATTCATTCGACTTGGTATAACATCCTCGAGTGAACCAGTGATTTCAAATGATAGATTCGTTCTATTGATATTCAAAAATAGATAATCTAAAGTTACCATATTTTGAAATCTATCCAAAGTCTGAACCTGTTCGTTTAGCTCAGTTATCATACCTAATTCAATTTTACTAATCTCATTGTTAATTTTTTCTAATTCCGTTCTAGCTCTAATCGAGTCTTTCATTTTCTTTTGTAATTTTTCAATTTCTCTATTAATTTTCTTTTCTTGCTGCTTCAATGAATCTAAAATTGATTTTTTGGAACTTAATTTTTTATTAGCTTTCACAAACCTTCTCAAAACTATTTTTAGAATTTCTTCATCATCATTCAGAATGTTTGGAATTACGACGTATTGTAATCCTTTGTAATAAAACACCAAATTATCTAATATAAACATCCAAGCATATTTAATATTTCGTGCACTTTCTTTAGATAAAGGAAGATTATCATCGAGTCGATAATTCAATGAATCATGATATTGATCATAAGAAAAAACTTTAAAATCAGTTTTATAACCGATTTCGGTTTCTTTATTAGTAAATATATCAATGCCGATTTGAGTACTTGTGTCAGTAAATGGATTTTTATAATAATTTCCCCACACTTCAGGCATTAATTCATAAAAAGTTTTACCATTTATTGAGAGCCAGATTATGTAATCTCCTTTAATATATTCACTGATTTTTATATCTTTGCAACAATTATCTAAATTTTCTATAATCAATTCAATCTTTCTTTTGTAATTATTATTGCAGTAGTATTGAGTTGAATATTTAAGAGTATTTTTGATATTTTTTATGCCCTTTAATGGTTTATCCTTTTGTATTGCAATATTAGGGTAAAGATAATAGGCGTTACTCGTCCCACCAATTTTTTTTGTCAGGAAAAATTTATCTTTTGGAATTGAATCTCTTTTTAATGAAACTTTTTGGATTGAATCATTCTTAAAAGTAAAATCAATATTTAAGAAATTTGGTTCAACTCCCTCTTTAAAGCCAGTATCAACTCTTATAGATTTTTCAATATCTTCTTTTGTAAGAACACTTCCTATTTTCCATAATTTATAAGCCAAACTCACCTCTCACCTCCATCTATTTTTTCTTTTAAAACAAATACACCGATCCCAAACATCGCCTCAATCGCAATTGCTGGAAACATTTGGGGCACGTTTTGGAATGTCCCATTCGATGTTAACGCACACATTCCACCACCCCAAAACCTCTGGCGCTTTGTTTTCCCAATCCCATAAATTCTGGTATGTGAAAATTGGTGGTAAAATCTCCTGTAAAACAGAGCATTTTCTGGTTTTTGAAATTCACTTTCTTCGGTTTGAAATAACCTTCTACCTTCACTTTTTCGATATCCTCTATCCAATAATCGAAACCTTTGGACAGACTTTTTAAGTTCTCTCTGAGCAGATGTTTCAAAAAGCCTTGCTGTGCAAACTTATTCAACGAGTTATATTTTTCATAGTTTTCTTCTTTGAGCGCCATCCAAGGAGATAGAAATCTATAGTTGATAAAATCGTGCGCTATGCCGATCTCGCATGAGTTTACCATTATTTCTTTTTCATGAAGGTGGTAAATTCTACCGTCGATGATCAGGTCATCAAGTTCAAAGAAGAGCTTCTTCAAGATTTCTATCCCATTATGAATGCCAATAAGAGCTGGATGTTTGTTTATTATTCTATATTGGATTTTAGGAAATTGATATAAAAAATTACCGCCGGGCAGATGATTGTGAAATTCGGTATGCTGAGGGTATTTTTTTGAGAAATATCCACGTAATTTCGGGATATCAGAGGGTTGCAAGAATACATCGGTAAAAACCACTTTGAATATTTTTACTTCCATCTTACCATCCTTATCTATTTAGATTATATCGTTTTGAATCATCCCAAAAAATCGCTTATTCGATATATAAGCCTTCTATCCGGTGGTAGATCGCTACATGGATCTGGTACTGATAGTCGAAAGGAGTGAAAATTCCTTTGCCGTTTTCTGCCTTTTTTTTTCAGTCTCATATTTATAGTATCCACCCTTTTTCTTATATTTACCAAAAAGGTAGTATATGAATACTAAGATTGGTAAATCCTGATTTTTAGTCAAACACTTTTTTCAAAAAAAATAGTCATCCAAGTTCTGAATCAACAAGAGACTCATTATAATTACGATTGAAGCTACTGAAAAAATTGTCTGTAATTATCAGCAAGTAAATCACGGTTGCAACTAGTACCATTATCACCATGCTGTCTTTCATATCCTAGTTATTGCGGATGATGGAATTATCCCGATTGTTTCGAAGTGTGACAATATTGTTGTTTATGAGATTTCTCCACTCGCTACGCTCGCTCCATTCTTCGCCGGGCTTCGAATGGTAGGCGAAATGACGGTTTTTGCCATTCTGGCATACTCCTAAACCCTCAACCCTAAACTGCATTAACCATTATACATTAACCATTATACATTATTCATTCTCACAAGTTTTCTCTACTTACTGCCTACTGCTTACTGCCTAATTTATCCTCATCTGCATTTGCATAGTTTGGGGTCTTTGTACCGGTTCTGTGAGTGAGATGATATCTCCTTCCTCCACACCCTCGATAACTTCTACATTCTGGAAGTCATTAATGCCGGTTCTGATCGGCACAGCAGCGCTGATAGAATCGTACTCCACTTTATAGACGATATCTTGTTCATTTTCATCTCTGAAGATACTTCTGATTGGAACGACCACGATATCTTCTTTTTCTTCGCCGATTATGGTAATATTAGCTGTCATACCCGGTCTCAATTTCTCATCTACATCAGTAATTTCAATTTCCAGAGGGAAAACTTTCACATTGTTATGTGTAACAGCCATAGCCGATATTCTTCTTATTTCGCCGTTATATCTTTGATGCGGATAGGCATCCACATTGATACATACTCGTTGATCTTCGGAAACTTTGGAGATATCCACTTCGTTTATCCGCGTTCGGACTACCATTCTATCCAGATCAGCCAATCTAACTACGATAGTACCTTCGGAGAAGGAACCTGTGGATGCGATCACCATTTCACCTTCCTCCACAGCTTTTCTGATAACGGTTCCCGAAGCCGGAGAGATAAGGCGTGATACATTCCCTTCCATCTCTATCTCTTGGATCAGTTCATATTGCATCAGAGCAGACTCTCTGTTCAAATTTGCTTCCAGCAGATTATCTTCATAAGTACGCAATTCCCTTTGAGAGATGAAGTTATCCTCATAGAGTTTTTTCTTATCCTCATAATCTTTTCTGGCATTTCTCAATCTGATCTCTGCCATTTGCAGATTATTGTTTATCCTGGTGATCATTTCCGCTTGATTATAATCCGGTTCGATTTCGGCTATCACATCACCCTGATTCACATGGTCGCCTTCATCTACATGCAGTTTGACCACTTTACCACTAATTTTTGTCTTGATCTCCACTTCTCTGATCGGTTCGATCTCGCCGGTCTCTTCCATCCGCACAGTGATAGAACCTCTGCCAACTTCGTGTGTTCTAAAAGCTTGAGTTTGTTGCTGTTCGTCCGGTTTTCGTGATACTAAAGCAATGATGCCGATAACCACGACTATCACCGCGATAATGATAATGAACTTTTTCATATTTTTACCTCGTCTATTTATATTCTTTTGCTTCGTATGATATTGTTAATTTTTCTCCATCACGGATGAGTGTAAGCAAGATTGTATCTCCCACTTTCATGTCTGTAACAGCCAACTCGGCATCTTCTGTATTTCTGATCTTATTATTATTGATCTCGGTGATCACATCACCGCGTTGCAAACCCGCTTCTGCTGCCGGACTACCCCGCTCTACGGAGGCAACCATCACACCATCTTCCGAATCAAGATCGAGATAACTCATCAGCATCGGATTCAGATCTTGGACTCGGAATCCGAACCAAACTCTACGAACTTCTCCGAAGCGAATCAATTCGGAGGCTATCCTTTTGGCTCTGTTTATCGGGATTGCAAATCCCAAGCCGATGTTTCCACCTGTCTCGGTAAAGATAAAAGTGTTTATCCCAATCACTTCGCCGAAGATATTTACCAATGGACCACCACTATTACCTTGATTAATAGCTGCATCAGTTTGGATCATACGCCGATATATCCTACCGTCTCGTTCTTGGCTGAAATCGCGGTTCAAGGCAGAGATCACTCCCACAGACACACTCGGTTTACTGTCTTTCATCAGATAAGCATAGGGATTGCCGAGCGCAATAGACCATTCACCGATGATCAGATCGTCCGAATCTCCCAGTACCGCTGTAGGTAGTTCATCGCTCGATATCTTCAGAATAGCCAGATCATGCACATTGTCATAGCCGATCAATTCTGCTTCGAATTGTCGCTCATCTTCAAGTAATATTTTGATTTCCGTAGCATCTTCCACCACATGGGCATTGGTCATTATGTAGCCGTCGTCGGAGAAAATCATGCCGGAACCGATACTACGCACCTGATAGGGCGTCTCGTCGAAAAAACCGAAAAACGGATTGAATATTCTCCGTCTGACCTGTGTTTTGATCACATTCACACTCACAACCGCCGGTTGAACTTTTTCCACCGCATCGGTAATCGCATTTCTTCTGGAGATCAGCAGCTCTTGAAGCTCGGATTGCTTTTCCTGCTGCGGATCTTGAGGTGGCTTTCCCGGTGTTTTCTCTTCTCTGATGATCGGTTCTTGGATCAGAACATCCGGTACTTCACGCTCTTTATCGTAGTATTTGTTGAACAGCATGATGCCGACAATAATCAAAGCTATGATGAAGAATACATCTATGCGTCTCATATTTCTCCTACCATTGTTGTAATATGTTTTTGGACAAGAGCAGGTTCAGTTCTTCTTGTTTTCTTATCAGTTCCCAATAGCGATTATTCTGAGCAAGTTGAGCATTCTGCAGATCGAGTTTGGCTCTATCCAGTTCTATCAGACTGATGATCCCTCTTTCATATTGCTCCTCAGCCATATCATAACTTCGCTCTGCCAGTTGCAGTTTTTTGGAGACTATATCCAATGCTTTGTGCATAGTTTGGAGATCATCTACCAAGTTGGAGTAGTTGTTTTTTAGATTCAATTCCTGTTCGGTAAAGTTTATCTTTTGGATCTTCAGATTTCGATTGGTTCGATGATAAGCTTCCCGCTTCTCGAAAAAACTAAACAGCGGATAGGAAATATTCAAGGAGAAAGTGTATGACCGATCATAATCGCTGAAATGATATAGTTCATCACTCACACCATCATCCATATTATAAGACACTCCGAAAGAGAGAGAGGGGTATCTATCCCATTTCTGTCTGATTCGCGAAAGCTCCATTTTCTGCAGATCGTTTTTCATTGCTTTCAAATTCAGGTTTTCCTGAAATTCAATCTCCTCCGGTTCTACCAGTTCTATTTCAGGTTCTTGGAATGGTAAGCCCTCATCATCCAGATTCAGATAATTAAAAAGATCTTTGCGCAATACTACGAGCCGGTTTTCTGCCTCCAAAAGCGATATCTCATTATCGAGCATAGTGATCTCGCTCTGTTGCAATTCCAATAGCGATTTTTCGCCGGAGTTATATTGGATCTCTATCTGCTGATAAATATTTTGTTGCAGCTGATAATTTTGCTGCAAGATTTCTACTCTTTTCTGCATTTCCAAGATAGATACGAATTGGGAGACTATATTGAACGCAACTGTCTTTATCCTATCTACTTGAGTATAGTCAAAACTCTCTTTATCCAAATGCGCGTGACGGATATTATAATAGGTCGGATCATTGAAAGAGATCGATTTGCTCAGTGACATACTGGTGGATGGAGACCAACCGGTTGTTTGTGTCAGCATCTTTATATCATCGTCATTATCAAATGTCCCATAGCGGGAGTGGGTTTTGGAGTCGCTGTAGAGAATGTTCATAGATGGTAAAAGCTCCAGATAGCTGCTGCGCAGCTGAGAGCCGATATTTTGCTCTTGGTATGCATCTTTTTGCATCTCGAACGAATTAGTCAATCCATGTTCTATCAGATCTTCCAATTCATAATATTCATCTGCATCCACACCGTTCAACGGTAGGATGAGCATCGTTAGGCACACAATTAACATAATCCTCATCATAAATACCTCACTGTATTATTAAATATATTATCATATTAAACAGACCAATCAAAAAACAAAACACCAGTACAATTAGCAAGAAAAATTTGTGTATATATTTTAGATAGAAATCTCGTATGATATTTACATCGATCTTTTCTTCTACCAGATCTATATAACTTTCTATGTTGTATCGGTTAATCATATAAGGCAGAAACCGGCGAAAGAACTGTTTTACCATTTCATAGATAAACAACGAAATACTGTGGCGAATAGTTTCTATCATACTCCTCGGCAGATATCTAATCTTCTCCAAAAACCGACAGCCATGCCATATACGCTCATATACTCTGGTTTCTATAGCAGAGATCTTGTTCTCTTTTTGCTCATGTTCACAATCATAGATAAAATCACGCAAAAGTGTATGCAATTTGTTTATCAACCATCTTTTTTTTCTATAAACAAAGCCGGGGGTAAGAAATATCTTCTTACCAAAGATAAACTTTTCCCGATCCGGGTAGAAGAGCAAAAGCTTGATCACCTGGATCAGGGCAAATCCTGATGCCATATTGATCAACAAGAAGAGCAGAGATTTCAAAAAAACCATTTAGATCTTGCCGGCATTGTATAAGGAGACAAAGTGATCATAGGATCGGTCGTAGGTTTTTTCGGCATCAGCCGGAAAGAAACAGGCGGGCAATTGTCTACTCTTCCTGTGATAGTGCAAGCATTCGCAGCAATTACCTTTTCTACTGCATGGATAAGTGCAGTTACATAGTTTCAGATTTTTCTTTAGTGCTTCACATTTCATGTTAACACTCCTTTCCTTATTCTTTTTTTCTTTGTCTAGTATTTATGTAAAGTTTTCTTTTAGCCAGCCCAATGCATACTGCATATCTTGGGGAAGATCGGCACTCACATCAACAATCTCGCCGCTATGAGGATGAGTAAATCGGAGTCTGTATGCGTGAAGTGCCTGCCTCTGCAGATGATTTTTCAATAAGGCTTTTAGTTTTCTATGCATCTGGACCGGGATCATATTCTTGATCTGTTTTACCGAAGCATAGGTTTCATCACCCAATACAGGGCAGTTCAGATGAGCACAATGCAACCGGATTTGATGCGTCCTGCCGGTGAGTAATTTGACCTCGACATAGGAAAAATAATGAAAATGCTGCAAAACGCTGTATTCAGAGACTGCTTTTTTCCCATGTTTTGCTACGGTCATCTTCGTTCTGTCTCGCTTGCTTCTGGCGATATTGGTCTCTATAACACCTTTATCTTGTGGAGGTGAATTCACCAGAATCGTTCTGTACCATTTATCAATCTCGCGGTCCTGAAATATCTGTGAGAGCAAACTCTGTGTCTTATCGTTCTTAGCTACTATAATGAGCCCTGAGGTATCTTTGTCCAATCTGTGTACGATGCCGGGGCGGTCACTCTCGTAACCATGGGATAATTGAGAGAAATGGTAGAGAAGAGCATTCACCAGCGTGCCGCTATAATTCCCCGGTGCCGGATGCACGGTAAGTCCCGCCGGTTTGTTAACAATAGCCAGATCGGCATCTTCGTAGCAAATATCCAGATCCATAGGCTCTGACGAAAGCTCCTTAGTTTCAGATGGGGGTATGTGAACTTCAATTTCATCACCTTTTTTCAGCGAATGGCTTTTTTTGACGGTCTCCGAATTGACCAATATCTGCCCGTTTTCGATAAGCTTCTCGATAAATGATCGAGAGTAAAGTTCCTCTTTTTGCAAAGATCGGAGATATTTATCCAATCTGAGCTGATTTTCTTCGCTATAATTAAATTTGAAACTACTCATCCTTAGATTTCGTTTTATCTTCCTGGCTTTTAGTTTTCTCTTCCTGAGTTTTAGTTTTCTCTTCCAATGCTTTCTCTTTCTGCTTTTGCAATTCTACAACTTTTGCTTTTAGGTTTTCAAAAGAGACTACCGCACCTTTCGGTTCGCCACTCAGTCCGCGCACGATTGCGCTATTCATCGTCACATGCCATTTCAGCGAAGCCGAATAGAATTTTTTTGTCGGCTTTTTACTCTTACTATTGAGAATACTGAGGCAGTAATCTTTGATATGTTTCTCTATCTCAGGTGGGAAGTTTGAATCTATGATATTCGCTTTTTCACTCAGAGAGGGATAATGCTCGCTCACCGGATCGTTCAGATAGATGATATTACCATTAATATCTAAGATGATGAATCCGTCAGCCGTTAGCTTTAGAAGTGCCAGTATCCGATTATGATGCTCGATTATCTTATCCTTTTTCAAATTATCGAATTTGAGTACCGACTCCAGAGCAGATTGGATAGATTCTATCACTTCATAAAACTCTCTATCCGTATTGGTTTTCAGATTTGCCTCGTCAATGTCTATACTGTAAACTCCCAGCGTTATATCCTTGAGGATCTGGTGAATATCGGAAAATGCTTTGCGGAGGAACACAGGTATATAAAAGAAGAGAATAATTACCAGTACAAATTGCAGAAAGAATGTGATAAAGATTGTATTGATGATATCCATCTTTGCCCGTTCCATATTTTCGGCATAATCGACAATCTGAAGGATGATAAAGCCTTGGATAAGGCTGATGAGAAACAGTAGTATGATTATAAACCTGATTTTGGCAGTAAAACTCTTTTTCATAATTAATCCTCCTTGCTAGTGCTTTTGATCAATTGTTTGATCTTGGTTTCCGGACCGATGAGCACCAATACATCGCCTTTGTTTACCGTATCGTTTGCACCGGGCAGATCGTTTATCTTTTTCTCTATGATGCTATCCCCTTCTTCGGTCACACTTTCTTCTTCATATTTGATAGCAACGATATTTACTCCACGCTCGGACGGCAGCGCCAATTCTTGTAGCGTTTTACCCACCCAGTTTTCGGGAGCTATCATCTCTACCACACTATGACCGGTGGCAAGTTTGAAATACTGCAGCACCGTTCTGGACATAAGTGTATTCGCTAATTGCACTCCCATGTGCTCTTCGGGAAAAATGATCTTTTGGATGCCGATAAGTTCCAGAATTCGAGCGTGAATCTTACTATCGACTTTGGCATAAATATTGGTAACTCCTATTTTTTTTAGAATGGCACTGGTGAGCACACTTACTTCGATATTGTTGCCGATTGCCAATATCACGGCATCCACATCTTGAATACCTTGGTTTTTGAGTCCTTTCTCGTTCGTGCTATTCATCTGTACAGGGTTAGATACCTTATCCCGCACCTCTTCGATCAACTCGGGATCATTATCTATTGCGATTACCTCAGCGCCGTTTTCGTACAAGGTAGTCGCTACTGTCATCCCGAATTTTCCCAATCCTATTACTGCATATTTTGCCATATAAACTCCTTTGTAATGTTTAGCCTATAGCTACCTTTTCTTCCACATATTGGAAGATAGTTTTAGATTTTGCCGTAGTAAGAGCAAAGATCAAGGTAAGCGGTCCCACCCTTCCAAAATACATCAACATGACGATGATGAGTTGTCCCATATTACTCAAACTGGCAGTAATGCCGCGCGACAACCCGACTGTACCGAAAGCGGAGATCGCTTCGAAGACTACATCCTCAAAATCAAACGGCTCTATCAACAACAATAAAAAAATCATAACTGTTAGTAATATTAATGATAAAGCAATCAAAGCCAAAACACTTTTTATGATATCTATCGAAATTTTCCGTTTGAATGCATTTACATCTTTGTTACCGCGCATAAGTGAAAATACGGATATTAAAATGATAAAAAAAGCGGTTGTTTTGATACCTCCACCGGTTGATCCGGGCGAAGCACCGATATACATCAATATCATGGTGAAAAATACTGAAGCTTGCGATAGACCGGAAGTATCGATCGTATTGAATCCCGCCGTTCTGCTGGTTACAGACTGGAAAGCAGATGCCAAGACGCGCTCCAGTAAGTTCATATCCTTCATCTCATTATTGTACTCCGCACCGAAAAAAGCTATGAAACCGACCAGTAGCAATAGCAATGTAGCTAACAACACTATTTTACTATGCAAACATAATGTTTTTGGTCTGAATCTTTTGAGAATATTATTCTGCAGATCGACCAACACAGGGAAACCGATTCCTCCTGCAATTATCAATGTCATCATCACAAGATTGATATTGATATGAGACACATAGTTTACAAAACTCTCGCTATACAAGCTGAATCCGGCATTACAAAAAGAGGATACCGAATGGAATACCGCATGATACACAGCCTCACCCATAGTAGGAAGATGTTCTCTTAATGAAAAAAACAGAATTGCAGCACCGACAGCTTCTATCATAAAAGTGAATAGAACGATACTCTTTACCAGTCCGGTTAGATCTCCTATCTGAGTCTGACCGACTACTGACTGCATAATATTCCATTTACGAAGTGATAATCTTTGATTTAACATTAGTGCAAAAGAGGTTGATATGGTCATTATTCCCAAACCACCGATCTGAATGAGAAACAAGATGACTACTTGTCCGAAAACAGTAAAATGAGTACCCGTATCATAAACTATCAGACCGGTAACACAAGTAGCAGAGGTCGAAGTGAAGAGTGCACCTAATAGGCTAGTAACTTTACCTTCCACCGTAGATATTGGCAGCATCAAAAAAAGTGTGCCGATAAAAATTGCCACCAGAAAACTTAACAGAACGATAACCGGCGGATTGTGCGAGATCTTGTACCAAGCGCTATCTTCGAAATTTTTCATTGCCATTGCTCTGATGAAGTAATAGGTTTGTCTTCCGAGCAGATAGAACAAAAATACTCGGGCAGAATCTTTTACTGTGATAGCAATCACCAGGAAAAATACATCGGGTACCAGATTGATGAACTTCTTCTCGGTAGATATATAATCGAATATTCTCGTCAGCAGATAGGCAGTGAAGACACCGATTACAGTCCATAAATAGATAAACATTTCCGGCTTCAATAACCAGCTCGGATAGATTATCAATATCACGAAATTGCAAATGGCAATGATATTGATAATACTAAGCAGAATATTCGGTTTATTTTGTGTTGGCATTTTTGCTATTTTACTTGGAGATACTCGACGATCTTTTCGTGAATTGATTGCGGAGTATCATCCGCATCGATTTCATATACCGGCATTTTCGATTTTATCAGCTCGATGACCGGCTTGGTTTCCTGATAGTACTTTTCCAACCTTTTCTTAATTGCCTGTGGCTTATCATCTTTTCTTTGCACCAGCTCTCCCCCGCATTGATCACAAATCCCCTCTTTTTTGGGCTTTTTCATCAACAAGTTAAAATCGGATTTGCAGTTTTTGCATATTCGCCGGGCGGAAATACGTTGAACCGCTTTCTCTTCATCCAGTTTTAGTTTTATCACTTTATCGATAGAATAGTTCTCCAACAAATAATGCCCCTGATGTACATTGCGTGGGAATCCGTCTAAAATAAATCCGTCTGAATTACACTGTAATACTTCTTTTAGCAACATAAATACCAGATCATCCGGCACAAAATTTCCATCGTGAATATACTTCTGTGCTATCTCACCCAACTCTGTCTCTTCTTCGATGTGATGTCTGAACACTTCTCCGATATTAACATGTGTCCAACTAAACCTCTTGCTCAGAAGCTGAGCCTGAGTTCCCTTACCACTTCCCTGAATACCGAACAATATAATATGCATTACCATCCTCACATTTTTTTTATGGTAGTAAAATTATTTTCGAATAATTTAGACGTCAAGCTTTACATTCGATTCAAGTATGTTAGGATAAATAAATCTATCTTATTATAGCCCAATATTGAGGGGATATTTTCTGGAACATTCCACACATTGATCTGCATAAAAGTAATGATTATACGGTATTCAATGCTCATTTAACAGATAAAAAGTGTTGACCGCAAAACAGCATCTCATGAATCTAACTCACATGAAAAAAATAATTGTAACCGGAGCGAATGGATTTGTCGGCAGCAGCCTGGCAAAATACCTGATCTCTTTGGGGTATGAAGTAACACCCTTGGTCAGGTATAGTTCCTCGCTAGATCTATTATCTGATGTAAAAGCCTACAAAATAGACTATAGTGATGATAAACAACTAGCTGAGATTATGAACAATCACGAGATCATCATTCATTGCGCCGCACTTACCAGAGCTAAGAAATGGGATCCGTTTCGGAAGATTAATATTAGTTTGACCGATAGATTAGTTCAATTCAGTAATCAATCCTCTACTATGAAGCAATTCATTTTTTTGAGCAGTCAGGCAGCTTCGGGTTGCTGCAAAAGCATGGAGGGCAGATCGGAAGAAGATATATGCCAACCGATCACAATGTATGGTAAAAGCAAATTGGTAGCAGAACATTCGATAACGACCAATTCCGAGAAGAGATGGACTATCGTTCGTCCCGTATCTGTCTATGGACCGGGCGACAAGGACTTTCTTCTGTTTTTTAAAATGATAGAAAGAGGAATAGCTCCATTAATAGGATCCAAAAAGCGCTATATCCAACTGATCTATATAGATGATCTGGTTAGACTGATCGAAAAATGTATCGCCAATAAAAAAGCTTATGATCAGGTGATATTTGCCACACATCCCGCCATCCTTAGCTACGACCAATTTATCGAGGCACTTAAAGAAGCTATCGGTAAAAAAGTGAGGATTATCAAAGTACCGGAATTTATTGTTAAAGTTGCTGCTATAGGCTCTGAGATTCTATCTGTTTTTTCGGATAAACCGAATGTGTTGAATCGTGAAAAAACCAGGGAAATGCTGCAAGAATTTTGGATAGTGAAATCGGAAAAAATGAGCTCTTCACTCGATTTTACTCCTGATACTGATATCGTTCAAACACTTTCTCATACATATGAATGGTATAAAAAAGTGGGTTGGTTATGAAGCTGATACTCATACTTCTCTTCTCACTCTATTCCGTCTTGTGCTTTGCCCAAATGCCGCCTGATAATCAGGAACCTTCCGAGATAATGGAATATACCGAAGAAGATGGCATTACTCGTGAAGAACTGATCGAGAGGGTTTATAAACAAATCGACACTCTGAAAACCGCTCACGATTTTCTCCACATCTTCCCTACCGGTCTGTATATGCAAAACTACCATCTTACCGCACCGGATTTTACCAATATGTGGATCAAGAGAAATTACTTCACCATCTTACCATTCAAAACCCATTGGTATCATACTCTGCAAAATAGTTTCCCCTTTTATAACATAGATCAACGACAACATACCCTTTTTCTACATCAGCCCCTATATGATTCCCCAGTCACAGTATCCCACACCGATATGGGATTGGGTGAATGGGAGATGAACTACGGTCTCTTATCTCTGCAAAAAGGAAATATATTTGGAGTTAATAATCTGCATGCTCGTTTTGATTACTTAGGTCAAGACGGATTTTGGCATAGCGAATTTGAAAAAACGAGAAATACTCATATCCACCTATGGTATGACCTACCTGAAGGAAGAACACATTTTTATTTAGCTTCACTCGATCAGCAGCTTCCCGGTCATAAACTTACAGATGGCAGGGAGGGAGCTCACTCCGAAAGGCTAACAGATTTGTCGTTGATCTACGAAATAGAAAATTTTGCCCTCGGAAGCCGGTATGAGAAATATCACATAGCAGGAGATGAGCGGGTAATGTATCAATATTTCAGCAACTATAAGCTGAGGAGCGATATCCATGACCTCGGTTTCACATTCGAATACTTTGACACCGATGAGAATTCCAAAGAGACTTTTACCATAGCTTCAATGGATCATCAGAGCCGCTGGGCAGATCTATCTTTTGCCAATACATCTTTTTACCGCGATAATGAGCATTATCAGCATACCAGCCGAGTTGATCGGAAGCTCTCGGACCTTTTTGGTATCGCCGGTGAATATCGCACTTCCAGTCACATGTATGATACCTCCAAATTGGGTATCACAGTTGCTTCCCAACCGCTTGAACTAGAAATGCTGGCAGCTTTTTATGATAACGAATATCCGGGGTTCTCTCTACTTTCCTCTTTGAATATCGGCTACAAAAGAGCAGCTTTAAGGATCAATAATTGGATGGAATACATCTCCAGCGAAGATGAGCTGGATATTTTTCTGCGTGGTTATCCCGAGTGGCAATGGCATGGCAATCTGGATCTCAGATTCGATATGAAACATGATAATGCTATCAGAGTAGGACTGAAAAATCAATTCCTTTCGGAATACAAAGATTTGGACTCCTCTCTGACTATCGATTTCTATCTTGCCTTTGAGATCACTAAACTCTTCGAGATCAAAGGAGAAGCAGTAAATATCACCAATAGCGATAACATCTTCTCACATCCGCTTCCGGAGAGATATTATAAAGCCTCTATGCGTTGGTACTTTATAAACTAATATTTGAAGATACTGCCACCGATGAATTCTCTGAGGATAGAGTTATTGGGCACCAGATCATCCTGAATATGCATAAAATGATCCAAAAGCTGCAACAGACGACGAGCTTCGGTATAGTATGGACTTTGCGGCATTATGCTTTCCAGTAGTGGAGTGATATATTTCTTCAGCACCCAGGGTTCGTATGTGAGGACACTATTAAACATAAAATCGGCATTTTCCTGAAACGGAAAGATGTTTTTATCTTCACCTTCTCGCACCGAATTCCATATCTCCAATGTCTGCTCCGCATTATAGCCTCTGAAATTATGATCTCTGATTAAGCGCCTCAGTTTTCTGGTATCGGTAGTTTTGATACGATTGTGAGCATCTATATTCAGATTATTCAGCGCGCTTACATATATTCTGATCTTCTGATTATATGGCACTGCTGCGGTTAGAATATCATTTAGTCCATGAATTCCTTCGAATACCAATACATGTGATCTATCCAGTTTGATCTTACGATAACTTCTCTGAGTCTTACCAAGTATGAAATTGAACTTAGGAAGCTCCACCTCTTCGCCGGCTAATAGAGCAGTCAGATCTTGATTGAGTCTATCCAAATCTAAAGCATGGATAGTTTCGAAATCAAAGTCGCCGTTCGATTTTTTGGGTGTTTTGTTCCTTGGTAAGAAATAATTGTCCATCTCCACTATGTGGGGTATGATACCATTCACTCTCAGTTGTACACATAGTCTTTTGGCAAAGGTGGTTTTACCCGATGAAGAGGGTCCCGCAACTAAAATGAGCCGCATATCGTTCTGTCTGGAAATATGATCGACAATATCTACCAGTTTCTTCTCATGCAGAGCTTCTTCGATCTGGATCAGATCTGAGATAGTGTATTTCTTTACTTCGTGGTTTAAAGAACTAACATAGTGCACCTTGAGAATATTGAGCCATTTATCATGCTCTTGGTGAGTAGCAAATAGTTTACGCGGTAATACATAATTACCTCGGAACTCAAATCCATCTTTTGGTGGAAACCGTAAAATGATGCCGGGAGAATGATAGATGATATCGAATGTTTTTATTACCGAAGTATTGTACGAAAGCTGACCGAATATATAGTCATGATAATTACCGCATTTGAATATATCTATATGCTTTCTATGCTCTATATTGGCAATTATGTCTTCTCTATCTTCGAAGATAGGTTCAGCTTCATCGGTAGAAATCCGTTTTTTTACTATCGGCATGGAATTGTTTATTATGGAGTTCATCTCCGCTTTGATCTTTTCTACATCTGCTGCTGTTATCATCTGCCTGTTCACATTTTCGGCATAGACTCCGTCACCGACCGAATGCTCGATTACCAGATTGTCATCCTGTCGGAAAATATTGTGGAAAGCTTTGCAAAGTACGAAAGTTGTGGTATTTTGATATATGTAATATCCCTCCGTGGTATAATATGTGACGCAGTTAAGCTTGGCATCTTCACTTAGTTCTTCATCCAGATTGTAATATCTGTAGTCTGTTCTGAAAGCCATTATAGCTTTTTCAGATATTACTTCTTTGCTGATAATATCTTCTATTATTACCGGTTTGGAAAATGCTAGATTCTTGTAATGCTCACCGTCTATCTTCACTTCTATTTTAAACACATTGCCTCCGTTATCATTATATCTATTCTCATAATCATTATAATGCAAAATTTCAGATTTTATAATTATTGGCAATGAATAATTTGCCGTAAGGTTGATTTTCAAATCACACTATGATTATTCTCGCAAATTGATAAAACATAACTACATTATATGATATTTACTTACCATAGTGCCAAATGTCACTATTTTATCAATACCATTTTCCTAACGATTTCTTCACTGATACTTATGATTCGGTACATATATACTCCGCTTCCCATCGGTTGATCATATTGATTTTTCCCATCCCATATAATGGTATGTTTCCCGGCAGGTTTATACTCGTCCAAAATTGTATCTATCAATTGCCCTCTGATGTTAAAGACCTCGATTTTTACTTTTCCAGGCTGATTTATATTAAATTCGATATTGGTTTCTGGGTTAAATGGATTCGGATAGTTCTTCACCATCGTGATACTCGCATTTGGGATATCCACCTCTTCGCCTGATACTACCGAGTGGAGCAGATGAGGGTAACCATCATTAATTGATCCGTCTATCGCCCATATTTCCGCAAAATCCCATCCGGCATCTATAAAGGTGGACTCTATCTGCATCTCTTCGGTTGTTTTCGGCTGTGCCCCTATACCACTATTCTGCTGTGAGCTCTCCTTATCAAAGAAGTTAGCTACATAGACACTAAAAGTTCCATACCCAGAAAAGCCTTTATCATCCGGATCCTGTGTATTCTCATAAGTCACACTGCCGGTTGAGTAGCAATGTTTGATGGCTGCATTAGTAGAGCTATTCGAACCAGCGAAACCCCCTAAGTTTTCGAAATCACTCCCCTCTGCACGTAATATATCTCCTCGACTATAGCTGTTCATTATCTTTGTATCATTATAATGATCTCCGAAACTATCGCCGACAAATCCGCCAAGCCAACTTTCACCGCTTACATTGCCTAAGCTGAAACTCTTTTGTATAGTCGAAATCCTATTGATTCCTACAAATCCACCTACTGCCATTACACCATATACATTACCGACACTATAGCACTTATCGATCAGCGAACGGTAATCATTGTATCCCACAAATCCGCCTACACTATAATTGCCGCTCACATCACTTTTACTATGGCTATTACTGATAACGAGTTCTCCTCTATGCCAACCGATCAACCCACCGACATAATTTACACCTTCGATATTACCAGAACTAAAATTGTTATCTATTGTGCCGTTATTATGTCCAATCAATCCACCGACTTTATTGTTACCGGTTACATCTCCCAAACTGTAACTATTATGAACATGGGCGGTATTCCATCCGACTAAACCTCCAACATATCGATCACCGTTGACATCACCGCTACTATAACAATCGCTAATTGTAAAATTCCAATTTATTCCGACCAAACCACCGGTAGCTAAAAAGGAACCTTCAACCTCGGCAGTACTGAAGCTCTCAGTCAAATGGGAATCATTTATGCTTCCTATTAAGCCTCCGGTTCCAGATATACCAATAACAGCTCCGGCACTATCACAATTATGAATCGTGGAATTTTCACTTTTTCCAATCAATAGACCTGTATTCCAATTCCCTTTGACTATACCAGAACCATGACAGTTTGAGATATTAGAATTGTAACTCTCTCCCACTAAACCACCAACAAAAAATATCGCTTGAATATCTACGTTCGTCATTTTTATGTTAACTAACTCAGCTCCATCTGTATAGCCAAATAGCCCTACACAACTAGTTTCCCGATTGATGTAAAGTCCGTCTATAGTATTTGATTGTCCGTCATATACGCCGGTAAAAGGAGCATTATCATCTTCTGAGTTCCAATAACCTATCGGCTGCCAACCGGTAGAATCGAACCAATTTGCAGTTTCGGATGCATTGATAACTGCTATCTGGCTATAGTATTTATCCCACTCTTCTTCATTCTGACTCATCCAATATAAATTTTCCAAACTGCCGATCTGATACGGATTATCTTCTGTGCCATCTCCTGCTGGCGGAACAGCCATCTGACTGAACAGATTCATTCCTATTATCAAAACAGTGAATAAAATGCATAGTTTCATGATTTCACCTTACTATCTCTGCCATCTCAGATATGGGTAACCGTCATTAATAACACTTACGATATCCCAGATAATATCAAAATCCCAACCGGCTTCGGTGAAGGTGGATGGCGTTTTCATCGCGGAGGAAGTTTTGGCTGTAGCTCCAGTAGCTGCACTTTGATTAGAGGTTTGGCTGTCGAAGAAATTTGCTTGATATACTCCCTGATCATCAAAACCGATAAATCCTTTTGCGTTTGGATCATCGAAATTGGTATAATACACGCCACCGGTACCATAGGAATATGAGATCTCACCCCTGTTTTTGCCAACAAAACCACCGATTTCATCGGCCTCATATTCACTGATGCCAATAACATCACCACGAGTGTAACAGTCCGTTATAGTAGCAGTCGGACCATTACCGCCCACCAAAGAACCACAATAATTATATCCTTGCACATTACTGGTACTGTAACTGGATAGAATCTTAACATTGGTAGTATTTGTACCTACCAATCCACCAACAAAAGTTCCACCTTCCACTTCTCCTGTGGAATAGCAATTTTCGATATTCGAGTTATTCCCATTGATCCCGACTAAACCGCCGACATCCATCATAGCATTAACATCACAATAAGACCCGGAATTAAGGATCAAAGAACTGTCATTACATCCCATAAAGCCACCTACAATCTCGGAACCTGAGACAGCTCCATAAGTATAACTGTTCTCGACAATCGAATTCATACCATTGATTCCAACTAACCCGCCAGCATACCATGATCCGTAAATATCAACTGAAGCGTTACAATAACTGATCTCACTTCCCATACTTCTGCCGATTAAACCGCCTACTTCCAAAGAACCTCTGATATTACCAGAAACAAAACAGTTAGCAATCGTGGAGTTCACACTATAACCTGCCAAACCCGCGGTCTTTATGTGTGCTGTAATATTAAGATCTTTCAACCTTACATTCCTAATATCAGCATCTGCTATATAACCAAACAATCCATATCCATCACGGGGTAGATAAATATTCTCAAGATCAATAGTCAAATTTGTGATAAAATAATTGTGTCCATCATACGTTCCGGTAAATGGCAGATTATCTTCAGTATTTCGCCAATAGCCGATCGGTCTCCAGCCCTGACCATCATGCCAACCGGATGTACTGGCGGCATTAATATTTGAAGTTTGAATAAAATGCTTATCCCATTCGCTTTCGTTTTCGCTAAGCCAGAATAGATTATGCAGATTGTCTATCTGATAGGGATTGTGTGCTGTGCCATCACCTACGAATGGTGGCAGTGGAATTGGTTCTGTCACTCCGGGTTCGGTTGTTTTCTCACTACAAGCGATAAGTAATAATACCATTAAAAAAGAAGCCGCTAATAAAATCTTGTTCTGCATAGTTCCTCCTTCTTGTTGATGTGATTGAAGATAATATAATTAGCCTACAGATTTAGTCAAATCTTTTTTCTTGTTTAAAGGTTTTTGACAAGATCACTCTACCAATTCGATTTTTAATTCCCCATCTGCCGGATATACTAACCCGATTCTTTTCCGATAACTGCTGATCTCTTTCATCGAAGCTGCATTGGCGCGTAGTTTTTCGATCACTTTTTGTTAAGCTAACGTCGGTTAAGGTAATGGCTGTTACTTTAGCATTTTGTCAGGGGGGAAAAATTATGATATTATCGAAATCAATAATTGTCTAATTTTTCGATTAGTTTATATACTTTAGTATATGAATACTCTTCATTTTCAGTTCTATTTTTCTGCATAATCTTCTTAGCATTGCAAATTGCCTTATCAATTTTATCTTTTGTATTGTCAAAAAGCTCACTCGTATATTGTTGTTTCTTAGAATAATCTACCATATATTTTTTTAGATCATTAATCAGTTCTTTACAGTTTGAATAAATTCTATCTTTAAAGACAAAATGTAAAAGAAACCAAAATTCTATACAAGGACGAGATTCTATAAAAAAGATTACATCTTTCCATCTCTTCAATAATTCTTCTTTTGTCTTCAGATATTCATTGATTTTCCTTTGGTCATAAATTGTATCCATATCTAATACTATGAAAACAAGTTCCGGTGGCGGAGTACTTTTGTCACTTAATTCGCGGGATACATCATCTAAAACTTTTTTGAAACCTCGATGTTTGGGAAGTTTCGGCTCGATAACTACAAGTTTATCATGATATCTTTCCGACTTCATCGAAATGAAATAGTTATTCTCCGTCTCACCGTCACAATAAACTAATACTCTAGGATAAAATAATCTCTTATTTTTTGTTCTCCTCATCTATTCCCTCCAACAAAGTACTACCCAACTTTGGTACGCCTCCGAGAAGTCCTTTCCTGTATAGCCTATCTATAGCGTGTTCTTTGCGAACCGGAAAATCAGATACTGGTGTTAACTGTGTACTTCCATCAGGATTGCGATCGGTAATCCATACTGCATCTCTTCTGATTATATCTTTCTCATTCAGCAGTGCCGTATTATGAGATGTGAAAATAAGCTGTCCTTTTTTAGCATTTCGAAGGAATGTGGCGATAAAATGAAGCTGAAGTTCTATATGTAGTGAACTTTCCAATTCATCTATCGGAACAACCCGATTTCTATGCACCAATTCACAGATCAATCCTATAAACTCAAAATATCTTTTGGTACCGGCAGATTCTTCATTATAATCCAGCTGATATGAATTTTTACCGGATTTGTGTCTTACCATTAATGTTGTAATTTCTACCGGTTCTTCATTTTTTACATCATCCCCTCTTAGTAAAGAAAGTTGCATTAATCTCTCTTTATATAGTTTGGGAAGTTTTGAGAGCGGGATATCTTCCTTCTTAAAATCTAACCCATCGATCATAAAATCTGCTCTGCGTAATAGCTCTTTATATAAACTCATGTAGTCACAATCTTGACTATCTTTATCCAAATAATTATCTAGCATATAGGATAATAATTTAGTTTTGGGTTCTACTATTGGATCAAGAGTTTTTTTAAACCAATCTTTAGCATATTGAATAGGTCCGGAATATTTTATACTGCTTATCTTAGACAGAATCGACTGATTTTGAACTGCTATCTCTAAAGCATCTCTTTGTTCCTTTCGTAACTCTGCCCCCACCCAATTATAAGAATAATCATAACTTGAATTGATCAGCTTCCTTTCGAAAATAGTTGCCTCTTTGCCTTTGGGATAGTGGGATAAAGATTCGTATTCTATCGCTTTTCGGTTTAGAAACAGTTTATAGTTATATACTATTCTATTATTGCAAAACTGGATTTCGAACTTCGTCGGTTTATCGCTGTCCAGAGCAAAAGTATTAACTGGGATAGGAGTTTCCTTATCGACTTCTTTCTCTGTTTTCAACACAAAATATCTCAGAAAACCGAGTGCCAGTAAAATATTTGTCTTCCCGGTCGCATTTGCTCCATATAGCATTGCCATCTTCAGCACTTTTATTTTTGGCTTCGGAATCTCGTAGATATAGTATTCCGAAAGTGTCTTGTCCGCTGTAGCACGAAAATCGAGACATACCTTCTCGCGGATAGAACGAAAATTCTGCACACTGAACTTGATTATCATTTTGCCCCCTTTATTACAGTTTGACTGTAATTATTGTCTATTTTATAGGACAATATTCTTTGTCAAGGGATAAATTGCATTTTTTATGTAAATTAATATCAAATGGGTGTTTTTGTGATAATTAAACAACAAATCAGAAACCGTTTCATTTGAACAATGATACTCCAGATATACTAACCCAATTTTTTTCGATAACTGCTGATCTCTTTCCACCCTTCTCCCCGATTTTCATTGACGTTAAACCCCTATTGGCAATTTGGGCATCATTGGAGGTAGAAATGATGAAGAATGTCAATAGAAGCATAATGCAGTATATCGGCATCTGCTTTGGTGCGATTATCATGGCGATGTCGTTCTCCTGGTTTTTGGTACCATACAAGATCACCCCTGGTGGTGTCGGTGGCTTAGCGCAGATATTCTTCCATCTGCTTGGATTGCCCACCGGTATATCTATGCTGATACTTAATATCCCGCTTTTTATCTTCAACTTTATCTTTATGGGTAAGCAGTTTGGGATTCGAACGCTGATCGGTATGTTTTTGGTTTCTATTTTCACGGACCTTATCAGTATCCAAAACTTGCATAGTTTGAATATTATCACCGATATCGCCCAATATACATTCGAATACAAAGGTAGTAATATTATCGCCATGCTCGGTCCGAATGATATATATCTATCAGCAATAGCGGGTTCTGTGTTATTAGGGGGCGGATTGGGGATCATCTTCCGCTTCCGTGGTTCTACCGGTGGCACAGATATTCCGGTGGCATATCTCAAAGAAAAGCTCGGTATCTCTATCGGTACGGGTTATTGGATCGTAGAGACCGCTATCATCCTCACAATCGGTATCGTCTTCTCCGATCTAAAGATCATCATCTGGGGATATATAAATCTCTTTATCTCAGCAAAACTGACCGACATCACCAGTGAAGGTCTGCCCTATGTGAAAGGTGTATATGTGATATCACAACATACGAATGAAATCAAAGAAGAGTTGTTTAACCGTATCCATCGCGGAGTAACTTTCTTCAAAGCTGAAGGTGGATACAGCGGAAATCAATTTAATGTGCTTTTCTGTGCTATGAACAGGCGTCAGGTAGCGATCGCGCGGGATATCATCAGAGATATAGATCCGGATGCATTCGTGCTTCTTACCGATGTTCAGGATGTGATGGGCTACGGCTTCAAGAGTCGCAATATAGATTTGAAGGATGATTAGGGATAGATGCGATTTATCAACCTGGGAAACGGTATCACTTCTCTAATATGCCTGATACCGGAAATCCACTGCACCAATCTCTCCAGACCGATCCCAAAACCGCTATGTGGTACAGAGCCGTATTTTCTGAGGTCGAGATACCACTGATAAGGTTCGATGGGTAGGTTCTCCTCTTCCATCCGCTGCTTCAAAATATCATGATCATCCTCACGCTGAGAACCGCCTATGATCTCACCGAAACCTTCGGGAGCTATCAGATCTGCTCCGAGTACCAGATCTTCATTCTCCGGATCTCGTTTCATATAAAAGGCTTTGATATCTTTGGGCCATCTCTCCACAAAAATCGGCACATCGCTCCCTTCGGTGATCATATCTTCCTCCACCGCTCCGAAATCATCTTCATAGCCGATATCGCATCCTTGGGTGCGCAGTTTGTCGATCGCCTCTTTATGTGTGATCTTGGTAAAAGGTGCACAAGCTCGTTGCAATGGCGCAGTATCTCTCTCTAAGGTCTCCAATTCAGCTTTGTTTGAGCTCAAGATATATTCTATCACATATTTGATCAGCTCTTCCTGGATCTGCATATTCTCTTCGTGCTCTACAAAAGCAGCTTCGGCATCCATCATCCAAAATTCGGTGAGATGCTTGCGCGTTTTTGATTTCTCTGCTCGGAAGACCGGTCCGAAATCATAGACTTTGCCCAAACTCATTATCCCGGTCTCCAGATATAGTTGACCGGATTGGGATAGATAGGCTGAACCTTCGTCAAAATAGGGTACTTCAAAAAGTGTGGTAGTTCCTTCACAAGCATTGGGAGTGAGGATAGGCGAATCGAAGCGGTAAAATCCGTTTCTATTCAGATAATCACAGATAGCGAAATATACCGCATGTCTGATCTTAAGCGCGGCATTCTGCCGTGCAGCTCTCAGCCATAGATGCCGGTTTGATAAAAGAAAATCCGGTCCGTGTTCTTTTTTACCGATAGGATATTCATCTGCAATATTGATGATCTTTATAGATTTGATATGGATATCGTATTTTCCGGGAATTTTGGGATGTTCGCCGGGAACTCCTACTATTTCCAGCGAAGATTCTAGGGTGAGCATCTTTATCTTCTCGAATTCTTCAACGCCCATATCCGGTTTGGAAGCTACAAGTTGGATATCGCCGCTTCCGTCTCTGAATATCACAAATCTAAGTTTACTACTGGCTTTACGGTAATTTCTAACCCATCCTTTCAGGACGACCTCTTCTCCTAAATAATCGGCAACTTCATTAACTGTTATGTATTTCATCCTTTATCCTTTATCTTATTCACTATTTTGAGGGCAATATCGAGAGCTCGTACACCGGCAAAACCATCAACCACCGGTCGTTTCTTATTCTCGATGCAATCCACAAAAGATTCCAGTTCAGCAGTGAGTGCATCTTTGGTATGATCGGAAGCATCATATTCGGATATATCGACCACATCTTCGGTAGTGATATTTCCATAGTCTCCTTTGAGGATCTGCGGCATTAGTTTATACACATTTTTGGATTTCTTCACTATCCTTACTTTCTTGTTTTGAAAATCCATGGAGAAATAGCTATCTTTCTGAAAGAAGCGTAATTTTCGTGATCGTTTCAGCGAAATTCTACTGGCGGTAACATTAGCTACAGCGCCATTTTCGAATTCGAGCCGGGCATTAGCGATATCTATACTTTTGGTCATCACACTGGCACCGCTGGCACGGATATCTTTCACCTTACTGCCCATAAATGCAAGGATCAGATCAATATCATGGATCATCAATTCGAGTACCACCGGCACATCGCTGCCACGGGCGGAGAAGGGCGCTATCCGATGACACTCAGCAAAAATAGGATCTTTGATCTGATTCTCGATATGCAATACGATCGGGTTGAAACGTTCTACATGACCGACTTGCAGTTTCACCTTATGTTTATCTGCCAGCTGCACCAGTTCTTCTGCCTGTTCGAGTTTTTCCGTAATCGGCTTCTCGATGAAAGTATGTATCCCGCGCTCGATCGCCTGCTTCGCCAGATCATAATGAGAAACTGTGGTGACCACTATCACTAAAGCATCTATTCTGTTTAGCAATGTATCAAAATCGGGTAAAACCGTCACCTGATACTTCGCACCGATCTCGTCCGCACGTTTTTTGTTCTTATCATAAATGCCGACCAGATCACATTTATCGCTACTGCTGAGAATACGTACATGATTCTCGCCAAATTTTCCTACTCCAACTATGCCAACTTTTAGCATCCGATCTCCTTACAAAACCATTATTTTCAAATCTTAAAGTTGCGACATTGCTTATCTGTCAAGCAAAGAAACGCCCCGGCAGTAGAGCGATCGCCACATATTATTTATTGCCAACTACTTACAAAATCGTATCGGTTCATTTCTTGCCTACTATGAAATCTGCGAACATGTTCTGACGCTCTTTGTCCAGATTGGCAATTATTTCTGTGCCCTCATTCGTATGCTGACTGGATATGATCTGAGAATGATCGTAGATCCGGTGAAGCACCTTTTGTTTGGTATGTGGCACAAACAGCTTACATTCTTCCAAATCGAAAACCAATGTTCGAATTTTTTCCAGCATAGACTCGATATTTATCTTTTGCAAGGCTGAGATGAAAATAGCATGCGGATAATCCTTCTTGAGTCGGTCGAGTTCCTCATCATCCAAAAGGTCTATTTTATTCAGAACCAACTTCCGCTCGACCTCACCGGCACCGATATCGCTCAATACTTTCTCTACATTAGCGATGTGTTCTCCCAATTTCTCATCGGAGCTATCGGCGATATGGAGCAACAGATCTGCTTCCACCACTTCTTTTAGTGTCGCTCTGAAAGAAGCGATCAGATGATGCGGCAGGTTGGCAATGAACCCTACAGTATCTGTGAGAATAGCAGGTTCTCCGGCTTCAATATCCACCTTTCTGGAAGTGGAATCCAGAGTTGCAAAAAGCTGGTCTTTTATCAAAACAGCTTCATTAGTAATCGTCCGGAACAACATGGACTTGCCCACATTGGTATAGCCGACCAAACAAATCGATTTGAACAACTCTCTCTTTTTCCGTTTGGTCTTGGTTTGACGCATCACTTTTTCCAGTTCTTTTTTCACCTGCGCTATTTCGATCCGGATCTTCCGTTTATCCACCTCGATCTGCTTTTCACCCATCCCACGCGAAGCTGCACCGGCTGCTTTGTTTGAACTACCACGCACTCGATCCAGATGCGACCAGAGTTTCTTTAGTCTGGGCAGCTGATACTGCAACAGCGAAAGTCTGATCTGCAATCTCGCCTCTCGGGTCTTTGCATGTAAGCTAAAGATATCGAGGATCAGTTCGGTTCTGTCTATCACCATCAGTTCATAAGTATCGGAAACATTCTTTGCTTGGCTGGGTGAGAGCTCATCATCGAAGATTATAAATTGAGCATTTTTCTCTTCAGCAACTTGGCGCATATTTTCCAAAAACCCTTTCCCCGCATAAGTGGCTGCTTCATATTTATGTCTATTTTGGATGAATTTGCCGACCACTTCGAATCCGGCAGTATCAGCCAATCTTTCCAGTTCATTTATGGATGACTCATGCGCCTGATAAGATTCCGAATCCAAACAGACTGCTACTAATATCGCTTTGTTTTTCTCTTCTGACATAACCTCTCCTTTTATGCATTCATTATCTTGTTTTCTTGGTCTTCCACAAATTGATTTGTATAGAGGCTGTAGTAATAACCTCTCAAACCAATCAAATCATGATGGGTACCTTCTTCTATCACTTCACCTTTTCTTAGGACCAATATCCTATCCGCTTCTTTGATAGTAGAGAGCCTGTGTGCTATGATGAAACTCGTTCGATTGTGAAGCACTGCATGAATAGCATTTTGGATCTTCTGTTCCGTTTCGGTATCGACAGACGAAGTAGCTTCATCGAGCACGAATATCCGCGGGTCTGCCAGCATAGCACGAGCGAAAGAGATTAGCTGCTTTTCGCCGGTAGAGAGCAAACTGCCACCCTCTCCCACTTCGGTATCATATCCTTTTTTCAGATTGATGATAAATTCGTGTGCATTTACCAGCTTAGCAGCGCGGATGACCTCTGCATCACGCGCTTCTAATTTTCCGTAGAGGATATTATCTTTGATCGTCCCGCTAAACAGATGCGGAGTCTGAAGCACATAACCGAGATTGGCATGAATACACTCGAGTGGATAATTCCGGTAATCCGTGTCATCAAGCTTAATCACTCCACGTGTAGGCTCATAAAATCGACAGGCAAGATTGACGATAGTACTCTTCCCCGAGCCGGTTTCGCCTACCAAAGCGATTGTCTCTCCAGCTTTGATGTCGAGCGAAAAATCTCTCAATACCGTCTCACCGTTATCATAACTGAAAGTTACATTACAGAAACTGAGATCACCATTGATATGTATATCCGATCTATCTTGGAATTTGGCTATCACTTCCGGTCTGTCTATGATCTGCGGCTTCTGATCCAGCATGGAGAATATCCGCTCTGCTGATGCTTGTGCATTTTGCAGCTCAGCAAATATACGGGCAAGCTCCATGAGCGGGTCGAAGAACTGAACCGAATAGGACACAAACGCCACCAGCGTACCATAGGTGATGAAATTCTGAATTACCAGCTCACCACCCTTCCACAAGGCAAGACCGGTTCCGATACTTCCCAAACTGAGCACTACCGGCAGATAGAGAGCGGAAAACATCGCCGATCGTATGGAGTAGCGCTGCATCTTGCCGGTTATCTGTTGGAATTCATTTAGATTCTCCTTCTCTCTCACCAAAGTCTTAGTAGTTTTCGCACCGGAGATACCTTCATTGAAAGCGCCGGTAATCATCGAATTAGTCTTTCTGACCTGGCGATAAGCTTTTAGTATCTTCTTTTGGAAAAAGAAAGTAACCACTGCCAAAACCGGCACCACTATCAGTGTTATCAAGGCAAGCTGCCAATTCAAGATCAGCATTACAACTGCAATTGCTATCATCATTGTAAATCCCCAGATCATATCTACCAATCCCCAAGAGATGATGCTTCCCAATCTTTCACTGTCGGAAGTCATTCGAGCCATCATCCAACCTACCGGCGTCTTGTCATAGTAGTTGAAAGCCAATCTCTGCAATTTATCAAATGCTTTTTTACGCACATCATAAGTGAGCCCCATCTCGATCTTGCCGGCAATCGAAATGAAAAACAAGATATTGACAGATTGGATGACGATCGCCAACAGATATGCAGCGGCAAACCAAGCCAGACCATTCGTAGTCTGTGGAACGATGAAATTATCTATAGCATATTTACTGAATAGAGGGAACAATACATCGATCCCGGCAAGACTGAACATGAACAGTGCCAAGATAAGCACATTCTTCCGGTACGGTTTGATGAACTCAACCAATCTTTTGATGATTCTCCAGTCATACTGCTTGCTGTATTCTTGTTCTTTTATACCAGACATTTCCTACTCCTCATTAACTAATCTTTTCATTTATTGAACTTCCGTTCTTTTCCAAACGCTCATCGAGATTATTCTGAATATCCCAGATCTTCTGGTAGAGTCCGGGATTACTAAGCAGCTCTTCATGGTTGCCAAACTGGACTAATTTACCATGATCCAGCACTAGAATAAGGTCTGCCTGTGAAAGCGTAGTCAGTCTATGCGATATGATGAAAGTGGTAGCTTTCTCACTACGCTTTTGCAGCTCTTTTCTGATAGCTGCATCAGTCTCCATATCCACTGCCGAGAGTGAATCATCGAAGATCATGATAGGCGGATCATTGATAAGCGCACGAGCGATCGCCAAACGCTGCTTCTGACCACCGGAAAGAGTAACTCCCCTTTCGCCTACAGATGTCTCGTAGCCCTGCTCAAACTGACGGATAACATCATGGATGGCTGCCGATCGCGCTGCATCGTAAATCTCACTTTCTTCAGCCTTGTGCTTGGCAAGGGCTATATTCTCTTTTATTGTTTTTGAAAAGAGAAACGGCTCCTGTAATACAATACCGATGTTCCTGCGCACCACCTTCTTATCCATACTCTTCAATTCTATTCCATCGATCTTGATCGAACCTTTCTGATAATCATACAATCTGGGGAGCAGATGAACGAGCGAGGTTTTCCCTGCTCCGGTATGTCCCAAAATTGCCACCGTCTGACCCGCTTCTACCTTAAAAGAGATATCACTCAAGACAGGATTGTCCTTCTCATATTCGAACCAGACATTTTTGAACTCGATCGCTCCCTTGAACCGATGATACTCGTTATTTTCGTCATATTCTTCAGTCGGTTCATCCAAGATCTCCTGAATACGCTGTACAGCGACGAAAGTCTTACCCATATCTGTTAGAACACGACCCATCTGTCTGATAGGCCACAGCATCATACCTACATAAGAAGAGAACGCTAATAGCATACCGAGGGTGATGACTTCATTCACCACCCAGTAAGTTCCGACTATCAGAACCATGGAGATCTGAAGCAAGCATAAGAAATCGGAAATCGACCAATAATATGCCAGCAATCGGATCAATCTATATGTCAAATCCCGATACTCACTATTGCTTTTATCGAATTTTTCGATCTCATAGTTCTGTCTGGCAAAAGCTCTCACTACCCGAACACCGGTCAGATTTTCCTGCAGGACAGTCGAGAGTCTACCCTCCGATTCATCCGAAAGTTGGAAGGCTTTTTTCACTTTCAGGAAAAACAGATAAGCGAAACTGAATATGATCGGGATCAGCGCTAGAGAAACCAACGTCATATTGACGCTCATCGGTAGCATAAATGATAGAGCAATCCCAACCATAAACAAAGCTCTGCCAATCTCGACAAATTGGATAGCCAAGAAGCGACGGATGGTCTCCACATCGGAGGTACAACGCTGTATTAGATCACCGGTCTTCAATTTGACATGATAATCATAGCTCAGATAGTTGAGATGATTATAAACCGTATCCCTTATACTCCGAACTATCGATTCGGATGCAATGGCAGACCACTTTCCCTTTAGATACAAGAATGCACCTCTAAGCAAAGTCACCAATACCAGCAACAAAGTACAGAGCCATAGCTGTCTGACCAGATTATCCCTTCCACCGGCAAGCTCATAGAGCCATGAGAATATCGGCATCAACCATCCCTGCACAGATAGCGGCTCATCCCCTATGATGGAGTCCACCGTGATCTGCAGAATGAGAGGCCAGACAAACTGCATAAATGTAGCAGTTGCTATTGCCAAGATGGCTAGTAAATATACAAGCCTGTTACCATGCATGAAATTCCACAAAATCTTAATATTCCTCATAATCCTTCCCTTTTCTTCTTTACCAAATATAAAAAAAGCTCAGGAGAAACCAGTCCCCCTGAGCTTTCTTTTTTTCACGCAAAAATGGTGGGACCGGTCGCATAGATGATGCCCAAATCCCACCAGTATCTATTTATGTCAGTTAAACACTAATTTGGTAGGATCAGACTTATCTAACGTTACCATTAGTAAAAGTTCTTAATCTGATCATTTCTTACCTCTCCTTTTCTTTTTATAATATGAGACTTCATTTTCAAACAGCGATTCTAAGTCAAGAAAAAGTTTGTTTTCATGATTTTTTTTTCTTGAACTGTTCCCTCTCAAGCCACCTTTTCTATTAGGTTATATTTAACAAAGCCTATGATATTGTACATTTACAGATTTTCTTGATATACACTTTTGATATTCAGTTCATCAACAAAAGATTTTCCCAGATGTCTCCTATCCCGAATGGCTTCTTTCAACCATAAACTAGTAACCAACTGCTCCACAAATTTTTCTGACTTTAATCCATATCTTCCTGAGATGACTTTCTCAATTTTTCTGTTCCACCGTTCGGAAGCATTGGAAGTATAGCCTTTAGTCAGATTCTTCCAATCTGCCAGGATATGGGTTTTGACGTAAGCGGCTACTTGGTTCGGCGCAATTTCAAGCAACCTGTATGCCGCTCTTTTACGTCCAAAATAATTTGTGTTTCGGGAAATGTTCTGTGCTAGTCTCAGCATATTGGAACGTCTTTTTCTATCATATACTGACCGATAAATGTACTTATTGAGATTCTTCAATTTATGAAATTTGCAAAGTTGATGAGGAATAAAGGGAAAGATGCTGATAATCTGCTTCCGTGTCTGATTGCTAGTTCCGGATTCCTGCAGAATTTCTTGCAAAAATCGTCCTTTATCAGCACGGCATTCCTTTTTTGTAATCAGCTCATCATAACGCTTTTTAAGCTTTATAGCATCGATCTGAGAATAATATTTCCGGAAAGAAGATAAAGTCATTTTAAACTCAGGATAACTTTCCAATCCTTAATTACAATTTCCCATAATGTTTACCGGCTGCCACGCTCTACTTGCTTTTCTTCATGCTTGCTTGTGGAGCACAATGTTATACCCAAAGCTTCTTTTTTGCTGAATCTTTTATATCTTCTCAATTATTCACTATAATTCACTTTTAAGTGTCAATTGATCAAACACTTTACACCAATAATAATGAGCTTCTGTTTTCCTTTTCTTCAATTTTCTGATATGCTTATAAATATTAGGAAATTCTGGTTCTTTATACTGAAATTTATCTGAGAATTTTACGGTTTCAGTGAAATCATTTTTCATGATTTTAGCAGCGAGAAATGCTGCTTTTGAAGCAGCAAGGATTGCATCATCAGCTCTGAAAGAAACATCAATAGGAAATCCCTTAAAGCGTTTTAATCCATCTATAAGTTCTTTCAGTTCAGCAGAATCGGATTTTGTTCCACCAGGGAAACGTGAAACTATTAAACTTGTATCAATAATATCCTGCAAAACATCATGTAAAGATTTATTTGATTTTCGATACTTCAATTCATTTTTTGCAATATTTTTAAAAGAGTCAGCTACCATTTTAACATCTTCAAAGTGATCGAACAATCTGCCAATATCAAAAAGCTGTTTCATTATTTCCATAGATTTATCCATTCCGTATTCTATGCCTGTTGTATTAGGAGCAAAAACCGTAAGTTTATCTCCAAGAATAGAATCAATAGAAGGAGTATTTACTTTTGTAATGTTGTTATCTGTGTCGATCCAGAAAGAATTAATAGGAGTTTCAACTATTTTCGGATAAGAATGCTTGGCAAAAAGAACATCAAGTAAAATGTAATTTTCTCGTCTGTCTATTGCAGAATCATAATAAAACTTGAAATGAGCTTTTGGAATACCTCTGTACATTCTTTCTTTTTCTTCAAATCGCTTGAATAAATCATTTGAACAAATATGTTTCAGAATAGTAAGCAGATTTTTCTTAGATTCTTCAGTATTAATGTCAATATCAATTGAAAATCTTTGTGGTTTCTCTACGAGTAAAATCAAAGATGTTCCGCCTTTAAAGACAAAGTGCAGATTATGAATCACTAATTGCTCCAAGAGACCTAAAGCTCTTATCATTTTTTCGCATAAAATCGGATCAATCTTTCTTTTTATACTTTTAAGTTTTGTTATCCAGTCTGAATTATAGGAATCTGTTTTAATCATTTCAATAGTTCCTCATCTATGTTAATTTCTGTAATCAGATATTCTCTAATAAGTTTATCTTTTTTTCTTCTGCGACTATAATTAATTAAGATAGAAAGATTTAACTGATACTTATCAAAGGTATTTTCAAAGACAACCTTTTGTTCATATCCCTTAAAGGCAATTAAATAATTAATGTCTGCGAATAGATCAACCAATATTTTTTCTAATTTCGGAATAGTAATATTTTCCACAGATTGTGTTGGTGATTTGGTTATCATAGATTTAACAATAATCGAAGTTTGATTTTCAGAGATATAGGTTTCTGTTACAAATTTATCAGGTTCTATGTAAACATTTCTATAATTATTATCTAATAACAAATTAAAAACTGATTTTAACAAATCCTTTTCTACTTCTAGAAATATTATTTCATTCGCAACTTGATGTCTGGAAAATTCATTAAGCCAAATTGAACTCCAGATGCAATAAGATATTGAATTAAAATTCTTTTGCACAAGATTTCCGACCTTATGGAGTTTACTATTTATACTTGGTTCGAATTTTTTTTTATTTGCCGACAGCTTGAATATACCTTGTGCAACAGATACAATTATATTGTCTTTTTTTAATTCATAAATCCGCCAGCGAAAAGTTGTTTCTTTTAAATTTGAATAGAAATTGTACTCTAAAAAATCATACAGTTCTTTACGAGTAAATGTTTGATCAAGAGAGAAATTTTCTTTTATTCTCTTAATTATTTCTCTTTTATAATTCAAAACTCACCTCCAACTTTAGACACCTTTCAACTTTCAGTGTCAAATGTTGGAATTCCTGCATTGTTGTAAAGATAAAATTACAAGCATGTTGATCGGTAAACGGTAAAAGTATTCACCCTGCTTTATTTTTATCAGTCTATTACTTTTTTCATAGACATTCTGTTTGGCAATACTTTTTCAGTATCCTTTTTCTTCTATTAGTAAGAAAATACTTGCATAAAAAGATGAGGTATTAATGATTGATACGATAAGTTCATAATAATGTGATAAGGAGATGATGATATGTTGAAAGAAAATCTTGTCGAATATTTTCAAGAGAGCATTCGTAAGAATTGGGACTTGGCAGCTTTTTCCGATTATCAAAAACAAACAGTTACATATAAAGATGTGGCTCATACAATTTTGAGGTTGCATTACATATTTCAGGCAAGTGGCATTAAAAAGGGCGATAAGATAGCGCTCTTGGGAAGAAACTGCACCAATTGGGCGATCAGTTATTTGGCAGTAGTTACTTATGGAGCAGCGATCGTTCCGATCTTGCCGGATTTCAAACCGGACGATGTTCATCACATAGTAAACCATTCCGATTCTGTTCTGCTCATCTCATCATCTGCTTTGTACGAAGATTTGGATGAAACGAGTATGATGAAACTAAAAGGGATACTATCATTAGATGATTTCTCTCTTATCCACAGCGAAGATAAGCATATGAAGAGTGTAGTCTCCGAATCTCCACAAAAGTATAGAGAGCATTTCGGTGAGAAACTCACACCCAAAGAATTCGGCTTTGATGGAGTACCAAACGAAGAAATTGCGGCTCTAGTTTATACCTCGGGTACGACAGGATTTTCCAAAGGTGTGATGCTCAGTCATAATAATATAGTTGCCAATGTGGTCTATGCGCAAAACAATATGCCTCTCAGTCCCGGTGATACAATCGTCTCCTTTTTACCGATAGCTCATGTATTCGGTTGCGTGTTTGAGTTTATTTTTCCATTCACAATGGGATGTCATATCACCTTTTTAGGAAAAATCCCCTCACCGAAAATAATCTTAAAAGCTTTCCAAGAGATCCATCCGCGTCTGATACTCTCTGTTCCCTTGGTAATCGAAAAGATCTATCGCAAACAGATCAAACCGACCATCAGCAAAACACCGGTGAAGATCCTATCAAAACTACCTTTCATAGATGCTGCTTTGAGCAAAAAGATCAACGTGAAACTCACCGAATCATTCGGAGGCAATTTCCGAGAAATAGTCATCGGCGGTGCTCCATTGAACGAAGAGGTAGAGGAATTTTTGCGTAAGATCGGTTTCAAATTCACAATCGGTTATGGTATGACCGAATGTGCTCCCCTTATCAGTTATAGCGCTTGGAATAAATTTAAGCTTGATTCAGCCGGTAAAATAGTAGATACGATGGAGCTAAAGATAGATTCCGATGACCCTTATAATGAAGTCGGAGAAATCTTGGTTCGAGGCGAGAATGTTATGCAAGGTTATTATAAGAATGAGAAAGCAACCAAAGAAGCTATAGATGAGGAAGGCTGGCTACATACCGGTGATCTGGGACATACAGACGAAGATAATGTAATCTATATCAAAGGGCGCTGTAAATCTATGATATTGGGACCATCGGGAAAAAACATCTACCCCGAAGAAATAGAAGCCAAACTGAACAATATGCCCTTGGTACAAGAATCGCTTGTAATTGGGCGAGATAATAAACTCATCGCTTTGATCTATCCTGATATGGAAACTGTGGATAAAGAAGGGATCAGTGAAACCGAGTTAGCCGAAATCATGGAAAACAACAAGAAAGAGCTCAATAAAATCTATCCTGCTTATATGAATATCTCCAAAGTAGAAATTATCCCCGAAGAATTCGAAAAAACACCAAAACGCAGCATAAAACGTTTTTTATATAATCATTGATGCAAATGTTCAAACAATGTTCTCTTTGTGGTAAAGTTTGGTCTGCAAGGGAGGAGTTCTTGTCGGACGAAGATATTGAATTGGTCGGTTACCAAGTTAACTTCAAACAACTAACCTCCGGCTACTTCCTCTTCAATCACAGCTGCAAGACCACTCTTGCTATCAAAGCAATCGAGTTCGCAGATTTATACGATGGAGAGGTATTCGACAGTAGAAAAACCGGTACGGAAGAATGTCCGGGATACTGCTTACATATCTCCAACCTGAAGCCCTGCCCGGCAGAATGTGAATGCGCTTACATCAGAGAAATAATCCAGATAGTAAAAAATATACGAGGTATAGCTTGAAACTCCGAATACTCCTGTTCATATTCATCATTGCTCTGCTTTTGTATGGGATGTATTATTACTACACTCTGCCCGTTGCTTTCGCAAATCTGGATTCTGAGCTTATTATATCAGACTATCCTATGCAAATAGATGATATCGACTCAGATCCTATTTTGGTAGAACTCGGCAAAGGGAAGCTATATTATGCTCCCCAAGCTTGGTATTCCCTTACAGCCAGAGTATTGAGTAAGAAGCGATATCACAGCGGTTGGACAGCCCAGATCTCGCCTTATGATCTTGCACTTGCCTGGGGAGATTTCGCTCAAGCGGATTTTTCCAAATATGTCAAATTCAGCCAATTTCTCCGTTATTATCTTTTCAAAACGAGAAAAGACAGTCCATACAGCATAGAATTTATCTCCAGACACTCATCCAATAACCATATCATTCCGGCAACCAATAACCTAAAGAGAGTTTTGTCCAAGATCAGAAAAGATCAGATCGTTAATTTGGAAGGGCTATTGGTAAATGTACGAGGTCATTTCAAAAAAAGACCGGTAAGCTGGAACACCAGTCTCAGCCGGGAAGACACCGGTGAAGGTGGATGTGAGATTTTTTATGTTACTCAGATCCGGATTGGCTCCAATATCTACAAATAAAGGATTATTATGAAACATTCACTTGTTTTTCCCGACTACAACCGTTCGATTCTAAATATCACCGCCTCGATTTTGCAAGCATACGGTCTTAGAAGCAACTACCCACCTCTGCCATCTCTCGATCCTGGCAAAATCAGAGAGAAAAATATTGTCATAAATTATATCATGGATGGATTGGGATACAATATTTACCAAAAATACACTGAATCATATCAATCCCATCTTGCCCAATTCTTGCGCGATCGTATTACCTCAGTATTTCCATCCACCACCACTGCTGCTATCACCAGTATGCGTACAGGGCTTTCACCGTATGAACATGGTGCTTTGGGATGGAGCTTGTACTTCAAAGAATTTTTCTCTATGATAGATTTTTTGCCACATACAAATTCTCTGGACAATGCTTTCATGGATCCGGAAAAATACGATAGCTATTCGATCATGAATTTCCCGTCACTTTTGGAGGAAATAGGCAAGAAAAATGATGATCTTTTGATCTATAATTTGATGCCCAAAGCTTATTATCAGGGACCTTATTCTACCAAAATGGCAAAAGCATCAGAGATTATTCCCTATGAATCTATAAACGATCTGAATAGTATAATCGAACACATCTCCGTATCAGATAGCGATCATAAGAAGTTCATCATGATTTACTCACCTCAACCGGATGCTACATTACATAAGTCGGGGACTACAGACCAAGAAGTTTATGATACTATTCATTGTTTGGACATGAATATCAAACAACTGGAAACGATATTGAAAGATAAAAATGGCATGCTGATAATATCGGCAGACCATGGTTTGATAGACATCAAAGAATATGATTACATCAACGATGATGAAGAACTTTATGACTGTCTGATCCTACCGACTTTTCCCGAATCGAGATTTCTAAGCTTTTTCATCAAAGCTCATAAGAAGGAGCAGTTTCTACATGCCATCCGGAAATATCAGGATCATTATCTTTTCTTATCCAGAGAAGAGCTTTTTCAAAAAGAGTTTCTTGGATTTGGTAAGATGCATAAAAAAGTAGATGATTTTATCGGCGACTATGTGGCAATCGCAGTATCCGATCACGCCATGAAAACAGTTTTGTGGCAGAGTGGTAAAAAAGAAAAAGAGTTCAAAGCTCACCATTCCGGTTTGACCGCTGATGAGATGTTAGTGCCATTATTTATTATAGAACCATGAATGCAAAAATCAAAGCCGGTTACAAAGAAGCGATAGTATCACTGATCGGGAACTGTATCCTGTTCGGACTCAAGTATATCGTAGGGATGATGTCCGGTTCGATAGCATTGATAGCAGACGGTTGGCATTCTCTCTCAGATTCTTTTTCCTCAGTGATCCTGCTTTTGGGATTTCGAGTCTCGTCCAAACCTGCTGATGACGATCATCCTTATGGACATGGTCGAGCCGAATTGATAGCATCGGTAATTATCGGGACCATTCTCTCTGTTATCGGTGTAGATATCATCTCGAACTCGATAGAACGGTTTTTTGCTGCTGAAAGTGCGGAATATGTGCCGGCTGCTATCTGGGTTTTGATAGTATCTCTACTCATCAAAGAACTATTGGCTCAATATGCTTTCAAGCTTGGCAAGAAACACCATTCCACCCTACTAAAATCAGACGGATGGCATCATAGAAGCGATGCTTTATCTTCTCTAATACTATTGCTATCGATTATTTTCGGAAGCCAGATTTGGTGGCTGGACAACCTGATGGGAATAATGTTCGCAGGATTGTTATTCTACGCTGCCTATAAAGTCCTTAGCAGTGCTATAGACCAACTGATGGGGAAACCGGCAGATGATAAATTGATCGAACAGATCCAGAAGCTCGTATGCACATATACTGCTGACAAACTACACATTCATCATCTGCACTTACATCAATACGGTGATCACAAAGAACTCACTTTTCATATTAATCTTCCCAGTGAGATAAAACTGATAGATGCACACGAAATTGCCCATAATCTGGAAAACTGCATCGAAAGTAAACTTGGATATTATACTACTATACACATTGACCCGTTATAATGAAAAAATTTTATCGAGAACTCATTATAATATTATCTTTGTTGATCATTGGAACGATCATCTTCCGATTAACCGAGCTTGATTTAATAATTCAGAGCATGTTCTATAATGCAGATGGATGGTATCTGAAGGATCTCCCATTCAGCAGATTTATTTATGATTATGCTAATGTACCTGCTTTTATAATTTTTTTCGGTTCAATTTTGATGCTTATCTTTGGTTATTGGAAACAGAAGTATGCTATTTATCGCAAGATCAATTTGTTTCTGATTTTGATAATGTTGTTAGGACCTGGTTTGATCGTAAACGGGATTTTCAAAGCATACTGGGGCAGACCACGCCCAAGGCAGATAACAGAGTTTGGGGGTAGCAGTCAATATTTGACTGTTTGGCAGAAAGGCGTAAGTGGAGCCGGGCATTCATTTCCCAGCGGACATGCCTCTATCGGCTTCTATCTGTTCGTTCTCTTTTTCATTTTCCGTAAAAAAAATCCTAAACTTGCCTATGGATCCTTACTATTTGCACTTTTGTTTGGCATATTGGTCGGGATAATCCGTATAGTGCAAGGTGGACATTTTGCCAGTGATGTGATGTGGGCTGCGGGATTTGTTTATCTCAGTTCTTTGATCTTTTACAAAATTCTCAATCTGGATATAGAACCGTTTTGGTCGGAAGAGCCATTTATAAAAGTAAATAAAGTAGCTTTCGCTTTCGCCATTATTATCCCCATTTCTTTTTATTTTATTTTTATGATGGGATTTATGAAATATCCCAAACTGGCTATTCCGTTAGTGCAAAGAAAGACAGTCAATCAAATTCACACGATAATTCCGGATATCGAACTGAATTATTCGGAATCATTTCAAAATTTCAGAAAAGAATCGTTAGAAACGAAAAGTGAGATAGTTACTGAAAGAATCACTATCAAACAAGCTAACTCTGAGTACTTAGATATCAATGTGCCAGTGAATTATTGGGATCCTTCCTTTTCGATGCAACCGTAGAGCTGGGAGTTTATGGAGAGACAAAAAAAAGCTTATCTTTTTGCCGTTTTAGCAGTATTGTTGTGGTCAACTGCAGCATCTGCTTTCAAGATCACTCTTCGCTATATATCTCCATTCGAGATCATCTTTATCTCCACTTTCGTCTCTGCTGTATTTTTCGCTCTGGTCATAATCGTTCAAGGTAAACTAAAACAGATTTTCGAAACATCGGGGAAAAAGATACTATTATCTATGCTGATGGGCTTGTTCAACCCTTTTATCTATTATCTCATCTTATTTAAGGCATACTCTATCTTACCGGCTCATCAAGCTCAACCCCTGAATTTTATCTGGCCTATCGTGATTGTCCTTATCTCTATTCCAATCTTGAAACAAAAGATTACACTCCGAAATATCGTAGCTATTTTAGTGAGCTTTATAGGAGTGATTATCATATCGACTAGAGCAAATTTCAATCTTTTTCGGATTGAAGAGCCTTTGGGAGTTTTCTTAGCTTTGGTCAGTTCGGTATTCTGGGCTCTTTTCTTTGTTATCAACATCAGAGATAATCGAGATGAGATGGTGAAACTTGGTTTTAGCTTTTTTTTTGGATTCTGTTACATTCTCATTTTCATGATCATTAGAAATGACTGGCAACTACCTGCTTGGCAGGGTATTATCGGCTCTGTTTACATCGGTTGTTTCGAGATGGGGATCACATTCTTTGTCTGGATGATGGCACTTAAACTATCTCATACTACAGCACATGTCTCCAATCTGATCTATCTTACTCCTTTCATATCACTTATATTCATCAGACTGGTAGTAAGAGAAGCTATTCATTATAGCGCTATCATCGGTTTGTTTTTCATAATCGGCGGTATTCTATTGCAGCCCCGTTCTCGATATTGAACTCCTCATATGTATGGATTCAAGATGAGAAACAGGTGCTCTTCATCATAAGCATAAGCAGAGAAGAGATAGCTCTTATCTGAGCCGAAATTACTATGGGAGTGAACCGGTTCACCGGAATTAAACACCTTATGAAACTTGCTCAACAGTGTAGTTTTATAAGTTGAGACTTCTTTTTCTGATTCGATGTGGACATTGTTAACAATATTGGGATTAATCTCTTCTGAAAATTTCTCGTTAAATTCACGAATCATAAAGTTTATCGGTTTGCCTTCTTTATCATAAATCATTTGGCATAGTGCGACCGGTTCATTAATTCTATCAAAAATACAATGAAGGGAAGAAATGAATTGTTGGGAAACAACTTTCTTTTCAGTTTGTAGCTCATTTCCATTATGAAAGTGAATGATCATATTTTTCAGAATATCGTTAATTATCCTCAACTCTTCATTTTCTTTTCTGAGTTCAGTTTCCATTCTATGATGGAGCAGAGCAGTATCGATGGTATAAACAAGATCCATATCATTTATCGGTTTGAGCACATAGCCATAAGGATGACAATCGTATGCTTTTTTTAGAATTCCCAGATTAGCTTGAGCAGTAAGAAAAACCGTCGGGATATTACATTTATGCCTAATATGCTTTGCAGCAGCTATCCCATCTAACTCGCCGGCAAGCATTATATCCATCAATGCTAAATCTGGTGGATTGCTTTGCACATACTCGATTGCTTCTTCTCCTTTACAGATGATTTTCGGCACACTGTAATCAAAACTTTCCAAAGTCGCTTTTACATCCATACCGATAATGGTTTCATCTTCTACAATCAGGATTTCTGCTTTGTCCATCATATACCTCCATACACATATGAAATCACAAGTTGGGAAAAACTGTTCATAAAATTAATAACAACTACAGACTATACGCCTTTCTCTCCTTTTTCTTCTTTCGCTTCAGCAATGTTGAGCGCTAATTTTTCAGAACACTGAGAACCGATCAAAAGCTTTTTACCGTTTGTCAACTCGATATAAACGCCATAAATCCCACTCACTGTATATGCCATCCCTTTTTTTCGATTCCAGCGAATACCCCAACCCCCATATTCAATTATAGGATTGTATTCACAAGCTTTGAAGGTTTTTATACTCTCCAGAGCAATTATGCGGCGATGTATTGGCCAAAATGAAATCTTCAGATGTTTGTCAGTAATTTCTGTGATTAGTTTAACAAAATAGAAGAAAAGTGGTAGAATAATACCGAAGACAATCCAGATTACCCACATCCAACTATCGGAAGCCGGATGAGTACCCACTTGTTGCCCTCTGATTATCTGTTGAACAAAAGCATACCAACTAAAGCCTGTGATGATGATAACCAAGATAACAATCCATAATTGCCTGAAATGCTGAACTTCCCGAAACTTCAAATCATCTTTCATTTTTAGCTCTCATTATTTTTTTAGATTAATAACAAATAACTCTATTCTTAGTCAAGTGTTTTCGTCTTTTTTTTATAAATAAATTTTATGAGTACAATAACGATGCTATAATGCTTTCAATTTATCTGTTATTATCTTCAGGCTATCTTCATAACTTGGAGGTGGACCAAGATCAATTTCCTGATCATCAATAAAAATTGCATCGGTCATTCCCCATTCCCTTATTGTTTCGCTGTCGAGAGTATTAATTGTTCTAAACTCAACCTTATCACCCAGTTCTTTAGCAGCTTTACTGAAATTTTCAAATCCCACATTAACAGCAGTACACCACCCGCTGATAAATGCGGTAATCAAAACTTTACCCTCTTCTTGTTGTGGTCTCTTTCGCATTCTGAGCCATCTTGGAGATTTAACATCTTCATCATAAGGTTTCCATACCAATTCTTGAATCCCTCTGCTATCGGCTGTTTTATACCCATGCTTCTTATAAAAGGATGTCGGCATCCAAAATGGCTGCGACAACCCCCAAGCAGCGATAGCTTTTATACCTTTCTTTTTAAGCTCATCTTCAACTGCCTGCAAAAGTGCTGTACCAATCCCTTTATTCTGAAGATTCCCCATACCTTTATCATAACCATACACCCAAATACATGTGATCAAGTAGAATCCATCTCCCTCTATAAAGGAATACTCTGCCGGTATATATTGGATCATCCCACAGACTTCACCATCATCATCTATTGCCAGTTTAACCCCTAACCCCCTATCTTTCATAAGGTCGTACCAGATACGTTTATAATCACCGGCATTAGTCATCTCTTCAGACCATTCTTCGAAACAGCAGGCATAGGTAGGATAGTATTGCTCTTTTATATCAACAATTTTCATAAAACCCTCCATTTTTTCTTTTTATGAATACTTAGGGAAAAAAGTCAACCTATTTCAATCATGTTTATTTAGATTGTATACAAAAAAGCAGGGTGGCTTATATCAACCACCCCGCTTTTGAGTAAGTATGGAGGCTTACTTCATCAATAGCATCTTTTTCACGCTGGTGTAATCCTCGGTTTTCATTCGATAGAAGAAGACACCACTGCTAACAGTACGGCCTCGGTCGTCTCTGCCATCCCATACAATTTCATGCTGTGAAGCTTCGAGCTCGCTATCAAGCAAAGTACGCACCTTCTCACCTCTGATATTGAAGATCTCAATCTGTACCCTGCCAGGTGTAGATAGAGAGAAGCTTATGTTTGTATCCGGGTTGAACGGATTGGGATAGTTACCGCGAAGCTCTGTGATGGTTGTGATTGGGTCATCAGCAGATACGACTAACCAAGTAAACTCGACAGTTGCCATCTCTGAATCACCCCAGTTATATACAGCTACTACACCAGCCTCGTATGTTTCATTATATTCCAGATCCTCATATTGATATTCAGTTTCTTCGGTGGTAGCCACATATTCTCCATCAAGATAAACATCATATTCCAGCAATTCTTGTCGAGCAAGCTCCGGTTCATCCCAAGTGAAGAGTCCTTCCTCTTCATCTACAGCAAGATTCACAGGCATCGGTAATTCGGGAACTTCAACTTCCATAGTCACAGGTATCTCTATTGGATCACCGGCATTATGAGTGATAGTGATATCCGCAGTATAGGTATCGGGTTCGAGACCGGCAGCATCGAAACTGACTATCACGATCTCTTCATCACCCGGTTCGATCGTACCACTCTCCGGATCCACGCTGAGCCAATCGACTCTTTCTCGCTCATTTCTGACTCGGCTGTTAGCATCGACTAGACTCAAGCTGATTCGATCTTTGCTGATACCTGCTTGTCTGAGTGTTTCATCCAATTCGATATCGAAGGTTAGATCCTCACCACCGATGTTACTGATAGTAAGCTCCTCTTCCAGCAATTCATCCGGAGAGAGAGAAACATCGAATGATTCTGGATCAACCGAAATAATCGGTCCGGTATCTACAGCCATAGTAGCAGGTACAATTATAGGATCTTCCGGTGCATTATGATCGACTACGATATCAGCATTATATACATCGGGTTCCAGTTCCGGATCGGTAGCATCGAAGATGACATCTATATCCACACTTTCTCCTGCTGGAACAATTCCGGAGACAGGATCGGTGACAAGCCATTCAGGACCTGCTTCCCCAAGTTCGATGATCCAGATAACATCATTCTGTGAGGTACCGATAAATGTCCATAGTCCGGGTATCAATTCATCAGTGATATCCATACCACCGGATATAGCATCACCGGCAATAATGCCATGGGTAGTCACATCAAATGTTTGAATTGTGGAACCGTTTGTGATATCGATCTGAACCAGATTATTCTGTTCGGTACCGAGTTCTTGAGTATATGCCCAGAGATGAGGACCTCCATCGGTAACATTCTCCCAGCCTAAGCCGGAGAAACTGCTCGCCGTAGTAGTAATAGTAGATATAGTTGTACCATTTCTATCTATTAGAGTGAGTGGTGGATCCCAATTATTGGATACCCAGAATCCATCATGATCGGGATCATAAGCCAATCCGCGGATACTGGATGTTGCTGTGGTTGTGAATTGACCAATTAGTTCTTCGTTATCAAGATCCATCTCATATATAGTATTACTGTTTGGTGAAGCATAGAAGTATTCACCATCGTAAGTAAGATCACGAAGGTTACCGGCACCGGCTATAGTGAATTCACCAATGTAGGAACCATCTGTTTCGTAGCGATAGAATCCCGTACTATTCCATGCGGCAGTATAGATATGGTCGCCATCGGTGGTTACCGAGTATTCACCACCACCTACTCCAACGGGGAAATGATCGATCAGATCAAAGATATCGTCTGTCGGAGCTATGAGAGCTGCTTGCCCAGGACGGGGATCCTGCTCATCAAATGATGGATTATGCATACCTCTTTGCATCGGAGCGCTGTTTGCAGAACTGTTTCTTCTTTCCCTAAAACCTAACACTCTACTTTCTTCTTCATCTATGGAAATGCTATATTCCAAATCTCCGGCTCCCGGATTCGAGATCGTCATAGTTTCGGTGATAATCTCGCCTAAAGAGATCGCAACATTAAAACTTGCCGGTATAACGTCGATATCAATATTACCGAGTGTGAAATCTACTTCGGTAACCTCGTCCTCGATAATTACTACGCCGGCTTCTGTTTCTGTCTGATATCCATACAAAGATGCTGTTACATCATAAGTGCCCGGATAGAGATCTAGAGAATAGAATCCGGTAGCGTCTGGATTAGTAGTGATCCCATTTACCGAAATCTCCACATCTTCCACATCTCCATCGCCACCGTCTAAGGTAACGGTACCTTCCAGATAACCATCATCTTGGGCTACTACCAGCATAACATCATCTATACACCACCAGTTGATATCCCAAGAATCGCCATCAAAAGTCCAAGCTATCTGGAAAGTCTCGGAACCGACATCGGGTGTTTGAACCACAATTTCCTCTAGTTGTGGACCAAAATCGGAAGCCGGGAAAGTTTCAAATGTAGTCCAATCTACACCATCGCTAGTAGTCTCCAGTCTGAGATCATAACCACCTCCAAAGTCATTGTTGAAGTTACGGAATTCAAGTATTAGAGCGGAATGACCGGAAGTATCGAGCTCGGGCGTGATCAGTCTTTGTGTTGCTACTCCAGAAGGTGACCAGTAGAATCTTGCTTCTGGTGCTTCTCCACCGGCATTGTTAGTGTTACTTTGCTCCCAGTTGATATTGGCACCGGTTGATGTTGCTTCCCATCCATCGGGAGGCCATACACCGGAAAAGTCTTCCATAACTAACAATCCTGCATCGCTTATGAGTACAGAATTGGATGTGGCAGCTCCACCGTCTCCCACTGAATTGTAAGGTGTTACATCATAATGATAATATCCTACTTCAGAAATCGTATCATCTGTGAATGATGTGTGAACACCGGTCAAATCAAAAGTTTCTCCGTCCGAACGCTCGATATGATATCCCAGGATCGGCTCGTTGAATGCACCGCCATGAAGGCCTTCTGTCGGATTATCCCAAGTCAGTTCGGCTTCGAGAACATTTGGATTCGGTTGTGATAAGGTTAGATCTTCTACTGCAGCGGGAACATCTTCGCCTACCCAAGCTTCTTCTACCGCCGGAATTCCTTCACCGTTAGCATTTTCTCCAACTACCATGTAAGTATATAGCCCGCTTTCGGTAACGGTATCGGTATAACTATCCGTACCACCGATAGTAGGATTATTATCCGTATATACTATATCTTCGCCACGGTAAACATAAATCGCATCTAGATCGGTTAGTGGATCACCATTGACTTGCAGATCCGGATTAGTCCAAGATAGTTCTGCTTCCAGAGCGCCACCTGCATCCGGTGTAACCACAAAATCAGTAGGAGCGGCAGGAGATTCCGGGTCAGCTGCATCAGCAAGCTCGAGTACCCAGATCATCTCATTCTGTGCTATTCCCAAGAATACCCATTTACCTGTTACTAAATCGTCTGTAATAACTAAGCCACCCGATGTTGCACCTGTCGGGATGACGCCTGTTGTTGTTACATCAAAGGTTTGAATTGTAGCACCAGTCTCAAGATCGATCTGGGTTAGGTCATTGTTATTATTATTCTGACAATATGCCCAGAGATAGGGACCATCTTCCAACACATTTTCCCATGCCATGCCTGAAATGCTAGTCAAAGTTATTGGCAGAGTTTCTATGTTGGAACCGGTTCGATCAACTAACTGTAATGATCCGGGACTCCATCCGTCTCCGACCCAGAATCCATCATTCTCTGCATCGTAAGCAATCGATCTGATACCGGAAACTGTTGTGGTAATAGTGCTAACTAAAACCTCATCAGCAAAATCCATTTCATAGATTGATGAACTATTATCCGAAGCATAAAAATACTCGCCATCATAAGTCAAATCACGTAAGTTGCCTGCGCCAGTTATGGTAAACTCACCTACATAAGTTCCATCGAGATCATATCGATAAAACTCTGTTGAGTTCCATCTTGCCGTATAGATATAGTCACCATCTGTTGCTACCGGATACTCGCCCTCTTGATTGTAGGGAGCGAAATTATCCAAAAGATCAAAAATGTCATCAATAGGAACGCTAATTGGATTGTGAGTCTGAACCGGATCTCTGTCTTCGATCTGAGCTCTTTCCATTCTTAACCTTTCCTCAGCATTTTGTGGTGCTGCTATCAGGAAAGATGAGATAAATAGGATCGCCACTGTGAAAATTAGTAGCTTTTTCATAAATTTTCCTCCATAATTTTTTCATTTCTCAAAACAGCTTCAAAATAAACGATAATTTCGATGTTATTACGTCTCTTTAGTCACTTTCGAAAATCACAATCTTAACCAATTTCGATGTTTACGATTTCTAAGCCTTTCTTTCGATATTAGCATCTCTTAATTCCATCATCTAATCCCTCTAAAATCAAGATAATTACTAATTTATCTTACAAATGCAAAAAAGATTATTTTCTATTTATATGTCAATAAAAAAATTATGCTCAAAATAATCTATCCTTCATTAATCCATAGATAATGAGGAGTTATGAAATAATAAATATAAATGTAGTATTATAGTTTTATATATAAAGTGGAATTCCCTCTGACAAATAAATCGTTGATGATTGAATTATAATGTAATATTAAGTATATAGAAGTTTTACAAATATTATCTGTGCAATATACATGGTGTAATTACGAACGCTTTTTGTTGATTACTGATATGTCCATTATCAACTGTTTTATATTAACTAACTACTCCACGATCTTACTTATTACCAACTTCTGCTTGATGCAACTTCATCGGGAATAATGAATTATTAATCAGTAGCAAAATTGTACTTGACATTGCCACCTTTTTATTAATCGTAGCTGAGCTTGCAGAAATTTTCTGTTTAAAGCAATATTTATAGGGTGAAATCTTGGGAGAATATAGACTTTTGTAAACTAAAAAAATAGATAATCAGGAGGATTTGAACCATGCAGGAACAACGTCTGGACGAATTGAGACGCACGCATGAACTGCTCTATGAGATCGATTATGAGCATACACCCTTACAGCAAGGTTATACAAACAAGATCATGCGTATCGACCTATCAAAACCGGAGATGACTATACTACCGGTAACCGAAGAGATGAAAAAGCTCTGGATCGGTGGAAAGGGCTTTGATCTGTGGCTCACATTGAAGGAAGTGAACAAAAATACAAAATGGGACAGTGCGGAGAATCCGATCTGTTTCTCATCCGGTCCGCTTGGTGGCACCATATCATTCCCCGGCGCTGGTAAGACCTTGGTAACAGCTATTTCACCGCTGACGGGCTCGGTAATGGATTCTAATGTGGGTGGATATTTCGGTCCTTATCTGAAGTTTTCCGGATTCGATGCCCTAATACTAACCGGAGTAGCTCCCGATGAGGTTATCGTATTTCTCGATGGGGTAAAAAAGAAACTTAGCATTTTCAAAGCTCCCAAAGAATCGGTAGATTCGCATGTTCTCGCCGAAGAAATGACTTATCTCTTTGCCGAGAACGAAACCGAACGGAGAAACATAGCGGTGGTATCATCCGGAAGAGCAGCACAACATACATACATGGGACTTCTGAATTTCTCCTTTTGGGATTGGCGCCGTAAAGTAGCCAGACTGAAGCAAGCCGGTCGCGGTGGTATAGGAACAGTTTTCCGACATAAGAAGGTGAAGGCGTTTGTAACTCGAGCATTCAAAGAACCCCCTTCATGGAGTATTCATGAAAATAAAGCTTCCGAGATGATCCCCAAATCACAATCCCCTTCCGGTAGTTGCACACACCATATTGAAGAAGTGAAAAATATAGCGTCTAAATGGAATAATGATCCCGAATACGCTATCGAAATGATGCAGGATATTCAAGAAAGATTCCGGCATATCTCCGAGGATGCTATTGATACTCTTACAAATGTTACCGGAACACCGAAAGCATATCTCTATCATATCGCTACCTTCTACAAATCATTCTCACTCCAAGAAAAGGGTGAGAACATCATCCAAGTATGTATGGGAACTGCATGTCATGTGAAAGGTTCAGCGAATATTTTGGATTCGTTTGAGCGCATACTTGGAATTCAAACCGGAGATACAACTTCAGACAAGAAATATACGCTCGATGCAGTCGCTTGTTTGGGAGCGTGCAGTATAGCACCGGTAGTTAAGGTCAATGAGCAAGTCTATGGTAATGTGCAATCCAAAGATATAGACAAACTATTGGAAAAAGAGAATGCCCGGGGAGGTAAGAAATGAATCCTATCAGTAACCTTCAAAACATTAAAGATTCTACCCTTAAACAACTGAGTCAGTATAAATCTATGATCATGGTTTGTGCAGGCACCGGCTGTGTATCTACAAAAGGAATAGAGATATTAAATACATTCAACAAAAAGCTGAAAGAAAAAAATCTCGATGAACAATTCATCGCTATAGGTACCGGTTGTAACGGATTCTGCGCTGCCGGTCCAATCGCCGTTATTCAACCGGATGGAATTTTTTATCAAAAACTCAAACTTGAAGATGTGGATGAGATCATCGACCAACATCTCGTAAACGGAAATGTGGTACAAAGACTACTTCACACCGATCCCCAAACCGGTGAAATACATGCCAAAATGAATCAGATCTCTTTCTTTACCAAACAAAAACTTATCGCTCTGCGCAACAAAGGTCTGATAGATCCGGAAAATATCGAACATTACATAGCCAGAGACGGTTATAATGCGCTGAGAAAATGCCTGGAAGACAAAGCACCTCAAAAAGTGATAGATACAGTGATAGCCTCTGGATTGCGTGGTCGTGGTGGAGCAGGCTTCCCAGCCGGTATCAAATGGGATAGTGGCAGAAAAGCTGCGCTTGCCAAAAATGAGCCGATATATGTGGTATGTAACGCGGATGAAGGTGATCCGGGCGCTTATATGGACAGATCTATTATCGAAACCGATCCTCACACTGTCATCGAAGGTATGTGTATCGGTGCTTATGCTGTCGGCGCAAATGAGGGCTTCATTTATATCAGAAAAGAATACCCGCTGGCAATGGAAAGACTGAAAAAAGCTATCAATCAGGCAAAAGAGTACGGCATCCTCGGAGATAATATCATGGATACGGATTTTTGTTTTGATATCCATATCCATCATGGTGCCGGTGCTTTTGTATGCGGCGAATCGACCGCATTGATGCAATCTATGGCCGGTCGTGCCGGAGAACCGCGAGCGAAATATGTGCGTAGTGTGGAATATGGTTTCCGCGAGAAACCGACTATTCTGAACAATGTGGAGACTTGGGCAAACATCCCCCCCATAATTGAGCGCGGAGCCAAATGGTTTGCCTCTATCGGTACTGGTGATGTAAGCAAAAATCCCTGGGGTGGCTCCAGCGGAACGAAGGTTTTCAGCTTGGTCGGTGATGTGAGGAATACCGGCTTGGTAGAAGTACCGATGGGGATCACGCTCAGAGAGATTATTTTCGATATCGGAGGTGGTATTCCAAACGGACGAGATTTCAAAGCCGTTCAGACCGGCGGACCCTCCGGCGGCTGTATACCGGCTTCTATGCTCGATATGAAAGTTGATTTCGATTCTTTGGAAGAAGCTAATTCTATGATGGGTTCCGGTGGCATGATCGTAATGAACGATAGAACCTGCATGGTGGATGTAGCCCGTTATTTCATCGATTTTCTCTTAGACGAATCTTGCGGAAAATGTACGCCCTGCCGAGAGGGTCTATTTGCACTATCAAAGATTCTCAACCGTATCTGCAATGGAGAAGGTAAAGAAGAAGATTTGGATGATCTGGAGAATATTTCCGATACCATCATCGAAACAAGCTTATGTCAGCTCGGCGGTACTGCTCCCAATCCTGTGATTAGTACATTGAGATATTTCAAGGATGAATACAAAGAACATATCTTTGACAAAAAATGCAGAGCCGGAGTGTGCAAACCTCTCATCAAATATAGTATCAATGAAAATTGCACCGGATGTACCCTCTGTGCCAAATCATGCCCTGTCGATGCCATCAAAGGCGAAGTGAAGAAAATTCACAGCATCGATACTGAAAAGTGTATTAAGTGCGGTATCTGTTATGAGGTATGTAAATTTAACGCAGTGGAGGTGAAATAATGAAAAAAATAGATATAACCATTAATGATAAGCAGGTTACTGTTAACTACGATACCTATCTAATCAAAGCTTTGCAGGATATTGGCATCACAGTTCCTACCCTATGTTATCACAAAGACCTCAAACCTTCAGGCAATTGCCGACTCTGTATGGTAGAGATAGAGGATCGTGGCAAAAAGAAGCTGGTTACTTCCTGTAACTATCCTATCCGGAAAAGTATAACCGTATGGACAGAATCCGAACGTGTGAAAAAGCAGCGAAAATTATTAGCCGAAATGTATCTGGGAAGATGGCCCAATGTGCCATTGATCCAAGATGTTGCCAAACGTTGCGGTGCTACGGACAAGAACAAATTCAGAAGTGAACTTACCGATGAAGATCCGAAAGCTTGTATCCTCTGTACCCATTGTGTCCGCGCCTGTGAAGATTTTATCCAAGAGCGGATCATTGATTTTGCCGGGCGTGGGATCAAGCGGCATCTGACTATGCCGTTCAGCAAAGTTGATCCGCATTGTATCGGCTGTACGTCATGTGCCTATGTCTGCCCTACCGGTGCTATCGAAATTGTTGATGATCTTAATAATCCTGTCGACCCCAAATTGATCCGTGATCATGGTATGAAAGTAAATGCAGAGATGGCTACTTTGGATGAATCCCAATGCCGGATGCGTGAAGTGGGAACTGCCAATATAGTGGAAGTGATGGACAGATACGACCTGCTTCCGGTACATAACTACAAATACGGTAGTCATGAAGATACACCCAAAATAGATTCCGGTCAGATGAAGAAAAACTACTTCACCCAGGATTCGCCTGATGCCTGTTGGTACGGCTGCTCAATGGCTTGTGCCAAAGCGGTGGACGATTTCGAGGTAAAAACAGGACCTTACAAAGGGCATAAAGTAGTGGTTGACGGTCCCGAATATGAAACTGCCGCCGGTGGATCTAATATGGGCTGCTTCAATCTGGACTGTATCGTGGAGTTTAATTTTTACTGTGATACTTACGGAGTCGATACGATCTCTGTTGCCACTGCGATCGCATTTGTAATGGAATGTTACGAAAATGGTATTTTCACCCAAGAAGATACAGGCGGCAAAGATTTTCATTTCGGCAATTGTGAGGCAGTATTGGAAAGCTTACACGAAATGGCTCGTGGTGAAGGTTTCGGTGTAGAGATCGGCAAAGGGATACGCAATCTCAAAGAAAAATTGATCGAAAAAAATCCGGATAAAGCAGATTTCATCAGAGACATTGCTATGGAAGTAAAAGGATTGGAATACTCCGAATATGTATCCAAAGAATCTTTGGCTCAGCAAGCCGGTTATGCTATGGCTATCAAAGGACCACAACACGATGAAGCTTGGCTCATCTTTATGGATATGGTAAACAATCAGATTCCTTCCTTTGAAGATAAAGCAGAAGCTTTGTATTATTTCCCGCTTTTCAGAACATGGTTCGGTTTGATGGGGTTGTGTAAGATCGTCTGGAACGATGTAGTACCAGCTGATAACAAGAAACATCCGCCACAGGTGGCCGCCAAAGTTCCTGAGCACGTGGAGAATTACTGGAAATTCTTTGAAGGAATGACCGGCATCAAAGTAGATGAAGAAAAAATGCTGGAACAATCAGCGAGAGTACATAACCTGCAAAGAATCTTAAGCTACATGTTTGGCAAAGGAACGCGCCAGGATGATATGCCCCCCTATCGTGCTGTAGGACCTGTTACTGAAGAAGAATATCTTTCCAGAGAAGAAAGATACGATAAACAGCTGAGGGAAAATCTCGGCTTGGATCCTCAAAATCTGAGTCTATCCGAAAAAATCGAGAAACTACGTCAATACCGCTATCAACAGTATGATAAGGTAATGGATGCTGCCTACGAAAGACGTGGCTGGACTAAAGACGGTATCCCGACATTGGAAAGATTAAAAGAGCTCGATATTGATCTGCCCGAAATTGTCAGTATCCTACAGGATAGATAATTATGAGAGATGAGTTGTTCGCCCGAAATGTAGCGGGAACAACAGAGATTTTAAAAGAAAAAACCGTTGCCATCGCCGGGTGTGGAGGACTTGGCTCTAATGTAGCGATAACTCTCACCCGCGCCGGTATCGGTAGGTTGTATTTGGCTGATTTCGATGTAGTAGAGATCTCCAATTTGAATAGGCAAGCTTATTTCCGCTCCGATATCGGTAAACCGAAAGTGCATGCTCTGGCAAATCATCTGAAAAATATCAATCCTAATGTAAAACTCCATCTTTATGAAAAAGCTCTCGATAATAGTAATGTTACCGATTTTTTCAAAGATGCCGACCTGCTTATCGAAGCTTTCGATCTGGCAGAAAAGAAGCATTGGCTCATAGACCGATGGTGCAGAATATTTACCAAACCGGTTGTCGGTGCGAGTGGATTAGCCGGAATCGGAGGATTCGAAAAATTGAAAATCGATAAATCCGCCAACATCTATATCTGCGGCGATCAGGTTTCTGATATGTCTGCAGGATTATGCTCCGCCAGAGTGGCTATCGTTGCCAATATGCAGGCAAATTGCGCTATCGAATTACTGACAAAAGGAGATAAAACTATCGTATGATACTCGTAAATAATCGCGATAAAATAGAATGGCAAGAAAATATGACTGTCCGTGATCTTCTCAACATCATGGGTTATGATTATGCACTGATCACAGTAACCGTCGGCGAGACCTATGTCCCGGAAGAGGATTATGATACTTTCCTGATTCCTGACAATGTTAATGTAACTTTCTTCCATCTGGCGCATGGAGGGTAAGAGAGAACAGAATCGGTTTGACTATCTTCTGATAGAGATTTTATTCAGACATTTTGCTGATCTCGTCAGCTTCGGACCATTCATCCAGATTAGCAAGTAGTTCATATTTGTCTTGCTCATCCCAGAGTTTATCTTTGGCTATTTGATAGGCTTCATCTTCCGATTCTGCTTCTAGCTCCAAAGTATAAAATGTCGAATAATATCTTTTGATCTCGTATCTCATATTACAATTCCTCCGCATATTCTCACATTGAGTCCTATCTCTGCCATTGTAGATAAGGATAACCGTCATGGAAATAATCATCGATAGTCCAGATTTGAATAAAATCCCACCCCACATCGAGATAAGTGTTGATATCCTTCATCTCAGCGGTAGTTTTTCCGGCACCACCAGCGCTGGTAGTTTGCCCGGAAGTCTCCTCATCCCAAAAGCTATTCTCTGTAGTGGAAAAATCCTCTTGAATGCTAACTAATCCACCTGTTTCCTTCTTTCCGCTTACCATACCAATACTGTAGCTATTTGTTATTGTAGAAGTTGCTCTACTGCCACCGACTAAACCACCGATATAAGAGTCTCCGCTAACTTCACCGGTGCTATAGCAATCACTGATAGTAGCATTGATTTGATTGAGTCCCACTAAGCCGCCTATCATAGTATTACCGCTTATAGTGCTTGTACTATAGCAATTGATAATGGTAGAGCCTGATACATTTACGCCAACTAATCCACCGGCAGTACTCAAGGTGTCTTGAGGAGTGATAGTAGCGGCACTATAACTATACTCCAAATGAGCCCCTCTATTCATTCCAATCAATCCTCCAACGTGCGTAACTCCACTCACATTCCCAGAACTGTAGCTATCACTTACAACCGATAAGGCATTACTGTGACCGATCAAACCTCCGACTAAAGATTTTCCGACAACTTCTGCTGTACTATAGCAGTTTTCTATACTGGAATTCCGAATAAACCCGAGTAACCCGCCTAAAGAAATAAAACCATTGATCGATCCGCTACTATGACAGTTATATATTTCAGATCCTGTGCAGTAACCTGCAAAAGCTCCGACATTATTTCTTCCGCTGATACTTACATTTTCAATACCGAGATTTTTTATCACAGCATTATCTATATAGCCAAAAAATCCCAGATTATCATGATCTACTGAGGGATAGTTGATATGTAATCCATCAATGACATGATGATCTCCATCATAATGTCCGCTAAACCGATGATTAGAATTACCTATCGGAATCCATCCACCCCATGCCCAATCAGCAGTTTCGGATGCATCAATATCAGCTGTTTGGATATAATGTTTATCCCATTCCTCTTCATTTTGGTTTATCCAAAACAGATTTCCCAGAGTCCCGATCTCGTAGGGATTATCTGCGTTGCCATCTCCCCATAGCGGAGCTTTTGCATCCGGAACAATGTAATCAGCGTCGGTCGTCCTTTCATCGCAGGACAAGACAATAAACAATACAATAAATAACAAAAAAATTAGTTTCCTTTGCATTTTTCCCCCTTTATATCTGTATGATATTGCTAATGTCATCATCAATTCAGAATTACTCTTATTTGTTAAGCAGTCAAGTACTTTATTCACTTTGCTACTATTAACAAATCTATTTCTTGTTGACGTATAAACTGGTTTGTAGGATTTTTACTCAGCAAGATAGAAAGGATAGATAATGGGTTGGATCAGTTTTATAGTTGCTTTTGCGGTATTGATAATCGTATCTCGCAAGAGTTTGTGGCTCGGCATGTTGTTAGCAGCTTTCCTCTTGGGCATTATGCATCTCAGTTTTGTCTCATTATTGGAGATCACATACAATACCATAGCAGATTCATCGGTTTTCCTGATGGCAATCGCAGTAGGGATAATCCCCATAATCGGTGGTATAGTACAGGAAAGTGGCATATTGGAGCGGATGACGAATAGTCTGCGCATCAACCGCAAACTATTTCTTATGCTTTCCCCTGCCTTTATCGGACTGATGCCTATTCCCGGTGGTGCTTTGCTCTCCTGTCCATTAGTCAGGCATGCGGGTGATGATATTTCCAATGACGAATATGTGGCTATTAATCTTTGGTTCAGGCATATATTTATCATTATCTACCCACTGGGCACGCTATTGATCTGCAGCAAAATGGCAGAAATATCGCTATATACAGCAGTCTTATATCTGCTACCGGCTCCTTTTGTTATGGGAATTATCGGATATTTCTTCCTGCTCAGAAAAATAGACGGGCATATGAACGAAACAGCGAAGCTGAGTCCCGAACCCAGGACAAAAGCACTTGGCATCCCACTATTGATCTTTCTTTCCGCTCCCGTAATTCATGTGCTTCTCATGCTGTCCGGCATCTTCCCGTTTGATGAGATACCGTTGGTAATAGCGCTGACGATTAGCCTCTCACTTGCTATCGGTTTTGGCAAAGTAGATAATGGCATGTTTGCACATGTACTCAAAGTGATGAAACCGCTTAGGTTTTTTCTGCTGATAATCGCTATTTTCATATTTTTAAATGTATTCAAAGCTACCGAAGTTGCTTCTTTGATATCAACTTTGGTAATCTCAAAGAACTTTCTTATTATCGTAATAGCATTGGTAATCACTTTCTTAACCGGTAGGATGCAGGTAGGATTTTCTATTGTTCTACCAATTTATCTGGCCAGTTATGGTGATTTGGATATGATGACGTTTACGGTAATGTATATCTCTGTATTTTTAGGCTATCTCATCTCCCCGGTACATCCCTGTCTGTCACTTAGCCTAGAGTATTTCCGTACCACATTTACACGAACGATGAAACTTCTCGCTATGCCAATATTGATCATATTAGTGTTACTATACGGCGTAGCTTTGCTGATCTAAGCACAAAGTCGATCATATGTTTTTTACGTTGACAAAAAAAGAGTTATTTCTATTTTTAATAAAAATAAAGGTCTAAAGAGGAGCAGATGACATATTTAGTCTTAGCCAGGAAATACAGACCTCAGACTTTTGATGAGGTTTATGCTCAAGATCATATAGTAACCATATTAAAGAACTCTATAGACCGAGACAGGATAGCTCATGCCTATCTTTTCACCGGTCCGCGCGGAGTAGGCAAAACTTCTTTAGCACGGATTTTTTCCAAGAGTTTGAATTGCTTGGTAAATGGACCTTCGCACACCCCATGTAACCAATGTCGGAATTGTATAGAGATAACACAAGGTACTTCTGCAGATGTGATAGAGATTGATGGTGCGTCCAACACCGGTGTAGATGATATCAGAGATTTACAGCGTGAACTGATGTATTCTGCGACTAATTCACGCTACAAGATCTATATCATAGACGAAGTTCATATGCTCTCCAAAAATGCCTTCAATGCTCTATTGAAAACATTAGAAGAACCACCCGAGAATGTGATCTTCATTTTCGCTACTACCGAACCGCATAAGGTACTTCCCACCATAATCTCCCGCTGTCAACGTCACGATTTTAAGCGGATAACCATCCCAGCCATCATAGATCGATTGGAATATATCTGCAAGCAGGAGAATATCGAGATAGAGGAAGAAGCATTGCATGTGATTGCCAAAAAAGCTGACGGCAGTATGCGTGATGCTCAATCTTTGATGGATCAGATAATCGCAGTGGGAAAGGAACCGATCAGAACCGAAGATGTGCTCGATCTGTTTGGCATTGTACATACCGATAGATTTGCCTGCATATTGAAAGCTATCAAAGAAAAAAATCCAGCTTCTATAGTTGAACTATTGCAGGATGTATTCGACAAAGGTAATGATATCCAAGAATTTATCAATGGATTGATGGATTATATCCGCAATCTATTCCTACTCAAGATAGGCATCAAAGTCTCCGGCATTCCGAAATCCGAACTCCGTGATATGGAAGCGATGAAAGATTTGTTCGATGAGAATACGCTATTGTATATCACATCATTACTTCTGAAGACAAAAACCGATATAAAAACAAGTAATAATCCGATGTTGGTAGCAGAAATGTCTTTTATAAAACTGGCGAAACTGGAAGAGATGCATTCTCTACCCGATCTGATCTCGATGATCCAAAGTGGGAAAATCGTGGCAGAACAACCACAGAAAAAGCCTGAACCAGCTACAAAAGTGACTAAACCTGTGCAAAAGGAAAAAATCGAACCTGAAGAAAGTACACCTAAAATTGATTCACTGACACCGGAGATTTTTGAAGATCATTATCAGGACATCATGCAAACATTGGAGAAAGAAGAGCCTGTGCTTGCCAGTTGCCTTTCTGGTGCCAAAGTAAGCAAAGTCGAACCTCATAAACTGACTTTTAGCACAAACAACCGGACTAATTTCAAACTTTTGGAACAGAGGAAATCACTTCTGCAAAAAGTATTCCAAAACTATTTCGGCATCAAACTGATCTGCGAACTTGAACTAAATGAAGAGAAAAACAACACAATATCCAAACCGGATATCGAAGATATCAAAAAAAATGCACCCGATCTTGCTGATTTCATCGATATCACCGACTCGGTCTTGACCTAAGATGAAAACAATCCAAATCAAAGATAGATACAAAGCTCATTTTGCAAATTTTGAAAAGCAGAAAAACGATAACAACCGTCTGTGGAATATTGATGATCAATCTGCTGCCTTTTTGTATGAACAGATTATCATAAGAAGACCAAAGCATATACTCGAGATCGGAACTTCTAACGGTTACTCCACTTTCTGGCTATCACTGGCAGCAGATCGTAGCGGAGCATCTGTAGAATCAATCGAAATCGAAGAATCTCGCTACCGGCTTGCCATAGATAATCTGAGCAAGCGCAATAATGTGAAATTGTATCTGGGAAATGCACTCGAAATTATCCCAAAACTACAAAGAAACTATGAATTCGTTTTTATAGATGCAGGTAAGATCGATTATAATAATTATCTTCGGCTACTGCTTCCCAAACTTGTAGATAATTGTGTGATAATTGCTGACAACATACGCTCACATCAAGCCAGTCTAGAAGAATATCTGAATCAGTTGTCCCATAATCCGAGCTTTATCTCTATGTCATTGGATATCGGTAGCGGTTTGGAATTATCCGTATATAACAAATCGGAGGAGATAGCGAAATGAAACCGGTAGTTATCGGAATTGCTGGCGGAACAGGTTCTGGTAAAACTACGGTTACAACTGCAATACGGAAACAGATAGCCGATAAAGTAACCTTGATCACCCAAGATGCTTATTACAAAAACTATCCTGACCTTTCTTATGAAGAACGATGTAAGATAAACTATGACCATCCTGAAACTTTCGATACGGAACTTTTGATTAAACACATTAAATCTTTGAAAAATACTGTTCCCATCTCCATGCCGGTTTATGATTATGAGAATCATCTTCGAACCGAGGAAATCGAACCGAAAAAACCGGCTCCCATTATCATTATAGAAGGTATTTTGATCTTTGAATCACCTCACCTGAGAGACCTGATGGATATCAGAATATTTGTGGATACAGATGCTGATATCCGCATCTTAAGAAGAATCGAACGAGATATTAATGAACGAGGACGCAGCTTGAACTCTGTGATCCAACAATACAGAACTACCGTGCAACCTATGCATATCGAGTTTGTAGAACCCACCAAAAGATATGCCGATATTATCATCCCCGAAGGTGGATATAACACAATAGCTATTGACATGATTGTAGCCAAAATTAAAAGTATCATTCAGGTAAAAAAATGAAGCCGGGAGGTTGTTGTGAAAATCATAATAATGATTGTAATAGTGATGTTAGCAGGAAGTGCGCTGATGGCGACTACTAACCATCTGACTATATATAATGAAAATTTTGCCTTGGTTAGAAATTCACTGAAACTATCATTGGAAAAGGGTCTGCAAAGTTATTTTATGGACGATATTCCCTACTCCATCGAAGCTAATTCGGTTATTATAAAACCAACGGATAAAAATTTCGATATTTTTTCTCAAAATTATGAATATGATCTGGCAGATACACGTAAGATATTACAAAAGTATCTTGGTAAAGAGATAGAACTGGTAACCAAAACAGATGATCGATTCAGTGGAGTTTTGCAATTTAATGATAGTAATACCGTCGGGATCATAGATTCCACTACCCAGCAGTTAGTTCTGATCAAATATGCCGAGATCAGAAATATCAATCTAAAAGAATTACCGGAGAATTTCTTTTTGAAACCAACCCTGCACTGGCGCTTGACCGCAGATAAAGCAGGAGATTATCCGGCAGAGATATCCTACATCTGCCATGGCATTCGCTGGTATGTTACTTACAATACCGTATGGAACGCTGATGCCGGCAAATTGGAGATCAATTCTTGGGTAACCATCAATAACGAAAGTGGCAAACAATTCGAAGATACTTCGGTTAAGCTATTAGCAGGCGAGGTGAGAAAGATATCTCAGATTGTGGACAGGACACGCGCACAATTTCTCGAGACTATGGATGTTAAAGCACCAAGATTCGAAGAGAAAGCATTTCACGATTTTCATCTCTACACTCTCAGTGAAAAAGTCTCGATTAACAATATGCAAACCAAACAGATCCAGTTTTTCCCACTCTCTGTTGTAAATGCAAATTCCAGATATGAATATGTGACGCAGACACGGCAGAATAATGTGGAATCGAAGATCGTCTTTGTAAATTCGGAAAAAGAAGGACTGGGCAGACCACTTCCGCAAGGTATTATAAAAGTCTATATGAAAGATGAAGCGGATGATTCTATGGAATTCATCGGTGAGGACAGAATTGAACACACAGCTGTTAATGAAGAAGTAACCATCAGCACGGGTTATGCCTTCGATTTGATCGGTGAAACTACCATGATAGATCAACGCAGTATATCGCGTACAGTGACGGAGCGCGATATGGAAATAGAGCTGCGAAACAGATCCAAAGACGATAAACGGATAATCGTCATCCACAATTTGCAATCACCGTGGCAGATTTTCAATGAAAGCGATAAATATAACCGCGTCCATGCCAGACAAATCGAATTTATTGTGGACGTACCGGCAGAATCGAGTTATACAATCACATGGACAGAAAGAATAGGATCATAGGAGGAGAATTATGGAAATAAAAAAATTTAGTGAAATGATCTCTGAAATAATAGAGGACCACAACCTCGAATCAAATCTAAGCAGAGTTTTACGAGAAATAGAATCTAATATAAAATTTCAGAGCATGGGTATTTTCCTCAAAGTGCAAAATACCGAACTTTTTAGACTGAAGATTGCGAGAAATATCAGCCACTCATTTGCTAAAAACACGATTTTCAGCAGTGGCGATTCATTGATAGAGCAATTGCAGAATCTCAAAACTATCGATTGCACTCCACCAAGTGTTTACAAAATGGAATACGAATATTCTGATTTGTTGATTATCCCGCTGCATTTTGATAAAGAATTGTTCGGACTGTTTTTTATAGATCGGGAAAGTGGACAATTTGATGAAAAAGAGAAAGAAGCTCTCACTTTATATACTTATCTCATCAATATGATCATCAAAATACATCAGCAACAAAGCGAGATCGAGCAGCATAAGGATCTGTATGAAACCACGATCGTCTATACTTACAAACCCTTTATGAGTCGAGGTGAGCTGCTCTTTTCTTTGATGCAAAGGTACAAACGGGATATCTCATTGGCTGTGATGAAAATAGAGAATGTGAAGGAATCTGTTCGCACAATTGGTGAGCACAAGACCAATGAACATATCAAAAAGAGTGTTTCTCATCTTAAAAATAATCTCAGAGAAACTGACCTTATCGGCAGAATTTACAAAGACACCTACGCAGTTTTGATGCCGGAGACTTCTTTGAAAAATGCAGCTTTGACAGTACGAAGAGTAGATGCACTACTCCAAGAGATAGCCAAGAAATTTATCATAACCTTTGGATGGGGTATCACAGACTATGAAGAAAGTATCACATCACTATCAGATTTTCTAAAGAGTTCGGAAGATCTCGCCTTCGAAGCTCTTAGAAAAAGTGATGATAATGTCAGTATAATAGATCGAACTTAAATCCTAATCATAATAATAAATAGCAGTGATCGGATTTATTCTCGAGGCTTTAATAGCCGGATAGATCCCGGATAGGATACCAATAATTATCGAGAAGCCTAAACCGATGACCACACCTTCTATCGGTATAGGCAAGTTCATATCAATGGCAGCGGAGACTCCTCCAATTGCCAAAGCTGCAAACGAGATCCCGACGATAGCAGCTATGATTGCCAAAGTGAGAGATTCCATCAGAAATAGAAGAAAAATATCTCGCTCTTTGGCACCAATACTTTTTCGCACTCCGATCTCCGTCATCCTTTCATTGATCGAGATCATAAGAATACTAAAGAGACCGATCCCACCAACAATAAGAGAGATGGAAGCAATCGCCGATAATGTGATATTCCATTTCTCCATCATGTCATCCATCTCTTCGCTGATTTGCAGCATCATAGCGCCAATATCGTCAAATTCGAAATCATGAGACATATTGCGTTGAGCCAGAAGTGTTTGTCTGGCTAAATTCATCATATCTCTAAAATCTTCTGCTGTATGAGATTGGAGATAGAGATAATCTACCGAATTCTGCCTTAAATAACGAGCTCCGGTAGATAGTGGTATATAAACCGAGCTCAATTCTCTTCTTCTCTGCCAGGGGTTGAAATTGAAATTTCCGGTATTCAATACATCCTCGCCCATTATCCCTATCACTTTATAGCGATTGTTGCCAATCGTAAGAGTCTTACCGACAATATCTTCATCGGGGAAATGATCATTAACAAAATGATAGCCCAAGATACATACTTTACCTGCATTAGCATCTTCAAACTGATTGAAATAACGCCCCTCTTTCAAAAAATAAGATCGGGAGAGAAAAAAATCATTATTAGTAGCGGTAAGATAGACATTCTCAGAGGTATTTTGTCTTATCATTCTCTCATAAGTAGAGATAATTCCATAAGCATATTTGGGCTGGACAGTATGACGCAGCAGATGGTAATCGGAATAGGAAAGTGGCTTGGTAGCTCGTCTGGCCGGTCGAAAACTCATCCTTCTCCACATGCTTCTCGGTTGCCTATCGGTAGCAGATCGGATGATAATCGAGTTGTTCCACCCCATGCCTTCCATTCTATCTGCGATTATCGTTTTCACTCCATAGACGGAAGAGAACATGGTTACCACCGCAAACACACCGATGATAATGCCAAGTAAGGTAAGAATCGAGCGTAATTTGTGGTTCATAATATTCTGAATGCTGCTTACAAATCCGTCTCCTATATGCATCTTGGCTACCTCTACTTTTTCTTTCTGCCCTTTTTTGCCTTACTTTTATCAATCAATTCCATGCATTCTTTTTCAGTCAAGGATTTTGGATCGACATCTTTGGGAATCTTGTAGTTTTTCTTTTTGTAAGAAATGTATGGACCCCATCTACCGTTTAATACCGCCAATTCATTGCCGAATTTATTGATCACCTTCTCTTTTTGTACTTTCCGCTTTTCTTCGATAATCTGAATAGCTCTCTCTTGACTGATCTCTAAGGGATCTTCCCCTTTGGGAATGGAATAGAAAGAGTCTTTGTGCAACACATAAGGACCATAACGTCCGGTATTTATCACAAGATCACTACCTTCATAAGTTCCGGCTACATATGGGAATTTGAAGAGTTTCAAGGCTTCTTCGAGAGTAATACTATCCAAAGAATATTTTTTTGTCAACGAGGCAAATTTTGGTTTCTCTTTATCATCGGCTTCTCCGATTTGGATCACAGGTCCGAACTTTGCTATCTTGGCATAGACATTTTTACCGGTTTTAGGATCTATACCGAGTAATCTGGCGCCACTGAATTTTTCGGAATATTGTAGAGTATGTTCTACTTTGTTATGAAAAGGCACATAAAAATTCTTCAGCATATTTTTTTTGTCTTTTTTCCCTTCGGCTATTTCGTCAAATTCATCTTCTACCCGGGCAGTGAAATTGTAATCGACAATGTTGTCGAAATATTTCATGAGAAAATCATTAACTATGACTCCAATATCGGTCGGGATTAGTTTCCCTTTTTCAGCACCATATTTTTCAGTTTTTTCAGTTTCGTTTATCTGATCGTTTTTTAGCTCAATGATACTATATTTTCTCATCTCTCCGGGAACATTCTTTTTCTCCACATATTCTCTCTTTTGAATAGTAGAGATTGTGGGAGCATAAGTAGAAGGTCTGCCGATACCGAGCTCTTCCATACGTTTCACCAAACTAGCTTCACTAAACCTATAAGGTGGCTGAGTAAATCTCTGAATTGCTTTCATTATGATAAGAGCAAGTTTATCTCCCACCTTCATCGGTGGCAATATTTTTTCGGAGCCATTTGCTTTTTGATCATCATAGGATTCGGAATATACTTTCAGGAAACCATCGAAAGTGATGACCTCTCCTTTGGCATCCAAAAATTCTTTCGGCATAGTAGAGATCCCGATTTTTGCAGTGGTTCTTTCGAGCTCGGCATCCTTCATTTGAGATGCTATAGACCGCTTCCAGATCAGTTCATATAGTCTTTGCTGAGATGCATCTGCACCGACTTTCTGTTTATTCAGATTTGTCGGCCTGATCGCTTCGTGTGCCTCTTGAGCCATTTTTGCTTTGACTGTGAAGTTTCGCGGTTGAGAATACTTATCTCCATATAATTCGGAGATTGTTTTTTTGGCTATGGCAATTGCCTGTTTAGACAGATTGACCGAATCTGTACGCATATAAGTGATATGCCCGGATTCATACAATTGTTGTGCCAAGAGCATGGTGCGAGAGACAGAATATCCTAGTTTTCGGTTGGCTTCCTGCTGTAGAGTAGAGGTGGTAAATGGTGGAGCCGGCTTTTTCTTCGCCTTTTTCTTTTCCAGATCAGCAATTTCGTAATTTGCACCTTTACAGTTTTGCAAAAATTCTTCCGCTTTTTTCTTCGATTTCAGCCGTTTGGATAGCTCCGCTTGGATTATTGTCTCATTATCCTTCTCACTAAATCTGAACTCAGCAATTATTCGGTATTGCGCTTGTGGTTTGAATTTATTTATCTCCTGCTCACGCTCCACAATCATCCTAACAGCTACAGATTGGACTCTTCCTGCGGAAAGTGCCGGTTTCACTTTTTTCCACAACAACGGTGACAGTTCAAATCCCACCAGTCTATCTAATATTCGTCTCGCTTGCTGAGCTTGCACCAATTCCTTATTGATCGGACGAGGGGTTTTCATTGCTTGGTTTATTGCATCTTTGGTTATCTCGTGAAACACGATCCGATAAGTCTTACTCTCTTTGAGATCCAACACTTCACTCAGATGCCAAGCGATGGCTTCTCCTTCTCTATCTTCGTCTGTGGCTAGCCAAACAGTCTCAGCTTGCATAGCCGCTTTTCGCAGTTCCTCGATGATCTTCTTTTTGTTTGGATCGGTTTGGTAAGTAACTTCGAACCCATTATCCACATCCACACCGGTTCTTTTTTTGGGAAGATCACGGATATGCCCCATACTTGCCTTAACGGTGTAGTCTTTGCCCAGAAATTTACTGATCGTCCTCGCTTTAGCGGGTGACTCCACAATAATCAAATTTTTCATAATCAATTTCCAATCGTATCGAATTCAAATTCTGTATCTTGAATAAAAAGATAATCAATTATATCTCTGATAGTCATATCGTATTGTCCCGAGAAGATGATGTAATTCACGATATCATCGACAATATTGATATCGATCTTCCCTTGGATAAATTTACTCAACTGCATCGATAGTGAGATAGCCGACTCGAATGTATGTTTATCTATCGATTTGGCAGCCAATAGTTTGATAAGGTATCCGAAAGCATCCGGGGTAAGAGTTCGCCTCTCATCTACAGCGAGAACTCTTTTGTAGCTATCGGGATACTGTTCTTTTATATATGAATCGAGCAATTTCTCCAATTTCTCATCGTCGCTCAGCCCGATATCTTCTTTATTTGCTTTGCCGGCTATGGCTTCCAGCAATTCATCAATGTTATTATCTATCATAGCATCTCCGTTACTTTTTTATTACATAATACTACAGATTTATATTTTTACCACAACACTTTTTATATTTTTTCCCACTACCGCAGGGGCAGGGATCGTTTCTACCCACCTTATCTTCTACCACTCTCGGTTGGATCTTCTGCTCCGAGCTCGGTCTGTTAGCGCTCAATTCCTCCGGTGCAGGCTGAGTTCTTTTCCCCACATTTTCAAAAGCGGAGGTATCTTCATGTTTAGATTTCACCATGCGCAAGAAATCTTCCAATTGTTCGGGTGGGATCAGATATGTGGTAAATACACGTTGAGAAACATTTTTGTTAATATCCGAAACCAATTTTTGGAAAAGAGTGTAAGATTCCTTCTTATATTCGATTAGCGGATCTTTTTGGGCATAAGCTCTGAAACCGATACCTTCTTTCAAGAGGTCCATCTCATGCAGATGATCGCGCCACAATTCGTCCACCACACTCAAGAGCACACGTCTTTCGATCTCTCTGAGTTGGATACTGCTGAGTTCTTCTTCCCGTTTATCATAAGCATCGAGAACGAAATCTTCGATCTGTGCGACCAAACTATCATATCTGAGATTATCCAACTCGAGATCATCCACTGAAATGCGAATATTGAAATGAGTTCTTACCCAATGCACAAGCTCTTCTATCGGCCAATCTTCGGGATATTGTTCATCACCAATGATCTCATCGACCTTATCGGCGATCGTATCTTTGATCATATCAAGAATCTCATGCTTCAGATCGTAACCTTTGAGTACATTATGACGGTAGTTGTAGATCACTTCCCGCTGTTGATTCATCACTTCGTCGTATTTGATCAGCTGTTTCCTGATCTCGAAGTTGTAAGCTTCCACTCTTTTCTGAGCTTTTTCCACCGCATTGGTCATCCAAGTATGTGTAATAGCTTCACCCGGTTTGAAACCCATTCTCTTCATCATCGGCGCTATTCTCTCCGAACCGAAAAGACGCATCAGGTCATCTTCTAAGGAGAGATAAAACCTGGAAGTCCCCGGATCTCCCTGACGACCAGAACGACCTCGTAACTGCCTGTCTATCCTTCTACTTTCGTGTCGTTCGGTTCCAATCACATGTAAACCGTCAATCGGCACACCATAAGGATATTCTTCCGTAATCTTTTTCTCCAAATCGAGATATGTTTCTTTTGGTTTGGTAACCACCCCTTCGCCCAATTTGATATCGGTACCGCGTCCGGCCATATTGGTAGCAATAGTTACTGCACCGGGTTCACCGGCGTTTTTGATTATCTCGGCTTCCTTTTCGTGATACTTTGCGTTCAATACATTATGCGGGATATTACGCCTTCTCAGCAATCTGCTCAGCGTCTCGGACACCTCTACTGTAACGGTTCCTACCAAGACCGGTTTTCGTCGTTCATAGTAATAAGCGATCTCGTCTATAATAGCCCTATATTTATCGTTTTTCGTGAGGTATATCTTGTCGTCATGATCGATGCGAGTGATAGGCAAATTGGTAGGGATAACCAAAACAGGCAAACCATAGATTTCCATGAATTCGCCTTCTTCCGTCACTGCTGTACCGGTCATACCGGAGAGCTTATCGTACATACGGAAGTAATTCTGCAGAGTGATGCTAGCAAATGTCTGAGTTGCCTCTTCTATCTTCACATTTTCTTTGGCTTCCAAAGCTTGGTGCAAACCATCGCTGAACCTTCTGCCCGGCATCATTCTGCCGGTAAATTCATCGACAATGACCACCTTATTGTCTGCAACCACATATTCCACATCTTTCTCAAATAGAGTATAACTCTTCAGAAGCTGCTTGATATTGTGCAGTTTCTCATTCTGATCCATGAATTTGGAAGTGATCTCTTCCTTTTGTTTCGCCTTTTGTTGTGCTGAGAGAGAACTATCTTCATCTACTTTTTGCAATGCTTCATCCAAACTCTCCATAATATAGAGATTGGGATATTTTTCGGTGATAAAGTCGTTCCCTTTCTCAGAAAGCTCCACACTATTTTGCTTCTCTTCTACGAAATAAAAAAGTTCTGCATCGATCTGATGCATCTTCTTATCTCTGAGATAGTACCCCTCATAATCGGAGAGCAATTTCTTTAGTTCGCTATCTTTCAGCAATTTGAGCAGAGTTTTATTCTTCGGATCAGCTCGATAAACAAGTAACAGATGATAACCCAGATCTTCACGATCGCATTCTTCTTGAGCTAACTGGCTTTTGATATGATTCAGATATCTTTTTACCAATTGCGATTGTGCCTGCACCAATCTTTGGATTATCGGTTTCAGCTCGGGATAGAAATTCTTGCTTTCTTGAACAGGACCGCTGATGATCAGAGGAGTCCTCGCCTCATCGATCAGAACACTATCAACTTCGTCCACAATAGCATACTGCAGTTTTCTCTGAACTATTTGCTTGGGTGACACTGCCATGTTATCGCGTAGATAATCGAAGCCGAATTCACTATTTGTACCATACGTCACATCACATTGATAAGATTCTTTTTTTGCTTCCGGTCCGATGCCGGCTATATTACAACCTACGGTTAAACCATGAAATTCGAATATGATCCCCATCCACTCGGCATCACGCTGAGCGAGATAGTCATTAACCGTGATCAGATGGACACCATTGCCCAGAAGTGCATTGAGAAATAGCGGCATGGTAGCAGCTAGTGTCTTACCTTCACCGGTTGCCATCTCAGCTATCATTCCCTTATGAAGTGCAATAGCGCCGATAAGCTGCACATCGAAAGGCACCATATCCCATGTCGCCTGATTACCTCTCACCTCGTAGGTATGACCTAACAATCTGCGGCAGGTATCCTTTACTATGGCAAAGACTTCCGGCATATAATCGTCCAAAGTCTGCTGTGTCTCATCCTTCAAGTATTTCTCGAATTTAGTGATCTCGTTATTAAGCGAGGTTTTTCTGTTCTCATCAGTTTCCAGTTGATACGCTTCTTTCAGTTGTTCAAATTCTTCATCCAGAGGATTTAGCTTCTCTTTGATTTCCTGGCGTATTTGTATGATTCTTGCTCTCAGCTCATCATCATTTTTATTCTCAAGTAACTGATAATGTTCATTTATCTCTTCCACTATCGGATAGATCTTTTTCATCTCCCGCGAGTTGAAATCACCGACTATCGCTTTTATTATTGAATTTAACATTTACTTAACCTTATATTTATTTTTGTGAACAATCCTCAAATCTGCAAGTTCACTGTCAAACAATTTAGGAACTTCTCTTGACAATCGCTTTTGTACTGTCGTTTTGACAACACACAGATTTTCAATATTCCAATGCACAAGTTATCGAGTTTGTCGACATAATTTTCTTTAATATGAGTAGATTGCCTATTTGATTCTTTTTCTACTTGACGGATAAGCTTTGTTTCAATCATTTTTCCGAAAAAATAATAATAGGAGAAATATATGGTATTGAAACCTCAACCTGAGCTAATTAAGAAAAAATATCACAATATATCGGCATTATTCGTGTTTCTATTCAGTCTGGTGGTTTATATTTCCACATTACCGAGAACCCTGCAATTTTGGGATTCGGGTGAATACATAGCCTGTTCGAGCATACTGGGCGTTCCTCACCCGCCTGGCAATCCCTTGTATATTTTGCTTGGCCGGGTATTCTCTATATTTAGTTTCGACTATTCTCATGCTGCAGCGGTAAACTTCTTATCCGCAGTTTTCGGCGTTTTCGCAGTACTATTTACTTATTACATTACTGTGAAACTGGTCACAATGTGGGAATATCGCAAAGGTCAATCTTACTTCCCCTATCTTGCCGGTATCTGTGCTGCCCTTTTCACTGCATTTTCCAATACATTTTGGATAAACAGTCTGAAAGGCGAAGTATATTCGGGACTCGCTTTTATCATCAATCTTTCTATTCTGATCACTTTTATATGGGTAGAAAAATCACGTAAGTTCTCACATCAGAATTATCTGGTTCTTGTGCTCTACCTCTTATTTTTGGGGATCGGTATTCATCAGACCAGTCTGCAAATTGCTCCGGCACTTTTGTTTATCGTAGTTTATCCTTATATAAAAGAAAATATCAAAACCGGTGGATTCTGGGTAAAGGTCGGGATTTATATGATAATTCTGATCATCGTCTATCTGATTTTCCAAGAGTTTGGGAAAGTATGGGACTTACCCGAACTTCCCAAATATATGTTCGCCATTGGTTTATCTTTGATCGTCTATTTTTATATGAAAGACAAAGTAGCCCCATCTGCTTGGTGGTTAGCGATCCTGTTCATTACTATCGGTTTCAGTACTCACTTGTTTCTCTACATCCGTTCTGGATTACGTCCTTTTATAAACGAAGGTCATCCCCATACACTCAGAATGTTCACAGATTATATCCTCAGAAGGCAATACGGACCTACCAGTTTCTTTATCAGAAGGGCTAGTCTGGTGTATCAATTTAGAGATCAGCTTCTCACCTATTTCAGCTGGCAATTTTTCAATGCCGAGATACTCTCGCAGTGGCTCAGAATCCCGCAAGCAGTGATGCAAGTCTTAAGTAATCTGCTTGTGACGATATTGGGATTTTCTGGTGTAATCTATCATTATAAAAGAAATAAGCATTCTTTCTTCTATCTGCTTGCACTCTTTATCATGGCATCATTCGCTATGGTTTTCGTGATGAACCTCTCAGATGCAGAAGTACGCACTCGGGAATACTTTTTTGTAACTGCTTATAACATGTGGGCGATTTGGATGGGTATCGGTGTGATCGGCCTGATCCATCTGGTTAAGAAGAAATGGCGCTATCTGCAAATTCCGGTCATCATCATCTTGTTATCACTTCCGATAATCAATCTTGCCTCAAATTATCAGATCAACAACCGCTCGCGTGATTTCATACCGGCAGGATACGGGCAGAATATTTTGAATAGTCTGGAAGAAAATGCCATTATCTTCACCTACGGTGACAATGATACCTTCCCAAGCTGGTATGCGCAAGCGGTTTGGGATCCGGTAATTACCGAACATATCCACCCAGCTCGAAACGTGCAGCCGACCGAACGAACCGAAAGATTGATCGCCGAGGCTCTGGAATACAAAGAGGATCAATGTGAAGGGATTAGACTGGATGTCAGTGTTGCCAATCTCAGTCTGCTCAATACACCTTGGTATATCAAACAGCTGCGCGATCTGGAGGGAATCAAATTCGACTTACCTGACGAGCATATAGAGCTATGTCAGGAGAGTCCGCGTTCCGCTCTCTATCCCAGACGAGTACCGCAAGATACCTCACTGAGGATCAGGGGAAATACTCCCGAAGAGGATTTTACTGTTACCTTCCCAGCCGGCTCCATTTTGATGACCAAAGATCTGGCTACGATCCAGATTATCAGAGACAATTATGGTAAAAGACCAATCTATTTTGCCGTCACTGTTCCCGAAGTGCCCGGTTTTGCCCCTTATCTGCAAAATGAGGGTATGGTTGACCGGCTTGTTCCGACCAGTGGACGGAATCAGATCGATATCGAGCGTTTGGTCACCAATATAGACAGTATCTATAATTATATCGGTGTGTTCGATGAGACGGTTTACAAAGATCTGAATACACGTCGACTACTAAATAATTATGGAGCTGCATATTTCAGAGCTTCTCAGTATTATCATAATCTAAATGATTATGAAAAAGCAGTAGATTTCATGGTGCGCGGTATAGAATTCGTCGATGGGAAAGAGCGCTTTTATCCCGGTTTGGCACAGCTACTTACCGAGGCTTCCTATCAAGCTGTGGATGATGATAATATAGAACGAAGCTTTGAATACATCGAGCAGGCTATCCAATACGATCCTACCGAAACTGATATAATCTATACAATACAAAGTATAGCATCATATACAGGTGAATTTGAGAAAGGAATCGCTCTGCTCGAAAGTCTGAAGCAATATCAGGATCAGCGAGGTGTAAATCAGATCGATATGATCATCCGAAGCCTCTCCCGCTCTTTAGATGAATAAATCGACATAGCTCGGATAGGAGAACTTTACGGAGATCCAATGAAAGAGAATATATACATCCAAGGTGCTCAAGAGCACAATCTGAAAAATGTAACTGTAAGTTTACCCAGAAATAATCTGATAGTGATCACCGGAGTCTCCGGTTCGGGTAAATCTTCGTTGGCTTTCGATACACTATATGCCGAGGGACAAAGGCGCTATGTAGAATCTCTATCTGCCTATGCCAGGCAATTTTTGGGGCAGATGGAGAAACCCAAAGTAGATCATATCGAAGGACTCTCTCCTGCTATTTCCATAGAACAAAAATCTGCCAGTAAAAATCCGCGTTCAACTGTAGGAACGGTTACGGAAATATACGATTATCTGCGAGTACTATACGCAAGGATAGGCAAACAATATTGCTATAAATGCCACAAAGAAGTGGGATCTCAAACTGTAGATAATATGGTAGATTCAATCCTGAAAAGTCAATCGAATACCAGAATAGAGATTTTGGCACCCATAGTGCAAAATAGAAAAGGTGAACATAAGGAAGAATTGGAAGAAGCCCGACGCGAAGGATTTGTACGTGTAAAGATAAACGGTAGAATGCATGATTTATCCGAAGATATTAGCTTGGATAAGAAAAGTAAGCACTCTATAGATATCGTCATCGACAGACTTGTGCTGAAAGAAGGCATCAGAAGTCGATTGACAGATTCGATAGAAACTGCTCTCAAGATCACCGAAGGTGTGCTAAAAATCAATTATGTAGATGAGAAGAGGACAGAATTTTTGTCCGAGACCAATACCTGTATAGATTGCGGGATCAGTTATCCGGAGCTAACTCCGCAGCATTTTTCTTTCAATAGTCCGATAGGCATGTGTGCTTCTTGTAATGGATTGGGCACTCGGATGGAATTTGATCCGGATTTGATCGTTCCCGATCAATCACTATCGATTATGCAAGGTGCCGTCATACCTTGGGGAGTGCTGAATAAGAAACGAGGAAGTTGGCAATTGAAGAAACTTCATGCTCTATCAAACAGCTACAATTTCTCACTTCACACTCCTTGGTATAAACTTTCCGAAAAGATCAGAGATCTGTTAATGCATGGCTCACGTAGTAGACAAATCACCTTCAAGTGGCAATCCGGCGCTTCCAGCGGACAGTTTTTCACTCATTATGAAGGTTTGATCCCCACACTGAAAAGGCGGATGAACGAAACAACATCTGAGTACATGCGCCGATACTACATGCAGTTTATCAGTGACAAAAACTGTCCGACCTGTGACGGTAAAAAGCTCCGCCCGGAAAGTCTGGCGGTAAAAGTAGGAGAAAAGACGATCGATCAGCTTACACAGATGTCGATCAGAGATGGCAAAGATTTCTTTGGCTCCCTCGCTCTACAAGGTAACGATCGTATCATTGCTGCGGAAGTATTGAAAGAAATCAACAACCGTCTTTCATTTCTTATAAATGTCGGCTTACATTATCTTACTCTCGATAGAAAAGCGCCAACCTTATCCGGCGGTGAATCTCAGCGTATCCGCTTGGCAAGCCAGATAGGCAGCAGTTTGGTCGGAGTGATGTACATACTCGATGAACCGAGTATAGGTTTGCATCAGCGCGATAACAGCCGCCTGATCGATATGTTGAAAAATCTGAGAGATCTGGGCAACACGGTTATCGTGGTAGAACATGATGAAGAGATGATCCGCAACGCTGACCAAGTGGTGGATTTCGGTCCAAAAGCGGGAATCTATGGTGGTGAGATAGTTTTTCAGGGCAATGTATCGGATATGGAAAAATCCGAAGTCTCACTCACAGGCAAGTATCTATCCGGGCGAGAAATGATCTTATATCCCACAAAAAGGCGAAAAGTAACCAAGAAGAAACTCACGATCAAATCAGCCTCTCAGAATAATCTAAAGCACATAGATGTAAATATACCAGTAGGTTTATTCACTTGCGTTACAGGCGTTTCCGGCTCAGGTAAAAGTTCGCTGATAAACCAATTATTATATCCGGCTCTTGCGAACAAGCTGATGAATTCTACCAAGAAAGAGGGACAGTATGGTGAAATTGTCGGGTATCATCATTTCGACAAAGTAATCAGCATAGATCAGCAACCGATAGGAAAGACTCCAAGATCCAATCCGGCTACCTATGTCAAAGTATTTGATCCGATCAGAGAGCTTTATTCTCAGCTTCCTGCATCCAAACTACGCGGTTATAAACCGGGCAGGTTTTCTTTCAATGTGAAGGATGGACGCTGCGAAGCTTGTCATGGAGCGGGTGTAAAACAGATAGAGATGCATTTTCTTCCCGATATATTCGTCACCTGCGAAGAATGTGGCGGTAAGAGATTCAACAGAGAGACTCTACTTGTACGCTACAAAGATAAAAATATTGCCGACATATTGGATATGGATGTTCAAGAAGCGATAGTTTTCTTTGCCAATATTCCCAGAATAACCAAAAAATTACAAACCCTTCTCGATGTAGGTTTGGAATATATAAAGTTAGGACAGCCCTCCACAACTCTCTCCGGAGGTGAAGCTCAGAGAATCAAACTATCTCGGGAACTTAGTAAAACCAGCACCGGCAACACATTATATATATTGGACGAACCGACAACCGGATTACATTTCGATGATATTAAGAAGCTATTATCAGTTTTACAAAGATTGGTAGATATGGGAAACAGCGTTATCGTGATCGAACACAACCTTGATGTGATCAAATGTGCAGATTATCTTATTGATCTAGGACCGGAAGGTGGCGATGAGGGTGGCAGAGTAATAGCTACCGGCACACCGGAAGCAGTAGCAAAAAAACACTCTTCCTATACGGGGCAGTTTCTCAATAAAGTATTAAGGAGTAAGTAATGTTAGAAGCAAGAATCAATCAACTATTTGAAAAATCAACATTCACAAAAGAAGATGAGATACTGTTTTGTGAATTCAAACAAGCTTTGAATAAAGGACAGATAAGAGCGGCAGAAAAATTAGATGGTAAATGGAAGATAAATTCATGGGTCAAAAAGGGGATACTACTCGGATTCAAACTTGGTTCCACTACCAAAATGTCCGCCGGTCAAATGCCTTTTTATGACAAAGATACATATCCGCTCAAAGATATTCATTTGAAAGACAATATCCGTATCGTACCGGGTGGCAGTTCCATTCGCGACGGATCTTACGTCGGCAGTTCCGTGGTCATCATGCCACCGGCTTTCATCAATGCAGGAGCTTATGTAGATGAGGGCACTATGATAGATTCTCATGCTTTGGTTGGCTCGTGTGCTCAAGTCGGAAAAAGAGTGCATCTGAGCGCTGCTTCACAACTAGGTGGTGTTTTGGAACCGATAGCTGCACGTCCGGTTATAATCGAGGATGATGTATTCATCGGTGGCAATTGCGGCATCTACGAAGGAGTGCTCATCCGTAGCCATTCGGTCATTGCTGCCGGAGTTATTATCACCGCCTCTACCCCGATTTACGATGCTACCAAAGGGGAATTTCTTCCCAGAGATCCAAACTCTGCTCCGGAAATCCCGCCAAATGCGGTAGTGATACCCGGTGCTCGTTCGCTAAAAAAGTTTCCGCATATTAGCATCTCTTGTCCGGTGATCATAAAATACCGTGATCACAAAAGTGATAAAAAAGTAGAATTAGAAGAGTTGTTGAGATAGTTACTATGTCAGGACAGAATAATATCCCGAGAAACAATTTGATACCCAGATTTGAAAAATGTTTTGACTTTTTATTACTATACACAAATTTAAACCGATAGGGATGAAAAAATGAAAAAAATATTTGTTTTGGTGGTAGTTTGTATAGTAATGGCGAATATGATTCTTCTTGCCAGGGAAGATGTATCTCACACTATGATACCATCAAAAACAAATGTCGACTCATTAATCTCACTCGCTACCTCATATACCGAATACTCTTATGAAGAATGTTTAGAATTCGGAGAACTGGCGCAACAGTTGGCAGCCGGTTTGGATTATGAGGAAGGAGAAGCTGATGCTATTTTTAGCATCGGACTGACTTATGATTATATGCAGGATTTTTATCAGGCAATTACATATTATGAACATGCGTTGGAGTTATATGAAAAATTAGAAGATATCGAAGGGATTTTCATTACTACGAATAATCTGGGATTAATATACAAAGAATGGGGTCAATATACAATCGCACTCGATTATTTTTTCAAAGCACTGGAGCAAGCAGAGATAAAAGAAGATCCCTATGACCTGGCTACCCTATACAATAATATCGGATTGCTCCATAATTTGACAGATAATCTGGATCAATCTGCCGAGTATTTCCAAAAAGCTTTAGACTTATCAACTCAGTTCGATGATACACCACTGACCATCTCATTATATCTGAATACCGGGTCTGTATGTTTTGATCGAGAAAACTATGAGGAAGCTTTGTATCATTATCAAAAAGCTTATGAACTATCCGAGCAATACGATGACCAAGAAAGCCTTTCCAAAGCAATCCATAATATTGGTATGATCTACCATCATAATGAACAATATGAAGAAGCTTTGAAACACTATGAGCGTTCTTTACAAATAGCCCAAGAATTGGAACTCTACAATGATATCGCAATTTCATATTCAAATATTGGATTATTGTATTATGATCAAAACAATTTCTCAAAAGCAATCGAGTTTTTTCAAAAAAGCAATCAGATATCGGAAGAACAGAACTTCACGATCATCTCTAGTGATAATCATCTCTATTTATCAGAGATCTATGAAAAAAAGCAACAACTTCAAAAAGCGCTCTCACATTTTCAGAACTACAAAGAGCTAAACTCTGCTCTATTAGAAGAGAAGTATCAGAAAAGATTGAATGCTCTGCAGCATCATCTGGAATTGCGCGAACAGGAGATAAAGCAATACCAGCAAGAAGCTGAAGCCCAAGTCTCTCACCAGATTACCATCAGAAATATCATAGTTGTTATTATGCTGGTTCTGATGAACATTATCTTCATGATCTATATCCGCTACAAGCAGAACATCAAAATGCATAGTGATACCGAAACCAGAAGTGAGGAAATGGAAAAAGCCAACCAAAAGCTGAAAGAGACCAATCTGAAACTTCAAAACACCAACAAGGCACTCCAAGAAGCAAAAAAGAAGATCGAAACTTTGGCAAAAACCGATCCGTTAACTAATCTTGCCAATCGCCGTGAAATGATGGAGAAGATCTTTTATGAGAAAAAAAGATTCGATCGAACCAAAAGACCTTTTACTCTTCTCATTGCCGATATAGACCATTTCAAAAGAATAAATGACAATTATGGTCACGAAGTCGGAGATTATATTTTAGTCTCTCTTTCCGAAATTTTCGTTTCTATAGTAAGACACATTGATGTAGTTTCTCGCTGGGGTGGAGAAGAATTTCTTATCTTATTACCGGAGACAGATATCGAAGGTGGTAAAGTGGTAGCAGAAAAGCTCCGTGATTTGATCTCTATCACTCCGTTCTATCACGAAGATAAGACCATCTCCCTCACTATCACTTTAGGTGTAAGTGAATTTAAAGAAAACGATAGTATAGATGCCTGTATCAGGCGAGCAGATGAAGCACTTTATAGAGGAAAGGAAGGCGGTCGAAATCGAGTGGAGCTAGAATCTTTTAGCTCATAACCAGCATTTTCATGGTGGACACAGCCTCATCTAAACCATAGAAAACTGCTCTGGAAACGATACTATGCCCGATATTGTATTCCTCGATTATATCGAGTTTCACCAAAGCTTCTATATTGTGATAATTTAAGCCATGTCCTGCTACAACGCGCATACCGGCATTCTTTATCAATTTGGCAGCTTTGAAGATCCGTTTGACCTCCATTGCTAGCTCTTCCTTATCTTTCAGATTAGCGTATTTTCCGGTGTGGATCTCGGCTGCGTCTGCCTTTAGCTTTGCAGCCATTTTGATAATCTCTGCATCAGGTTCGATAAACACACTCACCTCGATACCTGCTTCACGTAACTCTTTGATTGGCTCTGCCAGATCATCGGTGAGGAGTAAACCACCTTCGGTAGTCAGCTCTTCTCTCTTTTCCGGTACCAAAGTAACTGTATCCGGTTTCACCGACTTTGCGATTGCAACCATCTCGGAAGTGGCAGCCATCTCCAGATTTAGCTTCGTAGCTACAGTCTGCTTGAGTAGTTTCAAATCTCTCAATTGGATATGTCTTCTATCTTCGCGCAGATGAATAGTAATCTGATCTGCACCGTTTTGTTCAGCTATAAAAGCAGCAAAGACCGGATCAGGCTCGATTCCCATCCGTGCTTGTCTGAGTGTAGCTACATGATCCACATTAATCCCTAATAATGTCATTTTTACTCCATCCTTTTCTGTATTCAGACAAGATTACAATAGTTCTTCATAAACCACGATATTAGCTTTAGCGCGAATTTTTTTGAGGTAGCGAATCAATTGTAACTCTTTGTCTATTTGCTTCAATCTATTTATCAGACTAT
>CAYSSJ010000003.1:0-194559 GCA_964433675.1 uncultured Candidatus Cloacimonadota bacterium
TCACAACTCCGATCACAGTTCCTCTCGATACTGAGATGGATTTCGAAGCTTATGCCGAGAAAGATGATTGGCTAACCAGTCAGACAGTTTCGGCCAACTATGTCGTTACCGGAGCAGTCGCCGATCCGACCTTTTCACCTGCGCCCGGAATATATACCGAAGCTACGGATGTAACAATAGAAACAGCTACTGAAGATGCGACAATCATGTATCGCACTGCCACAGACGGTGGAGCATGGTCAGATTGGCAGGTATTCACAACTCCGATTACAGTTCCACTCGATACCGAGATGGATTTCGAAGCTTATGCTGAGAAAGATGATTGGGTTACCAGTCAGACAGTATCGGCAAACTATATAGTCACTGGAGCAGTCGCCGATCCGACTTTCTCACCCGAGCCTGGTCTATATACCGAAGCTACGGATGTAGAGATAGAAACGGATACCGAAGCTGCTACTGTGCTGTACCGTACTTCTACAGATGGCGGAGCATGGACAGATTGGCAGGTATTCACAACTCCGATTACAGTTCCACTTGATACTGAGATGGATTTCGAAGCTTATGCCGAGAAAGATGATTGGGTAACCAGTCAGACAGTTTCTGCTAACTATATCGTTACCGGCACAGTAGCGGATCCGACTTTCTCACCCGAGCCCGGTCTATATACCGAAGCTACGGATGTAGAGATAGAAACGGATACCGAAGCTGCTACTGTGATGTACCGTACTGCCACAGACGGTGGAGCTTGGTCAGATTGGGAAACTTATACAGACCCGATTACAGTTCCACTCGATACCGAGATGGATTTCGAAGCTTATGCTGAGAAAGATGATTGGGTAACCAGTCAGACAGTTTCGGCCAACTATATCATTACCGGCACAGTAGCGGATCCGACCTTCTCACCCGAGCCCGGTCTATATACCGAAGCTACTGATGTAAGTATCGAGACAGATACCGATGGTGCGACTATCATGTATCGAACTTCAACAGATGGCGGTCCTTGGTCCAATTGGTTCACATATACAGATCCTATAACAGTACCACTCGATACCGAGATGGGATTCGAAGCTTATGCTGAGAAAACAGATTGGATTACGAGCGCTACAGTTGAAGCTACCTATCTAGTTACAGGCACAGTAGCCACACCGACGTTTGACCCGGAAGGCGATGTTTATCTGACAGCACAAACAGTTACCATTACTACAGCAACAGCAGGAGCAACGATCGAATACTCATTTGATGGAGAAGAATGGATAGAAGGCGATCAAGTAGAAATCACGGTATCAACTATGCTGTATGCAAGGGCATATATGCAAGATTGGGTTACCAGTGAGATTGCCGATGACATGTATTATATACTCAATCCTCCTCAAAATCCGGAAGCAGAGGGCTTAGCAGGCTTTGTGCATCTTTCGTGGGATGTTCCGATTGGTATAGATGCAGCATCTAATATCAGGATTAACAATGCTAACGATAGACTTGGCACTAATAGGCAAAAGCGTGGAGATTTAGTCGGATACAATATCTATCGTATGATCGATGGTGACTTCACCCTCCTAAACGCAGAGCCGATTTTAGAAAATGAGTATGAAGATCAAGAACTGGAAGCCGGTGAATACACCTATCAGGTGACAGCTGTATATGAACAGGGAGAATCTTTGCCTACCGATGAAGTTTCTACTACTGTGCTGAAAGTTGCTGAACCTCAATTCAGCAAGCCATCGGGAACTTATACCGGTCAGCAGAGTATAGAGATTACTACAGAAACTGAAGATGCAGAGATCCGGTATACTACAGATGGAACAGATCCTACCGAAGAATCTGATTTATATACAGAACCTATAGTAATAGGAGTGAACACAACCAAAAACATCAAAGCGAAAGCTTTTAAGGCAGATTATATCTCCAGTGATATCAATACGGCAAATTACACAGTAACACAAGCAAACTTGATAGTTTCAGTAGAGGTAGGAGATGATCACAATCTGCTTCATTGGCATTGGGATGATCCAAATGTCAGTGCAGATGGTGGTTATAATGTTTATCGTCAAACACAAAGAAACGAATTCGTTAAGATCAATCCGGAACCGATTTCTCACTCCAGATTTATGTCTTACGCTGATACTGACGTTAGCAACGGGGTTACCTATTCATATTATGTTACCGCTATCTTTGATGGTGAAGAGACACTAAGGCTGAATGAATATGAAGTCAAGGTAACATATTATGATTTCGAAAAGGCATTTATATTCCCGAATCCTATCAGAGATGGAGAAGCAACTTTCAGAATAACAATGGATGCTATAGATTATGATATCCAGATAGCGATATATGACTTTAGTGGTCGTCTTGTACGAAAATTAGATAATGTACCCAATACCGGCTATGAGAATGTCTATGAATATACATGGAATACTCGAACGGATAATGGTACGAAAGTAGCTCGCGGATCATATTTTGCACGAATAGTGGCAAAAAATAGTGAAAAAACCGTAGAACAGATCGTCAAAATTGCTGTGATAAGGTAGTTACGATAAAGTTGGAGGAATTATGAATATAAAACATGTGTTGACAATAATTTTAGTAATCGGAATGGTCGGAATCCTATCAGCCGGTTCTTACAATCATGCTGCATCGTACATCAGAATGGGGTTGAGCGCAAGAGCACTCGGTATGGGTAGCGCTGCTTCTGCCTCTATAGATGATGTTTCGGCAGCGTATTGGAATCCAGCCGGATTAGCATTGGTGGATCAGCTTCAATTGGCTTCTATGTATGCACTGAATATGGGAATAGATCGTACTTACAATTATGTGGGGCTAGGTTTTAAAACCTCTTTCGCTCATATCGGTCTCACATGGGTAAATGCTAATATGACCGGCTTTGAGGGCTATGATGCTAATGCCAATCCAACGGGATCTTTCGATAATAATGAACACAATATCGGGTTGAGCTTGGCACAAGGATTCAATCGTTTCCGTATCGGCGCAACTGCCAAAATGTATCTTTCCAATATAGATGACGATTCTGAAAGCGGATATGGTGTAGATGTGGGGATGCAGATGGATCTATCTCAAAAATTCACTATAGCAGTGATGGGACGGGATCTGATCGGTGAACTTGCCGATGATGAGATACCCTACGAACTATCAGCCGGCATTGCATATAAGCCGGTACGTGGTTTCACTCTCGCTTCTGATGTGAAGCTGGTGCAAGATCTGGATCCAACCGCTTCAGTAGGTATGGAATATTGGACAAAATTCAGACGAGATACCAAACCTGCAGATACTTTCTTATCCGATATGTCTGCCGGTTTTCGAGTTGGTTTGACCGATATCGCCGACGATATGCGTATTACTGCCGGTTTTGGATTAGGCTACAGAATGATTGCGGTAGATTATGCTTTTATCCCTGCTAATCAAGACTTCTTAGACGATTCGCATAGATTATCTCTAAGGATGGATTTTGGTTATGAGCGAAAACGAGAAGAAAAAGCAGTTAAAGTCGTGAGAGAGTACGAACCTGCCGAAATTCAACCGGAAGAACCGGCCGTAGAAGAGAAAGATCCTGTAGAAGAAAGACCGACTTTGGAAGATAGACGAGAAGAGAGAAGAGCTCTCAGGGCAGAAGCCGAACGATTAACCAGAGAAACAAATCATGAACTGCAAGACTCATTTGAATTGGATTCAACTGTTTTGAAGCGATCAGCTTATCTGCAGATCGATATGATAGCTGATTTCCTAAATGAAAACTTGGATTACTCAGTATTGATAATCGGTCATGCATGTAATCTCGGCTCTGAAGAATACAATATGAGAATATCTATCCAAAGAGCTCAAGTAATCGCCGATTATCTTGTAGATAAAGGGATAGATCCTGCCAGAATAGAAGTGGAAGGTAAAGGTGATACTGAGCCGGTGGCATCAAATGAGACAGAAGAAGGCAGAGCAACAAACAGAAGAATCGAAATACATTTGATAGATTAAAGATGCTTAAAACGAAAATGAATAACAGGGGCGGCATTAAGTCGCCCTTTTTATGTTCAATTTCATCCCACCGTTGGTTAGTGGTATTGTTTGCTCTTATTGCTTGTCCTATCATTCTATCCTCAAACGTGAGATATGAATTGGAAGACGTTGAGATTGCAGTTTCATCACATAATGTAGATGCAGGTGATAGTTTTGATGTGATCGTTTCTACTGGAGAAATTTTGGATGATTGGGATGTAGCTGCTTATCAGTTTATGTTCTATTTTGATGAAACAATTATTCAGTATGAAGGTTATAGCTTGACAGGCACGATATCCCAAGGTGGGTCTGCATTGATTAATGACAATATCCCTGGTGAATTGAATATAGGATATATGAATGTATATTCAATTTTTGGCGAAGGAGATCTGATCCATTTGACTTTTTCTGCCCTGCAGGCAGGTTTTTCCGATCTCATCATAGAAGATTTTGTTTATAATGCTACCCCAATTAACAATATCACTAACGGTGAAGTAACCGTTATTGGCACAACAGTGGCAGCACCACAATTTGATCCACCTGCCGGATTGTATTACACCACTCAATTTATTACTATTGAATGTGTAACCGAATTGGCAGTAATACATTATACAACCGATGGTACCGATCCGGATCAAAATTCACCGGTGTATAGCGACCCAATAGAAATTCCAACGAACACTGCAAAAACAATCAAAGCAAAAGCCTACAAAGAGGGCATGCAACCCAGCCCGATATCAGAAGCTCATTATAATGTTACCGGACAAGTGGCTGCACCGAACTTCGATCCACCGGCAGGAAGCTATGAAGAAGAAATCGAAGTACATATTTCCACAAGTACACCAGATGCAGAAATATACTATACATTAGATGGCTCAGATCCTGGCCAAAATTCCTTTTTGTACATCTCTCCACTGGAGATATCCGAATCAGTAACTATAAAAGCACAAGCATACAAAGATGAATGGCTGGCGAGCGAAATATCCGAAGCTGAGTACGTTATCGATCAGATTTCTGCTGATATCAATAATTCTGATCACTTTCTTGATGTTTTGTTATATCCATCACCTTATATTTCGAATTCTAATCTCAGGATCGATTTTTCATTATCAGCTTATACTTATGTAACCATAGATGTATTCAATGTTAGAGGGCAAAGAATCGTTCGACTAGCTGAGGGCTACTACAACGGGCATAATAATCTGATATGGGATATGAGAGATAGAAGAGGAGCCAGGATTTCCTCAGGGATCTATTTTGTTAGTTTAACAACAGAGAATTCCAACCACAATAGTAGAATAGTTGTAGTCAATTAAACCTCTTAAGATTTAATTTCTTTACAAAAAAAAATGGTATGAAATTTTAGTAATGATTTTTCTATAAAGGGGGAAATATGAAAAAAATTATTTTTATTGCCATTTTGGTTTTGTCCATAACAGTTCTAAACGCGTTTGATCCTGACGATATATCTATAAATGTTACCGAAGAAAGTGTTTTAATAGTAGAATCATGTCAGATAGATGTAGTTACTTCTGAAATACTCTCTTCATGGAATATAACTTCATTTCAATTTAAACTGGAATATGATGAAACTTTAGTTGAATACCTAAGCTATAGTCTGGAGCAAACGATATCTACTGGTGGTATGATCGTTGTAAACGATAACGACCCCGGTATTTTGCAGATCTCATATATGAATACCACTCCATTATCCGGCGAGGGAAGTTTGGTCAGTTTTCACTTCGATTCGATCGATACGGGTACCACGGATCTCGTTATAAGCAATTTCAAATATAACGCAGAAAACATACAAAATTTGAATAACGGTCAGATCATAGTCGAATTACCCACAGTAGAGACACCGGAGTACAGCCCCGATTCCAGTATTATTTACACTAATCCGATAGACGTGGTTATCTCCACACCTACTGACGGAGCTACGATCATGTATCGTGCCGCCACGGATGGTGGAGCTTGGACAGATTGGGAAACTTATACAGATGTGATAACAGTACCGCTCGACACTGAAATGGATTTCGAAGCTTATGCTCAGAAAGATGATTGGGTAACCAGTCAGACCGTATCGGCTAATTATATCGTTACCGGCACAGTCGCCGATCCGACCTTCTCACCCGCGCCCGGAATATATACCGAAGCTACTGATGTGAGTATTGAAACAGCTACGGAAGATGCGACTATTATGTACCGTACTGCCACAGATGGTGGAACATGGACAGATTGGGAAATTTATACAGACCCGATTACAGTTCCACTCGATACTGAGATGGATTTCGAAGCTTATGCTGAGAAAGACGATTGGGTAACCAGTCAGACCGTATCGGCAAATTATATCGTTACCGGCACAGTCGCCGATCCGACTTTCTCACCCGAGCCCGGACTATATACAGAAGCTACTGATGTAAGCATCGAAACAGATACCGAAGAAGCAACTATAATGTATCGAACTGCCACAAATTGCGGAGCTTGGTCAGATTGGGAAACTTATACAGTTCCGATCACCGTTCCTCTGGATACCGAGATGGATTTCGAATCTTATGCCCAGAAAGATGATTGGGTAACCAGCCAGACAGTTTCGGCTAACTATATCGTTACCGGCACAGTTGCGGATCCGACCTTCTCACCTGCGCCCGGATTATATACAGAAGCTACTGATGTAAGCATCGAAACAGATACCGAAGAAGCAACTATAATGTATCGAACTGCCACAAATTGCGGAGCTTGGTCAGATTGGGAAACTTATACAGTTCCGATCACCGTTCCTCTGGATACCGAGATGGATTTCGAATCTTATGCCCAGAAAGATGATTGGGTTACCAGTGAGACTGTTTCGGCTAATTATATCGTTACCGGTACAGTCGCCGATCCGACCTTCTCACCTGCGCCCGGACTATATACCGAAGCTACAGATGTGAGTATTGAAACAGCTACGGAAGATGCAACTCTTATGTACCGTACTGCCACAGATGGTGGTGCTTGGACGAACTGGGAAACCTATACAGACCCGATTACAGTTCCACTCGATACTGAGATGGATTTCGAAGCTAATGCCGAGAAAGATGATTGGGTAACCAGTCAGACCGTATCGGCCAACTATATCGTTACCGGCACAGTCGCCGATCCGACTTTCTCACCCGAGCCCGGACTATATACAGAAGCTACTGATGTAAGCATCGAAACAGATACCGAAGAAGCAACTATAATGTATCGCACTGCCACAAATGGCGGAGCTTGGTCAGATTGGGAAACTTATACAGATGCCATAACTGTAGAGCTCAATATGGAGATGGACTTCGAAGCTTATGCCGAGAAAGATGATTGGGTAACCAGTCAGACCGTATCGGCCAACTATATCGTTACCGGCACAGTAGCCGATCCGACCTTTTCACCTGCGCCCGGTTTATACACCGAAGCTACGGATGTGATTATCGAGACAGATACCGAAGATGCTACTATCATGTATCGCACCGCCATTGATGGTGGAGCATGGACAGACTGGGAAACTTATATAGATGCGATCACAGTTCCACTCGATACCGAGATGGATTTCGAAGCCTATGCCGAGAAAGATGATTGGGTAACCAGTCAGACAGTTTCGGCCAACTATGTCGTTACCGGAGCAGTCGCCGATCCGACCTTTTCACCTGCGCCCGGTTTATACACCGAAGCTACGGATGTGAGTATCGAGACAGATACCGAAGATGCTACTATCATGTATCGTACTGCCACAGATGGTAGTGCTTGGACGAACTGGGAAACCTATACAGAAGTGATAACAGTTCCTCTGGATACCGAGATGGATTTTGAAGCTTATGCTGAGAAAGATGATTGGGTAACCAGCCAGACCGTATCGGCTAATTATGTCGTTACCGGCACAGTTGCCACACCGACAAATGATCCCCCTGCAGGCGCATATACAGAACCTATATATATAACTTTAGATTGTGATACAGAGGGTGCGGATATTTATTATACTCTCGATGGAGAAGAGCCTACTCAAAGCTCCGAGTTATATACCGAACCGATATATATGGAGTATTCTCATACTTTGAAGGCTAAGGCTTTTAAAGATGATTGGATAGCAAGTGAAACATTAAGCGCTGAATATCATATACTTTATCCTCCCACAAATCTGGAAGCGGATGCAGGTTATATATATGTGGAGCTAAGTTGGGGAATGCCCGAATTACCGGTAAGAACACGAAGTTTTGATCATCATAATAGAACTAAGATGACGACTGATGAGAGTAGAGAGGATTTTCTCGGTTACAATATCTATCGTTATGACGAGATAATCAATGATGAGATTATCACAGTGGAAGAATATGAAGACACCGAAGTCATCAGCGGTGAGACATATCTCTATTATGTGACAGCAGTATATAGCGAAGGTGAATCGGATCCTTCCAATGAAGTTGAAGTAACCATACCGGAGATGGTAGCGACACCAGAGTTTGATCCGGACGGTGGTTTTTATGAAGAAGCTATCGAGGTGGTGATCTCAACGAGCACTCCCGAAGCTGATATTTACTATACTCTCGATGAAAGTGAACCTACTCAAGAATCATTTTTATACACCGAACCTGTATATCTGGATAGCACTACTACTATCAAAGCCAAGGCATTCAAAGAAGATTGGGAACCTAGCGAAGTAGCAGAAGCTTATTATGAGATAGAGATTACCGGTAGTGACGACGATGATATTATCCCGCTTGCTACCAAATTAGATCCCGCATATCCTAATCCATTCAATCCAAGCACAACGATACCTTTTTCCTTAAAAAAAGCGCAAGATGTGAATATTTCGATTTTCAATATCAGAGGACAAAAAATAAAAGAACTGATAGATGGGCAATATGAAGCTGGTAATCACCAAGTCATCTGGCATGGGAAAGATCATAGAGGAGAAAGAGCTTCGAGCGGCGTCTATTTTTGTATTATGAGAAGCGAAGAAGGAAAGTACTTCAACAAAATTGTAATGATAAAATAAAAATGCAGGAGGAGAAAATGAGAAAGTGTCTGCTAATTATAATATTTATCAGTAGTTTTACTTTGCTTTTTTCAGAAGTCATCTATCAGCAAGATTTCGAGGATTTTGATTTTGCAGTAGGAACTCAAGTAACTACTTTTGGTAATGATGACGAATGGCTATTTGATGCTACCGGCGGTGGTGATAACAGATTGGATTATCAAGGGGATTGGGGGACAGGTTATGTCGCCGGTTTTCGTGGCAATGATCTGGTAATGGGATATCAGCACACATCTAGCACCGGTACTTTTACAGCTTCATTGATAATCCAAAACGATACGGGCGAGACGATTACTGATATTGAGATCAGCTATCTCGGTCGGGTGGAAAGAGTAGATCTAACTCGCTATCCGGAGTGGACTGTTAACGTCGATGGTGTGGATGTACCTTCTCTCTCCTATTCGACGGAAGTAGGAGAAGATCAAATGCAAAATGCCATCGTTGGAGGGCTCTCGGTAGAACCCAATGAAACTGTGAATATTATCTGGTCTTCTACACGTGGAGCAGGTACGGGAGCCAGTTGTCAAATCGGTATCGCAGACCTAACTGTTAGTCTAACTGATGAAAATCAAGTAGCGCTTCCCACTTTTTCGCCACCAGCCGGCACTTATTATTCGTCTCAGTCGGTTTCTATAGATTGTACCACAGAAGATGCCACAATTCACTATACACTCGATGGTAGCGACCCGGATCAAACTTCACCTATCTATACAGAACCAATTTCTATAGAAGAGACGACCACAGTAAAAGCGCGAGCTTATAAAATTGATATGACTCCCAGCCCGATAGCAACTGCAATTTATACGATAGAAACTGCTATTGAAGTTCCCGATCTAGCTGGTTTACGAGCTGGTGATGTTGGTGAGATATATTTGGTTGCAGGTGAGGTAATACTAACTTTTCAGCAGTCTTTTAGAAATCAGAAATATATTCAAGATGACTCGGCTGCTATCTTGATAGATGATGATGCGGGAGTGATCAGCACAAATTATGAGCGTGGTGATGGGATTAGTGGGATTGTAGGCACTCTAAGTGAATATGGCAATATGCTCCAATTTGTTCCCGCAATTGATCCCGGATCTCCAACCTCTGTCGGGAATACAATAATTCCAGAAGTGATAACCATTGATGAGATGAACAACAACTTTGCTGTTTATGAAGCTCAACTGGTGAAAATTAACAATGTTACTTTCACTACAGCAGGTGGCGGCGCAATTTTTGAAAATGGGGAAATATATCCCATCGAAGATAATACAGGTACAGCCGATTTTAGAACTACATTTTATGATGTTGATTATATCGGCACAGAAATACCGTCAGAGGAGATCAACCTAGTAGGCATATTAAATGCCCGTTCTGAGGGAGATTTCATCACTTCTCGAGATTTGGATGATTTTCAGGATACTTCCGGCTTCTATTTTGCAGAAAATTTTGACGGAGTAACCCCGCCGGAATTACCGGATGGATGGGTTGCGGAGGATGCCAATAACACCGGCGTCACCTGGGTTTCTTATGGAGTATTTTCCTATTCGCTTCCAAATTGCGTATCTGTTTTTGGTGATGGTCAGCCGAAAGATGATTGGTTGTTTACTCCCGCACTCGATCTAGTAGAAGGAGTTACTTATAGGGTCGGGTTTATGTACCGAACTTCTTTCACGCCTTTACAAATGGAAGTGAAGTGGGGAACAGGCCAATCATCAGGTCAGATGGAAGAGCAGATCTTTGTAAATGAGAATATCACTAACACCACATATACCGAAGGTAGCGCATTTTTTACACCTGAAGAGAGCGGCACTTATTATTTTGGCTGGCATGCTTATGATAACGGCAACCAAGGGAATATGTATATGGATGATATAGTAATAGAAGAGATGGTACCTACTCCTGAAATTCTTTTGGAAACCTACACTCATGATTTCGGTATTGCGGTAGTGCATGACACTCTTAGTTTTGAGCTCGAAATATTCAATATTGGTGGAGCAGAACTGGAGATAACCGGCGTGGATGTGTCTCACCCATTTAGTAGCGGTTACACAGGTACAATAGCAGCCGGTGATTCCGATACAGCTACCATATATTTCACTCCCACACAAGCCGGTGATTTTGAAGAGATTCTCAGCTTTGTTATTGAAGGTAACTATTGGGGTGATAATACTATCACTCTTCAGGGGAATTCATATTTGCCGTTGACTAATATTGATGAGGATTTTGAAGATTCTGATGAACTTCCACCTGGTTGGCAGGGGTATGTGGAATCTACCAGCGGTAGTGCCAGTGTGGGAATTTATGTGGCAGGTGTTCACTATAACCATGCTCATTCAGGAATTCATGCTGCCAGATTATATAACGGTACTACAGACGATATCTTGCTACTCATCACACCCAAACTGGCTAATCTATCCTATAGTGAACTCAGTTTCTGGACGAAAGTTGCAGTCTTTGATGAACCCATAACGGTAGGAACTATGTCTGATCCTGATGATGCTGATAGCTTCGTTGAAGTGGAAACTTATATTGCGACTGCTAATTATGAACAATACACAATCAACTTTGGTGAAGTGGCAAATATTCATAACTATATAGCGTTCAAACATGGCACGACAGCAAATCTGAGACCTCTATATGTTGATGATGTGGAGTGGACTGTAGCAGAAGGGGTACCAGAATTTAATGCCGAACCACCGGAATATGACTTTGGCAATGTAGCGATTGGGGATGAGTCTGATATACAGGAATTTACACTGTCAAACAGTGGTGAAGGTATCTTGACTATCGAAGCAGTTTTTTTAAGCGGTGATGATGTTGATGAATTCGAAATTTTCGATGATAACCTTTATCCGGTATCATTGAGTGCAAATCAAAGTATTGTTGTAGCGGCAAAATTTGTCCCATCATCCGCGGGGAACCAAAATGCTGGTATAATTGTGGAGACCAACGATGAAGATCATTCAATCGAATTATCCGGTTATGGATTATATCTGGCACCTCCGGAAAATTTAACGGCCTCAATAATTGATGACATCGATGTCCAATTGGAATGGGAAGCTCCGCAAGTTGTACGGACAGTTAGAAGATCTCGTGAATTGTTGGGTTATAACATATATAGGGACGATAATATGCTGAACGATGAGACGATAGAAGAGACTTCTTATCTGGATACTGACTTAGCTGTGGGAGTTTATGAATACTATGTTACTGCAGTTTATAGCTCCGGTGAGTCTGAACCATCAAATATTGTTACTGTCGAGATAGAAGATGTGAATGCAGATAATACCTTGGTATATAAGACAGAATTGGTTGGAAACTATCCCAATCCTTTTAATCCTGAAACTAAGATAAGATATTCACTCAGCAACTCACAGATGGTATCCATAAGACTATACGATATTAGAGGTAGGTTAATTAGAACTCTGGTCTCAGAAAAAAAAGAGCCAGGATTTCATAAAGTTGAATGGAACGGAAAAGACGACAACGGGAGTATGGTAGCAAGTGGAATTTATCTGGTAAGTTTATTAACAGAAGAGACGCATGAGTCTCATCGGGTGCTGTTGCTTAAATAACTGTAAATAGGTTAATTATAATAGGCAATCTTTGTCGCTAAAGGTTGCCTATTTTTTTTTGCAAATATTGGTAGGCTTAAAATTTGAGAAAAAATCGATTTTTTGCATTAAAATAATTGACAATAAAATGGCATTTGTTCGAATCTGACATTAGAGCCAAATTCTTCATGTGTATTCTTCCTGCTGGCGAGGGTATGTATAGAATAAATGGATAGTAAGGAAAAAAGGGAAATGGTAAGTACTTTCGCAGTTAAGGGGTTAGAAGAGATGTGGATTTCGAAATCAATCAAAGAATTAAGTAAAAAAAAATGCATGGAGGATTTAAAAAATGAGTAAGAAAACAAGTTTATTATGTCTATTAATGACACTACTATTTGTGTTCTCAGCTAGTCTTTGGGCACAAGCAAATTTAGTAGAGAATGGTAATTCGTTTAGAATACCAGGTTCTACTTGTGTTGATCCTATGATAATGACTCTCCCCGTCATTGATTATATGGACAACACAGAAGACTATGGGGATAATTATTCCTCAGACTGGATTACTCCGTCTAGTAGCTATCTAAACGGAAATGATTTTGTGGTTCAGTTTACTATGACTGAACCGGGTTATTTAAGTGGAAGTGTGTCCGGTAGTTGGACAGGTCTATTCATATTAGACCAATGTCCGGATGAGATCAATCCCGCTCCGGTTTTTGCAAGTGCTACCGGGTCTTCAGGCGGATCATTTGCAGATGTGCCTTTATTTGCAGATACATATTTTGCTATCGTATCAACTTGGCCATCACCACAGTTTACAGATTTCACTCTGAATCTCAGTTTTGATCCATTTCCGGAATATGATTTGGAAATAACAAATCTAACAGGTAATCTTTCTGTGGTAGCCGGTGAAACTGACACTTATCAGATTGAGATCGTAAATATGGGAACAGAAAATGACACCTATGACTTAAGCATAACAGGTGATACTTGGACATACTCCGCACCTGCGACTGTTTCTGTCGATGCCGGTGAGACTGCCACTGTAGAAGTGGATGTTACAGTACCAGCAACTGCAGGCATGGGTGATACAGACGAAATTAACTTTACCGCCACTTCACAAGGAGACATTACCGTAAGTGATTCTATTCTTATCACAACTACCGCTTTAGGCGATGCAATCACTAACTTCCCTTGGGGTGAAGGATTCGAAAATGAGTGGCCTCCTGTCGGTTGGACAGTAGTAAATGGCGAACCCGGTGCATATTGGGAACAAAGTAGTGTTGCAGTAAATACCGGTGATTATTCAGCACGTTCATATCAAGGATCTGGTTCGAGTTATGTGGCAGATGAGTGGCTTATCACTCCCGCACTTGATTTGGATGCAGCTACTGAGTATATGCTTTCCTTCTATGGGTATTCCAGCCAAGCACCAAATGGCGACAGAGAAAAAATGCGCATCATGATCATGGATGAAGTCTATACTAATGTTGTTGATCTACATGCTAATGCTACAGAAATCGATCTGAAATACTTCACAGGTAACTGGGAAGAGTACTTCGTGGATTTAGCAGGTTATAGCGGTGAAAAGCATCTTGCTTTTCATTATTACATAACAGAAAATATAGGTTTCAACTGGATATATGTTGATGATGTACTCGTATTTGAAAAACCGGATTATGATCTTAAGTTAACCAATCTTTCTGGTGATATGACAGGCCAAGCCGGCACGACTATCACTTATGAGTTGGAAATTGAAAACAGAGGAACTCTGAATGATACCTATGATCTGAGTATTACCGGTGATGAATGGACTTACACTTATCCGGCTACAATTGCAGTTGACTCCGGTGAGACTGGTATCGTCATGTTAGAAGTGGCAGTTCCTTCCGATGCCAACATGGGAGATACAGATGATATTACTTTCACAGCTACTTCCCAAGGGGATAATACCATTACTGATTCTGTTGATATAGTATCCACAGCATTAGCGGTAGTAATAGCACCATATTTCGAAAACTTCGATGGTGTATCTACCCCAGATCTACCGGTAGGATGGAGCAAGATAGTCGAACATCCCACTTCAACTAGTCCAAGAGTGGAGACTTCTACATCCGGCACTCCTTATTCTCCGCCCAACCATGCTCGTCTATATTCAAATGATGAAGTAGATGCGGATATCTTACTGATTACTCCACCGGTAGCAGACTTGGATCAAAGTAGGATCAGATTTTGGGCTAAATGTAATCTTTCTACCAATGTTCCGGATCTGATTGTCGGAACAATCACCGATCCTAACGATGCAGCCACTTTTACACCATTTGAAACTATAGTGGCAGATACTGAACTAACAAATGTATATGCCGAGTTTATGGTTCATTTCGATACATACGTGGGAACCGACCAATACATAGCTTTTAAATTTGGACTAACTCCTCAGTTCTTCCGCAGCATCTACATTGATGACTTCATGTATGAAGAAATACCGGCAGCACCGGTGCTCTTTGTTTCTCCCGATTCTTACGATTTCTCTGCAACTACAGGAGGGACATCTCCGGCAGCTATTTTTACACTTAATAACACAGGGCTCGGTACACTTACAATCACAGATGGAGATATAGTATTCACCGGCGCTGATGCCGATCAATTCTTCCTTGGAGCTATTACCTATCCAATAGAGATAAATTCGGGAGAGTCAGATGAGATCGAAGTCTTCTTTGCTCCGACGACCGAAGGCGACAAAACAGCTACTATGGAAATCACTCATAACGGAACAAACTCACCTTACGATGTACCTTTGAGTGGTTTCGGCTATCCTGAAAGTACGGTAATCTTTGGAACAGGCACGAATGTGAATGGTACTACTACAGCAAATCCGATTAATATATACTACCGTAGCTTACGAGGGCAGATGGTATATCATGCTTCTGAATTACTAGCGGCAGGTATCGAAGCTGGTGATGCTTTGGTAGAATTTGGATTTTATGTGGAACAGACCCCACTTCATCCACTACCGGACTTTGTTATCCGCATGAAACACACAGAGGAAGATGATGTTTCCGCACATGATGATGGTCCTTTCGAGCTTGTATATCACAATGTTAGTTATGCACCAGTGGAAGGGGATTGGGATGTGCTAACACTTGACACCCCATTTGTTTGGAACGGTGTAGATAACATCCTAGTAGATACGGCTTTTGATCAAGTACCTTCCTACAATTCTTCCGGTCAACAACGAATCTACGATGTGCCGAACGGATTCAGATTTGTCCGCTCCGATGGTTCTAACCAAACAAATGTGCCGACAACTACAGTTTCTTCCAATAAACCGCAGGCGATGATGATATTCGGCGAACCACCAGACTTGGGTACGATCGAAGGTATTGTAACACTGATAGGGGGAACCGGAAATGTGACCGATGTCGAAGTAACCGTAGAGGATTATATGGTTAATCCCGATGCAACCGGTTTTTATTCTATAGATATCACTCCTGGCACTTATGATGTTACTGCTTCACTATTGGGTTATGAAACTCAGACAATTGAGGATGTGGTAGTACTGGAAGGACTGGTAACACCGGACATTGATTTCGATCTCGGAAATATTGAGATTGCAGTAACACCAACAAGCTTTGATGTGACACTTGATCCTGATCAGACTGAGATACAAACCATGACGATTACAAATGACGGAGCAGCTGAGCTTGAATTCAGTATTTCCATTATAGAATTAGATGAATCTCGTTTCTCGAGCTTCGGTAGCTCTTCGGGCGGGATATTTAATCCTGGACATACAAGTTCAAGATATGCTTATGATAGCAGATTCAATGATAAAGCATTTCATACAGATGACTTATCATATTTACCGGAAGCTTCAGATGATATCTTCGATCTTTTGGATCACTTCCCTGTAGGAGTAGGTGGTGGCGAATATTCAGTTTCTACCGATGGCAACTATATCTATACTGCCGCATGGAACAGCACGACTTTCTATCGCTACGAAACTAATGGCACATATATTGGTGAATTCACAGTTGCAGGTGCAGGTAACTTGCGAGATATGACCTTCGATGGTGAATACTTCTACGGATCGAATAACAGTTCTACAATCTATGAGATGGATCTGGCTAATGAGACTTTAGTAAGTTCTTTCACGACTACAGGTTCTTCAAGCATCAGAGCTATAGCATACGATCCTGATGAAGATGGATTCTGGGTAACCAATGGTTGGAATGCACCATTCACATTGATCGATCGTAGTGGTAGTGTAATAGAGACACTTACTTCGACTATAGGTAGCATTTCCGGTCTCGCTTGGGAAGATGTATCTGATGACGGTCCTTATCTCTGGGCTTATACTCAAACAGCAGGTACAAACCAAAACAGTCTCGTACAGGTTGATATGGTTACAGGCGATGCATTACAGACCTTTGATGTAACAACAACAGGCGTTCTCGCTGCCGATGCTATATCTGGCGGTGTAGATATTACTAATCAGCTTGTACCCGGCAAATGGACATTCCTGGGTACTTCCCAAAATGATGTCATCTGGGTTATCGAGCTGGGTGATTCTGTAGAATGGATTCTTGCCAGTCCGACATCCGGTGTCGTAGATCCAGGCGATAGTATTGATATAGATATTATTTTCGATTCCCACGAAATAGCGATGGGAATATATTCTGCCGATATAGTGGTAAGTCATAATGCAGGAGATGATCCGGTAGTTGTACCGGCGACACTCAATGTTACCGGAGCAGTAGCTTTACCATTCTATGAAGATTTCTCCGGTGTAGATGTGGGCGAAATTCCTGCAGGATGGGATCGTACACATACCAATTGGGGCGTTACTGATTCAAACAATGCCGGGGGAGAAGCACCTGAGATGAGATTCAGCTGGACTCCTTCTGGCGATGATACATTTATACTGACTACCCCAATGATAGATGCAAGCGGAGCTAGCGAACTAGAGCTGAAATTAAAGCATATGGTAGATGATTATGATGGCGGCTATACTCTTAAACTGCAATCTTCTACCGATGGCACTACTTGGATAGATGAAGTTGTCATAGAGCCTGTTGCGAGTATACCTGCAGAAGAAGTAACTGTAGATTTGGATCATCTTGCCGGTCAGGCTTTCCAACTTGCAGCAGTGTTTATAGGAGATTCTTATGATATTAACTACTGGTATATAGATGATGTGGAGATTTATGATCCCGGTATAGTTTATGAGCCCGAGATTGTAGTTACTCCGACTTCATTTGATGTGGCAGTACCAGAAGATCAATTAATTACAGAGATATTGACAATTGGCAATATCGGTAATGCAGACCTTACATTTACACTCACGTTGGACGGAGATCCTGATCTTTTAGACAGAGTAACACTTGTCTCTGCCGGTGATAATGTTCTTTATGATAGGAACAGAAATTTCAGGAACAATGTGCGTGTGGATTGGCTTTCTGTTGACCCAATGAGTGGAACGGTTGCACCGAGTGATGAGATTGATATCGATGTTACTTTCGATGCAGATGGGCTGGATGTTGGCACCTATACAGCAGATATCATCATCGAGCATAATGCAGGTGAGGATATAATTGTTCCTTGTAATATGGTAGTATACACTGAAGTTGTCTTCATTGATGAAGATTTCTCCGGTGCTTGGCCTCCGGCAGGATGGGAAGTGACATCCACGGGAGCAAATATAAACTGGGAACAAAGCAGTACTAACAATGCCGGTGGTGTTGCTCCTGAAGCACGCTTCTACTGGTCACCATCAACTCTTGGTGTGCAGCGTCTGATTACTCCTGAGCTCAATACATCTGCATTTACAGCCCTTGTGCTGGAATTCCGTAATTTCAACAATGATTTTAGCGGTGGATATGAACTCAGACTGGAGACAACCAGTGATGGGGTTAACTGGAATACCGTCCAGACTTTCCCTTCCACCGATTTTGGTCCCCAATTAGAAGAAATTGTAGTTCAAACTCCTGATGTAGGTTCTGATACTTTCCAAATGGCATGGACATTCGATGGCGATTCCTGGGATATCAACTGGTGGTGTATAGATGATGTTCTGCTTGCCGGAGCACAGGATGACGGTGCTATCGAGGGAACGGTAACTCTAATCGGCGGCACAGGTGATGTCACCGATGTTGAGATTACTGCTAATGGCATTACTGCTAACCCCGATGCAACTGGATTCTACTCAATTCCAATGTACCCTGGACTTTATGATGTGACTGCATCGTTGTATGGATATCAAACTGAAACTGTCTCAGATGTAATAGTCTTGGAAAATCAAGTAACGGTAGTTGATTTCGATCTCGGTAATATTGATATCGCAGTTACACCTGATGAGTTTGATGTGGTAGTCGCACCGGGAAGTATAATAACCGAAACTATGACAATAACCAATGATGGAGCAGGTGATCTAGAATATAGTATCTCTGTCCAACAAGAAGATTCCAGAATACTTGGTTTTAGAACCAGAGATACAAGGATAAAAGCTCATCAACCTATAGTAAACAGGATTAGTGATGTTTCAGGTTCTGATCGTGATCCGCGACCTTCCTATGCATCATATACGCAACCGACAGATGACATTTTCGATCTGTTAGATTGGTTCGCAGTCGGAGTTGGTGGCGGCGAATACTCCGTAACCACAGATGGTGACCATATTTATACAGCAGCTTGGAATAGTACAAGTTTCTACCGTTATGAAACCGACGGCACTTACATTGGTGAATTCACTATTGCAGGAGCGGGTAACTTACGGGATCTGTCTTATGATGGTCAGTATTTCTATGGTTCACCAAACAGCTCTACCATATATGAAATGGATTTCGCCAGTGAAATTCTAATCAGTTCCATAACGACATCAGTAGCTACTATTCGTTCTATTGCCTATGATGCCGAGAATGATGGCTTCTGGGTTGGTTCGGGATGGAGCCCGGCAGCATTGCAAATGGTTGACCGCACTGGTACGGTTGTCGAAACATTACCAACAACCGTAGGCAGTATTTCCGGAATGGCTTGGGAGGATGTATCTGATGGTGGACCGTACCTCTGGGCTTATACACAAACAGCTGGAACAAATCAAAACGACCTTGTTCAGATCGATATGACAACTGGTGCCGAACTTCAGACCTTTGATGTGACAACAACAGGTGTCCTTGCCGGTGATGCTATTTCCGGTGGTTTGGATATTACCGATGAACTTGTGGCTGGCAAATGGACATTTATCGGAACTTCACAAAACGATGTGATCTGGGTTATTGAGCTGGGTGATGCAGGACCTTTGTGGTTGTATACTGATCCGACTTCTGGTATTGTTGAAGCAGGACAGAGTGTGGTAATAGATGTTATGTTTGATGCCACTGATCCTGAACTGACTCCAGGTGCTTATGAAGCTGATATAGTAATTAGCCACAACGCACCGGAAGATCCGGTTGTTATACCTGTAACAATGGTAGTGTATACCGACGATCCTATTATTACGGTGTCTCCCGATGAATTCGATGTTACTATGAATCCCGACGAGATCCATGTAGAAGAATTAACTATAGGTAATATAGGTGGCGCGGATCTGACATTCAGCATTGATGCAGAGGAAGATTCTAGAAATGGCATATCGATAACTGACAGAGTATCTGTTGGACTCAGCACCACTAATGAATTGCGAAATGTTCGCGATACGAGAATCGACTGGTTGAGCTTCAATCCGGATAGTGGTACAGTAATACCTTATGAAACTATCGTAGTTGATGTTACATTCGATTCCAATGGACTAGAAGCAGGAGAATATACCGCTAACATCATCATTGAGAATAATGCCGGTGAGGATGTTGTTGTGCCTGTAACTCTCAATGTTACCGGAGCAGCAGAAATCTCTGTTACTCCTGACGAATTCGATGTCGATATCGATTATGGCGATGTTATCACTCTACCGATGACTATTACTAACGATGGTGATATTGATCTGGACTTCTCCATATCCGTAGTAGAGGATGGCTATAGAGCTCCAGCGATTCATGGTAGAAAACTGCCAACAGGTCCTGTGACCGCTTATAGAAATAGCTACTCTAATAGTGATAGCACTCCGGTCGGTTTCCAAAGCCAAACTAGAAATCCGCTAGAGATCACTAGTAAAACTAATGCGAGAAACCATAGTGTAAAAACAAACAACAATTATCGTCAACCGATAGAGATCCATTATGACGGTGGTTACGATAACAACGGTGTAGGTACTGGTGGAGTAGCATCATGGTACTCTGCTGCTAGGTTTACCGCCGAAGAACTGGCTACCTACTACGGTGGATATGAGATCATGGGCATTAAATACCATATCCGTGATCCGCAATTCACAAATGTAACAGTTAAAGTATGGGAAGGTGGTAGCTTTGGTGATCCCGGTGTCGAGGTCTATTCACATGATGTTACCGGTGAACTGACGGTAGGTGACTGGTCAACTCATAACCTTACCATGCCAGTACCATTACTCGAAGGTAATGAATATTGGATCGGTTATTCTATTGATGCAACCGGAGATCATCCTGCCAGTGTGGATGCCGGTCCAATGGAACCTGAAAAAGGTGGCTGGATTGCCTTAGCCGGTGGAGCATGGGAATTGTTGACAGAATATAATTTAAACTACAACTGGTGTATCAGAGGTCTTGTAGATGAATTGACAGAACCATGGCTCTCGGTTGCACCAATTAGCGGAACAGTTCCTGCCGGCGAAAGCATGGTAGTGGATGTCACTTTCAATGCTACTGAAGTACTGGCTAACACTACTTACACTGCCGATCTGGTAATCACCAATAATGCAGGTGATCCTGTCATAGTACCGGTGACAATGAATGTAGGAGAAGAAGAACTTCTACCACCTGCCAATTTCACTGCGGAAGTAGTGAATGTGAACAATGTACAACTGGAATGGGATCAACCCGCAACCAGAGCAGTTACTGGCTACTATATCTATATGAATGGTACTCAGATAGCAGAAATCGGTGAAGCTTATATTACAGAATATCTGGTAGAAGGGCTGGATGACGGTGCTTACAACTTCTATGCTACTGCTATCTATGATGATGTATTGGAATCCGATCCTTCGAACGATGTGGATGTGGAAATCGAACTGCTTCCTCCGGTTAACTTCAATGCCCAAATCCAGAATGTAACCAATGTGATGTGTAACTGGGAAGCACCTGCCGGAGCTACTAATATTACTCATTATCGAGTATATAGAAACGGTGAGCAGGTCGGACAGGTTACTACCATGTTCTATGTGGATATGAATGTGCCTGCAGGAACACATACATATCATGCTACCGCTCTCTATAATGAAGAATTCGAAAGTGAACCTTCGAATGAAGTGGAGATTGATATGGTAGATGCAGACGACACGATCGTACCTACGGTTACAGAACTGCGAGGCAACTATCCCAACCCATTCAATCCGGAGACGACAATCGCATTTTCTTTGAAGAATGCTTCTCATGTAACCATTGAGATATTTAATATCAAAGGTGAGAAAGTTCGTACTCTGGTTGACAAAGAGCTGCATGCTGCTTATCACAACATTGTATGGGATGGCAGAGATAATCGTGGTCGTCTGGTATCGAGCGGTATCTTCTTCTATCGTATGAAGACTGACGAATACAACAATGTGAGGAAGATGATAATGATGAAATAAAGATATATCTCACAGGTATTTCCTGAAGAGATTATTATCTTTATGAGATTAAAAAGGCAAGTCTGAGGACTTGCCTTTTTTATTGTTTGCTTACCAATTATGAGTATTTGATATTCCTGTTAACTATAAAGTTAAACTATGTCTCTATTTTATATATATAACAGTAATTAACAAAACATATCTTAATGAATATAAAAAAATGGTTGACATCATCTTTCCAAATTTGAGATTATGCACACGAGTAGAATTATAGCAAGAAGGGGGAAAAAGCTATAATGAGAATAATTGATATAACCGTCGAGTTTAGGAAGAGTGTGTTACTATCGCAATTAAAACAAGGAGAGTTTATGAATTTAGATATTTTACACAATTATGAAAACAAACAAAAAAGGAGTTTGAAATGAGTAAGAAAACAAGATTAATTTGTCTGTTAATGGCAATTATGTTTTTGTTTGGAGCTAGTCTATGGGCACAAGTTTATTTGGATGAGGGATTTGAAGATGGCTTCATCCCAGAAAACTGGACAGTTTTAAACGAAGATGGTGGTAGCAAAGAATGGGAAGCTTCCACTTCCAATCCACATACTGGAGATTATTGCGCTAGAGTGCAATATGAAAGCTCCAGTCTGGATAATGATGATTGGCTGATTACACCACCATTGCAAGTTTCGTCAGCGACAGCAGATACTATCAAATTTTGGATGAGAACTTATAGTACGAATGATGATCCATGGGAAGTGCTAGTTTCGACTACAGATACCAATCCATCATCATTTACCATGATCGATAGTGGAATAGGCGGATTACCAGACTATGTACAAAAAGAATATTCGCTAGATAGCTATGGAGATGCAATTGTCTATGTAGCTGTTCGTTATATCGGTTCTTATGATTGGTATCTCTATGTAGATGATTTTGAAGGACCTCCTATAGTAGTACCCCCCTATGATGTTACTATTACTAATCTTTCTGGGGAACAATCAGTCGAGATAGGTACGACTGCTACTTATGAGATCGAAATTGAAAATGTAGGCGATGAAAATGACACTTATGATCTTAGTATTGTCGGTGAAGATTGGAATTATACTTACCCAGCAACTATTTCTGTAAATGCCGCAGAGTCTGCTATAATAGATCTAGAAGTTACAGTACCTTCAGATGCTACAATGGGAGATACAGATGAAATTACCTTTACTGCTACTTCTCAAGGCGATAACTCGGTTAGTGATACGGTCGAGATTACCACTACAGCCATATCTGGTGCTGTCACCACTTTCCCATGGGATGAAGGTTTCGAAAATGAATGGCCTCCACTCGGATGGACTGTAGTAAACGGAGAACCCGGTTCATATTGGGAACAAAGTAGTGTTTCCAGCAATACCGGTGATAATTCGGCACGTTCATATCAGGGTTCAGGTTCCAGCTATGTTGCTGATGAGTGGCTTATCACTCCTGCGCTTGACCTGGATGAAGCTGAAGCTCTGATGTTAACTTTCTTCGGCTATTCAAACCAAACACCTGACGGCACGAGAGAAAAAATGCGTATCATGATCATGGACGAAGTCTATGATAATGTTACCGATCTTCATGCAAATTCTACCGAACTTGATGTAAAATACTTCACAGGTGATTGGGAAGAGTACTCTGTTAATCTCGCAACTTACAGTGGCGAAAAACACATCGCTTTCAATTATTATATCACTGAAGGTGATGATGCATCATTCAACTGGATATATGTAGATGATGTATTAGCATATGAGCTACCTGATTATGATTTTGAAATTGCCAATCTAACTGGTGATTTGGCTATTCAAGCCGGTGAAACCGGAACTTATGAAGTTGAGATTGAGAATAAAGGAACGGAAAATGATACTTATGATTTGACTATTACTGGCGATACTTGGACTTATACATATCCAGCCACAGTTACAGTGAATACCGGTGAGACAGCAATAGTGGATGTAGATGTAGATGTTCCAGCTGATGCAGGTATGGGTGATACAGATGAAATCGAGCTTACCGTTACTTCTCAAGGGGAAAATACAATCAGTCATGACCTCACCATCACAACTACAGCAGTAGCGCTGATAGCTACACCCTATTTCGAAGATTTCGACGATGTATCTACACCTGAACTACCTATAGGATGGGCTAAGATAGTAGAACATCCATCTTCTACTAGCCCAAAAGTTGAGACCTACTCAAGTGGATCACCACATTCTCCTCCTAATCATGTACGTCTCTATTCTAATGATGAGGAAGATGCGGATATTCTGCTTATCACACCACCAGTAGCAGATTTGGATGAAAGCCGAATCCGTTTTTGGGCTAAATGTAGCTCTTCAACAAATATACCGGATCTGATTATCGGAACAATTACTGATCCAATGGATGAAGATACATTTACACCTTTCTATACAATCGAAGCTGATACAGAACTTACCAGCGACTACCAAGAATTCATAGTAAATTTCGATACCTATGTAGGAACAGATCAATATATAGCTTTCAAACACGGCGTTACTCCTTCATTCTTCCGTAGTATATATATAGATGATTTCAACTATGAAGAGGTTCCGGCAGGACCAGTATTGGAAATTACACCAATGGCTCACAGTTTCGGAGAATTGGTAGCTGGTGAAGTTTCAGATCCAGTAGATTTCGAGCTTTCCAACGTTGGTACTGGCACCTTGACGCTTGAATCTGGTGATATTGATATTACCGGTGATGATTCCGCAGACTTCATTCTGGGAAGTATTACCTATCCGATTTCATTAGAAGCAAATGAATCAGAAACCATCATTGTAGAGTTTGCACCACAAACAGCAGGAGAGAAAACCGCTACGCTTGAGATAAACTATGATGAACTGCATGAAATAGCGCTCTCAGGCTATGCATTCCCAGAGGGAACCTTAGTAGAAGGATTCGAAGGTGATGAGTTCCCACCACCATATTGGACTTACGTCGATGGTGATCTTGGTTCATATTGGGAACAATCTTCAGTAAATTCATATACCGGTGAATATTCAGCTCGTTCTTATGCTGGTTATAGCTCCAGCTATAATGCAGATGAATGGCTCATCACTCCGGAAGTTGATATAGCAGCAGGCGATTCGTTGATCTTCTATGGGCTCTCTTCAAATGCCCCTGATGGCGAAAGGGAAAGGCTATTTATAAAAGTGCTTGACGATCCTAATAATGTCGATAGCGCTGTTCTAGTCGACTCTCTGTTCTTGTCGGACGAATGGGGACGTTATTCGCTCAGTTTAGAAGACCATCTCGGTGAAAATCATATAGCTTTCCATTATTATCAGGATGATGCATCATTTAATTATATCTATATAGATGATGTAGTCGGTCCTCAATTGGTAGAAATTACCGAGCCGATGATTGCAATATCACCGGAGAACTTTGATGTATATCTCGATCAAGATGATATCATCACAGAGACTCTTACAATATCCAATGATGGCGGTTCGGATCTCACTTTCGACCTTACCATAACAGATAATGGCACTAGATTGCGTAGTACACGCGTTCCATGGCTCAGTGTAGATCCTGTCTCAGGAATAGTAGAGCCGGATGAATCTGTTGATGTAGATGTAACCTTCGACGCTACCGGCTTAGCTGGTGGATTATACGAAGCTGACATTGAGATCGAACACAATGCCGGCGATGACGATATCATCGTTCCGGTTACGATGGATGTGTTTGAACTAATCACAGTAGATCTGCCTTACATGGCTGATTTTGATACCGGTGTACCTACAGGCTGGCAAATAATTGCTGGTGGTGACACTGACGATACCTGGGAATGGATAGAAGATCTGAATGGTAACACATTAGATGGAACTCCATTCATGATCGTTGATAGTGATGCTGCCGGTTCAGGAAGTATCCTGCTGGAAGAGACTCTTATTACTCCGGCGTTCGATGCCTCCGATATTGATGATTCCCTCATGCTCGAGTTCGATCAATACTACAGACATCTCGGAAACCAATATTCTGAAGTTGATGTTTGGGATGGAACCGACTGGGTAAACGTACTCTATCAGGATGTAACTGTCGGTAGCTGGACTGATCCCGATCATCAAGTAATAGACATCACTGCTTATGCTAATGATGAATTGAGAATCCGGTTCTATTTTACTGATGGCACTTCATATGGATGGTATTGGGCTATAGATAATGTAAATGTTTATGAAGATGACGTCGTTGGTGAGCCTGAAATTGCCGTATCTCCGTTGAGCTTCTATGTACAACTCAACGAAGATGAGATGACAACAGAGGTCATGAATATCGCTAATGACGGCACAGCAGAGCTTGCCTTCAATATCACATTAGACGGTGATCCAGATATCATAGACAGAGTAACACGTGTATCTGCCGGTGATGATGTGCTCTACGACAGAAACAGCGCCAGAAGAAATCCAATCAGAGTAGATTGGCTCTCTGTAGATCCGGCAACCGGAACAGTAGCAGCAGGTGATGATCTCGATATCGATGTTACTTTCGATGCTGACGGATTGGCGCTCGGTACTTATACAGCCGATATTGTGATAGACCACAATGCCGGCGAAGATGTCGTCGTACCTGCCACACTGGATGTAATCGAAGATATCCCGCTTCCAATATATCTGGATGAGGATTTCACCGGTATCGCTACCGGCGATATCCCCGTAGGATGGACTACTACTCATACAAACTGGGGTGCGAATGATTCCAATAATGCCGGCGGACAAGCTCCGGAGATGAGATTTAACTGGTCTCCCTCTGCAACAGATGTGTTCAGATTATCTACTCATGCTCTAGATGTTTCCGATGCCGGTGTTCTCGATCTGACCTTTAAGCATATGGTCAATAACTTTAGTGGACCTGGTATATATACACTAAAAGTGGAAGCCTCGACAGATGGAGTTACCTGGAACGAAGAATGGGCTATCGTGGATCCGGACGACATCCCGGCAGAGACTGTATCTGTAGATTTCAGTGATTATGCCGGTGAAGAGGAATTATATGTAGCGTGGGTATTTGATGGAGATTCATACGATATCAATCAATGGTATATAGACGATATCTTCTTGTATGAACCGCTTCCCACACCGAATCCGGCAGCTCTGGTACATCCTGAAGATGGTGCCACCGATGTAGTAGTGCCCTTATCACTTCAATGGGAAGCCGGTATTGGCGCAGCTCCTACCGGTTATGAACTCTATTTTGGAGATACAGCACCACCACCATTCGTGGCAGATCTTGGTGATGTAACTTCATACTTAATGGATGATCTGGACTATAATACTACCTATTATTGGAAGATAATCCCATATAATGATGAAGGTAGTGCTATCGGTAGTCCGATATGGAGTTTCACTACCGGACCCGATCCGCATATGGTAGCTCCATATTTACAAGGTTTCGACGCGGTTAGCACTCCGGACTTACCTTATGGTTGGAGCAAGATAGAATACAACCCAGATATGGCTGCTTATGTGGAGACATCTACTACAGGTTCTCCCGTATCACCTCCAAACCATGTACGAATTCGTTCCAATGACCATCCGGATCAAGATGTGATGCTGATCACTCCGCCGATAGACGGAGACTTATCAGAGCACCGCATCAGATTCTGGGCAAAATGTAATCTCTCAACTAACATACCGGATCTATTGGTCGGTACAATGAGCGATCCGGGAGATCCGGACTCATTCACCTTGTTTGAAACTATAGCAGCCGATACTCAGCTTACAGATGATTATCAGCAATTTACAGTTTCATTCGAGGATTATGTCGGTGATGATAACTTTATCGCCTTCAAACATGGTATCACACCGGATTGGACGCGTGATATCCGAGTTGATGACTTCGAATTCCTTGAGATCACCGATCAGCCAATAGTCGCTGTAACTCCGGAAGAGATTACCTTCCCAGCAATTCAAGCTGGAGAAATATCCGATCCAATCGATGTAACCATTACCAATGTTGGTGGTGGATTGCTCGTCTTGGATACCGGAGACATAGAAATAGTCGGTGCCAATCCGGATGATTTTACACTCGGAGCGATTACTTATCCAATCGAGTTGGCTATGGACGAATCTGAAGATATTACCGTTCAGTTTTCACCACTGACAGATGGAAATAAGGTAGCTACACTGGAAATAGCACATGGTGACGATGTGGCTGAAGTTACTCTGATGGGTTATGCTTATCCGGAAGGTACTTTGATAGAAGGTTTCGAAGAGCCTTGGGTAGGAACGCCGGAAGCTCCCGAAGACTGGGCTGTAGTCAACGGTGAAGACGGTTCATATTGGGAACAAAGCAGTGTGGCATCTCATACAGGTGACTATGCAGCACGTTCCTATCAAGGTGTAAGCTCAGATTATGTATCAGATGAATGGATGATTACGCCGGCACTCGATCTGGATGCTGTAGATGATCCGGTCTTGGCATTCTACGGTTATTCCAGCCAGACACCTGACGGCACGAAAGAAAAAATGCGTATCCTGGTAATGGATGAAGTCTATGATAATGTTGCCGATCTGCATGCTAATGCAGTATTGGTTGACTCACTCTACTTTACATCCGACTGGGATAGCTACTTAGTAAACTTAGATGATCATAGCGGTGTCAAATATCTGGCATTCAACTACTGGATTAGGGATGATGAAGATGCTTCATTTAATTGGATCTACGTAGATGATGTAATCGGACCACCGATGTGGCTGCCAGATGATGGTACTATCGAAGGTACAGTTGACTTAGTAGGTGGTGATGGTGATGTGACCGATGTTACTGTGACAGCCGGAGAAGAAGTCACCAACCCGGATGCGACCGGATTCTATTCGATCGATATACAACCGGGCACTTACGATGTAACTGCATCACTCATCGGATATGAGACTCAAACGATCGAGAATGTGGAAGTGCTGGAAGGTCTGGTTACTCCAGATATAGACTTCACACTTAATAATGTGGATATAGCAGTATCTCCTGCAAGCTTCGATGTGGAACTCGAAACAGGTCAGACAGAAGAGCATACCCTAACCATCACCAATGATGGTGGAGGTGATCTCTATTACGATATCAGCTTGATAGATACAAGCGATCTGTTCGAAGCTGGTACAACATCTGGAAGTCTGTTCAATCCTACTCATACCAGAGCGAGAAATGAACGTAATGCCAGATTCGATGAAAGAGCGCCGATGACTAGTGAACAGTCTAACATCCCACAAGCTACAGATGATATGTTCGATCTTTTGGATCACTTCCCTGTAGGTGTAGGTGGCGGCGAATATTCCGTAGCTACTAATGGTAACTACATATACACTGCTGCTTGGAATAGCACGGAATTCTATCGTTATGACATGGAAGGAAACTACATTGAAACATTCTCAGTAGCAGGTGCAGGTAACTTGCGAGATATGACCTTCGACGGTGAATACTTCTACGGATCGGATAACAGTTCTACCATCTATGAGATGGATCTGGATAATGAAAACTTAGTAAGTTCTTTCACGACTACAGGTTCTTCCAGCATCAGAGGTATAGCTTACGATCCTGATGAAGATGGATTCTGGGTAACCAATGGTTGGGATCCACCACTCACATTGGTCGATCGTAGTGGTAGTGTCATCGAGACACTTACTTCGACTACAAGTAGTATTTCCGGTCTCGCTTGGGAAAATGTGACAGAAGATGGACCACATATCTGGGCATATACCCAATCTGCCGGCACCAATCAAAATAGCTTAGAACAGATAGATATGGATACCGGCGCTGTATTGCAGGTATTCGATGCGACAACTACCGGTGTTTTTGCCGGTGACGCTATCTCCGGTGGTATCATGATCACCGATCAGCTGGTATCCGGCAAATGGACATTCCTGGGTACTTCCCAGAATGATATTATCTGGGTAATCGAACTTGGTGATTCAGGTCCTCCATGGCTTGCTGCAAATCCACTCTCAGGAGTAGTTCCAGCAGGTGAAAGTGAGGACATCGATGTAGTCTTTGATGCTACAGATATTCTCGCCGGTACTTTTACCGCAGATATCAGTATCGCAAGTAACGCTCAGGAAGATCCGGTAATAGTTCCGGCAACACTAACAGTCGAAACATTCGATCCTGTCATTACATATGAACCGGACGAATTCGATGTAACAATGGATCCGGATGAGATTCACGTCGAAGAGTTGACAATCGGCAATATCGGTGGAGCGGATCTTACCTTCAGCATCGAAGCTGAAGAAGATACACGAGAAGCTCTAAGCGATAGAATATCTATCGAATATAGCGCCAACAGTAACTCTCGCAACACACGAAACCCGAGGGTCGATTGGTTGAGCTTCGATCCGGATGCTGGTACAGTAGAACCGCAAGATGAAGTCATTGTTGATGTAACATTCGATTCTGACGGTTTGGATACAGGCGTATATACTGCCAATATCGTCATCGAGCATAATGCCGGTGAAGATGTTGTCATCCCAGTTAGCCTAACAATCGTCGGAACAGAAATACTTCCATACTTTGCAGATTTCAATGATGGTCTGCCAATGGGATGGGAGATCATCCAAGGTGGTGATACAGACGATACCTGGCATTGGACGACTGACTATAATGGCAACACCTTAGACGGAACACCGTTTATGTTTGTCGATAGTGATGCTGCCGGTTCAGGTTCAATCCTAGTAGAAGAAACTATGATCACACCACCGATCGACGCATCCGATGTAGATGATGCTCTCATGCTTGAGTTCGATCAATACTATCGTCATCTCGGTAGCCAATATGCCGAAGTCGATGTATGGGACGGCAGCCAGTGGGTCAATCTGCTCCATCAAGATGCAACTATAGGTGATTGGAATGATCCTGATACACAAGTGATCGACATATCCGACTATGCCAATGATGAACTAAAAGTAAGGTTCTATTTCAACGATGGCACTTCATGGGCATGGTACTGGGCAGTCGATAATGTCCATATCTACGAAGATTACATCGGTGAACCCGAGATCGCAGTAGATCCGGACGAATTCGAAGTAGATCTTGCCGTTGGTGAGACAACTACAGAGACAATGACCATTACCAACGATGGTGATGCTGTACTGGAATACAACATTTCTATCGTGGAAGATGGCTACACAGCTACTGAGTATGGACGTAGAAACGTGGATGCTCCACTTTCATCAATTCAAGTCATAGAACATCATAAATATGATACTCCGAGAGGATTCCAAGCTCATGATTCAACTCGTGATCCGATCGAGATCCATTATGATACAGGTTATGATGAAAATGGTGTAGGAACAGATGGAGTAGCAACTTGGTTCTCAGCTGTCAGATTCACATCGGAAGAGTTATCTACCTATTATGGTGAATATCAGATTACCGGTATTAAGTATCACATCAGGGACTCACAATTCACTAATGTGACCGTCAGAATCTGGGAAGGCGGCAGCATGGGCGATCCCGGTACTGAAGTCTATTCTCATGACGTTACTGACGCGATAGTGATAGATGAGTGGTCAACCCATATGCTTACCACACCTGTACCACTACTTCCTGGCAATGAATACTGGATCGGTTATTCGATCGATGCTACCGGTGATCATCCATCTAGCGTGGACGCAGGTCCAATGGTAGATGGTAAAGGTGGCTGGATTGCACTAGCCGGTGGAGATTGGGAACAGCTCTCTGAATATGCATTGGATTATAACTGGTGTATTCGTGGACTTATAGATGAGTTCCAAGAGCCGTGGCTCTCACTCTCTCAGTATAGTGGTACTGTAAATCCGGGTGAAAGTGTAGATATCGATGTTAACTTCAATGCTACGGAAGTAGAACCTGGTGAGACTTATACAGCAGACATAGTAATAAACAATAACACCGCTGATGATCCGGTAATCGTACCTGCTACAATGAATGTAGAAGATATGGTTCTCGATCCACCGACCAATCTAGTAGTAGATTCTGATACTGCCTTGTTCGAATGGGAAGCACCTGCAGTAATAGCCAATATCCTATCTAGTGCAGAACCTTCTCTGGGAGATGTCCGTTCAATCAGGACTGAATCACGTCAGGAACTGGTTGAATATGATGTCTATCTGGATGGTACTTACAAGGGAACTACTGAAGAAACTCAATTCCAGTTTGATACGGATGAATTGGTAACCGATGAATCCTATGTGGCTGGTGTTGTGGCAGTCTATGATGTCGGAGAATCAGATATGGCAACAGTTGAGTTCACTTACACAGGTGTAAGTGCTGATGATCCTATCATAGCAGCTACCGAGCTTGGTAGAAACTATCCGAATCCGTTCAACCCCGCAACTACGATAGCATTTTCTCTCAAAGAAGCAGGACAGGTTACCATAAATGTCTATGACATTCGTGGTTCACTGGTTCGCACTTTGGTAGATAGCTATCTGGATGCCGCTCACCATACTGTGGTATGGGATGGAATGGACAATCGTGGACGTAATGTATCGAGTGGTGTATATTTCTACCGTATGGTCACGGAAGAATATACAGAAACCAGAAAGATGATAATGATGAAATAGTGTCTTCATGACACTCAAGTAAATCGGAAGTTGCCCTGTAGCTTTGGCTGCAGGGCAGCTTCATATTCAAACAAAATAAGCGAGGTTTAAGATGGGTAAAAGAATACTTTTTGTTACAGTTTTAATAACATTACTATCAACTTCAGCCATATTTGCCAATAGTATTTATAGAAGTTGGGATCTAAGTATTGGGAATCCGGGTCTAAACGGAATAGTACATGCTATGGCAGTATGGGATAGCGGAGATGGACCGGAGCTGTATGTAGGAGGAGAATTTACTACTGCAGGTAATGTGACGGTGAATGGAATTGCCAGATGGGATGGAGAAAATTGGTCCGATCTCGATGGCGGTTTAGCTGGTGGAGGTGGTATGGGTTTCCCCGAAGCTACTTCCTATGCACTTCATGTCTGGGATGATGGCGATGGAGAAGCACTCTACGTCGGTGGTTCATTCGATCTTGCCGGTGGTAATCCAGCTTCCAATCTAGCCAAATGGGACGGAGAAGTATGGTCAGAAGTGGGAGGTGGTGTTTCGGATGGATTTCCTTATGCTTCGGTGGAAGCAATCATAGACAGAGATGGAATTCTCTATATCGGCGGCAATTTCAATTATGCCGGAACCGATGCTATTGAGCGGATAGCATCTTGGGATGGTGAAAACTGGACTGCTCTTGCGCCGGGAGGAGTGAGCAATTTTGTCATGGATCTGCTCTTTCATGATGATGGCAGTGGTGAGCAATTATATGCGGTAGGAGCATTCTTTACGATAGATGGTTTACAATCCAGATTTTTAGCAAGATGGGACGGAGAAGATTGGTCACCTGTCGGAGCAGGATTAAATGGCGGTCAAGCACACAATCTTATGGAGTTTGAAGGTGAGTTATATGTAAGCGGCTATTTTAATGAAGCAGGTGGACAAACTGTAAGCAGAATTGCACGCTGGGATGGAACTGCTTGGGATGGCATGAATGGCGGTATTAGCCCATCTTATCAAACCGATATTCGTGATATGATAATATATAATGATGGAGATGGTGAGCTTCTGTACGCAGGAGGGATTTTTAGCGGAGCAGGTGCACTAACCGGCTTGAGTGGTTTAGCTGCCTGGGATGGAACAGAATGGATAGCCCCAATCCCCGGTGGTACTGATGGTACGATCAGAGCCTTTGAGATATTACCGGGTGCGCAAGGACTCGATCTTATCATCGGTGGCGATTTTGAAATGGTTAATGGAAGTCCGGCAAATATGATCGCACGCTGGGAAGGAACTTATGGACCGGAGGCAATAATTGAAGTTTATCCTGACAGTTTTGAGGTTGATGTGGAATATGGAGAAGTAGTCTCTTATCCAATGGTGATTTCAAATGTCGGTGCAGCAGATCTGGAGTTTTCTATAACATTGGAGAATAATGAGGATTGGTTGTATTTTTATCCGGATCAAGGCAGTGTTGCTCCTGACGATAGTATAGAAGTAGCTGTAACTTTCGATGCAAGTGAAGTTGAACCGGGTGAGACTTACACTGCTGATATTGTGATAAACAATAACTCAGCAAATGATCCAGTGATAGTAGCGGTTTCTATGCATGTAGATGATGTTGTACTCGATCCGCCCACCAATCTGCAAGTAGATGCCCAAACAGCATTGTTCACTTGGGATTCACCCACAGTAGTTACCCAAGATGAGATGAAAAGACTTGAAACTTACAAACCATCACTTGGCGATACAAGCTCTATGAGAACTGCTTTTCGTCAGGAATTGGAAGGATTCGATATCTATCTCGATGGAGACTACAAAGGTAGCACAGATGCAGATGTCACCGAATTCCAGTTCGACACAGATGAATTGGAAACTGGTGATGATTATGTTGCAGGTGTAGTAGCAGTATATAATCTTGGTGAATCTGAAATGGCAACATATGATTTCACATACAATCCGGTTAACGCTGATGATCCGATCATAGCAGCTACTGAGCTTGGTAGAAACTATCCGAATCCGTTCAACCCGGCAACAACGATAGCATTCTCTCTCAAAAAAGCCGGACAGGTTACCATCAATATCTATGACATTCGTGGTTCACTGGTTCGAACTTTGCTAAAGGGGTATCTGGAAGCTGCACATCATAGTGTGGTGTGGGAAGGAACGGATAATCAAGGCAGAAGAGTATCCAGCGGCGTGTATTTGTATCGCATGACTACACAAGAATATCAAGAGGTTAGAAAAATGACAATGATCAAATAAAACGAATTTAAGCGCAGTAATTTTTTTGTAAAATTATCACAAAGTAATTGACAAAAAAATGGAATGAGGTTTCAGAGTAAAATATATGGAGAGATTAAAAAGGAGAGTATTATGAAAAAGAAACTTTTTTTTGCGTCTGTAATGACGTTGTTAAGCATTGGCTTATTAATGGCAGCACCATCTGTTAATTTGCCGGTATCATCAGGACAAACAGTCGAATTATCCAGACAAGATTGGATAATTCAAAGTACAGGTTTTTCCGCTGCCAGTCGTGGAATTAATTACGTTCATGCAGTGGACGAAAATATCGTCTGGGCTGCAGCTTATGATGGTAGTGGGGCTGGACAAACGATTCAGGAATTTACCAAAACAGTTAATGGTGGCGATGTATGGACACCGGGAGTAATCAACAATGCCAGCGGACTTGGTATAGCTATGATCTTCGCATTGGATGAAGACACAGCTTGGGCTCCTATGTATAGCCCAACCGGTACACATGCACATCAGGGGATATACAAAACCACTGATGGAGGTGCCAATTGGAGCAAACAAGAATCTGCTACTTTCGATCCGTCTGCAGGTGGTTTCCCGAATGTAGTTCATTTCTGGGATGAAAACATAGGTTTCTGCCAAGGTGATGCTACTGATGGCTATTTTGAGCTTTATACCACTGATGATGGTGGCGAAAACTGGGATCGAGTACCGGAAGCCAATATCCCTCCTCATCTTACCGGTGAATGGGGAGTGGTAGGGTATTATTCAGTTGTCGGAGACAATCTTTGGTTCGGTACAAACAAAGGTAGAGTGTATAAATCTACCGATAGAGGACATAACTGGACTGTCTCTGAGACACCAATGGCAAACACCTATACTGATGTGTGGTTCAAAGACGAAATGAATGGTTTAGTACAAGATAAAAACGAGAATTCACCCGGCACTATTTACAAAACTGAAGATGGTGGAGATACATGGGATTTAGTAGAACACTTTGGTCCTATCTTCACCAATGATATGGCTTATGTGCCCGGGACCGCTTCTACTTGGATCAGTACCGGTGCTGCAACTGGTAATATGGGCGTTTCCTACAGCTTTAACGATGGAAGTTCCTGGACTTTGTTCGATGGAACCGATCAAGATCAATTTTTAGCGACCGATTGGATCGATAATCAAACAGGTTGGATCGGTGCTTTCAATGAAAGTGCTACCGTTGGCGGTATGTATAAATTCAATGGAACCTTAGAACCACCAACCCCCGGCTATATAGAAGGAACGGTTACTCTAGTAGGTGGAGCCGGAGATGTGACCGAAGTTACGGTAACAGCAGGGGGGATTACTACCAATCCTGATCCCGATGGCGAATTCTCTTTCGAAATCGACCCGGGTACTTATAGTGTCTCTGCACAGTTAGAAGGATATTATCCCGATACTGTTCCCGGAGTAGTAGTCGAAGGTGGAGAGGTTACATCAGGAGTTGATCTAGTACTCGAAGTTATACCCGATTTCGATCCACCCACTAATCTGGCTATAGATTGGATGACCGGATTATTTACTTGGGATCCTCCCGAAGGACCAGAATTACATCAATTGTCTTATCATAACAACGTTCCTGAGAATGCCTATTTCCAACAGTATGACTATGGTTATGGTGTTGTATATGATGTGAGCGGCTACAGTGATGTAACTGTGGAATACACAGATTACCGCCATTCATCCTGGGGTATTTTCGGCGAATGGGATTATAAGATCCATGTAGTCAATTGGGACACTTATGAGCTAATGCACACCACCGATGTACTTCAGACAGAAGTTAATGACGGTTGGGAGCTCGATATCGAACTTGGTTCACTTCCTGCCAGCGGTCTTGTGGGTATATTCCTCGAGCCGATGGATAATGCTCCGGATGACGCTTATCCCTGTATGGATGCTGATGCAGAGGCTACAGACAGCTCATATTTCGGTCCGCTACCAAACTATTCCGGCATGAACTTGAATAGTGCAGACGTAGGAAATTTCCTGATGGATCTCTGGATCATGGGTACTTCATCACGTGATGGAGAAAGAGTGATAACAAAAGCACCAATGAAAAATGTGACATCTACTATCGAGCATCAAATACGTAAAAATATCGCTGTGAATAGTGCCACAATGCCATCGAATCAACATAGTATAACACGGTATAGAACTGATCCGGATGGGTATAATGTTTATCTGAATGGAAACTTGGAAGGATTCACCGAAGAGTCCAGTTGGCAGTATGAGGAACTCATCAATGGAGAAACTTATATCGCCGGTGTGAGTGCTGTTTACGGTACCAATGAATCTGAAATTGTTGAGCTAGAATTCACTTATGAAGGTACAAGCGCGGATGATAATACAGTTGTACAAAAACCACTATTGATGAAAAATTATCCTAATCCGTTCAATCCGGAAACAACTATCAGGTTTGCTATCTCACAAGCTGACAGAGTTCAAATAGAGATCTTCAACATCAAAGGTGAAAAAGTGAGAACTTTGGTTGATAACGAGTTTTCTGCCGGTGAACATGCGATTACTTGGGATGGAACAAATGATAATCAACAATCGGTCGCCAGCGGCATATACTTATACCGTATGAAAACAGCAAATCATCATGACACGAGAAAGATGATATTGATGAAATAATATTATGTAAACTTAGAACAGCCCCGATTCGGGGCTGTTCTTTTATTCGATAATCTCTATGTATTCTTTCTGTGAAAGATAAGTGCTGATGTGTACTTTCTCACCATCCGTAAGTAGGATAACCGCTCCATCTTTTTCAGCTATAAATAGACGATCTTCTAAAAAAGCTAAGTTTTGTAGAGTTTCCTCATGGGGGAAATTGAATCTATTTTCCAATGATGTGGGAATGAAAGCATATTCGGGTTTTGCATAATCCAAAAACTGTTCTGTAGAGGAAGATTTGCTACCATGATGTGCTATTTTCAACATATAGCATGGCAAATATTCTTCATAATTTGATGTCAGATAATTCTCAGCTTCAGATTCTATGTCGCCTGTGAACAACGCAGAAAAGTTTTGATATTCCAACCTTGTTACAATTGAGAGATTATTTATGTTGCTGTGTGAATAATCTTTGTCCGGATGAATAACCTTTAGATTTACAGATGATAACGCTATTTGCATAGTATCAGAGACTACGGTTAGATCGACTTCATACTCTTCTATCAAAGGTTCGAATGTTTCCCAGACAGGTCTATCGAAAAAGTGCTCATGAATCAGCAGGTTCTCCACAATGACTTCTTGTATGAGTGCTTCAAACCCGCCGTAATGATCATTATGAGCATGAGTTAGTATTAGCCAGTCTATCGTACTGATCCCATGCTGCTTGAAATAAGGTAGGGCAGAGTACGAGAAATGATTACTGGCGAAATCGGACGGTCCCGCATCTATCATAACGTTTTCATTATCCGGAGTTCTTATCAGAAACAAATCCCCCAAACCTGCATCGAAAAAAACGATTTTGAGTCTGTCTCTCTGAACATTAGCAATAGAGAAAATGAGAATGATAACTATAATCGCAACAGTTATAGCGATAAAGAGTTTGGTTCTTTTTTTCAGTTTGCAGAATATTAATGAAAAAAGTGATAAAAGTAATGCATAAATAAGCAACACTTGCCACCAACTTATCGAGACAAATCCATGATAAAAAGGTAACTGGGAAACAAATTGACTCCAATTTTTGAAGATATAGACAAGTAATAAAGCTGAATTCTGATAAATGGCAACAAGGATTGGCAATTCCGGTAAGACTAAAAGCAGAAAATTTAATGGGATCATAATTGAAACCAATGGAATACCAATAATATTACCAAATATACCATTGAAATTGAACTGATAAAAATAGAACATCAACAAAGGAGAAAGAAAAGTAGTTATTAAAGCAGAAGATATCAGGATCGCTAAAACGGAATTAAGCATTTTCTTACTGGCAGATAGCAGTGCGATTTCTTCTTTATCAATTTTCACTATCCGAACTTGAGGTAACAAATTCAGAAGTACGAATACTGCAATAAAAGAGAGTTGGAAACCTATGGTGAAGAGAAGAAATGGATTAAATGCAGTAATAATGATAAATGCTAAGGCGAGCACATTGTTTGCGCTTACTAATCTATTTGATAATTGTGCGATCAGATAGACACTGATCATAATTACCGCTCGGGATACAGAGGGACGCCATGAGCAGACTCCTGCATAGGTTAATAGGATGATTATCAGAATAATCCGATTCAAAAAGCGATTGCGAATGAAAATTTTCAGGATTATGAAAGTAATAAAAGCTATGATCCCCACATGCAACCCACTAATGGCAATAAGATGGTTCAAACCGGCTCTTGTGATCAAATAATCCCAATCCTCCAATCCGCTTCTGTCTCCGATGAGAATTGCGCAAATTAACCCGGAATGCTCCTGAAAACGTTCATGAATCCGTGTTCTGATCATTTCGCGAATGCTGACGATATATTCACGTAATAGATGACGCTGATGACCGACTACTTCTACCGGCACTTGAGCAAAAGCGGTAGCATGAATCCCTGCTTGTTCCAACATATCAGCATAGTCTATCATACCTGGATTTGAAGGAGGACGCGGTCTTTGGAAACTGGCAATCGTTTTGATTAGATCATTACAATTCAAGTCCCTATTAGTCGTATAAAGATATACTCTGCCTTCGGTTGGATATCCGGCGATAGAATCGACTGATACGGTATATCTCGATAAGCGTTCACCACTATGGTCATAATCGATAATCTGACCATACAAGGTTTGAACGAATTCCTCTCTGTATTGCAGTAAAGAATTTATATGATGTTCAGGGTAATTTGTAGCTACAGAGAATCTTAGGAATCCCAAGAGTATGATCGCGAAAAAAAGAGCATATATTCGGATTGGTTTTATTAACACGAGAATCAAGCAACCGATCTGAAAAAGGAGTATGTAAGCTAATCCCAATTCAAGGAATCTGCCTGCAATAATCCCGATCGCCCAGCATATAGCCGGTACAAACAACGGTGCTGAGTCTAATCTAATCTTCATCATAACTCATACCTATCGTTATTTTAAGTAAAACTCGATGTTGTATTTATTTTCTCAACAATTATCAGCTGATAATTGTTGAATTAATGTTTAGGTATGAGCGTTCAGATCACTACTGAAAAATCTCGATAAGCCTTTTCGTAAACAGTTTGATTAATCTTTAGGATCTCGGATAAATCCGGATAGTTATTAGTTTGAGAATAAGAATTTACAATATGAGATACCAATTTGTATATATCGGTAAATCTGATTTTTCCTTCGGAGAATAGCTTTATTGCCGCTTCATTAGCTGCATTCATTACAGTTGGATAAGCTCCTCCTTTTCTGCCACTTTCACAGGCGAGATAGAAGAGAGGATATCTATCCTTCTCGATTTTTTCGAAAGTGAGCGCAGGCAAATCTACAAGCGAAGTATTCACTAAGTTTGAGTGAATGTGTTTGGGGTAAGTAAAAGCATATAGGATAGGAAGCTGCATGGAAGGAGTGCTCATTTGAGCCAAAATAGACCCATCTACATATTCGATGAGCGAATGAATGATCGATTGGGGATGGATAACCGCTTCAATATCATCATACTCTTTGTTAAAAAGCCAATGAGCTTCGATTACTTCCAAACCTTTGTTCATCATCGTGGCAGAATTGATAGTGATGGTATCTCCCATATCCCAAGTAGGGTGATCTAGAGCTTGCTTTAACCGTATATTCGAAAAGTCTCTCAAAGGTAAATCTTTAAAAGGTCCACCTGAGGCAGTAATTATCAATTTCTTTATCTGAGCCAGAGGAGTATCTCCGATCGCTTGATAGATAGCCGAGTGTTCACTATCAACCGGTATGATATTAACCTTATTTTTTTTGATCTCATCTTTGATAAGATGTCCTGCCATCACCAAAGATTCTTTGTTGGCTAAAGCAAGATCTATCCCATTTTTGATGGAGTACATGGTATATTCCAGCCCTGCAGACCCGGAGATAGCGTTCAATATCAAGTCACATTCACTGGCTTTGATTAATTCTTGGAAACAATCCGCACCATAATGTATCGAGCTGGTGGTGGGCATATCTGTGATTCTCTTCTTCAAAGCTGCGTTCGATATGATGAGATGCGGGATAGAAAACTCTTGGGCTAAGCTGAAAAGCTTATTATAATTACTATTACTACTGGCTAAAACGATCTGGAATTTGTCGGGATGATTTCTAATAACCTCGACTGCCGAAAGCCCGATCGAACCCGTAATGCCCAGAATAGCTATTCTTCTCATAACCTCAAACCGATAGATACCCTATGAGAATTATCCAATTCCGTATTATGCTTAAATGCGTAATTAATCTGCCAGTTGTTTATATTCAAGGAAGCTCCGGTGGTAAAGAATTCGATATCATAGCCTAGATAGAAATCGAAAAGATCATGTGGATCGATCTCCAGACCGAGATGGTAGTCCATGCTGAGAAATCCCAAAGCAATTGTACTGCTGTAATCCCGGCTTTCAGTGAAAATATTGGTTCCCAGATAAAATGAGGATGGAATATGCAGAGAAGGGATGTCGAAATCATATTTGGCTTCCAGATCTATGCTGGGTCGGACTATCTCATGCGTCCCATTAGCCCAAAGGATCTGAGTAGTGAAAAAATCACGGATGTTAGCAGCGAGCATAAGATCATCGGAGAGCTCCCAATAAGTAGAGATATCCGCTCCGAAACCAAACCCACTTTCTTCTGCTAGTGATCGATAAGCTAATTTGGGCGTGAGGCCGAGATTAAAGTTGCCCACTTTTCTGGAGATGCCGAAATATGCTACTATATCGGCATTGTTAACATGCTTATAGGCATAAGGACGATTGGCAAAATAAAGAGAATCATCAGGATTTTCCAGCTTTGTAAGTGGGATATCGTTTATGCCTATCCTTGTGATAACAAGAGAATATTTGGAATCAGTTCCCCAGATAGCAGCGGCAGTATCGTATTTCAAAAGTCCCACATACTCTTCTGCGTGCATCAGTTCGAATCTGTTATCATCTACTTTGTGTAATAAAGCCGGATTCCAATATGCCAATGCGGTTGAATTTTGATCTGTCAATCCCAGATTGCCCATGGCGAAATTTCGGACACCGGCACCCATTCGGAAGATCTCTCCGGCATATTTGTCTGCAATTAGATGTGTCGGTAATAGAAATAGGATAACCAACACGATCGTAAGTCCATAATGTTTCATTTTTACCTCACTTCTTCAAAGTTACATAATTTCCAAGTATTTTTTTCAAAACTCCACCGGGAAATGATATGGTCAATTTGGCATCCATATCTTCTCCATCCACATTCAATACTATTCCTTCTCCAAATTTATTATGTACGATTTTTTGTCCAATCTTAAAATATGATCTGCTATTTTTTATTCTCTCTTTCGGCTTCTTTCTCGCCTTATGATAGATGTTGCTTTGCCGATAATCTTCTTCTTTATCATAGTATTTTTTATCTAACTCTGCTATGAATCTGCTCGGCATGGTGTAGGTGTTCACATTGTATAATCTTCTTGTTTGAGCCATACTCATAAAAACATTTTTTTTGGCGCGTGTAATCGCTACATACAATAGCCTGCGTTCTTCTTCCAGAGCTGTCTCACCATCTACAGAACGAGCATGAGGGATCAGACCGTCTTCCATGCCAACAATAAACACATAATCGAACTCTAAGCCTTTGGCATTGTGCATAGTCATCAAAAAAACCGTATTGGACTTATCTTCGAGCTGATCCACATCCGTTTGCAGAGCAAGATGTTGTAGAAAATCTGATAAAGTGGGGTTTCCCCCCGTCTCATGTGCATAATACTCTCCAAATTCATAAGCAGCTGCTACAAATTCCTTAATATTCTCTAACCTGGTTTCATCTCGGATGTCTTTACTATTCTCATAATATTGGATAATACCGCTACTCTCCACGACTTTTTCTACCAAAGTGGATAGAGACATCTCTCGGGCAGATTTCACCAGATCAGCATAAATGTTACCAATCCGATTCAACCGTTTCCCAAGCTTGTCAGGATCGTCTTTTTTAGCTAACATCATTTCAAAAAGTGTCTTTTGGGAAGAATATGCCATCTGGACTACATTCTGCAATGTGCTTGCCCCAATACCTCTGGGTGGAAAGTTTATGATACGCAACAAGCTCTCTGTATCTTGCGGATTGACAAGCAGACGCAAATATGCTATCAAATCCTTGATCTCTTTTCTTTGATAGAAATTTACTCCACCGACGATCTGATATGAGATCCCATGTTTGGAAAAGATCTGTTCAAATTGACGAGATTGCGCATTTGTCCGATACAAGACAGCACAATTTTTTAACAAAGTATGCTGCTTGAGTTCCAACAGCTTTTCTGCCACAAATTCAGCTTCTTCATAATCGTTATCCACACTGACCAAAGACGGTTTAGTTTCCGATTTCATCTTTGACCACAATGTTTTCTCATGTCTACCGGAGTTATGTTTTATCAAGCTATTGGCGAGGTTTAGAATGATATCGGGAGAGCGATAATTCTGTTCCAGTCTGATTTTCTGTACATTTTTGTAGTCATGTTCGAATTCCAAGATATTCCTGATAGTAGCTCCGCGCCAGCTGTAGATTGCCTGGTCATCATCTCCGACTACACAAATGTTCTGTCTTTCCCGAGCCAAAAGATGTATCAACTTGAATTGGGCATAGTTAGTATCTTGATACTCATCTATCATGATGTATTTGAAGCGATCTTCATACTTTTTCCTAATTTTTGGTTTATCATGAAATAGTCGCGCTGTATTCGCTATCAGATCATCGAAATCCATTGCGTTATTATTGAGCAGATATTTTTGATAAGCTTTGTATATTCTATGCACGGTTTTGGTAAAGAGGTTTTCATCGTTAAATTCAAAGAAATCTTCCGGGGTAATGAGATGGTCTTTTTGATTGCTGATAAATGATCTGATCTTTGCGATCGGGAATTTCTCTTTATCTATATTTAGTTGTTTGTATATTTTTTTGAAGATCATCTTTTGATCATCAGCGTCATAGATAGAAAAATTGCTGGTATAGGGGAGATGTTCATGTTCAAAGCGCAAAATTCGCGTACAGACAGAATGGAATGTGCCAATCCACAAATAGCGCGGATCTATATCCATCAGATCTGCCAATCTGTTTTTCAATTCACGAGCAGCTTTGTTTGTAAAAGTCACTACTAAGATCGTATATGGATTCTCTTTTTTCACTTTGATGAGGTAAGCAGTTCTGTAAATAATGGTTCTGGTTTTACCGCTACCGGCGCCGGCTAAAACCAATAGCGCACCATCGGTATTTGCTACCACCGCTAATTGTTGTTCGTTCAGCTCAGTAGAATAATCCATAAAAAACCACCATGCGCATGTTTTTTCTCGATAATCTTCTACAGTTCTTTATCTTCTCGGGCATATTCGAATTGATCGTTTGGTTCTGCTTCTAAAATTTTATTCAATTCATCCGATATGCCATGATTGAGGATGATCTTTGCTGAAGTATATTTTGGCAAAGAGATGATATCTTGAGCAGGAGGATGTAGTGCATCGACAATGAGTGTGGAAACATTCCCTATGTGATCAATTATGCTATCCAAATTGGATACATCGGATGTATATAGTAGGTTCCGATCTCCCGAGTTTATCTTGAAGGAATAAGCTCGGCAGGTATTGGCACGATTTTCGGTAATCTCTTTGTAGCTATCCAGATGATCGGATGGTATGGGGATGATGAAATGATGAAATTGCTTCAGTTCTTTTATATCATAGAATTCTATATCAAAAGTTAGCCGTTCTTCAAACAGATACATATACTCCATCATAGCAATGAAATTTTGGATCGATTCTGGCAAGAAGATCTTCAAAGTAGAAGTACGCTTTTGCAAGTAGAGCATCTGGATAGCCATAAAAATACCGCTGAGATGATCGGGATGAAAATGGCTGATGCAGATAGAGTCCAGACAGTCTCTATCAAGCTTATGTGTCATGAGCTTCTCTGCTGTACCCTCCCCACAGTCGAAAAGTATATTTTGCTGATTTGCACAAACCCATAAGGCAGCATGATGTTTGCCGTAGGTAGGCATCCCGGAAGCTGAGCCTAATATCTTCGCTTTCATAATTTCTACTTATCCAATTTGCTGAGTTGATTATCCGGAATAACGATTGGGATCTGATCCAGTTTATTACCAAAAATCACAAAAATGACAGCAAAAATTGTGGTCGAAAGAATTAGCAGTGTGCTAGAACCTATCTTGAATACCAATATAGTGACCAGAACGAGGATTATATTGATCAAATAGATGAGAATAGCAGTAATTTTGGGAGAGCCCATCGCTGTACCTATCCTATGAGTAGAGTGATCCTTACCACCTTGGCTGATCTTTCTACCGTCCCGCTTGCGTGTAAAGCTGACCAACGAAATATCGAATATTGCATAACTAAGCATCAAAACAGGGAGCAGATAAAAATACATGTTACCTGTGCTAGCAGTAGCGAGATCTCCTACCAGTATCCCCATAGTAGAGAGAAAATAGCCAATAAACATACTACCGGCATCTCCAAGAAAGATCCTTGCCGGATTGAAATTGTAAGGTAAGAATCCGAATACTGCTCCAGCAAAAATCAGAGCTAACAAGGAGATAAAATTGGCTTGAGCATTCAATTCTGGCGTACTACTGATAAAACTGAGAGCATAAAATCCGAGAGCAAGAATCCCGGACATGCCAGTGATAATACCATCCATATTATCCAAAAAATTCAAAGCATTCATCAGACCAACCATCCAAATTACCAAAAGAGGTAGAGTGATATAAGCCGGACCGAAAACCGTATAGAGATCATTGCTTATCAAGAAAATCAAACAAGAAAGTGACTGACCGGATAGCTTAACCAATGGCTTCATCCCATATCTATCATCTATAACTCCGACCAATACTATAAAAAATGCACCGGCGAGGTAACCGATGATCGGAATATCCAGACTGTGCATATTTGTGAGAATAACATATCCCGCTAAAATAAAAAAACCGATGAACACAGAAACTCCACCAAGAAGAGGAGTCGCCTTGGTATGTACTTTTCGAAAATTCGGTTTGTCCAAAAAATTTGTTTTGAATGCTAATTTCATTATAAAAGGAGTTATACTATACACTGTCAGAAATGCTAATATTAAGACGGTCGTGCATTTATATACTATATTCATCCTCTAAACCCCTACTTTACCAGATACATATTGAGAATACATTTATTTGATTCTTTATATTTGTCAATGATTTATTCTCTCCAAGTCTGTAATAATTCATTGACAGTTTTGGATGTATCTAATCTACTAACCTACAGAGAGGTGAAAAAGGTGAAAAAATATAGAAATAGGAAAGCAATGCATAATTACTTTATCATTCAGGAGATGGAAGCCGGTATTGTTTTGCAAGGTAGTGAGATCAAGTCTATACGTGCCGGGAAGGTTAGTTTCAAAGATTCTTATGCTACTATAGAAAACAACGAAGTTTGGCTCAATAGTTTGCATATCAGTCCCTATGAACAGAGTGGAATATATAATCATGATCCGGAGCGAAAACGGAAATTGCTGTTGAATAAAAGAGAGATAAGAAAACTAATCCCCAAAACGGAGGAGCAGGGATACACTCTCATTCCCAAAGAGATTTATATTAATGAAAAAGGGTTGGCAAAAGTGAACTTGGCTCTTGCGAAAGGAAAGAAATTGTATGACAAACGGGAAACTATCCAGAAAAAAGATGAGCTCCGAGAACACCAGCGCAGACTCAAAAATATGTGATCTCGTCTGTTTGAATTGAGAATTTGAAGATGCACTGTTTGCTTAGTAATACTTTTAGAAAGTTATCACTCTCATTGCTATTTATACTTTTGGCATCTATGCTATGGGCTCATCATGACGATAGCGTCTATAGATTTGCCGGTGACAATAATTATCCCCCCTTTGAATTTATCGATGAAAATGGAGAAATTAGCGGCTTTAATATAGATATTATCAGAGCCGTTGCCTCAAAGGTGGATCTGGATATCGAGATCGAGTTGATGGTATGGAATCAGGCAATGGAACAATTGGAAGCAGAACAAGTCGATGCTATTACCGGCATGTTCTATTCGGAGGAAAGGGCAGATAACTTTCTGTTCTCCATACCATTTATTAATGTTAGCCATACTATAGTTACCAGAACTGACCAAGATATCAAATCTATTCAGGACATTGAAGATAAAGAGATTATAGTTCAAAAAGCGGATATCATGCATGATTATGTCTTGGAGGAAGGTATTTCCAATCGGCTCATCTTAACTGCCGATCCGGATCAGGCATTGAATATGCTTTCCGATGGGGTAGGTTATTGTGCTTTGGTTGGTTTTTATCAGGCAAAATATCTGATTGAAAAATATAATCTAAAAAACCTAAAAACTATCGGTAGGCAATTTCATCCCTACAAATACTCTGTCGCAACTACAAAAGCGAATGAAAATTTACTGTTTCTTATCAATGAAGGGCTCTCGATCCTAAAAGAGACTGGTGCGTATAATGAAATTCATGAGAAATGGTTGGGACGATATGAACGAATAATTTCACCCCAATGGTATAGAACACTTAACATCGGTTTGATAGTTTTCGGATCGTTTCTGCTAATATTTCTTATATGGCTGATTACCCTCAGAATACAGGTTAGAGAAAAGACTAAACAATTACATGATAATAATGAGCTATTGAGTGTGACTTTAAATAGTATTGGTGATGCAGTTATTACCACAGATACTTCCGGTTTTATCACCGGAATGAATCCGGTTGCTGAAAGATTGACCGGCTGGAGAGGAAAGAGAGTAATAGGCAGATCACTTACAGATGTATTTGTAGTTGTAAATTCCCAAACCGGCGATCCAATACCTGATTTGGTTCATAGCGTTATAGATTCGGGTAAAATAGTTGGATTGGCAAATCATACAACTCTGATCTCCAAATCCGGTAAAAAAAATTACATATCAGATAGTGCTGCCCCTATCCGTAAGAAGAATGGCGCTGTTGTCGGTGTCGTTTTGGTTTTCCGAGATATGACAGATAAATACCAACAACAGGAAAAACTAAAGAACAATGAAGAACACCTCAGGCGAGCACAAAGTGCCGGCAAGATAGGAAGTTGGGAATATGATATAAAAACGAAAAAGATCTGGGCTTCTCCCCAAACATACAAAATTTTTGGCATAGAATATTCAGATGGATTAGTGCCTTCCAGCACGACTAAGAAGCTTATTCATAAAAAGGATTATCCTAAAACTATAATAGCACTCAAAAAGCTTTATCGAGATAATAAGTGTGATTTGGAATATCGGATTGTTAACAATAAGTCGAACAAACTAATGTGGATAAATGCAAAAGCGGATTTAAAACGGGATGATCAAGGCAATCCATCCAAAATTGTTGGAATTGTCCAAGATATAACTGATAGAAAGAATATGGAAGAAGAACTTATCCTGAATGAAAAGAAATATAAAGATCTCTTTGATAATGCACCGATTGGAATTTACAAAACCACACCGGAAGGTGAGATCTTGGAATCTAATAAAACTCTTATAAAAATATTGGGTTATGATTCTTTCTCTGAGTTATCACAAAGAGATCTGGAGGAAGAAGGTTTTAACAGCGACGAGAATAGAGTTGATTTCAAACAGGAGATAGAAAAACACGGATTTGTTGATAACTATGAAACTGTATGGATAAAAAAAGATGGTAATCCGATTAATGTGAGAGAATTTGCCCATGCGATCAGAGATGAAAATGGGAGAATAGTTGCTTACGAAGGAACTGTGGAAGATATTACCGAAAGAAAAAAAGCCAGACAAAAGTTGATCGAAAGTGAAGAAAAATTCAGGACTTTGGTAAATGCTATAGATGATATTATTTTTACAGTAAATAGAGAAAAAAATATCACCGGAGTATTCGGTAATTGGTTGGAAATATATGGGATCGAGAAAGAATCTATTTTGGATAGAAGCATTTATGATGTATTTGATATTAAATCTGCAAAAATCCATAATGAAAAAATAACCCAAACTCTACAGGGGAAAACTGTCTTATATGAATGGACTTTTAAAAAAGCTTACGGTGAATATGTTATTTACAATATGACATCTCCCCTTCATAATGCCGATAACCAGATATATGGTGCTGTTAGTGTCGGTCGTGACATCACCGAAATGAAGCAGACAGAAGGAAAGTTGCGCAATACATTGTTAGAAAAAGAAGTGTTGCTAAAAGAAGTGCATCACCGTGTTAAGAATAACCTGCAAATTATATCGAGTTTATTAAATTTACAAAGAGAAAAGATCAGCAATAGTTCGGTAGCCGAGATGTTTTTACCTGCGATAAACAGAGTTAGAACAATGGCGCTTGTTCACGAAAAACTATATCAATCGGAAGACTTTTCCGATATCGATTTCAGCCAATACGTTACCCGATTGGCAAATGTATTGGTGAGAAGCTATGGTATCCAAGAGAATGTTTCTTTAGATATCGATATTGATAATGTCTCTTTCCCAATAGATATAGCCATCCCCTGTGGTCTGTTAATCAATGAATTATTATCTAACTCGCTGAAATATGCATTTCCGAACGGTAGAGACGGGATTATACATATTAGATTGGAACAGCTAAACCGAGACGAATTTATGCTGAATGTCGGTGATAATGGTATAGGTCTGAGTGATGATTATGATCTAGAAAATGCCGATTCTCTCGGGTTGAGACTGGTCAATATGCTAACCGAACAATTGAAAGGGCAGTTGACGGTTGAGAGAGAAAACGGGGTGGATTTTTATATTCATCTCAAAAGTATTCGGCAGAGTACAACATAGGAGGAGAAGATGGGAGAAAATGAAGTTGTTGCAAACATCTTGAATAAGCAGATAGATGATATTGCTCGGGAGGTAGTAGAAAAGATCTATTCAGAGCAGAGTAAACTGGTCAAAAATTATGATGAGGTCAAAAAGGGAAAGTCTATCCGTGATGTCCGTTACCATCTTATGTTTCTATCCGATGCTATTTTGGTAAACTCGACTCTTTTGTTTGAGAAATACATCGGCTGGGCAAGAGATATAATGGAAAATATCGGCATTTCTGCACCGACATTTTCTCATCAGCTCACAATAATCAATAATATCATTTATGAATATCTAAACAAAGATCATCATCCTGTGGTTAAAAAGTATTTCGATGTTGCTATCGAAGAGCTTTCCAAATCTAAACCTAAATATGCATCTTTTATTACAAAATCAAATAAATATCATGAATTGGCAAAAGAATACTTGATCCTAATACTAAACAGTAAAAGAAATGAAGCATTGAAGTTAATAATGAAAGCTGCTGAAGATGTCCCTATCAAAGATATCTACCTATCAGTTTTCCAACCGGTACAAAGAGAAATCGGCAGATTGTGGCAGAAGAATAAAATATCCGTAGCACAGGAACACTATTCCACAGCTGTTACACAGTTTATTATGGCAAACTTGTACCCTTATATTTTTAATGGGGATAACAAGGAGAACAAATTTGCCGGCTTATCTGTCAGTTCGGAATTGCATGAGGTGGGCATACGTATGGTGACAGATATTTTCGAGCTGGAGGGATGGGATACCTATTATTTGGGAGCAAATACCCCCACCGATAGTATTATCGATATGATCATATCCAATGATATAGATGTAGTCGGTGTCTCTGCTACTATGAGTTACCATGTATCAAAAGTCAGAGATTTGATCGCTAGGATAAAGCAAGCGACTGAGAATAAAACAAGAGTTTTAGTTGGTGGTTATCCATTTCTTCAGGATGACCAACTGAGCAGAACAATCGGTGCTGATGGTTTTGCTACTGATGCAACAAAAGCAGTAAAAATAGCAGAAGAATTAGTTTGAGGATAGAGAATATATGACTGATAAAAAAGAAATTACAGAAAATGTGATTACAATAATCTGTGATGCTCAAGGAGTGATCGAGAAAATATCTTCCTCCGATAACTGTACAATAGGTGATGAGCACATCGGTAAAATGCTCTGCTCTATAGTAGATACAAACTCAGTTCAAAAATGCCTCGATTTTTTAACTCATCTCAAAGAAGATAAAAGCTTATTCAATTGGGAGATGAGCCTTAAATGTAATCAACAGGGCACCGTCTATAATATCTCCGGAGCTTTTATAGAAGATAAATTGCTGATTTTTGCTGCTGAATATCCTCATGATATTACACGTTTTTGGAAACAGATGATGACGCTGCAAAATGATTATCTCACCATGGTGCGCAAAATCTTGAAGGAGAAAAATAGTACAAGCTCTGAAGAGCATTTACTAAACGATTATACTAAACTCAATAATGAATTGGTAAAAACGCAAAGAGAGCTGATGAAGAAAAATGTGATTCTAAATAAACAGGATGAGCATATTAAGTTAATGAATCAGATCCTTAGACATGACCTTGCCAACCAGTACTCGGTTATTATTAGTGCTGTTAATCTTTTTAGAGAAGAGAAAGATGATTCATTGCTCAGTGAGATAAAGAACAAAGCATATGCAGGTATAGAATTGATACGAAAGATGAAAAATCTGGATAAGTTCTTTCCGGACAAGCGATCTTTACATAAAGTCTCGGTAAAGAAAGTGCTGGAAGACATCAAATCTGATCATGGAGATATCGAGTTAAATATATCCGGTGAAGGACAGATATTTGCGGATGATAGTATATACTCACTGATAAACAATATTGTAGAAAACGCCAAAGTACATGGTGGTGCTACTGAAATATCGGTAGATATCATCAAGGGAAATGAAAACATAATAGTCGAGTTATTCAATAACGGTAAACAGATACCTGAATCTATTATTGATAAGGTATTTGACCAAAGGTTTTCCTACGGAGAGAAGGGCAATACAGGTTTAGGACTTTTCATTGCCAAGCAGATGATGGAATTTTACAGTGGTTCCATCAGCTTGAAAAATGAAGAGGAAAGGGGAGTAACATTTATTCTAAAATTTCCCAAAAAAAAGGAGCCTCTGCAATAGAAGCTCCTATGTATCATCTTTAATATCTCTTTTTCTCTTTCACTCTGGCAGCCTTACCTTTAGCACTGCGGAGGTAGAAAAGCTTCGCTCTTCGAACTCGTCCGTAGCGTACTACCTCGACTTTGTCGATATTTGGTGAGTGTAGTGGGAAGATTCTTTCCACTCCAACTCCGTTACTGATCTTCCTGACTGTGAATGTTTGTGATAACTGCATCCCTCTTCTTTGGATTACGATCCCTTGAAATATCTGGATACGTTCTTTTTCACCTTCTTTGATCTTATAATATACTTTGATTGTATCGCCGACACGAAATTCCGGCAGATCAGTTCTTAATTGTTCTTTACCAATTTCTTGTACAATATCCATGTTTCCTCCTTTATTTTTCGGAAGTAATTCGATCCAAGACAATAGCTACTGCACTTCTCACAGATAGATGATTATATCCAGAGATCCCTTGGATGGGCTCTAAGGTAAAATCAGCATATTCATGAACAGCTTTTGTTAAACCGTTTCCAGTCCCAAATAAGAATAGAATCGGTCTATTTATTCTCTTGCACTCTCCGAAGCTTATCGCTCCCTTGTATTTAGTAGCTGTCGTCGATATTAATACAGGACGAATTCCTTCCTGATTCTCTATCTCTTTTACCGTTTCGTCTATACTGTCTTTTGCTGATATCATTGCCAGAGCTATGGCTCTGTCCGGGTTGTATTTCTGAGCAATCTCACTATCCCAAAACCTCAAAATCCTGTCCAAAAACTCCCGTTGGCTCTCCAAATTGGTGACGATGTAAAATTGTGGCACATCAAAAGTCTTGCAAGTTCGGGATATGTCGTGTATGTCCAAATTAGTGATCGAAGTAGTTACCACTTCGTAATGTTTATTGTAAACAGGATGATGAACTAATGCTACATAGACTCTATTTTTCATTTTTCAACAGATCCGGTCTTACCTGCTTGGTTAGCTCCAAGGATTTTTCCCGGCGCCACTTTCTAATTTCTTCATGATTGCCGGAGAGTAACACTTCCGGAACTTCCAATCCTTTGAACTCAGCAGGTCTGGTATAATATGGGCAGCCTAGCAAACCATCTGCATGTGAATCTGTGTTGGCAGACTCTATATCACTCAACACACCGTCTTGCAGGCGTGTGAGAGCATCCATGAAAACCATCGCCGGCAACTCTCCACCGGAGAGTACATAATCGCCTATAGATATCTCATCGTTAACCAAAGTATCGCGGATGCGCTGATCTATCTCCTTGTAATGACCGCAAAGTAGAACAACATGCTCGCTGCTACGGTATTCTTCGATGATACTCTGCTTCAGCAAACGTCCTTGCGGCGTAAAATAGATCACCGGGATATCCGGAGGTTTTCTCACATGCTCAATAGTATCATACAAAGGTTCGGGTTTGAGTACCATTCCCGCACCTCCACCGTAAGGATAGTCATCCACCTGACGATGCTTATCAGTGGCGAAACCACGAATATCTGTAAGTCTAACATCAATCGCTTTTTTCTCTCTGGCAATTTTGATGATACTTGTATCGAGAAAATTCTGGAAGAGTTCGGGAAACAAAGTCAAGACTTCGAATTTCATAATTCTTTCAACTCCCCGATATTATGCACATACAGTACATTATCATCCCGGTTTTCTGCCAAAACAAAATACCCTACGTTGGGGATCATAAATTCATGTCCCTCGGTATCTTTCACGAGGAAGACAAGATATTGGGTGTTATCGAGAAGGTCAATAACTTCACCGACAATCTCGTCACCGACAATCACTCGCATCCCGATATAAGAATGCGGATTAGTAGCTTTGATAAAGTTGGATTCTACAGCAAGCTGAACTTTGCTTGCTGTAGAGATATCCACTCTATCATCCTGATCTGCAAATTTTATCCTCAGTTTACCTTCTGTCTGCTTGATATCAGCTATTTTCACATATCTCACACTATAATCTTTAAAGAGCAAGAAGACGAAATCCAATTCTGTTAGATCTTCGTCAAAAGCGTTATATTTCTTTACCTCAATATAACCATTTTCATCGATATTTTTTCCCAGCTTTGCGACCGGAATAAGGTCTTCGTATCGCATCTATTCGAGAATTTCGAGTACACAGCGCTTTCCATCTCTGGATGCAACAGAATTGATCAAAGTCCTCAGCGCGCTTGCTGTTCTTCCGCGTTTGCCGATGATTTTACCCAAATCTTCCTTGGAAGCGCGCAGTTCATAAATTGTAACTCGATCGCCGGCAACTTCTTTGATTTCAACTGAATCCGGATTGTCTACTAGAGCTTTGACAATATATTCGAGTAATTCTTTCATAATTCCACTCCTTTATTCAGTTTTTTCTTCTTCTTCTACTTCTTTCACTTCCTCTTTCTCTTCTTCTACTTTTTCTTCTACTTTATTTCTAATATAATGCCATTTTTCTATGATGCCAGCTTTTTTGAACAAAGAGCGTACTGTTTGGGATGGCTGTGCGCCCACTTTTAACCATTTGATAGCTTTATCTGTATCTATTTTTAAAGTAAACGGTTCTGTCTTGGGATCATAATAACCCAATGACTCAATATACTTACCATCTCTTTTCTTGCGAGAATCCAGAACAACGATCCGATAAAACGGTTTATCTATTGTCCCCATTCTCCTTAATCTCATTGTTACCATTAAAACTCCTTATATTTTATCTTTTTTATACAACCAAGTACGTTTTTCTAATTTCATGTTTGTAGTCAAGGTTAATTTTTAAAAGGGTAATAGACCACTTTTCATGAAATTAGAAGAATTAAATTTCTTCATCATTTTCTTCATCTGTTCAAATTGCTTCAATAATCGGTTCACTTCCTGAACTGATGTGCCACTTCCTTTGGCAATCCGGTAACGACGACTTCCGTTAATCAAACCGGGATTTTCCCTCTCTCCGGGTGTCATAGAATAAATTATCGCTTCGATATGTTTCAGATCTTTCTCATCTACTGATAGACCTTTCATAGCTTTTTGATTGGCACCAGGGATCATACCCATGAGCTGATCCAAAGGACCCATATTTTGAATCTGTTGGAGTTGATCGAGAAAATCGGTGAAAGTAAACTGATTTTTCTTCAGCTTCTTTGCCATCTTCTCGGCTTTTTCAGCATCCATGGAAGCTTCGGCTTTTTCGATGAAGCTCATCATATCGCCCATACCGAGGATTCGATCTGCCATGCGAGTAGGATGGAACTCTTCGATATCGGATATCTTCTCGCCGGTACCGATATACATGATCGGTTTGCCGGTTACTGCTTTGATAGATAAAGCTGCACCACCACGAGCATCACTGTCCATCTTGGTAAGAATAACGCCGCTCACATCAAGTCTGCTATCAAACTCTTTGGCTACCGATACGGCATCCTGACCGGTCATCGAATCGGCAACGAATAAGATATAGTCCGGCTTGATCGTTTTCTTAAGATCGCTCAGCTCTTTCATCAGATTCTCGTCTATATGCAATCTGCCGGCTGTATCGAAGATGAGCAGATTATCAGAAGTTTTCGCTGAGTTTTTCAACACTTTCTGAGCGGTTTTGACTACATTTTTGGATTTTAGATCGGAATAGACTGGGATATCCAGCTGTTTACCAAGAAATTCCAACTGCTCGACCGCTGCCGGTCTATAAATATCGCAGGCGACCAGCGCCGGAGCGAGGGAGAATTTCTTACGCATCAATTGTGCTAGCTTGGCTGTGGTAGTGGTTTTACCTGATCCTTGCAGTCCGACTAACATAATCTTGTTGATCTTATTGCTATGAAGTTTTAGTTGGAAAGAATCTTTCCCCATCAATTTGGCAAGATGCTCATGAACTATCTTCACCACCTGATGACCGGGTGTAAGACTCTTCATTACCTCCTGACCGAGAGCATCGGCAGTGGTCTCATCAATAAAAGATTTAACGATCTTGAAATTTACATCAGCTTCCAACAATGCTCGTCTTACTTCGCGCATTGCATCTTTGATATTGGATTCGGTTAGTTTACCGCGACCTTTTAACTTTTTGAATATTGTCTCAAACTTGTCTGACAATGAATTGAACATTAGCGTAAACTCCTGATCTTAGCAGCATAATCATCACTTCCAAAAATGTACGATCCGGCTACCAGAATATTAGCGCCGAGTTTTACCAGTTCTTTGGCATTTATATCTGAAACTCCACCATCCACCTGGATCTCGAGTTTATGATCGATCTTATCTGTGTATTCTTTCAGAGTGCGGATCTTATCATATACTAATGGTAAAAAATTCTGTCCACCAAAGCCCGGATTTACACTCATCAACAAGACAAAATCCAGTTCGGCTACGATAGGGAAGAGGTGTTGTACCGGTGTGCCCGGATTCAGAGCAATTCCTGCCTTTATTCTGTTCTCTTTCAAAACACTGATCATACGATGAATATGTACTACGGCTTCTTGATGAAAAGAAACATACTCTACCCCAAATTCTGCCATGCTGGAGAAATAATCCCCCGGATTTGTTACCATGAAATGTACATCGAGTGGGATGGAACTGATCTTCGAGATTTGCTCGATTATCGGCAGACCGAAAGTAAGATTGGGCACGAAATGCCCGTCCATCACATCGAGATGCAATATGTCTGCTCCGGCTGTTTCGATGGCACGAATCTCATCGTACAGACGAGTAAAATCGGCAGACAAAAGTGAAGGTGCTATTTTGATCATCTTTTTCTTCTCTTTTTTCGCATTGGTGGTCGATAGTCTAGATCTTTGCACATAAATATTATATTCTCGATATCTAGTCCATACTCTTTCTTCAGTTGATTGATAATAGACCATTTTCGCAAAACCAATTCTTGCATCCAAATACTGTTTTCGACCATGATATAAAGAGTCCCCTTATCGATCTTTTGTAAAAAAGTCCTGTTAGCGATCAGCTCGCCGACAACCTCGGGCCAGGCTCTGGAAACTACAAAGAGATCTTTGTACTTCGAGCCTGCAATGTTATCAACAATTTTTTGGATAACATTCCCGGCGCGTGTAAAGCTCATTCTTCTTTTTTACGGGTGACCAGAGATAATCCCCACCAAGCTAATACGGCTATGATCAAGGCTGCATAGTATGCAATACCAAGGGCATTGTAGGACCTGTCATACTGTACCATCAAAAAGCCCGGTAATGTGGCTAATACTATCAGGATCAGATAACCAACTATCTGGATGGGAGACTTATTCTCTTTACCACTATTAATAAGAGATATGGCTAAAATCGCTATAAATATTATCAGTGCTGTCAATAATACCAGAAGTATATTGATCAACAATGAAAATTGAGCTGATTCTAAAATCCATACAGGTGTGAGCACGGCGACTAAGACCAAAACCACTCCGATTATTCGAGATATCAACAGACGTGTCTCCGGTTTCATCTCAGCTCGGCGTGAGTGTTTTTTTACATAAAGATAGACCAGTCCAAACACAACTATGAAAAACAGTGCAAAAAGTGGCACTGCAATTTGCCAGTTTTCATTGGAAAAACCTAGAGCGCTGAATGCTGCTAATAAAACCACCCATTTCAACACTGAGACGATTTTGTTCAGTATTCTTTTCACATTAACCTCCGTTTTTTTACTCCTTTTCGATGATAACTTGGATCTCACCGACAATATCGGGAGCAAAAGCTATCTCCACTGTATGAGCTCCTAATTCTTTGAGATGTTTGTCAAGCTTAATATTGGATTTGTGTACTTCAAACCCTTTTGCTTCCAATTCTTCAGCGATATCATTTTCCGAGACCGAACCATAGAGATGGTCATTTTCGTCTGCTTTTCTCACGAACTTCAGCTCTGTACCAGCTATACTGGCTGCAAGGGCTTTATACTTGTTCTCTTGTTCCAGACGTTCTATCTCAGCTTTCTGTTTGATCTTTTCGATTCGGGTGATATTCCCTTTTGTAGCCGGAATTGCCAGTTTCTTCGGAAGTAAATAATTCCTGGCATATCCGGGAGATACTTTTATCAAAGAACCGGCTTCACCAACTCTTTCGATATCTTTGGTCAATATTACTTTCATCTATCTCCTCCATTTATACTTAATTTTCTTAGATTTAACCAATTATCTACTATGCCGAATAGAATTATCAGCCCCAGTAGATAAATATTGATCAATATGATTATGATAAAGACTATCATCAATAACTTGTGTTTTCTGAAAAAACTCCCCATAAAATAATCCAGCATAGCGATACCTTGGATAAGATATAACAAACTCAGAATGACTAAGATATTCCCACCTGCTAAACGGGATTGAGGAATCAGGGTCAGAACCAATCCGATTATCAATATATAGACGAAATAAAATGGGATTCTTGTCCTTTTATGATCCCATTTCACATCTACTTTTCTGGAAAAAATCAAAAGTCCGATATACAATGCCAAACTGATGGTGACCACCCAGATGGCTATATTGTTGCTCAGCATTATCTCTCGAGATTTTTCGCTGAGTTCAAGGAAATTTTGTAACAGTTCCGGACGATCGGCAAGCAAGTTTTGCCACATCTCCCGCATCTGTGTCATACTCTCCGATAGTAGGTTTACGATCGTATTCTCGAAGATCAAGAAACGAGTATAGGCATAAATACTGTTGTATACCGTTACTATGATCAAGCTGTTGATGTATGTGTATTTATGTCGCAAAAGGTAAAAGCACAATGCTGTAGATAAACCTACCCCCAATATCATATCCAGACTGTTCATCAGCCTGATAGTATTCAAATTGGCTATCAGGAAGACTAACGCTGTACCAGTGAATATGAGATAGTACCTGATACCATTTGGGCGGTTTATATGTCTCCCGCCCAAGATCAGAATGATCAATACACCCCAAAATGGGGATATGGCTGCCACTAGTGCAGCAAACAACGCTGATAAGATCACTTTAGTGCTTATCTGTATATGGTATCAGTGCCATTTGACGAGCTTTCTTTATCTCTTTGGTAAGACGGCGCTGATGTTTGGCACAAGTGCCGGTAAAGCGGCGCGGTGATATCTTACCGCTCTCAGAGATATAGCGTCTCATCAAATCAGCATTTTTATAATCGATCTCTGCATCTTTGTTTTTACAAAAGAAACAGACCTTTTTCTTAAAAACGAACCTTCTACGATTATCGTTCCTATCAAAGGAACGGGTAGGACGCGATGGTTTCCTTTCTCTTTTAGTATCTTCTTGTTGTTCTTCTTTATTCTCGTTTTCTGCTTCGATCTTTTTGTTATTCTCTTCCATTAATATCTACTCCTCAAATTAATTTTTTCTAAAAGGGCACATCGTCTTCAGTTGTGACATTATCTGTTTTCTCTTCAAAATCTTTGCCTCCAGTATCCGGTTGTGCTGTTTTTTCCAGAAAAGAGATGCGTTGAGCCACAATCTCGGTAACCTTACGATTCTGATTATCCTTGTCGGTAAATGTTCTTGCTTGTAGCATCCCTTCCACTATGATCGGACTTCCTTTGTGAAGGATATTCGCACAACGTTCTGCCAACTTGCTCCAGGCGACTATATCAAAGAAACTGGTATCTTCTTGCCATTCGCCATCTTTGAGATAGACACGATTGGAAGCAATGGGCAATCTTACTACGGGAGTTCCATTTGCGGTATATCGTAAGTCTATATCCTGTGTAAGCCTACCGCTGATTATCACCGAGTTAATACGGGGAAATTTGAGTTCTGTCATAATTTACTCCTTTACTTGGCTAAAATATTATAACGAATAATGTTTTCATTAATACGATATTCATTTTCAAATTCGGAAATACGATTTGGATCCAAACTAAAGAAATTTACGAAATAATAACCCTCTTTGTACTTTTTGATCTCATAAGAGAGTTTTCTTTTACCCCATTTTTCGGTTTTGACGATTTCACCACCATTTTTTTCGATAAACGATAGTAACTTCTCATTCTCTTGTACAGCGTCGTCTTCACTAATCGATGGTATTATTATTACCATGCTTTCGTATTTTTTCATTTTCCCTCCTTTGGTCTTTTGATTCTGAAAGCCCTATGCTTTCAGAATAGGATTTTTTTTCTGAACTGAAATGATCGAGCATAGCTTTGAAGCCAGCATCGATATAAACTCCCAAGAGTTTATTGGTCATTTCTAAGAGCGAACCGAGTTTCAGTTCTTCTTGTTTTGAGAAATTGGACAGCACATAATTTGCCCAATTCTCTCCTTCGGGTGAATCTACCCCGATACGCATTCTGCTAAAATCTTTCGAACCCAAGGTATCTCCAATGGAACGGAGGCCATTATGCCCGCCATAACCACCTTTCTCTCGAATCCTGATCTCACCGAACGGTATGTGGATGTCATCACATATCACGACTATGTCCTCTATATGTTCAGATGTCAGAGCAGATAAAACCGCCTCTCCTGATCTGTTCATATAGGTCTTTGGTTTGATGAATAACACATCATCAATTTTGTACCAATCATACAACTTGGCTTTTTTAAAAGATCTGTTATGCTCCTGCGCCAGAGCATCTAAGACAAGGAAACCGATATTATGTCTGTTTCTACGGTAATTACTACCCGGATTCCCCAATCCTGCCACTAATCTCATTTGAGATTATTCTTCTTCGGTTGCTTCGGCTTCTTCTTCTGTCTCTGCTTCTGTTTCTTCAGCTTCCTCTAGTTCCTCTTCCTCTTCTTCTTCTCTTGGGATTCGGACGGTTACTACCGCTGTATCTGCCGGTAGAGTAACATCAAGCTTATCGCTGAGCTGCAGATCGGAAATATGGATAGTATCACCCAGATCCAATGCGGAGACATCGATTTCGACATCGTCTATCACATCACTGTACATGCATGTGACTTCCAACTGTCGCAATAATACTTCCAACACGCCACCTTTTTCTTCGCCGGGTGCTTTACCGGTTATCTTGATCGGGATATCGAGTGTGATTGCTTTGTTCTTGGGCAGTTCCATGAAATCGACATGCAACACATCTCGCGATACAGGATGAACTTGCTTATCTTTGATGTAAACTCGATATTCGTGGTCTTCTACCTTCAGATCGATAAAAGCCACTTCACCGATAGTCTTTCTGTAAACTTGGCTGAATTCACTAGCCAATAAAGATATATTAACACCCGGTTTACCTTCTCCATAAACAATTGCCGGGATAAATCCATCTTTTCTCAATTGCTTTGCACTTACTTCTTTGTTTCTTGTTGTAGCTGTTAATTTTATATTCATTCTTGCTAACCTCCGTTGTGATTCTATCTAAATAATATACTTAATGATTCTTCAATATGTATTTTTTTGATGGCAATTGCCAGCATTTCGGCGATAGACAATTGCTCTATTTTTTTACACTTTTTCTTCTGGGCAGACAAAGGGATCGAATTTGTGATAAAAAGTTTCTCGATGGTTGAAGATTCGATATTTTCGATAGCTTTGCCACTCAAAACACCGTGTGAACAGGCAGCGTAGATCTTCGAGGCTCCATTATTTTTCAGTGTTGTAGCCATTTTAGTAAGACTGCCACCTGAATCTATGATGTCATCAAATAAAATCGCATTCTTATTCTCCACATCACCGATAATATGTAGGATCTCTGCTTTATCTTCGTTCCCGACTCTCCTTTTATCACCGATAGCCAAGCTTACATCTAGTCTTTCTGCCAGCGCTCTGGCTCGTTCCGTTCCACCTGTGTCCGGTGATACGACCACTGTATTTTCCAGAGATACATTACTCTTGAAATGTCTGGCAAATATTGGTAACGAGGAGAGATGATCTACCGGGATATTGAAAAAACCCTGGATCTGACTGGAATGAAGATCCATCGCCACTATTCTGCTTGCCCCTGCAGTGGTGAGTAGATCTGCTACCAATTTGGCAGTGATCGGTACACCCCGCTGATCTTTCTTATCTGATCGAGCATAGGCAAAATAAGGAACTACGCAGGTAATGCGCTGTGCAGAGGCACGCTTCAAGGCATCTATCATTATCAATAGTTCCATCACATTATCATTTACCGGATAACAGGTCGGTTGGATAATAAAAGTATCCGCTCCGCGAACATTTTCGTTTATCTTCACAAAACTGTTATCATTGGAGAATTTGAACACATCGGCATCGCCCAGCGGAATACCTGCGTATTTTGCTACTTCGTTCGCCAATGATTTATTGGCGCTCCCAGTAAAAATCTTTAACCTGGAAAACATGGCAAATTATTCTTCGTAATTATCCATCTCAGCATTATCTTCTTCGGCAGGTTTTTCGTCTGCGGAAGTTAACGCTTCTTCCAGTGTCTCTTTGTACTTGGCGACGATCATCTCTTCGATCTTGTTGCGCGTCTCTGTGTTTATAGGATGCGCTATATCACGATATTCACCACTTTTTGTCTTGCGACTGGGCATAGCGATAAACAAGCCGTTCTGCCCCTCGATTACCTTGATGTTCCTGATGATGAACGCATCATCGATCACCATGTTCACAAATGCCTTCAGTTGATTGTTGTCACGAATAAACACTTTAATATCACTAATGTTCATCTCTCTACTCCTTTTTTGTTGTTTTTGCAATGTAATGCCAATATTTTTTCTCTGAATAATAATCTGCTATATTTCTTGCACTTTTTCTGTCGGGGCATAGTCCGAAAACCGTGGCTCCACTACCGGATAATACTGATTTATATGCTCCCATGCTTTCCATCTTGCTCACTATATCCCTTATCTGAGGATATGCTTGCTCCACTCCGGGCTGTAGTGCATTTACACAAAATCTGAGATCACGTTCATTGATAATCTTAGCGAAATTATGATCGAAGTTTTCATAATCGGAAACCTGAGAGTAGGCAAAACCACTGGCTATAGAAAAACCGGGGTTGACCAACACAATATTATCGATGTCAAAATGAGTTTCTAGCGGAGTGGTTTTTTCTCCTCTCCCTTCACCTATAGCTATACCACCATGAAGGAAAAAGTTTATATCGCTGCCGAATGAGCGCGCGATTTTATCCATCTCATCTTCGGACAGATCCAAGTTCCACACTTTATTCAAACCGAGAATGGTTTGAGCAGCATCACTGCTCCCGCCACCTAAACCGGCGGCGATGGGGATATTCTTCTCTAAGTAAATTTCGACACCCGAATTCACCTTGTATTCTTGCTGTATAAAGAGCGCAACTTTATAAACCAAATTATCTTTATGATTTATAAAGTTTGTATTAGTCAAAATCCTAACATCGCTTTTTTTTGTCAAAGTAAAATTTAGGATATCATGCAAATCTATTTCACAAAAGACTGTTCTTATCTCATGAAACCCGTCTTCTCGCTTATTTTTTACCTCAAGAAATAAATTTATTTTGGAGTATGCTTTCCGTGATGTAACTATTTCCGCCTCCCTTTTTGGCTCGCTTTCCCTTCTCGGTTTCATAATAGTAGTAGTAGTAATAATTGTATTCGTAAGCGCTATAATATTTCTGTGGATGAACGCCATTTATTACAGCGCCGGTAATATCGACTCCAACATTTGCCATCAGTTCTTTTGCTCGTTTGATTATGTTTACATCTGCTTTTCCTACACGCACAACCAGTGCAATAATATCGACTTTGTTTGCCAACACCAAAGAGTCGGTAACTGCTATCACTGGTGGTGAATCGAGTAAAATGTAATCGTATTTCTGCTTCAGAATTTTCAATGCCTCATCCAATCGTTTGGAAGCCAACAGCTCTGATGGATTGGGTGGTATCAAACCGGAAGTGATCGTATCTAAATTTGATATTTGAGTCGGGCTAATTATAGATTCAATATCTTTACTTTTATCCATCAGAAAATCTGAGATGCCATTCTCTTTTTCCAGATTAAAAAATGTATGCACAAGAGGGCGGCGTAAGTCGAGGTCGATCTGCAATACTTTTGCTTCCATCTGAGCTAAGGTTACCGCAAGATTGGTAATAGTCGTAGTTTTACCTTCTCCCGGTCCGGAGCTGGTGACTAATATTGTCATAGCTTCATCGTTTTTCCTTTTGGAGATCACATTGGTACGGAAAGTTCGAAAAGATTCCGATGCTGCCGATTTGGGTGCATAATTGGTGATCAATTTTTTATCTATCTGATTTCTGATGTGCTCCAGTTTTTTTAGTTCCTTGGGATCGGTTGTCTCTTTCATTACTTTTTCCACTTTTTCCAGATCTGCATAAAAGATATTGATAAATGGGATAGTACCGAGGATCGGTAATGCTACAGAATGTTTCACATCATCAAAAGTGCGGATCTTTTTGTCTAAAGAGTTTATCATAAGTGATGCACCTATACCCAGACCTCCACCGATTACAATTGCCAATAAGTAGTTCATTCGTCTGTTCGGTTTAATCGGGCTACCTGGGACAGCTGCTTCTTCTATGAACCTGATCTGTCCGATCTTCGATTGCTCTACGATTTTGGCATCTTCGTATTTTTCTATCAGCATAGAATATGTTTTCTCGGTGATTGCATATTCTCTTTCCAATCTGGCTAATTGCACCTCCGTATCCGGTATGGTAGCCAATCTTTGATTATAGTTGGTAACAACGTCCTGTATGCTTCTTACCTTTGCTTCTGCCAGGTTTTTTTCTATTTTTGCCGTAGATATCTTGCTTACCAATTCGGCTCGGTAATGTAAAGGATCTGAGGAGCCGGAAGTGGATTGGGTCAGTCTTTGGATCTCATCATTCAATCTTGTTTTCACATTTTCAATCTGTCGATCGATTCTCACCAGTTCCGGATGGTCTGGTGTATAATCTTGGCGGGTGAGATAAGTCACATAAGTTTTTTGTAAGGTAAGGATTTCTGTTCTCAATTGCTCTAATAAAGGTGATGTAAGGATGGAGTTGACATCTTCTAAAATGATATTTTGCTGAGTTAACTGAGATTGTAAGAAATTGAGGTGATCATCAGCTACTTCCAGATCTGTCTCAGCCGTGGATAATAGCAGACCGAGTTCGGAAGATTGATCTATCAATTTCTTTGTCTCTTCAGAAAGCATAGAGATACCGTGATCTATCTTGAAATTCCTCAATTCTTCCTCAGCAGCTCTCAGTCTTCTTTCTACCTGATCGAGCTGTTCTTCCAAAAATTCACGCGTATTTCTGAATTCCATGCGAGCATAGTCGGTATCTTGCTGCATCAAGGCAGAAGCGGCTGCATTTGCTGCTGCTTGAGATTCCTGAGGCGATGTGGATTCGAAACTGATCGTCAGGATGTCGGTCTCACGTTTGGATTCTACGTTCATCCGGCTATCGAAATATCCGATCGGGCTAAAATTATCTTCGCTATCATAATGTCTGGGATTGATGGGAAAATCAGCAAAGCGTGGTTCTCTTTGCATTATCTGATAGGCGGTCTGTAATACGGGTCTGCTTTTGAGTATCTCTATGGTATTGTTTATCGAAGATGCTTTCTGTCCTACAGGAGCGAATAAGAGATTAGCCGGCGCTCTATCTTCCAGCATTATTTTGGATGAAGCCTGATATATTCTGGGAGCTCGAGCTGTATATATGATAGCCAAACCAACCACAACCACAAAGATTATAAGTATTAAATATTTGTATCTAAGTAGTATTGTGATATAATCGGATAAATTTATCTCTTGCTCTTGCATTTGATTATTTTCGTTATATTGATTCTCCATGATTACCTCGCTAATATTTACATGTTCACTAACATATTGTATATACTCAAAGCTATGGCTGCATTAGATAGAAATTGTGTAAATTTGATAAAAGCAGCATAAAGGGTGCCGGAAACAACTACTGTGTCATTCGGCTTCATTATCGGGATAAGGTCTTCATCACCAGTTTCTATATATTCACGCAGATCTACCCAGATGATCTTCTCATCCCCGTCTCTGGTAGGTCTGATGATTCGTACTCTCGATAATTTGGCTTCCTCTTTGGGTCCACCGGCAAGCGATACTAAGGCAAGCAGATCGGTATCGTCCGGGACGATATACAAACCAGGTCTTGCCACTTGTCCCCAAATATAAGTTTTGATCATTAATCTTTCGGCATCTGCTAAAGTACCGGAATAAAGATAAGCGGAAGAAGTCCCGAATGATGTGGATGAAAAATCTGTCTGGGCAAAACAAACCACTATCATACTAACTAATACTATGATAAATAAAAAACGCTTCATATACGCTCCCGAGAATATTTTATTACTCACTCTACTTATAATTTGCTAATATTAGCTTGTAGTGATATTCGTCAAGATAATTATTCATTTTTCTATTATTATAGTTCTTTCATAAGATTTGGATCCAGTATGTACGGGGATTATAGCCCCGTCCAGATCGTATTCTACAGGTGGATCTCCCGGTGCCATCCCGAAGGCATCTATTCTCCAAAAATAGACTCCGGAGCTTAATTCTTCACCATCATATTCAGCTTCCAATTCTGCCCCTAGAATCGGGTACATCCAGACGAGATTAAAGTTTGCATCAAAAAGTAAGAGACGCCAACTTTGGATCGCTTGAGTCTGGTCTTCTAACCAACTAAATGTGATATCCTGCATAGAAGCGACTTGCACATTGTCTGCAGGACTTTCTAATATCGGTTTGTTAACAAGCTTGAAGCCAACCGTATCGGATTTTGCCCAATTTTCATAACTATTGATAACCTTGATAAAATAAAACCACTCAGTATCAGTTCCGACATACGGTTGCACCGAATGATCTATATACATGGTTACATTCGGATTGTTAAGAGTCGAGATTTTTGTGGGATAGTCCTCACTTGTATTATGATAAGCATTATAATCTTCATAACTGAAACGATACACTTCTATCCGATCTATGTTCAAGTCTGTTATTGGATACCATTGTATTTTGATCCAATCACCCTGTGGGACCGCATCAATTCCATTCAGTTCATAATCGGAAACCGCCGGACTATGAAAGTTCAAAGTATCGACAATATTACCAAGATCATCATAGACCAGATCACCCGTATTTCCCAGATGGGGGATCATACTAGGTTGGGATGGTGGATTGGGATCGACTTCTGTAGGAGTCTCACCTGCACATCCGATTAAAATCAACAAAAAGCTTAGAACAAAATATTTCATATTCCCCTCCTCACAGATTCATCCGTAAGCCTATACGATTGGTGTAACCCAAAGCATTGGTTACAAAGGCATAATCCAAAATAAATTGATATAGCTTGAGGCTAAGCCCGGAACTAAAATTACTATCATAATAACCTAATCTGCCGCTGACTAAATCGTCGTATATCCACTCGAAACCGACATGAAAAGTGCCGTCATAAACATAATCGTAATCGGTGGAAATAATGAATTTGCTTTGGTATTTCTCCATGGGTTGCATCAGAGCTACGCCTATTTTTGTATTGAAAAGGATCTTATCTTCATGTTCGGAATCGGTATCCCACACTATCGTAGTTCCGCCAATATTCTGCAAATTAGCTGCTAAAGATAGATCCCCAAGCCAAGCTTGTTCGGTTATCTCTCCCAGATCGAACCGACTCATAAAAGAGAGATCAAAACCAATGCCGGTACCGGTGTAATCGTATAAACTACGGTTGATATACTTCATGTTTGCCCCGAAATAAAGATCGATTGGCAGTTCGAAAAAAAGCCAGCCCATGTTCAGTTCATAGCGAGAATATTTTGCAAATGCAAATTGAAACACATCATCTATACTGCTGAAATATCCATCCGGAGTGGCAGGAAGATTTAACCAAGGGAAGCTAATGCGTTGATCTACCGTACCCACCAGGTGCTCTTCACTGAAAATCGGAATGTCGGTGATAGAAAGACGCGTCCAATGAAAACCGATACTAACATCATTGGGCAGAGGTTGAACTATCGACAAATTATCATAATTAGCTAACCCTTGATACAAAAAGGCTCGCATCAGCCCGATCTCTGTATGGCGAATTTGTGCGATGCCGGATGGATTCCAATAAATTGCCGATCCATCATCTGCTACTGCACTGAATGCCCCGCCCATAGAGAGCGATCGTACTCCAGCGCCGATCTCTAGAAAATCACCGGCATATTTGCCAGCAAACAACACATTTATAGAGAAAAGTATAATGATAATTAGTAGCATATATCTCATCGTAACTCCTATTTTATTATAGCCATTTTACCGGTCTTTTCTATGGTTTTTCTCCCTTTTTTGGCTGTGATCCTATAAAAATAGACACCATTTGCCAATAAGTGCCCCTCTTCATCACGGCAATCCCAACCGTGAACAGAACGTGGGAATTCGTGGTAGCCAACCGAGGATGATAAATTTGAAAATGTCTTGACCAATCTTCCGCTGACCGTATATATTTTCAAATCTACTTTGTCCGCATCATCTGTGAGGACATAGGTGAAACGTGTTCTACCACGGTTTACCGGATTCTCGGTATTCAGAGATATCGGATTGGGATAATTGGCTAAATTGATAATATCGAACTTTGCACTAACCCTGAAATCCAGACTATGAGAAATATGATTGCCGTTCAAATCATGACACTCGATCTCCAGTGTGTAGTTCCCTTCAGACAAATTTTCCAGTTTGTATTTGATAGGCACGTGCATCAAGTTATCGGTATTAATGGCAGCGGTGTAATTATCCTGATTAATAAGCTGTCCTTCTAAATAGAGTTTGGGAACATTATCAAACATATCTATCCCATTTTCATCTTTCAGGATGATGGATATTGTACCATTTCCCGAAATATATCCCCCATGCGTAAATTCCTGTCCTTCTACATTAAGGGAAACAGTTGGTTTTGTATGATCATCATTGTAAAACACCGAATAAATTCCGACTCTATCAGCTTCATAATCTATGGTTTTATCATCGACATCGCTATAGCCGCCCTGAAAGATCCACTTCTCAAATTCTGGTTGCCAGCGATAAACTGCAAATCTATCATCATCTTCCCAAGCTAAGGTAGTGGAATCTTGCTCACTATAATGAAATTCCAAAGTGACTGTTTTATTCTGAAAATGCCCAAGTGAATCCGATAGAACTTCCGGATTCAAAGTGCCAAGCTCATAAGCGTGGGAGAGCATCCCATTTTGCAAAGCGATAGGTTTCGTGTCCGGCTGAGAATCCGATTCCAAATGCCCGAGTGAATTAATATAGAAGATTGAAGGTTGATAGTTGAGATCAGGCGGGAAAGTGCAGGTAAGATTCCCATCCAAACTTGTGCCGGTTACCAGTGAATCACCAACCGCATACATATTTATCTCATACTGTTCGGAAGTAATACTATTGTTGACATAAGTATATTCGGAAAAAGACTCGCCACCCGGATTGATCGTGGCTCGGAAGCGATATTCCCCATTTAATAGTGGGATGAAGACATGTTCGAACCGATAATCCATACTCTCCAGTGATTCAACTTCGGTCGAATCTATCAAAACAGGAGGGCTGGTGAGGGTATCGAAAATTCTCAGATAACAAGCTCCGGATGCGATAGAGCCGATGTTACTTACTTTAGTTTTTATGGCAGGCAGATTATTTTTCTCTACCGGTTCTATACTTTGCAAAGCAAGATCCGCTCCGGCTATAGTTAATGTATGTTCTTTAGTTATAGTGACATCACTCAGCTTATCTTCGATCTCGAAGTGAAACTTGATGGTAGAACCGGCATTATGAGGTTGGATATACTCATCCAGACCGTAAGTATGTCCGCCAATATTGGACATAGAGATGGTGGTCTGTGGTGCAATATGGCAAGTAACCGATTGGATCCCTGCTTCAGCGAAGAAATCAGCTTTAATCATGATAGAATCACTTTCAGTTGGAGTATCTGGGATGATCTGCATATTTACCATAGCTGATTGACCGACTGCGTAATTCGTCATACCAACAGAGGATGTATTTTCTCCGTAAGCAAAGAGTTTGACCGTATGAGTATAAATCGAGTCCGGGCTTGGTGGGATGATGAATGGAGGAGAGGAGATCTGATTTTCGATAGCAGGTATATTAATCGATTGATACTCGGGCAAGGGGATATCGTCCTCATCATAAACTCGGAAGACTCCGTGAGTGATTTGATCGCCCACTTCAGCTTGGATATGCAAGCTATCTCCTTCACTCAGATTATAATTCGAAAGCTCGATCTGGTTATCCCTTGGTGGGCTGAATAGTTTGATCATCGGATCACCCAAAAGAGCACTACCATGAATAAGTGCGGTCTTGATATTGCTGCTGGTAGCGGCGAGGTAAAATCTGGTTTTGGCAAAATCTACTATCTCTCCGATAGTTTGAACGTTCTCTTTGAAAATGCCATCATTCAGATACATGCCATAATACTCATCAGCGTATTTATAGCCATATCCGGTAAAACCGATATGTGCTATTGCACCTCTATTCGGCGTGATGACAAATTCTTCTCCGATACTGGTACTACCTCTATTATTGAAGGCAGATGCAAAGCATGATAGACTAGCTACAAAAGGATAGTTTTGGTTCATGAGCGTAGAGATATCATCCCGATTGAGCAGATTATAATCTCCCCAAATATATCCGCCACCATGACCGATAAATTGCAAGTACTTAGTTCCCTCATTGATATAATTCTTCAGATCATTGGTAGTACCATGATATCCGCCAGGAAGGTCTTCTACATTGCCATAAACTCTGTTTATATGATAGTAATCCGGGATATGTCCATCTCTGATACGCTCATTCTGTTTGGCGAAAAACGAACCTTCATGTGGTTTGCCACCTCCAACTAAAGTGATCTTGGAATGCCAGAGCTCATCATAATTGGGATTTTGTAAATATTGGAGGGATTTATTTGCCATATCTATGATCTGTTCTTCCCGCCAGATCGGTATTCTTGCGATTACAATGTCAGGAATCGGGTCATCTCCGACAATACAGCCGTACCAATTATCGCTGGCAGTAGCACCTCGTCTTTCGAACCATACATTTCTGAAAGGAATGATGTTGTAGGGTCGGTTCGAGCTATTATCTCGCTCATCTGTCAATCCGTCTCCCAACAGCATAACATGTGTCAATACCGGTTGCTGCCAATTATGATAGGCGTAGGAGAGGAAATCTTTGATCGCTTGTGCCGAGCGAATCCCATGATTGAATTCATCGAAGATATGCTGTTGATTTACCAGCTTTACTGCATAACCTTGCTGCTCCCAAATACTTTTGAATAGCTGAGTACCTTCGTTATCTATAAAATCGTTTGAAGTGATGATGATATAATCAGCTTGATTGCCTGTATAATGCAGGTTAGATGGGGTTTTGGCTCTTATTTCTACCGGATTTTTCTTGCTGTTTTCGCCCACAGCATAAAAGCGTATATCATCGGTAAATACTTCGTGTTGGAAACTAACTTCGAAGCTGCCTATCAGTTCGGAAGAAGGTTCTATCTGAACATTTTCCAAGATACTATTACCAAGCACATAAACAGAGATATCGGATTCGGTGAAGTTCTCCAATTCAAATTGATATGTGCCATTTGGCATATCCGGTGGTTTAGAGAATTTTATCCGGTCGTTATCGGCTTTATATTCTCGCCAGTAGGATATTTCGATGTAATCCAGCAAAACCTGTTCGTTTTCTATACCATCGATACCCGGAAGTGTGATATAGAGGTTATTGGTACCATGATTTAGTGTGCTATTGATCACAGGTTGGGAATTCGTGAATATTTTCTCGCGCTGCCCATTCCACATGTGGTTGTTTATAAGCGCGTCATTCACATAAACAAGGGCGTGATGATCCAAAATATTGGTATTTGGCCATTGTGAGCCGGGCAGTCGCGTATAAGAAGCGCCCCAGAGCGAGACTTTCACGTCGGCAGATTTGATATCGGAAGGCATGGGATATGCCAATTCGAAAGGAACCGCCCGCAAATTGGGTGCATTTATACTTTCCCAAAACCAGATATCTTCTCTATAGAAATCGGGATCATAATAAATTTGGGCACCCAGATGATTTCTGATTCTTTGCTGTTCCAAGTGAACTTTATGCTTGTATGAGGTCGGAACATAATACTGGGTGGGATCGGATACCTGTAGACCACCATTGGCAACTGCCAATCTGCTGCCGAGATGATCTGCCAATCTCAAAGTATATACATTTTCAGCAGTATATGCGTCATAATAGGATTCTTCCCCATAATTGGGAACTCCCCAAAATTCGAAGTAATCGCCGGGATCGAATGAATGATTCTCTTCGCCGGAGAAGTGGATAGGAACGATTTCATCTTGGTTGCTAAGCTCAAAGTAACGGGGATCAAGCTCATCCCAGTCAAAAGCGAGAGAATACTCGTAGCCATCCAATGCTTCGATCAAATCCTCGTAGGTGACTCGGTATATTCCTTCGGAATCCACTACGATCCGGATCTCTTCTATCGTAGTCGAACTGCGATAGCTTAGATTGGGGAGTGGATCTCTTGCTTGGCGCCAATGTTGAGAATATGAATTGTTCAAAACAAATTCAGCTGCAGCTTTGTCGATTAGAGTTTCTTGTGATGCTCTTCTTCTCTGAGGTGTGGTATCGCCGCCAATATGAAGTTTGATTGTTAAACTATGAGTTATAACCAATTCTTTTCTTACCGGATTATATTGAAACGGATTGATCACAAATCCGGCAAAGTAACGATCACGATGGTAGGCAGCAGAACCTTTCTCCACCAATCGAGATGGATAGAGAGCATCTTTTCGATATACAGATGGATTTTCGTAAGCAAAGCTCTCTTTAGCTTCGCTATTTTCTAGATAAGTATCTGTCGGTCTTAAATTTATGTTCCTGATCCTAGTCTGTTCCGAATCGATTATCTCCAAGAAATAATCTCCATCAGTCGGTAACCCTATAGTGCCGGTGTAATAGGGAATCTGCGGGTGACCGGAGTCCAAATGGATAAGCGAGCCGGGTGCTTCGATCGTCTGATAATTATCTCTGCGAGAAATACTACCGGCAATCTCATAATCGGGTAACTCAAAATTGATAATCAGCTGATCAGCCGTAACATTTTCTACCTGCAAAACATCAGCTTCCACAAGAGAAATCAACAATAACAAACATATTAATATGGCAATGTAACGCATCCGCAATTGCTCCTATCATTTATTGAATATATCAAAAAAAATCATAGATTATTTGTAAAGCTCTTTTTGTGGTTTTTTGCCTGACCTGCTCTCGATCTCCTTCAAAAACAAAGTGATGACAGAATATTTGGTCTCTGAATTTGGTTGCTATATAAACTGTTCCGACAGGTTTGGTTTCGCTGCCACCAGTCGGACCGGCAATGCCTGTGATTGCCAGATAAATATCTGCCTTGAGAGCAGCACTGAGTCCGTTTATCATTTCTAGGGCAGTATTCTCACTAACAGCTCCGAATTTCGCCAAAGTTTGTTCGGATACGCTCAATAATCTTTTCTTTGCTTCGTTTGAATAGCACACGATTCCACCGACGAAGATATCTGAAGCACCGGATAACGTGGTAAAATATTCAGATAGCATACCACCGGTACAGGATTCTGCTACTGCCACTCTCAACCTCTGCTTAGAAAGCAAGTGATGAACCTTATGTAAGATAGGCTCACCACTTTTAAGATCATTTTTTGTCATAATAATATTTTGATCAATAACTTTTGGCGAATACTACTCTTCTGATACTCTTTTCCCCACAATAGATACAACTACCTTCTTCTCTTTCATCCGAGAGCAGAATGCATCTGATCGTTACTTTCAGATCGTCTTTGATTTTTTCTTCACACTCGGGATTTTCGCACCAGTGGCTATAAGCAAAGCCGCCATGGATTTCGGGAGTTTCGGTATTATGTGGTGTGAAGAAATCATAAAACTCTTGCTTCTCATCTATTATTTTAGAATTTTCTTCTCTAAATTTCAGTGCACGCTGATAGATACTATTTTGAATTTCATCCAAGATATCGGGTGCAGCTTCGATGAATGAATCAGCTGGCATAGAGGTCTTATCTTTGGCATCTTTATCTCTTCTTCCCATAAAAACGGAGTTTTTCTCCAGATCACGAGGACCTATCTCCAATCTTATCGGCACTCCTTTTTTTATCCATTGCCAGTTTTTTTCTCCTCCACTCATATCGCGATCATCTATATGTGTGATGATCTTCATGTCTGCATATCGGAGTGAATCAAGGCGGGTTTTGATGTTTTGGACGAATGGGAGCACTTCGTTTTTCTGCTCGTCATTTCGATAAATAGGGGAGATGACTATATGCACCGGAGCGATCTTCGGAGGTAGAACTAAGCCATTATCGTCACTATGAGCCATGATAAGGGCGCCTATCATTCGAGTAGAGACACCCCAAGAGGTAGTCCAGGCGTATTCTTCCACACCTTCCTGATTTTGAAATTTTATATTGGAAGCTTGGGAGAAATTCGTGCCCAAAAAATGTGACGTTCCCGCTTGTAGTGCCTTCTTGTCTTGCATCATAGCTTCTATGCAAAAAGTCTGAACTGCGCCGGGGAATCGCTCTGATTCTGTCTTTTCACCTTTTAAAACCGAAATAGCGAGAAACTCTTCGGCAAAGCGGGCATAAACATCAAGCATGCGATAAGTCTCTTCTACAGCTTCTTGTTTAGTGGCATGAACAGTGTGTCCCTCCTGCCAGAGAAATTCGGTAGTTCTGAGAAATAGACGGGTACGCATCTCCCACCGTACTACGTTTGCCCATTGATTGATTAGAAGAGGTAGATCGCGGTATGATTGTACCCATTTGCTAAAAGAGGCACCGATTATCGTTTCACTGGTGGGGCGAACTATCAACTCTTCGGTCAGCTTTCCCGAAGGTTTGAGACCCCCTTTACCATCATCTTCCAATTTTGAATGTGTAACTACTGCACATTCTTTGGCAAAACCTTCCACATGCTGAGCTTCTTTCTCGAAAAAACTCTTGGGGATAAACAGAGGAAAGTACGCATTCACATGACCGGTCTCTTTGAACATATCGTCCAGATTCTTTTGAATATTTTCCCAAATCGTGTAACCCCATGGTTTGATGACCATGCAACCACGAACTTCACTATTCTCTGCCATATCGGCTGCCTTGATGACTTGTTGATACCACTCGGGATAATTCTCTTTCCGAGTGGGTGAAATTGCTGTTTTGTTCGCTTTAGACATATCTAATATTCCCTTTTTCTAATTTTGATATCTAATCTTTTCAATTGCATATCCTTGTCAAATCAAAAAACAAAATCAGCATTTTCTTGACAGTGATTATGTTAAGCTAAAAGTGGGATTTAAGAATTATGAAAAATGAGAAATACGATATTATAGTAATTGGTGCCGGACATGCCGGGATAGAGGCAGCGATGGCTGCAGCCCGGATGGGTGCGAAGGTACTCGTGTTTGTGATAAAGTTGGAATCCATAGGCAGGATGTCTTGCAATCCTTCAGTCGGCGGACCGGCAAAGGGTCACTTAGCACGAGAGATAGATGCGCTCGGTGGAGAGATAGGTAGAGTAGCAGATCTCACCGGCATCCAGTTTCGTATGCTGAACCGGAAGAAAGGTCCGGCAGTGTGGGCGCCGAGAACACAAAATGATCGAGCTCAATACAATCTGGTGATGTGTCAAACTTTGGCACAGCAGGATAATATCCTGATAAAAGAAGGAATCGTAGATGAGATCATACTGTCTAAAGATGGGAGAAAGGTGACCGGTGTTCGTTCGCATCTAAAAGAAGAATATTTTGCTGAGAAAGTAATCATCGCCAGCGGGACTTTTATGAAGGGGAAGGTACATGTCGGTGATCAGAGCTATAGTGCCGGTCGCGCCGGAGAGCCGGCTGCGATGGCTCTGTCCGATTCTCTGAAAAATATCGGTTTGAAAATCGCCAGATTTAAAACGGGTACTCCACCCAGAATTGATCTGCGTACGGTCGATTTCAATAAATTAGAAGAGCAGGGTGGAGACGAGAATCCAACCGGGTTTTCATACTATCGTGATATAACTCCCAAAAATCTGGTTAACTGCTATCTTACTTTCACAAATCCGGATACGCATAGACTGATCAAAGAAAATTTGAACAATTCTGCTCTTTATGGCGGACAGATCAGTGGAATAGGTCCGCGCTATTGTCCCTCTATCGAAGATAAGATCGTTAAGTTCAGTCAGAAAGATCGGCATCAGATATTTATCGAGCCGGAAGGGATCGATACCTACGAAGCTTATGTAAATGGATTTTCTAATAGTCTGCCCCCTTCGGTCCAAAAGCAGATCCTCAAAACGATACCCGGTCTGGAAGAAGCAAGAGTAATCCGTTACGGCTATGCAATCGAGTATGATTATGTTGTACCGGAAGAATTGCATCCCACGCTGGAGAGCAAGAATATATCCGGATTATACCTCGCCGGTCAGATCAATGGTACTTCCGGCTACGAAGAGGCAGCTGCTCAAGGTTTGACTGCCAGCATCAATGCGGTTTTGAGTTTGGATAAGAAAGATCCGATTATTTTCGAGCGCTCTCAATCTTATATTGGAGTACTGGTAGATGACCTGGTGACCAAGGGTACTAATGAACCATATAGATTGTTCACTTCCAGAGCTGAATATCGTCTTTATCTTAGGCAAGATAATGCAGATGAAAGACTGATGCCATTGGGATATAGACTCGGCTTGGTCTCCAGCTCCAGATGGCAAAGATTTCAGAAAATGTTGAGTATAAAAAACAGAGAAAGAGAAAACCTTGCCCAAATCAACACAAAACCAAGCAAAGATCTGAAAGAACCGATGCGTTTGCTATCCCTTCTCAAACGTCCGGAAATAGAGTTTGATGACTTGAAAAAGTATGGTTATCATCCGGCAGATGATGTAGATGAAGATATCAAAAGAAGACTGAGTTTGGAAATAAAATATGAAGGCTATCTGAAACGGCAATTGGCAGATATAGAGAAATTCGAATCTATGGAGCATGCTGTTATCCCAGACGGTCTTGAATATGTCAAAATTGATACGATCGCTTATGAAGCACGGGAAAAATTGGCAAAGATCAGACCTTATTCTATCGGACAGGCAGCCAGAATACCAGGAGTTAACTATACCGATATCTTGGCTCTGATTGTATATCTAAAAAAAATGGAGCGAGGTAGCGGATGAGATTTGCAATATTTATTGTGATGCTTATAAGTATTTGTGCGGCACCCTCCGCTGAAGCACAAAATTCTCCCGGCTCTGTTGGACAAGATAGGGTGGTTGCTATACCACGCTGGTTGCATGAGCTTCCCGAGGGAGATTTTACCATCGGGATTTCACACCGGGAGAGAGATGAAGAGAACATGCAAGCGTATGCCAAGCAATATGCCACTGTATCCAAGAGCAGAAACGATAATAGTATTTGTATCATCAAATATACTCACCAAAGTTCGGATCTGACCCATAAAGATGCGGAAGCAAGATTTGAGATCAATGTTAGTGCATCTCCCGATAGCCTCATGAAGATCTATAAGGCATTGGAATTGATAGATAACTACAATCTATACGAAAATTTTGTGGGAATTTACTCCAATCAGAAAAGGGAGTTGTCCGATTACTATCGCGATACTATAACTCCCTACTTGGATGCGCAAGAGTTTGCAGAGCCGATAATAGTAAAGGATACCAAAGTGGAAAGCTACTCTACCGGCAGTTCGACTAATCTGATCAGTGCTTGGGATAGAGCAGCGGAAATTGCTCGTAATCAATTAGCAGCTTATGTGCAAAAAAATGTGCAATCATTTGTTGGCAGAGTAGATGAAAAGATGCACAAAGATATCGCCATAGAGACATCTATTATCCTCGGAAAGATGAGAATAAGCAAAAGCATCATCACGATGGAAATGGTAGATAATTTATTGAGTTATGTTGTCTATCTGAAAATTGAAATGGAAAGAGATTGATAATAGGAGGAGTTTTGAAAGCTGTTGCTATAATACCTGCGAGATACGGTTCTTCCCGCTTCTATGGAAAACCGCTTGCCTTGTTGGCTGGCAAACCACTGATCCAACATGTTTACCAAAGAGCTCATAGAAGCGAACTATTCACCGAAATCTTGGTAGCCACCGATGATGAGAGGATCTACGATACGGTAACATCATTTGGCGGGAATGTGTGTATGACAGGCAAACATGAGAGTGGGAGTGACAGAATAGCTGGAGTCTGCCGGAACTTAAATTGTGATGTGGTGGTAAATGTGCAAGGAGATGAACCTTTTATAACCGCCGAAGTACTCCGAAAACTCGTTGATGCGATGCATGATAATACTATACAAGTGGCAACACTGGCTCATGAGGTAGAATCAGATGAAAATAATCCAAACTGGGTAAAGGTAGTCTGCGATGCTTCCGGGAATGCCCTATATTTTTCCCGCGCCCCCATTCCATACTATAGAGATGGTATTTCTGGATATTTAAAGCATATCGGAGTCTACGCATATAGAAAACAGACTCTTTTACAATTTGTGCAGATGAAACCGAGCAGATTGGAAAAGATAGAAAACCTGGAGCAATTAAGACTATTAGAAAACGGCATTTCTATCAGGATAGTAAAAACGGAATACAACGGTTTTGGGATAGATACACCTGAAGACCTGAAACAGGCGGAGGAATTACTTCGAACTTCCTCCAAGCAGTGAATCTGCCTCCATCCAGCCGTGGGCGGTAGCATAAATTATCGAGCGGGTAAGTCCCGAGCAGTCACCCACAAATTTGAGATTATCGAAAACTTCATTCTTTAGTTTATTGGAATAAAACTTGATCTCCGGTGCATAAACAAGATTATCAGGATTTGTAATTCCGGGCAGTACGGAGTTCAGATTTTCCAAAAAGTCTATTATACTCTCGGCGATACGTCGTGGATAGGCCAAGTTGATATCACCGAGTATGAATTCATCTTCTGGTAGAGTAGGAGAGACGCGATAAAGTTTTTTCGTTCTCTTAGAAGCCTTGAAATGCTGATAGGTTTGTAGTATCACCTTGTTTTTCCCGGCGAGAAGATTGGTTAGCTTGGCTATATGAGAGCCATAGCCAACCGGATCATTGAAAGGTTGGGTTAATTGGACGGTAGTGAGAACGGCAAAATTTGTGTTGCTGCTTTTCAGATTCAACTTGGAATGACCATTGACAGTCATAAAATCATCATAGGATTCTGTGACTACATAACCGGAAGGATTATTGCAAAAAGTTCTTACATTATAGCCTGTTTTGCTACGATACCTGATCTTGAACTCATACATCTCTTTATTGATGCTTTCGACGATATGATCGGGCAGTTCGAGACGAACACCAAGATCTACGGTTGTATTGTCTTTTATCAGTTGGGGATATTCTCCGATTATATTTCGTACCAGCGTATGCCCACTCCTGCCTACTGCAATGAATGCGCAATCAAAACTCTCACTCTTGTTAAGTATGATCTTGTTATTTTTGCGGGTTATATCGGTAATCTGAGAGTCGAAATGGATGTTAATGTTTTTTGCATTTCGGTATTTCTCGTAGATATTGAAAAGGACTTGGGTAAGTTGATCGGTACCGATATGATAAAACTTTGCTGTAACCGGCTGAAACCCCTTCTCATAGAATGAGTTGAAGTATCCACTGTTTAAAAATGAGTCTCCGGTTTCGATAGCTTTGGAATCTGCATATTGCAGATAGAGTTCTACCATTTGTTTTTGCAAAGCAGTCGGTACTGCGAGATCCCCACCCATATCCTCGGAGACGAATAGTTTACCATCTGCTCGAATACCTGATATACTGGATGAGTAGATATCTCTGCTTTTTTCGTACACATGGAGTTCATGCTCAGTACCTACCATCCGTTCGAGAATGCCAATAGCAGCAGCTCCAAATCCTATTATAGCTATTTTCATATTATTCACCTGTTTCAGATAAGTATTTTCTTACCTTCTCTTCTGATAAAAACAATTCCTGAGCGATAGCAGAAACATCCCAGTCGTGCTTGGAAAGTTCTTGTGCCATCTTTTTCTGAAATTCTTGTGAACCAAAGCCGGTTTGAACTGACGCAAGTTTTGACAATAGTTTGCCCTTGCTTCTGGATTTTGCTTTTCGTATCAGTAGCAATAAAACTGTCAGCATAATGATCAATCCTAGGCAAACTACCAGCAAAACCCAAATAGGGATGAGGTAGTTTTTGAACTCCACATTAGTCTGAATAAATTTTGCAAACCAATCTGCTTTTTCTATCTCTTGTTGAGGGAGAATCTCTTCCTGCTCTGCCAAAGTCTCTGCCAGTTTTAGATGTCTCTCCGCTTTATTTTGGAATCCCACGATAGTATAGAAATCGGCAAAACTGCGATGCTCAGTGGCGGTAGTCGGTTTTTCGATCGAGTAGATATCATATACCAGTTTGTAACCGTCATGATAAAATCCGAAATTCATAAACACCATCTTTTTATGCATATGAAAAACCACCTGCAAGACACAACCATTGCCTTTGGTAGTAATTTCTTTAAAGACAGGACTATGATGGATCAGTGAATCTGGGAGGTTAGCCTTCAGATTGGCATCAAATATATATGTGATTATTTTGTCGTCCTCTTGTTCAATCTCATACTCAGGCTTCTCATCGAATACCATCACTGCTCTGGTTATCAGATCATAATCATGATAGTAAAAATCGGTTAGTGTAGTTGAGTAGATATGGCATATCACCACGAAAAAAAGAAAAAAACCAATCCAAATCCGCTTCATATTAATTCCCTATTTTTTTTATAAAACAATAGAGTAAAAAGTACCACAAATTGTCAATAGCTAAGATCTCACTTTCGCAATTTTCGCTTGATCTGGATCATATTACGCTGAAATTTCGTGTTCTCATGATCGAAGTTTAAGGCTCGTTCTGCATAACTATAAGCCTTTTGATAATCTTTCATTTTAAAATAGAGAGATGAGATATTGTTATTCAAGATCGGATTGTTTGAATCGTACTCAACAGCTTCCAAGAGTAATTCGAGAGCTTCCGAATATTTTTTCTTATCGATCAGGACACTGGCTTTTTTCATCAATTCCTGAGCTCGGACATATTTTTCTCGTGCTACCACATCGGTCGCTAAATCAAGGTAACGATTATAGAGTTTGTTCATAGGTTCTTCTCTGAGTAGTTTTCTGAACAGAGGAATTGCTTCGTCCCATTTTCTCCGCATCATCAGACATTCGGCTAAGGTGAAGGTATTGAAAGAATACTGAGGATTATGCTCATAAATAGATTTGAGGATAGATTCGGCTTCTTCGTAATTATTGAGCGATAATAGTACTAAAGCGAGGTTGAATTGATTTTCGGGAGACTCGTCTAATAACAATGCTTTTCTGAAAGCATTATATGCTTTCTTGATTTTTCCTCTATAGAGTGCTTTCTGCCCCTTTTTCCTATAGAATTTAGCCCTGAGGGAATCTATGAATATACTCATGAAGATTTATCCGTTTTTTTCTTCTTTTCTATTTCAGCACGCTTTTTGGCTGCTTCCGCTTTCTTTTGTGCTCGTTTCTCTTTTAGCGGATCGAAGATAGCATTGGTTGGACATACATCTGCACATTGTCCGCAATTGATACATTTATCGTATATTATCACCGCCAGATTATCCTGCATTTCGATAGCATCTTTCGGACATTTCTTCACACAGAGTCCACAGCTGATGCAGGCGGTTTTGTTACCGCATCTTTTTTTGGATTCGGCACCTTTGTCGTGTGAGCTACAGAGCACGTGGACTCGCTTGTTCTCTGCTACTAATTCGATCAAGTCGCGCGGACAAGCTTTTACACAAGCCCCGCAGCCAGTACATTTTTCTGCATCGATGATGCGCATGCCATTTTCGTCCAAATGAATCGCATCGAAGTTACAAGCAGCGATACAGTCATTTTGAAACACACAACCATAGTTACAGAGATTCGGTCCTTTGGAGACTAACACAGCAGCTTTGCATGTGGCAATGCCTTGGTAGTCATAGCGGAAGAAAGTATTATCTTTCCCACCGCTCTGACAGTGTATAACAGCTATTTTGCGTACAGTAGACGAAGCTTCTATCCCCATGATCTCTGCTATTTTTTTTATTGTATCATTACCACCGGGTGCACAATCTCTTATCGGTGCATCTTGCGTCACAATAGCCTCCGCATAGGCAAAGCAACCTGGATGGCCACAAGCTCCGCAATTTGCGCCGGGGAGAATCTCGTTTATCTGTTCGATACGCGGATCGACTTCCACATGAAATCTTTTGGATGCAAATGCCAGACCAAAACCGTATATCAGTCCTAAAACACCTAAAATTGCTATTGCATATATTATTGTCATATATCCCCCTTCAAGTTAGAATTGTAAACCGGCAAATCCCAAGAAAGCCATTGCCATGCAGCCGGCTACAATCATAGCTATCGGCATACCTTTCATACTTACTGGTACTTCAGCAGTTTCCAACCTTTCTCTGATTCCGCCCATCAACACAAGTACCAATGTGAATCCTATCCCGGCAAACAGTCCGTGCAGGATAGATTCCAAAAAAGTATATTGAGATTGGATATTCAATATCGCTACACCGAGCACAGCACAATTTGTAGTGATAAGAGGCAGGAATACGCCCAAAGCTTTGTAAAGTGCAGGTGCTGTTTTTTGGATAACCATCTCCACTAATTGAACCAAAGAAGCTATCGTCAAAATGAATGCTATGGTTTGCAAAAATTGCAATTCCAAAGGAATGAGCAGGTAGTTTTGGATTATCCAAGTGATAGTAGAAGCCATTGTCATCACAAAAATCACTGCCATGCCCATACCCAAGGCGGAATCTACTTTTTTGGATACGCCGATATAAGGACATAACCCCAGAAAACGTGCTAAGACAAAATTATGAACAAATATTGCTGCTATTGCCAATGCGACTATTCTTCCAAAAAGTTCCATATATTGCTCCTATTCCTTCTTAATTAGATTCATTATACCCATTAGTACACCCATCACAATGAACGCTCCCGGTGCCAATATGGCTACCAATACAGGTTGATAGGATGCAGGTGCGATGGAAAAGCCGAGAAACTCTCCGGCTCCGAGTATCTCTCTGATCGATCCGATAATGACAAGCGCTATCGTGAAGCCGATTCCCATACCGATACCATCTGCTATTGATTTGATCAGATTATTTTTGCTGGCAAACGCTTCTGCGCGTCCGAGGATCATACAATTGACCACTATCAATGGGATAAAGATCCCCAGGTTTTTGTGCAATTCCGGCAGATAAGCATGCATCACCATATCAACGATAGTTACAAAAGATGCTATAACTACGATGTAGCAAGGGATACGGATCTTGGCAGGGATGAAACCCTTGATAAGCGAGATGATGATATTTGCACATAACAAGACAAAAGTAGATGCCATTCCCATTCCTACCGCATTCTCCACAGATGTGGTTACTGCCAAAGTTGGGCACAGTCCCAATGCCATTACGAATACAGGATTATCTTTGAAAAAACCTTTGGTTAATTCTTGCATAGTTGTCATGATCTAGCTCCTTTTGGGGAGTTTCCCGATAAACTACTCTCCAATTTATCTATCGCTTTTTGGATCGAATTTGTAATCGCTCTGCTGGTGATCGTGGCTCCGGTGATGGTCTCTATCTTACCACCATCCTTATCTATCGCGACCTCTTCTTTTTTTAGTCCGTCAAAAAGTTCTTGAAATTCCGGATCTGTACAATTAGCGCCTAGTCCGGGAGTTTCGGACTGGGATATGATCTTGATCTTATTTATGGTTTTGTCTGCATTGAGACCGACCATAGTTTGGATGTCGCTGCTATAACCATATTCGGTGGCGATAAAGGTATATCCGACGATATTATCTTCCTCATCTCTGCCAATGTAAAAAAGAAAATCGTCTTCTGCCAACTCGAATTTCACAGCCTGTGGCATCACTTCCCGACGAGCCTCCTCTTCTGTCCTACGCCTGTTCTCTTCTATCATAGGTTGGGTAAAACTGTTTATAAAAGCGAGGATCCCACTGGCAATCGCTGTAATGATCAGCAAAATTAAACCGAGCCTGAGATAATATTTCATTTCTTAACCTCCCCGAATGGATTTGGTACGGTATAACGATCTATCAGAGGAACTGCGATATTCATCAGCAATATCGAATAGGTAACACCTTCGGGATAGCCACCTGCCAATCTGATAACTACGGTCAGGATACCACATCCTATCCCGAAATATATCCTGCCACGTTTGGTAACCGGTGAAGTAACCATATCGGTTGCCATAAAAAAGGCACCGAGGATCAAACCTCCGGAAAATATATGGAAAAATGGAAGTAAGACCGAGGCACTAAAGAGACCATCTATACCGCCGAATATCAGAGTGAGGATAAAAACTGTTCCGATATAGCTAAGTGGGATACGCCATTCAATGATATGTTTGGCAGCTAAAAATCCGGCACCGAGAAGTAGGGCAACAGCAGAAACTTCACCCAGACATCCTCCGATGTTACCCCAGAACAGTTGAAACAAAGTGTCCATACTGGTAAGGCGGTTCATAACAATATCAGCCAGTTCCGGACTTATCTGCGATGCATCCCGTAATGTTTTTGCAACCCCGAGCGGTGTGGCGGAAGTAATAACATCCGGGATATTAGCGGGTAGGTGCGTCAATCCGTTTATGGTAGATTTGATACCGGTAGCTATTCTAAAAGCGGGCTCTGGAGTGATCCATCCTGTGGTCATCAAAGTTGGCCAAGATGCTACCATAAAGGCTCTTCCGATAAGAGCCGGATTGAATGGATTATGACCCAATCCGCCGAATATATGCTTGCCGATTCCGATTGCGAATACCGCTCCGATTACCGGTAGCCACCACGGTACACCGGCATGCACATTGAACGCTAACAACATTCCCGTAACTACAGCACTTCCGTCTGAGATAGTGACCGGTTGTTTGCGCAATTTCTGGATCACAGCTTCTGTAATCACAGCTGCAGCTATGGTATATACTGTGAGCATTAGGGCACGAAAACCAAAGAAATATATAGCAGCCAAAAACGCAGGTGTGAGTGCGATCACAACTTGCCACATGACAGAGCGAACCGAAATGCGTTCTTTTAGGTGAGGTGCTGCAGAAACTGTATAAACATTATTCATATATCCTCCAAATCATTATTCTCATCTATATCATGCTTGTTTGAGTTCCGTAACTTTTAGTTTGCCAATATCTATCCATTGGATCAATTTGATATGCGCAGGACAGACATAAGCGCAACAGCCACATTTCATACAGTCCATCACTCCATATCGTTCAGCAAAATCAAACTGCTCATATCGAACACTTTGTGCGATCATACTGGGAACAAGATTCATCGGGCATACATCCACGCAAGCGCCACAGCGGATACAAGTGTGCTCAGCCTCTTTTTGAGCTTCTTTTTTGTTGAGAAGCAGTAACCCCGAACTTCCTTTGATCATGGGAGAATCGAGATCCGGGATGGCAAAACCCATCATCGGACCACCTGAGATCACTTTGCCAATATTTTCGCTAGTGCCACCGCAATACTCTAGCAGGTCTGAGAAGCGGGTACCGATAGGTGCGAGTATGTTTTTGGGATTATTTACTATACTGCCACTGACGGTTATCACTCTCTCGATCAGAGGTTTCTTGAATCTGATTGCTTCATATATCGCATAAGCTGTGCCGACATTTTGAACTATAACCCCAACATCCATTGGCAGTCCACCTTTGTTTGGCACACGTCGCTTAGTGGCAGCATAAATCAATTGCTTCTCTGCACCTTGTGGATATTTCAATTTTAGTCCCACTACGCGGAGATTGTCTATATTTTTGGTTTTTTGTTTCATTAGTTTGATAACATCCGGTTTATTTACTTCTATACCGATGATGCCTTCTTTCGCATCAGCTATTTTCATGATGAACTTCAAACCTTCGATAATCTCATCTGCCTTTTCCAGCATCATACGATAATCTGCAGTTAGATATGGTTCACATTCCACACCGTTAAGGATGATCGTATCTATCGGTTTATCTTTTGGTGGAGACAATTTGACATGTGTAGGGAAGCCGGCACCACCCATACCGCAGATTCCTGCCTGCTGAACTCTGGAGCGCATCTCATCAGCGGATAATTTGGTGGGATCATCATCTGCCAGCTCGATCTCGTCGTTTTCTTCGGTTGCGGTGATCTCTATCGCTTTTTGGATAGTGCCGGTAGGGTGGGGAAAATTAGCGATTTTGCTGATCTTTCCGGAGATGGAAGCATGTGAATATATAGATACGAAGCCTTTGGGCTCTGCAATAACCTGTCCGACTATTACCTGATCTCCTACTTTTACTACCGGTTCGCTGGGAGCGCCGATATGCTGTGATAGGGGTATTATTACCTTGGACGGTTTAGCGATCTTCTCTATAGCACTCTGTTTGGATAGATTCTTGTAATCATGAGTATGAATACCGCCCGGGAATGTCTTTAGTCCCATAATCTCTCCCTTTCATTTCTATTTCTCATATTCTATCATATTTGCTGGACAGAATTTTGAAGGTTTGAATATTAAGCAAGTATTTTTTGACGTTCTCACTCTTCTATGCCAAGAGAAGATTCTTATAGACAAGATCATACGTTTTTCAAAAAATTGTTCGTTAAATAAATAAGATTGTTGTGAGAATGGAGTTTTGATGAAATATAAAGCAGTATGCATTGTTATAATATTAATGCTTGGCAGTTGCCTTGTGAATGCGATCAAGGTGGAATATACAGCCCAAATGTCTCCCGAAGAAATAACTATGGTAAAAATCGGAGGGGTAGATTATTTCACCATCAACCAGTTGAATAAAGTTTTTAATGCGACTATAAACGAAGATGTTATCGAACAAAGATTGGAAGTGAGCCTCTATAATGAGCAGCTAATTTTTTTGATGGACTCTTCTTATGTAACCCATATGAATGAGGTTTATAATTTCTCTTTCCCGATTGTATTGCAAAACGGACGCTATATGATCCCGGCGGTTTTCATCAAAACTGTGTTGCCGACCATTTTGCCTGAGAAAATTAGTTTAAGTAGAAACAGAATAATAGCCGAGCCACCGGTAGATAATACGGTGCGAACGATTGTGATTGACCCCGGACATGGGGGTAAGGATCCGGGTGCTATCGGACACACTAGAACAGTGTATGAGAAGGATATTGTTCTGGATATTGCTTTCAAAATAAAAAAACTGGTAGAAATGAACCTCGATCTGGAAGTGGTATTGACCAGAGATAAAGATGAATTTGTAACTCTGCAAGAGCGAACACAATTGGCTAATCAAAAAAATGCCGATCTTTTTTTATCATTACACTGTAATGCGCATAACAATAATAAAACGCACGGGATCGAAGTTTATTATCTTTCCACTGCCCGGACAGACGAAGCCAGAGCAGTAGAAGCTATGGAAAATGCGGTGGTCTATAAATATGAAGGTGGGGAAGATGCAGTGCAAAGATACGATGACCTTGCCTATATACTGGCAGATATGGCACAAAGTGAGCACTTGGAAGAGAGTTCGAGATTTGCCGTGAAATTGCAAAGCAGCCTGATTGCCAATACAAATGCCTATAATCGTGGAGTAAAACAGGCTAATTTTTATGTGCTGCGGGGTGCTTTTATGCCGGCTGTGCTTATCGAGTTCGGTTTTATTACAAATAGAGAAGAGCAACAGAAGCTTCTGGATTCTTCATATCAAAATAAATTAGCTTATGCTGTGTATGAAGAGATAAAAAGTTTTAAGTTGAGATACCAACGATAAGAATATATACGGATTCGAGTTAGTCATTTTTCAGCTAATCTACCGATGAAAATAACTGCTCCGCCTAAAAAAATGTTTGACAGTAATACAGGCTAACCTTTTTTGACTTCAAAAATTATAGATACGGAGGATTTGATGCCAAATACAAAATCTTGTGAAAAAAGATTGCGACAGGAAAAGAAGCGTCATGCTCGAAATAATTATGTAAAGATGACGATCAAACGACTTTCAAAAAAGCTGCATAGCGATATTCCCATAGAAGAAAAGGAAAAAGTATTACACGAAGTTTATTCCAAACTAGATAAAGCAGCAAAGAGACACATTATTCACAAAAGAACCGCTTCCAGAAGAAAAGGGCGGCTGGCTAACTATTTTAACAAGGTGAAGCGAGAACAAGAATCAGCTAAAGAAGCCTAATAGCTTTTAAATAAATCAGAACTCTCTGGTTCTAACAAAGATTAGGGAAAAGTAGATGGATTACACTCCTTATATCGGCATTGCCTTGTTTTTGCTGCTCATCTTGGTTTTCTTTATTATTTTCAGAGCAAAAAAGAAAAAAAAGTCTGAAAGTGCCGATACAAAAGCGCTACCGGAAAAACTGAGTAAAACTAAAAACAGTTTTTTGAATCAAATTTCTCAATTATTACAGATCAGTAGTAAAGTTGATGAGAAATTAATAGAAGAATTGGAAGATATTTTGCTGCAAGCAGATATCGGAGTAAAAACGACTGGGGATATTATTACCAGCTTACGAGAACGCATCAAAGAAAAGAAGATCACAGAAGTAGAAGCTATCAGAAGCGAATTGAGATTCATCATCGAAGATTTGATGAGCAGCGATTATTCCGAAAATGAGAATCATTTAGTAGAGCCAACTTCCAAACCGCATGTTATCCTGTTTGTCGGTGTGAATGGAGTCGGGAAGACTACAACTATCGGTAAGTTGGCGTATAGATATAAACAACAGGGCAGATCTGTAATGATGATCGCAGGGGATACCTTTCGTGCTGCTGCTATAGAACAGCTTACTATCTGGTCGGAGCGAGCCGGAGTAGAGATAGTGAAGCAAAAACAGGGTTCTGATGCCGCGGCAGTAATTTACGACGGTCTTACTGCTGCTATCCATCGCAAGATAGATGTGGTACTGATCGATACGGCTGGCCGGCAGCATACCAAAGTGAATCTGATGAATGAGCTTCGCAAAGTTGTGCGTACGATCAAAAAAGTGATCCCTGAGGCTCCACACGAATCTCTGCTGGTAGTAGATGCCACTACCGGTCAAAATGCACTTGCCCAAGCTGATCTATTCAACGAAGCGGTAACAATCAGTGGGATCGTGCTATCCAAGCTAGATGGAACTGCCAAAGGTGGCATTGTCATCGGTATAAAACATCAGTATAACTTGCCTGTAAAACTGATCGGAGTGGGTGAAAAGATTTCCGATCTCAAAGATTTCCAAGTAAAAGAATTTATCTCCGCTTTATTCGATTGATCTTTTATCCCATAGTTTAGTAAGCTTATCAATAGGTTTGATTATAGTCTCTAATTCCTGCAGATTTATGGTTTGTTTACTATCACAAAGTGTGTTATCCGGATCAAAATGTGTTTCCAACATCAATCCGTCAGCTCCAGCAGCAATAGCAGCCCAGCTCAATGATCGAATCAGTTCTCTTCTGCCACAGCTATGAGACGGATCTACTATGACAGGCAGATTACAGAGGCTTTTAACCGCACCGATAGCGGCAATATCCAGAGTAAAGCGAGTATAAGTCTCGAAACTTCTGATCCCACGTTCACACAAAATGATGCCTTTGTTACCTCCACAGTAGATGTATTCTGCAGCGAGTAGCCATTCTTCGATTGTGTTGCCAAAACCACGCTTCAAGATGATCGGATTTTCTACGCTGCCCAGTTTTTTCAGAAGCGGATAATTGTTCATATTGCGTGTGCCTACCTGCAAAATATCCACAAATCTACTCATCAGCTCTACATGATCGGGCGAGATAACTTCTGAAACGGAGAACATATCGGTCTCTCGACAGACTGCTTGGATCATTTCCAAACCTTCTCCCCCCAAACCTTGGAAATCATGCAGCGAAGAGCGCATCTTATAAGCACCACCTCTTAATATCTTTATCCCCATCTCTTTTAGTTTGATCGCTATTCTTAGAAGATCATCGTAATTTTCAATCGTACAAGGACCGGCTATAAGTGAGAACGTTTCCCCGCCTATCTCAAGATTACCAAGTTTAACTTTTGATTCCAGAGCACTGAATCTTTTTTGGTTATTCATCGGTTTTCCCCTCTATCATTTTCTCCAATTCCGTTTTGTCTTGGCACAACAGCCCGAATGCTACTCCCTTGTCACTGATAGTGATATGAGTAGCTTCGAAGAAATCAACTAATAATTTCGTCAGGAATACACCGGCGTGCATCAATTCCATTTCATCCGAACCGGTATTTGTTTTGGATAGAGCTTTCAGGCGAAGATAGGTGCTATGAATATCTTCGGTCTTGATCTTCTTTTTATGACAATTTTGGGTAGTCTTGAGCATATTGGCCAAAAAATATATCTGCTGAGGTATTTTTCCTATTCCGATTAGTTCGTGTTTTTTCTCGATCTGGATTTGTTGGAGTTGGTTTCGGATATTCTTACTCAGTTTGTCCAGATGCTTTGTTTTTTTCAATACGGTATGTCCGCCAAATGGGAAGCTGAATTTTGAGGTGATTTTTTTCTTATCTATCACAGCGAACTCTGTACTCCCCCCGCCGATATCGAAGATCAGCATGTTTGTTTTGCGTGGGAACGCCCTCAAAGTAGCCAATGCACTAAAATAAGCCTCTTCCTCTCCGGAGAGGACTAGCAGATCATGATGATTAAGTTTGTAGGCGAGCTCTTGTAATTTCGGTCTTACTGCTGGATCTCTGGCAATGTTGGTGCCGACGATAAGTATATTATCTGTTTGCGATTTTGCCTTTTCCAGATAATCTTGCAACAAGCTTTCCATTTTGGCATATTTCTGTTCATCAGGGGCTGAACTCAGATTCAAGCCGGTTAGCTGCGCTTCGGTGAAAATTACTTTTGGTTTGGGAGTTTTTGCTATCATCAGCGTAGTGAGATGCGAACCGATCTCGATTATAGCCCAAATATTATTCTTCATGATCATTCTCCTTCATAATCGTGTTTTCAGACTGATGTGCAATACGCCATCCATAGGATTTCTGAAATTTCTGTTATGATAGCTCAGTCCATAATCTATCCCTACGGTACCCAAGCGCGTTTCCAGCCGCATGCCCAACCCAAATCCAAACAGGTCACCATAGGTATAATCGTTGTTTTGAACATAACCATAATCTAAAAACAGAAATGCTCTGGATGAATAAGAGAGCAAATATCTGAGCTCCAAATTGGCAAACCCGGTCAGATAGCCGTAAAACTGATCTTCCATAAAGCCACGTAGATTTTGATTGCCACCAAGTGTGTAGTATTCAAAAACTTTTAGATTTTTATTCTCGATGTATTTGCCATTTATTCTGTTATAAAACACTATTTGTGGTAAGACAGTTCTGTAGATTTGCCATTGAGATTCCACTGCCTGTTTAGTGCTCAGTTTCTCATCTTCCTGATGGAAAATGTAGAAATATTTGAAGAAAATCCGATTACCCGCAGTCGGGTTGAGAACAAAGTGTACATTATCAAATTCCCAAAAGCTACCGATTTTACGATAAGAAGTTTTCTCTATCAGTTTGGGACGGCGACTGCCGGGATAGATGGTTTCCAGTCCAATATAGATCCCATACTTATGATTGGGGGTGTAATAATAGATCTCCGTATCGAACGAAGTCTGGATATAGGTAGAGTCCTGTTCTTTACGATACAGACTAAAATCTCCGCTGATCGGGATGGAATATGGTCCCGATTCATGATAGTGCAAATTTATAGAACTCTGTAGGGCAGAGGGACGATGCCAATTTAGCGAAATAGATCTATCCGTACCGTATAGGTTCAGAAAATCGACATCAATGTAGCCGGAGAACCTATTGTCCGAGTGCCGGGATTCGTTATAGCCCAAAATGCCGGATATATAACTCATCCTATCTTCAGTGATGGAAATATGCAGATGATTTGGGTCGATTGGGATAATCTCACAATCCCGGATGTACTCTCGGCGGCGGATGTTCTCTTCTGCCTGGCGGATATTTTGCGGGCTAAGATATTCATACTGATCCAACTGTGCCAATTTGAGCAGAGTAGATTCTCTGGTAATCTCATTCCCAGCGAAAGTAATGCGCTCAGCTTTCATGGGAGTGTGTTCTTCGATTATGATATGAGCAACAAGGCGATCGTCCACACTTTCGATATGATCCAGAGAGACATTGGTAAAAATGAATCCCTGCGAAGCATAGAAATGGGTGATTTCTTTAATCAGATTTTCCAGGGTGGCAAAACTGTATTCTTCTTTTGGGATTGATTGCCACAAAACTCTGTCTGAGATATATCTATTCCCGCTTACCGAAATCGAGTCTATAATCACCTGCGCTTCTTCTATTACAGTGAAGAGTACAATTATATCATCCGGATTTTTCGGCGTGATTTGAGGTGTTAGTACTTTGATATTGTGATAGCCTCTTTCCTGATACAAAGCCGAAATTTTCTTTGCATCGGAATTGACTACACTCTGGTCGAAATTGGCACCGGGTTTTGTATCTAATACCCTCAAAATCTGCTCATCATCGAGAATCGCGTTTCCCTCTATCTGCACAGCGCCAACCCGCAATTCGACAGCGTATAAGGGTGAGAGAACAACGATAAGCAAAATGAATATAAACTTAGAAACTTGCATCGATCAGTGAGATTAGTTCATCAATTAACTTCTTTTCAGATACTTTTTTGATGATCTTTCCTTTTTTGAAGATCAATCCTTCAGCTTTACCGCCAGCAATGCCAAAATCAGCTTCTCGCGCTTCTCCGGGACCGTTCACTTCACAACCCATCACAGCTACGGTTATCTGTTTATCCTTGAATGGTTGCAATCGCTTTTCTACTTCGTGTGACATTGCTATCACATCTATATTGGTTCTACCGCATGTCGGGCAGGAGATGATCTCCAAACCTTCCAGAAGTTCGAGCGATTGGAGTAGCTGACGAGCGACCAATACCTCTCTGAGCGGATCGGCGGTTAATGATACCCGGATCGTATCTCCAATACCTTCTGCCAGTAGAGTGCCTATCCCAACAGATGATTTGATCGTACCGGCAAATTCCGTACCTGCTTCGGTTACTCCCAAATGTAGCGGATATTCCACCTTTTTACTAAGCTGACGATAAGACTCTATGGTCAATGGAACGGATGATGATTTTACCGAGATCTTCATCTCATAGTAATGTAATTTTTCCAAGATTGCTACATGTTCGAGAGCACTTTCTACTATGGCTTGTGCACTCATCCCGTAGCGGCGCAGTTTATCTTTGGATAATGACCCGCTATTAACTCCGATCCGAATTGGGATTTTTCTCTCTTTGGCGAGTGAAACGATCTCTGCTACCTTTGACTCGGAAGTTATATTTCCCGGGTTTATTCTCAGACCATCTATTCCTTGTCGTATAGATTCTATGGCGAGTTTGTGATCGAAATGAATGTCGGCGATCAGTGGTACTGAGACCTGAGACTTTATCTGTGAGATCTTTTGTGCTGCATCCATATTGGGAACTGCTATCCGCAGTAAATGACAACCGGCAGCTGTCAAGCTCCTGATCTGTGCTACAGTAGCTTTTACAGCTTCAGTATGGGTATTAGTCATAGATTGGATGGCGATCGGGTTTTCTCCTCCGATAGCCACCTTTCCTATATGGATCACTTTCGTGCGAACCCTATTTATCATATTTACCTCTAAGATGTAACTTAGCAAAAATGGCTATTTTTAGGTCAAGGGATTTTTGCCAGTCTAGTAAGTTTTAAGACGGGATTGTTTATAAAACCATGTTAAAATATAACAAAATACTAAACAGGAATAAGCCATTTCATATTCTTATGAATGTTTCAAAAAATATAGTCAGATTGAATGAAATTGCTGAAGCGAGAACTGGATTAATTCTGTACCGTCAAACGGCATCTAGTTATCTGAAGCAATTAGAAGAAATCGAGGTACTGAACGGTATTAAAATAGGAAGACAAAAATATTATGTTAATAAAAAACTTTACGATCTACTTAAAAACAGTTAATTTTTCATCAATTTGTGTAAATGTGTCGGATTTAAATCAAAATTTCGACACATCACAAAAAAATGTCGAAATTATTCCAAAATTTCGACACATTGGAGAAACATATCGAAAAACAGGAAATCTTTCATCAGGATTTTCTATGTTAAAAAAATCGAAAAATTTTAACATAGGTTGCTGCTCATGTTAAAAAAACACGATTTTCTTAACATGATTTCCACCTCAACCCCAACCCTTTTTCCATCGAGGAAAAGGGAGCAAAGTTCTTCTTGGTTAGGAGGATTTAGGAAGGTCGCAATGAGAAAAAATGTCAAATCACTATTAACAGCCTCCCCAAAGCTATGATCTATTAATATTCCTTGCTAAAAAATGTTTTATTAAAAAAGTGAGTTTTCATCAAAATGAATAGGGGAGTGGGGGCAGATGATCGGTGATGATTTGTATAAAAAGTTAAACACAATCACGATAATCTTTTTTTGGGTGATATTGGCAATAACTATGATAAATCTGGGGATTTTTGCTCATAATGATCTTTTTAGACGCGAACTTCCATTCCAGCTTAAGGATGGCAGAGCTACAGAATTTCATTCAGCCGAATTAGAAGAGAAACTTGCCGGTGCCGATATCCTACGGATAGATACCCTTATGGTACTAACCAAGTCTGTACCCAGAGTTATGGACTTGGAGTTGAACCTTGGCAGTATTCTCACTCTGAGACATACAGATGCAGAAAGCGCTCTTCCCAAAACCTTGCAGGAAAATATACGGGAGCATATTGCAGACAAAGAGGAAGTAAAACTCTACATCAGAGCAGAAGGCGAGACTGAGATCAGTGAAACTCTCGTACAAACAGTTTCTAAGATAGATTATTCCGTCTTGGTCTCGATTTTTTTCAGTCTGGTGTTTTACTTTCTAATCCTTTTCAGCGCATATTTGCTTATTCATCATAGTGAGGCGAAAGAAAATGTGCTGATCGTGTTCTTTTTACTGATACTGGCTATCCCTGAGCAATTGAATTTTTTCCCCCAGTTAAGCTATTTTACCATCTTCTGTTCAGCTTTTTTGGGACTATTATTTTATCATTTCATCTGTCTGAAGATTAAAAAGGGCAATCCCTTCCCATTTTTGTATATAGTTTCTTTGTTATTAGGATTAGCGGTCATCATACTCGATCTTCTATTAGCATGGCAACTGCAATTTGTCCTCTACATTTGGTCAGTTATCTTGTTTGTCTTAGCATTTATCAAACTAACCAGATTTTACAAACAAAACAGAATACCGGAACTACGCCGCTTGATCAATGCCTTTGGAGGGCTATTTTATGGTTTGATCGCTTTGGCAGTTATCGCATTACTTGCCATATTGTTGGTTAGCATCAATTCATTATTGCCCAATACCGCTTGGTTGATCACTATTAATGTGGTACTTGCCCTTTTGATAGTATTGTTATTACTTGGATTCCTGTTTGGATTCGTCTGGTTTCTAGGTGCATTTACCTGGAGTCTATTAAGTGGAACGGTTTTGGATGTTAAGATTAGAAGCACATTGATCTACTCGATCGTTGGTGTGCTATTGATAACTATTTTCGGTTTAATCGATTACACTTTGGGAGAGCTGATCCAAGATTATTTCGGTCAATTTATAGGCTCCAAATTCATGGCAGGTATTCCAGCAGCTATAGGTTTGTTGGTGGTCTTTAATCCTCTACGAGAGCGAGTGGAAAGAGTGGTGGATAAGAAACTGAATGCCAACGAACTCGATTTTCTCCAAATAACCGAAAGCTTGGCTGAGAAGTTATCAAGCGACGAGATGATAGAAGGATTCGAAGAATATCTTTGCACCACTCTGTATCTAAAACTGGATATTAGCAAAATAGCGATCATCAAATATGACAGAGCTGCAGATAGATATCGCTTTCGGGACATACGCGGATCGGAACTTCCCAAAAATGCTATTGTCAGCGACAGCAAAGGAGTGTTGTCTCAAAACAAAATTTATAGAAAATATGGTGAAAAAGCAGCAGCGGAAGATGATATCGCCAGCTTTGCTCTGGTTATTCCTGTTGTATATGATGCTGAAATGAAAGTTTTCCTCGCACTCGGTAAGAAAAATGATAACTCTGCTTATACAAAAAGAGATGAGGAAGCACTAATGAAGCTTACCGATAAGGTAAAATTGGCTTTGCAATTTATAGTGTCTTATGAAAAAGTGATCCATGCAAAATATGAGAAACAGCTCAAAGCCAAACAAGAACTCATAGAAAAATATAGAGATCAATTACACGCGATAAAGAACCAAATTTGATCTCAATCCCACTTATTATTAGCTGAATTTGCGCATAAATTCGTCTAATTCGTGCAAGAACAATTTTGTCTCCTCATCGCTTCCTATGCTGATTCGCAAGTAATTCTTTAGAAGTGGATGAGCACCGATTGCTCTTAGTGCTATATCTTTAGAATTCAGATATGCAAAAAATTTGTCACTCAAATCACCTATAGTGAAGGGGAGAAAATTGGTTGCCGTATTGTGTACTCCTATTTGTGGGTAATCAGATAAATGTGCATAAAGGTTGTCTCGGAGTCGGATAGATTCGCTCACCTTTTGTTGGAAAATTTCTGTGTTGTCCAAAAAAACAGTAATGATTGCTTGAGTGACCAGACTCAGATTGAAAGCGGTCATTACTTTCTTTAGCTCTGCTGATGTTTTTTCGTTTGCCAATGTATATCCAAACCGTAGTCCGGCTGCGGAGAATGATTTGGAAAAGGAACGGATAATAATGAGGTTGGGATGTTTGTCTAATCTATCGGCAAATGTAACCTGAGAGAATTCGTAATAAGTTTCGTCCAATATTATCGGTTTGGAACAATTCTTTATGATATATTCGAGTTTATCAGAATTGAAAAGATTACCGGTCGGATTGTTGGGATTGCATAATATGGTGATTTTGCAGTGCTTATCTTGCGTAGCTTTGAGATATGTATCCGCATCAAAATCAAAGTTCTCATCCAAATCTATGAATCTGCAGTTCAGTCCTACAGCGGAAGAATAGCTTTTGTAGTCAAAATAGGATGGTGCCGGCGATAGAGCAAAATCAGCGGGTAGTTCGCGGGCAGCTACGAAACAATAGTACAACATCTCATCAGCCCCGTTACCGCATAGCAACTGATCTGTCTTAACACCGGCATAGGCAGATAGTTTGGCTTTCAGTTCGCGGGTCACATTATTAAAATAGCGATTCATAGGTACTTGCTCTAGTTTTTGACAGATTTCATCTTTTAGCAATTCATAAGGATTGAATGAACTTTCGTTCAAACAGAGCATAACTCTTTTATGTGGAACAGTTACAGAAACCGGCTTCTTTTTTTGCAGATCTTTTCTAAACATCACCATCTCCTATTTTTGTCTAAACAATCATGATTGAACTAGGTTTTTGTCAAGCGTCAAAACAGCAGTTTGGAATTGTGTTATGCGAAGGAGATATACGTTCTGCTGGATAAAAAAGAGTTGTCCCATAGGTGCTAAACCTCTCATAAATTATTGCGATAGAAGGCATTATAATGAGCTTCAAATATGCGAAGAGATAAATTGATTGACTTTATGTCCACTACTTATGAAATATGCAGAAGGAGGATTAGTTATGAATTATAGATTATTATTGTTCGATCTCGATGGCACCTTGTTCGACTATAAAAAAGCGCAGGAACATGCTTTTGGGAACACCTTTACGTCGATAGTAAAAAAAGAGGATGAACTGAAAACATTACATAAACTCTATCAGGAGATAAACGATCAGGTGTGGGATGAATTTCAGGCTGATAAATTGACTGCCGACCAGCTCAGAGTAGAACGATTCATCAGATTGTTGGAGCAGTCTCAGATCGAATTTGATCCGATCAAAGTGAGCAAAACATACACCGATAACCTATCTCGATGCAGTTTTTTGCTGGACGGTGCTTTAGAATTAGTATCCGAACTTGCCGATAAATTCAAATTAGCTCTGATCACCAACGGTCTCTCTGACGTCCAAAGAAGCAGGATAGCCAATTCGGAACTCGACAAATATTTCAAACATGTCTTTATTTCCGAAGAGATAGGATCTCCCAAGCCAAATCCCGACATATTCGATTATGCTTTGAGCAAAGTGGGGAGTATAGAAAAAAAGGAAACGATAGTTATTGGCGATAGTATTAGTTCCGATATCTTAGGTGGGAATAATTTCGGGATCGATACTTGTTGGTTCAATCCGGAGAATCTACCCCAGCCCGCTGATGTAATGCCGACTTACACCGCAAAAAGCTATGAAGAGCTGAAAGCTATGCTAAATGTCTGATATGGGGTTTTCATGTCTGCAATAAAAGCGGTAATATTCGATCTTGATGGCACATTGATAGATTCGATGGGGGTTTGGCTTAGTGTCGATAAAGAATTTTTGACCAAGAGGGATATCCCTGTTCCCGAAGACCTTTTTGAGGATATCGAAGGTGGGAATAGTTTCGTGGAAGTAGCCCAGTATTTCAAGAAAAAATTTCGCTTGAAAGAATCACTGATAGAGATAATGGATGAATGGACAGAGATGGTGTTTGAACATTATGCTAATAGTGTGAAGATAAAACCATTCGTGCTCGAATTTCTAAAGTTATTAAAAAAAAGCAACATTCGTATCGGTATTGGCACTAGTAATTCTAAAATGCTGGCTGAGACGGTTTTGAAAGCAAACAAAGTGTATGATTATTTTGACGCTATCGTAGACGGATATAGTGAAGTTAGAGGTAAACCGTATCCGGATATATTTCTGAAAGTTGCCGGTTTGCTCAGTATCCCAAACGATGAATGTCTAGTAGTGGAAGATGTCTTGGTCGGTGTGCAAGCTGCCAAGAATGCCGACATGAAAGTTTTTGCTATCAGAGACGAACATAACAAAAAAGAATGGGACAGCATTAGAGATACTGCAGATTTTGCTGCCCAAGATTTTTATGAATTAAAAAAAGAATTTGATAGGAGGTATATCAAACCATGAGCCTGTTCAAAAAAAAGAAACCAGATGTTCTTATAGTGGAAGGGATGACCTGTAATCATTGTGCCATGAATGTGCAAAAAGCAATCAAAAGTGTAGAAGGTGTAAAAAATGCCACAGTAGATCTGAAAACCAAAAAAGCATTCGTTTGGGGAAACTATGCGAAAGATAAACTCAAAAAAGCTGTGGAGGATAGTGGCTACAAAGTAGTTGATTAGTCAAAGTGCTATAGATAATATCAGTCGAAATCGGGGTGGGACGGTATAAGTTAAAAACAGTTGTTGCCACTCTCCCATAGTTATAGACAAGTATTAATCGTATTGTTAATACTGCAATGTAGTAATTATATAATAAGCAGACAGAAAAGTTATACTTTTCTATTGACAAGTAAGCTTGCAGATATTAATTTTACTCCCATATCGTGGCAACACGAAAATGTGAGTAGTGGGAAGAAAATCCCACAATAAGTTGTTGAAAAAGAGGGGGGAGAAGATGAAAACGAGATTATTATTGATAATTGCTATCACTTTATTGTTTGTATTGAACTTAGAAGCACAATTTGCCGGCGGTAGCGGTACAGCCGATGATCCTTGGCAGATTTCCACACCTGATCATCTTGATGAGGTGAGAAACTATTTGGGCGATGTAAATAGTGATAAGCATTTTATATTGATTAACAATATCGATCTGGATACTCCACCATATAATAGTGGTGAAGGTTGGCTACCTATGGGCGTTGCTACAAATCAATTCACTGGCAGTTTCGATGGTGATGATTATAGTATTGAGAATTTGTTTATAGATCGAGATGGCAGTTGGTATCAGGGGCTATTCGGTTATGTAAGTACGGTTGCTTCTATTTCAAATTTGTCTTTAGTTAATGTAGACGTTACCGGTTATAGTAGTGTTGGTGGATTGGTAGGAGAAAACAAAGGCAGTCTTACAAATTGTAGTGTAGAAGGCGATATTAGCTCTACTTCACAAAATGTCGGCGGAATAGCAGGAAGGAGTGATGGAACGATCGATAGTTGCCATTCAGAAGGTACAGTTACAACCATAGATAGCAATAATGCCGGTGGCTTGGTCGGTCGGAATAATAATGTTATCATAAATAGCTCTTCAAACAGTGATGTATTTGGCTATGGTAATAATAGTTACGGTGGCTTGGTTGGCTGGAACCAAGGCAATATTGAAAATTCTCATGCTAGCGGCGATGTAGACGGACTAATCTATACCGGTGGTTTGATCGGCAGGAATTATGATGGTATTGTTATAAATTGCTATGCTACCGGAGATGTGATCAGTACCGAATATGGAGTCGGTGGTTTAGTGGGAAAAAACGGCGGTTTGCCGGCAATGCACGAACCGATAGTAACAAGCTGTTATGCTAGCGGAGATGTAGAAGGACTTGCTGCTGTTGGCGGTTTGGTCGGAGATAACGCAGGGTTTATAGATAATTCATATGCTACCGGAAGTGTATGGGGAAGTAATACAGTTTCATTCATAAGTGGTGTTGGTGGTTTAGTCGGAATTATGAGTGGATTTATATCCCAAGATGCGGAGCTTGAATTCTCTTATTCTATCGGTCATGTTAGTGGCAATCAGCCGCTCGGGGGATTGGTAGGAGTAGTTAACTACGGTATCGTTACATATAGTTATTGGGATGTTGAAACTTCAGCACAGGCAACCAGTGCCGCTGGTAATGGATTGACGACTTTCGAGATGCTGCAGGAAGATACTTATTTTATGTGGGATTTCGTGGATATATGGCAGATAATCGAAGGTGGAAGCTATCCTTATCTGATCAATAATCCGCAAGATCCACCTCCGATGCCACCGGATACACCTTTCATCATAGTCTCTCCCGAATCTTTCGATATCACGATAGATCCTAATGAAATCATAGAAGAGATTATGACGATAGAAAACCCGGGCACAGGCGAGCTTACATTTGATATTTATATAGGTGAGATACCGGAGAGAGGTTTGCAGAATCGTGTCCGTACTCGAGAGGAATGGCTCTCTATCTCTCCCACAAGTGGCACATTGAATCCCGGTGATAGTGTGGAGCTAGATGTACTGTTCGATGCAACCGGACTGGTCCCGGGCGATATTTATGAAACTGATATTTATATTGTCAATAATGCAGCAAGTACGATCGAAATTCCTGTCAGTTTGGAAGTAAATCTGCCCGATTTGCCTGCACCGACGAATTTGGAGGTTGATGAATATACCGCAGAATTTACTTGGGATGAACCGGAATACGAACCACCATTGGAGTTAAATGGCTATTCGGTGTACTTAGACGAGGGATTAGTCGAATTTGTCGAAGAACTGCATTATATATTTGAAGATTTGACCCATGGAGAGATTTATGTGGCAGGAGTAGCGGCAGAGTATAATCTGGGTGAATCGGAGATAGCGACTTATGAATTCACCTACACAGGTGTAGATGCAGATAGTCCGATAATCAATGTCACTAAACTCGGCAGAAACTATCCCAATCCATTCAATCCTGAGACTACAATATCATTTTCTCTGCAGAAAGAAACAGATGTGCTCATCGAAATCTTCAATATAAGAGGAGAAAAAGTCCGCAGGTTGGTTGATGGCAGATATCCTCCTGCCGATCATACCGTTAGCTGGAATGGTACAGATGATAAGGGAAAGCAAGCGGGAAGCGGTGTGTTTTTCTACCGAATGATCGCAGGTGATATAATCAGCACGAGGAAAATGTTGTTATTGAAATAAATCCGCATGAACATAAATCCCACAAGCATGAAAACTTGTGGGATTTTTATCATATCAATAGTTACTGATTTTTTTCAGAGGGTCATTATCGAATATGTCCGTATTTGCTTTTAGTACCTCTGAGATAGTATAGAGGGAACCTGAAATTATGATGACATCTGCATCGGATGCATCACTTATCGCTTTCTTGGTAGCTAGTACAACATCATGGATGACTTCGTACTCGGTACCGAATTTTTGTACATACCTCTGCTGATCTTCTATCTCTGCAGCTCTGGTAGATTGATTTTTGGAGATGTAGATCTTCGAGCTGATATAACAAATCGATTTGATTATCTCTTTTAGATTCTTATCTCTGAGTATAGCCATGACAAAGAGTACTTTCTTATGAGGATATATTTGTTTCAAATTGGCAACTAAGTTTTTTACTCCCTTTTCATTATGTGCACCATCGACCAGAATTAGCGGATTTTGATTGATAATTTGTAGTCTCCCTGGCCAATGCACATTATGCAAAGCTGAGCGTATTTGCTTTGCATCGATCTTATGGTTGATCCTTTTCATATAGAGCTTGAAAGCAGTAATAGCCATAGCTGCATTCATAGCTTGGTGTGAGCCGAGAAGATTCGTCTTCAAACCTTGGAAGGAAAGATCCGGTGAATAATAATCAAAATAAGTGCCATCATGGTTTACACTCACATTATTTATACGGAAATCATTTTCATAAGAATAGAGAGGGGCATTTTTCTCTCTGGCTATTTTCCGGATAACATCTCGCGCATTTTTATGCATTTTACCGATGATCACCGGCACATCTGGTTTGATTATACCAGCTTTTTCATAAGCTATTTTGGATAATGTAGCCCCAAGACTTTTGGTATGGTCATAAGATATATTGGTAATAACACTCACCGTAGCATTGAAGGGGTTTGTACCATCCAATCTTCCACCTAAACCAACTTCGAATATCGCTGTGTCGATATTGTGAAGCAGGAAACAATAAAAAGCTAAAGCCGTGGTGATTTCAAAGAAAGATGCTTCATTTTCTTCGAATGTATGTTCCCATTTTTTATAGATAGAGATCAACTCTTCGAAATCGATAAGTTTGCCATTCAGTCTGAATCGTTCGCGATAGTCCACTAAGTGAGGAGATGTATTCATCCCTGTTTTCATCTCATGAGCGATACTCATTGCTTCGCACATGGCGGCTGTAGAACCCTTACCGTTTGTTCCGGCTATGTGAATTCCTCTTAGCTTTGACTGCGGATTGTTCATAGCATCTAAAATTGCGTGCATTCGGTCCAATCCTAGTTTTACGTTGCCCGAATGTCTCTGATAAATATAATCTATAAATTCCTGATATTTCATGATAACTCCAGCTCTTTATATAAAGAAACCTCCCATTTGGAAGGTTTCTTCTAAAGTATAAATAGCTTTGATATTACTGAATCAGCGATTCTGGAAGCTTGTGAGAGGGGAACTCATCTTCTAATGGGCAGGATACGGTTATCTCACCTGTTTCATAATCACCTTGCACAAAATATCTGTCATCGGGACTACCTTCCGGACAGGTAAATAGCGATCTTCTGGTGTATCCTGTTCTATAGAGATCTGTCGTGGAACCGATGAAATCTTCCTGTCGTTCATCCATATAACGTTTGATAGCATCATGCAAAATACGCATGTTGCGAATACACTCTTCTTCATTTTGTCTGGCATCAATATTGAATATCTGTGGTAGGGTTAGAATAAAAATGATAACTAACAACGCTACCACACTAATCACCTTGTAAATACTAATCTTCTTCATTATATCTCCCTGGATATTATTTATTGTCGATTAACATCATCATAGGGATTTTCGTCAAGCATTTTGTTTTAAATTATTTTATAGGTTGGATATTTCTTGACCATTATCAATTCAAAATAGAATTTGTATATAAAAAAAGTTGGAGGGTATTATGGCTAAGAAAGTATTGGTGGCAACACAGAAACCGTTTGCTCCAAAAGCAGTAGAAAACATTAAATCTATTGCATCAGGAGCGGGTTATGAAGTAGTGCTTCTGGAGAAGTATGTAGATGAAGCCGATCTGCTTCAGGAAGTAGCCGATGTGGACGCTCTTATAGTCAGAAGTGACAAAGTTACCCCGGCAGTGATAGCTGCTGCACAGAATCTAAAGGTAATCGTCCGTGGTGGTGCCGGTTATGACAACATTGATTTGGATGCTGCTAGCGCCAAAGATATTGTCGTGATGAATACTCCGGGACAAAATTCTAATGCGGTGGCAGAATTAGCCCTCGGGATGATGGTCTATATTGCCAGAAATTTGTTCAACGGTAAACCCGGTACCGAACTCAAAGGAAAAACTTTGGGTATCCATGCTTATGGCAATGTGGGAAAAAGAGTAGCTTACATTGCTAAAGGTTTCGATATGGATGTCTATGCTTATGATCCTTTTGTATCCAAAGAAGCTATGGAAGCAGACGGTGTGAAAGCGGTTGATAGTGTGGATGCGTTATACTCATCCTGCCAATATGTATCTCTGCATATTCCAGCTAATGAGAAAACAAAACAATCAATCTCATATAAGCTTTTATCCAAGATGCCTAAAGGAGCTACTTTGGTAAACACAGCCCGAAAAGAAGTGATAGACGAGGATGGCTTGCTGAAAACTTTCTCCGAAAGAGAAGATTTCCGCTATGTATCCGATATCGCTCCGGATAATGCCGAAAAGATAAAAGATACTTATGAGGGCAGATATTTCTTTACTCCGAAGAAAATGGGTGCACAAACAGCAGAAGCTAATATCAACGCAGGTATTGCAGCCATAAATCAAATTATCGCTTACTTTGAAAAAGGTGATACTACTTTTCAGGTGAATAAATAAAAGAAATAGTTGACATGAAAACCGGAGATTTTAAATAGGCTTTCATAAATCATATTAGATCCTGAATAGCTCAGCGGTAGAGCGGGTGGCTGTTAACCACTAGGTCGGGGGTTCAAATCCCTCTTCAGGAGCCATAATTAACGGAGGATAAAAATTATCCTCCGTTTTTTATTGACTTGTTTTTATCGTAAGAGAAAATTACATTAAATAATACAAAAAGGGGGTGATTTGTGTGTTACTTACACCTTGTGGAGCAGTTTGTAAAAAGTGTGAATATTATAACGATAAATGTGCCGGCTGCTTAGAAACAGGAGGTTCCCCTTTTTGGAGTAGGTATATCGAACAAGAAAAATGTATTTTGTACGATTGCTGCATCAACGAAAGAGGTTATCTGAACTGTGGAAATTGTGAAGAACTTCCATGTACCAAGATTATCGAACTCAAAGAACCGAATATTACTCAAGAAGAACATATCAAAAGGATAAAACGGCAGGTCAGAAGATTGCGAACTTACAACAAGAAAAACAAAAGTCGCAGCTCCAATTGAACTGCGACTTCTGGGGTTGTGGGAGGCATGAAATTATTCTAACCTTACGGTGAGATATCGATAATTACCGTCTAAGGTTTTGATATAGAGCAATACAATGCCGGATTCAATCTCAGAAGTGACATTGTTATAGTCATTCACAGAATTTATTGGCTGTCTATCGATCTCGAGAATTACATCTCCGACTCGCAATTCCGAGCGAGCTGCAGGGGAATTGCTTGCTATCCGTCTAATCATAACTCCCTCGGTTAGGGTCACATTGCGAGATTGGGCAAAATCACTCTCTAGATCTACCACTTCCAATCCAAGCCACTCTGAAGGTTGAGTGTCGGGTTTCGCCGTTGGTGCTTGAGCTATGGTATCCGGTCTTTCTTTCAGGGTTACATATATGGTTTGCTTTTTACTATCTCTTATTACCCGCATCGGTATTTCTTCTCCGACTGGACTATGAGCAACCATAATCCTAAATTTAGCAGAATCGGGAACTCGTTTGCCATCGAACTCGATAATCACGTCACCACTCTGTAAACCGGCACTCTCTGCGGGCGTATCTTCCATCACTTCGCTGACCAAAATCCCCGCAATCTCATCTAGATTGAGACTTTGGCGGAGATCAGGAGTTATATCTTGCAAACTGATGCCAAGATAGGCACGACGGACGACCCCTTCTGAAAGTAAATCTTCTACAACTCTTTTGGCCAAATTTATGGGGATTGCAAAACCGATACCGAGATTACCTCCTGTGGTACTGGTTATTGCCGAATTTATTCCGATTACTTCACCTTTTAAGTTAAGAAGCGGACCGCCACTGTTTCCCGGATTGATAGCTGCATCAGTCTGGATGAAATCTTGAAACATAGGAGAATCTTGTCCGAAATTTAGGTTGGCTCTATTAGTAGCTGAAATCACGCCGACTGTTACGGTTCTATCCAATCCCAATCTGCCGAACGGATTACCGATAGCAATTGCCCAATCACCGATTTCGATCTTGTCCGAGTCACCCAGCGGTGCTTTGATCACATCTACGTCACTATTGACAGTGATTTTTATGACCGCCAGATCAGTTTCGGGATCTAAACCAACTATCTCGGCCGGATATTGATCCTTGTCGGCAAGTGTTACCGTTAGCTCTCCATCTTCACCGCGATTAACCAAGTGATTGTTTGTAAGAATAAAGACATCGTCTCCCTCCTGATGAAAAATAAAACCACTTCCCATCCCGACAGATCTGCGACTGTCTGGTAATTCGGGGAAAAAGAAGCGGAAAAAATCATCGGGAAATGGAGACATGCGATCGCTAAAATCCACCTCGTATTCCAAACGGATATTTACCACAGATTCTCTGATACTTCGTACGACTTGAACAAATGGACTCTCGCCTTCATCTGTCAAAGGATAAGCTGACCACAATTGCATACTCATCATTAGTAGAACCACAGTTGTGATAATAAGTCTGTTCATCTTCATTAATCCTCCGATTCCATATTTATATAAAAATTATAATGCAACTCATCTATTTGGCAAACAATAAAAGCCGCAGGATTGAACTGCGGCTTTATGGTTTAATTTTTACTGAATTTTGATCTGCTTTTTCGGCTTTGGCTCTTTCTTGGGTATCCTAAGTGTAAGAACGCCATCTTTCATTTCACCTTTGATCTTGTCAACATCGGTTGTGTCAGTTAAATAAATCACTCTACGATAATCTCCTCGATAGCGCTCTGCACGATACATGCTCTCTGTCTTCTCTTCTTTTTCCTCATCCTGTTTTGCTTCGATGATCAGTTCATTCTCATGAAGCGATACATTAACATCCTCTTTTTTGATTCCAGGAAGGTTGGCTTTGACTACATACTCGTTCTCTCGTTCGACCAAATCAACAGCCATCATTCTCTCAGCTTCCTGAATCTGATCCTCTTCAAAAAATCGATTGAAGAAATTATCGAATATTGAAGAGAATGGTAACCATTCGCGTTCTCTTTTTGTTGGTACGCGTGCCATTTTTCATTCCTCCTTTCCTCATCGTTTTCATTACATATTATAACCGAAAACAAACTTGATGCAAACAAAAATTAGCAGTCGTTACAGGAAAGTGCTAAAAAAGTGTGGAACCAAAAAAGAGGAGGCTCGTAGCCCCCTCTTCAATTATCTCTTACTAAAACTTTAGAAGCGCAACCCACCTCTGAATAATCTTAGTATAGGATTTGTACAGACTCGAGGTTCTAGTTCGAAATCGACTTCAGTGATGTCGATAATTTCAATATCGTTGATCACAGATGCTTGATAACTTCCCGGCTTGAGAGCTCGACCTATGTAAATTCCTTCAGGAATATCTTCAATCATGTAAAAACCATTTTCATCAGTTGTGGCAGTGTAAACATTGTTACCATGTCCACCACCTCCAGGACCACCATGCCCGTTACCATTACCGTTTCCTCCACAACCATTGCGAAGCTCACCGGTAAAAATAAAGCGGACAAACGCTCCTTCAATGACATCGCCATTGTCAGCGTCTACTACAGTTCCTTGCACAGTAGCAGCATAAGCAATGGCACTCACCATAACCAATACTGCCAAGCTAATCAGAAATCTTTTCATGACCTTTCCTCCTTTCTCTTCAACATGTCACTATAATACGCAATTTATGTACCAAAGTTGATAGTATTAAATAAAATCGTGGGAATATGGTTGATGAAAGGATAGAATGCCGATCATATAGACAAAACCGGGTAGATGTTTCCAAAAAATTAGCGCTCGGATGAGGTGAATGCTAAGAATATTTTGACATGGGTGGTTTTCTAGTTATAATTTGAAGTATAAAAGATGATAGGAGGGATAAAATGGTTCTGGATGTTATAAAAGAACGTTTTAGTGTAAGATCGTTTGAGGATAGATCTGTAGAGTCGGAAAAGATCGAAGCATTGTTGGAAGCGGCAAGATTGGCACCATCGGCAAGGAATTTGCAGGTATGCCATTTTATAGTGCTAGAAGATGAGAAGAAGAGGAAACAACTAACCGATATCTGCAAAGGTCAAAAATTCGTCTCTCAGGCACCGATAACAATTGCGGTATGTGCAACCAATGGTGATTATACTATGACTTGCGGTCACAAAGCCAATTTGATAGATGCAGCGATAGCGGGAGAGCATATTGCACTGCAGGCGGTTACTTTAGGTCTCGGTTCCTGCTGGATCGGAGCTTTTTATCAGGAAAAGATGGCTAAGCTAATCGAACTTCCGGATGATTATGAAGTTGTTGCACTCTTACCGATCGGATATCCGGCAACATCCAAAAAACCACGAAAACTTAAATCTATAGAAGAAATATCATCTTATAATGTATATAAGGAGAGCCAATGAATATAAACAAATTAACCTATAAATCTCAAGAAGCTCTGCAGAGAGCTCAGAAATTAGCCGAAGAACATGGCAATCAGGAGATAAGATCTCTTCATCTGCTGGCTAGTCTGGTAGATGATGACAATAATTTCTCCGTTTCTATACTAAAAAAAATTGATGTTGACCTAGAAGCTCTGAGAAGCGCAATAGATGCTGAATTAAATAAGTTGCCAAAAGTAGATGGAGTTTACAATATCTCTATCTCCCGTGAATTGAATGAAGTCTTGAAATTAGCTGAGAAAAATGCAGACAAGATGCAAGATGAATATATCAGTATCGAGCATCTCCTCTTAGCGGTAGTCGATAAAGGAGAGCTACCCTCACAGATAAAACAGTATGGTCTGGATGCAAACAGGATATTAGCGGCACTGAGAGAATTACGCGGAAATCAGCGTATAACAGATCAAGAACCGGAAACCAAATACCAAGCTTTGGAAAAATATGCCAGAAATCTGACCAAACTAGCGAGATTGGGTAAGTTGGACCCTGTCATAGGAAGAGATGATGAGATTAGACGAACGGTGCAAACGCTATCTCGTCGTAGAAAGAACAATCCGGTGCTAATTGGTGACCCGGGTGTGGGCAAGACTGCGATAGCAGAAGGATTAGCTCGTAGGATAGTTGATCTGGATGTGCCTGAAAACTTACGAAACAAAGAAGTCGTAGAACTCGATATGGGTGCCCTATTAGCAGGTGCGAAATTCCGAGGTGAATTTGAGGATAGATTGAAAGCAGTGCTTAAAGAAGTGGAAAAAGCAGAAGGTAAGATAATCCTTTTCATAGATGAGTTACATACTGTGGTGGGAGCAGGAGCAGCCGAAGGTGCCGTAGATGCTTCTAATATGCTCAAACCGGCATTAGCAAGAGGGACATTGCATTGTATCGGTGCTACTACCTTGGATGAATATCGGAAACATATAGAAAAAGATGCAGCATTGGAGCGTAGATTTCAGCCGATAATGATTGATGAACCGGATGTGAACGAAACGATCTCTATCCTCAGAGGTATCAGAGAAAAGTATGAAGCTCATCATGGTGTGCAAATTACTGATGCTGCACTGGTAGCGGCTAGTATCCTCTCCGAAAGATATATCTCCGATCGTTTTCTGCCGGACAAAGCTATAGATCTGGTGGATGAAGCTTGTGCAAGACTAAAAATGGAGATAGACTCTATGCCGCAGGATTTGGATGAATTACAAAGGAAAATCAAACAACTCGAAATCGAAAAAATATCTTTGAAAAAAGATAAAGATCCCATCTCTAAAGAAAGACTTGCTAAAATAAAAAAAGAGATCGCTTCTCTCAAAGAAAAGCAAGCTAATCTACAGGTTCGATGGGAGCATGAAAAGAATTTACTAAAAGAAATAAGTAACTTATCCGAAGAAATAGATCAGATAAAAGCTAAAATAGAGATCGCCGAAAGAAAAGGTGAACTCGATGAAGTGGCAAAACTGAAATACGGAGAATTGAACGAGAAGCAAAAGGAACTCAAAGTAAAAAAGGAAAAAATCCAACAAATACCACCCGAACAGCGCTTGCTAAAAGAAGAGGTAGATGAAGAGATGATCGCTCAGGTGGTATCAAAATGGACAGGTATTCCCGTTTCCAAACTAATGCAAAGTGAGATTCAGAAAATGGTGAATATGGAATCGGTATTATCAAAGCGAGTGATCGGACAAAAAGAGGCGATAGTCGCAGTTTCGAATGCCATTCGCAGATCAAGAAGTGGGTTGGCAGACGAGAGCAGACCGATCGGATCATTCATATTCATGGGACCTACCGGTGTAGGCAAAACGGAGTTAGCTAAAGCACTGGCAGTGTTTTTATTCAATACCGAAAAATCTATCATCCGTATCGATATGACCGAATTTATGGAAAAACACACGGTAGCAAGGTTGATCGGTGCACCACCCGGATATGTTGGCTATGAAGAAGGTGGATATCTAACCGAAGCAGTCCGTAGAAAACCGTATAGTGTTATCTTGTTCGATGAAATCGAAAAAGCACATCATGATGTGTTCAATGTATTATTGCAGATCTTGGATGATGGAAGATTGACTGATGGTAAGGGAAGAACAGTTGATTTTCGAAATACCGTCATAATAATGACATCCAATATCGGTTCACAACTGATTTTCGATCGGAGTGAGAGCTCGGAACAGGAACTCAGACCGGAGTTGATGAAAACGCTGCAGCGTCATTTCAGACCGGAGTTTCTAAACAGATTGGATGAGATCATAATCTTTCACAAACTCAGCAAAGAAGAGCTGCAGGGAATTGTAAAGATCCAACTGGCTCAGCTTGCCAATAGATTGGCAGAGAAGCAGCTCTATCTCGACTTTACTGATAATGCTTTGCAGAAACTTGCTGAGCTTGGTTTCGATCCGCAATTCGGCGCCAGACCACTTAAGCGAGTGATTCAACAAAAAATAGAGAACAAGCTGGCTTTGATGCTTTTAGAAAACGTGATAAAGCCCCATGATCGGATTAAAATTGATTATACCGATGAAGATTTTACTTTTCAAAATGCAGAGAATAGGGAAGAATAAATCCTCTTCACTTATCCGAGCATGATTTTTTTCTATGTTGCTGAGCATGCATATAACTCATTATACTATAAGCAATAAAGTTTCACGGTATCAATTAGTTCTTGACAATTCGCTTGCATATTATTTTGTCATTAGCTAAGATCTCAATAAATTGAGGTCAGGAGGGTAAATGAAAAATATTCTATATATGAGTGTGATATTGATCATACTTTCGGGTTGTTCATTACCAAATCTTGATAATCTCGGCTTGCCTACTTGGACTACGATGATGCAAATGTATGTGTTAAACGACAGCTATTCGGTCACAGAGTTGGCGGATAATTATGACGCATTTGTAGCACAGGGAGATACCATATTGGTAAATCAAACTGAACATGAGATCATAGATCTGGATTTCAAATCGGATGAAATAGAGGATGAAGACTTGATAGAATTGGGTGATATCGAGATCAATGATCCCGATCCTCGCGATATAAATATGGCTTTGATCGAACTGGCACCTGATTTGCAGCCCTTACATGGTCAAACAGTTATAGTAGATCCATTCGAATTGGTAGATACAGATAAGGATATCGATCCATTCGATGAGTTTGAAGAGGTATTGATTTCTTCAGGTTTGATGCATGTTTCCATTACTAATGATACGGCGATCTGGCTTGGCAATGCAATCGATGACGATCCTCTACTTCTGAAGATAAAATCGAGTTACACAGATGAGGTCATTATCGAGATCGAATATGAAAACGATATAGCACCAGAGGGTGGGATGGAAGAGCAAACCGTGCCCTTGGCAGGCGAAAATTTCCCTGACAACATGTATATTAGCTTAGGTGGAGGTAGCCGCGGTACCGATGGAGAGGAAGCTACCATCGATGTGGATGCGGAAGTACAAATCACTATTGATTTTGATGATATAACAGCCTCCTATGCAAGAGCTCCAATTCCCGAACAAACCATTGAGGACGAATTTGAGATCGACTTGGATGATAATATCATTATCTATGAAGCTTATGTAAAAGAAAATGACGTGTATATGACTTTGGATATCATCAACAATATCGAGCTTGATATTATCGTTACTATCATCATAGAAGATCTTACTCTGCCCAATGCGCTGGATAATTACGAATGGGAGTTTACTATCCCTGCCAATAGTTTCTTGACAGAAGAAGTTAGCTTAAGCGGTGCTAAGATCGGCAGTGGTGAGCCGATCGAAATTCTCAGAACTGAAGTGCATGCGATAACCATTGATACCGGCGATGAGGTAAGAGAACTTTATTCTGCCGATGCCATAACTGTGAACTCATATATAGATGAACTTCATTTCTCTTATGTTACCGGTATCCTCAAACCTCAGGAACAGGATGAGATGGAAGCTGTGATAGATTTTGATGTGGATTTTCCCAATTATCAAGGTGATTTTATACTGACCGGCTATAGTGAATTGGAATTGCTATTTGAAACACCGATTCCCGCTAGTTTTGAAATCGATATGATATCTTACGGATCCGGTGGTCAAGCTGTGCAATTGGTAGATTTTGCAAATGGGGAACTACCTGCTTTTGATATTAGTGAAGGTGAAACTACAATTATAATCAATTCCGATGAGTATAATATAAACGAAGTTTTTTCTGTTTTGCCGGATAGTATTTCTTACACGATAAACTCTACCGTAGGGCATGAAACCGACCCGTTTGAGTATCATGCCGGTGATAATGTAAATCTTATGATAGAAGTTTTAGCAGAATTAGATATGGCAGCAAATTGCTGGATGGTACCACAAGAGGAAGATCTACCCAAGTCTTCTACAGTGGAAACCGCTGATTATGATCAATCTGCTCATGATGCTTTCAAAAGTGCCTCTTTGAAACTGCAATATAGAAACACCACTGGTAGTGAGCTCGGAGCAAATATTCTTATCTCCGAATCTGATTTTGCGGAATTTGACGAGATCTATACACCTGATCTTGATAAGGTATCCGTAATCGAAGTTCCTCTATTGCATACTACAAACGGTGATGAGCAAGGTGAGATTACGGTAACAGTATTACAAGATGATCTTAACAGCTTTTTGGCAGACTCGGTTTTCGTAATCCCCAAATTCCAACTTATTAGTTCCTCAGGCAATCCACTCTCCGGGCTTATCGATGTTACCGCCTCGGTTAGTGTAGAGATCGAGGTTAGCGATTCATTATTAGATGATTAATAGAAAAGGATATAAATGATGTTAAGAAGAGTCTTGTTTGTTCTATCCCTTATTTTTATAATAACTTACGGGCATGCTTTCTTTAGTATGTTTTCCGATAATCCTGCCCATATTGCCACCAGATACCATAGTGAGATATATGTGCCGGGAACGGTATTGAATTTCCATTTCGATAATTCCCTGCTCTCATTCAAGGATTTTGAAATGTTTCAAGCAGACCATGTGCTTACCGCTTCAGAGAAGAGACTTCTAACTAAACAAGATCTGGATATGTATGCTTCTTTTGGATCAGATTTTTTACATTATGGCTATCAAAACTGGGATTTTACATTGAGTTTGCATGGCTATATGCAAGCGAATATTTTGGATAAGCAGTTTGCAAAGATAGTGTTTTATGGGAATGAGCTGGATAAGCAATATACCATGTATAACGGTGATGATACTCACTTAGTTTCTTTTGCCAAAATGGCTATGAGATATGGTCATCAGACACCGTTTCAGCTAGATTTCATCAAAGAAACAAACACTCCATATCCGCTAGTGAACGAAGTGGTAGATCATATTAGAGAGATGTCCATTTATTTAGGCGCAAACATGAATCTTTATACTCCCTTAGCGTATGGGGAGGTCATAGAGAGCAAGCAAGAATTCGGAACTACACCAGACAGCAGCTTCTATGACTATCGCATGCACTATATCTACTCGGATGATGAGACTATGAACAATGTTCAGACCTATTGGGGGTTTGGACTTGGCTTCAAAGCAGAGCTTCCCGATGGTTGGTTCTTTTTCCATCTGGATGATATTTTTGCTTCGCTCACTTACAGAGACTTAGCCGGTGGGATGTACGAAGGTACTTACATAGATTCACTTTTGTATTTTGACGAAGATTTCGAACCTTTCGATGAAAGCTATGAAAATGACTCGCTTAGAGTATCCAAGCGAAGATATTCGCTCTCTCCAACGGTAAAATTCGGGGTAGAACACGGAGTTTGGGAAGATTTTTCTGTGTCAGTACAATACTATCATAGTAAATTCAACTATCAGAAAGGATTCTCGTTTGGTGTACAATGGGATAAGATAGACTGGTTGCCACTGATATTTACCATCGGATCTGCAGAGAACAGCTACTACGAATTTAGATCAGGCTTGAAATTCCAAAACTTCCAATTGTTAGTAGCCCCAATATACTATAACGGTTTTTTCAATCGAACCAAAGGACTTGGTTTCAGAACTGGTATGAAAGTAACCTTCTAAAATTTTATAGTAAACCCCACCGTTTTCGGAGGAATAGTTCACCACAGAAGCAGAGCAGAAAGAGTGCAATTACATACCATTTACGATAAATCGGGATTTCTTGCAAAATCCTGTCAGTACGCATCTCCGGTTCTTCCTGCGTAAAATTTTCGAAGTTATCGGAAGTGAGGATACTTCCTCCGGTTTGATTGGCTATGTAGTATAGTAGAGCCGGATTGAATCCTCTATCCCTGTATTCCGGGTTCATATCACTGATCAAGAATTCCCCTTCTGCACGCTGATTAGTTAGTTCTTCATCTATCATAAATGTATAAACTCCGGCTTCCAGTTCATCTATCTGAGCTCGGTATTCATCTCCATACTCCATCATCATAGTCTGCTGAACTGTATTTTGGTCTTCATCTCTGATGGTGAGATAGGGGGTGAGTCCTTTTTGTGGCAGTAATCTCTCGTCGTAGGCACTGAGTCTGATAGTGACGGGTTCACCTTCATAATATTGAGTTCTTTCTGTTTCAGCAAAAAACCTGTCTGTAGCTTTCTGTCCCAGCCAACTGACAATGTCGTACATCAAAGAATAGTATCTGTCTCCTTCACTGTGAAGTTGCCAGCGCCAAAATTCCAGAAAACCAAGGGTCAAAACACGACCATCATAGTAGTTCCCAAATATGATGGCGGGACTGTTCTGTTCATTCTCCAAACGGGCAAGTACTTCGGCATCTACTGATGAGACAGTGTAATAGTATTTCACCGGTGGGATAGCTCTGACAGATTCGATTCTCTGGAAAGTTTCATATTTTTGACTTTCTTCGGTTAGATAGAATGGTGCTTGGAATTGACCGGTGATATTCGACAGCTGGGCTGGCAAAATATCTTCGATAGAACTTATCGGTTTTCCTTGGGTTAATACTCCACCACCCAATCTTAGAAATTGTTCGATCAACTCCACTTGCTGAGCTGAGAAATTCATATCATCTATGTTTACAAAAATTAGTACAGTAGCATCGGAGAGTGCTTCAGAGAAATCTATTTCGTTTTGACCTTCATAAAATCCTCCATCTTGATAGACATAATACTGTGGTTGCCAGCGTGGATTGCGGTGGAGTGCACGCATGATAAAAGCGGAGTCCCAATTTGGAGCATCAGTAACAAGCACGATATTCTTCCGATCGCTCAATACCTGAACAGCAGTAGATAGTTTATTGTTACCTAAAAAGACTTCTTCAAATTCTTTGCTTTCAATTTCAAATGAAATAGATTTGAGCCCTGTTTCGATAAATTCATGCTCAAAAATAATCTGTTTATGCTGAGCTTCGGAAAAATCTACTTCTCGCTCTTCCATAATCTCATCATCGATAGAGAATTTCAGGATCGCTTCTCCATCAAAATCTGTTGCATGTACATTCACACCTATCGGAGTTATCTCATTCTCATAAGCTGTTCGACTAACCCGAATCTCGCTTACTTCAAGATCGAAGTCGGTTAAATCGAAATCCGGTAAAACTGGAGAGATCGGGATGGGGAAGTTTTCAACTGTCTTGAACTGTTCATCTTTGAACCAGCCGTCACTAAGCAGGAATACTTTCGAAATATCGGCAAGTATCTTTTCTCTGGTAAGATCTTCTAATGTTTTGGATAGTTTCGTGGTGCTAGTATTACCATCTATACCATCAGCAAAGTAATAAGTGGTGAGTTCGTAATCTTCTGCTTTTACTTCCAGTTCCGATTGGTAAGATGCCAATATTTCGGATTTTGTAGTTTCGTTCTCGAGCAAATCCATACTGTCAGAATTATCAACCAGAAAGACTATTTCCGATCTTCTCTCTACTCGGCTTACCAATCTTAATATAGGATTAAACAGCAAAATCAACAATATGGCTATTGCAACAAAGCGCAAAGATAACAATAGATATCTCCTCGGTGGAGATAAATCCGGCACAGTCTTTTTATAAAACCGCACTGTGATGAGCAGTGCGACGATCAAAGCTAACCACAACATAATTTACCAATAGTGTTCGGGAGTTTTATCGGTCAAGAGAAAGTTGTGAGTTTTGAGCTCAGGTTCTATTGAAATAGGCAATTTTTGTTTCCTCAATCTCGATTTTAGCTCTTTTAGCATTTTAGCACGATTACCCTTGAATAATGAAATATCACGTTCGGAGATAATCAAAGTTTTATTTTTGGAATATTTAGAGAGAATTTTTTTCTTCAATATCTCAGCCCAGACTAATTCGGCAAAACCGGGATGATAGGGACCGGCAATGGTATTGTCTATATCGGAATGGAGTCCGAGTTTGGCAATTTCGATATCATTATCTTCAAATTCCGATGCCATCATAGCGGTGTGTTTTATCGCTGTCTCAATAGTAAGCGGTTCGAACTTGCCATTTTTGTACCAATTTGCCAAAATAGTATTTTCCAAGATCACCGTTGGATAGATCCTAACGAATGTGGGTTTACACTCGATAGTATCAGCGATTGTTTTACAAAGTGTATCTCTGGAGTATCCTGGCAAACCGGGCATCAGTTGGATACCAAGCGTAAGATCTGCATGCCGGATCAATGTTGCTGCTTCTTTTGCCTTTTGAGAAGTGTATCCGCGCTTGCTGGCATTCAATACATCATCATCAAAACTTTGGATCCCCAATTCGATTGTACGCACACCATGTCTTTTACAAAATGTCAGAATCTCATTATCTATAGCATCGGGACGGGTGGAGATACGTAAACCCGTATTCTCATCCAAGTATTTAGAAGCAATTAACAGAAATTGTTTTTGAGTATTTTGTGGCAAATTTGTAAAACTGCCACCATAGAAAGCGATCTCTTTCAACTGATCTTTGTTCTTTTCGCAGAAACTATCGATCAATTTGGCAAAATCAGTTATAGAGTAAGTGCTTTTATTGGTAATCAAATGCTGATTGCAATAGACACAGGTAAATGGACAGCCACTATGCGGGATAAATAAAGGTAGGATCTTTAGAGTTTTAGTTTTTCGCATGCTTGTTTTGCTGCATTTTGTTGTGCCTGCTTTTTGGTACTGCCCTCTCCGGAACCCAAAAATTTTCCATTGACTTTCACTTCGACTGAAAATGTCTTCTCATGTTCCGGTCCTCTTTCATCTATAAGGAGATAATCCGGAACATCCTGATATTTCGATTGGGCATATTCTTGCAAAATACTCTTGTAGTTGACCAGATCATCTTCTCGGATATGGATTTTGTAATCTTTCAACAATTTTTTTTTGATGAAGTTGCGAGTAGTTTCCAGATCACTATCGAGATATATAGCACAAATCAAGGATTCCATCGCATTAGAAAGTATTGTGGAACTACTTTTATCATTATTTTTGAGATTATCCTCATGCACGATCACATATTTTTGCAAGCCGAGTGAATTGGCACGCAAAGCGAGAAAACGCCGGGATACAAGCTGAGCTTTCAGTTTAGATAGTTCCCCTTCTTGATAATTTGGGAACAGGAAATATAATTCTTCCGAGACGATCATTCCCACAATAGAATCGCCCAAAAATTCCATTCTCTCAAAATAAGGAGTCTCATTTTCCGAAGTAGCAGATGGATGTGTCATAGCTCTCTTGAGAAGTTCTCTATCTTTAAAACGGTAACCGATCAATCTTTCCAATGAAGAGAAATTATCTTTTGGCCCTGAACTGCCTTTTTTTTTGAGATGAGTTAATGGATTTTTCAATTTTCTAATCTAATAAATAGAAAAGGGGGACATGATATTCAGTCCCCCTATTATTACTATTCAAATTTTTTAAACACTATCACTCCATTGTGACCACCGAAACCGAGAGAATTGCTTAGTGCGTATTTCACCGGATATTCGATAGCTTCATTGGGAACATAGTCTAGATCACAGTCCGGATCAGGATATTCCAGATTGATCGTCGGATGAAGGATGCTGGTTAATATACTTTTGCAACAGGCAATACCTTCTATAGCAGCTGCAGCGCCCAACACATGTCCAACCATAGACTTTGTGGAGTTTATCTTCAGTTTATAGGCATGGTCACCAAACACAGTTTTGATCGAGATTGTCTCGTTCTTGTCATTCAGTGGTGTAGAAGTGCCATGTGCATTTATATAGTCAATATCATCGGGGTTTAATTTAGCGTCATCTATAGCCATTTTCATGGCTCTGGCTCCACCTTCACCATTTTCAGCCGGGGCAGTTACATGGAAAGCATCGCAAGAAGCGCCGTAACCTATTATTTCAGCGTATATTTTTGCACCTCGTTTTTTGGCATGTTCCAACTCTTCTAACACAAATACACCTGCACCTTCAGCCATTATGAAGCCATCTCGTTCCCGATCGAAGGGACGGCAAGCTTTTTGGGGATCATCGTTTCTTGTACTCAGTGCTTTAAGTGAACAGAATCCTCCGATAGATAACGGAGTGACAGATGCTTCTGCACCACCGGCGAGCATCAGGTCAGCATCTCCATACTGGATAGTACGATAAGCTGTGCCCAAAGCATGATTAGCTGAGGCACAGGCTGATGTGATATTGAAATTGATCCCTTTTAAATTGAAATCAATTGCCACTTCTGCAGAGGCAATATTGGAGATCATTTTGGGGATAAAGAACGGACTGATCCTGCGTGGTCCATGCTTGAACATTTTATAAGTTTCCGATTCGAAGGTGGTCATCCCGCCTATACCGGAAGCGATCATTACCCCAAATCGCTCACTGTCGTACGGGTGTTCGAGCATATCGGCATCTTCCAAAGCTTGCTTAGCACTTATCAAGGCAAATTGGGCATAAGGATCAAGTTTTTTGATTCGTTTACGTTCAAAATGATCTTGAGGATTATAATTCTTGATCTCGGCTGCTATAGTCGAGCAAAATTCATCTGTGAGTTCAAAGTTTTTTATCGTATCTATACCGGATACGCCGGAAACCATTTTCTCCCAAGTTTCATCGACATTATGTCCCAAAGCATTTATAGTACCTAAACCAGTTATCACTACTCTACGTTTCATAATTCCCCTACTTTATTTTTTTAATAAAATTAAAAGAAAAAAGGTGGAGTTTTGATGGCTCCACCATGATTTTGACCAGATCAATTGATCTTGGATTTCAGATAATCGATAGCTTTGCCGACAGTTACTAACTGTTCAGCTTCTTCGTCTGATATCTCGAGTTCGAATTCTTCTTCGAATTTCATGATGAGTTCTACTGTATCGAGTGAGTCCGCACCGAGATCATCGATAAAGTGAGCATCGGGTGTAACTTCACTTTCATCCACACCGAGTTCCTCGACTATGATCTGTTTAACTTTTTCTTCAATATTCATTATTCCTCCTATTTTTTCTTGGGTTTATTTACATTATCAGTCCACCATCTACATTGATGGTTTGACCGGTTATATATCTTGCTGAATCGGTAGAGAGAAACAGGCATACTTGTGCTACATCTTCGGAAGTCCCCATTTTCTCCAATGGTATTGCTTTTAGATAGTTTTCTACCACTTCGCTTGGCAACTGATTCGTCATCTCAGTTTCGATAAATCCGGGTGCTATGGCATTAACCCGGATATTTCTCTTGGCGAATTCTTTGGCTGAAGATTTTGTGAGTGCGATTATTCCACCCTTGGATGCAGCATAATTTGCCTGACCGGCATTGCCCATCAAACCAATAACGGATGCAATATTGATAATCACTCCACTTCTCTGCTTCAGCATAAAACGACTGACTTTTTGGGTGCAGATAAATGTACCTTTCAGATTAACATTGATCACAGCATCCCATTCCGATTCTTTCATCTTCATGATCAGATTATCCTTGGTAATCCCGGCATTATTTACCAGCACATCGATACTTCCCCGCTCTTTGTGTATAGTCTTAAATATAGACTCGATGCTTTCTGCGTTGGTTACATCGGCTGCATAACCGGTAATATTAGGATTGATCTTCTTTAGTTCTTTTACTGCATTATCAACAGATTCTTTGGATAGATCGATGATGACGACCATAGAGCCGGCTGTGGCATATTGTTTCGCTACAGCAAAACCGATGCCGCGTGCTGAACCGGTGATCACTGCTACTTTTCCATCCAACTTCGTCATACATCCCTCACTTTTTCTATTACTTTCTCTATATCATCGACTTTATCAACATTTAATATAGTCGCTTTTCTGTCAATTTTCTTTATCATACCAGCGATAACTTTTTTCGGACCGAACTCGAAAAAAGTATCTATACCCTCATTTAACAGGTGCTGAACGGATTCGACCCAGCGTACTGAGGAGGTTATCTGTTTGATTAGATTTTGTTTGATCATATCAGGATCGGTTTCTGCTTTAGCAGATACATTGCATATAACCGGGACTTCGGGGGGATTGAATCTGATCGCTTCCATTTCTTCTGCCAGCCAATCTTCTGCTCTGCGGATCAGAGGTGAGTGAAATGGACCGCCGACTGTCAACGGGATAATCCGCTTGGCTCCTGCTTCTTCTGCTAACAGATTTGCATGTTCTACACCATCCTTACAACCGGAGATGACCGTCTGTTCCGGGGTGTTGAAATTTGCAGCTACTACTATGCCGGATTGGGAAGCTTGTTTGCAGATAGAATCTACCAAGGAGGATTCCAATCCAATAATAGCTGCCATTGCAAATGGTGTATCTTCGTTAGCTTTGATCATAAATTCACCACGTTTGTGGACTAAATAGAGAGCATCGTTGAAATCGAGGCTGCCATTTGCTACCAGTGCAGAGAATTCTCCCAAAGAATGACCGGCAACCATTTCCGGTTTTATATCAAGTTCTTTTTTCAATGTTTGCATGGCAACCACACTATGAAAGAGGATCGCCGGTTGGGTAAATTTGGTATCTTTAAGTTTATCTTCCGGACCATTTTTCATAATGTCCAAAAGATCGACTCCTGCTTTAGCGTGGAATCTTTTTAGTACATTTCCATATTCGGGATAAGCCTCGACAAAATCCATAGCCATGCCCACATACTGAGCACCCTGCCCCGGAAATACAAAAGCGCATCTATTCATAAAACACCTCAAACAATTTTTATAATCTGAATAAGAGGCTACCGAAAGTAAGCCCGGCACCAAATGCCGTCAGTAATACCAGATCTCCATGACGAATCCTGCCTTCCCGGATAGCTTCGTCCAAAGCTATAGGAACGGTAGCTGCGGATGTATTAGCGTATTTTTCGATATTAACGATAACCTTGTCGGGATCGATCTTCAGTTTGTTTCCCAAAGTCTCGATTATACGCAGATTAGCTTGATGAGATATCAGCCAATCGATAGAATGGATATCCAATTTGTTTCGCTTTAGCACTATATCACAAGCATTGTACATAGATTTAACCGCTAGTTTGAATACCTTGTTGCCTTCCATTTGCAATGTATGAAGATTTTTATCTACAGTTTCATGGGTTGCCGGCATTCGCGAACCTCCTGCCGGTTGGATCAACAGCTCATTGTAAGTACCATCGGCACTAATATCACTGTCAATGATTTTGGAAATATCTTTTTTTGTGGCTCGGGAAATGACAGTAGCACCGGCTCCATCGCCAAATAGGACGCAAGTGTTCCTATCTTCATAGTTGGTGATTTTAGTAAGGATCTCCACTCCGACGACAAGCACATTTTGAACCAGACCGTTTTCGACATATTGCTTGGCTATATTTGCCGCATATATCCATCCGGTGCATCCTGCAGCGATATCGAAAGCGGGGATATTCTTCAAACCGAGTTTCTTTTGTAAGATACAGGCTGTGGAAGGAAAAGGATGATCCGGCGATATAGTAGCTACGATGATCATATCGATCTTAGCAGTTTTAAGCTCGGCTGCCTCAATCGCTTGTATTGCTGCTTCATATGCCAAATCGGAAGCTGCTTCATCTTCCGAGGCTATGTGCCTTTCAAACATTCCGGTTCTTGTCCTGATCCATTCATCGGATGTGTCCACAATTTTTTCCAAATCATAATTATTGAGGATCTTCTCGGGGACATAATGACCGGTACCGGAAATTTTTGCATTATATTTAACAAACATTGTGTTTACCTTTCATAAAATTCTTTAGTATGTTCCACGAATTTTGATTGGGCGATATTAGCAGCGAAACGAATAGCATTTTTGATAGCTTTGGCATTTGCTCTACCATGTGAGATTACCGTCGTTCCGTTTAGACCCACTAAAAGTGCTCCACCATACTCGGTATGGTCCAATTTCTTCTTCAGATAACTATATACGGGGAAGGAAAGCAAAGCGCCGATTTTGGCTACCCAATCTTGCTTCATCTGTTCCTTCATAATATCGAAAATAGACAGAGCTACACCTTCTACTGTTTTGAGCATTACATTCCCAACAAAACCGTCGCAAACCACTACATCTACCACACCTTTTAAAAGATCTTTGCCTTCGATATTGCCTACGAAATTTAGCTCTTTTGCCTCCGAGAGAAGAGTATATGCTTTTTTGACCTGCTCACTACCTTTGGCTCTTTCTTCGCCAATATTTAACAGTGCTACCTGTGGATTGGGTACATTAAACAAAAACTGTGAATACAATCTGCCCAATTGAGCAAACTGCGCCAAATTCTCTGCTGTGCAATCAACATTGGCACCGACATCGAGTATGATCTCAGGATTCTTTTGGGTAGGAAGAGTGATAGCCAGAGCCGGACGAGATACATTTTTGATGCGTCCATAGCGAAAAAGTGAGGCTGCCATAGCTGCACCGGTGTTGCCGGCACTGACAGCACCATCCGCCTTTCCCTCTTTATGAAGAGTGATGGCTTTCATCAAGCTCGAATCTTGCTTGTTCTTCATAACGGTAGTAGGGGCATCTTCCATAGTCACTTTCTGACTTGCCGGTACGATCTCGATGCGCTGCTGATCATAATAGTATTTCTCCATTATAGATTTGAGCTCATCTTCTCTCCCGGTGAGGATTACCTGATCGCAAACTTCCTCTTTTATTGCAAGAATTGCACCTTCCACTTCCGGGTAAGGTGCATTATCACTACCAAAAGCATCCAATGCTATCTTCATTTATTCCTTGATCTCAACCACTTTCTTGCCGTTATAATATCCACATTTTGCGCAGATATGATGCGGTCTGCACGCCTCACCACAGTGTGAACAGGTGGTGACAGTCGGAGTAGCGGCTTTGTCGTGCGTACGACGTTTGTCTCGCCGCGACTTTGATGTCTTTCTTTTGGGTACTGCCATAATGTCTCCTTTATATCTCTTTATTTACTATGCTTTTACACAAAAATACACAATATGATGACTCAAAATATTTTTAGCTGCTTAGATGTCAAGATATTTGGGCTCGATACATGAGTCTGCTAACGGACTATTTTTTGGATCAACGGGATCGGTTTATGAAACTCTGATGAGATATGATAAGAGGTGAGGATTTTTTTTGCAGTATTTTTGGCGGCAGATTCATCGTTTGCAAATACGACTCCCAGCTTTTCACCTTTGACTATCTGATCTCCGATCTTATAGGGTAGATACGCCCCGGCAGCCGGGTCTATCTGTGATTTTATACTCTTTCTGCCGGCGGAGATATCAACTAGGGCATAACCGATTTGCTGGGTGTTGATATCTATGATGTAGCCGGATTTATCCGCTATGATTGGCATCTCATATCTTGCTTTTGGTAAAAGAGCTAGATCGTCACAGACTCGCGCATCACCGCCTTGCTGCTCTACAAACTTTTTGAAACAATTCAAAGCAGAACCGTCCGAGAGAACCTTTTCCACCATCACTCCCGCTTCCGCTTTGCTCTTTGCATATTTGCACAAAGTGAGCATTTCCACAGCCAATGTTTTGGTAAGCTCATGGATATCTTCAGAACGGTCACCTTTCAAATATTCGATACATTCACGGATTTCCAAAGCATTTCCCACATATTTGCCCAGCGGTGAATTCATATTGGAAAAAACGACAGAGACATTCTGCCCCAATCGCTTACCGGTGGTCATAAGCAGCTTAGCGAGTAGGTCTGCTGCTTCGATAGTTTTTATAAAAGCACCTCTGCCTACTTTGAGATCTATAACCAGATTCTGAGCTCCTTCGGCTATTTTTTTACTCATTATACTGGCGGTAATCAAAGGCAGGCTCTCCACGGTAGCTGTAACATCTCGAAGGGCGTAGATGCGTCTGTCGGCCGGTACCAATCTATCCGATTGACTGATGATAGCAAATCCTACTTTTTGGATGAACTTCTTAAACTCAGATTCAGAGAAGTCGGTGCGCATATTCGGTATGGATTCCAACTTATCCAATGTACCTCCTGTATGACCCAAACCTCTACCGGAGATCATCGGTATCTTAGCTCCGCAAGCAGCTACGATAGGTGCCAATACGATGCTGATCTTATCTCCCACTCCACCGGTGGAATGTTTATCGACCGTATGCCATTCGGCTGGGAAGGTGATCTTATCACCCGATTCTATGTATATATTTGTAAGTGTATATACTTCTTCAGGTTGCATATCTTTGAAGAAAATCGCCATCAGCAGTGCGGACATTTGGTATTCCGGAATCTCCTCTGTCAAATATGAGCGGATAAAATATGTGAGCTCCGCTTTGCTAAGCTTTTCGCCATTTCTTTTCTTCAATATAATCTCTACCGGATTGAATTGCATGATGTTCTACTCCTTTCTTTACCACCAGATTTGTTTGTCATCTTCATAGGTGAATATACGCTCTTCTCGCCCTTCATCTTTTTCTATCAACCAATAAAGCGCTCCAGCAGGCACATCTTCCCAGATCATCGGTTCATCGGTTGCTGTTTGCACTCCCAGGGATTCCCATTCATCCTGCCAATAGAAAAGCTCATACTCTACTCCCGGTATGAGAAAAGTGATCTCTTTAGCTTCTGTTGCTTCCTCTATCGTTTTGCGGGTTACGGAGATCAGCTTTAGAGTTGTTTGAGACCCTGCTGGCTCAATATGCTCCCAGTTACCATGTTCATCCACTAAGATAGGATCAGTAGATGGGATCAGTTCTTCATTATGATAAAAAGTCGGCAAATATAGAATATTAACACCCATCTTATCAAAGGTTACCTTACCGTTTTCGATTTCGCCCCAATGAATGGGACGCCACTGACCGGCATTGAATACGCTAATATAGGCGAAGCGAACACTATCGGCAAGTTCATATTCGAGCGCCAGAGAGATATCGGTCACCGGCGTGTAGTCGGTTGTTACATCGAGATAGTTTTTTCCCGAGAGCCAGGCAGGTGCTTTTTCGTCTTCTTCTAGCAGAAAAGCAAGGTTCTCCGGGTTTTCATGAAATATCTTTCTGTATGCTTTAGCTATCACCGGTCTGAGCGAATATTCGAGAGGATGAGCTTCACATCCCATAAAAGGTATCGCACCACCTTCCGGTAATATAAGCGCATTCCAGGCGTGATTGTTGCCCGTATCTGCCCAATGAGGGGTGTAATCGCTGGTTACAGGAATAGCGTTCGCACGCATGGCATACATGGTCAGATTGGTCATATCCTCACAGCGTCCCATTTTACGTTCCAGCATATCAGAAAGCCCCTGATCGGTAGGGTGATAATAGAAACGGCTATCGAAAGAGAACCAGCTTTTCAGATCTTCGTTGATCAGCCTAGTCGCTTCGATCGGATCAGTCGGGTCTTCCATACGATTTTCCAGATTTTTATATTGTTCATAGAAATATGGTCGCCAGGATTCTATTGGTTCGTTACTGCCTCTGTATGGGACGATATAGTTGCGTACAATCTCATAAGGTATTTCTTCTGCCCAAGGTTTCTCTTCCCAGGCTGTGAAACTGTATTCGATTGTTTCTATCAGTATATCGGCAGTAATAGTTTCGATATCTTTTACACGTTGTTTGGCTTGCCATCTGAGCGGACCATGTTCATCGGAGAGCCGTTTTGCAGCTACAGATACACTGTCCAGATTGGCATAGTCGAGTGGATGGAATGGTATCTCTGTTTCCGTTGTATCAAAAAGAGCCACTTGCACATAAGAATGATTTTGGATATGAGAGAGTAGAAATTCCAATGCATCAAGTTTCAAAGTGTCTTCCTGAGCATAGAAATGTTCATAAGCTTTGCTTAGCTCACTTATATTCTCACCAGCCTGTGAAAAAACCGATTCCATCCGGTCAGGATAGCGCACCCCACTACATGACAACAAAGTGAGAATAAAAACAAATAATAGTATATACCTGTACATCATACAACTCCTCATCTAATTTTTTTATAATCTAAAATAACTAAAATATATGTCAATTACAATTTATGAATCTTCAGGTTTGCAGTTCTAAAAATATGTATTGAGATCGGTAGCAAGCTTTTGGTCGATGGTAGGGATATTAGATTGAGATATGGAATGTTAATTGCATAAAATAATTCTGAAAAAGTTTGATAGAAGTGGAGTTGAAAATGAGAAAAATTTTTGTATTGATGTTCATGGCATGCTCATTACTGTATGCAAATTGGATAGAATTATCGGAAAACACAAATAACCCTTTTACCGATGCTAATGGTGTATTGGAAGATATCACTGTCGAGTTTTCGTTACCCGGCTACAATGCACAAACATTATCCGAATCCGGGGAGGACTATCTGAAGATCGATTATCCGGATGTGGGAGAACTGATTGAGTCAGGCAAACCGGGCCTACCGGTTTTTTCTACCTTGGTAGCCATACCATCTGAAGGTGAAGTGGAGATAGAAGTTTTGTCTGTGTCGGAAGAGGTAATCGAGAATGTGCTCATCTATCCACAGCAAGAGTTGCAAATAGACAGCAACCCTTCCGGAAGCGAATTTACTAAAAATGAAGAATATTATAATAATGGTGGTTTATATCCGCAGGAGTTAGTCAAAGTCGGTGATCCTGCTATCATGCGGGGAGTGCGGGTTGTAAATGTTAGTGTACAACCATTTAGATATGAAGCCACAAGTAGAAGACTATATATTACAAAAGAGATTTCTCTCCGGGTGATTACCAGGGGAAGTGGTGGTGTCAATGCCCTGTCGAACCGTTCATCAGAGCGCAAAGCTTCCCGATATTTCGAATCTATGTATCGATCTACAATATTGAATAGTGAGATGTTAAACAGCCGCGAGGAATTTCATCGACCCAATTATCTGGTTATCTACCCCAATAATGCTCAGGTAGAGGCAGCTATGAATATTTGGGCGAATTGGAAACGAGAGATCGGCTTCAAAGTGGTATTGGCAAGTACTGGCGAGACAGGGAGTTCACAATATCAGATCAAGAGTTTCATCCAAAATGCCTATGATACTTGGGAGGATCCGCCGGAATTCATACTTTTAGCAGGAACAGCTAATTCCAGCTCATCTTTCCATATCCCTACCTACCCGCACGGTTCCTATAGTGGGGCAGGTGATCATCATTATGTCATGCTGGAAGGCAATGATCTGGTTGGCGATGCCTATATCGGCAGATTCGGGTATCAGAATGTAACAGAGCTGCAAACGATCGTTTCCAAAATTCTCAATTATGAAAAAAATCCGTATATGGAGGATACAGACTGGTACGAACATGCTCTGTTGGTAGGACATACCGGAAATAGCACAGGACAATCTGCAATAGATCTTAATATGCACATCAGAGATATTATGTTTAATCATAATGATAACTTTACTTTTACAGAATTATATGCCAGCAATCCATCTGCTACACAGATGAGGAACACTATCGATGCCGGAACTAGTTATTTTCATTACCGCGGATGGCTCGGGATGAGCGGTTTCACCAGTGAAATTAGTAATCTTAATAACGGACTGAAGCTGCCGGTTTCTGTCATGTTAACCTGTGGAAGCGGTAATATTACCAGCAGTACGGACGGACATAGCGGGCATATGTTCAAGCTCGGCACACCCCAAAACCCGCGTGGTGCTATAGCTGCTATCGGAACCGCTACCAGCTCTACTCATACCATGTTCAACAATTCTGTTTCTGCCGGAATATATTATGGTATTTTCGTAGATGAGATCTTTCATATGGGAGGGGCGCTACATCGCGGCAAGCTGCATCTTTATGAGAGTTTCAGTACTACGCCATCTGCGTCTTCCTACTTAGAAAATTTTACCTATTGGAACAATCTGATGGGCGATCCCGGGATGAGTATATGGTCAGGTACGCCTCAGGATTTTGTTGTCGAATATGAAGAAAACGTTGCATTGGGAACAAACTACTTGGAAGTAACAGTCGAAGAAATGTTGGGAGATCCTATAGAAGGGGCTTGGGTAACAGCACTGATGGGAGATGAGGTGATTTTCGCCAGTGATTATACTGATGAAAATGGCGTCGTAACCCTACCCATAGAGGCTCAGGATACAGGAACGGCTACACTGAGAGTTACCAAGCACAATTACAAACCGCATTTGGGTGAATTCAGTGTGAGTGAATATGAACAATTTGTTAATGTGCAATCAGTCGAAATAATCGACGATAATACAGGTGGAACGATAGGAAACAACGACGGTATGATCAATCCGGGTGAAACGGTAGATATTCTTGCCATATTACAGAATTACGGCAGCAATAGTGTATCAAATGTTAATGCAGTTATCAGTAGCACTAATCCTCATGTAGAGATTCTGGAATCAAATGTGAATTACGGTACTATTTCTGCAGGAAACACAGTAACGCCAGATACCGGCTTCCTGGTAGAGTTCTCACCTCACATAGTTGGTGGTAGTACGATCGTATTCGATTTGCAAATTACTGCCTCCGGTGGTGAAGAATGGGAAGATAAATTGTATATCCCGGTAGTTGGAGCTACTCTCGTTTATGAATCTTATGAAATAATGAATGACGAAGGAATACTTCATCCGGGTGAGTCTGAATCCATGACAGTTGTTATAGAAAACATCGGGTTATTAGATGCTGAAGATGTTTATGGAGAGTTATCCTCCCAAGACGGAAGAATTCAGATTGATGATGCCATCGGTTATTTTGGAGATGTATCCGTCAATGCCACTGCCAATAATTTTGGTGATCAGTTTCATATTTCTGCCTCTTCGTTAATTTTTCCCGGCAGTCAGATCATGATGAGCTTGGAATTGTACAACGATAGTGGTTATGAAGATATAGTTAATTTCTTACTCGAAATCGGCGAAGTTTCTGTAACCGATCCACTCGGTCCGGATAACTATGGTTACTATGCTTATGATGATGGCGATACAGAGTATGATAAAGCACCTGTGTATGATTGGATCGAGATAGATCCAACTTACGGTGGCAGCGGAACGGTTATCTCTATGTATGATAATGGTGATATGGGCGATATAGAAGATCTCGACCTTCCTATAACCTTCCGATTTTATGGTGAAGAATATGATCTGATAACTGTTTGCACAAACGGTTTTATCGCTCCCGGCGGCACTGATATGCGTGATTATATGAGCTGGTATATTCCCGGTCCTATGGGTCCTTATCCCATGATAGCACCATTTTGGGATGACCTGAAGATGGGCAACGGAGATATGGTATATTACCATGACGAGGAACAGCATTTTTTCGTAGTGCAATGGTCTAGGATGCATAACGATTTTACCAGCTCGGAAGAAACGTTTCAAGCCATACTTTACGATGCCGATCATTACCCCACCACATTGGGAGATAGCGAGATCAAATTTCAATACAAAGTGGTGAACAACGACAACAGTGGTAACTATGGATATCCATTCCAGCAGGGACTCTATGCTACTGTCGGTATAGCTAACCAAAATGCTAATGATGGATTACAATATACTTTCAACAATCAATATCCCACTGCTGCCAAACCTCTGGAAAATGAGATGGCAATTCTGTTTACAGGACCGCCGACTGCAATGGGGCAGCCATTTTTGGTAATGGACGATCTTATCTTGGACGATGAAAACAATAACGGTCTGGCAGAATATGGTGAAGAGGTCGATCTCTATGTACTGCTCAGCAATTGGGGAGATCAGCCGGCTACCAATCTAAGTGCTACACTCTCTTCTGCAGATCCACATATCGATATCATAAACAATACATCCGATTATAATAATATCCAAAGTATTGGCTCGGATATCAACCTATCACCTTTCACTATAGAAATAGCGGAAGATGTTCCACCTTATCATGAGGCATCTTTTATACTCGATGTTCAGGGCGAGGTACATAGCTGGGAGTTGAACTTCTCACTTACTTTGCATGCACCGGAGATAAATTATAAGACACTGCTTATCTACGATGGCGACAATAATCTGCTCGATCCCGGCGAAACTGCCGATGCCTATGTTTTGTTTGGTAACGACGGCAAAGCTCCGGTTTACTCGGGTGATATCATTTTGAGTACAAATGACCAATATGTAGATGTGATACAAGGAAGTTATCATACGGGACTTTTCCCCGGAAGCACTAACCGTACGGCGCAATTTGCTTTGTCGGCAGCATCCGATGCACCGGTAGGACATACAGCTACGATGAACTGGGAGATTTCGGGTGAAATGGGTTTCGAACAGCAGGGAGAATTCGATCTGAGAATCTCGGAGGCGATACCGATACTCTCTGAAGGATTCGACGATTGGCTACCTGAGGGTTGGACTACTACCTCCACCGGCAATAGCAACAATTGGGAGCAAAATAACAGCAGTAATGCAGGTGGAACACCACCGGAAGCCAGATTCTTCTGGTATCCTTCCACTTCCGGTACGCAAAGATTGATCTCCAAACCTATCTCTACCGAAGGGTATTCGTCTATTGATGTTCAGTTCAATCATAGAAATTATAATAATAACGGGAATTATACGATCAAATTGGAAACCAGTAGTGATGGTTCTAACTGGAATACAGCAACAACTTTCCCCTCCACTTCTTTTGGACCGACTACCGAAACTATAACTATATCGAATGATGATGTCGGCTCGGAGAATTTCCGAGTTGCCTGGACGTTTGTAGGTTTCTCAGCCAATATTTACTGGTGGTGTGTGGATGATGTCTATATATCCAGTGCGGAAGGAAGTGAAATAGGATTTATAGAGGGAACGGTGAGTTTACAAGGTGGAAGTGGCTCAGTGGAAGCAGTAGAAATTTCTATAGATAATCTGGTAACCTATCCCGATGAAGAAGGCAATTATTCTATACCGCTCACAGTTGGCAGTTATGATATCCAAGCTGCTTTGGATGGCTACGATGCAGTCTTATTCCCGGATGTTGTAATTACAGCAAACCAGACGACTACATTGGATATTGAACTACAAGAGGCTGATGAGTTATCAGCTCCTCAAAATGTGGAAGCTGGGGTTCAGGGAACTGATGTGATAATAAGCTGGGATGCGCCGGTGAGTGCTAACCGGAGTTCAATCGCTAGATCTACAAGAGATAGAGCAACCAGATTGCAGCCTACTCTTACCGGATATCAAATTTATAGGAACCTGCAAAAAATTGCAGAGATAACAGATCCGAACTTAGAAACATATAGTGACACCAACGTCTATTTTGGTCAATATTCATACCACATCAAAGCTGTCTATACCGAAGGCATATCAGAGCCGTCGGAATCGGTTACAATACATGTAACTCCACCAGCGCCATATGATCTGGAATCTTTTGTTGAAGATGGGGTTGTATATTTAGAGTGGAGTGCACCGGAGTATAGATTGGAATTGTTGGGATACCATATCTATCGAGATGATGAATATTTCGACTTCAGTGAAGATACGGAATATATTGATGATTCTGTTCAATCTGGCAATACCTATGTTTATTATGTCACATCTTACTACGAAGATGGATACGAGTCTGAACCATCAAATGAGGTTGTCGTAGATGTGGTCTCTGCCGATGATTTGCTGCCCAATGTGACAAAACTGGAGAATAACTATCCCAACCCGTTCAATCCGGAAACTGCCTTGCATTTCTCTCTGCACCAAGAGCAGCATGTTACTCTGATGATTTATAATATCAAAGGTGCACGAGTGCGGAAATTAGTGGACGAAACTCTACCCGCTTCTTATCATCATATCATTTGGGATGGGACGGATGATCGGGGACGGCGAGTAGCCAGCGGTGTTTATCTCTATCGTTTACAGACCGAAACTTATCAGGCAACTAAGAAAATGTTGTTGATAAAATAATTGTATGATGAGATCCTCGTAGCCATCACACTATGGGGATCTCAATCTGAAAAAAAGGAGTTTTAAAATTGAGAACTAAAATATTGATTGCCCTGTTTCTTCTGCTCAGCTTGAATCTTTATTCGGAAAGTTTATCTTCCACTTTCATTATCAATACTGGTGTATTTTATCCCAGGATGCCTAAGATCAGTTATGGAAGCCCGGTTTTGGGTGCGAAAATCGATGGAGATGTTTACAGCATAATCGGCGATGTGGGGATCGGAGGCTCATATTATACCTCATTCAAATCTTATGACTCATCTTTTGATTACCTGCGCCGCTCGGAAGTATATCTGCATAATTTCTGGAATCTAAAACAGGATATTACCTACTCCGCCCACGGTTTATATGCCGGGATAGCTCACAGCAAACTGGGATATCATATCGATGAGGTCGATGAGCTTGTCGAACACGAAGTAACCAAACCGATCATAGGGTATAGACTGGCTACAGATTATTTCGCTTTAACCGTAAGTTGGAGCCAAAATCAGAGCGATAAATCGATCTTCTCTTATGCTATCAAGATGCGGAATAAACATGGAATCAGCTTTCAGCTTATCCGCCACACAAGAGGTCTTACAGAAGATATCAAAAGTGAATTGATGCTTCATGCCGGTTTGGAACTATTTTTCTAAAAAAACTCAGCTTTGAGCAAAAGCTTTGTTTTTCTTTAGTCTGAGTGAATTATAAACTACATTTAGAGAGCTGAACGACATCGCAGCAGCGCCGATCATCGGGTGCAACAGCCCCAACATCGCGACAGGTATAGCGACTGCGTTGTAAAACCATGCCCAAAAGAAATTCTCCTTGATTTTTCTGAATGTCGCTTTGGAGAGTTTGATAGCCAGTAGAACAGAACTGAGTTCACCACGAACAAGCGTGACATCAGCCGATTCGATGGCAATATCGGTTCCGGTACCGAGTGCTATGCCCACATTTGCCTGTTTCAAAGCAGGAGCATCGTTTATGCCATCTCCTACCATTGCTACAGACTTGTAATGTTTTTGCAGCTTTCTTACTGCTTTCACTTTTTCATCCGGCATCACTTCCGAGATCACCTCAGATATTCCTACTTGATCGGCAATCGCTTTGGCTGTCCTGCTATTATCGCCGGTTATCATTGCGGTATTTATACCGAGTTTTTTCAGCCCATTTATAGCAGATGCCGAGTCTGCTTTGATCGGATCGGCTATGGCGATTATGCCGATTACTGCGTCATCTTTAGCGACCATGATGACCGTCTTGGCTTCGTTTTCCAATCTTTCCAAATCATCTTCTATTTCTTGGTAGCCAATCCCGAAGTGTTCCATACATTTCCTGCTTCCTATTATCACTGTTTGACCGTCTATCTTACCTTTGATGCCCATCCCGACCAATGCGGAGAAATTTTGGACTGCGGATAGTGTTACCGATCTTTCCTTGGCTTTTTCCATTACTGCCCAAGCGAGGCTATGCTCGGAAGCATGTTCCACTGAAGCGGCAAAATAGAGCACTTCATTCTCATCAGAGTTTATCGGGATGATATCGGTAACTTCCGGCTTCCCTTTTGTGATTGTACCTGTCTTATCGAAAGCTATCAAATCTATCTCTCGCAGAGTTTGGATAGATTCACCGCTGCGGAACAAAACACCGTTTTCCGCTCCGATACCGCTTCCGACCATCAGTGCTGTCGGTGTTCCCAAACCCAAAGCACAGGGACAGGCGATCACCAGTACAGCCGTGGCAGTGATAAATGCAAGCGTAAGTGGCGGGAGTTGGGGATTTACCCAGGGCAGGAAGGTGGCACCCCAACTGATTATCCTCAGATGAAATTCCGGAAAGACCAAAAAAGAACTGAAAGTGAGGATCGTGATCAGGATGATTGCCGGTACAAAATAGCTGGTAATCCGGTCGGCAAATTCTTGGATCGGAACTTTCGAGCCTTGGCATTCTTCTACCAGTTTGATGACTTGCGCCAGAAATGTATCTTTACCGATCTTGGTTACTCTCACCTTAAGCATTCCTTCTTTGTTTATCGTTGCGCCGATCACTTCCGAACCTTCTTCGCGTAAGACAGGCATAGATTCACCGGTTGCCATCGATTCATCCACCATGCTCCTACCTTCAGTTATAATACCGTCGGTGGGGATCTTCTCACCGGGGCGAACGATCATGATATCTCCTATTCGGAGATCTTCGACGGCAACTTCACGCTCTTCTCCATCAGCGATGATGCGAGCAGTTTTGGCTCCGAGTTTGATAAGCTTCTTGATAGCTTGGGAGGCGCGCCCTTTCGCCCGCGTTTCCAAATATTTCCCGATCAGATGGAAAGACATGATCGCGGTAGCCATCTCGATGAAAGATTGAAGCGGGAAGAAAAGCGCCAATAGACCAATAACATAGGGTGGAACCGATCCCAAAGAGACGAGCACATCCATATTGGCACTTTTGTTTCTGATCGACATAATGCTGCTTTGATGAACTTTTCTGCCGATGATGAAAATATTGACAAATGCCAATATTGCAATGATAATCAGATAGCCCGCTATCGGATGAATAAACATATGAACGATCATCAGAAGCATTACTATGCCGGAGAGAAGAGCTGAGGTGAACATTTTTTGCTTAGCTTTGTTTACTTTTGCATCATCCTCGTCCGTATCGGACTCATCTATCAAATTATAACCGAGTGATTCTACTCGTTTTTTTATCTCATCCAAAGAAAGTGCTTTTTTATCATAAGATAGGGATACGGTCTCGTTGGAGAAATTTACCGATGCTTCCTGAACTCCCACCATTGAATTAATAGACTTTTCTATATTTACAGCACAGGTAGCACAACTCATCCCATCTACTTTGAGTTTGGTGATATCAGCGACTTGCGGAAGTTTGGCATCATAACCCAGATCTTCTATCGCTTTTATCATTGTCTGCGGATCAATTTTTTCCGCATCATACTCGATATTTGCCTTTTCGGACGCGAAATTCACCGTGGCTTGTTCTACTCCGTCCAGCGATGAGAGTTTGCGCTCGATACTGGCTGCACAGGCAGTGCAGCTCATCCCATCTATATTAAGGCTGACATTATTTTTCATATCATATCCTTTCTCCTATTATTTTGATATGATATGGAATAATTTGCTGATGGCAATTTTTTTTTGATCAGGAAAAAATGCTATTACCTGTGGCTACGAAGGAAAAGGAAGTTGAAAAGGTTAAAAGGACGAAGGAATAAGGACTAAGGGGTTTGAAAAAAGCAAGGAGATGTTGATTGGTTAATTGGTTGATTAGTTGATTAGTCTGCCTTGGAGTTATCGTCACACTGAGTAGTCCTGCACCTACATTTTTTTTCTTAGTTGGTTTAGCTGGGAAAGTAGGTGCAGGGCGTATCGAAGTGTGAGCTTAGTAAGTGTAGTGGTTTACTTGTCACCCTTCGATACGATTCCGACAAGTCGGAATCACTTAGGGTGACAACGGGTCATTGCTTGCCCTGCCTGCCACGTGGGACCTGTCTGTTCCACTGCGGTGAAATTTCATCAGAAATATTTCACTGGGGGAATTTGGTGCTTGAAATTTGGGATTTATAAAAACCCCTCTGACTGGCTGGCGCCAGTCTTCTCCCCTTGTGAAGGGGAACTAATCCCTATTATCTACAATGGGTTGTGACCATATATTGTCCCCCTTTTCAAGGGGGAATAAAAGGGGTTTCTCCAACAATAGCCCAGTCTCTTCAGGGCTGGGAAGTAAAATGTGATAGATTGAAATACGCCGTTCACGGCGTTGCAAAGAAAACCCTACGCCTGAAGGCGCAGGCTATTATTTCGGGTAATTGATAAATCTTATCATAGTTTTTCCCTCAATGTCACACTGAGTAGCTTCGGCGCAAGCCGGAACGTATCGAAGTGTGAATTTAGTAAGTGTGGTTTTTAACTTGTCACCCTTCGATACAATTCCGACAAGTCGGAATCACTCCATCCTTCGTTTTACTACGGTATGGCAGGCAGGGTGACACATGCACGCCATTTGGCTTGCATTCGAAGTCCAGTGACGAATGGAATCTCGTTTCTACTTAGTATGACGATTCTTATCTCTATTAATTCCGGCACAGCCAAATTCCTATCAATTCCGCGAACGAAGTGAGCAAATTCCCCTTTCGTTCCTCAGACTTTTCTTGCTCTTCTCAAAAACTCATAACTCATCACTCAAAACTGCGTCACTGTTTTGTTTCGATCATTCGGCATTGGGTAATCCCAATTTTTTCACTATTTTCATCTAAAGTTTAGAAAAAAGATTGCAAAATTTTGCCGGGTAGATAAAATATGAGATTGAAGGAGGTCGTCTGAATATGAGGATTGATAAAACTCTGCTAAAAGAGATTGAGCCAAATCTTTGGGAGTATCCCAAACAAGGTGAGATGAGAGTGCCGGCCCGGGTTTACTCGAACCGTAAAATGATAGACCATATCTTTTCCGATAAAGCTATGGATCAGCTTTTAAATGTCGCAACGATGCCGGGGATAGTAGGTTATTCACTGGCAATGGCGGATATACATCGTGGATTCGGTTTCCCGATCGGCGGAGTAGCTGCTTTCGATCTGAACAGTGGCGTAATCTCACCCGGCGGGGTAGGATACGATATAAATTGCGGTGTGAGAATGATGCGGACTAATCTGTTTGAAAACGATATCAAAGATGCCATCAAACAATTAGTGAATGCAATAGCAGGCAGTGTTCCCAGCGGTGTCGGCTCCAGTGATGCTATATTCACTCTGAACAGTAAACAGCTTTCGGAAGTATTGGTAAAAGGTTCACGCTGGGCGGTAGAGAATGGTTTCGGTGAGATGTCCGATCTGGAACATACCGAAGAGAACGGCGGTATGAAAGGTGCAAATCCGGATATGGTGAGCAAGCGGGCTTATCAGCGTGGTTCATCTCAGCTTGGAACTCTCGGCTCCGGTAATCATTTTATCGAGATCGGTGCAGTTACACAGATTTTCAACCCTGCTGCTGCCAAAGTTTTCGACTTGTATAAAGGACAAATAATCGTGATGGTTCATTGTGGCTCCCGCGGTTTGGGACATCAGATTTGTGAGGATTATGTGAAAAGCATGCAACGTGAGATCAAAATCCCTCTGTCGGACAGACAGCTTTCTTGCGCACCGCTCCAATCCAAACTAGGCAGGATGTACTTCGCTGCGATGGCTGGTGCGGCAAATTATGCTTGGGCAAATAGGCAGATCATAATGAGCCTGGTAGAAAAGAGTATGATGAAAACTATGTCTTTAAATAAAAAAGAACTTGGCTTCGCTCTGCTATATGATGTATGTCATAACATCGCCAAATTTGAGACTCATAAATTCCGCGGAAGAGAGATGAACTTGTGCGTACACCGCAAAGGAGCTACCAGAGCATTTGCTCCCGGACATAGTGCTGTACCGGCAGATTATAAAGGGATCGGACAGCCGGTGATCATTCCCGGAGATATGGGAAGATATAGTTATCTCTGTCTTGGTACTCAAAAGGCAATGAACGACACTTTTGGCAGCTCTTCGCATGGCGCTGGTAGAGTAATGAGCCGAAGGGCGGCGAAAAAGACCTCCGATATCAATGCGGTAAGAAATGAGCTGAGACAGAAAGGCATCTATGTGCGAGCAGCTTCCAATTCCACGCTCGTAGAAGAGATGAGTATGGCATACAAAAGCGCGAGCGATGTCGTGGATGTGATGGAAGAAAACGGAGTTTTGAAGCCGGTCTTACAAACTAAGCCCATAGGAGTGGTAAAAGGATGAAAACAAGAGAGATCATTAGACTGTTAATCCAGATACTTTTTCTTATTCTGTTTGTGGTATTGCATGCGCAAAATAGTATCAGAATGTGGATAGTGGTTTTTGGAGTGGGTGTATTGCTTTCTCTGATATTCTCGAGACTCTATTGCGGATGGATATGCCCGATAGAAACTTTGTTCAGACCGGTTGGTTGGATAAAAAGTAAACTAACCGAAAAAAAGCAAAGCAGGATCGCCAGCATAAGATATGGATGGCTACGCTGGATCATCCTAATGTTTTTGGTTATTACAATGGTGTTGAGCAAAAGGTTGGGATTGGAGATTAATGGGATCGTATATATTACTGTATTAGCTGTGTTGGTCTTGTTGATACTATCCGAAATTGATTGGCATAGAGTGTTCTGCCCCTATTCAGCAGTTTTGAGTTTGAGCTCCAAACCAAGCTTGTTTGCTATGGAAATCGATCTGGAAAAGTGCAAAAAATGCGGATTATGCCAGAAAGAGTGTCCGGCAGATTGTATTATAATCGAAAATGAGCAGTATAAGATCGTAAAAAATGAATGTCTCGTCTGTTTTCGCTGCCAGAAAGTATGTCGGTTTGATGCTGTCAGTTATAGAAGAGTCAAATCATAAATAACTTATTCTTCATGCTCGACGAGTGATGCTCTGTGTGCTTATTAAGAAAGAATTTATTTTTCTACTTGACAGAAGTTTAGCTATTTGCGATTTTAAATATTGCAAATTTTTCAAGGAGGAAGCCATGAAGTTCGCAAAGCAGTTTACAGTTATCTTATTTATCGGGTTTTTATTATTATCCTGTAGCGACAAAACCACAGAACCATCTTATGAAAATGGTTGGCAAGGTAGCGGAACAGCGGATGATCCTTATCAGATCGTTCATCATCAACATCTGAAAGCTTTTGCTGACAGCGTTAATGCCGGAATTGATTATCAAAACCAATATTTTGTGATGACAGCCAATATCAGTCTTGCCGATTATCAGGCAGATGGAGGTTGGCAACCGATCGGGCATGCGGTGACAGATAATATCGAGATTTACAGCCAAAATCATAATAGGGCAGAACCAGACTCAAAGTTTGCCGGGCGTGATGATTGGGAAGAATATCCATTCAAAGGCACCTTTGATGGTAATGGATATAAAATCAACCATCTTTTTATCGATCGAGTGGAAACTGATCCTCCCGGCTCTATGCAAGGTCTTTTTGGCTTTATAAAGGATGCCGAGATCAAGAATTTGGAATTGGAGGACATCAATGTAGGGGGCTTGGCTTATATCGGCAGTTTAGTAGGTTTTGCAGTTTCATCTAATATATCCGAGTGCAGCGTTAGTGGAGAAATTAGTGGTAACTTAGCAATCGGAGGATTGGCTGGCCATATTGAAGAAACTGCCGTTTTTGATAGTTATAGTGATGTGGATATCATAGGAATATCAGATGTTACGACGGTTCAAGAGCCTTCCAATATCGGTGGCGGTCTGATAGGTTGGGCAGAATCGTCCAATATTGATAATTGTAATAGCACAGCCACGGTGAATGTTGTCGGATCAGCAGGTGGTTTGATCGGTGGGACTACTCAGTCCACCGTGACCAATAGCTATAGCAACAGCGAAGTTGATGTTCATTATACAGGCGGCTGTTTGATTGGAGTCGCTATTGCAACCAGCATATCGAACTGTAACAGTGCCGGTAGTCTCAGCGGTGACAGCGATGCTATTGGTGGTTTGGTTGGTAGAGCAAACAATGCTAATATAACAATAAGCTATAGCACTTCCACTGTAAGTGGCTATGATTCTGTCGGCGGATTGATTGGACTTGCTGAATTATCTACAATATCAAATTGCTATAGTATCGGAGAAGTAACCGGAAGTGCCGCAACAGGCGGTTTAGTTGGTTTTAATTATGGTGATTCGCAAATTATCAATAGTTATAGTAACGGAGTAACAATTGCAGATGAAGACGGTGGAGGACTAGTCGGATTCAATCATGATAATGCAACAGTAGTAAATAGCTATTGGGATATGGAAACTTCCGGACAAAGCACCAGCGCTGCCGGCGAAGGCAGAACTACCGATGAAATGACCTATCCCTATGCGGAAAACACCTATGTGGACTGGGATTTTGAAGAGATCTGGGCTGAAGATATGAATCACAATATTAATGGGGGTTATCCGTATCTGATAGAGTAGAAATATGGGAAACCGAATTATACATAAAAATCAGACTGTTGTCAAGTTGAGCAAAATTGCTCATAGATAAAAAATTATTGGTTCAAAATGTATAATATTGGTATTTAAGCTGAAGTTTAAAGCTGTATATTGCGGGATACTATGTCAGCCGGCTTATTGTTCAGCTCTTATTTTTTTCATTTTTCGACTAAGTGCATATGGTGAAATGCCAAGTAACCTTGCTGCTTTTAATTGCACATTCCCAGCTTGTTGCATAGCATTAAGGATTATATTTTTTTCACATTCGGCGAGATTAAGATTAGATGAGTCAAGATAGGGGATTGTAGAATACTTGGGTCTTGTAGTGGGAAAGGCTATATCTTCGGGTTCCAAAACTGGTTCGCTACAAAGAAGTACAGAACGTTGTAGTATATTCTTCAGTTCACGTACATTACCGGGATAATTATAGTCAATCAGCATATCCAGTGCAGCTTTGGAAATTATAGGTTTTTCCATATCTTTCTGTTCACAGAACAAGGTTAAATAATAATCTATCAGTAGTGGGATATCTTCTTTTCTCTCACGCAACGGTGGGATGTAGATCTCCAATGTGTTGATACGATTGAGCAAATCAAAACGAAAGGCATTAGTTTCGGAGAGTTGATAAAGATTCTTATTGGTAGCGGTAATGAGTCGGAAATCAACAGGAATAGATTTGGTGCCTCCAACTCGATGAATGACATGCTCTTCGAGTACGCGTAGCAATTTTGATTGCATCATAACCGGCATATCTCCGATTTCGTCTAAAAATAATGTTCCATGCTCAACCGCTTCAAAATAACCTATTTTTTTCGCATCTGCGCCTGTGTATGCGCCTTTTTCGCTACCGAAAAATGTGCTTTCTATCAAAGTGCTAGGTAAAGATAGACAGTTTATAGAAATAAAGGGATGATTTTTGCGAGCCCCGGAGTAATGAATGATGCGAGCGACAATCTCCTTGCCTGTACCTGTGTCTCCCGTTAACAACACAGGTGCGCAATTATGTTCAGCTCCTATTAATGCCTGATTGAGCACCTTTTTTATCTGATGGCTCGTACCAATGAATGGCTTTTGTATTTGCTTGGTCAATTCTCTGGAAATAAGAGAATGGGTTGTGGCGAACATCAATCTGTTTGGGCTCACACTTTTTTTTCTATAATGTTCTTTGATATTGTTTATATCCATATCAATCTTTTCATCTTTTATAGCCATTTCATATTTGTAATGAAGTTTGTAATTATCTAAAGCTAAATCATACTGACCGGTTTTCTCATACAGTTCGGCTATATTCTTGTAGCATGTAGAAATATCGTCTTGCAGATTGTATTTGGTTGCTATTTCCAATGCCGATTTGAAAAAAGAGAGAGATTTCTCTGTTTCCTCCAGATGCAAATATGATACTCCTATATTGATATCTACAGAGAGTTCCTGCTGTTTGTTACCTGTTGTCTCGATATGCTTCTTGCTTGTGAGACAATATTCCAGCGCTTTACTCCAATTGCCTCTTCTGATTTCCAAGCTGCCTAAGTTCAGCAAAGCAGCAGATACATACTCGAGATTATCTATTTTCCTTCCATGTTCTAAAACAGCTAATAAGTAGTCCTCTGCCTGATCAAATTTTCCTAAGTTAGTATAAGAATTGGCTGCATTGAGCAACAGCGAGTAATACGTTTCCGGATTGTTAGCCTTTGTCTCATTGTTTATAAAACGGGTAAAATATCTCACACTCTCTTCATATTTACCCAAATTGCCATATACTGCTCCTATATTGCTGCACAAAGAAATATAATCGTCATTTTTCTCATCTTCGAAATATTTTAATGCTTCCAAGAAAAAATTCAGCGCTGATTTGAAATTGCCTTTGAGCATATTCAACCTGCCATAGCTGCAATATGCCAGACTGATAACTTTATCCGATTTTATGGTAAAACCGAAATTAAGACCTTTTTTATAATACCTTGCTGCATTGGTATAATCTCCTCTGGATTCATAAACGAAGCCGATATTGGCATACCGACCGGCTAATATATTGATATTACCGCTTTTGTCCAACTTCTCGACACTTTTCAACCCATATTTAATCGATTCGTCCGGCTTATTTTGCAACCAGAAGAGATAATTCAGTTCAGAATAGATCATAGCCAGATCATCTAGCGAGGTAACCTGTTTTTCAAATGATTTGAAATCTTTGAAGACCTCTGAAAAATAAGCACTCCCTGCATAAGTCCCCAATGCACTGAAAACAAGACAATATATCTCGGAGATAGCTTTGTTTAGATTGTCCGCTAACAGCCCCTCGGAGTTCAGACACGCTTTGGCTATGGTTACCGCTGCTTTGTAAGTATCTATTATTTGGGGAGATTTGCTTTGCTGTTGATTTTTTATGATGTCTCTATATATGCCGATTTTATCATGTTTACAAGCACGTTTGAGTTTCTGCTCCCAGACATTTTGCTCATCCATCATTCCTCCTGTCGATTTCGCTATCGATTGCATTATCACATCGCGAAATCGCTACATTTTGTCAATATTTTATTTATTTATTTGTGATCAAATATTTTATTAGACTTGTAAATTGCTATTTGGTATTGTATTAAGCAGGTTTGGATTGGTTCGGTATTTTCATGTTGGAACTATATATGCTTATAAAAGGTAAAAAGTAGGAGATTCTATGAATGCTAGAAGAGTTCGAACAGTTAGTGAGATAGTGAGATTGGATAACGAACATCGTCTTAGCTATGGTTTTACAATTACTTATGATGACGGTGAAATAAAAAACATCATCCGAAATAGTTCAATCGATAATGATAAGCTGATCTTAGCAGAATTACAAACAGAAAGAAAAAAATTTATAATAAAAATAGAAGGAGAAAAAGTATTATGAAACAAAGTGAACCCTCAATTTTAAGAGCACTAAACAGTAAACGAACGAATTTTTTGAATTTAGTTAACAAAAAAGGAGATGAAGTATGGAACATGCGAAAAATATTTTTAGTCTTGTAAAAGTAAAGAGATCAGTAATTTTATTTATGTTTTTGGCGCTGTCACTAACGGGGCTTTTAGCGCAAACTGCCGTTGCTCCAGCATTAGGAGATGGTAGCGCAGGCAATCCTTATCAGATAGCTACGCTGGAAAATTTATACTGGATTACTCAGGCTGATGGGGCACTAAATAACAAGCATTATATCCAGACCGCAGATATTGATGCTGCAGATACTATAAATTGGGATTTTGGATATTATGGAAAAGGGTGGCCCGGAATTGGCAGCGGACCTCGCAATAAATGGTTTTCCGGTGTCTATGACGGGCAGGGTCATGTCGTAAGCAATCTCTACATTCGCGATATTCCTTGGAAAGCCGGACTCTTTGGAGCGACCGGAGATAGAAGTACAGGAAATGTTGTGCCAGCCACAATAAAAAATCTTGGCGTAATAAACGTAGATATTGTAGGTTCCGAGTATGTAGGTGCGTTAGTAGGGGAGGCATATAGATGCACAATAGATAATTGTTGGTCAACAGGCACAATATCTACTGTTACAAGTAATGGTTCGTATAAACCTTATGTAGGAGGGTTAGTAGGCAAGCATTCAGGATATTCAAATGAAACGATAACAAATAGTTGGAGTTCCTGCGATGTCAGCAACGGAAATGCAGAAGATGGAGGTAGTTACACCGGAGGGTTAGTTGGGCAGACTAGTTCGTCCATGTCTAATGTCTGCGCAACCGGTACTGTTACGGCAAAAGACTATGTTGGCGGATTAGTGGGATACATGCAGGGCAATGTATATGACAGCTACGCAATAGGCAATGTTGCAGGAAATGACAATGTTGGTGGTTTAGTGGGATTTTATGGCTGGTCAACTCTGGGAAGAGCATATAGCAGCGGCGTTGTTAGTGGCAATTCTAATGTCGGTGGATTGGTTGGCAGCACGACAAGTTCCAATTTCACATCATGTTTTTGGGATTTGGATAATTCAGAGCAAACTTACAGCGCAGGTGGTATTGGTAAGACAACCGAGGAAATGAAAACCATGTCAACTTTTATCAATGCCGGTTGGGGATTAATGGGTATTAATGGCACAACCTGGGGGATGAGACCGGATGTAAATACCGGTTATGCTTTTCTAGCCATTCAGGGATATATACAGCCGTGCGAAGTAACGAGTCAGTCCGTAAACAATGTAGCAGAAACAACAGCGACCGGGCATGGCACTATCTCCAATTACGGAGGTCCCACTATTAGTCAGCATGGCTTTTGCTGGAGCACATTTCCCGAGCCTGACATTTCTAACGATAAATCAGAAAATGGCACCGCAACTTCGTTAAGCAACTTTTCTACATCTATTACAGGATTGCAGCCTTACACCCTTTACTATGCCAGAGCTTACGCTACAAACGCTGATTATACGGCATACGGTGAACAGTTAGAATTCACTACTTTACCGCAATTAGCGTCTGTAACTACAGGAGTTACTACTGAAATTGCCACCACTACAGCAACTTTGAATGGAAATCTAACCAATCTTGGCGCACCCAATCCAACTCAGCATGGGTTTTGTTGGAGTACTTCGCCTAATCCTACTATCTCAGACAATATGAATGAACTCGGCGCAGCATCTGAAACAGGGGATTTTAGCTCTCCTATAACAGATTTGTCAGTTTATGAAACCTATTATGTGAGGGCGTATGCTACAAATTTAGCAGGAACTTCCTACGGAAATGAGATAGAATTTACAACATTGGGAACACCATCTGCAGTAACAACTCAAGTTGTAACAGATATTCAGGCTACAATTGCTATAGGAAACGGAACAATCACGGAATTAGGAATCCCCAATCCAGATGAATACGGATTGTGTTGGAGCACGAGTCAAAATCCTACCATTGATGATTCCAAATCTACCTTATATAACGCCACAGAAACAGGAGCTTTCAGCACGGAGTTGACAGATCTATCACCGGTTACCACATATTATGTAAGAGCTTATGCCACTACTGCCGTAGAAACTGTCTATGGAAATGAGGTCAGCTTTAATACTTTGGTACTGGATGGTTTGGGAACATCTGATGACCCTTATATCATTAGAACACTAGCAGATTTATCTTATGTAAGTGCAAATACGAGCTTGTGGAATAAGCACTACATCCAAGCTACAGATATTGACGCTTCAGCAACTAACAATGGAGCAGGTTTTTCTCCTATCGGAAATTCCGGTACAAAGTTTACCGGCACATACAACGGACAAGGACACACTATAAGCCATTTGTTTATCAGCGGTGGAAATGATACGGGATTGTTCGGTTATACCTTAAATGCCACTATACAAAACCTTGGTCTTGCCGATTGTACAATATCAGGTCATGAAGCTGTTGGAGCATTAATAGGCCAAGCTGATGCCACAACAGTCAATAACTGTTTCTCCACAGGTATTATAAATGCCACAGAGTGGAGTTCCGGAGGATTAATAGGGTTAACAGCTTCCAATACTGTAATAAGTAATTCTTATAGCCATTCTGCTGTACAAGGAAACAATGGTGTTGGCGGTCTTGTGGGTAACCTTACAGGTTCTTCTGTTAATAAATGTTATAGTACCGGTAGTGTTTCTGGTTCAGGGACTATGTATTTTGGCGGGCTGATTGGTCTTATGGGCACTGCTACAAACAGTTTCTGGGATGTAGACACTTCAGGGCAAACATCTAGTGCAGGAGGAGGAGGCGCTGTTGGAAAAACGACTACCGAAATGAAAATGAAAACTAATTACACAGATGGAGGATGGGTCTTTAAAACGGATACAGAAGATGGAACATGGAATATCGGTAATGGAAGAAATAACGGTTATCCGTATCTCGATTGGCAATTTAGTGATGACCCTGCTGATAATCCACCTGTAATAAGCACTCAAGAAATCACAGATATTACTTTTGAGAGCGCTACCGGAAACGGTACAATACATTATCTCGGCAATGCTGAGCAACACGGGATATGCTGGGATATAACAAGCTCTCCAACGATAGCAGATTTCATAACAGAAAATGGTATCCCTGTTCAAACAGGTGCATATACATCTGAGATAATAGACTTAGAACCCGAAACAACTTATTATGTCAGAGCATTTGCTTCCTCTGCTATCGGGATAGTGTACGGAAATGAGGTGGAATTTATTACACCTGAAGAACCGTTGATAGTATCTACCCAGACTACAACAGATATTACCGCCACTACAGCAATAGGGCATGGCACAATTAGCAGATTGGGAAAGACCAATCCGACTCAGCATGGACATTGCTGGAGCACATCACCCAACCCTGATATAAATGACAGTAAAACCGAATTGGGACCCAAAGATACAATCGGGGCTTTTGAATCAGAAATCAGTGAACTTTCCGTTTATACTAACTATTATATCCGTGCCTATGCCACAAATCAATCCGGCACAGTCTATGGCGAGCAGCTTGAGTTTACAACACTCCCGGAGTTACCTGCAGTTACCACTATATCAATTACGGATATACTTTCAACGACAGCAATTGCCAACGGTAATCTCGATGAGCTCGGCACACCGAATGCCAGCCAGCATGGGTTTTGCTGGAATACAAGCGGTTCTCCCACGATAACTGACCATATCGCAGAATTAGGTGAAGCTTTACAGACAGGTCATTTCAGCACAGAGATATCTGGTTTGCAGCCTTACACAAATTATTACATTCGTGCTTACGCACTCTCTCCAACCGGTCTGGTTTATGGGGATGAGTTGGAATTCACAACCGCTGCCCTCCTTGCCACAGTATCCACTCTTGAAGCAACTAACATTACTTCGATCTCAGTTACGGGAAATGGAAACATCACAGATTTAGGCGCGCCGAATCCCTCCCAGCATGGGCATTACTGGAGTACAAGCCCCAATCGTATGTTAGAAGAAAGATCAGCGACAAAAAGAGATTCTCGGACAAGTGGTTTCTCGGAGTTGGGGGAAGTATCAGATACGGGTACTTTCATTTCAGAAATAACGGAATTAATTCCATACACTACCTACTACATAAAGGCTTATGCAACCAATCTTGCAGGGACAGTATACGGTGATGAAGTCGAATTCACTACATCTGCCATATTACCAAGTGTAAATATTCAATCTGTAACAGAGATTACAGAAACTTCCGCTACGGTAAATGGTTCAGTTACCGAACTGGGAATTCCCAATCCATCTGAGCATGGTTTCTGCTGGAACATAACCGGTTCTCCAACTATTGCAGACGACAAAACAGAGATGGGAGAAGTTACGGCTACCGTAGATTTTATATCCTACCTTACCGGTCTTTCTCCTTATGTTACATATTATATTAGAGCATATGCAACAAATCCTGCCGGGACTGTATATTCTGATGTAATCGAGTTTTCAACACTTGCTATGGTACCAACGGTTTCAACTTTAGATGTAACAGAAATAACGGCGACTTCTGCAACGGCAACCGGTAATATAGAATCAACAGGCGGTCCTCACCCTAACCAGCATGGACACTGTTGGAGTATAGATCCCGAACCTACTATTGCGAATGATAAAACAGAACTCGGTAGTATTTTTGAACCGGGTACATTTACTTCTTTAATAACTGAACTATCACCTTACACCAGTTATTTTATCCGAGCTTATGCTACAAATATAGCAGGAACAGTTTATGGTGAACAGGAAGAATTTTCAACTCTGCCCTTGGCTCCTGTTGTAACAACGCAAGCCGTAACCAATATAGGTGGAACTACGGCAACCGGTAACGGTACTATTGAGGATTTGGGAGTTCCAAATCCGTCTGAATATGGTGTTTGTTACAGTACATCTCCAAATCCCACAATTGAGCAAGATAGAATTATTCTGCTGAATGCAAATCAAACAGGAGCATTTAGTTGCGATATACCCGATCTTGTTCCGCAAACCACATACTATGTAAAAACTTATGCCTCTAATCTTGCAGGAACTGTTTATGGCAATCAGGTGAGTTTTGCTACAACTATGTTTATTGGAGGAGGCACGGCACAGTCTCCATACGAAATAAACAGTCTTGATGACTTAAGAAATCTTAGTGAGAATAGTGGTTATTGGAATAAATATTTTATTCAGAATGCAAATATTGATGCTATGCCTACTTCAGGTTGGAACAACGGTGCAGGACTGTTAACAATTGGAAATTCAACAACCAAATTCACCGGCAATTATAACGGGCAGGGACATACTATAAGCCATTTATTTATTAGCCGTGGAAATTATACGGGATTGTTCGGTTATACAATTAGTGCCACTATTCAAAATCTTGGTCTTGTCAATTGTGCAATTTCAGGAGGTGAAGCTGTTGGGGCATTAATAGGCAAAGCTGACGCCACAACAGTCAATAACTGTTTTACCACAGGCAGTGTAAATGCCACATGGTGGAGTTCCGGAGGATTAATAGGTTTAACAAGTCCCAATACTGTAATAAGTAATTCTTATAGCCATTGTACTGTAGATGGTAACCAGGGTGTGGGTGGTTTGGCTGGAAATCTGACCAGCTCTTCCGTCAATAAATGCTACAGTACAGGTAGCGTATCAGGAAGTACCAGTGTTGGCGGGCTGATTGGACTTCAGGGCACTGCTACAAACAGTTTCTGGGATACTGAAACTTCCGGACAATCAGGTAGTGCAGGAGGCACAGGCAAGACCAACGAAGAGATGAAAACACAATCAACCTTTGCCGGCTGGGATTTTGAAAATATATGGGCAATGGAAAGCCATTTCAACAACGGTTATCCATCTTTGATCTGGCAATTTTCAGGAAAGGTAGCCGATCCTACCTTCTCACCAGATCATGACATATTTATAAAAGCCACTGATGTAAGTATCGAAACCGCTACCGAAGGTGCTACTGTAATGTGTCGTACTACCACAGACGGTGAAACATGGTCAGACTGGCAGGTTTATACTAATCCTATCACGGTCCCAGTTAATACCGAGATGAATTTCGAAGCTTATGCTGAGAAAGATGACTGGATAACGAGTGACACAGCAGCAGCTTCCTATACAGTTACTAATCCGCCATTGCCGGCCATAGCTGTTTATCCACTGCCAGATGTTTGGAACATCCCTATAGAAGCAATGGTGTTTGGATGGTCGTATGACGAAGATGGCACTACACCAGACGGCTATATGTTCAAATATTGGCAAGATGGGCAAGCTCAACCTGAGATGATAGATGTCAGCGCAGAAACAATCCATACTATCATGGGAGTTTTAGATTACGATAAGGTGTACAATTGGCAGGTAATACCATATATCAATGCCACAGTTGGTGGGCAATTGAACGGAAGCCAATATGGCAAACAGATATCTTCTTATCGCCATAACGAAGAAATAAGGTCTGGTGATAAATATCTTGCCGTGGATTGTCCGATATGGTCATTTACTACAATTATGGAGCCGATCGAAATACCGGCTAATGGGCAACATAATATGCCGGATCTAGGTATTACGATTCATACGACTGAACTAATAACTGTAGTTGCCTTAAATCCGATCATAGCTGACCAATTACCTATAGAATTGGATCAGACATTCTCTTTCTCAGTTAACGGTTCTGGTATCGTTACTATTACAGTGACAACTACTGCCCAGATGGGTTATTATTACTTTAACAATTCCTGGAATCCGGATCCTTCGGGCTTTCCAAATGTGGATGGTGAAATTTCATTTTCGATTAATTTTAATGCATCTCGTAGCAATGAGGCATCTCTATTAGTTGGTAACGAGTCCGATCCGGATCCACCCTTACCTGTCACTCTGAATTGGTTTGAGGTGGAATATCTCGATAATCAAGCAGTTTTGAGCTGGCAGACTGCGAGTGAGACCAATAATATGGGCTGGAAAGCATATCGCAGTCAAAACTCTCTGGAGCCTGATTTGCTGCTGAACACCGAGTTTATTGCCGGAGCAGGTACTACTACTCAGAACACAGACTACAACTACTGCGATCCATATGCCTTGCTAATGGGCAATACTTATTTCTACTGGATAGAGAGTGTAGAGTTCGATGGTACAACCGAGCTTTTCGGTCCCGTAACACTGGAAGTTCCGATAGAAGGTGAAGTGCCACTAATCACAAAGCTATTGTCAAATCATCCAAACCCGTTCAACCCAAACACTAATATCAGTTTCGATGTCAGGGCGGGTGAGACCGGTATATTGGAGATCTATGATGTTCGAGGTAGAAAGCTGGAGAGCCATGAATTCAGCGCCGGTTCTCATAATTATCTCTGGCAAGCCGAAGGTAAAAGCAGCGGCATATATTTCTACAGATTAAAAAGCGAATCTTATAGAGAAACAAAGAAAATGCTCTTGCTCAAATAGTCTCAAATGACCATAAGGGCTAAACCCCAAAAGAGACGAGCTCGAAAGCTCGTCTCTTTTTTTGTGATCAAGTTAAAAGCTTATAAACAGAGAATTTATGTTCGCTCAATATTTGATCGATAAAGAAATGTGTAAAATAAAAAAAGTTTAGTTGACACAAATATCGATGACTATAAAAATGCTTCAGGCTTATTCTAAGTAATAGTGACGAGAAGTACAGCCAAGAAAAGGAAAAGTCTATTTATATAGCTTAAGAAAATTTTAGGGGTTTATTGGATAATCCTAGTAAGTCTTTAAATACGATTAATAGAATGAAGGAGTGAAGATTATGAAAAGGATTATGGTTGTTATTTTTTTGTTATTATCGATGCTTGTTTTTGGCGAGATATCGATATCTGAAGCAGAGATGATGTCTATTTACAATAGTGGGACTCCAATTAGTGATATTGCAAATAATATCAATCTTACCCCGGGTGACAACTACGCGATCCCTGATCTTACTATACCGACATCACACTACAGGCATCACAGTAGTCCGATATCACAAGAAAATGCTATTCAACTTGCCGCGAATTATTTGAAGAGATATTATGATGTAACGGGAACTTTGCTATCAATAATACCATTGGAAGACTTTAAAGGTGAACTGGTCGCCTATGATTTGAACTTTTCTCTGCACAATAAAAGTTATGAAAGTTATTCAGACATATACAGAGAATGGGAGAAATATAATCAAGCGAATAATGATAAAGTTTTAGGTTTACCGGGAGACAATGAGAGTCCATTCGCCTTCATTACTGTGGCTGCTAATTTCGATAATCATCCAGTAATAGCCTCTGCACTGTCACTCTCGCCTTTCTATACAATGGGATGGAGAGCTGATTTCGTTGCCAGACAGACAATAGGATATCCACAAATAGAGAGAATCATTTATGGCGGTGCTTTAATAAGAGAAATAGTTTTTTCCGACGGTCAATCATCGGTAACCGTCTCTTCATATCCCCCTTATAACCACTATGAAACCTCTGCCTTTGTTGAATTAGTCTTGGGGAACGAGAAGAGATTTATGGATAAGTTGCAAGAACTCTATGAGAATAACGACATTGATATAGAGCAATTGGAGCGTGAAGAGCGTGATGAGTATTTACAGGACTATCACGAACTGATGAACGGTGCTGTTCGTTACCTCGGTTTGACTGGAAATTTCATTGATGAACCTCAGCTATTCAAACCTTTAAGCTGGACTTATGGTTGTACTCCAACTTCGGGCGGAATGATAGCGAAATACTGGAACAACATGGGTTACGGCAGGTTAAGTGAATATTTCAGAACCGGAACACACGTAATTGACAATACAACAAACAGGCACGCAACTCAGGCAGAATTTGAGTTGAAAGATCATATGGATACTAGCAGTTCAGGATCAACCCATCCTCATGATATCAGACCCGGGTTGAGTTCTTACTTCGATTCCAAAGACTATGACAGATCTTCTGACTCGACCATTGGTTGGCCCTGGAACTATCGCTGGAATGTTATCAGTAGTACTATCAGAGCCGGCAGACCATTTGTTTTTTCTTATGGAAGTTATCATAACCAAAGCGGTCATTCAGTCGCCTGTTTTGGTTATCGATATTCGAATAAGAGACTCTATATCTATGAGACATGGACGAATGCCATTCACTCGATATACTATAAGGCTGGAACAGTTACTCAAATAGATAGAATTCGTCCGACAGACCCTGAACAAAAGGGTGAAATCAAACTCACCAATTTTCAAGGGTACAACTCTTGGGGATATTATGAACTTGGATCAGATGATGAGCCGAGATACTGGGCTTACGCTGATTATGAGATTACCTGGAATAGTTCGGATATACCAGGCAGCACAGTCTCAGTCTGGCTACTGGATGAAACGTCAGGTTTTTTGTCGGAAATAGATTCCGGTCTGCCGAATAACGGTTCTTATATCTGGACTCCGGACGGCATTAATATACAAATTGGTTATACCAAGAGATTCAGAATAGTGCTTAAACTTTTCGACGCTGAAAACAATTATGTCGCATCAGATGGCAGCAGAGGTAGGTTTATCATCAGACATAAACCTGTTACCCTCACCATAAATAGTGAGAACCCTGAAACGGGAGTCGAGGTTTTTTATGAGCAGACTGGCGATGGACAGGTATCCCAGAGTGCTCTGACCGAATTTGAAATCGAAACTTATGTGTCTGACAATAACCGCTATCTTGATATAGAGACAGCCGAAGTCAGAACGGTCGGAGACTACAGAGAAAAGGCGTTTAACCGTTGGGTTGACAATCTCGGTTTTGTCAGTGAAGAGGCAAACACAACTTATTATGTCGATTTTGATTCCGAATATCTAAAAGCCATTTTTTACAATCGGGTGAATGTACTTTCCTCATCTCCTCATACGGGAATTATAATTAGCTGTACAGATAATAATGGGGAGGTGACTGAGATCACGACACCGGGTTATATCGATTATCCGGTTGATGCAATAACAATTGATCTGACTGCACCGCAGTACTGCCCGGTGACAAATAATTTCTTTTTACGCTGGGAGGTAAACGATGAGATGTATAGTACATCAAGAATTATCACAGGTTTATCAGTCGAGGAACCCCTGAAAGTAGTGGCTATCTATGATAACATTCGTAACATATTTATCCGTTCCGAGAACCCTGCTTCCATGGTGCCTATTATCGTATCTCCTGCTGATTTTGGCGGTAATACCGACGGCAACACAGAATTCTTAAGAAGGTATAACAGAGGTACTGAGATCACCCTTCAGGCACCGGCGGAACATGGAGAACATAACTTTGATAACTGGTACATAAACAATTCTCCCGCCCAGCCTTCACAGGTTGACGGTTCTACCCTCACTTACGATATTACCGATGACCAATACCATTTCCTGACAGCCAGATACTTAAATCCATTGGCAACGGTTAATGTGTCTTCTCAGAATGCAGACAATATCCTCATAGATTGTAGCGAGGATGTAAACTCAGCCGGTGAGGGTATAACACCCTTCGAGAGAATCTATCATACCGGGAGTTCAGTCATGTTTATTGCACCGTGGCAGACCGATGACGATGAATGGTTCTCTCACTGGATAAAAGATGATGAATTTTATTCCGATGAAGCTCAGATAATCTTCGACCTTGAGGGGGATACCTCTCTCATCGCGGTCTATCATGGGGATATCATGACGATCAATATCGAATCGCAAAATCCTGAAGAGGGTGTGTTCATGGTGCTCTCTGCCTTTGATGTATCTGGTCAGCACAACGGGGTGACACCATTTACAAGAGGTTATAATGCCGGGCAGTTGTTATGGATCACAGCTCCCGAAACTGCAGACGGATACTACTTCGAGCGCTGGGAAAAGAACGAAGTTAATGTCGGGGGACATCTGCAAATGCCGCAGACTCTTGTAACAAATGTAGAGGGTAACGATACTTACACCGCCGTATATAGCACGGTGCCGGCATATTGTATCCCCGTATATAACACAGATCCCGTGACTTCGTGGTATATTGACTCTGTCATCATGGGTGACATCAATAACACCGATTCAGGGGGCGCAGGTGGAGCTGTGTATAACGATTATACGAACGAATTTGCAACCGAACTGGTCAGAGGTGAGGAATATACCATAAGTATAAAAAACGACAGTTTTGATACCGTAAGTCTCGGTGCCTGGATAGATTTCAACAGAAACAGCAGTTTTGATATCCAAACAGAAACCATTGTTTGGGATAATAATATGCTGCCGGCTGAAACAACAGACTATACATTTACCGTTCCGAACGATGCTGAACTCGGGAATACCAGAATGAGAGTCAGATTGGTATACGGAAGTACATTGGATCCTTGTGATTCTGCAAGTGCCGGGGAAACCGAGGATTATACCGTAATCATAGTCGATGAACCAACCTATACGGTGACCGAACTGCCATTTGAAGAAAATTTCGTCTCCGACACACTCCCCGATCATTGGCAGAATGTTGCTTTAGAGGATATTTCTCCGAACTGGGATTTGGATAATGCTAGTGCCTACAGCGGCAATTATTCTTTATCTCATGGTTTTGATTATCATTCAATGTCCGATAACTGGGTCATACTGCCGAGAATATATTCTGAAAACGGCTTGCGTTTGACTTTCCGGGAAAAAAATGAATGGATGGACGACTTTTATACACATCATGGAGTCTGGATCTCAGTCGGCAGCGATAACCCGCTGCATCAGAATTTTGTCCTTTTGGAGGAGTTTGACCAGGCAGCCTCATCATGGACAGAGAGAAACTTGCTCATTGAGCATCAGGGGCAGAATGTTTATATAGCTTTCAGGTACTGGGGGCAAAATGGGGCGACGTGGAGTATTGACGACATAGTCGTAGATGAGATGCCCGAATTTCTCCCCCCGACAGATCTTACAACAAATGTGACTGAAGATGGGATCGGATTGGAATGGTTAACTCCGAATATGCCCTCAAATGATATCACATTGATCGGATACAATCTCTACAGAAATTCACTCAAACTCAATGACACCGTATTAGCGGGCAGTTATTATTTAGATGAAGATGTACAATTTGGAGCGACTTATAGCTACTATGTTACCAGCCAGTACGAAATCAGGGAATCTGAGCCCTCTAATATCATTGATTGCCATTTTGTATATGAGACGGAGATAAGTTCATTGCCCTATCTGCTCGATTTTTCAGGTCCTTTCCCACCACATGGCTGGACCTTTGAGAATATACCTATGGAATCTAGAAGCAGAGGCAATATAATCAGGGAATTATCCGGCGAACATGGAGGGAGCAGATTTACCAACAACTGGAATCTCTCCAATACTGCCCATGCCGGAGGTGAGATACCCGAACTCCGCTTCCACTGGTCACCGCAGTTTACGGGCAAGAGTTATTTTATGTCTCCGGGAATAGTTATGCAGGATAGAGATGCGATTTTTGTTTCATTTGATTATACTCTTAAACACCATAGCGGATATTACCAGATAGGACTCGATATACAGAGCGCTAATGGCGAATGGCATAATGTCTGGCACCAGGACAGTATAAACGAAGATATAATCGAGGAGAATGTTTGGCTCTATATTCCCAAACCGGAAGAGCATGGAGATATTATCAGCCTCGGCTTATACTATGAGGGCTTCTCCATGAATATCCAGAGAATTAACTTTGATAATATCGAGCTCATCGATGCTCCTCTACTGTTACCACCGACAAATTTTGCCGGAGTGAGCGGAGACGGAAGTGTTATACTTAGTTGGGACTTGCCGGCCTACGAACAGGGGTTACCGGATGATGTGGAACTGATTGGGTATAATCTCTACAGGGATGGTGAACTTCTCAATCAAGAACCTCTGTTAGTGTTTGAATATAACGACCTGATGCTCAATAATGGACAGGAGTATGAGTACGAGATTCTGACAGTTTACAACTATGGGAGTTCCCCCTATGCTGAACCTGTCATCATTAGCCCAGAAGGTGGACATATCATCTATCAACTACCATATCTGCAGGATTTCAGCGGCGATTTTCTCCCGACCGGCTGGACTGTTGATCAAACAGCATATAACAGAGGTCTGCTCAATGCCTCAGATGGACTAAGGCAGAGTACAAGAGAAACAGGGAACTGGGAGTTGGAAGCAATTGGAAATATTGCCGGGGGAGAACCACCACAGGTATGGTTTAGCTACTTGCCCAATTTTTATGGTCAGTCTTATTTGATTTTGCCCAGATTTCATAAAGGTAATGTCAATCATATCAAAGTCAGCTTCAAGGGATATCTTGATGTTTTTTTTGATGATATCCCATTTATTGTCAGTTTGGTTGTTAAAGATAACGATGAAAACTGGGCTGAAATATGGAGCGTTTCAAACGCGAACTTCTCCGGGCAGGATGATTTTTCAGTTTTCTACAACTGTCTTGATCATTCTTCTGAGTATCTTGAATTAGCATTCCTTGTGGATGGATGGAACACTGGTGCTCAATGGTGGATGGATGATGTTCAAATAGAAGCAGTCGATGATGTGCAGATCCTACCACCAGCCAATCTGGCAGCTTTTAATAATTACAATAGCATAGAATTAGTTTGGTTTGAATCAGAGTCCGATCTATTTACTTCCTTTGATATATACAGGGATGATGTGCTAATTGCCAGCGTAAGCGATAATTTGTCTTTTTATGATCTCGATGTGACTGCCGGTGTTGAATATACCTATCACCTCAGAGCTGTTCATTCAAATTATGAATCACCCATATCTACTATTGCCCAGATAACATTTAATCCGACTGAAGTAGTCGATATCCCTTATTACCAAAACTTTGAAGGGGATTTTTCGCTTGAAGAATCTTATATTTATAGTTTGGCACGTGAGAGTAATGCAAACAATGGCTATAATAACTGGACTCTCTCAGACAGTACTGCTGCTGGTAATGACCCGCCTGAGCTTGCTTTTACACAAAGTCCTATTTTTTATGGCAGAACTATTTTTGCTTTGCCCTTTATTAATAATCAGAATCAAGATGCAATAGTACTGAGTTACAGTTATTTTATCCATCTCACTCAATTTCATAATATCGAAGGGCTTGAAACTGTTTATAGATATCCCGATTCTGAATGGAATATGTTGGAAACATATCATAACCAGGGTATTTACATGATGGGTAAGGCAACTCATTTGATCGAAATTTTCAACGATGATCTTATCCAGTTTGGTTTTCTATTCGAAGGGCAGTCTTCGGAGATTATTTCCTGGCAACTTGATAATATATCTATCGAAACATACGAAGAGTATCCCTCTCCTAATAATTTGATATCTTACCCTTATGATAATAGAGTTACCTTGCTCTGGGAAAGACCGATTTTCCAGATTGAAAACTCACAAATAGAACAAGAACTGCTCGGTTATGATATCTATAGAAATGATGTTAAACTTAACAATAGCCCGCTTACAGAGATTATATATATTGATAATCAAGTAGAGAATAATATTACTTATAATTATTATGTCACTGCAGTCTATGGTGATGGAGAATCAGAAGCTTCCAATATAGTTCAATCAGTTCCCTATCTGCCGGACCCGATTACTAACTATCCTTATACAGAAAACTTTGAGACAGATGTTTTCCCACCCCTGAATTGGTATGTATATCAAACCGGTTTCGCTAATCCGGGTTGGTTATCTGCTGCAGAACAAAATCCGGTAAATACTTATAGTTACCACCATTACACTCAGGAAAATGAGGTTGTAGAAGACTGGCTTGTGCTGCCAAAGATAGTCAGTGAAGCGGCTATAGTTTTCAAATTCAAAGAAATAAGTAAAGTAGACTGGGAGCACCATAGTTATCACGGAATGTGGATTAGCGAAAACAGCGGAGACCCCGAAGATGGCGATTTTTATGAATTAGAGGTATTTGCCGAAAATACTTATGAGTTAGGTATAGGCTATATCTGGGTTGAGAGAGAAATCATCATCATGAGTGAAAGTTCAGAGTTTTACATAGCTTTTAAATATGCTGGTGATGAAGGTGTAGAATGGCAGATAGATGATATAGAGATCGATCAGATCTTTCATCTCCCTCCACAGAACCTGACAGCGGAAAGTGGAGATAGTTCAGTTCAGCTATCTTGGCTTTCTCCCCTTACATTTCCTAACAGTTCAAGCCGTGAAGAGACATTAAAAAGCTTAAACCAGCCAAACCAGAATCATAGAGATTTCATTGGCTATAATGTGTATCGTGACAATACGCAGATTAATCCGGAGGTGGTGTCTTCTGATGAATACTTAGACAGTGATGTCGTCAATGGAATATCATACGAGTATTATGTCACTGCAGTCTATGATGATGGAGAATCAGATGCTTCCAACACTGCAGTTGCTATACCCTATGGCAATGAACCTATTGCTATTCAGCCGGCTTTGGGAGATGGAAGTGCAAACAATCCATACGAGATTGCCAATCTAGGTAACCTCTATTGGATTGCAGAACATTTTAGCCGATGGAATTTGCATTATATCCAAACTGCAGACATAGATGCATCTGTGACGACACACTGGTTCGATAGTGCGGGCTGGAGTCCGATCGGTGATAACACAACACGCTTTACCGGTTCTTATAATGGACAAGGGTATATCATTGATGCACTTTCTATCAATCGTAGTACAAGCAGCAATATCGGCTTGTTTGGGCGAACAGATGATGCTGTTATCCAAAATGTCGGGCTAAGAAATGTTAACATAACCGGAGGCAACTCGGTAGGTGCTTTGGTAGGAATGATCTCGAATGGATCTTTAATCAATAAATCTTACTCTTCAGGAAGTGTGAATGGAGATATGTATGTTGGAGGCCTGGTTGGTTACAACTACGAGTCTTCACATATAATCAACAGCTATAGTACCGCAAGTATTACTGGAAGTAACTCTGTAGGCGGTATTGTAGGTTATAATACTACATATGCTTCTGTCAATTACTGTTACAGTATAGGTGGTGTAAATGGTCCGGCTAATACAACTGGTGGTCTTGTGGGACAGAATGTCTCAGGTGCTTATGTAATAAACAGTTATTATAACGAGGAGACTTCCGGACAAACTGATACCGGAAAGGGTGAGCCTCGAACAACTGCTGAAATGAAACATCCACATGCTATCAATACTTATGAATCATGGGATTTTGTTGTGATTTGGCAGGAAGACCAATATGAATGGACCAATGGATATCCTTATTTAATAAATCAAATCAATTATTTGCCTCCTCCAATTAACCTGACAGGAACTCCAGAAGGATCAGATATGCTTCTTAGTTGGGATTCACAAGCTATAAGATTTGGGGATGATTTGCGCACTGAATCGGATGATTCCATATTAGACCAACATAGCACACCGGTTAGAAATAACAGAATAATCCCTCGGGATAATTATTGGCATAACAGTTTCCTAGGTTACAATGTTTATCGTAATGGAATCAGGATCAACTCAGACTTTATTCTAGAAACGAATTATCAGGATACCTATCTGACAATAGGAAACTATCAGTATTATGTTAAAGCGGTCTTCTTTCAGGGTGAATCTCAAGCTTCTAATATGATAGAACATAGTATAGATCCTTTCAACCTACCTTTTTCAGAAAATTTTGATGCTGACGTCACATTGCCCGATTTTTGGGAGATAGTCGATCATCAAAGCAACGGGCAGGTGTGGCAGTTTGGTACTGTAACTAATGGCTTGTCAGGAACCACGGGTAACTATGCTTATCTCGATAGTCATGGATATGGAGAGGGCAATACCCAAAATACTGATCTGATCACACCGACAATTGATATGAGCAATTACGATGATATTTCTCTATCGTTCACTCATTATTTCAGGCAGTATTTAGATGTCTCGTCTGTCACATTATCATATAGTATAGATGATGGTGAGAGTTGGACTACTATCCAAACTTGGACAGAATCAACTACTAATCCTTGTTACTTCAACCAAACAATTCCACAAATTGCAGGTCAATCTCAGGTGAAATTCAAATGGAATTATACCGGAACCTGGGGATTTTATTGGTGTGTGGATGATATCTTTGTATCCGTAGCACCGACAGACTTGAGCGCGATCGCGGGTGATGGGCTGGTAGAACTAAGCTGGAATGCTCCTGCGACAACGAGAGGTGAAGGGATGAGACACGCTAGTATTGTAGATCTGGCAAATGTCAATAGGGATGATATTGACCTGCTAGGCTACGATATTTATCGTGATGGTGAAGTAATCAATCAAGTTCTCGTTACCGAAACAAATTATACTGATAATGTTGTTCAAAACATGGAGATCTACAATTATTATGTTAAAGCTGTTTATGAATACGGAGAGACAGCTGCCTCTAATACCGTTCAGGCAATACCTGAGTCGATCGTAATCGATGTCTTACCCTTCATGGAGGATTTTACAGGGGTTGATATAGGAAGTGTCCCGCAGGGTTGGTATAGAACACATCTTAACTGGGAGGTATATGACCCACATTACAACGGTAGTGACGAACGTGAAATGAGATTTTCAAATTCTTACATCGATGATACTATATTCAGATTAATAACTCCGAGAATCGTCGTTAGTGATGTAAATGAGTTAAGATTAACATTCAAGCATTTATTTGATGAATATCCTAATACCACTAACGATTATATCATGTCGGTTCAAATCTCTCCGGATAGGATGAACTGGACACCTGTGTGGTCAGTGAACACTCCGGGTGATATTCCACAGGAGAGTTTAGATATCCTGCTCGATACTCTCGATCAAGATAATCTCTACATTTCATGGGTATATGAAGGGTCGAGTTATGATGTATCCCTCTGGTCGCTCGATGATATAGTCATTGAAGAGGTTACCGGCTTACCATGGAACGAGGATTTCACAGGAGTTGGTGAAGGTCATATTCCATCAGGGTGGCAGAGTAGTCATAATAACTGGCGTGTTCCAGAAACTAGTAATCATGCTGGCGGAACACCACCTGAGATGTTTTTCGCATCGGAACCATCAATGACTGGCGAAGGCAGACTAACCTCACCCAAAATCGTATTGAATGATTATTCCGACTTGTTGTTAACCTTCAAACATTTTGTTAATGACAGTTCCAGTCCGGTAGGAGGATATGAGCTATCACTCCAGATATCACATGATCTGAGCAATTGGGATACTGTGTGGTCTATTACACCGGACGGAGATGTGAACCCGGAAACGATCGAGATCCTGATCTACGGTCTTCAGCAGCATGAGTTGTATCTCTCATGGGTATATGATGGTGTTAGCTCAGATATCAATTACTGGGCTATTGACGATATCGTTCTCGATAAGTATGTTACAAACCTCCCTTGGTCGGAAGATTTCACCGGCATCACTCATGGTAGTATACCCTCTCGCTGGCAGAGAACACATGAGAGCTGGAAGGCGGTGTATGATTACTCCGCAGGGGGTACAGCACCCGAAATGAGATTTGTCGAAACAGAAACAGGTCTCTTTAGACTGATAACACCTCAGTTTAATATGATTGACCCGGATGAGATGATACTCTCTTTCAAGCACAGGGTACATCAACCCTCCTCAAGTCGTGATTTCACACTTTCAGTTGAGATCTCCACTGATATGGAAAACTGGACCACACTCTGGTCATTGATATCTCCATACACGACAGCGGGAACTATTGAGATCATAACAGAGCATCTCAATCAGAATAACTTTTACCTCTCCTGGGTATTTGAGGGGAACAGTAGCCATCTGAACTGGTGGGCGATCGATGATATCGTTCTGGAAGAGTATATTGCCCCCCCTCCGGTGCTATATCCACCGGAGAATTTGACAGTTGAGATAGTTAATAATCAAAGTCTGCTATTGCAGTGGGACGCACCTCAAGGGGAAAACCTTGCTCGAAACGAGGGTCAAAGAGACCGTAGTCTGGGCAGCATCTCCAATAGAAACGAAATCGATACCCGCTCGAGGAGAAACGATTTTACCCTTACAGACCTCACAGGTTCACAACGTCCTAGTCAGAGAGGCTTGATCGGTTATAATGTCTATCGAGACGGAGAGATAATCAATAATGAGTTAATCTCAGAGATACAATATATAGATAACAACGTGGTATACGGTGAGACCTACCAATACTATGTAACCGCTGTTTATGAAGATGGTGAATCAGCACCTTCCAATACAGTTGAGATTTATGTTCCGGATAAGGTGGCTATACCGTCTTACACACCCGAGCCGGGATTATACCCCAATACTATCGATGTAAGCATAGAATCAACTACCCAAGGAGCCACAATTATGTGCCGTTCGATGGTTGTTGGTAATACCAGAGATAGCTGGTCAGACTGGCAGGTTTATACAGACCCGATCACTGTTCCTATGGATACTGAAATGAATTTCGAAGCTTATGCTGAGAAAGATGACTGGATAACGAGTGACACAGCAGCAGCTTCCTATACAGTTACTAATCCGCCATTGCCGGCCATAGCTGTTTATCCACTGCCAGATGTTTGGAACATCCCTATAGAAGCAATGGTGTTTGGATGGTCGTATGACGAAGATGGCACTACACCAGACGGCTATATGTTCAAATATTGGCAAGATGGGCAAGCTCAACCTGAGATGATAGATGTCAGCGCAGAAACAATCCATACTATCATGGGAGTTTTAGATTACGATAAGGTGTACAATTGGCAGGTAATACCATATATCAATGCCACAGTTGGTGGGCAATTGAACGGAAGCCAATATGGCAAACAGATATCTTCTTATCGCCATAACGAAGAAATAAGGTCTGGTGATAAATATCTTGCCGTGGATTGTCCGATATGGTCATTTACTACAATTATGGAGCCGATCGAAATACCGGCTAATGGGCAACATAATATGCCGGATCTAGGTATTACGATTCATACGACTGAACTAATAACTGTAGTTGCCTTAAATCCGATCATAGCTGACCAATTACCTATAGAATTGGATCAGACATTCTCTTTCTCAGTTAACGGTTCTGGTATCGTTACTATTACAGTGACAACTACTGCCCAGATGGGTTATTATTACTTTAACAATTCCTGGAATCCGGATCCTTCGGGCTTTCCAAATGTGGATGGTGAAATTTCATTTTCGATTAATTTTAATGCATCTCGTAGCAATGAGGCATCTCTATTAGTTGGTAACGAGTCCGATCCGGATCCACCCTTACCTGTCACTCTGAATTGGTTTGAGGTGGAATATCTCGATAATCAAGCAGTTTTGAGCTGGCAGACTGCGAGTGAGACCAATAATATGGGCTGGAAAGCATATCGCAGTCAAAACTCTCTGGAGCCTGATTTGCTGCTGAACACCGAGTTTATTGCCGGAGCAGGTACTACTACTCAGAACACAGACTACAACTACTGCGATCCATATGCCTTGCTAATGGGCAATACTTATTTCTACTGGATAGAGAGTGTAGAGTTCGATGGTACAACCGAGCTTTTCGGTCCCGTAACACTGGAAGTTCCGATAGAAGGTGAAGTGCCACTAATCACAAAGCTATTGTCAAATCATCCAAACCCGTTCAACCCAAACACTAATATCAGTTTCGATGTCAGGGCGGGTGAGACCGGTATATTGGAGATCTATGATGTTCGAGGTAGAAAGCTGGAGAGCCATGAATTCAGCGCCGGTTCTCATAATTATCTCTGGCAAGCCGAAGGTAAAAGCAGCGGCATATATTTCTACAGATTAAAAAGCGAATCTTATAGAGAAACAAAGAAAATGCTCTTGCTCAAATAGTCTCAAATGACTATAAGGGATGACACTATGCTCTTATAGAAAAGAGACGGGCTTTCTTAGCTCGTCTCTTTTTTTCATCTGAAAATAAGATCGCAAAATTATGCCGGGCAGATAAAAAATGCCAATGAAAAAGGTACTCTGAATATAAGGAATGATAAGACACAGCTAAAAGAAAGTGAATCTATTTTTTGGAAATATCGAAATATCCGGATTAATTAGATAGGGTTATGAACTGGGATTTTGAAGAGATCTGGGCTGAAGATATGGATCACAATATTAATAACGGTTATCCGTATCTGATAGAGTAGTATTTCAGATATTCGTATTGGCAGCAGATACATAAAGAAGATTTCGAATGGTAAAGATTTCTGAACAGATTCTATCTTTTAATGGGAGTATCCGTTACCTTATTATCAACTTCGATAATTTTCTGTAAAATTTGATAGGCATAATAATTTTATTGACAAAAACTTTTAAGAAAAATATGCATTCCACATAAAATTATTTTATAGGAGGATCGGATGAAGAAAATGTTGATAGTTCTCATTTTGCTGCTCATCTTTATTAGTTTAACTGCATCAGAAGCGGAAGGGGAAAAAACAGAGAAGGCAAGGATAAATTGGTTTAATGTCATATTTGCCGGTGGATATTTGTTAGGTGTTTTCATTTTACTTCCTTTGGTTATTTTCACCAATTTGAAAGATAAGGTTTATGATCCTGAAAATAAGGAGCAGATCCAACCTTTGGAGAATCTGAGTGAGGAAGAGAGAAATGCAAGAGCTTCTAGAATCCTGGAAGAGATCGGGAACAAACTTACACCTGTCGAGGATGAAGAAGGTAATCAGATGATTACTATCACCAAAAGTAAACAGGCAAGATTCGTGCGTAATGGTTTGAACTATATCATCAAAAAACTGGCGCCGACAGATCAGGATGTGATAGATAGGGTAAATGAATTCAAAGGAGTATATGATTACAGAGCAAGCAGGATCTTCACCGGTTCAAACTGGATTATTGTTTTCGGAATTGGTGTGGGTGTTCTTCTGGTAGCCACGGGTGGTTTCAATACTTTCATTATTATTCATGCACTCGGTGTTTTGTTTTATATTCTCTCCAGTAGAACCCCTTTATACGCGGTAGAAAAAAGGGTGAAAAACTATGGTTCCGGTGGCGGGGCGATGAGTAGAATTTATGCAGCACTATTTTTGGGACCAGGTAAAAAGTATTATGTCAAAAGAGCTGGTGGTTCTTGGGAAAGAGACTGGCAGACCGAAGGTGAAATGGCAGTTATCGGAATAGCCGTAATGGCAATTGTAGCTTTGTTGCTGGGATTTTTTGCTGCTGCAATGGGAGTGATCAATTTCATATTCAATTATGCAAACTCTCTTGTGATTCCTTTTATAAAACTTGATGATTGGTATGAAAGAAAAATCGAGGCGACTGCCTAGAAATAAATAGTTATATAACACCGAGCTGCTATCTTGATAGATTCAGCTCGGTTTTTTCTTTTATTGGGCAATATTCGATAAACTATCTTTATTGAGTACAGAAGCAAGTATGTCAACTTTCAGCTTGAAGCGGGATTAGTCTTTGCCATCTTTCTAAAAGAGGGGAGAAAATGTATTTATTATCACTTGACTAAAAACAGTTTAAAATCTTAATGAATTTAATAGTTGTGTCTTGATACTAGGTAATTAAGTATGACTTTATCTTTGGAGAATGTAATGAGGGAGATAAAATGACGGACTCTAAAAAACAGTTAGATTATGTAATTAAACTAAGTGATATTATGACACAAATCAAAGACATTGATGTTCTTATGGAGACGATATTAACAGAAGCCAGAAAAATTACATTTGCAGATGCCGGTTCTATTTATCTATGTAAAAATGATGAGCTTTCTTTTGATTACGCTCAAAATGAGACACTATCATCTCGTTTGGGAACGGGCAAAAAATTGATTTACAAAACATTTAGATTACCTAAGAATACTGAATCCATTGCCGGCTATGTTGCGATAACCGGAAAGATACTGAATTTGAGAGATGTATATCAATTGGATCCGAAATTACCCTTTGGTTTTAATAAAGAGTTTGATCGGGTATCAAATTACGAAACCACATCAATGCTGACCATTCCGCTAAAAAGGGTGAGTAATAATAAAATCATTGGAGTTTTGCAGTTAATAAATGCAAAGGATGAAACAGGGAATAGTGTTCCTTTTTCCGAAGATAATACGCCACTGGTAAAGCTTTTTGCCAATAGTGCGGCAATGGCGTTGGAGAGAGCAGAAATGACCAGGGCAATTATTCTAAGGATGATTAAGCTGGCAGAGTTAAGAGATCCTAAAGAAACCGGAGCACATGTGAATAGGGTAGGGGCTTATTCGGCGGAAATCTATGAGGCTTGGGCTGAAAAACACAGTATTAACAAAGAAGAAATTAAGCGGTGCAAAGATACAATTCGTATCGCTGCAATGTTGCACGATGTCGGGAAAGTAGCTATTCCAGATACTATCCTCAAAAAATCAGGCAAGTTAACAGATGAAGAATTTGAGATAATGAAAACTCATACTTATGAGGGGGCTAAACTCTTTGGCGAGAAACAGTCCGAATTGGATATTATGTCGCAGGAAATTGCTCTCAATCATCACGAACATTGGGATGGCAGAGGATATCCGGGGCATATTGATATGAAAAGTTTTCAACCATTGGCTAAGCATATATTACCAAACGGGAGGGCTATGGGTAAGAAGAGAGACGAAATACCACTTGCGGCAAGAATAGTCTCAATCTCTGATGTTTATGATGCCCTCTCTTCACGCAGGGTTTACAAAGAGGCGTGGTCGCAGGATGATGTAATCCGGGAGATAGAAGAACAAGCAGGTAAGCAGTTTGATCCGCAACTTGTCGAAATATTTTCCGATCTGATTGATGTATTTCAGGCAATCCAAAGTAAATATTCCGACTAAAATCTTAGTTTTGATACGCAAACGGGAATTGAGATATGCTCGCGAAGATAGGCAGAAAATTGTCTGTCCTACGTACTAATGAGTCTCTCACTCAGCGATGGGATTATCGAGGACATCGTTTCCTTTGTCAAAGAATGATTTCAGAAAGCCTTTTTTAAAAGTATCTATCAAAAAAACTGGCACGCCCGGAAGGACTTGAACCCTCAACCCTCTGATCCGAAGTCAGATGCTCTATCCAATTGAGCTACGGGCGCAACCGTATGTAAAAAAATTTTGACTGTTTTTCTTGTCTATATTTTTTTACACAAAATTCTTGAATTAAGGAGTAAATATGAGAGTTATCATATTGAGTCTAATGGCTGTCTTATGCAGCACTCTGCTATTTGCAGCCGAAGCGGAAACCAATCCTCTGCAACAATATATGGCAGAGCCGAATGTAGATAATCTGAAGGCAGCGATCGATGTATATCAACAGAAATTAGAAGCAGAGGAATGGGAAGCCTCTTTTTATCTGGCCTATTTGTTCAATCATGAGTTGAATAAATCTTTGCAAACTTTGGATGAGAATTTTGATGAACTGGGAAGAGGATTCCAGTTCGCTTTTGCCAATTTTCTCGCTGATAATAACCGGGCAGAAGAGAGTCTGCCATATTATCAGAAATTAGCCGATGCCTATCCTGATTGGTCTTGCGTTTGGCGTCATCGTGCCGAAGCTCTCTATAATACCGGTAACTACGAAGATGCCGAGCAGTCGGCAGAGCAATCAATAAGAGCTGATGAAGAGCACTTCGATGCTTATATCATGATGGCTAAGATCCAACATGAACTGGGGAAAGATGCTGAAGCATTGAAAACTCTGGAAACCGCTTTCCAATACGAAGATGAAGAGGAAGAATCGGGACATTCCTGCGATGTGGATATGCAAGAGGTTAATTATCTGTATCTTCAACTTCTGAAAATCAATGGTCGAGAAGCTGATTATCAAAAACTGAAATCAGAATTGGAGAAAGACTGCTCTCATAACGACTCTTGTAATTAGAACAAAAAATCGTTTAAAAGGCTATCTGAAATGATGTTTTGCTTTAGATAGCCTTTTTATTATTGACTTCTCCTTTTGAAAACCAAAAATGTCACAAAAAGAAAGCCAGTCAGGAGGGGAGATGTATTGGAAAGTACTATTAGGTTTGCTGATGACTGTTTTGCTAATTTCTGCCGTAAATGCGACAGAGAGATTTGTCGTCAGGATCGAAAATCCGGATAATGAAATCATTGCGCTTGCAATAGAGAGAGAATTCGATATTGCCGCTTATAAACCAGCTCAATTTCTCGATATTGTCGCCGACAGGACTCTATTTGATGAGTTGAGCCAAATGGAATATGAACTCAATGTTACACAGACGGAAAGCCAGCTCAGATCCAATCTGCGCGAAGGTTTACGTATAGACGGATATAGAACTTATGATGAAGTTCTGGACGAGATGAACACCTATGTAGATCAGTATGAGGATCTGGTAAGATTGTATAATATTGGAGATAGCTGGGGCAAGATATATTATGATGATGGGAATATAAACTACGAGCCCTACCAGCACGATATCTGGGCACTTAAACTAACCGATCAACCGGATGAAGATTTGGACAAACCGGCAGTTTACTATATGGGAGCACACCATGCCCGTGAACCGCTAAGCACCGAAGTTACCATGACGGTCTTGGAACACCTTCTGGATAATTACGGTGACGATGACGAGATTACGTATCTGGTAGATAACACCGAGATTTGGTTTCTGCCTATCGTCAATCCGGATGGGCATAAAGTCGTATTGGATGAACTCGATGTCTGGTGGCGAAAAAATATCAGAGATAACAATGAGAACGGTCAATTTGATACTAGCAATTACTATGGAAATGGAATAGACGGAGTAGATCTGAATCGTAACTATGGATTTGAGTGGGGTGCTTCGGCGAGTTTCTCAGCAACGACTTATAGCGGTCCTGCTCCTTTTTCCGAGCCGGAATTGCAGCCGATAGAAGATCTTTTGGCAGAGCGCCACTTCGTGGCGGGAATCAGTTATCATACCTATAGCGAATTGGTTTTGTATCCATACGGGTATGCCAGCAATATATTAGCTCCTGACCATTTAGCACTTTCCTCCCTGGCGATAGAAATGGCAGAAGCAACTCCTAAATTGAACAGTACCGGTCATTACACACCTCAGCAATCTTGGGAACTCTATCCTGCTCGTGGTACTACAGACGATCATGCTTATGGTCAGCACGGTATCTTCGCCTATACTTTTGAGTTGGCAACGGAGTTTATCCCACCTCCAGCTCAAGTTATCCAAGTCTGCCAGGATAATATCGAAGCAGCTATGATACTATTGCGCAGAGTGCATCATTCCACGCTCACCGGTCTTGTTACCGATCAGGAAGGCGATCCGCTCGTTGCTGAAATTTTTATAGACGGCGTTGATGATGTCGGTGAGTTTCGGCATCCATATCTTAGTAATGAAGATTTCGGAAGATATTATCGGATGCTCACACCCGGCACCTACGATGTTAGCTTCTCTGCCTATGGATATGAAACGCAAACTAGCGAAGATGTAGTTATCACCGAAGATGAAAACACCGTCCTCGATATCCAACTCCAACCTAGCGGAGAGACTTATACTATGTATGGCTATGTAATAGATGGCGAAACAGGTGAAAATATCGAAAACGCTTCCGTACATGTCCAAAATGTCGAGATTGATGTCGAATATACAGACGAGGATGGATACTTCCAATTTGATAATATGTATGCCTACCAATATGAGCTATATACCTCAGCAGCAGGTTATGCTACCAACACGATGAATGTCGATTTTTCTGCCACATCGGATCCGTTGCTCATAGAATTGCATACACTTCCAGATGGAAGTTTCGAATCGGGCGAGTTGGAAGCGAGCTGGGAATTTGATGGTCATCTACCCTGGCAGATTGATACTTCCCAAACTTATCAAGGTGATTATGCAGCCAGAAGTGGAGCAATCACGCATGATCAATCCAGTGCAATGTATATAACTTATTATACTCCTGTGCAGGATGAGATATCATTTTATTTCCGCGTCTTTAGTGAAGAGGATTATGATTTTTTGAAATTTTACATCAATGATACGATAGTGGACATGTGGAGCGGTTATGTGAATTGGGAACAGGCTAGTTTTGAAGTAGAAGCAGGTTACAATACCTTCAGGTGGGAATATTCCAAAGATGAAGCTGTGTCAAACGGTTCGGATTGTGCTTGGATAGATGAGATTTCTTTCCCAATCTCAGGTATCCCGATAGAATATGATTTTATTGTCGAGCCTGAAAGCATCGATGTAGAAATTGTTTCGGGAGATTCACTTACGACCGAGATCGAAGTCTATAATTTGACTCCCCTCGATGTGGGATGGACTGCCGAACTCGATGATGATTATGATTGGATCCATATAGAAGAAACTGGCGGCACAATCCCAGCGCAGGAGAGTATCACCATAGCGGTGAATCTGCTTAGCGAAGGTTTGGAAGCGGGATCTTATGCAGCTAATCTTCAGATAACTTGTGGCGATGAATGGGAATATGAGCTTCCCATCCATATGGATGTGCTACAAACTTCTGCTGATGAGGATGTGCCTTTGGTTACCGAGCTGACCGGAAATTATCCCAATCCGTTCAATCCCAACACTTCTATCAACTTTAGCCTCAGCAATGTGGGGCATGTAACCTTGGATGTTTACAACCTAAGAGGGCAGAAGGTGAACACATTGGTAGACGAAACTATGCAGCCCGGCTATCATACAGTGAACTGGGACGGAAGAGACAAAAATGATCGTCCGGTAGCAAGCGGAATTTATTTCTACCGTATGCAGACGGGAGAATATACATATATAAGGAAGATGATGTTGATAAAATAGGGCTTTGTTTCATTCATAGGAGGAAATTATGAAACTTTTGTGCTGTATCTTTGTTTTGATGATAGGATCATTATTGGTAGCGCAGTCGGTAATCATTCGGATCGATGAACCGGATGAGGAATTGCTCTTCTGGCTCACGAAAGAGGGGTTTGATATCGCATCTTATAGACCGGCTGAATATGTAGATGTAATTACTGAGCGATCTAAGCTGGTTAGTTTCGAGAGCAGAGGATATAGAGCAGAAATTATCCAGACCGAAGCAGAAGTGATCAGGCAGTTGCGATCTGCCATAGAAATAGATGGATACCGCGATTATGATGAGGTTTTGGATGATCTGAACTCTCTGGTAGATACGCATGAGAATATTGCCCGCATTTACAATCTCGGGGATAGCTGGGGGAAAATATATTACAATGAAGGATTGAACTTCTATGAACCATATCAGCATGAGATCTGGGCAGTGAAAGTAACAGCCGATCCCGATTCTTTGGCAGATAAGCCGGCAGTTTTCTATTTCGGAGGTTATCATGCCCGAGAACCTTTGAGTGTGGAAGTGGCAATCACCTTCTTGGAATATATTTTAGATAACTATGGCGATGATGATGAGATCACTTTTTTGGTAGATAATACCGAGATCTGGTTTTTACCATTGGTGAATCCGGATGGGCACAAAATCGTCTTGGACGAGATCGATATCTGGTGGCGAAAAAATATCAGGGATAACAACGAGAATGGTCAGTTCGATTCCAATTATTCTTCCGGGCAAGGTGTGGATGGTGTGGACTTGAACCGGAATCACAGTTTTGGTTGGGAGTATTCCACCAATACGACAGCGGCTACTTATGGTGGACCAAATCCGTTTTCCGAGCCGGAAGTATCTCCCATAGCCGATCTGTTTGAGCAGCGTAATTTCGTCGCCGGCATCAGTTATCATACCTACGGCGAACTTGTTTTGCATTCCTACTCTTATGATTACAACACCTACACACCCGACCATGATGCACTCTCCGATCTTGCTACCAATGTCGCCGAAGCAATACCTACATTGGATGGATATGGACATTATACACCTCAGATATCCTGGCAGCTTTATCCCTCCAAAGGTAATCTGAACGATTATGCTTACGGAGTGCATGGGATCTTCTCCTTCACGGTGGAACTTGCTACACAGTTTATCCCACCGGCAGCACAGATCAATCAAGTTTGTCAGGATAATATCGAAGGAGCAATGGTGTTGCTGAGAAGGGTACACAACTCCACGTTGACCGGTCATATTACCGACATGGATGGAGAGGCGCTCGAAGCTGAAGTATTTGTCCACAGTGTGGACGATACTGGCGATTTTCGGCACCCGATCGAAAGCGATGAAACTTTCGGTAGGTACTACCGTATGTTGTTACCAGATACATATTCGGTTACTTACTCCGCTTTCGGATATGATCCGGTGACTATAGATGATATAGTGATAACCGCAGATGAAAACACTATTGTGGATGTGCAATTGGAAGCCGCTCCACTTGTATTTTTAGATGCTGAAGTAGATGACTCTCTTTATGGAAATGACGATGGCATATTCGATCCGGGAGAGACTGTCGAGATGATAGTTACTTATACTAATGCCGGAACGGAAACTCTTTATAATCTTGAAGCCGAGTTGTTTTGTGATAGTCCATACATCATTATAGATGAACCTAACCCTGTAGCGTTAGATAGTATCGCACCCGAAGCAGAGGAGAGCTTCGTCTTCACTGTGTCCGCATCTTTGGCAACGCCGGATAGTTACATAGCCGCATTCGAAGTAACGGCAGAAGCAGATGCAGGTTTTAGCAGCGTAGATAGTTTTGATATCCGGATTGGCGGTTATATTATCGAAGAATACTTCGATGAATGGTTACCCGAAGGCTGGGAAGTTACTTCTACCGGTGCGAATGTAAACTGGCAGCAGAATAACAGCAACAATGCCGGCGGCGAAGAACCGGAAGCACGTTTCTACTGGTCTCCATCGACAGATGCTACCCAAAGACTTATCTCACCGGAGATCAATACAAGCGGGTCGGAATCTATCGATCTGGAATTCAAGCATTACAACAACGACTTCAGCGGTGGCTATACTTTGAAGCTGGAAACTAGCGGCGACGGTGGAGACACTTGGACAGAAGTGATGGTATTCCCCTCTACAGACTTTGGTCCCGAACTCGAAGAGATAACTATAGACAACGATGATGTCGGTTCCGATCAGTTTAGAATAGCTTGGACTTTCGACGGTGATTCCTGGAATATCAACTGGTGGTGTATAGATGATGTTATTGTAGGTGGTGTGTCAACTTACGAAGTAGCTTATTTTGAGGGACATGTAAGCTTGAGTGGTGGCAATGGTGATTTGACGAATGTGCTGGTTACAGCCGGCGATCAGATGGACTATTGCGACGAAGATGGCTTCTACTCTCTGGCAGTGCTGGAAGGAACTTATGAGATAACTGCTACTCTGGACGATTATGTGCCAATGACAGTGGAAGATGTCTCTATAGCAGTCGGCGATACAATCACAGTCGATTTTGAGCTGGAGTATATCACACCTCCGGCGAATCTGGAATATGATCTGGACTTCCATGAAGTTACCCTAATGTGGGAAGATGCAGAAGTAATCAGAACAGATAGGGCAGGACGTCTGAGCAGTTCTAATCAGCAGTTATCTGCGAGCAGAGAGAGGCTAACAAGAGAACAAAGCCGACCTCTTACTCATTTCAATATCTACCGCAGCTATGAAGAGGATGATTTTGAGATGATCGGCACATCGGAAGAGACTACATATATAGACGAATTGGATGAAGGTGGCTATTATCAGTACTATGTCACCGCAGTTTACAACGAAGAATATGAATCTGAGCCATCCAACACAGTCGAGATCGATGTAGTAGATGCCGGTGATGATCCCATCCCGATGGTAACAGAGCTAAGCGGCAACTATCCGAATCCGTTCAATCCGGAGACTACGATCAGTTATAGTCTCAAAAGTGAAGAGCATGTTGTCATTGATATCTACAATATCCGAGGACAAAAAGTGAAGACCTTGGTCGATGAACAACAAACAGCCGGTTATCACACGGTAGTATGGAATGGCAGAGATAGTAATGATCGCTCGGTAGCAAGCGGAGTCTATTTCTCCAGAATGCAGGCCGGAGAATATAAAAAAGTTAAAAAAATGCTATTAATTAAATAAATTGGAAGGAAAATTGCATTAAATTCACAAGAATAATAAGGTGTAAATTAGATAAAAGGAGAATAGTATGTTTATGAAAAAGTTGAAGACAGTAGGTGTGATTGCATTTTTGATGCTTTGGACAGTATTTGCATTTTCGACAGAAGCAATTACATTCGATTACCCGGATGCATGGGGTGAACACGGATTTAGTATGGAATATTCTTCCCGTGGTGGAGTTTCACTCAATTTTTCTATTAATGAATTTGAATTGGTAACAGATGATTTGGATGGAGAAACTGTACATCGGCTCTTGATGCCGCAAGTATTTCTTCCCAATGATGCTGGTGCTCCCAATCTGCCCGCTATGAGCAAGTATATTGCGTTGCCCAAGGGAGCTCAAGCGCGACTGAATGTTACTTCTTCTCGGACTGAGACACTGCAGAATATCAACATGGAACCGGCTCCCCGTATTCCTGCAGGAGTAGAAGATGGACCTTTGGAATATGTGCATAACATGAACATATATACACGGGATGAATTTTATCCGGAAAATCCGGTAGCATTGTCTGACCAGACAGATGTTCGTGGCATGGACGTTGTCATTATAGGCATCACTCCGTTTCAGTATAATCCGGTAACCGAAGAACTGGTCATCTACCATGATCTGAAAGTAGAAGTTGATTTTGTCGGTGGCAGCGGTCACTTTGGTGATGATCGTCTGCGCAGCCGTTGGTTCGATCCGATATTGTATGATCTGGCAATCAATTCAGACCAGATCCCACGCATAGATTATACCTCTCGAAATACTCGCGAAGATGATGGATTTGAATATTTGGTCATAGTACCGGACGATCCCGATTTCATCGCTTGGGGCGATTCTATCAAAGTCTTCCGTAATCAACAGGGAATCAAAACAGAGGTTTTAACCACTACAGATGTGGGTGGTAACAATCATACACAGATCAAAAATTATATTTCTGATGCGTACAACAACTGGGATATTCCACCCGTAGCCGTATTACTTCTGGCAGATTATGGTACCACAGGTAATAGAGTAACCAGCGAACTGAGGACAGATCATCCGTATGGTGGTTCTCAGTATATTTCCGACCACTATTATAGTGATATGAACAATAACGATATGACAGATGTTATAATGGCTCGTATTACTGCACAAGATACTGCAGATCTGGAAAATATGGTCAATAAATTTCTCGATTATGAGAGAAATCCTCCCACTAATTCTCATTACTATGATGAACCGATTACAGCAATGGGATGGCAGACTGAGCGCTGGTTCCAGTTATGTTCAGAAACTGTGAACGGCTTCTGGGAATTTGAACTTGGTAAAAACCCACTCAGACAAAATAATATCTATAGTGGCTCTCCTAGTAATTCCTGGTCATCAAATGCCAATACTTCTATGGTAGTTAACTATTTCGGTCCGAATGGATTGGGATATATACCAGCTACACCTTCTCATTTGAATAATTTCGGTTGGAATGCTAATGCGACATCGCTGAACAATGCTATCAATGCCGGTGCTTTCATGGTGATGCACCGTGATCATGGTTTGGAATCCGGTTGGGGAGAACCGCATTACAGAAATGAACATCTTCCCGGTCTTACTAACGAAGATCTTACCTTTGTTTTTTCCATCAACTGTCTGACAGGCAAATTCAATTGGACTGGGGGAGAAAGCTTTACAGAAGCGTTTCATAGACATGATTATGGCGCATTGGGTCTGATAGCAGCTTCGGAGATATCTTATTCTTTTGTTAATGATACTTATGTCTGGGGCATGATGGATAATATGTGGCCTGAATTTATGCCGGATAACACTAACCCTCCTGTACCACGCGGCGTATTGCCTGCCTTTGGTAATGCAGCGGGTAAGTATTTCCTACAAGGTTCAGCTTGGCCATATAATCCACAGCATAAACATATCACCTATTATCTTTTCCACCATCATGGTGATGCTTTTACCACTGTATATACAGAAATGCCACAAGACTTAACCGTGCAACATGATCCTGTGTTGATGAGTGGATTGAGTTCATTTACAGTTACAGCAGATGAAGGCGCTCTGATCGCTTTATCCGTAGAAGGTGAGATTATTGGAACCGGTGTAGGAACAGGACAACCGGAAATGATTGATATCGAACCTCAAATCCCGCCTACAATGGTGGATCTGGTGATCACAAAACAAGATTACTATCGTTATCATCAGCAGCTACAAGTCATCCCGCCCGATGGCGCTTATGTAGTTTACAACGACTATATGCTCAATGACGAATTAGGTAATGATAACGGACAGATAGATTATGGTGAGACAATCATGCTCGGTATGGCTGTTAACAATGTGGGTAACGAAGATGCAACTAACGTATCAGTTACACTTTCTACCGACGATGAATATGTTACTATCACCGATGATACTCATACATTCGGTTTTATCGAAGCAAATACAATAGTATCCGAAGATGACATATTCACCTTTGATGTCGGTTATGATATTCCGAACAATCACTCGATCAGTTTCATGCTTACAGCCACAGATGGTGATGATACATGGGAGAGTTATTTCTCCATTCGTGGTTATGCACCAATCCTCGAATTTGTCGGTGTAGAGATAGATGATACTACTCACGGCAATAGTAATGGCATGTTTGATCCGGGTGAGACAGTCGAGTTGATAATAAGTGTTGAAAACGTCGGTCAATCTGAAGCATATGATGCTATAGTATCTTTGTTATCAAACGATCCTTATATTACTATCATAGATAATGATCCGGCGTCAATCGGCGACATCCAACCCGAAGAAGTCATATCGCACGCATTTATGGTAAGCTCTTCTCTCAATACACCCGAATCTCATCCAGCGCAGTTTATGGTAGAAATAGAAGCAGAACACGATATAGAAGGTAGCGGAGAATTCGAAGTTCAAGTTGGTGATTTCTTGATCGAAGAATATTTCGATGAGTGGTTGCCTGCAGGTTGGGAGACCACCTCCACTGCCGGTAGTATTAACTGGGAACAAAACAGTAGTAGCAATGCCGGTGGTCAATCTCCGGAAGCCAGATTCTACTGGTCTCCATCGACAGACGCTACCCAAAGGTTGATAAGTAAACCGGTCAACACAACCGCTGTTTCATCTCTTAATCTTGAGTTCAGACATTTCAACAACGACTTCGGCGGCGGATATACACTCAAACTTGAATCAACTTCTGATGGAGATAACTGGACAGAGATCATGACTTTCCCGGCTACTAATTTCGGACCGGAATTAGTAGAAGTAGTTATCGATAACGATGATATTGGTTCTGAAGAGTTCCAGTTAGCTTGGACATTCGACGGTGATTCTTGGGATATCAACTGGTATTGTGTAGATGATGTCATCCTGCAGAGCGGTTCACCTGCGAATCTCGGTGTGATCGAAGGAACGGTCTCACTTATGGACGGACCCGGTAATGTGGAAGATGTGTTAGTAACAGCCGGTAGCATTACGGTTAATCCCGATGCTTCGGGGAACTATTCGATTTCTCTTCAAGAGGGAACTTATGATGTAACTGCAGAGTTGGATGAATATGAGCCGACTATTGTAGAAGATGTGGAAGTGATTTCTATGGAAACCACGATAGTAGATCTGAATCTGCAATATATCCAACCTAACAATCCACCCGAAAACTTGGTAGCAGAGATAGTAGATGTGGTGGATGTCCAGCTCGATTGGCAAGCACCCGAAGGTGCCGGAGAACTGATCGAGCAGGGAACAGGCGTTAATACCGGCAATGGTGTCGGATTTAATGAACCTTCCGATTTCGATACTGCTCATAGATTCGATACAGATGAGCTTCAACCATATGACGGTATGAGCCTGACTATGGTGAATTTCTTCCCCCGTAGCGGAGAAGATAGCGATTTCCATATCAAAGTATGGGTTGGCGGTAGCTATGAGAATGAAGAGCTCGATCCGGGTAATCTGATATTGGAACAATATGTTGAGGATCCCGTCTTAGACGAGTGGAATTGGGTCGTATTGAACGAGCCGGTCTATATAGATGCAAGCGAAGAGCTATGGTTCGGCGTTAGAGCAGACAATGAAGGCGGTTATCCACTCGGTGTGGATGATGGACCTGTAAACGAGTTCAAAGGCGACTTGGTCTGGGATGCCGAAGATGGCTGGTCAGCCTTGAATCAATTTGATCTAACTTACAACTGGAATATCCAAGGTTATGTAGCTCCGACCGATGCATTCGACGGAATTATACCCAATTATGCCAGCATAAACAGACGAACTCGTCCGCGATTGGTTACTCATGCCGATTTGCAAATGAGTACAAATAGAAACACGAGAGAACCGATGGTAGGTGAATACCATAGAATGCTTCTGGGATACAATGTTTACCGGGATGGTGATCTTATCGAAGAATTAGAAGATCTATCCGCAACTTCGTATCTTGATGAAGGATTGGAAGAAGGTGAATACTCTTACTATGTTACTGCTGTATATACCGAAGAGGAATCCGAACCTTCAAATGAAGTTAGTGTAGAAATAGTTTACTTGCCACCGGCTGATTTTACAGCACAATCGAATCCGCCCAATGTGGTCTGCCAGTGGGAAGCTCCTTCTACCAGAGGGATCAGCGGATATAGAGTGTATCGAAACGATGAGATGGTGGCAGAAACTACCAACACGTTCTACAATGATTCTGATGTACCATCCGGATCTTATACTTATTATGCTACTACTCTCTATGGAGATCATGAATCCGGTCCTTCTGATGAGGTTACTATAGACCATACAGATGCGGAAGATCTGGTGCCATTGGTAACAGAGCTTAGTGGTAATCATCCCAATCCGTTCAATCCGGATACGACGATCAACTTTGCACTGAGTTCTGCCGGACATGTGAAGCTGGATGTATTCAATATCAAAGGTGAGAAAGTAGCTACCTTGATAGACGAACATCTGGAAGCTGCTTATCACAAAGTGGTGTGGAACGGAAAAGACAATCGTGGACGCAATGTATCCAGCGGTGTTTATTTATATAGAATGGATACCGATAAGTACACCAGTGTCAAAAAGATGATATTACTCAAATAGAAGTGATAGATTAACAGATAAGAAGGTCGGTGGGTGATTTCACCGACCTTCTTTATCTAACACTGGACAAAATAATAACGGTAAATTTTTTTTACCAAAAATACAGAGGTGAATTATGAAGAGATTAATATTTTTAATCATCCTAACATGTTTTTCGTTAACACTTTGGACAAATCATAGCGATGAAGTGTTGAGAGCTTTGAAAGAGAACCCGCTTTTGGGTCATTATCTCAGCTATGAAGAGATATTCGAGCCGATTATAGTTGACTGGGATGCAGTGACCAGAGAACCTACTGGACCGGTTAAGAGTATTGCTGAATTTCAACCAATGCAAGGAGTTATGATAAGATATCCATTCGGCATTCCATACGATGTGATCGCATTAATGTCCGAAGAGATTCAGGTAACCACCGTTGTAGCTAATCAAAGTGAGGAGAACTATGTGATCTCCCAGTATAATAACCAAGGTGTAAACCTCGACAACTGTGATTTCATGCAGGCACCGACAGATTCTTTTTGGATTCGAGACTATGGTCCATTCTATGCTATCAGTGGTGATAATGAGATCGGTATCGTTGATTTTACCTACAACCGCCCCCGTCCCAATGACAACAACATCCCTTCTGCTATGGCTCAGCATTTCGATGTGCCATATTACAACATGGGGTTAGTTCATACCGGCGGAAATTATATGTCCGATGGTAGAGGTATAGCTGCTTCTACCGATATCGTTTGGTCGGAAAATTCATCCCTTACCCAAGATCAGATTATGCAGATCATGAATGATTATCAAGGCATAGAAACTTACCATGTAGTTGAAGACCCTACCGGAACGTATATCCATCATATCGATTGCTGGGCAAAATATCTGGCTCCCGATAAGATTTTGATCCGGGAAGTGCCACCCAGCCATCCGCAGTATAATCAGATCGAACAAACTATCCAATATTTCGAGAATCAGACCTCATCTTATGGGACTCCTTATCAGGTAGTTAGGGTCAATACTCCCAATAACCAACCCTACACAAATTCATTGATCCTGAACAATCGTGTTTTCGTGCCTATCACAGGTAATGCGACTCATGATAATGCGGCTCTATCAGTCTATGAGGATGCTATGCCGGGCTATGAAATACATGGCGTAACGGGTAATTGGCTCTCTACAGATGCTTTGCACTGCCGAACCAAAGAGGTCGCTGATTTTGAGATGCTCTATATTTATCATGATCCGATCATCGAAGAACAAATGTCTACCCAAGATTATCTGATCGAGGCAAAGATCGTTCCGCTCAGCGGAGCACCTGTCTTCGATGACTCATTGAAAGTATATTATCGAACAGAAGAAGGTGAATACTCATACGAGATTATGACTGAAGATGAAGACTTTTGGTACACTGCCTATATCCCGCAACAGATCTCCGGATCGACTGTATCTTACTATATTCATGCGGCGGATGCTTCCGGTAGAAGCGAGAATCATCCCTATATCGGTCCTTATGATCCTCATACATTCGAAGTGGTGGGACCACCGCCACAACCGGAAATCGTAGTAGAGCCGGAGATTTTCGATATCACTATGGAAGAAGGAGAGATCGGATTTGAAGATTTGATGATCTCGAATATTGGAGATGAGGTATTGGAATTTACTATCTCCGTATCTGAAAATTGGCTTTCGGTCGACCCGACCGGTGCAGAACTCGAAGCCGGAGAAGATATCATTATCGAATTGACTATAAATGCTACAGACTTAGAAGAGGGAGAATATGAGTCTATCATCACGATAAATTCTAATGATCCTGACAATCCGGAAGTAGAAGTCTTAGTATATCTGGAAGTAACCGAAGGAACAAGTGCGGAACCAAATCTTCCTTTAGCAAATAGACTATTCAATTCTTATCCCAATCCGCTCTTCTTGAATTCTACTCGCAGTGATAAAGAAACGATGATCGGATATTCTATCAAAGAACCAAATATGGTAACTATAGAAGTATTCAATATCAAGGGTCAGAAAGTGCGTACGCTGATAAACGAACAGACCCAAAGCGGAACTCATTCTGTCGCTTGGAACGGGCGAAATCAAACCGGTGAGCAGGTGAGCAGCGGAGTTTATTTCTATAGAATGAGAACTCCGAATTACTCAGAGATCAGAAGAATGATAGTTATCCAATAAATCATTATCTCAGGCAGAGGAGGAGTACTTCTCTGCCTCTATTTGTTTGGATTTTCGAGATGATGACATGCCAAGGATTATGAGCTTGTATCGATTTTTTCTTAGGAAAGAAGAAAATAATGTGCAGTGATTATAGTGTGTTGTTGTCTATATAAAAAGTATAGAAAGAATGAGGAGAATATTAATGAGATCAGTAATCGCAGTGATGATCTTGCTGATAATGACCGGTATTTCAGCACGGGTAATCGATCTGGAAGAAGCACGACAGATAGCTTTGCAAAACAATCAACAATATTTAGCTGTACAGGATGCGTATCAATCTTCAAAGTGGAATCGCATCGGAGCTCTGACCAATTTTCTACCTTCGGCAAACCTGGTGGGCTCGCAAACCTCGCGAACTCCAGCTATGAACCAAATCAATGATGAAGATCATACGCGTAGTTTTGGCGTCAATCTAACTCAACCGATTTTTACCGGCGGGAATATTTATCATGGCTACAATATTGCTCTCGATGCCCAAAAGATAGCAGAACTGAATCTGAACAATGAAAGATTGGAGACCATTTCCAAAGTAGAGGAGAAATACTTCGCTGTGTTGGAAATGCAAGAATTATTGGAAATAGCACAAAAACAGATGAAGTTAGCTCAAGATAACTTAGGGATAGCCAAAGTGCAGTATGAACAAGATATAATCTCCCGTGCCGATTATCTCCAATTCCAAGCGGATAAAGCTAATAAAGAGAGTGAACTGATCCAGTCTCAAACTATGTATAATCTGTCGAGCAGAGATCTGAAAAACTTCCTGCAAATCGATGAAGATGTGGAGCCGGAACCGATCGAATTCGAAGCTTATGAAGATATCATTAGCCACCTGACAGAGAAAAATGCTGATGATTTGTTACAGAAAGCTACTGAAATCGGTTTGAAACAGAATTTACCTCTGCAAATTGTACAGATGCAAACAGAGATAGCCGATAAAACAGTTGCAATGAAATATGGCAATTTTTTACCTAAGATAAATTTGAGTTATACCCAATCATATAATAAGCAGTGGAATGAAACTATTTCTGCCTCTGAAGTAGATTATCAGGATAGTAAGCAATTGGGCATCTCACTTTCCATACCGCTATTCCCATTGGCGGATTCTTATGCTGAGCTTAGTGAAGCAAGATATGACAGAAAGGTAAAACAGCGTGAAGAGAAAAGCGCTAAAGACAGTATAGAGCTTGGATTGGAACAGGCACTTTTGAATATAATAAGCTCAGCTAAGCAGGTGCAGGCATCTCAAATCTCACTTTCTTATACGGAAGAGATGTACAAGGAGATGGAGGAGAGGTTCAAAAACGGACTGATAACCGCCACAGACCTATTAAATGCCGAACTAATGCTGAAAAGCGCTCGTATGAACAGAGCGAAGAATTTTTTTAATCTCATGAAAGCGGAATCTAAGCTAATGCAGCAGATGGGATTGGAATCGCGGGATGAATTTTATCAAATATTGTCGCTAAAATAACGGAGGGGATAATGAAGAAAACAATACTTCTGATGATGCTGTCAGTCATTCTATTTGGTTGCGGAGATAGGAGCTCCGGCTCAGCTACTCGTGGGCGTGAAAGACTTACACCGGTGATGGTAAGAGAAGTGGAGCACCAATCTATCTATGATCAAGTGGAAGTTATCGGCAGAGTGGAAGGTATAGTCGATATCACGATGAGCAGCGATGTGTCCGGTACTATCGAAGCAGTATATAAAAGGATAGGAGATTGGGTGGAACAAGGTGAGGAGATCGGTAAGATAGAAAACAGCGACCTCGTCATGCAGCTCAGACAAGCCGAAGCTTCCAAAAAATCTGCCGAAGCTGCTTTTGAGAGTGCCCAGCTTTCGATGAATAGTGCCGATAAATTGAGAGAAAGCAACTCGATTTCTCAGGCAGAATATCAAAGAACACTGAGTTCGTTAAAAGGAGCAGAATCATCGTTTGAAGCAGCCAAAGCCAATCATGAACGCGCTTTGCGTGCATATAAGAATTCTAGATTCGTTTCTCCGGTAGCGGGCTATATAGCAAATCTGCCCATCAAAGTAGGGGAGAATATCTCTCCGGGTAGAACCATCGCTTCCATAATAGATTCGCGTCAACTCATCCTACGAACAGGTGTAGGGGAATCGCAAATCGGAAAGATAAGACGAGACCAAAGAGTGGAGGTAAACTCAAGAAGTGGGAATAAAGATCTGGACGGGATAATTCATGGCTTCGGGATCAAACCTACCCCCGGCTCACTTAATTATCCGATCGAAATTTTGATAGATAATCCGGATAATGCACTCCTGCCCGGGATGGTGGTGTCAGCAAAGATATTTGTTCAAAGTTTCGATGATGTGATCTCCATCTCTCCCAATCATTATATCAAACAATTTGACAGAAATTATGTTTTCATAGTAGATGATGAAAATGTCGCGCGAAAAAGAGAGATAAATCTCAGTAGAATGATCGGTGATATCGTGCTGGTGGAGCAAGGATTGGAAGCCGGTGACAGATTGGTCACCGATGGGATTGAAAATCTGGAAGATGGAATGAAAGTAGAAGTGAGAAGATGACGAAAGAAATGCAGGAGTAAACAATATGTCGATAACAGAATTCTCTCTAAAAAACAGTGTTTTAGTCAATATGATAATGATCGCCGTATTTCTGGTCGGGATCTACGCATTGTTCGTCATCCCTCAAGAGGAGTATCCACCGGTTGATTTCGGTGCTATTGTGGTGAATGTGAACTATCCGGGAGTCTCACCTCAAGAGATCGAAACTTTGATCATAAACAAGATCGAAGAGCAGCTTGTGAACATAGACGGTTTGGACTATATCGAATCGACGGCAGAAGAGGGGAGAGCCTCTATCAGAGTGGTTTTCGAGCCCAATATCGATCCCGATAAAGCTTGGTACGATTTCAATGCGGAGTTCGATAAGGTGCGAGATCTGCCGGCTGATGCTTTCGAACCGGTAGTCGTTAGATTGAATATGCGAGAGGTGAATTCTATCGGTCAGGTTGTTATCGGCGGTGATTTCTCTCGTAATGCTATGCGTGAGATTTCCGATATGATGCGCGATGGTTTGCTGGAGATTCCGCATGTATCCAGGGTAGAAGTATTTGGAACACAGGAGCGGCAGGTTTGGGTGCAGGCAGATCAAAGGTTGTTAAGTGAATATGGCATTACTTTAAACGAGATAGTGAACTCGATAAGAACACGCAATATGAACATTCCCGGCGGCACGGTAATGATGGGTAATGTGGAAATATTGGTAAGGTCTATAGGGGAATTTGAAGCGATCGAGGATATCCGCCGCATTGTACTTCGTGCTGAGCCGGCGAGTGGTGTAATACGCCTGGCGGATGTCGCTGCCGTAGCTGATACGTTGCAAGAAGCACAGACAATTACCAAGCTAGATGGAGAACCCGGTGTTAGCCTCTATGTATATAAAAAAGCAGATGGTAATATTGTAACTGTGATGAGGGATGTACACCAATATGTGGATGATATAGGAGAGCAGATACCAGAGCTGACAGCCAGTGTAAGAAATGATAGCTCGATCGATGTGCAAAACAGCATCAATGCGCTCGGCTCTACCGCTTTGCAGGGTATTATACTCGTCTTTATCGTACTGTTTATCTTCCTGGGATGGAGAAACGCTCTCTTTGCTGCTTGGGGCATACCATTTAGTATCTTTGCCACTTTTGCTTTATTATATTTCGGAGGCTATACTCTGAATACGCTATCGATTTTCGGAGTTATAATCGTTATCGGTATGGTAGTGGATAATGCGGTGGTCGTGATAGAGAATACACATCGCTATCGGGAGAAAGGTTTTTGTTTGAAGGATTCTGTTATCAATGGATCCAAAGAAGTGATAATCCCGATCACGGCAGCTATTCTGACTACTATCTCCGCTTTTCTGCCTATGCTGATGATGGAAGGTATATGGGGACAGTTTCTGGCTATTTTCCCCGTAGTTGTCTCTATTGCATTGATAGCATCGCTGTTCGAGAGTGTATTTATACTACCTACTCATATTTATCAGTATAGTGCCAAATTAGATAAGAAGAACAAGACTTTACGTTTGCAAAAGAAACTGGAGAAGAGATATCAAAAAATGCTTAAAAAAGTCCTTAAATACAGAGGCTGGGCAGTTTCTACATTTGCAGTTGTATTCTTAGCATTGTTGATGGTTATTCCACTCGGTCTGATCAGGATCCAATTTTTCCCCCGTGCTGCACCTCAAAGGATCAGACTGACAGTGCAAACTCCGCTGGGCACTTCTTTGGAGCAGACGGATAAAGTAGTCAGTCAGATAGAACAATATATTTTGTATGAATTACCGCAGCGATCGGATATTGATGCGGTTGTCTCCAATGTCGGCGTGATAGGTCGGCGAGGCAGGCAGGATATAAAAGGGTCCAATGCTCAATTCGGGATAGATTTGATCGATGTGGAAGAGATGACCTATACGCATGAAGAGATCATGAATTCGATGAGGAGTTATTTGGAGCAGCTTTCCGGTATCTATACCTATTCTTTCGCTGAGGTACGGGGTGGACCGCCGGTTGGTAATGATGTGGAGATCCGCATCAAAGGTGATAATCTGGCAAGGTTGGAACACATCGGTGATATAGTGAAAGGATATCTGGATGAGATACCGGGAGTGGTCGATATCGAAGATAGCATCGAACCCGGTAAGAAGGAAATCAGGATCTTGCCTTATCATGATAAACTGGAGATTTACGGTCTGGATGTAGCTTCTATTTCCAATACGATCAGAACCGCGAGTACCGGTAGCCGGGCTACAATGTATCGTGGCGGGGGGATAGACGAATATGATCTGATCGTAAGATTACAAAAAGAGGATATCGAAGAATTGGAACAACTACGCAATCTTCAGATGAGGACTAGACAAGGCAATTTGATCGCTTTGCGTGAAGTTGTAGAGTTCGATCTGGAAACCGGTCTGGCAAATATCCGACGCCGTGATAGTAAACGTCTGGTAGAGATTACAGCAGCAGTAACCGATTATGAAGATAATGGTGTGATCCGCTCCAGATCAGCGGGTGAAGTGATGGAGATTCTGTTCGGACATCGAATCAGAGGTACTGAAGGTTATCTCTCCAACTTTGAAAGCAGATTCCCCGGCTATACAATCGAAGTGGGGGGTGTGAATGAAGAGCAACAGAGGTCTTTTAGATCTCTGGGTCAGGCTTTGATAGTAGCTGTGCTTTTGATCTATATTATCTTGGCAGCTCAGTTCAGATCCTATGTACAGCCTCTGATAGTGATGTCTGCTGTCTGTTTCGGCTATATCGGTGTGGTTATCGGTCTTTTGGTAACCGGCTTACCCTTCTCACTCAATGCATTCATATCTGTGATTGCCCTAGCGGGAGTGGTGGTAAACAATTCTCTCATTCTGTTGGATTTTATCAATCGGGAGCGGGATAGCGGAGTAGATAAATGGAACGCCATTATCAATGCTGGCTCTATCCGACTGAGACCGATCTTGCTGACTACTATAACAACTGTAGCCGGTTTGTTCCCACTGGTGATCTCGACTTCCAGATCGGCGGCGCCTTGGCGACCGATGGCTGTTAGCTTTGTCTTCGGATTAATCTTCGCAGCTGTGCTTACCTTGTTTATAACACCGAGTATATATTCACTGGTAGATTCATTTTTTGGAAAAATCGGTATTACTAGATTTAAAAAACATGAAGCTTACGAAAACTGCATCTCGAATTCTGAGAAGTAATGTCATATATAGTGGGCAGATAGAGAAATATCTGCCCATTTTTTTATCAGGAATTTAGATGAAAAGGTTGACTAATTTCCCGATTGAATAAAAAATAAACCATTGAAAAAACTACCGGGAGGTGTAAAGATGGATGTGTCGAAGATTCAGGAAGCAGATCTAAAAGGTAAAATCGTTTTGGTAAGATTCGATCATAATGTAGTGAAAAAAGGACAGATACGCGATTCTTACCGGATTGAAAAAACTCTTGGTACGATATTTTACATTTATGCCCGGGGTGGGAAATGCATCATGATGACCCATGTCGGCAGACCGAAAAACAAAAAAACAGGTGAGATAACGGTAGAAGATAATACTTCCGTACAACTGATAGTTGATTATCTCAAAGAAAAACTAAATATCGAGCTAAGCATCCCGGAGTTTGATATTGATGATAAAAATGGCATCATAAACTGGGAAGATTCTCTCCAGCAGCTAAAAAATGATATGAAGAACGGCAAGATCGATGGCGTTTACCTACCTAACACCCGTTGGTTTCGTGGTGAAGAGAGTAAATCGGAAGAAGCTGATAAGTTGGCAGAGAAACTATCTCAATTTGCCGATATCTATGTAAATGATGCCTTCGGCTCTTGGCAGCCGCATGTCTCCACGTTCCATCTCACCAAATATTTGCCATCCTACGCCGGTTTCCTTATGCAGAAAGAGCTGGAAAATCTCAAGCACATCTATCAGGCAAAGAAACCGTTTGTCGCTGTGATCGCCGGAGCCAAATTCGATACCAAGATCGAACCTCTGTTTGCCCTATTGGACAAAGCAGACTATCTTATCCTCGGTGGAATCATATATAATGCTTATCTTGCGGCGAAATACGGTTTCGAGATCAACGGCATTGAAGAAGATGAAGTGAATACAGCCAAAAGATTCGTTGAGTATGCCGAAAAATTTCCGGGTAAACTGATCGAATTACCTTATCTGGTAGAATCTGATACAATAGAAGCTAAACTTGCGGATAAAACCCGCACGATCGATATCAGAGATCGGCAACGAGATAAGTTTAAATACATACTCGATGTTGATCCCAAATCATACGAAGAACCGGAAGTCAAAAAAGCTTTAGCAGAAGCTCAGACTATCTTCATTAATGCAGTGATGGGATTGACTCCACATTTTTGTGAAGGTACTCAAAAATTGAATCAAATAGTTGCTGCCAATAAGCAAGCGGTCAAGCTTTTTGCCGGTGGCGATACCCTGCAGGATATGAAGAAAATAACCCCCGGCATCTACCTTACTGCTAGCGATGATCCATCTTTTTATCTCTTTACCGGCGGCGGAGCAGTTCTAAAAGCAATCGAAGCCGGATTAGCAGAGAGTATCAAAACAGTTGCAGCTCTGACAAAATAGGAGGAGGAGAGTTATCTCCTTTACTCCACCTTGTGATTGATAGTGAAAATATTTCATTATAATTACAAGAAATACAGTGTTATACATATGTTGACGTCATTTTCTTGCGCTATCCGGCAGGGTATATAGACAAGCTATGCTTTAGATCGATTTTTTATATCAGCATAACTTTTTTCCAATAGTTTCATTTTCCAAAGCAGCTCTGACTCTATTTAGCGCTTCAAACACAAAGGAGCGCGGGCAGCCGATATTCATTCTCATAAAACCGCTACCTCCTTGCCCAAATGTATGACCGCTGTTTAATCCTACTTTGGCTTCGTTAAGTAGAAAATCACTCAAATTATCGTCACTAAGACCAAGTTTGCGAAAATCGAGCCAGAGCAAAAATGTACCTTCCAGCGGGCTTACTTTAAGCATTGGTATTTCGGTATTTATATAATCTCTTGCTTCGATTTCGGTGGTTTTCAGATATCTCAGCATCGCTTCAAGCCAATCTTCACCGTGATTATAGGCAACTTCACAGGCGAGCATACCGAATATATTACCGAGGTAAAGCCCCATTTTTTTGATGGTATGCTGATACTCTTTTCTAATCTCCTGATTTGGAATGATGATAGCGGAATTGAACAGACCGGCAACATTGAAAGTTTTGCTTGGTGCTATCATGGTGATGGTGTTGTCGGCATACTCTTCCGATAAGCTTGCTATGGGATAATGAATGTGAGGTGAATAGACGATATCGGCATGGATTTCGTCAGAAATCAAGAGAACATTATGACGAAGGCAAAGGTCGCCCAAGCTTGTCAACTCCTCTTTCGTCCATACTCTGCCGACCGGATTGTGTGGACTGCAAAGAAGCATCATTTTCACACCTATTTTAAATTCTGTTTCTATGTGATCGAAATCCATGTAATAACGATTATCTTTGTTTATCAATTCGGAAATTACCAGTTCTCGCTGATTTGTTTTAACTGAAGATAAAAAAGGTGGATATACAGGAGTTTGTGCCAAGATTCTATCCCCCGGCTTTGTATAGGTTTGGATAGCGAAATTGATCGCGGGAACGATGCCTGGGGTACTGATTATCCAATCTGAATCTATTCCCCAGTTGAATCGTCTATTTAGCCAAGAGCAGATAGCTGCGAAATAGCTTTTGCTATAGCCACTGTATCCGTAAGCTCCATGCTTTGCACGCTCTATGATAGCAGCTTTAACTGCCGGAGGAGCTTCAAAATCGAGATCGGCTACCCAGAGCGGTAATATGTCCGCTGCTCCGAAAAAATCTTTCCTATAATCCCATTTGAGACAGTTTGTATTACGTCGATCAATCTTTTTATCAAAATCAAATTGCATGAGTTCCCTTTCTAATATATAGTTCTAAGCAAATAATCTTTCACACGGTTAGGATCTTTGTACTTACCAAATAAAATCATCAGTTTGATTCTCATTTTCGGACCTTTAAGGTCACCGCCTAAGATAACTCCGAGCTTTTGGAGATGCATACCACCGCCGGTGTATCCATACTCGGGAATCACTCTGCCGGTATAGGTGCGGGATACTAAGACTATGAGGGTATCATTAGCCAGCGCTCGTTCAATACCCGGTACCAGTGTGCGGGGCACATTACCACGACCGAAAGCTTCTATCACTATGGCTTTTGCTCCCTTCTCTATCGAGGCATCTATATAGCGACTATCCATACCCGGTACACATTTTATCAGATCAATATTCGGTTCGATCTTGTCTGTCTCGATCTTTTCTTTAATCTTCAGTTCTCTGTAAAAGACTACTTTGTCCGGATCGATAATGCCAAGGATACCGTAAGATGGAGTTTCAAACGAATTTGTCTTGCCCGAATCGGTCTTCACCACATCCCGGGCAGCATCTATCTCATCATTCATCACGATAAGCACACCTTTCCCACTCGACTCAGGAGCACTTGCAACCCGGACAGCACCCACGATATTTCTCGGTCCATCCAATCCTAGTTCCGACTCGCTTCGCATAGCAGCGGTGAATATGACAGGTTTATCGGTCTGAAGTAAGAGATCGAGCATATAGGCTGATTCTTCCAAAGTATCGGTCCCATGTGTGATTACAACTCCGTCATAATTGGTTATTTTGGTATCTACAAGCTTAGCCAACTCGAATATCTGTTGGGGAATCAGAAACGGGCTGGGCACATTGGAAAAGGCAAAAACCTCTATTGAGGCTATGTCATGAATTTGCGGGAAACTATGAAGTATATCTACCAGCTCGTTATTGGGAACTACTCCGTATTCGCCATCCGAACGCATAGCGATCGTGCCGCCTGTAGTGATAATCAGTATTTTCTTCTTTTCTTCTATCATGCGGAAACAATTTTCATCCGGCTTAGATTGTCAAGCGAGATAATTCTAACCGATTTTTTCAAGTGCCGGAGAACGGAGGGCAGAAGACGGAAGACAGAAGGCAGTAGGGAGTAGGCAGAATAATTCAATTGAGAATGTATAATGTATAATGGATAATGGATAATGGTTAATGTAGTTTAGAGGTTTAGAGTTGAGGGTTTAGAAAGAAGGTATTGATAGGAGTTTGTAGGAATTTGTTCGCTGCGCTCACGGAATTTTTAGCAAAGAGCATGGAGCGTAGGGCAGGGATATGTTTAGGAGTTTAGGGTTTAGTGGTTTAGAGGACAGGAGACAGAAGGCAGTAAGCAGAATGGAGCGAGCGGAGAAATCTCATAAAAAACGATATCGTCACACTGAGTAGCTTCGGCGTAAGCCGGAGCGTATCGAAGTGTGAGTTGGTGTAAGAGAACCAAGATGATGTTCAATCGTTCAATCATTTTAGTCATTGGAGAATTGGAATTTGGAATTTATTTGGAATTTGGTGCTTGGGATTTTTTAATGCTTGCTTGCCCTGCCTGCCGCCTAGTACTTGCAGTAGCAAGAGATGGAGATATCTAAATTACTCCTACAAAACATTTTTCCCTTGACAGTTATTTTGGCAATCTGAAGCTTACCAGTGAAATTTTAACAAGAATTGGTATCTAATGATGGATGCTGATTGAAATAGATAGAAGGAAAGAAAATGGAGAATTTATTAATTTCATACCTCTTTTGCCTATCGGGGAAAATTAGTTCATTAAAAGCATATCCTCTGTGAGTCATTTTACAGAGATGGCAATAGATATTGAAAGGAGATGACATGAAAAGATTAATGATCATGATAGTACTGACAATGATGGGAACAGTCTGTTATCCCACACTTTACACAAACAATTATTTGGGGCATATATTTTTCGATCGACTGCCGGGTGCCAGAGCGGAGTCCATGGGGAAAATATTATCAGTAGATAGAGGTGAGTATCTACTCTCCCAATCCAACCCTGCTCTATTGGCAGATTCGCAAGGCATATCACTTTCTTATGCTAATAGCGCACCATATTATAATTACGACAGAGACCAATTTGAATCTCATTTCGCTGAACTGATATATGATACTGAGAAATATGGCATTTTATCCTTAAATATACACCATCTCAGTTTGGACGAAACCCAAATGTATGATCCACCAATGGCACTTGTTGATGACCAGAATCTTATCACTGCCACCTATGCAAAGAGGTTTGGACACACTTTGAGAGCCGGATTGAATATAAATTATTACTTTTGCAACTATCGTAATTATGATATGTTTAGGCGAAATGATCAAACTTATGAATATACTGAAGAACGGGAAACAAATTTATTTTTCGATCTGGGATTATCTGGTAAATATCATACATTTAATTCGGAGCATATCGAAAGTGATATCATAATAGGAGCTTATCTTAAAAATATATTCGGAAATGATATTACTAAATTGGGTTTGAGTCCCAGAGATGCTTCTATTCTTAGAGTTGGAGCATCGCACAGAATGCTTTATTCTCATCCTCAATTTGCAATATCTGATCATTTGATTGGATTGGAATTAGCAGCCGAATATCAAAACCTACCGGGCTATGATTATCGAACAGGTTGGAAATTCGGAACCGAGATCAGCATGCTGGATATCCTTTTTCTTCGTGCCGGCTATTACAAAGAGAGTTTGGATTCCATGCCACATAGTAAAGAACATGTCTCTTCTACAACTTACGGAGCCGGTATCAAAATCGATCTTAGAAGGTTCAATAATGATTTTCTTCCATTGACCATCTCGCTTGATTACTCAAGTCTCCCGCAACCTGAGTTCAAAGCAGAAGCAGAATCCGAATGGGATAATTTCAAAAATCTGTCAGTGAATGTCAGATACTTGAGCTTTTAAAATAAGTATGGAGAGAAGCAATCCTCCTTCGCAAATGCTTCGGGAGGCTACGGAGGACAAGAGAGATGTTTAGGAGTTTAGGGTTTAGAGTTGAAGGTTTAGGGAGAAGGTATTGGTAGGAATTTATAGGTATTTGTTCGCTTCGCTCACGGAATTTATAGTTAAGAGAAGAAGGATGAAATTTAGGTGAAAAGTGAGATGGGCAAAGGGGAAAGTAACAAGTGACGAGTAACGAGTGACAAGTAGATTACAATTACCGAATGACCAATAAAAAGATGATCGATCATTATGGTGTTTCTGCGAAGCAGAAAAATATGTTAGCATGGGGTTGAGCTTGCGAAACCCTATGATCGGGTGACAACCACCGTTTATTTCGCTGAAGGCGATATATAGTTTTAAGAAAGATAGCTATTTATCCCTTTCAGGGAAAATCTTGTGGTTATATTGATTACCTACGGTTTCACAACAGGCCCAGTGAAATAAGCATGAAGAAAAATACTAAGTGATTTCACCGGGCAAACTATCATATATACCCTTCGGGTATTAGCCTCCTCAAAAATAGACCAGTCCTTCAGGGCTGGTATTTGTTTATAAATATAGCATCTTTACGCCGTTCACGGCGTTTATAAGGCATAGTCGTAAACGACTTGATAATGATGTATCAGAATATAAAATCCTACGCCTGAAGGCGCAGACTATTATTACTGTCACCGGCAAATCCCTCTCTCAGTTTCTTCTCCCTGCTTTTCATACTTCGATACGTCCTGCACCTACTTTCTTTTTTCTTAGTTGGTATAGCCGGGAAAGTAGGTGCAGGACTACTCAGTATGACAATTTCTTGTTTCTATTAATTCCGGCGTAGCCAAATTCCCATCAGTTCCGCGAACGAAGTGAGCAAATTCCACTCTCAGTCTCTCAGTCTCTTCTTGCTCTTCTCAAAACTCATATTGTCCAGTCCTAAAATAGTGGACTTTGTGGATAACTTTTGCATGCTATACATA
>CAYSSJ010000004.1:0-168215 GCA_964433675.1 uncultured Candidatus Cloacimonadota bacterium
TTCTTGCACCAACTCACACTTCGATACGCTCCGGCTTACGCCGAAGCTACTCAGTATGACAAGCTTCTGATCTCTGACCTCTGCTTACTGTTTTCCGTCTTCTTACCTCTAGACCTCTAAACTCTAAACTTTATCCTTGTCCTCCGTAGCCTCGGCGAAGGAGGATTGCTATTCTTGCACCAACTCACACTTCGATACGCTCCGGCTTACGCCGAAGCTACTCAGTGTGACAAACTTCAGAACTCTAAACCCTAAACTGCATTAACCATTATACATTATCCATTATTCATTCACAATAGAATTACTCTGTCTCCTGTCTTCCGTATTCTGACCTCTAAACTTCTAAACTCTCAACCCTAAACATCTTCCTTGTCCTCCGTAGGCAAGTTGCCAACTTGCCCTACTTTCTTCCACCATCTCACTTGACCATCATCATCTTCTCCACCGTTACCTCGTCATTCTGTTTCAGTTTGATGAAATACTGTCCGCTGGAGACCGGTCTGCCGTTGTCATCTCTGCCGTTCCAGTTGCAGGTAAAGATACCAGGCTCGGTATGAGCATCCAAAAGATTGCGCACTTTCTGTCCTTTGATATTGTAGATAGAAAGCTCTATCCTGCCCGCTTCCGCCAGCTCCAGACGGATGGTAGTATCCGGGTTGAATGGATTGGGATAGTTGGATATCCTGGTCTGATTTATCTTCATTACCGTATCATCCTCTGCATCCACGCCCTGCCATTCATAAGCGCCTATATCTATACTATCTCCATAGATGCGCGGATTACCGGCAAGATCATAATCCGGCACTTCAAAGTTTTCCAGTTGAACAATCGTTCCCGCATCGATACAGGGGGAGGTTTCCAGAAGCTGAAAATCATCAAAAATATCAATAAATCCCGGGGTTTCTTCCAGATTGTTAACATAATATGGTGGAATCAACAATTCAGTATGTCCGGAAATCCCATTTAGCCCGTCTTGAATAACACAGTTCAACATGTAAGTATGTCTAATCGGCGAATTAATGCATATTTGATTTTCCCCTAAAACATCTGTGGAATTGTAATAAAAAATTGAATTAACAAGATAAGCATAATCATCTCCCATAGTGTAATAACCACCACCATTATAAACAGCTTGGTTCCATAAAATATTGGAGTTGTATATTATATGATTTGAAGCACTAATACTATATATTCCTCCGCCGAATTCAGCACTGTTGAAGTTTATCAAACAATTAACAAAACTCGATCCTGAAGATGATAAATATACTCCGCCACCAAAATTTGCTGAGTTATCAATTATCAAGCAATTCTCAAAATCCACATTTGCATTGACCATATAACTTCCCCCGCCAAGATATGACTCATTGTTTTCTAATACGGATGCATACAAGTAAGCCCATCCGGCATCCGAATAGAAACCACCGCCTCTTAATCCGGCATAATTATCCCGGATAACACAATCCTGTATTATCGCTCCCATATAAAGATTCCTCGTAAGAATCCCTCCGCCAAATTCATCGGCAATATTATTGCTGATCTCACAATTCAAAAGATTTGGTCTGCATGATTTGATATATATCCCGCCCGCTTCAGAAGCAGAATAATTATTATTAACCGACACATTTTCCATCGTAATGTGACTATTCAAGATGAATATGCCACCAGCAATGTTTTCGGCTGAATTGTTCTCGATCACAGAGTTTTTAAACTCTATCGCGGCATAATATAGATACATACCTCCGCCGTTGACTGCATGGCAATTGCTTATCCTGGAATTTTCTATCGTGATTTCATCGTAATGATCTATATTAATTCCACCACCATCTTCGTTCATAGCATATTTTATCTCGGCAAAATTAACGTAACTGCTGTCATAATTCGCATTGTTTTCCAAAAACCTGATACCCTTCCAATAAGAATATGTGTCCATCGATTGGAAAATAACCGGTGCTTCTTCTGTACCCAATACCTTCAATGACCCGGATACTTGAAATTCATATTCCCCGTCGAAAAAGATATTGACTCCATTCTCTATGATCAATGTATCACCGGAGGCGAGCGTAATATCATTCTCTATGATATAAACTGAATCGCTCCATGTGCCACTGACTAATTCACGCGAATCTGACAGTAACATTAAACAGGGCAGGAATAATAACAGCGCCAACATAATAAGCTTCTTAGACATAATTCACTCCTATTTCAACAGCAGGCATTTCTGCACCGCTTCTATTTCTCCATTTAATTTTAGTTTATAAACATATACTCCTGAACTGGCAGAATTTCCAAAATAATCTTTCCCGTCCCAGACGATCTTATGCTCGCCTGCAGGCAAATGCTCGCCGAGCAATTGCTTCACCTTCTGTCCTTTGATATTATAGATCGTTAGTTCCACTTCACCGGCTTCCATAAGATCAAATTTGATCGTCGTCTCAGGATTGAACGGGTTGGGGTAGTTCATTATATTAAAATCCGCTATTGCAGAAACTTCATTATCTTCGGCATCTACGGTTTTGCTCATAGGAATGATTAGCTCGGTAGTCTCTCCATCGATCACTTCCACATTATATTCGATAACATCGTCGTAAAAGACTCTTTCGGCATAAACATCATACACACCCGCTGGTAGTCTGTATGTGAAACTGCCGTCACTATCGGCAAAAGTAAACTCTCCGGGTTGATTATCTATCTTGATAAACACATAATCCACCGTCTCTCCGGTTACCGGATCGTAGACATAACCCGCGATCTCGCCCAAAGAAGGGGCTCCGTACTCATAAGCTCCGATATCGATAACCGCATTACCGTCACCACTACCGTCCCAGACACGATGGTTGTATTCCATATCAAAGGGAGAATAATAGTAAGAGAGTGTATCAAATCCGGCATCTATAGCGATACTTCCCTCTGCCAGATGAAAATTACCGCTTTGAATATCCTCGAATATCTCCTGCGCTTGCAGAGAATCGACAATGATATTACCACCACCATCGATAAGCGGCGGCTCGATGGGAAAATCAACGATGCTGTTGCGGAAAATGGGGTTGCCACTTACATAATGTTGAGTTAACTCATCATTGTTCAAGATAATACAATTATCATAATACATTGTTTTTCCCCATATAGCATATTGATTATTTACGGATATATTGTTAGCACAATATGGGTTATACCCCACCTCTAATCCATATCCATTATCATTATTGAAGCTGATGTTATTATAAACTTCAATCTCACCAGGTATCCGTGCTTCACCACCTTCAATTTTGTTATTAAAAACTTTGCCTGACACATACATTGTCACAATATCACACCCCTCAAAATAATTGTCACTAATTTCAACATAAGCATGATCTATATCTACACCATCGGTGCCTCCGATAAAATTATTATTCCTGATGTAGATAGAAGCTAAACGAGTCCAACTGTGAATAGCTCTGTAACAATCGATAAAATGGTTATCATAAAAATAAGAAGAAGCATTCCATTGAGAAGATCCAGTATTAACAAATGAATCTACATGATGGTTGTTTACATAATATGCTCTGACACCAATATTAGAACCCTCAAATACATTATTCGCAATTAGAGCAGGCTTATAGCCCTCCATCGGGCTAGTAATTGATAAATCCGTACCCCCAATACCCAATACAAAATTATTCAGACCATTCCCGGAAGCAAACTTATTATTTATTATCTCTATTTCTTTGGTGAATCCAAAGTATGTCGAAATCATTGATGCATTATTCTGAAAAAATGAATTTTTAACAACAACTTTTCCGTTGAGAATAGACAACGCTCCGTATGCCACATGCCCTAATGCTATACCGATCCCGGCCGTATATTCGAATTTACAATGCTCGAATCGGCTCATATCCGCTTGTTCTGTTATATAGATATTTCCCCAATAATAGTCGGGATCATCTTGCAGTCTGGTGAATACAATACTGTCCTGCTTTGTACCTTCGGCAATTATTCTACCATTAACCCTAATCATTTTGGCAACCGATACCCCATTGTACAACCAGAAATTCTGCGTTCGCTCCTGCCAGTTCGTACAGGGGGCACTGCTTACTTTCACCTCCACACCGGGGAGAATGGTGAGTGTAACGCCGGGATCGACATATAAAATCTCCGTCACAAGATAGGGACTATCTTCCGGATTCCAGATGGTATCTTCGCTTAGGTGACCCCCTACCTCTGTCTGAGAATGTAAATTACTGATAAATATAAACAATGCTATTAACAATATCGGCCTTATTCTCCGCATTTTCGCCTCCATTTAACCTAAAGCTCACCTTGCCCCCTCTCCGGCAAAAAAGAGGGGGTACAAGATGAGGTCAAAGAAACATAATGTTACTTTAGAAGCAACATCTTTCTTACTGTCGTATCATTGCCGGCAGAGATCTTGTAAAAATAGAATCCCGTCGCTGCTGCTCCGCCTCGGCTGTCTTTCCCGTCCCAGACGATCTTATGCTCGCCTGCAGGCAAATGCTCGCCGAGCAATTGCTTCACCTTCTGTCCTTTGATATTATAGATCGTTAGTTCCACTTCACCGGCTTCCATAAGATCAAATTTGATCGTCGTCCCAGGATTGAACGGGTTGGGGTAGTTAGAGGTTGAAATTAAGCTTCCCATACTAGTACCCGGAAGCTGATTTTCTTCTTCGGGATAGAATGATAGCTGAGTTTGCAATTCGTTTATTTTAGCCTGATATTCGTCCAGTGTGGTAGTCATTACCGTACATTTAGGTGGCAACCCTTTCTCTTCCTGTTGAGCTAGTTTCATATAACAATATCCTTGATCGATCATAGCCAATATTACTTCATCAGGCATCTGTGAGTTGTTGATCACCGTTTCCAATCTATCGATTGCGATCAAATACTCCTTATCCTTCATATAGCTTTTGGTGATTATTCTTTCAATAGCATATTCCAGTGGTGTGTTCGGTGTAGAATCGATATTCTCCAAATAATCAATAAGACCATCATAATCCTGGTCGGTCAGGTTTTCCAGATGATAGAGATAATAAACAGCAGAGCCGGCTTCCTGAGATAATGGATATTCGGATATGATCTGATGTAAAGTCTGCTCTGCCGATAGATAATTACCATTACCCATATCGCTGGATGCAGCATAGAGCATTAACCTTACTTGTGGTATTTCACTTGCACCAAAAATCCAAGCATCAGGATCGGGAGGACAGAGATGCGGAAGGTCAGAAATCGTAATATTCGTACCGCTGATATCAACGGGATTCTCTCCATCCCAATCGACATTCATTAGCAGAAACTGATCCGAACCAATACCATAATTACTCTCGGAAACATATATGTTCGCGTTCTGATCCCCCATTCTGAATGTTTCCTGCCAGCCAACATATTCAGCAAAGCCATTATCAATGATGGAAATGTTTTTGAATGTGTTAGCACCAGTAAATTCTGTCACCTGATAGCATAACATCCCAAAACCGGAATTTTCTATGATCTCATTATTTGAAAAAGCAGAGACTAAAACTCCGTTGATTACAACTCCGTCACTACTATTATGTGCGATATAACTATTCTCTATTTTGGAACTAGTGGCTGCAGAATCGTACAGATAGATTCCTGCGCCGCTATTTTCGTTACCTTCTCCACCGATCCAGACATAGTCCAGAAATACCGGTGATTCATAAGCAATGATCGGAGTAGCGGAATTGTTTTGGATATAGCTATAACCGTGAGTATCGGAACCCTCAATTGTAAGCCGATGACCGTCTTTCGCGATTATCTGTCCGGCATTATGGAAATCGGTAAGATGTAGATTCAGTTTTGCAATACTCATCGATTGTGAATCATTTTTTATAACAAGTTTGCTGATACCGGAAATATCGCAGTTCACAAACCAAAAGTCATCGCCTTCACCGGGATTCTTAATAAAGATTCCATCCCACAATGCATCTGATGACGAAGCGATAGTAATTTCTTCACCTGGGTTTTGATGATTATTATCTGTCGTAATTATTCCCCCATTTTGTACGATTATTCTATCGCCAGGTATGGAGTGTTCACCACCTGTCTGATGTCCTGGTTTAGTCGCCTCATAAGTTGTGGGAGTTGAGCCGGTGATAGTACTGCCCCAGTCGAGGGAGAGAGTTCCATTGTTTGAAACTTCAATCTTTGAGCTATTCGACAAATTCAAAGAAGCATTTTCCATCACATTTAGTGTACCTTCGATGTATAAGTTATAATGACCGGCAAATTTTATATTTGGAAAGAGAGTATATTGTCCCACAACCTCCGGATCTAGATCCAATGTGTTTCCACTGTTCACATACGTATCTCCAGATATGTATGTTTTAGGATAGTATAAGTCCAAGTTAGGAGTATTATTATCAATTTCCCCCGAAATAAAATTATGGTACTTTTGTAAATTAATAGCAATCTGTGCCGGGGTTGTTGGGTTATGATTATTATCATGCATCAAGAAATCATTGAAGACAATGGGATCGCCATATGGTGTAATAATTACGAATGAATTAGGCTCCAATTGGGTAAAACAACTTGTTAGATTACTAGTTTGAACTCCATAGAAGCCCTTATCATGTTCTTTGTATGCTAAGCTATAATCATTATCATCATCACTATTTCTATATAAATATAAATTTTCTCCGTCAGTAAGCACAAAGTTCCCAACAACATCTTTATCCAGAAAACCCATATTAATAGAGGTACTTCCATAATATACTTTATCTACATTACTAAGTGCATTGTATATCCCTTTCATCATGTTTCCACCTGCTTCTTGTACATGGGCAATTAGATAATGTAAATACAACTCACTATCAATCCATCCTTCAGTAGAAGTATGGGTGGAATCGGATGTACCAAACCAATTAGATGGATGTTCATCCCACCAATCAGTTCCATAAATACTATTGATTTCATCTTTAAATGCTACGAGCATACTGGAAACATTTCCATTATGCATAAACATAAATGTCTCTTCATTTCCATCCCCGTTCGTATCACATAATAATTGGAAAGGATGATTACCAATCGTCGAACCGGTTGCATTCCTTAAATGTCCCATCACAATACCGATATTATTACTTGTACTAAGGATATTAGTCTTTGCATCATTAAACGGACCATCATATTCCGGGATAGTGTAAGTGCCTGAAGTAGTGTTGGGAACTACATACCAAGCCTGTCCGCTCGGATCATACAATTCTGTTGGATATCCTACGGTATCGGGGAAATCGATCTCGGGAATATATCCGTCACTATCGATATAAACTATTCCGTAACCATCAGGATTGGAAGGAGAAAAAACGTACATAAAATCGAAATAGTCATGCGGGTCATCAGGATCTAACCATCCACTATGAGAACCATTTATCCAACCTATGCTATTCCCTTTTTTTGCAATCATTGCCATCATATCACAATCTGCATATAAAGAACCTATAATCATCATCGAAAAGACGATTGCCAAAACTATCATTGTTATCTTAATACTATACATGTTTTATTTCCTCCATATTTATTAAATCCACTCCCTATCCTGTCCATATTATTTTGGATTTAGACAAGATAATAAACTTAACTCTCCCCCGCCGGAGCATACGCAGGGAGAAAGAACCGAATAAACTTATTAACACAACATATAAATATAATCTCCAGCGCAAAATTGCGACCGGTGTTTGAAACAGGACAGGATATTGTGTGACTCATTGCAATACATAGAGTTGGGCAGTTCGGGGGGGGGGGGGGGTAGCGTATCAGGACGTTTAATGCCTATCCGATTCAAGTAAACAAAAAAATCATCAACAAGTTTCTTCATATTCCCTCCGAGTCAAACCAGAGCCGGTGATGCAAATGTTAAATTAGTTTTTCATTCATCGTTCGACCGAGAACCGATCCAACAGTAATGTAGAAAATATAATTGCGCTTTTCTTTGTCAAATACTTTCTTCCCAGATCCGTAAGGCAAGTTGGCAACTTGCCCTACTCTGCTCTATCTTCTACCTTCCATCCTCTATCTTCTTGCTTTAGCATCGTAACTTCCCGGTTTTGCCTTATAAACGCCGAGAACGGCGTAAAAATGCTATATTTACGAACAAATACCAGCCCTGAAGGACTGGTCTATTTTTGAGGAAACTAATCAACAAATTAACCAATCAACATTATCTTGCTACTCTTGCACCAACTCACACTTCGATACGCTCCGGCATACGCCGAAGCTACTCAGTGTGACAAGCTTCTGATCTCTAAACCCTCAACCCTAAACTCTAAACATCTTCCATTGTCTCTTCCAATAAAATTCCATGAGTACCAGTGAATAAATTCCTCAATTCATTTCTTTGTGTTTTTCCGAAGACAAGATGACATCTTGTCCTACGCTCCATGCTCTTTGCTAAAAAATTCCGGGAGCGTAGCGAATAATTCCAAAAAATTCCTACCAATTCCTTCTCCTTCAACAACTAAACCCAGTGAAGTATTTCTGGCGAAACTTCACCACAGTGGAACAGACAGGTTCCACATGGCAGGCAATTCAACTACTCAACGACTCAACTATTCAACCAATCAACCAATCAACATCATCTTGCTATTCTTACACCAACTCACTCTTCGATACGCTCCGGCTTACGCCGAAGCTACTCAGTGTGACAAGCTTCAGAACTCTAAAACCTAAACTGCATTAACCATTATCCATTATCCATTATTCATTATTCATTCACAATAGAATTACTCTGTCTCCTGTCTTCTGTTTTCCGTATTCTGACCTCTATTCTAAACTCTCAACCCTAAACATCGTCCTTGTCCTTCGCAGGCAAGTTGCCAACTTGCCCTACTTTGCTTCACATCACTTTTTTCCTTGCCAGATTATACGCATATATAATTTTAACACTTAAAATCATAAAAGGCTAAAATAAAGGAGAGATATAAGATGGCAACGACATCTGATATAAGAAACGGGATGATCATCCAGTTCAAAAATGATCTTTATGAGATCGTTGATTTCTTACATGTCAAACCCGGTAAAGGTGGTGCTTTTGTAAGGACCACGCTAAAGAATATCAAAACCGGTAAGACATTGGAAAACACATTCCGCACCAGCGAAAAGTTCGAAGAAGTTCGTGTGGAAAAGCAAGAAAAAGAATATTTATACAATGACGGTGATTTCTATGTATTCATGGACAATAACACTTATGAACAGATTCAGATTCCGTCCGAAGTTATTGGTGATATGGATAAGTATCTGGTAGAGAATATGAAAGTAGCGATGAAGGTGACAGCAGATGGTGATTTGATCGGTATAGAACTACCTATCACCGTAGTTCAGGAGATTGCCGAATGTGAACCGAATGTTAAGGGCAATTCCGCATCAGTCAGTGGTAAAAAAGCTGTGACCAGTCGTGGTCTGACACTCACGGTTCCCTTTTTCATAGAAATAGGTCAGAAGGTAAAGATAGATACCCGTACGGGTGAATATATCGAGCGTGTTAATTAATTACTAAGAGGAGGAAAAATAGATGGCAAAGAAAAGAACATTCGCAGCAAAACTTGCACATGAGATTAGTACAGAAGGTAAACAGATCTGCCCTGAATGCAATACGGAAGTAAAAAGAGTCAAGCTGGTCAGAAATAGAAAATCCAAGAATGGCAGCTGGGCACCAAAATACGAAATGATCAATGTCTGCAAGTGCAATGAAAAAGATGTAATGTCCGGAAAAGTATAAAATTCGAGTATATTACGGAGACAAAATTTGTTTGGAAACGGAATAGCATGAACATGCCAAAAGTAGTGATAATCTCATTGCTGTTAGCATTTAGTTTGGTACTAGGAGCTGTTCCGCCTCATCCTTTGGTTGAGTCGGATTATTCCCCTACACATGAATTTCGCTCCGAACATTCTTTCAGGACAAGCGGATTGCAACCGGTCAATGTACCGGATAGTATCCTCGTTCTGCGCGCTGAATTTGAGGATGTAAAATTCATCTCCGAACCGACATATCCGGACTCGATCCCACGAGACAAAGCTTACTTTGAACGGCTTATGTTTCATCTGGCATCCTATTATCATGATGCCTCGCATGGAAAATATCGGATGATAACGGAAACCGATACCCTTTACACAGTCTGGGATAATGTCTTTACCGCTCCCAATACAATGGGATATTATGGTTATACACCCGAAAGGCTTACGCGTGTCTGTGAGTTTGCCCAAGATGTGATCATGTTGGCAGATCAGGAGATAGATTTCCACAACTATGACTCGGTTATCATCTTTCATGCCGGTGCCGGGGCAGAGAGTGATGTTAATAGTGCCAATCCCGACCAAATCCAAAGCACTTTCCTTACCAGACGTGCCCTACAAGCCGGCTTGGATCCGGAAAATGACGATTTTCCCGGCATTGTGACCAGCGATGGCAAAGTAATCCGTGAAATAGCTATCATGCCCGAAACTCAATGGCAGCCCGATTTTGTTCCCGGTGAAGATCCGATATTCGGTATGCTCGGTGTAGCATCTCATCTCTTCGGACGTTTCCACGGTTTCCCCAGCCTGACCTATACCGGGAGTCCATATGTTCCCGGAGCAGGCAATTTCTGTGTGATGGGAAGCGGTTTGTGGAATGCCAACGGGTTTGTACCACCTCTGCCCAGCGCTTGGTTACGCTACTATGTCGGCTGGGAAGAGGATAATATTGTCACAATCGATTCGGTGACAACAGATAATCAGATCGTTTTCCCGATGGCAGATGATGAGCTTACACCCAAACTTTACAAGATCCCATTCTCCGATAAAGAATATTATCTGATCGAAAACCGCCAGCAAAATCCGGACAATAGCACCCATAACGGCGAACCGACCTTCACATTCCAACTTCTACCCGAAGGTGAGCAAGAATATTACCCACCCGGACATCCAAATGAAGGACAGCCCAGATTCAATTTTATGAAAAACACATATCTGGGATGTGAATGGGACTTTTTTTCCCCCGGACTGGGCGGTCCGGATCCCGAACCTATCGATGGTTCCGGTCTTTTGATCTGGCATGTAGATGAAAATGTTATCGAAGATAAATTCAATCCCTACTTTGAAAAAAATCATATCAACTCCGATCCTAATCATAAAGGTGTGGATCTAAAAGAAGCAGACGGTATTCAACACATGGACTCCCGCTCCGGTAGTATGTACGATTATGGTTCACCCTACGATGCCTATCGCGCAGATAACAACACCTATCTGGGCAAACTGGTCGATCCGCTAACCGGTAGTATATCAATACCGATGGCAGGAAGTCATTACGGTGGTATCCCTTTTGAGATTTATGATATCAGTCAATCCGATTCGCTTATGACTTTTTCGGTGAATTTCGAATGGACACTCGATTCGCGCTTTCAAGGCGAAAGCCCCTATTCACCCGCCATTGTGGATTTCAACAGAGACGGATCTAATGAGATTGTTACTATCTACCCGAACGGCAAGATCGTCGTCTGGAAGCACAACAATATGTACACACCTCCCTTCACTATAAACAAGATTACGCAGTATTATGCCTATGATGAGCATAGCGGCACTTTTTATCTACCAACCGAAAACACAGTTTTTGGCTATAGTAGATTGTTCGTATTGAACCACCAACAATACTTCTACATGGACCCTCTGGCAGATAAGAGCTGGGCTACCCATCCGGTAGTACATCCGGATAGTGAATCCCAGTATCATCTGTTTTTACCATTCAACACAAGTGATGGGTATGGAGAAATATATGTAATGGACAAAGATCTGGAGATTCTTCAAGATTTCACTTTGGACACAAAGATAATTTCCAATCTGATTCTATCCGAACAGGAAAATAATATTAGCTTTGTCTGTGCCGATACAAACGGACAGGCATATCTCTCATCACTATACTTTGATGATCAGACAGAAACTCATTACCCGCTTGACATGGAAGTCTATCCCGAATTCTTCGCCGCTGCTGTGGACATCTCTGCTAATGGTGAATATGAATATATTATCTCTGCAGAAGAGAGAATTTTTGCCTTCGATTCTGAGGGTAATACCATAGACAACTTCCCGGTGGATCTGCCGTTTCATGTGATTTCATTACCTACTTTTGCCGATATAACCGGCAATGGTGAGATAGACATTCTGGTTGGTAGTGAGAACAGTTTTGCCTCTATCAACAAAAGGGGAGAGCTATTTATGCCATCTTCTGGAGTGGGACATCCCGATTCGCTCTACATAGCAGGTGGCTCGATCGCAATGGATATAAATGATGATGGTACAAAAGAAGTGATCTCTACCTTGTCAAGAAATCGACTCGGCGTCTGGGAAAATGTAAATAACAACGAATTCAGGCTAAATCGCCATTATCCCGTTTCTTTCAGTGAAGGAAGTATGACCATACCCACTGTCGCTTTCTATGCTGATGAGATGGATTCGCAAGAGAAACCATATCTGTTTGTCAATGCAAAGAATGGCAAACTATTCCGTCAGCCACTCCCGCCATCATTTTCTTACAAACCGGGATGGCATTTTGAATATGGTAATTTGAATCGAACTTCTTTCTATGACTTTCCGGAGTCGCATAATACATTCGAAACGGATAAGTTGATCGTTCGTAATCAGACCTATGTCTATCCCAATCCTTATAGTACGATCAATAACAGCACGATTTTCAAAGGAAACCAGACGAACTTTGCCATCAATATAAGAGTGATGACCTCTGCGGATACATCTGTAGAGATCAGTGTTTATGATATTGCCGGTAATAGGATAAACCGCCTCTCCGGCTACAATTCTGCCTATATGGAAGAGGTGTTTACTTTGGATGTCAGAGGTTTATCCTCCGGTGTCTATGTAGCACAAATCCGGGCAGGAGAAGAAATGATAATCAGAAAATTCGCTATCGAGAAATAGCATAGGAGTAATAATGCGGAAGACAATCGTAACGATGTTAATGATAACACTTCTTTCTCTGGCTTTACTAGCCGATACCAGTGGTGAAGCAGGATTTCAGATGCTGAGGATAAATCCGAGCGCAGTCTATTCCGCCCAAGCGGGGACCGGCGCATTCTTTTCAGTAGATGGCTTTGCCTTTGTAGCCAATCCGGCGATCAATGCTCTGCATCGTACCAGAGTCGCATCAATGACTCAAAATTACTGGCTTTTCGATACGGTGAACAACAACTTTGCCTATCGTTACTCCACAGGGAAATATGGGTTCGGTCTGGGATACAATTATCTGGATTATGGCAAGATAACCAGACGCGATGAGGTCGGTTTGGCAATCGGTGAATTTAGACCAATGGATCTGAGAGTGATCTCCAATTTTGCCTATCGCATCAATCCATACCACTATGCCGGAGTCAATGTCTATGGTCTCTACGAGAAGATAGATTCTGCCTCCAGTGTCGGTCTTGCTTTCGATCTGGGTTATGTTTTCGTCACTCCGATCAGAGATTTATATTTAGGAGCAACTTTAAAACATTTAGGCTTCACTTCCAAAGTGCATGATGAGAACATCAAACTACCCGTTTGTTTCGATCTTTCTCTGGGCAAGCAGATCTCCTGGCAGCAGACAGTCTTATCTGCGGAAGCTAAGCTAACTAAATACAGCGATGATGACAATATAAAAGCCGCTGTCGGTTCTACTCTCACCTTGATGGATATGCTGTTTATCAGATTGGGATATAAGCTAAATTACGATCTGGAAGATCTTTCCCTCGGATTCGGTGTCTTGTATGGAAAATTCAACTTCGATTATGCTTACCTTCCCATCAGTGAAGAATTTGATGATGTACACAAGCTAGGATTAACTTATAGATTCTAAACTTTCATTCGCTCCCTTATGAGCTGAAATAGCTTGCTTCATCAAGTCATCTTGACTTTGTTATGTTCGAAGTCTATATCCTTTCTTAAAAGCTTTACTCAGAGTTGTCCGTTTATTTCCTCTTGACAGATATAGTATCAACAAAAGATATGCTGAAATACTCGAAGTTGCTTATTAGAGTTATCTATAAGGCAACTGGAAATATTTAAGGCCAGATATGTTGGTTTCGTACCGGCATGTCCATTACGATATAAGTGTATGTATAGTGAAAAAGTAAAGTGTGACAAAGTAATTGTCGGAGAGTATAATAAACTGGAGAGAGAAGGAAAGGAGAAATTATGATATCGTTAGATTGGAAAGAACGGTTAAAAAAAGACACAATAGATTTTTATGAGCGGAAACTACCCAACCATGATTATGATATCGATATCGTATATAATGTTTATCCTGAACGGGTGGATAACAAGGTTCCCGCTCCGGTGATAACTTTGGTAGGGAAGACCTTGGCTTCCAAGCTGGCTAAAGATGCCGATAAATACTTTCCTTTTTATGACTATCTGCTCTCTCACAAAGGTGAAAGTGGAGTGATGATCTTCGTATATATAATGGCACGAGCGATCAAACGGCATCCCGATGTGTTCTTCGAATATTTGGAAAAAGTGCTGTTTTCTCTGCAAGATCAAAAAACATGCAACCTTATTTTCGATAAAGCGATCTATCCTTATCTCAAAGAACATCCGGAAAAATACTTGGACACCCTCTTGTCTTGGCTGAAAAGAGATAATCTCTATGTCACCAAAGGATTGCAAAAGATTTTTACTAAGCTTATCAATTACAAACCTGAATTGATAAAGCCGATATTCAACAAACTGGAGACATCATGGCTCTATGCCACACCTCGCATGATCAAATTCAATTCTCAGTTTATCAAAGCTATCTATACTGTTGATACTGATTATTATCTATCTATCTACAATACCTACAAATCTACCAGAAACCCGATATTTGCCGAGATTCTTTGCAACGCTATCGTTTGTTATGATGGAAACATCGAAACTATGGTAGATACTTGGGCACACAGTGGAAACGTGAAATTAAAAAAAATAGGCTTGCACGGGCAGAAAATCATCAAAAGAAGGAAGAAATAATGGCAGGATTAATCACCAAAGAAGGCATACAAAGGCTAAAAAAGAGAGCGAATGTTCTGATAGAGGAACGTGCCAAAGTCATCAAACAGGTTGTACATGCACGTGAGATGGGCGACCTAAGCGAAAATGCCGAATATCATGCCGCCAGAGAAAGACAACGCTCCATAGAAAGTGAATATGAGAATATCAAAAAAAAAATAAATCATCTGCAGGTCATAGATACGGATTCCATCCCGAAAGATGCAGTCCGTTTCGGTGCTTGTGTCACGCTGATGGATCAGAACCAAAATCGAGAAGTAAAGATCAAATTGGTGGGTGGAGACGAAGTTTTCGATTCTGAGGATGAATACAAAAGAATGTCTGTTACCTCTCCGATCGGTAAAGGATTGATCGGTAAGAAAGCAAGCGAAACAGTAATTATCAATACACCGGATGGTGAACGAACTTTTAAAATTATCGATATTAGATAGGAGCAATTTATGAGTATAAGCAAAAAAGATCTCATTAAGAAAATCACTTATCAACGAAAAAATTTCTGGAAAGAATATGATAAAACTGAGAGACAAACCGCATTTACCTTCTGCGATCCTTATCGTGATTTCATAGGTAGATGCAAGACTGAGCGCGAGACAATTGCCTATTTCAAAGAGCAGTTCAAATCCTGCGGCTTCTCAGAAATTCCATCTGAAAAGCAGAGCAAAAAATACTATGCCATTTCACGAAACAAAAGTGGCGCTTTTGCTGTAATCGGTAACAGACCGATAAGTGAGGGAATTAACCTGATCGTCTCTCATATAGATTCTCCTCGTGTAGATCTGAAACAAAATCCTCTCTCTGAAGATAGCGAGACCAAGCTCGGAATGATGAAAACGCATTATTACGGTGGTGTAAAGAAATATCAATGGTTTTCTACCCCATTGGCTCTGCATGGTACATTCGTGAAAGACGGGGGAGAGGTGATCTCCGTTTCTATCGGCGAAGAAGAGGACGATCCTGTCTTCGTCATGCCGGATCTTTTACCGCATCTTGCTCATAAAGAGCAATATTCCAAGAAGATTGGCGATGCTATAGATGCCTCCAAGATGAATTTGATCTTCAATTCGATACCATATTTAGAAGATGAGGAAACTGCTAATGCTGTTAAACTAAATGCATTATTACTCTTGCACGAGAAATACGGTATCTGTGAAGAGCATTTTTTGAGTGCGGAATTGGAATTGGTTCCGGCAGGGAAAGCACGAGATGCCGGATTGGATAAAAGCATGATTCTCGGTTACGGACAGGATGACAGAGTATGTGCCTATACTTCGGCACAAGCATTATTGGAGCTGGACGAGAATAATTTGGATAAAACTGCGATAGTTTATCTGGCAGATAAAGAAGAGGTTGGCAGTGAAGGTAATACAGGTGCAAAATCAGCTTTCATCATCGACTTTATTGCCGATCTTCTCAAACAGAACAAAGAAAACTCAGACAGCACAACTCTCAGAAAAGCTTTACTCCGTAGTCACATCATCTCTGCCGATGTAAATGCTGCTATAAATCCGAACTTCCCATCAGTACATGAAAAAGATAATGCCGTCCATCTCGGTTTTGGAGTTAGCATCACAAAATATACCGGCAGCAGAGGAAAAGGTGGATCCAATGATGCCAACGCCGAATTTAATGCCCGCCTGATATCAATTTTCAACAAAGCAGGTGTGAACTGGCAGACCGGTGCACTGGGTAAGGTTGATGAGGGTGGTGGCGGTACGATTGCTAAATTTATGGCAGAGTATGGCGCTGAAGTGATAGATAGCGGTCCAGGTGTCTTGGGTATGCATTCATTATACGAACTAACCAGCAAAGCGGATATCTACTCTACCTTCAAAGGGTATAAAGCTTTCTTTGAATATGTGTGAGAATAAGGTGGTAATTTTATGAAAAGAATATTAATCTTGTTATTGGTCTTGGTTGCTCTATTAGCAGTTTCTTGCGGTAGAACCAGACCGCTAAGAGATCTCTCTGCTGCTGAAAAAATGCGCATAGCAGATGAATTATATGAAGAGGGTAAATATAATCGTGCCATCCCGTACTACACGGATGTGGCTTTGGATCGTCGCTCTGCTTACACTGCAGAAGCACAGATGAAACTTGCGGATAGTTATTTCCATCAGAATAAATTTACCGAAGCCCGTTTGGAATATCAGGAAGTCATCAGATTGTTCAGAGATCATCCCGAAATAGGCAGAGCATATTTCCAGATCGGAGTCTGTTACTATGAAGAATCTCTCGGTGCACAGTATACACAGGAAGAAACCTATGAAGCTATCAATGCTTTCGAGACTTTTTTGGAAAGATTCCCCTTCAGTCCGCTGCGTGAAGAAGCAGAACAATATCTGGATGAGTTGAACTATAAGCTTTTGGAAAAGAAATTTTATAATGGATATATCTATTACAAGATCTATGATTACAGTGCTGCGCTTATGTATTTTGATGAGATCATGGACGAAGGTAATATTAATGAAGTTGATAAAAAATCCCGCTATTATGCTACCCTGATCTATATGAGGCGAGAAGATAAGCAAAATGCACTGAAAATGATAGATTCCTTAAACGAGCTTTATCCCGAATCTAATGAAGCAAAGCGAGTAAACCGATATAGAGATAGACTTGAATGAAGTAGCAAAGACATCACAACAGCCGAATAGGAGAACATTATGAAATTCAAAGCTTATACACTACAAAATTTCAGAAATATACCACAGATAAATAAACTAAGTGAAGAAGAACAATTTGCTATAGAAGTAGTAGGAACCGTATTACCATTCATGGTAAATAACTATATTATTGATGAATTGATAAACTGGGACAATCTACCTGAAGATCCGGCATTTATCCTCAGTTTTCCTCAGAAAGATATGCTAAAAGTAAAACATTATGAACAGATGGCCGAACTAATAAAGAAACAAGCTGATATCCGCGAGATCAAAAAGACGGCAAACAAGATCAGAATGTCTCTAAACCCTAATCCTGATGGTCAGATGGAGCATAATGTGCCTACGCTTGGCAATAAAAAGCTAAAAGGTATTCAACATAAATATAATGAGACCGCTCTATTTTTTCCTAGTAAAGGACAGACTTGTCATGCTTACTGCACATTCTGTTTCCGATGGCCTCAATTTATCGGGATAAGTAAATTCAAATTTGCCGAACAGGAAGCAGATAATCTGATCAAATATCTCCGTCTTCATCCCGAAGTAACCGATGTACTGATAACTGGTGGAGATCCATTGGTAATGAAGGCGAAATACCTGCGTGATATCATTCAAAAGATCCTCGCAGCCAATCTGAATCATATCAAAAATATCCGGATTGGTACCAAAGCACTCTCGCATTGGCCCTATCGTTTCACCTCCGATGAAGATGCTGAAGAACTTCTTGATGTTTTTGCTATGGTCAACAAATCCGGCAAGCGGTTGGCTTTGATGGTTCATTTATCTCATCCGCGCGAATTAGCCACAAAAGAGGTTAAGAAAGCTATCAGATACATTCAGCAGACGGGCACTATCCTCCGCTCACAATCGCCGGTAATGAAACATATAAACGATACTCCAAAAGCATGGAATAAAATGTGGCGCAAACAAGTTCAGCTTGGCATAATTCCCTATTATATGTTCGTTGCCCGTGATACAGGAGCCCAAGAATATTTCGGTGTTCCACTGGTCAAATCTTGGCATATTTTCAAAGAAGCATACAAAAATGTGAGTGGTTTAGCCAGAACAGTCCGAGGACCTAGTATGTCTGCGGATCCGGGTAAAGTAGAGGTCTCCGGTATATCGGAAATCGAAGGTAAGAAATTCATCGCTCTACAGTTTATCCAAGCACGCAATCCTGATTGGATCAAAAAGCCCTTCTTTGCCGAATATGACGAAACCGCACTTTGGTTGGATGATCTGAAACCGGCTTTTTCAGATAAATTCTTCTTTGAAGATGAGTTTGAGAAAATGGTATCCCAATCATGAATATAGGCTTACTCGGCGGCTCTTTTGATCCGGTTCATAGTGGACATATCTATCTGGCAAACGAAGTAGTCAGACAAACAGATATCGAAGCTGTCTGGTTCATACCTGCAGGCAAGCATCCTTTCAAACATAGGAAAATGGAATTACCATTTCAAGACAGATATGCTCTTTTACAAAAAGTCATTCGGAAATATCCCTACTTCAAAGCCTTACCTATAGATGCCCAAGAAGATTCACCCAGCTATACAGATGAGCTGATCATCAGATTGCAAAAACATTACCCCGATCATAAATTCTACTTTATCATCGGTACAGATCTATTGGCGGAATTGCCCCGTTGGCACAATAGCCAATGGCTTCTTGAAAATGTGGACTTTGTGATAGTGAACAGACCCGGTCATGCTCCTCAACAAGAGCTTTTACCACCAAAAAACATCATAGTGGAAATCACACCTCAATATGTTTCTTCTACTAAGCTTCGAGATAGAATAGCTAAAAATCTACCTATAGATAAGTTTGTTCCTGAAGAGATAGAAGCAGAAGTAAATAAACTCTATTCTAAATCTTTTCTGCAACGATAATCATACTGTTGCCGCTCTTATTCTCTATAATAAAATCCAATAACATAAAAATAAACGCAAACGGATAAATTACTAGATAATAGAAAAATGCAGGCAGGAGCTTTTTTCTTGCTACTAATTTTTTCAAAGGAAAATGTAGCAGCAGTTCCCAATATATTTTCCCAAACTTACCATAAGCAAACTCCAATTCGGCGATCTTGAAGCCAGCTTTGTTTAGTTTAGATTTTATTTCAGCTCTCGAATAGCCGGCTCTAACATGTTCATCCACAAAAGCTGCTGCTTTGTCTTTGTCGGAGGGAGTCGAAATTATCAGTTTACCATCGCTTGTGAGGATATCGTGAAAATGTTTGAGCACTTGCACATCGTTCTCTATATGTTCCAAAACATCCACCGATAGGATAAGATCGTATTTCTCTATCGGTTTGTATTCAACCAAATCTGCGATTACATAATCAATAGAATTATATAGTCTCTTCTTCAAAAAATCTAGTAGAACTTGTCTGTAAGTATCGTCGAGATCAAGCGCCAAGACTTCTGCTTTAGCCCAATTTTTGAGGATAAAATATGAATATTGACCAAACCCACTCCCAGCGTCATACATCTTCAGAAATGCTTTCCCTTTGAAATGTTTTCTAATTTTTGCTTTGATGTACCATTGCCTGAGCAGTAGCATGTCCAATAACAAGAAAAAAAGCTTGAGTAAAGCTGGTTTCTTCTGCAAGAAATGAGTGATTTTGTGTTTTATTCGCTCGTATTGCATAAATCAAAAAAGGACGCCCAATATGGACGCCCTTGTAATTTTATTTACACTCCGTAGTAAAGATTCATTTCATAAGGATGCGGACGATTTCTCACCGCTTCTGCTTCTTTAGACTTCAGTTTTATCCAGCTCTCGATTAGTTCTTTGTTGAACACTCCACCATGTAGTAGATAATCATGATCTTTTCTCAATTCTTCCAATGCATCTTCAAGCGAAGTAGGTATAGCCTCCAATTTTTCCTGCTTCTCTTCTGGCCAATTGAAGACATTATCGTCATGAGGACCAAATCCGTGTTCAGACGGGTCTATCTTATTTTTTATTCCATCCAAACCTGCCATCAACAATGCACTTAAGGTTAGATAGGGATTCGCACAGGCATCACCGGTTCGGAACTCTATTCTTTTGCTTTCCGGTTCGTTTGCGTATTTTGGTATTCTGATAGCTGCACTTCTGTTTGCCAAACCGAAGAATAGTTTTACGGGCGCTTCGAAGCCAGGTAGTAGTCGTTTGAAAGAATTTGTGCTCGGGTTTGTAAATGCTGTCAGAGATTTACCATGTTTCAATATCCCGCCGACGAAATAGAGAGCTTCATCGGAAAGATCGGCATAATTTCCTTCTTTATAGAAGATATTCTTACCATTATTTCTGAGCATGATATGGTAATGCATACCATTTCCGGGCTCATTATAGAGTGGTTTGGGCATAAATGTAGCAGTTAGGTTATGTTCCAATGCTACTCTTCTGATTATATCCTTCATAAACATAATTTCGTCTGAAATTCTGGGAAAAGGCAAAAGTTCTGTTTCCATCTCTTGCTGAGATGCCAGTCCAACCTCATGATGATGATAGCGAATTTTAATACCGAGCTCTTCCATCAATTCCACCATCTCTTCTCTTACATGGAAGAACTGATCATAAGGGGTATCCATATGGTAGCCTTTTCTATCGCTCTGAGAAACACTTTTAGAATCGTCGAAATCTAAGGGGAGACACTTTTTGTTTTCCGCCGAGCTGAATTCATAACCGGCGACAAATTTATCGTTGTAGTAATCAGCTTCGTCGAATAGATAAAATTCCAGCTCCGGTATCCAGAGCGATTCATCAGCTATACCGGTTTTTTCGAGATACGCTTGGGCTCTTTGCGCTACACTCTTCGGATCTTTTTTTACACCAACACGATTCTCTGCATCACAAATGGAACAAATAATTCTCAGGTTGGGAACACCTGCTAAATAATCTAATGATGCGGTGGAAATATCCGGCATCAATACCATATCACCCGATTCTACCGATTGCATACCGGGGATACTGGAACCATCGAAAGGGATACCGCTTTGCATCACTTTCTCCAGCCTCCTGGCAGGAAACGATATATGATACCATCTCCCTACCAAATCGCAATACTTTAGATCAACCGTGCGGATATCGTTGTCTTCCACCAATCGTAATAACTCTGCTAACTTCATTACTCCTCCAATTTATTTTTCTTTATTAAAACGCTACACCTGTGAGTAGTTGCATAAAAAAACGCAACGGTGGGAATAGAACTCTTCCCAATATATTCAGGTTAAAAACGAAAGAGATCAAGATAATCCCCATAAGGATCATCATCCCTTTTTGTTCCTGGGCAGTATATTTGTAATACATCTCATCAGAGAGGAAAAGTCCGATAACTTTTGAACCGTCCAAAGGGGGTATGGGAATCAGGTTGAATAAACCTATGATCATATTAAAAAGGATGGTCGCATACAAAATCTGTAGGGTAAACATCGCCACTGGTGCACCTCCGGTAAACGGATCGAAAAATAGAGCAGCAAGCAAGCGAAATATCATCGCCACTACAAATGCTATAATAAAATTGGATAGTGGTCCTGCTGCTGCCGTGTAGGCTGTCCCTTTTTTATAATCTTTGAAGTTGTATGGATTTATCGGAACAGGTTTGGCATAACCGAATGCCAATCTTCCCCCGGAAGTAAGCAACAACAAGAGCGGCAGAATTATCGTTCCGAATGTATCTATATGTTTCATCGGATGCAGTGATAATCTGCGATATCTTTTGGCTGTATCATCTCCCAATAGATAAGCCACATATCCATGACTTACTTCATGAATGATTATGCTCATTAATATGATCGGTATGATAAATATATATTCCATTATTTCATCCTTTTATTACTTTCAGAAATCTGCGTTTCCCTACTTTGATTATTGCCTCGTCTTCCACTGTGTAATTCATATCAAAGATCTTTTCACCATCTATGCGGATGGATCCTTGCTTTAATAAACGCTTCACCTCACTATTTGAACTACAAAGTTTTGTTTTTGTCAATAGTTCTATTATTGATATTCCATTCTCACCTATCTGGTATTCCGGTATGGAATCGGGGATATCTTTTTTGCTAAAAACTTTGTTAAATTCATCTTCCGCCTGTTTTGCCGCTTCCTCTCCATGGAACAACGATACAATCTCTCTGGCTAATCTTTGTTTGATATGTTTTGGGTTTTCCGTTCCAGTATTTAATTTTTCGATTATTTTTTTAAGCTCTTCGGGCGAACTTTGGGTAGCATACTCAAAGTAGTTCATGATCAGATCGTCGGGAATAGACATCACTTTGCCATATTTATCAGTCGGTGAATCGTATATAGCAATGTAATTATTCAGACTTTTGCTCATCTTTTGCTTTCCATCCGTACCCATCAGGATAGGAGAGAGCATAGCGACCTGTTGTTGTTGCCCAAAATAGCGCTGCATATCTCTGCCGGCAAGGATGTTAAATTTTTGCTCGGTTGCTCCCAGTTCCACATCTGCCCGGATGGCAATGGAATCATAAGCTTGCAGCAAAGGATACATAAGCTCGTGCAATCCCAAAGACAATCCTCCCTCATATCTTTTGCGGAAAGTATCGTGCGCCATAAATTGAGCTAAAGTGAATTTTCCCATAAGTTGCAAAACATCTCCCAATCTCATCTCGGAAAACCATTCCGACTGCCAACGTACCTCGGTCTTGTCTCTGTCCAAAACTGTATAGAGCTGATCCATATACTTCTCGGCGTTTTTTTTCACCTGCTCTGCTGTTAGCCTTGGTCTGGATTCATCTCTACCGGTAGGATCTCCTATTTGGGCAGTAAAATCTCCTATTATAATTACACCGATATGACCAAGATCCTGAAAATCTCTCATTTTTCTTATCGGAACCAAATGACCTATATGTACATCATAGCCGGTAGGGTCTATGCCATATTTTATCCTCAAAGGTTTATTGGACTCTCCGGATTTTTTTAGTTTTTTAACTAGCTCTTCTTCCGTTATTATCTCTTCTGTTCCTATGCGAAGTAGCTCCATCTCTCTTTTGAACATCTATCTATACCCCTGTTTTTTAATTTCTGGTCAAATAGCTTGTATAAGCCTGTTTCTGTCAAATGATTTACAGCTCAAGAATATTTTTCTAAAAAAATAGCATCCTTCTATTTACCATAGAGGTAGTTAACTTTGTATGCTTTTATGTTTTGTGATTTCAATTTTATAATCTATTCAAATATATAATGTTAAATCTTACCTATCTATAATCTTGAAAAAAATAAAACTCTTTTACCAAGCTTGACAAATATAATTTGCTTTACAAATTAGCTATGCCTAAAAAAGGCTATCAATATGGTTTGGAGAGTATATGTGGATAATGAGAATGTTTATTGGCTCGATAGCATCTATCTTATTAAAAAATAGGATAGTAAGTTCTTGTGAGCAAGATGTGGATAAGTTGTGAATAAGTCGTGGAATTTGTAGATAAATAGAGAGGTTTATATCGTTTATGGTTAGTTATGATGATGTTTGGTCTAATGTTCTTGATACTTTACGTGATAATATAAGCGAACAGGGCTATATGACGTGGTTTAGCAACACTCAACTTTTTGATATCTCCGATGATATTTTGTATGTTCGCGTCCCTACTCAGTTTATATCTGATTATTTGAATAAAAATTATAGTGAATTGGTAGCGGAGATATATTACAATCTGTACGGAAAGAAGAAAAATATAAAATTCTCCTGTTATCAGACCAGCGTGAAGAAGAAACCGAAAGAAGAGGAGATGAACTCTACGGATGCTTATGATTACAGACTTAATCAAAATTATAATTTCAATGAATTCGTAATAGGGGCAAACAATCGTTTTGCTCATTCTGCCTCGCTGGCTGTAGCCGAATCTCCCGGTTCCACCTATAATCCACTTTTTCTCTACGGCGAATCCGGTATGGGAAAAACCCATCTGATGCAAGCGATCGGGAATTATGTATTAAACGAACATTTCAATAAAAGTGTCTTTTATATCAGTACCGAAGAATTTACCAATAACATGATAAATGCGATAAGAAATAATACCATGCCCGCATTCAGGAACAAATTTAGAAATTTCGATGTCCTCCTGATAGATGATGTCCATTTTCTCTCCAAGAAAGAAGGGACACAGGAAGAGTTTTTTCATACTTTTAATGCATTATATGAGAAGAAAAAGCAGATAGTACTCACCAGCGATCGTCCACCGAAAGATATCCCGGATCTGGAAAAAAGATTGATTACCAGATTTGAATGGGGACTTTTGGCTGATCTAAAGAGTCCCGACTTCGAAACCAGAGTTGCTATCCTCAGGAAAAAAGCTGATTTTGAACAGATCAAGCTCAGGCAAGATGTGATAGACTATATAGCTGAGAATATTTCCAGTAATGTCCGTGCTTTAGAAGGTTCCCTGATCAGAATCTTAGCTTATGCATCTTACAACAATCTCGATACAGATGAAATCACAGTAGAAACTGCCAGCGATATTTTGGTAGATATGATCTCAGATAGAGTACAGGAAGTTAATCTAAAAACAATCATGGAAAAGGTATGTGCTTTTTATAATATCTCTTCCAATCAGATATTCAACCGGACTCGAAAGAAGAATATCTCTTTCCCCAGACAAATAGCTATGTATCTTTCCAATCTGCTCATCCCCCAACTATCACTCAAAGAAATAGCTCATTATTACAAGAAAAAAGACCACACTACCGTTTTGCATGCAATCAAAACTATCGATAATCAGTTCAAATCGGACAAAGATGTGCGGATACAAATAGAAAGATTGATAAATGAAATCAAAAGAAACTAAAAGTTATCCACATATTCAGTGAATATTATGTTTATTGATGTGAATTATTACTCAAAATACGACCGTGTAGCTTTGCTTGTGTATAATTACGGCTTTATCCCTAAGTTATCCACAAGCTATACACATTGTTTCCGGTTACTTTTGATTCAAGAAACGATGAGGGTTATAAATTTTGTTTCAAGTTTATCCTCATATACACAAAACCTACTATATCGACTTAATTTTAATAAAAAGGAGTTTAAGTAATGAATAGTCTCGTAAAAATCAGCATGATCATTATGCTCATTGGTATGTTGGCAGCATGTACAGAAAAGAAAAATGTTGTCGGATTTGAAGGTGGTCCCGAGCCCAGAGAAATAATTATCTCAGAAATTTTTAGCAATACTTTTAGTTATAAAGATAGTCTAAAAGCTTACAGCAACAACCCCAGACTAATCACAGGTAATTACGAAGCAAATGATTATCAAAATGAGCTGAAAACTTTATTTAAGATAACAGTTTTACCGGATACGGTATCGGAATATATTTCCACAATAAGTATAGATTTTGTCATTTCTGAACGATATAATTGTGAGAACATAGAAGATATGGATTTAAAATTTGGTAAGTTAAAGCAGCCTTGGATAGAAAACGAAGCTACTTGGTTTGCAGCTTCAGATACCACTTCGTGGAATCAAGAGGGTGCAGATTATGAAGAAATAGAGCTTAATTTTACAGAGATTGAAGATACACTGAGAGTAGAATTGCCGGAAAATCTAATGAATGAATGGATAAACGATAGCGAAACTAGCAATGGGATAGTAATGTACTCCGAAGTAGCGGATAGTTTTTTTGAGCTTTATTCGGCTGAATCTATCAATCCTCCCAGACTTAAGTTTGAATATATGATAGATGATGAGACCATATCATACTCTGAAATTATATCTAAAGATACTTCAATAGCAAAAAAAGACAATAAAATGGACGAATTTGATAATAAATTAATAGTATCTAATATTCAACCTATAGATATGTTTATAAAATTCGATTTAGATAGTGATTATTTCATCAATCACGAATTGTATAATAATGTTACCCTAAGTTTGCCAGATATTGGTATTGAAGATGAAGAGGATTTTAAGAGGATGACGATCAACAAAGCTGAGCTGGTACTATATCCAAAAGAAGATAATCTCTATCCTCTTTCAAAAACATTCTCTATCAAACCATTTATATATTTGCTCGAAGATCCGACTTTACCGATATTAGAAGATGATCTGGATGATATGTTGCAAATATCCTCATCCGATAGTACCAAAACAGAGGAGTTCAAAGTTGATGTAACCAAACTGATCCAAGCTTTCACATCTGAAGAGCATGAGAATAACGGAATATTACTACAATCTTTGCACAAGCATGCCGATCTGAGGTTTATGGAATTTTGTCCGGTAGATCATCCTGAACCTCAAAAAAGACCAAAACTAAAAATACTCTATACTCCGCCACATTTTGCTGATTAGCATTATGAAAAGAAAAAACTTGCCATATTCGGAAATAGTGTATTTTTAGGATAGAAAAAGAATAATGGAGATATTAGAAGTGAAAAACTTTAAATTCATCTTAGGTTTGATATTGATCGCCGGAATACTAATTTCCTGTGATAAAAAAGAAGAAGTGCGAATAGTAGCACAGGTAAATAATGAAAACCTTACTTATGATGAATTTAGATCACTGTTTACCGACGAGGAATGGGAAAGTTTGAGCACTGCAGATAAGCAGGATCATATCCAAAAATGGGTAAAAATGGCAATATTAGCCCAAGAAGCTGATAATATAACATTATCCGATACTCAAGAAGTAAAGTCCAAAATATCTGCCGCGGAAAAGAAGATAAAAGCAAATGCACTTATCGCCCAAAGAATTGCAGATATTACAGTTTCGGAAGAAGAAGTACTAAATTATTATAGACTTCACAAAAGCCAGTATCAAAGAGAACAAAAACAATTTGCGGTGCAAAGAATATTCATCAGAGAAAGAGAAAAACTAAACGATGTGTTAAATGAGATAAGTGAACAGCGAAATTTTACGGAAGCAGCCAGAAAATACTCAGAAGAAAGCATCGCAAGTAACGGAGGTTATGCCGGTTTTCTATCCGGAACGGATATGCACGAAGATGTATGGAATAGACTAAATGAGTTGGAAAAATGGTATTACTCTACAGTAGAAACCCCCGAAGGTTTCTATATCGTAAGATTTTACGACACTCGAACTGAAAAGGCCGATGTCCCACTCAAAGAAGTAAAAGATGAAATAGTTGAAAGAATAAAAGAAAACAAAAAAGCAGAAATTTTTGATAATACACTCAATTCTTTAAAATCAAAAGCTGAGATTGTAATTTCATTATAGGAGTATTTATGAAGAAGATAATTTTAGTAGCATTCATTGTAATAATCGGACTTAGTAGCCTAATATCTGAAGTAGTAGATGAGATTGTAGCAAAAGTTGGCAGAGAGATTATCCTCAGAAGCGAACTTGATGAGAGAATGCAGCAATTGGAAGCAGCCGGAATAGATATGAGCCAAATAACCAAGTTTGATGTACTGAACGATATGATAGAAACGAAATTGATAGTTCAGAGAGCAAAAGATGAAGGTTATGAAGTAGATGAACAGAGACTGAGAGACTGGGCAAATAGCCAAATAACGGAAATAAGTGCACAATTTCCATCAGAAAGAGAATTTAGAGAAACGCTAAGAAGAGAAACCGGACTTACAGTAAGCGAGTTACGTCAGTTCTATATAGAGAGATTCAGAGAAGAGACTCTCAAAGAGCAGATCATTAGCAATAATATTAGCAGAAGAGTTACCGTTACCGAATCGGAAGTAAGAGATTACTATCAGGAAAATTTGGATGAACTTCCTATGAGACCGGAAAAGTATAAAATTGGTATAATAGAGATAAAAATAGAGCCCAGTAAAGATACTTTGGATAAGAAAATGAAGGAGATGAGAAGATTAAGAGAAAGATTAACAGATGGGGAATCTTTCGAATCATTGGCAAGTGAACATAGCGATTGTCCTAGTAGTCGAAGAGGAGGAGATCTGGGTTATTTCGCTCGTGACATGATGCTGCCACCTTTCGAAGAAGCAGCTTTTAATATGATGGTAAATGAGATCAGTCCGATTGTGAGAACTGAACTTGGGTTGCATATTATCAAAGTGGTAGATAAGCGTGAAGATGAAGTAAGGGTAAGACATATCCTGAAAAGAATGGAACCTACAGAGGAAGATGAACAGAGGGTAATGAATAGAATGAGAGATATAAAAGCTCAGTTGGAAGATATCTCTGAATTCTCACAATTAGCTGCTGAGTATTCTCAACATAAATCGGCAGTAGATGGGGGAGTTTTGGGTGAATTCGAACCAGACGAATATCCACAAAAATATAGTGAATACCTACAAGATATAGAAGTAGGAGAAATCTCTGATATCATCCAAGAAGATGAGGCTATGTTTATTTTGGCAAAACTGGATAAAATTCCTGCTCGTTCTTTCACCTATGAAGAAATATATGACCAATTGAGAAGTACAGTAAGAAACCTGAAAGAACTGGAACAGTATGAAAGATGGATAAATGAAATTATGAAAGAATCTTATGTAGAAGTGTTTTATGAATAAAGAAAAGAAATCGCTGTCAGTTTATCTATCTACACTTTTCGGACTTGGCTTATTTAGCAAGATGCCGGGCACAATAGGTTCTTTCTTCGCCTTTTTGGTTTATATTATCTTACCACATAAATGGTTCGTAGAAACTGGTATGTGGCACTTCTTTATTATATTGATAGTATTAACATTACTCTCTATACCGGTATTGACCAAAGCGGAGAAAAAGCTAGGAAGAGACCATGGAAGTATGGTGTTAGATGAGTTTTTCGGTTATTTTTTTGCTGTGTTATTCCTCCCGAAAACGATTCTTCTCGGTTTTGGAGCATTTATTCTGTTTAGAATATTCGATATTTTCAAACCATATCCTATCTATAAATTACAAAAATTACCCAAAGGTTGGGGGGTGATGCTTGACGATATACTTGCAGGTATTTATACTAATATATGCTTGCAGTTTATATATTTGATAATAAAATAAAAAAAGGAGTAAAGAAATGAATTTAATTTTAATGAATGCTGCTGGGCAGCAACAACCGAATCCACTGGTGTCGCTCTTCCCGTTTATTCTGATTTTCGTCATATTGTATTTTATGATAATCAGACCGCAAAAAAGGAAATACAAAGAGCATCAAACCATGATCGATAATTTAAAAATGCATGATGTGGTTATTACTAATGGCGGAATGATCGGAAAGATAGTCAATATCAAGAACGATAAAAACATAGTTGTCTTGCGAGTGGATGAAACTTCCAATACCAAGATAGAGTTTCAGAAGAGTGCGATAGCAGGAATAGTGGATGAGTCCAAAAAATAATCTGCTCGATATACACATAATCGGTGATCAAGTCCTCAGGAAAAAAGCAGAAGAGGTGAAATCACTCGATAATGTACTCAAAGAGTATATCGATAAGCTTATCAAAACCATGTATGAAAAGGATGGAATCGGTTTAGCTGCTCCTCAGACAGGTAGATCTCTGCGTATCTTCGTAGTAGATCCATATTGGACATTGGAGGGCAAAGAGAAGAATCCCAAAGTCTTCATAAACCCAAAATTCATCTCATTCGAAGGTGAAGGAGAGGGTGAGGAAGGTTGTTTGAGCGTTCCCGATATCTATGAAAAGGTTATGCGCGCCAAAAAGGTGAAAATAGAAGCGCAGGATGAGAATTTCGAAAAATTCACTTTGGAAGCAGAAGGTTTCTTCGCAAGAGTTATACAACACGAATATGATCATCTGGAGGGAATCCTCTTTATAGATAAGATACCGAAACTCAGAAAAATATTCTTAAAAAAGAAACTTAAAGAACTGGAAAAGAAAGCCAATGCAAATGGAGTTAATATCAAATAAATGAAGTTACTCCCAATAGTATTTATAGGCACGCCGGAATTCGGTGTGCCTACTTTGAAGAAATTGGCAGAGCATAACTACAAACCGGAAGTATGCATAACTCAGCCGGATAAACCGCAGGGAAGGAGGCAAAGATTAACGCCTCCTGCTGTCAAAATTGCTGCCAAAAATCTTGATATACCTGTTTGGCAACCGGAAAATGTAAATGATGCCTCGATAGTTCAAAAGCTAAGGGAGATAAATCCAAAAGTTATCATAGTAGTCGCATACGGTGCATTTCTAAAAAAAAGTATCAGAGAATTGCCAGACTATGGCTGCTTGAACCTGCATCCATCACTTTTACCGAAATATCGCGGTGCTGCACCCATAAACTATGCCCTGTTCAATGGAGATAACTATACCGGGAATACGGTCTTTAGACTAACTGCCAAAATGGATGCCGGACCTATACTATATCAAAACAGAGAACCTATCCATGAAAGCGAAAATTATACTCAGCTCTACGAAAGACTTTCGCTTGTCGGTGCCGAAGATGTATTGAAAACGCTATCTTTGTTAGAAACGGATGATGTGGTATATAGAAAGCAGAATGAGAGTGAAGCAACGTATAGCAACAAACTGAATAAAAAAGACATGATCATCGCTTGGGATAATGATGCTCACACAATTAACAACAAAGTGAGAGGATTAGCAACAAAACCGGGAGCAATTACTTATTTCGACAATAAGATACTGAAAATCATACAGACAGAGCTTAGTGAAAATAAATCTAAAAAAGAACCCGGGACTGTGGTTGAAATTAGGAAAAATGCAGGTATCGTGGTTGCTACCGAAACAAATGATCTTTTGCTTACTGAAGTCCAACCTCAAGGTAAGAAAATTATGAGTGCGTATGCATTTACACTGGGAAGTGATATTAAGGTAGGAGATAGTTTCTAAGATGGAATTTGAGATCAATACCAAAGGCAAAGAACTATTTCTTATTCTATCTACCATCACATTGATAATTATGATGGCTATCACTACTGTGCTGTGGTGGTTTATAGCACCCAGACTTCATGAAATGAGCGATATTTTTGCAGAATTGTCTCTGCTTGCCTTGCGAGTGTTCTATCTGATTTTAATTATTGGTACGGTATTGGTATATATTACCAGTATCACAGAGAAAGATTATCATATCATTCCAATAGCTGTAATCGTGTATGTAAAAGTGCTATTCCCACTCACAGTGCTGTTTGGAACCATGATCGGAATATCCAAAGAACGGATAAGAGAATCTTATGTACATGTGAACAATACCTTCATCAAAGCAAAACAGAAAAAATTCACGCCAGAGGAAGTATTGATACTATTGCCTCATTGCTTACAGAATGTCGATTGTGAGATACGAGTGACCACCAATATCTTCAATTGTGAGAACTGCGGTAAATGTGATATAGCCAGATTAGCCGAGTTAGCCGATAAATATAATGTAAATATTGCCATAGCAACCGGTGGAACTTTGGCTCGCAGGATAGTGTTGAATTATCATCCCAAATTCATCATCGCAGTAGCTTGCGAGCGTGATCTGGTAGAAGGACTCAAAGATACTTTCCCCATACCCGTCTATGGTGTACTGAATATCAGACCCGAAGGTCCTTGCATCAACACAAGAGTGGATACAGATAAAATAGAAAGAGCTTTGCAAAAGTTTTTGAAATAATGCAAAAGAAAAAAGAGAAAAAGAAATTTACCAGAAGACAAGCTAAGCTAAAGAATGTTAATATAGACCAACTCGATAGTATCTTAGAAGATGATGACCTGCTGATCACAGAGAAGACGGAGACAAAGCCGGCAGAAAAGCTGGAAAAAAGCAAAAAAGATAATATGATCCTCAAAGAAGGGATTGTATTGGAGATTACTACGAACTACAAATGTAGAGTCCAAGTCAAAGACGAAATTTTGGAATGTACCATCAGTGGCAGACTGAAGCAGATGAATGTGGAGAGCCGCACTCTGATAGCAGTAGGTGATAATGTAAATGTGGATATCTCCGAACAGCCAAGGGTGGAAGAAATAAACCCGCGGAAAAATGCACTCTCCCGTTTCTCCGAAAAAGAATTTCAAACAGAGATGATAATAGCTGCAAATATAGATCAGGTAGCTGTTACTACTTCCTATCGTGAACCGGAGATCAACTGGTCACTAGTGGATAGATATCTCTGTAGTGCCCGGATCGAAGATATAGAACCGATTATAGTGGTTAATAAAATCGACCTTTTACAAGATCAAGATGAGTATTTTTATCAAACATGTGAATTTTATAATGAATGCGGTTTCACGTTAGTAACCACCTCGACAGTTACAGATGAGGGTCTAAAAGTGCTAAAACAGAACTTGGAGAATAAAACCACGGTATTCTCGGGTCATTCGGGTGTCGGCAAATCTTCTCTGATAAATAAGCTTCAAACCGGCATATCCCTAAAAGTTGCAAAGGTGAGTGATTATACACAAAAAGGAATCCATACAACATCGAGAAGCCGTCTAATACCTTGGGATTTTGGCGGATTTCTGGTGGATACCCCGGGAATACGAACATTCGGACTCTCTAGAAAACATAAAGATAAGATCAGTAGAGTTTTCCCTGGTTTCGATAAATTATTGCATAAATGTAGGTATCCTAATTGTACTCATACACACGAACTGATCTGCGGTGTGAAATATGCTGTTGACAAAAATCACTATCCGAAAAATCGTTATAATTCTTACATAAGATTATTAGAATCATTGTAGGGGTGAGGTAGCATATGAAGAATTTTGGCTTGTATTTTAATCCGTATTATCACGATAACGGCAGTGTTATCAGAGTTCTGAAGAGTATAAAAAAACAATATGGGATAAACTACTTCAAAACAACAGATGAAAATAACCTGCCAAGCTATGTGAGCAAGTTAGCGAAAGTGAATAATTCGGAACTGGATTGTATTCTTGTTTTCGGCGGAGACGGTACAATGCTGAAAGCTGCCGGATTATCTTTGGAACACAAAGTTCCTCTACTCGGTATCAATCTGGGGAAAATGGGGTTTCTCTCCGATAGTAACCTCAAAGAACTGGAGAAATCGATTCATGAGCTTGTGCACAATAGATACAAGATTCAAAAAAGGATGATACTAAAAGTAAGTCTGAAACGAGCTAATAAGCTGATATATTCAGGATTGGCAATCAACGATGCCGTAGTCTTCAAAGGTGAAGAACCGAAATTGATAGAAATTAAAGTATATTGTAACCGACGCTATGTATTGGAAACTCGTTGTGACGGAGTTTTGGCTGCTACACCAACCGGTTCGACAGCTTATTCGTTGGCAGCGGGAGGTCCTATCTTATCGCCGGTGATGGAAGCGATCATCTTCGCACCTCTAAGCCCGCATATCCTCAGTGTCAGACCGATGGTTTTCTCATCTAAAGATCAGCTGGCATTCAAAATACGCAGTATCTACGAAAATGCTATCCTACAAATCGATGGAAAAAATGAACATGAATTGGTGGAAAACGATGAAATTATCGTAGCGAAAGCACCACAAAAAGTCGAGTTTATAAAATTATCTAACAAAACATTCTACCAAATCCTCAGAAAGAAATTGCACATGGGAAGAAGATGATAACTCAGATAAAGTTAACTAATTTCATAATTGTCAAATCGCTGCATGTTGATTTTGAGCGTGGATTGCAGATTATAACCGGTGAGACAGGTGCGGGTAAATCCATCCTCTTGGGAGCAGTAGATATCATCTTCGCAGCGCCGGTAAATGCCGGAGTGCTTCTCGATGATTCCAAACCTGCACTTTTGGAAGCGACTTTTAGCATCGAGAAAAATAATGAACTTTTTATCAAACTACTCAGTGAGCATGATGTGGATATATCTGAGCCGGATGTGACTTTTTCTCGCCAAATAGAGTCCGATCTGCGTACGCGGAGCTTTATAAACGGGAGAAGGGTTTCCAGACAAATAATCAAAGAATTTCGCCAAGCATTGATAGATTTTCATAGCCAGAGAGATCAAATCAAGCTTTTCGATACGGCATACCAACGAGAAGTTTTGGATAGTTTCGGTGATCTGGTAGATGTTAGAGGAAAATATGCCGAATTGTACCATAAAGTGAGAAGTGATATAGACAAACTAAGGCGGATGGAGCAGGACGAGAAAGAGCAAAAGGAGCGGATAAAGCTATACGAATACCAATCTCAGGAATTGGAAGAAGCAGAACTCAGACAGGGAGAAGATGAAGCGCTACAATCCGAACTTTCGCTCTTGAACAATGCAGAAGAGATCCTAAATGATGCTGCTTATTTCGAGCAAACTGTTTATGAAAACGAAAATTCAGTATTCGATCTGCTTAGCGGATACATCCACAAACTATCTCAATACGAAGAGAGCAATCAGCATATCGGCAATGCCAAAAAAAGCTTGGAAGATGCGGTGGCAAACCTGGAAGATTCTATCAATGAGGTAAGAGCTGTGATGGATATCATCGAAGTGGATAGCTCCAGAATCGAACAAGTGGAAGAGAGGCTGAATCTTATCAATACTCTTAAAGTAAAATATAAATTTAGCATCCCCGAAATGCTAGCCTATCATGACGAAATCAAAGAAAAAATAGAAACCTATTCCTCTGCGAAAGATCAGATCATTAATTTACAAAAAGAGATAGAATCTCAGATAGAGGAGCTGAATAAAAAAGCGGAGCAACTTAGTGTTAAGCGCCAAAGAGCAGCGCTAAAATTTGCCACAGAGATAAAAAAAGCGATAAGCCGACTTGCCATACCGGATGCTGAAGTAGAGCTCAGATTTACTACAATAAATTCAGGTAGCAATAATGGTTTGGAAAACTTGGATGAAACCGGAAAAGATGAGGTAGAGATCTATTTCTCCGCTAACAAGGGAGTAAAGATGCAGCCACTAAAAGTAGTGGCATCCGGAGGCGAGCTCTCCAGATTCTTACTATCTATAAAAAAGATACTCTCGGATAAATTGGACAGGAAAACTATTATCCTCGATGAGATAGATGCAGGTATAGGTGGTAGAACCGCTGAACTACTGGGAGATTTTATCCATGAGATAGGTAAATTTCATCAAGTGATATGTATTACTCATCTTCCTCAAATTGCCACCTTTGCAGATAGACATTTTTCCATAAGTAAGATATCTAAGAAAGCACATCCCGAAATTTGGATAAAGGAGCTTGACAACAAAGAGAAAAGAGAAGAGATTGCTCGTATGCTGGCTGGTTCTGACAGTGATATCGCACTACAGCATGCCGAAGAAATACTCATAAAGAAAAAGGAGAGTTTATAATGATTAGATTGAGAAGAGGAACCAAGTATTTCATTATTGTTTTGGTATTTGTAATTGCTGTGTTGAGTGGCCTTTCCCGAGCCGATTTGGGCAATGCTTTCTCACCTTCCAGACCGAGAATCGATGTTCGCCGAGCCGAGGATATCTTCCAAAAGGCAGATAATAACCGCAAATATGTGGTAGAATATGGTCATGAAGAGCTCGATCATATCTATAATAATCTGCAATCCGTACTGGAAACTGAGGAGATCGATACAAAAATAATGGAAAGAAGAGCTGAATATTTCGTGATTGTGTTATCTCTTCCACGAGAGATTAATAATGATATTATGAATCAACTCAGAAGCATCGAGGGTTTCGAGCAGGAAAAACTCACCTCTCCGCAAAGAGCTGATTTTGAGCTCGATATAGACCAACATCTCCAAGATAGGCAATTGGTAAAAAGAAGACTGGAGAGCGAACTAACCGAGACAAGACTTTTATCCGAAGATAGAATCGAAAGATTAAGTGGCCAGCTCACCAGAGTGCAGACCGAGATAGATAGTCTGCGTAGTCTCTCCCAAAAAAGACTTACAGACCAAAATAGAGACCTGGTGATGATAAAAGCGGTGCAACAAACAACAGAGCAGATGAATACATTCATGAGAGAGATCAAGGTGTTTTCTATTACAACGCTTATCACTCTTGTTTCACTGATTATATTACTGCTGGTTTTCTATTTTATATTTGTAGCTGTCTTGGAAGTGATGAATATAGTGGGCATCAGAACACTCAGAGGATCTTCCGGAGGTTATAATTATAGTAAAAGCGGATATGGTAGAAAAGTAAAGCGGATCTACAAAAAACCGAGTGATGAAGAGAAAGAAGAAAAAAAGAAGTAAGACGAGGAAAAAATGGATATTTGGATGATTTGGTTAATTGCCGGAATTTTGTGTATGATCATCGAAATATTCTCACACGGATTTCTGTTTATGAGTTTTGGGATTAGTGCTATTCTGGTCGGAATATTGGCCGCTCTTTTAATACTCAGCAATACAGTCCAAGTGATTCTGTTTTTGATCATAACAGTATTAGTATTTCTCTACTTAAGAAAACATAGCGGGAAAATGATCAAAGTTGAAGAGCAGGCAGCTTTCGAAATGCCCAAAAAGAAAAAAGGTATAGTAACAAAGGATATCCCACCCGATGGTAAGGGATATATAAAAGCAGACGGTAAAGAATTGCCGGCTATGAGTAAAAATAATGTGGCTATAGAAAAGGGGCAACTGGTCATTATTACGAATATATCAGATGAAGGATTGATTGTAAAAAAAAGAAAATAAAAAAGGAGTTAACTATGTCTGAAATTATTGGAATTCACGCACGCGAGATACTCGATTCGCGAGGCAATCCTACTGTGGAAGTGGATGTATATCTTGAGACAGGTATTGTGGGGAGTGCAGCCGTTCCCAGTGGTGCTTCTACAGGTGAATATGAAGCTGTGGAACTACGAGATGGAGATAAAGACCGCTACAACGGTAAAGGTGTGCTGAATGCAGTTAAAAATGTGAATGAGATCATCGCACCGGAGCTTATCGGCATCGAATGTAGCGAGCAGGTGATGATTGACGAGATAATGATCGAATTGGACGGCACGGATAACAAACAGAAACTCGGCGCAAACGCTATGCTGGGTATCTCTATGGCTTGCGCCAGAGCAGCAGCTTATGAGTTGGAATTACCACTCTATCGTTATATTGGCGGCACAAACGCCAAAACTATGCCGATACCGATGGCTAATATTATCAACGGTGGTAAACACGCTGATAATAATGTCGATCTGCAAGAATTTATGGTTATGCCGGTGGGAGCAAAAAGCTTCGCACAGGCTTTGCAAATGAATGCCGAGATCTTTCATGCCCTCAAAGCGTATCTAAAAAAAGAAGGACATAGTACCTCTGTGGGAGACGAAGGTGGTTTCGCACCGGATCTAAAATCGAACGAAGATGCACTGCAATGCATCATGAAAGCTATCGAATTGGCAGGATATCGCGCCGGTAAAGATATCTTTATCGCACTCGATCCGGCAGCTTCCGAGTTTTATAAAAACGGTAAATACCACCTCGATGCCGAAGGTAAGAAACTAAGCTCAGCAGAAATGGTGGACTATTATGAAGGTCTGATAAATAAATATCCCATCATCTCTATCGAAGATGGTCTCGCCGAAGATGACTGGGATGGGTGGAAACTGATGAATAAAAAGCTGGGCAGCAAAATCCAGATAGTAGGTGATGATCTGTTTGTGACCAATGTAAACCGGCTCTCCAAAGGTATCGAAGAGAAAAGTGCCAATAGTATCCTCATCAAACTCAATCAGATAGGAACGCTTACCGAAACTCTGAATACCATCGAGATGGCAAAAACTGCCGGCTTTACCTGCGTGATCTCACATAGAAGCGGAGAGACAAGCGATTATTTCATCGCCGACCTTGCTGTCGCTGTAAATAGCGGACAGATAAAAACCGGCTCTCTCTGTCGTAGCGAAAGAATAGCCAAATATAACCAACTGCTGCGCATCGAAGAAGAAATGGCAGAATTCGCCTATTTCCCCGGGCAGAGCGCTTTCTATAATATTAAATAAGCAATTTGGACAGGCGGGAGAAATCCCGCCTGGAATTTTTCCCCATTTTCCTCTTGACAGAAAAACCGGCGTGGTAATTCTTGTAAGTGAATATTTACTTTAAGGAGGCGGATATGGGTTTGACCGAGCGTCAGGCACAGATAGTGGCGGTTTCGCTGAGCATTATCGCCAAGCGTGGGATTCAGAGCTTGACTATCAAGAATATCGCAGCAGAGCTTTCCATCACAGAAGCAGCTATATATCGTCACTTCAGAAGCAAACACGATATCCTGCTGGCGATTATGGATATGTTCGAACAAATATCCACTAATGTACCCAAGCTATACGATCCCTCCCTGACAGCTTTGGAGAAAATGGAGATATTCCTCAATCATCGTTACATCACCTTCGCATCCGATCACGATCTTGCCAGAGTGATGTTCGCTGAAGTACTCTTCCAATCTGATGATGAGCTATCTCTGCGCATGATGCAAATCATGAAGAAACATAAAAAACAACTCGATAGTATAATAGATAGCGGACAAAAAAACGGAGAATTGCGCACCGATCTGGATGCCAAAACCATGTTCAGGATCATTATCGGCTCAATGCGGCTTTTGGTAAACCAGTGGTGTCTCTCCGGTTTTGAGTTCGATCTGCTCAATGAGGGAAGAGAACTATGGAAGAATATAAAAGAAATAATAGTAGCGTGATATATTTTTTCGGTTATAATGTAAGTAAATAATTACATACAATAGGAGGGTGGTATGAAAAGAAAGATCATTCAGATCGATGAGCAGAAATGTAACGGATGCGGACTTTGCATCCCGAACTGTCCCGAAGGAGCACTACAGATCATCGACGGGAAAGCGCGGTTAGTCAGCGATCTGTTTTGTGATGGATTGGGAGAATGCATCGGGCATTGTCCTGAAGGAGCTATCGAAATTGTCGAAAGAGAAGCTGAACCTTATGATGAACGTAAGGTAATGGAGAATATCATCAAAGCGGGACCAAATACTATCAAAGCACATTTAAAACATCTCTACGATCATGACCAAATCGAATTCTACAACATAGCATGTGAATATTTGAAAGAAAAGGGTTTGCCCATTCCGAGTGTAACCGAATCTACACCTAGTTGCGCACCGATGGGATGTCCCGGTCAAAAAATGCAGCGTATAGAAGAAAAAAAGCAGAACCGCCAGCAAACGGTCGAGATAAGCTCAGCACTCCGGCAATGGCCGATTCAGTTGCATCTTCTAAACCCGCAAGCACCGTATTTGGACAACGCCGATCTATTGATTGCTGCCGATTGCACTTCCTATGCTTATGCTAATTTTCATCAACGTTTTATGAAGGATAAGATCACTATCATCTTCTGTCCGAAATTAGATAGAGATCTCGAAGTCTATATAGATAAACTTGCTCAGATATTTGCTGGCAAGAATATCCAATCTGTAGAAATCGTGCGGATGGAAGTGCCTTGTTGCGGCGGTGTGGAGATGATCGTGAAAAAAGCAATGGAAAAGGCAGGAAAAATTATCTTTACAAAAATGAATACTATCTCTATAGATGGTAATATATTATAAAGAAGGGAGATATTATGATAACAAGAAATTACCAAACCGAAGAGCTGATTTTGAACAAGAACGGATTGAAAGCCTCCAGATTGTATGACAATCCGGAAGGAGAGATCATACATATCGAAATCGAAGCAGGGAAGACACTTCAGTCACATAGCACACCGGTGAATGTAGCCTTTTATGTGATAGAAGGAGAATTGAAGATCGAAATCGGGGAAGAGAAAAAAGCATGCCCGGCAGATACGCTGATAGAAAGTCCAAAGGATATCCCCCACGCTATACACAACGAATCAGACATATCTGCCCGGATACTGGTGATTAAAATGCCAAAACCACAGAAAAGGAGATAATGATGAAAGTGAAGAACAATGTTTACTGGGTAGGTAAGATCGATTGGGAATTGGATAAATTCCACGGTGATGAATATTCGATCAATCGCGGCACAACTTATAATTCCTATCTGATCAGAGAGGAGAAAACCGTGCTCATCGATACGGTTTGGCAGCCTTTTGCAAAGGAGTTTGTAGCAAAGCTAAAAAAAGAGATCGATCTGAACAAGATCGACTATGTAATCGCAAATCATGGTGAGATAGACCATAGTGGTGCTCTGCCCGAATTAATGAAGGAAATACCAAATACGCCGATATATTGTACTGCAAACGGAGTTAAATCTCTAAAGGGGCATTATCATCAAGACTGGAATTTCAAAATCGTGAAAACAGGGGATGTATTAGATTTAGGAAATGGTAAGCAGCTGATCTTCGTGGAAGCTCCGATGCTGCATTGGCCAGATAGCATGATGACTTATATGAGCGGTGATGATATCCTCTTCAGCAACGATGCTTTCGGTCAGCATTATGCTTCGCAGTTTATGTACAACGATCTGGTAGATCAGGAAGAACTCTATTCGGAAGCGATCAAATACTATGCCAATATTCTCACACCTTTTAGCAAACTGGTGATCAAAAAGATCAACGAATTCCTCAAATTGGAATTACCACTGGATATGATTTGCCCGAGTCATGGCGTAATCTGGCGCAAAAACCCGGTGCAGATAGTGAAGCAATATCTCGAATGGGCAGATAACTATCAGGAAAATCAGATCAGCATCATCTACGATACCATGTGGGAAGGTACTCGGAAAATAGCCGAAGCCATCGCAGAAGGTATTGGCAAACAGGATGTCAAAGTTGCGGTGAAACTATTTAATGTAGCCAAAAAAGATAAGAATGATATCATAACGGAGATATTCAAATCAAAAGCTATTTTGGTAGGATCACCCACGATAAACAAAGGTATCCTAACTGCCATTGCATCTATCTTGGAAGAGATACGCGGTCTGAGCTTTGCCGGCAAAAAAGCTGCTGCATTCGGTGCTTACGGTTGGAGCGGAGAATCGGTGCAGATGATCACAGATAGGTTAAAAGAAGCCGGATTCGAGCTAATGGATGAAGGGATCAAAATCGCTTGGAATCCCGATGAGGAAGCAGAAAAAAAATGTGTTGACTATGGTAAAGAGTTGGCAAAAAAATTGTCGCATGTAAATTAACAAGGGGGAAAAATGTCGGAAACAGAAGTAGTTTTGAAAGTGAATGAGAAGGATATTCCCATCAATGAATTTGTTAAGACAATCATCGCTAATATCAATACATCCTTGGTAACTTCATTGAGCTTGAAAGATGTAGAGGATGTAAACAAAATATCTATAGAAATAATTAAATAGGGAAGGAGTAGAATTATGTTTTGTTATCAATGTCAGGAAACTTTGAAGAATAAAGGTTGTACAGCAATAGGAATATGTGGTAAAGATGAAAATACTTCCAATCTGCATGATCTTCTTATCTTCGTTTTGAAGGGAATTTCAGCACTGAGCGAAAAAACAGAGCTAAACGAAGATGAGATAAAAGAAATCGGAGATTATGTCTGCAGAGCTATGTTCGCCACTATCACCAATGCTAATTTTGATGAAAATAGAATAGTTGAATTAATAGAACAAGGGCTGGAGAAAAAGAAGAAACTCTTAGATAAAGTGAAAGAGAGAGAAAACTTGCCCGAAGCTGCCATTTGGCACGGTGATAGAAAAGAATTTGAATCCAAAGCAAAAGAAGTAGGGGTATTAGCTACGGAAAATGAAGATGTGAGGTCACTACGCGAATTGATGATCTACGGATTGAAGGGGATCGCAGCTTACGCTTCCCATGCAGAGATCCTAGGTTATACAGACAGGGCTGTCTATGAGTTCATGCTGAAAGCATTGGCAGCTACCACAAAAGATCTGGAGATTAATGATCTGATAGCTCTGGTGATGGAAACCGGTAAAACCGCGGTAGATACGATGGCGCTATTGGACAAGGCAAATACCGAAACTTACGGAAATCCGGAAATGACCACAGTATCACTCGATGTAAGGAATAATCCCGGTATCCTTATCTCCGGTCATGACCTTAAGGATATGGAAATACTGTTGCAACAAACGGAAAACAGCGGTGTAGATGTATATACCCACAGCGAGATGCTGCCGGCACATTATTATCCCAAATTCAAAAAATATCCCCACTTTGCCGGTAACTACGGAAACGCATGGTGGAAACAGCATCTGGAATTCGATTCCTTCAACGGACCGATATTGATGACGACTAACTGCATCACTCCGGTAAAAGATGCATACAAAGATAGGATATTCACGACCGGAATGGCCGGCTACCCCAGTGTGCCACATATCGAAGAAAAAGATGGTAAGAAAGACTTTTCTGAGCTGATAGAATTAGCAAAAAAATGTCCACCACCAACAAAGATAGAATCAGGTGAGATCGTTGGTGGATTCGCGCACAACTTTGTGCTTTCGATGGCAGATAAGATAGTAGAAGCGGTTAAAAACGGTGATATCAAAAGATTTGTCGTAATGGCCGGTTGTGATGGCAGACAGCCTTCGCGCCAGTATTATTCAGAAGTTGCCCATAAATTGCCGGACAACACCATAATCTTAACCGCCGGTTGCGCTAAATATAGGTATAACAAGCTGAATTTGGCGGACATCGGAGGTATTCCCAAAGTTCTCGATGCTGGGCAGTGTAATGATTCTTACTCTCTGGCGCTTATTGCTCTTAAGTTGAAAGAAGCTTTCGGATTGGATGATGTAAATAAGTTACCTCTTTCTTTCGATATTGCTTGGTATGAGCAAAAAGCAGTTGCTGTACTATTGGCACTGCTTTATCTCGGCTTCAAGAATATTCGCTTGGGTCCTACCTTGCCTGCCTTTGTCTCTCCTACTGTTTTGCAAGTGTTGCAAAAAGAATTTGACATAAAACCGATATCTGATGCAGATGCAGATGTTCAGGCTATGATGGCAGGAAAATAGTGATAAAAAGGAGGAAGACATGGCTTATAAGATCGTAAAGGAAGATTGCATCAATTGTGGTGCCTGTGAAGAAGTATGTCCGACAGATTGTATCTCGGAAGTAGATGAAAAAAGGGTAATAGAAGAGGCAGATTGTATAGATTGTGGCTCTTGCAAAGATGCATGTCCGGTTGATTGTATCTTAACCCCGGATGAGCAATAGACAAAATTGCCCCCGTATTTTTGCGGGGGCTTTTCTTAATATCTGGCAAAATCTCTTTCTGAAGAAAACAAAAAATGTTTGACGGTTACTATAGTTAATTTTTTTTGAATTAAAAAGCTCGGAGGCTTGTCAATGTATTGCGATATGAAGAAATTTGGCTTTGTGATGATGTTTATGCTCTCTGTTTGCCTTGTTTATGCTCAATTTGCCGGTGGGAAAGGGACAGCAGAGGAGCCGTATCTCATAGAGACGGCTGAGCATTTGGATAGTCTCAGAGAATATACCGGAGAAGCTTATGAAAACATTCATTTTCGTCAAAACAGAGATATCGATCTGAGTGTATTTGAAAACTGGCAGCCGATCGGAGACGATATAGACAGTTTCTCCGGGGTTTATGACGGTGCAAATTTTCAAATCAGTGGATTAGTGAGCGATCAGGAAGATAGATATGTCGGGCTTTTCGGTTTTGTACAATCAGGCAGGTTGGAAAATGTGATTCTAACAGATGTCGAAGTTAGAGGATTGTACGCAGTTGGCGGATTGGTCGGTTATCTTAGAGATAGCCGGGCGATTAACTGTCATGTAAGCGGAATTGTTGCTGCACCGGGAGCTGTGGGTGGTTTGATAGGTTATTGCCGAGACAGTGAAGTATCAGACAGTCGTGCTTATGGGAAAGTAGTAGGAAGGGCTACTGTGGGTGGTTTCGCCGGTTATGTGCAAGATGCCACTATCAAAAGATCTTATGCTATATCGGAAGTTGCAGGTAATGAGCGCGTCGGTGGATTATTGGGAGTACTGAATATAGGCTCTGAGGTAAGTGACTGCTATGCAGCCGGGGTAGTGTATGGTACCAAAGATTTTGTCGGTGGACTGATCGGTTGGATGCGAGAAAGTGAAGCAAAAAACTGTTATTCTACCTCTGAAGTTACCGCAGCAGTTGAAAATGTAGGTGGCTTTGCAGGCGGATATCATACCGATTTTACTATTCATAGTAGTTATTGGAATGCGGAGATCAATGAGATTGATAGCTCAGAGATGGGTATAGCAAAGGCGAAGGTTGAATTGCTAACAGCCGACACTTTTGAAGGCTGGGACTTTGAATCTATCTGGCAGTTAGAAGAAGGGGAAAGTTTCCCATATCTGCAATGGCAAATTGACCCGGGAGAATATAACTATCCTCAGCAATAGTTTACATAATATAATTAATCTTCGTTATAGATCAGATAATCTATATCGTTCTCCAGTTCATCATAAGCCTCTTTCATGATCTTTTGGAGTGCTTTTTTCTGGATTTGACGCACGCGCTCACGTGATAAACCCAGTTCTTCACCGATTTGAGCAAAATTCTTACTCTCTTTGCCTTCCAAACCAAAATACTCTTTAACTATCCTTGCCTCGCGGGAGGGAAGCGATTTGATCGTCTTATTGATGCGCTTCTTTACCTTATCACGATAATAGATAGATTTTGGATCGGTGGTTGTCGGATCTTGCAGGATATCACTCAAAGTAAAACGATCATAAGAATGATAATGGGTAGAATCATCGAGTGATAGTGTATCTATCTCTTGACGTCGAGCTTTGTTTATCGTTTTCTTGTTTAGATTTGTAATATCGGAAATATCGCTGGTAGTGGCTTTCTCACCGGTTTCACTGAAGACTTTGTCTTTGGCATGTTTGATCTTGCTGACCAAATTTGCTTTACCCAGAGGCATTCTGATGATAGAAGTCTTCTCTGCCAAGGCGAAGAGAATGCGCTGCCTGATCCACCAGACGGCATAAGAGATGAGTTTATTATCTTTTTGGGGATCGAACTTCTGGATCGCTTTGATAAGACCAATATTACCTTCGCTTATCAGTTCGGAGAGTGAGAGCCCACGATTTTGGTATTTAGCAGCTATTTTAACTACGAATTTCAGATTGGCTTCCACCAATCTATCCATCGCCTTTTTATCACCTTGTTGAGCACGTCCAGCCAGCTCATATTCCTCTTCTCTGGAAAGTGGTTCGGTCTTAGCTATCTGTTTTAAATAGCTTTGTAATGCTTTGTCTTGGAATACATTATCACTCATATCTCTTCACCTTATATTATAAAATCTCGTTTGTGGTCATGGATAAAATCCAGTAATTCATCATCTGTCATATTCAGTTTCTTTGCCAAAGAAAGTACAATTTTGACACCAGATAGATTCAAACCGAGTTCTTGGGTAAGTGTGATTATGATGGTAATTTTGGTGATATCTTTATTGGAAAAGAGTCGGGTATTTTTTAGCGATCTTTCCGGATGCAAGAGATTTTTACGCTCATACATCCTGATAGTCTGGTCATGAACACCCAGAATTTTGGCTACTTCACCGATCAAATATTTTGTATCTTTCATAAACTCTCCTCATTACTTAAAAATCGGGCAGAACCTCACGTGGATCAATTGCCTGACCGTTTACACGGTATTCAAAATGCAGATGTGGTCCATCGGAAGTTCCCGACGAGCCTACAGTAGCAATAGGTTGGGCACGATTCACCTTATCTCCCAATCTAACCAAATTGGTCTCATTATGAGCATACACAGTCATAATATAATCCACATGCTCCAAAATTATCACATTCCCATAACCACGTTGCACACCGGCATAAACAACCTTTCCTTCCAAAGCAGCGTGAATAGGAGTACCTTTGGGAGCAGCAATATCAATTCCTTTGTGTATCCGACCATTACGGTTGCCAAACTCGGAAGTAACGTCCCCATTCACCGGTAGATGAATCTGTTGATCACGCTTCACTTTTGGTGGTGTATTAAAACGAGCTATCTTTTCTTGAGGTGGTGGAGCCACAGTTGGCTTTGGGGTTTTCGGCTCCGGTGTCGGTGCTTGAGTAAGATGCCCCGGTTCTAACCAGATCTTCTGCCCGGGCTGCAATTGGTAGGTAGTCAAATTATTGTATTCTATCACTTCAAAGATGCTTAGATCATACATTTTGGCAATTCTGTGAATAGTCTCTCTTGGTTTGACTAAATGGTATTTACTGCGGGGGATAGAACGAACGGTGACATACTCTCTATACAAGCTGGGACGCGGACTGAGATATATCTTCTGTCCCAGAAAGATCTTCTCGTCCGATAATGAATTGAAAATCTTGAGCTGTTCTACCGGGATAGAATAATCCCTACTGATCGATTTCAAGGTGTCTCCCGGCTTGACTATATGATATTGTTCCGATGGTGTAAAATATTTTGGATTGCTGGACAATCCGGTCAGTAATAGTGGTGTCAGGAAACAGACCATTAGAGGGACTATCTTAAAAAACAACCTTAAAATCCTTATATTTGGTATCAGAAGAGTATTCTTCTGTGGTTATCTTTGTTACATAGGCAAGGGTGGGACCCTTGTAGAGGGATTGGATGAATCTATCTAGCTTATCTTCATCTCCTTGAGCAAGGATAGAGACATGTCCGTCCGGCTCATTTTTCACTGTTCCGGTGATGCCTAAATCCTCAGCTTTGTGGATAGTAAAATATCTATAACCCACGCCTTGGACTCGGCCATGAACATGAATTATCAAAGTCTTCATCCTCATATCCCTATCTTCCGATTTCATATATCATACACCTATATGATTTGAGCCCTATACTGTCAAGTTTAAATTTTTTAAAACTCAAAAATACCGGGTTTTATTGCTAGTATTATGGAAGGTTAGGTTAGTTTGTCCAAATAAAAACAGGACCCCATCGATAGAGGTCCTGCGTTTTGTTAAGATTTATTAATCTTCTATGATTTCCACATTTGCGCGTGGAAGAACTACTTTCTGCCCTGTTTCCAATTCTGCTTCCAAAATACGAACTTTAGTTTCGCTTTCTACATTGGTAAGCTTTTCTGGAAGGGCGGTAACTTTTCCGATAACGCCGAAATTCGGCTCTCTGATCACTCTGATAGTAGAACCGATTTCCAAGATAGTCTGTTTTGCCTGTTTGTAATCGAGATCTTCTGCGGTAAATTCTATCGGGATAATGATCTCCGGTCTCATCACACCGGCACGGATCTGGGTTTTACCATGGATAGAAGCTTTGTGTCCCTCAAATTGCTTGAGAAGCGAGAAAGTTTTCTTGGCAAGGTTGATATTACCGAAACCTTCGGTGCTGACGATTGTAGTTCCTATCTCTTCATGTCCGGTGATAGCTACGCCTATATCATAACCAAGCAATTTTTTGAGATCTTCGTCATCTATACCGCCGGTGATAATACCTTTCACTCCCATATCTACCGCTTTTTTGATAAGATCATAAGGAGCCATAGCCCCTGTAACGATAAGTTTATCTTTACAAGACTCATCTATCTGATCGGAAGTTGCCACATCTTCGGGAGAATCAATAAGCATCATAATCTCGCCGAAAGTCTCGCCGCCGATACCGAAAATACCTTGGATATAGGCAGATTTATTCTCTATGATCACCCCTTCCTTTTCGATGACATCTGTAACCAATCCGTCTATAAATGCTTTTACATGCACGGGGATACGTGGTTCTCTGAGTAACATCTGACCGGTTATTGATGATATGCTTTCCACTTCACCATCGGTGGGAGAACGGACTGCAGTTTTGAAAAATCCGAACAAACCCTTGGTCTGTGCCAGCAATTGTCCTTTTTTCAGTTGATCACCCTCTTTTACCTTCAGGTAGTTGGTGATCAGATTAGGGGTAGTTCCGAGTTTGTTAGCCAAATTAAATGGGATTACTTTACCGGGGAGTAGAGTTTCGGCTACTATATCTTCCGCTTTTACTTTATCGCCTTTTTTTACAAGCACTTTACCTTTGAGTGGTAGAATGCGTTCTTTTCTTAATACTATACTATCTGTAACAGTCAATCCTGCTGAATATGCTTGACCCATTTTTTACCTCCTATTCCAAGATCTCTTTGGGATAAACATCAAGTTCGTTCATCCATTTTTTCAAATTAGCGACGCGAGCTTCATCTTCGGAAGGCAATACGAAAGGTTGACGACCGCGAGTATCCAATATAATTCCAACAACACCGCCATGGAGTTCAGTTTGGACCGTTTGACTTTTACCTTCACCGATATCGAGACCACGTCCCGGTTTCAATTCAGCTTTGGCTGTCTTGCCGACATCGAGTGGAATGAGTCGTATCTCACCAAAGGGGATCTCTTCGGAGAATACTTCACCGTCTGGAAGCTCTATCTTAGCCGTGAGTGCAGTTTTACCTTCTTTGTATTTACCTACCGGCGCTACACAAGTACCCAAGTAGATCAGACAGTCTTTTTCAAACACTTCGGTAGCTGCTTTTTCACTAACCTCGGCTAACACGCCCAATTGAGGCATCATAAATATACTATCAACTGCCAATCTGGTGATACCCTCAGGGAGGAAAGCATCGACGAGCATCATGGCGGATTGATTTCTACGAGGAGCATGAGAGAGCACTCCACCACTTCCGACCAGAAGATCGAGAGTAAGCATATTAACTATAGTTTCACCGGACAAAGATTGTGAGAATGCATCGGCGATCTCTCTCTTTTTCTGCGCTCCTTTTAGGGAGACGGCGAACTCTTTATGCTGTACGAATGCCAGTCTCAGAGCTTCTTTGGCAATTGCCTGTTCCAAGACAAGTTCTTTTAGTAATTGAGGTATGGTAGTCGGTCGGATCATTTTGTTCTTTATCATATTCCTCAGATCGGAATGATTTATATCAAACGGAACCCAGCGCAGGATATTTTCCAACCCGGCAGAAGCCAAAACATTGGAGATACTATAACTCAGACCGAGGTTAGCGCTTACGGTTCGGTTGAAAACATGCTCTTCTGTGAAGACCGAGAAAATATCGGTAGTTGCACCACCGATATCCACACCCACCACTTCGATACCCTGCTGCCGTGCAATAGTTTGCATGATATTACCCACAGCAGCCGGAGTGGGCATGATGGGGATATTCTTCAATTCACTGTCTATCGGACCTTTTGTCCAGCCCATCAATTTATTATAACCCGGCGCTTGTGCCATCACGTGTTCCATAAAGAGTTCGTGGATCTTATCTCTTGCCGGTCCCAGATTTTCCGATTCCAAGTTCGGTCTCAGATTATCGGTAATGATCAGGTCGGTATTTTTGGAGAGTGTATCTTTGATGAGATCACGAGCTTTCTTGTTCCCGGCATAGATTACAGGCAGCTTATAACTGGAGCCCAATCTAGGTTTAGGGTCAGCAGCGCTGATCAATTCTGCCAGCTCGGCAATATGTTTGGTAGTTCCGCCATCTACACCACCGGCAAGTAGGATCATATCCGGTCTCAGATTCCTGATGCGTTCGATTTTCACATAATTGGGTCGTTTATCATTGCTGGCTATCAAGTCCATAACAATTGCACCGGCGCCCAGAGCTGCACGTTCTGCACTCTCACCCGTCATTTTTGCTACCACACCGGTGACCATCATCTGCAATCCACCACCAGCACTACTGGTAGAAACATAGGCATCCACGCCGATATCTTTCTGTTCGGCAGGTTTGCTCAGATGGATCTGATCATCCTTTATGAATTTGATATTTGGATCATTATATTTCAAACGAGCCAATTCTTCCAACTCAGTGACGGCATTGATTACACCTGCTGTAACATCATTCAATGGCGCTTCTACTGTAGTAGGTGCTTCCCCGCGAATAGTCTGACGATATTCACCGTCTATGTATTCGATCAGGATAGCCTTGGTGGTTGTACTACCGCAATCTGTGGCAATAATTTTCTTCAACTGTTCATTGCCCATAATTTTTCCTCCATCTATTTTTTAAATATTTTTGCTATGGTCTGTTTCAGTTTTTTTATTCTTCGTTTTCTTACAAGTTTTTTCTGCTTTCTTTCTTCGGCATGTATCTCCATATCGAGTTCGTCTATCCGGTTGAGAAGCATATTTACATACTCATCTTTTTCCAGCATGGCTGCTACTTCCTGATATTCCTTGGGATTGAAAATAATCTCAGCGAAGGGTGCGATAAAGTATAAAAGCTGGCTGCCGATGCGATGAAGAGGACGCATGGACTCTATTGCCATCAATGCCGCTGGAGCCATCTTTCGTTCTACTATGAAACGCGCAATTTTTTCCGTTAGCTCTACTGCTCGTTCATGACTGATTTCTATGATCATTTATTTATCATTCTCCATCCTTACTTTCTTAAGAATACAAAAACTTCTATGCGTGTGCAATTGTCAAGATATAGATTTGGCTAACATTATTGCTTTTCAGAAGTTTGCTGATAGCGTTGACGGTGGAACCGGTAGTGAACACATCATCGACGATAAGAATGCTTTTATCCGAAATATCATATTTGGGATTGATAGCAAAAGCAGCGGCTACGTTTTTCTCCCGCTCCGCTTTGCTTAGCTTTGTCTGCGTCTGAGTAGATTTTTTCCGATATAGTAATTTTGGCTTATGATCATACCCCATGGCAGCAGCGATATGGCGGCTCAGTTTCTCCGCTTGATTGAATCCACGCTCCCTCTGTCGGGTGCTATGCAATGGTACGGGCACTATGATATCTATTTTACCAAAAGGCTTTTCATTGCGAAGGTAATCGATAGCATAAGCAGCCAAAAATGTAGATATCCCTATCGTGCCATGATATTTGAGCCGATGAATGCAAGCCTGAACTACCGGCGTGAATCTGAAAACCGACCGAGCCTTATCGAAACTGTAGTCATAACTTTGGCAAGACTGGCATTCAGCACCATGTTTCGGTGTGCCGCATATTTCACAGATATCGTCTTTTAGAAAGGAAAGTCTGCTTTTACAATCCTCACATAACTGAGATTTGGGCTCATGAAAACGACAGCGACAATAGAGGCATAGTTTTGGGAAAAGCAGATCTATAATTGCCGAAAAATAAGCCTGCAGCTTATTTCTTTCTAGCAATGACACTCTCTCCCGCATACAGTTTTTCACCTTGCTGCACTTCTATCAGAAAATCCGGAGGTAGAATGCATTTACATTTGGCTGCTGTAGGGATGATACCCAAAAGATAGCCCGGTTTGGAGATATCTTCTTCGAAAATAAGTTTGATACCCGCCTTGATCTCGCATTCCATTTCTTCACTACTAGCGCGATAATCGGCATGATGAAACGGAGATTTTTTGATGATAACCGTATGAGTACTTTCATCTACAGATTGAACTATACCGTGGATAGGAGAGAGGATGATATCTTCCTCTTCCGGTGGAACGGCATTATAAACGCGGTAGCGGATCGAGATATAGATAAAAGCCAAAAAAGCAGCCAGACTAAGATAAACCGACCATCTGTATCCTGTAAAAAAGAACAGATTGATCAAAATCACCAATACCGGCAGGATAGATGCTTTGTACTTGGCAGTCAGAACTTTTTTGAGGATATGAGTTGGATTATACTTTTCTTGCATTAGATACCTACCCTTTTATAAATATGATCTACATTGGCAAGATAACGCTCATAAGAGAATATTTCCTCTATCTCTTCGTCGGATAACAGAGCGGTGATCTCTTTGTCGTCTGAAACTAATTTGCAAAACTGCTCACCTGTCTGCCAGCATTGCATGGCATTTTTCTGAACCAATTTGTAGGCTTTTTCACGCGTGATCCCTTTTTCAGAAAGCTTCAAGAGTAATACTTGTGAAAACACCAGACCATTGGTTAGTTCTAAATTTTTCATCATATTTTCCGGATAAACTACCAGATCTTCCAGCAAGGTTATCATCTTATTTAACATATAGTTGATAAGGATAGTGGAATCCGGCAGGATGATGCGCTCTACCGAAGAGTGGCTGATATCGCGTTCATGCCATAAAGCATTATTTTCAAATCCGGCAGCGGCATTAGCACGCAATATTCGCGCCAGTCCACAAATCTGTTCTGTTACGATCGGGTTTTTCTTGTGCGGCATAGCAGAAGAGCCTTTTTGACCCTTGGAAAAGTTCTCCTCCACTTCTCTGATCTCGGTTCTCTGCAGGTGTCTAATCTCCAGAGCGATTTTTTCCAGAGTAGTAGCTATGATAGTCAATGTACTAAGGTATTGGGCGATCCGATCTCTCTGGATCACTTGGGTAGCGATATTTACCGGACGCAGATTCAGATATTGGCAGCTAAGTTCCTCAATCTCGGGAGAGAGATGAGCATAATTGCCGACAGCTCCGGAGATCTGACCGATAGAAACCACGTCTATCGCTGCTTTCATGCGCTCGATATTGCGCTGAAGTTCATCGTACCAAAGAGCATATTTCAATCCGAAGCTGGTAGGTTCGGCATGGATACCGTGCGTTCTACCGATACAGAGTGTATTTTTGTATTCTTTTGCCTTCAGGCGCAATACTTCAGAAAGAGTTTCCAGATCACGGAAGATCAAGTCGCCTGCCTGTCTGAGCTGCAAAGATGTAGCAGTATCGAGCACATCCGAAGAGGTAAGACCGAAATGTATCCAGCGTGATTCTTCGCCTACATATTCGGCTACACAGGTAAGGAATGCGATCACATCGTGCTTGGTCTCTGCCTCTATCTCTGCTATCCGTTCCACATCAAAATCAGCTTTTTCCAAGATCACTTTCAGATCATCATCGGGGATGATACCCACATCATTCATTGCCCGGCAGGCAGCAAGTTCTACATCGAGCATTGCCTGATACCGGTTTTGCAATTGCCATATTTTTCCCATCTCTTCACGGGTGTATCTCTCTATCATATTACCTCTCTTCCAATTTATTTATCTCCGGTTTATGGTAATCTATTTTATCTATCATCAAAGCAGTGATCTCCTTTCGACCGGCTAAGAGCGTGATATTTTGCGCATCATTGTTGTGATCGTAGGAAAACCTTACCTCATGCTCAGATTGATGGGAGACGATTTTTTCTATCGTCATCGCATTTGTGAAATAGATGGAGACACCATCGAGCTCCAACTTTTGTTTTTTGATGATCTCATCACTTTTGTTCAGCAACCGTAGCGGATCCAGAAAACTTATCAGCTTGGGGAAATTCTCATCATAGGCAAAGCTGTTGATCTCATCATCGGTAATCAGACGGTATTCCACCCCCTCCTCATTCAGATAAGCACTGACGAACATACGTGGCTGCAGGCCGAAAAAGCCGGAATCGAAAACATCGAAACGGAGAGTGTTGCCGTTTTTTCGCAATACGAAATTTTTTCTAAAAGAATACTGCTCATAGTTCAAAGAAGCCAACCCTTCCATAGTGAAATGTTCCCACTTCTTCAGATTATGCTCCAAAATAAGCAATTTCTCATCATAATCCGGCTGGCGTAGCAGTGCACAGCTTTGTGTCAGGATCACCAATACGATAAATAGGTGTTTGATTTTCATGCTTTTTTCTTGAGGAATAAAATTAAGCCGACTATACCGACTACCGCCATTATTCCGCTCAGGATCTGTCCCATAGTCAGAAATGCGAAAATGAAACCGAGCTGTTCGTCCGGCTGACGGTAAAATTCCACTATAAAGCGGAAGATACCATAGAAAGTGATAAAAAGCCAGAAGCAGATGCCAGGGTGATTAGATTTTTTCAGGGCGATGAAGGTGATGATAAATAGAACTAACCCTTCCAAAAAAGCCTCATAGAGCTGGGATGGATGACGCGGAAGCTGCTGCTTATCGGTGGGGAATATCATACCCCACGGCTTATCGGTAACGCGTCCGTAAAGCTCCGCATTGATGAAATTACCCAATCTTCCCAATCCGATCCCGATAGCAGCAAATGGAGTTACCGGATCTGCCAGTTGATAGAAGTTGTAGTTATGTTTCCGGCAGAATAGATATCCGAACAAAACCATAGCGATAGCGCCGCCGTGAAAGGAGAGTCCACCTTCCCACAAAGCAAAGATTTTCAGCGGATTTTGCAGATAATAAGCCGGATTGTAAAACAAGACATAACCTATCCTTCCACCGACTATCACTGCTATCATCAAAAGAAATAGTAGGTTATCATATTCCTCTTTCCCCAGATAGACATTTCGGTAGCGAAAGAATTTTCTCAAAAAAAGATAGGCAAACAGAAAAGCAATGATATAGAAAAGCCCATACCATCTAATCTCCAACCCGCCAATCTGGATAAGTGTAGGATCGATATTGGGATATTCTAACATATTTATTTAGATAGCTCTTTGAGCTTTTTGTACAGGATATCTACCAGCTCTTCGGTCGGCAATTCATATTTTTCGCCTTCTTTTTGATGCTCGGGTGTAAATATTTTCACCACTTGTGTAGGAGAGCCGTTCAAACCGATATCATTTTCGTTCAGTCCGAGATCATCGGCAGTCCAAGTGATAAGCTCCGCTTTTTTGGCATTACGTTTACCGCGTAGCGAGGGCAGCCGGGGTACATTGATCTCCTTAACCACCGTGAGCACTACCGGCATGTTCATATCTACCACATCATACCCATCTTCCATCAGTCGCTCTACTCGGATTTTCTTAGCTTCGATGGATTCTATCTTTTTTACAAAACAGGTTTGCGGGATATTCAGATGAGTAGCCACTCCGGGTCCTACCTGCGCTGTATCACCATCTATAGCCTGTTGTCCGAAGAATATAATATCGAAACTTTTCAGCTTGTTGATAGCAGCAGAAAGGGTGAGGCTGGTAGCCCAAGTATCTGAGCCGGCGAATTTCCTATCAGTGAGCAGAATGATCTCATCCACTCCCATAGATATGGCTTCGCGCAGAGCGGATTCTACCTGAGGCGGACCCATACTGATGGCAGTCACTTTGCCACCATACTGCTCTTTTAGTCGTACCGCTTCTTCTATAGCATAGAGATCGAATGGATTGATGATACTTTCCACTCCTTCACGAACTAAAGTGTTGGTCGTCGGGTCTATCTTGATCTCAGTTGTATTTGGTACCTGTTTGATGCATACTACGATATTCATGTTCTCTCCTTTTGGTAAAATGATCTGATTTCGGCGATAACGTAATCCAGTTGAGCTTGCGAGAGCTCTGAATAGATCGGGATAGAGATCACCCGCGCGGAGATTTCTTCGCAGACGGGAAGATCACCCGCTTTGTAGTTCAAAAGCGCAAAGCACGGCTGAAGATGCAAAGGTTGAGGATAATAAACAGCGCAGCCGATATCTTTGGCGCGTAAATATTCGAGCAGAGCATCTCTATCTTCTGCCAAGAGCGTGTATTGATTGTAGATCGGAGTAATTCCCGGTTTCACATAGGGTAGCTCTATCTCTTCTATATCAGCCAGATGTTCATTGTAATATGCTGCGTTTTCTTGTCTCATCTTATTCCATCTATCCAGATGTTTCAGCTTCACCAGCAATATAGCAGCTTGCAGAGTATCCAGCCGACTGTTGAAGCCGACCCAGTTGTGATAATATTTTGGATTTTCGCCGTGCACACGCAAGAGTTTGAGCTTACCGGCAAGTTCTTCGTTGTTTGTAAGGCACATACCTGCATCTCCCATAGCGCCCAGATTTTTTGCCGGGAAGAAAGAGAGTGTACCCACATCGCCGATAGTGCCGGCATATTTATCACCATACTTAGCACCGATACCCTGGGCATTATCTTCGATAACAATCAGGTCATGTTTCTTGGCGATCTTCATAATGCTGTCCATATCCGCCGGTTGACCGAACAGATGCACAGCTATGATAGCTTTCGTCTTTGGAGTGATAGCTTTTTCTATCTCAGCGGGTGAGATATTGAAAGTACGCGGATCGATATCTACGAAGACGGGCTTGGCACCGACGCGGTAGATCGTGCTGGCGGTAGCGAAAAAGGTGAACGAGGTGGTGATCACCTCATCTCCTTTGCCGATATCATGTGCGCTGAGGGCAAGCAGCAATGCATCTGTACCAGAAGAGCAGCCCACTGCATAGCGGCAGCCACAATAATCTGCTATCGCTGCTTCCAATTGCTCCACCTGCGGTCCCATTATGTACTGATGGGTTTGGATAACCTGCTCGATAGCTTCGCGGATATCATCTATAATAGGGTCGTACTGAGCATGTAAGTCTAAGAAGGGAACTTTCATGAAGTTTACTCCTCAAAGTAGTTGATTATTTTTTGGAGGATATTGTCCAAGTTCACTTTCGGTTTGTAGCCGATGAATTTCTTTATCTTCGCCAACTCCGGTTTGCGCGAGAGCATATCTTCGAAACCTTCTTCATAGGCATCTTCATATTTCACATATTCGATTTTCGATTTGCTATTGGTAAGCTTCTTGATCTTATGAGCCAGCTCTTCGATGCTGATCTCCTCATCATTTCCAATATTAAAGATCTCACCTTCCGCTTTCTTTTCGGACATCAGCTTTATCATACCGTCCACTACATCGTCCACATAAGCAAAACAGCGTGTCTGCTTGCCGTCTCCATAGACGGTGAGCGGATGATTTAGAAGTGCGCTTTTGACGAATTTGGGTACTACCATACCGTATTGACCGGTCTGACGTGGACCGACTGTGTTGAAACAGCGTACTATGACCACCGGCAGTTTCTTCTCTCTGAAATAGGCAAGTGCCAAAAACTCATCTATCGCTTTGGATGCGCTATAGCTCCAGCGGGTAATATGAGTGGAACCCAAAAGCCGGTCATCTTCTTCTTTGAAGGGTACATTGTTGTTTTTACCGTAGATCTCTGAAGTGGAAGAGACGAGAGCTTTCTTCTTGTATTTGTTGGCAAGTTCGAGGACATTTTCGGTTCCGGCAATATTAGTCTGCAAAGAAAGCAGTGGGTTGTCTATGATATATTTCACACCTACAGCAGCGGCGAGATGGTAGATCTGGTCACTTTTCTTCACTAGTTTATCCAGTGCGTCCTTGTTTAGTATCGAGTCTATGGTATAGCTAAAGTTCGGGTTGTCTATCAGATGTCTGATATTGGCAAAATCACCTGTGGAAAGATTATCTATCACCGCTACGGTGTTTCCCATTTCAAGCAATTTATCAGCCAGATGCGAGCCGATAAATCCGGCGCCACCAGTAATGAGTATTCTCATATAATTCTCCTAATTTCCAATAATATTTTGCACCACGACGATGATCGTGGCTAAGCCACTCAAGAATGACATAGTTTCTTTGATATAGGGCCAGTAATAAGAAAATCGCTTTCTCTCTGGCACAAAAATCGTATCGCCTACCTCCACAACGGTTGTACTTTTTGGTTTGATCCATACACCAGTCTCCGCTCGGATAATGCGGACGCCGCCCTTGCTCTCTTTCCAAGAGTAGCCGCCTGCTTTTCCTATATAAAACTCATAGTTTTGTCCGGGGATATGGGTGAAAAGTCCGGGATTGACCACCTGACCGGTCACATTGACCGTCATAGTCTTATCGGGCACATATATAAAATCGTTTCTCTTTAGAGGTACATCAATAGTTTCTTCTTTCTCTTGCCAAAGTTGCTCGATATCTACACCATAGATGCCACTATCTTCCTGAATGCGGGTGTTGATGTATCTGATCTCTTTCTGCGACAGGGCAGAACGTGGTAAACGCTGCAATCTTACCAGTTCCGCATCGCGGATATCTTCTTCACGCTTCCTTTGCAAAAAAGCGTCTGCCAGATTGGCGTTCTCGGTAGGTCCACCGGCTTGTTCCAATATTTGCAACAAAGTGGTTTGATCCTCATCGATAGGATAGAGCCCGGGGAATCTGACCTCGCCGGAGATATTGACAAAATCGTGCGGTTGATATTCGGGAATGGAGCGGATAAAGATGCGGTCTCCATGTTCCAGCGGTAAGTTAGCTTCACTGCTCGGATCAGCAATAGCATTTTCCAATGAAAAGGGTATATTGAAGCTGCTTTTGTGATCATCGGAGTAGCGCACTACCATGGCTTCTTCTTTGTAGGCATTCGGTTTGAGCCCCATGGTGAGATCTATGATGTCTTTCACCCTGTCAGCTTCGATAAGTTCAATATACTCGTTTGCCTTGTGGATAGCGCCATAGATATAAACCGTATTCTGGATAGGTGGAACGATGATGGTATCGCCATCTTTGATGTAGGGATTGAGCTCATCATTCCCGGAGATGAAGTATTTGTGCATATCAATATGAAATTCCTGTTCGCCACGCTTGAGAGTGATATTTCGTGAAGAAGCATTTTTGGGCGGATCATGGATAACAATAGTATCTTGAACTGTATTGGCGAACTTCATAGCGTCCGAAACGCGGCTAGTTGGTGGCAGGCGGTGAACTCCCGGATTTCTTACCACACCCACCACAGTCACACTATAAAAACTTTCATAATCGCGGGCTTGCATGGTATATTGTTGCTGAGACCAGAGAGTACTTATCGTAATCAGCATTAAAAACAGAACGATGACTTTATTTTTCTTCACTATTTAACCTCCCGAAAAGAGACATGGAAAAAGGATATAGATCGGAAAGACTGTGTAGATACACACGAACCGGGGAGTGAAAACCCCCTCTTAATCCCACCGATAAAAGCAATTATATTTTCCATCCTTTCCATATTTCTCCATTTCTTAATGGATTAGGAAAAATCTTAGGATAGTGTATTTTGTCAAACATTTTTAATCTATTTTTTGAAGTTACCCGATAAATGACTGATTATTCCTATGGTTCGGATGATATTTTCTTTCACCGAAATCGTCTGCAGAGCGGAAGTATCGAAACTGATTTGCAGGTTGGTGGTAGTATTGAAGCTCACCGGCAAATTTTGTTTTTTTATCATCTCTCGCAAATTATCACGTGGGGGCAGATAGCGATTGTCCAGTTCGAGCATGATATTTTTCTTGTTTATCAGCACTCTCTTTATTTTGGCTTTTTCCACCAACAGCTTCAATTTGTAAAATAGGATAGTAGTTTCTGCCTTTGCAGGTAGCGGACCGAATCTATCTTGCAGTTCTTTTCTAAAATCCTCGAAATCATCAGTTCCGTTGAATGCCAGCATCTGTTTGTACAATTCCAGTCTGGTCTTATCATCCGGGATATAAGAAGCGGGGAAATAACAGTCGGTATCCACATGGATATGAGATTTTGGCTCCAGTTTAGTCTGTTCTGGCGTAGTTTCTTCCGATTGCTTATCTATAGCTTCGTGCAGCAGGCGGGAGTAGTAATTGTATCCCACCGTATTTATGATACCGCTTTGTTTGGTTCCCAAAAGCGTTCCCGCACCACGTAACTCCATATCGCGCATTGCTATTTGATAACCGCTGCCCAGCGATTCATACTCGATGAGTGTCTCCAATCTCTTGCGGGCGATTTCGCTCAGATGGGGTGGGACTACCAGATAAGCATAGGCGCGCCGATTGCTTCTTCCTACTCTGCCTCGTAGTTGATAGAGCTGCGCCAAACCGAAAGTATCGGCTCTGTTTACAACCATAGTGTTCGCATTGGGGATATCAATGCCGGATTCGATAATAGTGGTGGTTACCAAGACATCATATTTGTGATGACTGAAATCGAGCATGATCTGTTCCAACTGCTTTTCCGGCAATCTACCATGTGCTCTGGCTATACGCGCTTTGGGCAGAACTTTACGCAGATCTTCTGCTATGCTATCTATCGACTCTATCCTATTATGTACGAAAAAGACTTGCCCGCCACGATCAATTTCTCTCAAGATTGCCTCTTTGATAATACTCATATCGTAATCTATGATAGAAGTTCTAATTGGCAGCCGTGCTTTGGGTGAAGTGCGGATCAGTGATAGATCTTTCATCTTGGATAGCGCCATATGCATAGTACGTGGGATCGGGGTGGCGGACATATAGAGTGTATCCACATTAGCCGAGATTTTGCGCAACTTTTCTTTGTGACGTACACCGAAACGATGCTCCTCATCTATGATCAAGAATCCGAGCTGTTTGTAATGCACATCGGCAGAGAGTAGCCGGTGAGTACCGATAGCGATATCTATAGCACCATGCTGCAGCCGAACCAAATCTTGCTTGATCTGACGGGGGGAGCGGAAACGGCTGAACATAGCGATATTGACCGGATATTGGGCTAATCTCTCTTTGAACACAAGATAATGCTGCTCTGCCAACAAGGTGGTAGGAACGAGTATGGCAACCTGCCAGCCGCTCATTACCGCTTTGAATGCAGCTCTGATTGCCAGTTCCGTCTTACCGAATCCCACATCACCGCAAAGAAGGCGCTCCATCGGATAAGTAGATTCCATGTCCGACTTTATCTCCTGCAGTGAGTTTAGCTGATCGGCTGTCTCTTCATAAATAAAAGAATTTTCCATCTCTGTCTGCCAGGAAGTATCAGGCTCAAACTCGATTCCACTCAGAGCCTGCCTTTTAGCATAGAGATTTACGATATCTTCAGCTATCAGCTCTACCTGCTTTTTTGCTTGATTTTTGGTATTGTCCCATTTCTTACTACCCAAAGCATGCACGGTGGGTGAAATACCTTCTTCTGCTACGAATTTGGTGATCAAAGTGAGCTGATGAGTAGGCACATAGACTGTGTCCGAATTGGCATATTGCAGTTTGAGACATTCCACCATATTGCCGTCTATGTTCAATTTATGCAAACCGCTATACAATCCGATCCCGTAGTCTATATGAACAATATAATCTCCCGGTTTCAGCGTCTCGTAATCTACCAATGCCTCTTTTTGGTCATATTTGGCATAACGGCGCTTCCGCTTGTATCTGTCGAAGATCTCATGGTCGGTATAAACGGCAAGTTTGGCATCGGGTAGGGTAAAACCTTGCTGCAGGACTCCGATAGTATATCTGATTCCGGCAGTATCCCAATCGAGTAGTTCGGACATCCTCTTGCTCTGACTGGCATTATCCGATTGGATAAAAACCGTATATCCATCTTCCAGCTTTTTTGCCAGTTCCTTGCGAAAAGCAGCAAGATCGCCATAGAGATTCTCGTGAGTTATCAAAGGAAGTTTGAGTGAACAGTTTGCTCTATTTATCATTTGCTCGGCGGAGGAGAGGTAGAGATTTCGGGTTTTTTGAGCATAGAGATGATCGTAGGCAGTGGTGAAGATATCGGTGGGGTGCGGTCTTTCTCGGTCTTGTTTTTCGTACATCTCCACCGCTTCTTCGAATACTTCTTTGTGATACAGCTTCAGCATCTCAAAATTATCCCAGACCACGACCAGAGAAGTGGAACGGAAATAATCTGCAAAAGTGCTCAATTCATCGAAATAGAGCGAGATATCCTGCTCTATCCCATCATAGAAACCTTCCTGCTCTACTTTATGGGAGAGTTCACCTTTGCAGGTTATATCTTCTAACGAAAATTCACGTGCCGGTAGGATGGTAATCTCTTCCAAATTCTCACCGGTGGAGCGTTGGGTGCTGACAGAGAATATGCGGATCGATTCTATCGTATCGCCGAAAAATTCTATTCTGACCGGTTTGGACGAACCCGGCGAGAAAATGTCCAATATACCGCCGCGTAGTGCAAATTCACCTACACGCGAAACTTGAAATTGCGATTCATAACCAATAGAGTGAAGATGCTCGGTCAAAACGGTGAGATCATATTCATCATTGAGCTTCAGTTGCATGATTGTGCGGGCGAAAAGCTGCTTGGGCACCAATTTCCTCAGAAAAGCTCGCATCGAGGTGATATATATCCCCGGCTCAGAGCGGAGTGTGTGAGATAAGCTTTTGATACGCTGTGCTCTGATCTCCAAATGAGGTGAACGCTGCTCATAAGGTAGCACTTCATAATCGGGCAGAAAATGGGTGTGTTCCCGGTTGGTAAGCAGATCGACATCATCAAGATAATCTTCTGCTACATTATCGTCCGAAGTGACAAAAATCACATTCTTATCTAGTTTTTCAAACAGATGAACCAGCAAAAGAGCTTTGACTGACCTGTTGCAGTTATATATCTGTAAGGTGTTATCTCTTGTTTTTATCAGAGTTGAAAATTCCCGGAAGACCGAAGATTTTTCCAGCTCGGCGCTCAGTTGTTTATACAGCATATTCGAATTTCAGTGTTTAGGTCTTATCATCCTGATTTGCTTGCTTGTCTGATATCGTTAGTGGGAACGGTTTGGTTACTTCACCTGTATAAATAGTACGATGTGGGAAGGGTATCTCTATATCTTCGGCATCGAAGCGCTCTTTGATGTCCATCATGATCGAGCGTTTGAGGTTGATAACATCTGATTTTTCGAACCAGAGGGCATAGCGGATGATGAGGGCGGAATCGCCGAAAGTGTTCAGAAAAATCATCGGTTCCGGTTCTTCCAGACAATAGGGATTTTTGGTGGCGATATCCTTTAGCACACCGATAACGCGGCGAATATCCTCTTTGTATGCCACTCCGATATCCAAATCCATTCTGCGGATCGGGAAGCGGGAAATATTTACCGATTCGTTTTTTACTATGGATTCATTGGGGATACGGATAAACCGATTATCGAAAGTGCGTAATTTGATCGAGAGTAGATCTATAGAAAGTACTATGCCGGTTGTGTTTCCTATCTGCACAATATCGCCGACAGCAAAGGGCTGTTCGGAGATCAAAAATATACCGCTAATCACATTGGAAACACTGGTCTGGGCAGCAAAACCGATAGCAATACCCATAATGCCCGCAGCTCCCAAAATAGCCGATAGTCTGAAACCAAACTCGTTTAAAACCATCATCAGAATAATCAGCACGCCGACATAGAAGATTATCTTCTTGGTGATCATCTCCGCCTGCAAAGAGTAACGCTTCTTCACTGATTTACTTACTACTCTCACCAAAAGATTCAGAAGCGGGAAACCGGCTAGTAAGATTATCAGGATACGGATAATATGACCGACCACTGTCGGGGTGAGTATGTCTTGAACGGATTGGATGATAGAATCAAACATAGCTCTATCCTTTCATAAATTTGAAATCGGAGAACATTTTTTTGGTAAGATGCTTGGATGGCTCTTCTCTGCGGGTTTGCAAAAGCTTCATGTTTTTTTCGAATTTCGGTGCAGTCTCGCTGATTTCGAAACTAGAGCGCTGATTCTCACCTTCCAAAATTACCTTGATCTCATTCGTCCATAATGTATTTCTGCTCTGATAGATGTTCAGATATTCCGTATGAATACAGAGACGGTTAAATTCGAAATTGTCTGCAGAATTGTTTTCGACCAAGATACTGCAAGAGGCGATATTCTTCCGCAGCTTATCCAATGTATATTCGGTTTTGGCACTCGAGCGGAGCGCATAACAAAACACACCGGAGAGCGGGTCGCCGAACCAGGTATTAGAAAGCGGTAGAGAGGGGATCTCCCAGGCTATTTGCTCTTTGCCAACTATAAAAGAGTACCACACCGGGATAGAGACAAAAAAGCGCGCACTGCTTCCGGGTAGGACAATTAGCGGTGTTTCCGGACGAACTACTATCGGTCTGGTCGGCATTGATGGTAAGATGCGGACGAGATGATCTTTTTCGTTTATAATACAACGTTTCCAATTCAAATCAGGATCATATTCAGTCTTTTGAAAGCCATGCCAACTCGGGTATTGCTCTTCTTCATCGCTGGTGGAGACTGCATAATGCAGCTTGTTTTTATCTTTGAGAATATCCAACCTCAGTTCAGCCAGCTTCCAGGAATATGCCTTATTATCCTCTAACTTCAATTCATCCCACAATTCCATCGCTTATCCTTCCTATTTTTGAGATACTAAAGCATACTTTTTCAATATGTTTGCATAGGTCAAGAACTATTTTAGCAAACAGGATATTAAAGCAACGTAGCTTGCAAATTACTCTCGCTTGCACCGCTTAACCGATTATCTATAAAAGGTGAGAAAATGAGAAGGACAGAATACGGAATACAGAATACAGTAAGCAGTAGGCAGTAAGCAGTAAGCAGTAGGCAGAATGGAGAAGGTGAGAAGATGGGAAGGGGAGAAGACAGAAAATAATAACCACCGAGGACACCGAGAACACAGAGGAGAGAAAAACAGTTTGCCGTCCGGTATTTTGCCCAATCACGTGGCAAATATTGAATTTGACGTATTCATTGTGATGATGATTATCAAGCCTGGCAATAATACGGAAATTTCTAAATTGCTGCTACAAAGGAAAAAAATCAGCTTGACGGAATTTAGGTTAATATATAGATAGGCTTGTGGTTGTATAAAAGGAGAGGAAATGTATTACGACAATATATCATTGTTTCAGATTCGAAAAAATGTTGAAAGAAGAAAGAAAAGATATCCTTATTTCGATAGTTTAATTTTTGATGAAAACGAATATTCTGTTGGAATAATAAAAGAGGCTAAAAATAATTTTGGAGAAACTCTTACTCGTGTAGATGGTAATATACCAGTTAGTCTTCCAATAAACCGCGGTCAGAGATTTTTGTTTATTTCTTATGACCAAACGAGGGGTTCACACGGCTTACATAAATATCCTGCAAAATTTTTTCCAGAATTACCTCGTTGGCTGATCCAAAAGTATTCTAAGCCTGGTGATGTTGTACTTGATCCATTTATGGGAAGCGGGACTAGCAATGTTGAAGCTCAACTTTTAAGTAGACATTCTGTTGGAATCGATATTGATCCATTCGCTAAGTTTTTAACGAAAGTTAAAACAACAAAACTCGATGTCGATGAGTTGAAGGAAAGTACGGATTATTTATTGAATCATTTAATAAAATACGATCCGAGTAAAATTAATGAATCAGATTTACCAACATTTCCATATAGAGATAATTGGTTTAAACAAGAAATCCTTTTTGAGTTAGCCTACATTAAGAAATTGATTATTAATACAAATTATTCCGATGGCATAAAAGACTTTCAAAAAATATGCTTATCATCAATCATACGGTCAGTATCAAATGCAGATAATAATTGCACTCGTACAGTAGTGAGAAAGAAGTTGAAAAAGAATATTTATCCATCATTAGCATTAACTAAATTTGCAGAAGCTTTATTATTAAACTCTTATAGAATGACAGAGTTTAGTTCATCAGTAGAAACTGGGATATCAGTTGAAATTCCTGAAAATAATGATGCACGAAATATTAAATATCGAAGAAATTATTTCGATTTTGCTTTGACATCACCGCCATATGCAAATGCGGTTGATTATCCGAGGACACATCAACTTGAAATGTATTGGCTGGGGTTGGCAGATGGTTCATTAACTCCCATGAAAAAAAGGCATGTAGGAACTGAAAGTGTCTATGCAATTGACTATAAATCATTACATAAAACTGGAATTGATGAGGCAGACAAAATTATTGAAGCCATTTTTAATAAAGATTCTCGACGTGCTTATATTGCATACAAATACTTGGTTGATATGGAAGCAAATTTACATGAAGTTCGACGTGTTTTAAAAAGGAATGGTAAGTATGTAATTGTTATTGGCAATAATAAAATCCGAGGATATAATTTTGAAAGTTGGAAATATTTAATGAATATTTCCGAACGGGTGGGATTCAAAGTTGATAATTATTTCGGTTCAGAAATAATTAAGCACTTTATCAAGGTCCCACGTGATGAAAGAATAAATACTGATTGGATTATTGTATTGGAGAAATAATTTATGGCAACTTCAGAAAAACGAGGCAGACAGGCATCTATAGATGGCTTTGCTCACGAACATATGGTTTGTGGAATATTAATGAAAAAGTATCAAAATGTATCTTTGGTTGATCTCCCTCTATCACCATATGATATTATTATAGTTTTCAAAAATGAGAATGCAGACGAAATAATAATAAGAGCACAAGTAAAAACAGCGAGAACATCCATATCATTTACTGGTGGTACTAGAGGTGGAGTGGACAGAAAATACAAATCTGGCGTAAAAACATATACTCAATCATGTGCTACTTCCGATGTTGTTATTGGAATATGCCCTCTGTCGGACGTCTCTTTTGATTTGTATTTTGTTCCAACAATTTTAATAGAAGAGATTAAACAATCTAGCCTTTCCATAAGAAAAGCAATTGGGCTAAGAAATAACTATGAAATTCTTGAAAGGTGTAAAGATAAAGAATATATTTTACAAAAAGGTAAAGAGTATGGGATATTATCATAATTTGAATTAGTGGTAGTTATAGTCGAGTAGTTCGTAATACGCAATTGCAGGTATAGGTATAGCAGCGACCGTCATCCACCCCACCAACATGGTATAATTTCCTAAAATTACTTGACACCCAATTTAGAATTTAAGATATTTGCATTTGATAAGTTAAAATTGTCGGGAGGTCATTATGAAACGTTTAATTTTATCATTTTGTATGGTTATATCGGTAACGGTATTATTTGCTCAGTTTGCCGGTGGTAGCGGAACGGAGAATGATCCGTATCTGGTGGAGACGGCAGAGCAATTGGATAATGTGAGAGATTATCTGGACGCACATTTTCTGCAGATAGCCGATATAGACCTTAGTGCTTATGCCGGAGGTTCGGGTTGGCAGCCGATCGGAACTTATTCAGAATACAGTTCGCACCCATTTACCGGTGTGTACGATGGAGATGAATTTCTTATCACGAGCATGAATATTTACAGTCCCAGTCATAGTAGCTTGGGATTATTCGGCTATATTCAAGAAGCCGAGCTTAAAAACATCGAAATAGTAGATGCCAGTGTCATGGCAGATAACAGAGTGGCTATCTTGGCAGCTTGGAGTGAAGCGAGTGAGATATCCGATGTGAGCGTAAGCGGAACGATTTCCGCTAATAATTATATTGGCGGTTTAGTTGCTATGAATGATGGGGAGATCAGAGGTAGTAGCTCCGATGTTAGTATCAGCGGTGGTTATCATATTGGCGGTTTGGTAGCTATCAATGAGGGAGTTATAGAATATAGCGGTTCAGCCGGCAGTATCAATGCGGATGATTATATCGGTGGCTTGGCAGGTAAAAATGAAGCCACTATAACCACGAGCTATTCTACCATGAATATTCAGGGAATAAATGTAGTCGGTGGTTTGGTCGGTAGAAGTGATGGCGATATTTTCCAGAGTTTCTCAGCTGGAATAGTACAGGGAGAGAATATGGTCGGCGGCTTGGTCGGATTCAGTAATTTTGCCAATATCTCCGATTGCTTCACCTCGGGAGAAGTGAGTGGTATAGATAAGGTCAGTGGTATGATCGGGTATAATTGGTTTGGTGAAATTTCCAATTCATTTGCTTATGGCGAAGTTAATGCTAGCGGATCTCCGGTTGGCGGTCTCGTGGGTAGAAACCAGGAAGAACAACTCTCCGAGTTTGCCCATTTCACCCAATTTGAGAGTAGTCAAAATGATAATTTATTGAAGTTTTGGGGTCAGGATGTGATGACCGGACCGGTGCATAGTAATGACGATATCTGGATTCAACAAGTTGGTGGTGGACCGAATAACAGTTGGCCCACCTTCTACGAGAAAGTAACCACCCATGGATTATTCAGACATTGGCCCACAGGAATTAAACTGGAGGAATCGGGCGCGCCGATGGAGCAAATCTTTATTGGGGGATATGAACAAGGACACTATGAAGATCTGTACAGACCGATGACCGATATAGCCCAGCAAATCAGAGACAACGGTATCCATCTGATTGATGATCCCGATACCGATATCCTCTATGTAAAAATAGACGGAGAAAATTATAGCAGTTGGAAAGCCGAGATCGTGCTCGATGAGATCAAAGAATATCCGGTTTATAGCTGGTTTCCAATGAACGCTACACAAGCGCAGGCTGCGATAGATGCCGGAGTGAATTGGTTCGAAGATGCGGACATCATCGCTATCAACGAGATTGCTATCTATGATACTATCTGGACAGAGGGACCCTCAGGCAGTTTGAACGGACAATCCGCCTGGGTGGATAGCAAGCTTTGGATAGAAGGTGTGGTGGAAGGCATGCAAACTTGGGGAGCGGCAGATACAGTTCGTATAGTTGGCGATATCACTTATGCCAATACTCCACCCGGACAAGCGCCTGATGATCCGGACGATCCCAACATTACAGATTATTTCGGACTGATTTCCGAAGAGAAGATCTTGATCGCCTATAAACATTGGGATGCGGAGCTGGAGATACGCCGCGATGACAATACAAACGATATCTATCTCTATGGTGCCTATGCAGCACTGGCTGAGGGCGATCCGCTAGTCCAAGGCGATCTCTATTACAAGCACGATGGCATCTTTACCATGGAATATCAGCATCCGCATGGCTCCACACCTTCATTCTGGGGTCCGAGCCCCTACACCGGCAACGATACTCTCTATGTCTGGCCCGATTTGCACAAATTCGTCTTCCCTGAGGATCCATCTTTACCTGCCAATATGCAAGGTTTCAATATGCATGGTGCTAATCCACCAGCGGGATATTCTGTCTGTGGTTATCCTTATGAATCACCGGAATATACAAATTCCTTCCCCAATAATGACCCGGATAATTATGTCTTTCCTTATGGTACGGACTATCCCTGGTACAATCCGGTTTGGCCCGAATCCTCTGTAGAAATAGCTTTCCAACGTGGTGATATCAATTTGTTCGGTTCACTTATCCAAAGACGCCGCGGTTATGTACATCGTTCCGGAACTGACCCACACAATCATTCTTATGAAGGAGTTTGGGATTTGGAGAATTTCATCTATGATGGTACTCATCCTAGTACCGGTTATGGCAAAAACTATCATTATGACAGCCGGCTCAAAGATATCGAGCTGGTCGATTTTCCCAAAGCGTCTGCCGGAGAAGTACTCTATAGCTATTGGGATATCGAGACTACCGGTCAGCAGCAGTCCGAAGGTGGCGAAGGCAGAAGTACGGAGGATATGACTTATCCTTATGCTGCCAATACATATGTCGGCTGGGATTTCGAGGATATCTGGGCTGCTGATGAGGATTATACGGTCAATAACGGCTATCCCTATCTCAGAGAAATGACTCCACCAGTATCTGCTGAGGACGATACGGTCACGCAGCCTATCGCTATCTCGGTTACAAATTATCCCAACCCATTCAATCCGGAGACGACGATCGAGTTCAGTATCGATGCGCGTGATGTAGGCGAACCGCTCTCGGTAGCGATCTATAACATCCGAGGTCAGAAGATTCGCACGCTTATCTCGGATGAAGAGGTAGAGGAGAGCAGATTCACCTTGGTATGGGACGGCAGGAATGACAATGGTAGGATTGTCTCCAGCGGGACTTATCTCATCAAGCTGGACACCGCCCGGAGCAGCAAAACGCACAAACTGATGATGCTTAAATAGCGGATTATTAAAAGAGCCGGTTTTTAGCCGGCTCTTTTGTTTGGAATATCCAGGACAAAAAGTGCCCTTTACTGTTTTAATTACAATTGGATAAATGCCTTTTTATGATCATGCGGGAAGAAGAGGATACCCTCTCTCTGTTGCAACTCTGATAGTATACGTTTTTTGGCATGGTAAGTATCTTTGCGGCAGACATCGTAAGCTGAGGTGACAGCCGGATGCAGATGCGGCTCCGAAGTGATGATATCACCGGCATAATAAGCTAATTCACCATCACTTTCTATCCGGATAGATTGCATCCCTTCGGTGTGTCCACCTACCAACTCCAGTCTTACCTCATCGGTAAGCTGATGATCACCGTCTATGAGCAGGAAATTACCGCTTTCTTCCAAGAGGGTGAGATCAGCTTTGAAGTTGTAGGAAGCCATGTTTAGGCCGTCCGGATGTTTGGCTATTTCCCACTCCCGCTGCTGAATTATATGAGTGGCATTAGGGAAAGTGAGCTTATATTCACCATTTTGTGCGGAAACGATTCCACCGGCATGGTCGAAATGGAGATGAGTGAGCACCACATAGTCTATCTCTTCGGGTTCGATCCCTAGTTTTTTCAGATTCTCAGGCAGGCAAAACTCGCTAGGTTGATAGATCTTCTGTTGCTTAGCGGTGATCTTGTTCCCGATTCCTGTATCGATGAGGATCGTCTTAGCTGCCGTACGGATGATCAGCAGATTGAGAGCGAGCGGGATGCGGTTTTTCTCGTCCGGGGTGATCTTCTTCTGCCATATAGCTTTGGGCAATACACCCATCGAAGCACCACCGTCTCCCTTCCAGCTTCCGGCTGAGACAATATAATTATTTGTTTTTCCCAGCTTTATTCCGTTTTGGTTCATAATTCTTTTTATTAGAATTTTCAGGCAGTTTATCTGCCGGCATTATTACTATTCTTTTTTGACTACCTTCACCGATCGTCATGGTCTTCAAATCTTTATCTTTTTCTATCTGTTTGTGTACAACGCGGCGGTGAGCGGCGTGTAGCGGTTCGAGTGTTATACTTTTGTTGCGGGTTTTCACCTTCTCAGCGATGCTTTTTACTTTGTCCACTAGAGCATCTTCCCTACGTTTGCGATAGTTATCCACATCGAGTTTAACTTTTATCGGGGCTTTTTCCGCTTTGCTTATCATTTGTGTGATCAGATATTGTAAACTATCGAGTAGTTTTGCTTCTTTTCCGATCAAAAATCCGGCATCTTCCTTGCTACTGATCTTAACTTCGTAAATACCGTTGTTCTCTTCACAGGTTACGGTTTCATAGCGTACATTCATCTTGTCCATCAAAGTTTGAGTGAAAGATTTGATCCTCTCACTGCTGTCGGGCAACGTAAATTTGATTTTCACTTTTTTGGAACCGAATAGTCCCAATACACCTTTTGATCCTTCTTCTACAACTTCAAAGGTAAAATCTTGCAAATTCAAGTTAAATTCTTTCATAAAGCTGTTTATCACAGCTGAAGTTGTTTTTCCTTCTCGTTTGATTACTTTCATAGGTTTCCTCAATATAGTTTTTTCTTAATAAAATACTGTTGGAATATAGACATCACATTGAATACAGTCCAATACAATACCAATCCGGCAGGCAGGGTGCGAAAGATAAAGAATAGTACGACCGGCATGATATAAGCCATCATTTTCTGGCTTTGATAAGCAGCTTGCTGTTTTTCATCCATCTCTTCGGATGCTTGTTTGGAGGGAGCCATCATTTTCTGCTGAACGAACATGAAGAGAGCCATAATGATTGGCAGGATCATATAGGGATCCGGCTCGGATAGATCCGGCAGCCAGAGGAAATGCGTCTGCCTGAGCTCGATAGAATAGCGCAAAAGCGGGTAGAGGGCAAACAAGACGGGCGCCTGCAAGAGCAGTGGCAGACATCCGCCCAGCGGATTTACCTTGTGTTCTTTGTATAGATTGCGCAATTCCGCTTGCAGCTTCTTCGGATCGTCCTTGTACTTGGTCTGGATCTCTTTCATCAGCGGATTGATCTTCTGCATCTTGGTGGTGGATTCGAAACTCTTGTGAGTGAGTGGGTAGAGTATGATCTTGAGTACGAGGGCAAAGATGATGATGCAGATACCCCAGTTTGGGATCACATTGTTCAATTTCTGCAAGAACCACAAAAATATCTTACTGATCCACTGAATGATACCGGGTCCCAACTCCACATTGTTTTCCAATCCGATATTGTATCTGTTCAAATTATCGTACAAAAGCGGACCCAGATACATATCATAGGAATGGCGGATACTCTCTCTCGGCACGGAGACATTCATACTAAAAGCGGGGCTTTCCTGAACAGTGGTCACCAGCACACTGTTGGTATCGATCATATCGTCCGGGATAAGACTGAGGATGAAGTACTTGGAGCGGATTACAGACCAGTCTATATTCCCTCTGAATACTTCCGGTTCACTTATGCGCGATAGTCTTTCTCTGGTGATGGAATTGTCTATCTGGGCTGCGAAATTGTATTCTCTCGATTTGTTCTTCAGATATTCTTCCGTATCAGCAATACCGGAGAGGAATGAGACATCATAATTATCTACTGCCACTATTCCCTCGGCTACGAACTGACTATGTACATTATACTCGTCGTTTAGCTCATAAGTAAGTTGGATGCTGCCGGCATCGCTAAGGAGTGTGAAGGAGACGCGCTTGTTGTCCGGCGAAGTATCGTATTGGAAGCGAAATTCGGATAGATCAATCTCCGTACCGTCTGTAGTATGCAGAGTGATTCCAAAGAGAGCTTCATTTTCCGGGATCAGATTCACATAGGAAGTCTTATCTGCCAGATAATATTCTTTCAGGATCACCTCGTTGACCATCGCACCCTGATTTGTAAAGGTAAGCGCCATTTTATCGTTCTCTATACGGATATCATCTCGGCGGACTTCTTCTTCGTCCAGTTCTTGTAGATCTAAGGGGGTGCGACGAGTAGGTTCTTCATAAGATACTTCTTCGGTGTAAGGTTCTTCTACGATTTCGGGCCGGGGTTGTTGAACCGGTTCTTCTTCCGGTGTACGCCAGAGGATCTGGTTACTGATCCAAAAGACGATAAAGATGAGCAACAGGGTAATAATAGTTCTTTTTTCCACGATTTACTCCAATGTTTAAGGCAGTGGGTCTATCCCACCGGGATGAAAGGGATGACAGCGCAGGATACGAGTAACTGAGAGCCAGAATGCCTTGAAGAAAGGGTATTTTTGAAAAGCGCTACAGGCATATTCGCTGCAAGTCGGCATAAAGCGGCAAGTAGGTGGAAGCATGGGTGAGATGAACCTTTTGTAGCCTCTGATCAGAAAAAGAAAAAAACGGTTAGCGAATTTCATACCACTCTCGCTAAGATGTCTTCCAAGTCGGTTCTAATACTTTCCCAACCTACCTCAACAGCTTCCGGTTTGGCTATGATGAGCATTTTCTTCTGCTCGGGCAGATTATGTTCCCACTCTCTAAGGAAAGCACGAACACGTCTTTTTATCTTATTTCGTACCACAGCACGCTTATCTACACGTTTGCTGATGATGATAGCGACCAAGCAGGTTTGCCGGTTCTCACCATCACAGACCAGCAGATTGAAAAATCTGCCCGGATATCTTTTGTGTCTTGCATATATTTCATCAAAATCTTTTTTTGCAGAGATATATCTCATTTATCGCTAACGGTAAGGATATGTCTTCCCTTTGCGCGTCTGCGCGCTAGGATTTTTCTACCGGCTTTGGTAGCCATACGAGCACGGAAACCATGCTTGTTCCTACGCTTACGATTATGCGGTTGATATGTCCGTTTCATAAATCAAACTCCTTTATCTATACTATATAACTTTTTATTTCTCAGGTTTTTACCTGAGAGAGCTACCTTGAAATCAGCGGTTTTGATGTCAAGAAATATTTGTAGATCACTATCTATAAATTATTTGGTCTCTTGCTGCACCTACCGAGATCATAGTGATCGGGATACCGATAATACTCTCGATTTGTTGGACAAATTTCTGAGCATTAGACGGTAATTTCCTGAAATCTCTGATATTGCTGATCGCCTCGGGCCAGCCCGGCATCTCTTGGTAGTGGGGAACGCATCTTTCCAATATTTTCGGATTGGCTGGGAAGTGGTCTATCCTTTTGCCGTCCAGAGTATAATGAGTGCAGATATTCACCGTATCGAAGCTGGAGAGCACATCGAGCAGGGTGAGGGCAATCTCGTCCAATCCGTTTATCATAGCGGCATAGCGAGCTGCAACTGCATCGAACCAGCCACAGCGGCGTGGTCTGCCGGTGGTGGTGCCGAACTCGTTGCCTCTATGTCTTATCATTTCGCCGACAGCATCGTGCAATTCGGTGGGGAATGGTCCTGCCCCGACTCTGGTATAATAGCTTTTGAATACGCCGATTACATTGTTTATTTGTTTGAATGGCAAACCACTACCAATACTGATCCCGCCGGAGATCACATGCGAGGAGGTTACATACGGGTAGGTGCCGAAGATGATATCGAGCAGAGTGCCTTGCGCTCCTTCGAATAGTAGCTCTTTATCTTTGTTTTCTTCCAATAAATAGGGAACTTGGCAGATATAGGGTGCCAAAGTTTCACCGGCTTTTTGTAGTTTTTGGATAAATTCGTCCGTTCCGGTAAATTCTTTTTTGTGATGTTTGTAGAGATTTTGCAATCTGAGGCTGAGATAATCCTCGTCGAAAATATCGGAGATTCGGATACCTACCCTTGAGATCATATCTGCATAACATGGTCCGATACCACGTTTGGTAGTACCGATCTTCTCAGAATTAGCTGCTTTGGATTCATTCTCGGCTTCTATCTCCCGATGGATAGGGAGGACGAGCTGGGTTCTTTCGTCTATGAAGAGCCGTCCATCTATTGCTATCCCCGATTTTGTCAGCTTATCGAGCTCTTCGATAAGGTCGAACGGTTCTATTACCACTCCGCTACCGATAACGCATTTGGCATGTGGATATAGTATCCCCGAGGGGATGAGGTGAAATTTGTAGATATCATTTTCTACTTTGATAGTATGGCCTGCATTATTACCACCTTGGAATCTGATGATAATATCGGCGTCTTTTGCTAATACATCGACGATTTTGGCTTTTGCTTCGTCGCCCCAAGCACAGCCTATCACTGCTTTTGCCGGCATTTCTTCTCCTTATACATTCTACTTTTCATTACTAGATAACCTAATTTATGGATGAGCATATATTGTCAAATCATTCGACAAATTGCAAAAAAATATTGACTGTAATCGGAAATAATAAAATTTGAGGTTTTGGAGGTAAAAATATGGAAAGAAAAATTCGAGTTATGATAGCCAAGCCCGGGTTGGACGGCCATGATAGAGGAGCGAAATATATAGCCAGAGCGCTGAGAGATGCGGGTATGGAGGTGATTTATACCGGTATCCGTCAGTCTGCAGAGCAGATCGTGAACAGTGCCATCCAGGAGGATGTCGATTTTCTGGGGCTCAGTCTGCTCTCCGGTGCACATAATCATCTCTTCCCCATCATAGCAGAAATACTCAAAGAGAAAGGTGCGGATGAGATAGTTCTCTTCGGCGGCGGTGTAATCCCGGAGGATGATATCGAATTCCTCAAATCAAAAGGCTTCAAAGCTATCTTTACACCGGGAACGAAAGCAGATGAAGTGATCTCTTTTATCAAAGAAGAGATCGAAAACCATTAGATATGCCAACCATAATCTCCGATCCGGATAAAAAACTGATCCTCGAGATCAGCGACGATAAATTTTCCGCTTATCTTACCATTAAAAATAATGATGAGATCATAGATGAGAAGGAGATCATCACCCTTCTGGAACTTGCCGATATCAAAGCGGGGTTCAAAAACGCATCTCTCTTCTGCCAAGAAAACAACATAAAGAAAGAGGTAAACAAAAAATTTCTGATCGCACTGGGAGAAAAGCCGAAGATCGAAAGTTCGATAGATATCAAAATAGACCTCTCACGCTCTTATCAAACCGACTTTGGTTTGGACGAGCTAGAAAAATGCACTTGGGTGGCAAAAGATCAGAGCTTGGCAGAAGTAAGTTTGGAAGAAAACGTAAAATCAGCTCGTAATGTACATGGTGAGACGATTTCGGCAGATAAACTGCGGGAAAGCAGCATAAAGAAATATCTGGGCGAGAATCTGTATTTCGATAGTGAAGCAAGAGTAATTCGGGCGGCGAGCTACGGTTATCCGTACCAAGATGAAAAAGGTCGCCTCCATGTAAAAAACAAGCTGAATTGGGAAGCGGATATTATCGATAAAAGCGGAGTACTCTATGCCAGTCTGAATCTAAACGGTAGACTGATAGGCTGCCAAGAGCTGGTCATCTTCGGGGATTGTAATGTGCTGGGAGTGGAGAACTCGACGGTGATCTGCAGTGGCAAATTCAAGTACAAGCAAATGGTCGATTCTGCCACTATTATAGCGGAAAACGGCATCATCGGAGATGAGAGCAGCTCATATATAAGCGGTCATATTTTGAGCGGCGGATCGATCTGGGTGAATACTATGGGAACGCCACAGGATAATGTAACCAAAGCGGAGTTGTGTATCTCACCATTCTACAAATATCTGCTCCTGCCAAAAGAGACTATAAACAAGCATGTTGCTCAGATGTTACCTGCCGCTTCTGAAGATTTGGAGAGCTGTTTTGAGAAACGTTTGAACGCGACACTCGCCAACGAGCAAACCGGCTTGGAGATCAATGTAACTCATACTCTTTTTAAAAATACATCCCTCAGAATATTGGATCATCAATATCTGGCAGAAAAAGATCGGGCGAAGATAAATTTTAGGGAAAAGAGCAAAGAATAAGAGAGTGTGAGAAGATGGGAATAGTAACGAAGGATTAAGGATCAAGGACGAAGGAAAGAACCAATATAGTGGCGCAGTTTTTAGTGATGAGTGATGAGTTTACATGCGAAGAAGATAGAGGATAGAGAGTAGAGGGAAGATTGGAGGTTAGGTGGATAGGAGGATAGGTTTGGAGTGAAAGCACCAAATTTCCCCGACAAAATAGGCAAGAAGATATCAGGTGAAAAGTAAAAGGGGAGAAGGGAAAGGGAAAAGTAACAAGTGACGAGTAACGAGTGACAAGGAAATCTCAATGACCGAATGACCGTAACGACTGAACGATTGAACGACTCAACTAATTAACCAATTAACCAATCAACCTCATCTTGCTATTCTTGCACCAACTCACACTTCGATACGCTCCGGCTTACGCCGAAGCTACTCAGTGTGACAAGCTTCTGATCTCTAAACCCTCAACCCTAAACTTCATCCTTGTCCTCCGTAGCCTCGGCGAAGGAGGATTGCTTCTCTCGCACCACTTTTCACATTATTAATTCTCTTGGAAAAAACATCATTGACAAATTGCAGCTTCAAGAAAAAGTGGGAAAAAAAGTAAAAGGAAGTGCATATTGTGATACGAGGACCGATTTGGGGCGTGCAAAAGTTTATAATACGAAAGCATTTATCGACTGGTAAATGCTTTTTTTCTTATATAGAGTCTAATTTGGCAAGGAGCGTGTTATGACAGAAGAACTTGAAGTATTGGTGGAGATGCAGAAGAAAGATGATAGAATCGGCAAATACGAACACCAACTGAAGATCCTACCCGAAGAGCTGAGCAGTCTGAAGCAGACCTTGGCAGAAGCAAATGCTGCCTTGGAGGAGACGGAGAGCAATCTTACAGAGAATTTGAAGTCTCAGAAGAAGCTGGAGCTGGAGATCGAAGATAACAAGCAGAGGATTGATAAATACAAAAATCAGTTGCTCTCTATAAAGACGAACAAGGAATATAAAGCGCTCAACGGTGAGATCAATCATCTGGAAACCAAAAATTCCGATATCGATGATAAATTAATTGCATTGATGGAAGAAGAGAGTAATTTAAGAGAAGAGAAGGAGAAGAGACTGGAAGCTAAGCGGTCGGCAGAGCAGGAGTTGAAAGCGAATGAGAAGCGACTGGAAGATAAGATAGCTGCTCTGCAAAAAGAGATAGAGCGGCTCAAGGAGCAGCGCAATGAATATGGCAGGAAGCTGCCGTTCAATCTATTGCGTAAATATGCTGGTCTGATCAAGAACAAGAACCGTAAAGCGGTAGTCCATTGCAGCGGTGAAGTTTGCGGAGGATGTGGATTTTCTATTCGTCCTCAGCTTATAATAGAGCTGAAGGAAGGCAAGAGTGTGTTATATTGTGAGAATTGTGGCAGGATCATGGTATATATTCCTGCTGAAGATAAAGAGTGAGGATGTTGTTGAAGAGGATTAAATGTCTGCTACCTGTAGAAATGGCAGGTGGAGGAAAGTCCGAACACCAGAGGGCAGGATACTTCCTAACCGGAAGCTCCGGCAACGGAGAGATAGCTCCACAGAAACAAACCGCTCCGAGTTTACTCGGAGTAAGGGTGGAATGGTGGTGTAAGAGACCACCGGATCTCGGTGTGAATCGAGATGCCAGGAAAGCCTTATCCGGTGCAATGCCAAATAGGAAAGCATGGGTTTGCCCGACCCGTTATGCTTTCGGGTAGGCAGCTACAGTCGGGCGGTGTTGCCGCTCTCGAAAAGAGAATAGCAATATCCGACGTAGATAAATAGACATTGGGTTGCTTGTTAGGCAACTTACAGAATTCGGCTTATTATCTTCTTCAACAACACTTCAAGTTAATATAAAGGTTGTTATGGAAAAAAGATGGAAATTGATGGAAATTTTGGATGATTCAGCTCTCAGTTGGAAGCAGCAGATCGCTTCCCATTTGAAATGCCCCGATTTGATAGCTGAATTATTAGTAAGAAAAGGATTTCAATCTGTAGAAGATATAAATAATTACTTCAAACCTTCCCTGTCCAATATCAGCAGTCCATTTATGTTCAAAGATATGGAAAAAACGGCTGATCGGATAGTCCATGCTATCAAAGAGATGGAATATATCACCATCTACGGTGATTATGATGTGGATGGTACTACATCGGTTGCATTGCTGTATCTGGGGCTAAAAAAAATAGGTGCGTTGGTAGATTATTATATCCCGCATAGGATGATAGATGGCTACGGTCTCTCTTTCAGCGGTATAGATCAGCTCAAGGATAGAGGTACCAACTTGATTATCAGTGTGGATTGTGGTATCAATGCAAATGAAGAAGTAGAGATGATCAACGATCTGGGGATAGACATCATCGTTACCGATCATCACAATCCCAAGAATTCTCTACCTCCCGCCTATTCGATTATCAATCCCAAACTACCCGATTGCGGCTATCCTTACAAGGAGTTAGCCGGAGTGGGAGTGGCATATCAGCTACTGATGGCAGTGTATAGAAAGCTGAATCTGGGAACAGAAGAATTGGTGCAAAAATATGTCGATCTGGTCGCTTTGGGCACAATAGCCGATATCGTTCCTTTGACCGGTGAAAACAGGATCTTTGCTAGCATTGGTTTGGAGAGGCTTCTCAAGAAAAATAATTATGGACTCAATGCTTTGATCAAGATCGCCGGCTTATCTCTGAAGGAACTCAATACAGCCGATATAGTTTTTGGTATAGCTCCGCGTATAAATGCAGCTGGTAGGATGGGCAGCGCCATTCGTGCCGTAGAGCTGATGGTTTCCAACGATGTGACTACCAGCGGAGAATTGGCAGAGATAATCGAGCGGGAGAACTCGCTGCGACAGCAGATTGATCAGCAGACTTTTCAGGAAGCATGTGAGATCATCGAGAAGAAATATAAGGATATGGACGAGACAAATATCATCGTGGTCTCATCGGATAACTGGCATCCGGGAGTGATCGGGATAGTGGCATCCAAATTGGTAGAAAAGTACTATCGTCCCACCATACTGATAACCTTCAAAGATGGGATTGGAAGCGCTTCGGGTAGAAGTGTGGCAGATTTCGACCTATTTAAGGCAGTACTTTCTGTCGATCAGTATTTGGAGAATTTCGGCGGACACAAATATGCGGTCGGATTATCGCTCCTGCCGGAATATGTGGATATAGTCGAAAACAGATTGGGTAAATATGTAAGAGAACATATAACTACCGAACAGCTTATCCCACCCCTTACTGTAAATGCTAAGCTCGAACTGTACGAAATAAATGAGAATTTGATGGAATGGTTGGCGAAATTTGCACCCTACGGTCCGGGCAATATGCGTCCTACCTTTTATACGGAAAAAGTGATGGTAGTCGGATTTCCCTACAATGTCGGCAGGAATCATTTGAAATTGAAAGTGGTAAAAGATGGTTGTATGCTCGATCTGATCGGCTTCAATATGGGAGATTTTCTTCCCATGCTTCGCAAAGGCTCTTTTATAGATATTGCCTACTCGCTGGACATCAACACTTGGCAAGGTAAAACGACCATCCAAGGTAAACTGAAGGATATCCATTTTGCAAGGTAAAGTTCCGTTTGTTTTAGCATTTTTGCTCCTTATTTCCTCCTGCGCCATGATATCTACTTATGATACGCAAAGGCAACCTGAGGATATGATTATCTTAGATAGAACTTCAGTCTCTTTTCAGATAGAAAAAGCTGTTTATGCAGCCGATAGACAAACCTATTATATTTGGGAAGCTGATTCTCAGTTCATCCACATCATCCGTGCCGGCAGACGGATAAATAAGATCGGTGGAATGGGGTTTGATAAGAGCAATTTCAACAGACTCTCAGATATCTGTATCGGAGCAGACGGCAATCTATATACACTCGATTCATTTTCCAAGACGGTGAAGAAGTTCGATCATAACGGACAATGGCTGAGAGAATACAGTTTGGATACCTTACAAGAGCCGATTTTGATGGATATTGGCAGAAATGAGCTGTTCTATATTTTCGATAATATCCAACGCGAGATAGTGGTGCTGGATATAGAACATGAAGAGGAGCAGTTTCGCTTTGGAAAATTTCAGCTATCCAGACCGAAACAACTGACGAACACGAGAAACTACCTGCTCATCTGGGATGCAGAGGAGAATAGTACGATGGTGTATGACACTTTCGGTCAGCTTTTGCAGCAGAAAGAGGGTTTTTTTCAGATAGAGAGGGGAAATTTCTTTCAGCTTGGCTCTCATAAGATAAGTGATGAAGGATCGGGTAAAACTTTTTTGGCAACTCCGAAGCGGTATCATACCTTTCTTATCAAGAACAGTGTAGGAGTGCTAACTACGGAAAATGATGTTATCGTTTTCGGGATAAGCTATGAATAACATCCTGAGCAGATTTTATCGTAAAAAAGAGCTGTTTTATCCGTTTCTAAGCGCGCTGCTTCTCGGTGTGAGCAGATTACCGCTGCATCTGAACTTTGTAGTCTTCATCGCTTTTGTGCCGCTGCTTATTTTCTTGCAGCGTTTCGATGATAGAAAAAAAGTCTTCCGTGCCGGATTGATCTTCGGTTTTACCTATACCTTGGTCTGCCTCCATTGGATTGGATTGGTAACTGTTCCCGGGCTTGCCGGTATATTTATCATAATATCTCTCTATTTTGCCATTTTGCTCTTGCTGATCTCCAAACTAAAGACCCTGCTGCCTAAGCTGCATTTTATCATATTCATATTCTTCTGGCTTGCTTTCGAGATCATTCAGAATTATCTGGGTGAGTTCAGATTTGCTTGGTTCAATTTGGGATATGCTTTGGCAGATTATACCGTCTTGATTCAGATCGGAGAGATCGGCGGTATATATATAGTCTCTCTGATGATACTGATCATAAACATATTGCTCTATCGAATCATACAAACCGGCAGATACAGATGGAGAAGTTTCTTGCTACCGATGCTGATAGTCTTGGTGTGGCTCGGATTTGGAATCTATCGCTACAAAACGATAAAATTGGTAGAAACGGGTAAGAATATCGGTATAGTACAGGTAAGCATACCTCAACATCTGAAATGGGAAGAGGAGTATGTGCAAACCACTTTGGATTTATATGAAGAATATACAAAAGCGCTAGCAGCAGAGCAACCGGATTTGATAATCTGGCCGGAGTCTGCTCTCCCTGCTTATGTAATGCGTGAGCCGAGATTCCGATATTTTGTGGCTGATCTAGCCCAAGAGCTAAAAACCGATATTTTCTTGGGATTCCCACATTATGAATTTGCCATCGATTATCCGCAGAGATACAAATTTTACAACGCATGCACACGTGTGAACAAGCAGGGCATTTTCGATGATCTATATTGCAAGATCATTTTAGTTCCCTTTGGAGAGAGGATGCCTCTTCTATCGGTTTTTCCGGCATTATGGGATTTGCAGTTCGGACAGGCTAATTTCGAATATGGCATCAAGCAGGTACATTATGATTTGGATGGGTACCGCTACTCACCGCTTATCTGCTTTGAGATTGTCTTTCCGAGGCTAACTACCCAAATGGCACAAGATGAGGTGGATTTTATCGTCAATATCACCAACGATGCCTGGTTCAAAAGATCTGCCGGTACCTATCAGCATATGGTGATGGCGAAGTTCAGAGCGGTAGAGACGAGGATGCCGGTTTATAGAGCTGCCAATACGGGGTATTCTGTAATTATCTCTGCCAGGGGGGATATCCAAAAGCAAACGGAACTATACGAGAAAACTACCATTACTCACCCGCTGGAAATCTATGATGGCAGAAGCATCTATACTCAGTATCTTAACTGGTTGCCCTATATTTTTCTTGTCGGCAGTTTGATTTTTATTATTCTGGGTTTGATAATTTTGATAAGGGATAGGATAAATGAGCAGCAAAGAGGAGAAAAGCAGTAAATTTTATTATACTATCGGTGAAGTTTCCAATCTATTGGAGATAAAACCGCATGTATTACGCTATTGGGAAAAGGAATTTACCCAGTTGAATCCTCAGAAGAAGTTTGGCAGGATCAGACGTTATGATCAAAAAGATATCGAAACGATTAAAAAAATAAAGTATCTCTTATATACTCAGCGTTACACTATCGAGGGAGTGAAGAAGAAACTAAAAGAAATACAGCGTCAGAAAGAGCAATTGGAATTGGATTTTTATGATAGCAAAGATGAGATAAAACAGAGGATAATAAAAAAACTAAAACATATAAAGCATATTTTGGATACTGAATAATAGAAAAAAACCCCGCACTCATGCGGGGTTTGGTTGTTAGGGGGGATATTTATTTAACTTTTTGAAATCCCGGGCTATTCCCTCTTTTCCCGGTGTTCTTTTTGAAATCCCGGGACATTCTATCTTTGCCGGGAGTTCTTATGTACTGAGCTTCTTCAGCTTGTTTTTGCTGTTCGGGAGTGAGGGTTTCCCACAATTCTTTTCGCATATCGATGGAATTCTTTTCAATCAGAGCTTGCTGATTGTTGATCTTAGTGACGATCTTTTTTGCTTCTGCATAGTTATGCTCTCTGAGTTCTTCTTTCATTTCCAATCTCCACACGTTAATCTCCGAGCGAAGCGGAATATTTTGCTTTTGATATTTGGCACGGATGTTTCTGATCTGGTTATGTTGATCTACGCTAAGTTCTACATCCGCTAACATTCTGGCGAAAGGAGCCAGATGTGCATTCTCCTGACCGGCATAGCCATCACCATGCCCATGTGGTCCATGTGCTATTGCGAGAGAGGCAATAGCTAAGGTTGCGATTATGAGTATGATACTCTTTTTCATTTTCTCCTCCTAAGTTCATCTCTTCTTTGTTTTAAATGTGGTGCCAAGAAAAAATCTTTTGCTTCCTCGGCAGTCATCTGGGCACGAATCTCTATCAAACGAGCGCCCATCTCTCTTTCCATCTGCATCTGATTATCTATTAGTTTATCAAGCTGAGCTTCAGCTCTTTGCCTATCGAAATTTTCCGCTTGTAGTAGCTGCAAAAACTCGCGGCGCATTTCCAGAAATTGTCGGTGTTTGGAAATGATTTGTTCTCTGTGCTTAGATGTATATTCTTTCAGTTCCGGTTTTTCCCACACTGGTGGTCTGAAGTGGTATTCCTCTGTTTTGCTAACTATTGTGACATGATAGAGATAAGAGAGCACCACGGCAAGGTTGAACGTAAGTGAGATTATCAGTATGATCACCAAAGTTCTATTTCTCATGTTTATTCTCCTTCAAAATAAAGATAAAAAGATTCTTGAGCAAAAGCCACTTCTTCGTAATTCTGCTTTTCTCTTTGTTCGAAAATCTGTCTGCTGATCAGTGTACCACCAGCTAATGAGAGGATTATCGAAGCTGCAATTGCCAGAGAGGCAGCTTTGAGGGCAAAGCGGGGTTGTTTGGATTTGGAAGCTTCATAGTCTCGAGCATGTTTTATAATAGTAGCTTTGCAATATCCTGGCACTGGAACTTCTTCAAAAGAAGCAAGCTGAGAATTTAGTTTGCACAAAGAGTTAAGTTCTTGGGTACAATAGGTGCAGTTTTTCAGATGAGAGCGCAAAGCTTTTTGCTTTTTCTCAGAAAGCTCATCATCAAGATAAGCATTGATAAATCTGCTAAATCTACATTTCTCAACCTTCATTTTTTTCTCCTTTCATTTATATAGACACCCTCTTTTTTCATTTCCATCATAATTTTTTCTCGGAGCTGTTTTTTTGCTCTCACTAATTTGGCATCAACGGCAGCGACAGTTGTCATCAATATGGCGGCGATATCTTTGTAGCTCATATTCTGATAAAACTTCATCTCGAGTATAAGTCTGTCCTTCGGTTTCAAAGTTTGCAGAGCTTTGAGGAGTATCTCATTATCAGGTTCATCCTCAGTTTTTTCTTCAATCATGTTTTCTGCATATTTCGGTTCGAGCAGGTTTGTCGGTTTTCTTTTCTGCTTTTTGATAAAATTGATCGATTTATGGTAGGCGATACGGAAGAGATAGGTTAGGTAGTAGTTTTGCTCGACGGTTTCCATTTTTTTATAGAAGGCCAGGAAAACTTCCTGCAAGAGATCTTCGGCGTCTTCTTTATTACGCAGCGATTTCAAAAGATAATTGAAAATTTTCTTTGCGTCTCTTTCCACGATCTCTTCAAATAAATCTTTCTCCATCCTATCCCACATCACCTTTTTTTATATAGACAATGTAGGAATACAAATCCTTCGAAAAAAGTCAAAAAAAATAAAATTCTTGCCAGATATAAGCTATATTTTTTCTTTGCATTTACATAAGAATAATACAGAATTAGAGGTGGTAAATATGTCTAGAATATGTGATATTTGTGGTAAGGGACCCCAGGTTGGCAATTATAGAAGTCATGCTATGAATGCCAACAAGAGAAGATTTTATCCCAATTTGCAAAGAATGCGAGCCGAAATAGACGGTAAGATCAAAAAAGTAAAAGTGTGCACGACTTGCCTTAAGGGCAACAAAGTGAAGAAGGTAATCTAAGAAAGGAAAGACCGATCGGTCTTTTCTTTTTTGCCTGAATCGAGAAACCGCAGTATTTTTTTGTAAAAAAGGAGTGAGCTGATGGAACTGAAGATCGAACCTATTGAGATACCCGAAGGATGCAACATCATTTTTGGGATGTCTCATTTTATCAAAACTGTAGAAGACTTGTATGAGGCATTGGTAAACAGTTTCCCGGGGATAAAATTCGGTTTGGCTTTTAATGAGGCATCAGGTCCGCGTCTAATCAGGAAAGAGGGGAACGATACCGAGCTGATCGAGATCGCAGTAGAAAATCAAAAGCGAATAGGAGCCGGTCATACTTTTCTTATTATACTCAGAAATGCATTCCCGATAAGTGTGTTGCCGGCAGTCAAAGCTTGCCGTGAAGTGGTATCTATATACTGTGCCACTGCCAATCCGGTTCAGGTTGTTTATTGTCAGACTAATCAAGGTAGAGCCGTATTGGGAGTAGTGGACGGTTATTCACCCAAAGGGATCGAATTGGATACTGATATCAAACAAAGGAAGAAATTTCTACGGGATATTGGTTATAAACGCTGATGAGAATATTCATTTCCTTAGAATTGCCCGAAGATTTCAAACAAGAGATACTAAAACTCTCTTCCGAGCTTCGTAGTCTCTGTCCCTATCAGATTAAGTGGGTAGAGTCGGAAAATCTGCACATCACCTTTCTCTTTATCGGCGAGACAAAATCTGAAAATGTCGAAACCGTTACCAAAATGTTGGAGGATCGTTTATCCAAACTTGATATTCAAACATTTAGCAAACCGCAGCTGGAGATCATACCCAAAAGAGATCCACGTATTCTATGGGTAGCGCTGGAAAATGAATCCGAAGCTATCCACAACGTATGGCAGCGCATCAAAAGAGATCTAAAAAAGTATGGTTTCGAGCTCGATAAGAAACCGCTAAGATTTCATGTCACTTTGGGACGGATAAAGAAAAAACTACCTGTTGATTTTATCAAAGAAATTTTGACCAGAGAGATCGAAAACAGAGATATTTATGTTGACAAGATAACATTATACGAGAGTGTATTGAAACCTGAGGGGCCACAGTATTATGAGTTGGCTCATTACAATTTAACAAAGGAGTGAACTATGGCAGATAAAAGTAAAGACTCGGCATTGAAGACGGCGATGAGCCAATTGGAGAAACAATTTGGCATCGGCACAATTATGCGTATGGGAGATAAGCCGAGGGTATCGGTAGATGTGATACCTACTGGCGCGGTTAATCTTGATGCAGCCCTTGGTATCGGTGGAGTTCCTCGTGGACGTATTACTGAGATCTATGGAGCGGAGGCTTCTGGCAAGACGACTTTGGCATTGCATGTGGTGGCGGAAGCACAGAAGAAAGGTGGCGTGGTAGCGTTTGTGGATGCTGAACATGCCTTGGATCCTGTCTATGCTCAAAGGATAGGAGTAGATACGGATAATCTGCTGCTTTCTCAGCCGGATGGCGGTGAGCAGGCACTGGAGATAGTAGAGACTCTGGTACGTAGTAACGCTATTGATCTTATCGTGGTGGATTCGGTAGCCGTATTGGTTCCCAAAGCGGAGATCGAAGGGAATATGGGCGATTCACATGTCGGTCTGCAAGCCAGACTGATGTCTCAGGCACTGAGAAAATTGACAGCCAGTATCAGCAAGTCTAATACCTCGGTTATTTTTATCAATCAGACAAGGATGAAAATCGGAGTGCCGTCATTTGTTAATCCGGAGACAACTACCGGTGGTGTAGCGCTGAAATTCTATTCCACTCTCAGAATGGAAGTGCGCCGAATTGGCTCTATCAAGCAACCTGGCGCTGATGCTGATGTCATCGGTTCCAGAACCAAAGTGAAAGTAGTGAAAAATAAATTCGCTCCACCATTCAAAATTGCAGAATTCCCGATCATATTCGGAGAGGGAATCTCACATCATGATATCGTCCTGGATGCTGCGGTAAATCACAATATTATCAAGAAAAGCGGTTCCTGGTATTCTTATGAAGATGTGAAGCTCGGACAAGGTGCCGAACGAGTAAAAGAATATTTTGCCGAAAATCCAGAGCAATTCGAAGAGATCGAACAAAAAGTGAAAAAAGCGCTTGGCTTAATCAAAGAAGATAAAGATGAGACTGAGGGTTCAAAACCGAAGCAAAAGAACAGCTGAAGTCTCTATAGATGACATTACCCGGGGCATTTTTCCAAAGAAAATGCTCCCTTTTTTTTCTGATGATAGCTCTGCTGAAATCGAGATCTCAGAACATGAATATCAAACTCTGAAAGAAGAGATAGCTAACTTTGCCTGGCAGAAACTTCTGAACTATCTGAGCTACAGAGAACGCTCTCGACATGAATGCTACAATTATATGAAGAGAAATAAATTTCAGCCTGAACTTATCGAAAATTTGCTGATCAAGGCAGAAGAATACAATTATTTAAATAACGATAGATTTGCCGATATGTATATAGAAGAACTGATAAATAAGGGGTATTCTGAGCTCTTCATCAAACATAAGATGCGTGAGAAGGGATTGGAGGAGAAGCAGATTACCCACCTATTGGACGAAAAATACAAAGAAGAGGCAAAACGGGAGATTATTTACAGACAGATAAAGAAAGCCAGCGGCCGCTATTCCACTTTTCCAGAGCGGGAGAAAAGAGATAAGATTTTCAAATTTCTTTTCAGGAAAGGATTCTCTTATAGCGATATCCAATATTTTTATGAAGAATATAAAAAGGAGAAAGCATGATAACGATAAAAGAGCTAACAGAATATATAGGTAAAACAGTATCACCGAAATTAGCGTATAAATGGGATAATTCCGGCTTATTGATCGGCGAGCCCGATATGCCGATAGAGCGTATCCTCATCACACTCGATATCACAGCTGAAGTGGTGGATCATGCCATAGAAAAAGATATAGATTTGATCTTCTCACATCATCCGCTCTTTATCAAACCCATCACCAAGCTGAATAACCCGCTTATATTGAAGCTGATAAGACACAATATCTCCGTTTACTCTGCCCATACTAATATGGACATTTATTCCAACGGTGTAAACAGAGCATTAGCTGATGTTTTGGGCGTACAAAACTGCTCATTTTTGAGTCAGGAGACAGACGTTGTTTTGTATCATATCGCTGTTTATATACCTCCGGGAAATGTCGAAAAAGTAAGCGAAGCCATATTCGAAGCTGGTGGTGGTAAGATCGGTAATTATAGTCATTGCGGAAATACTTATCAAGTACAGGGACAGTTCAAACCACTAAGCGGGAGCGATCCAACCATAGGTTCTGTGGACAAATTGGAAAAGGTTGATGAGCTTAAGCTGGAGTTCTTTGCCGATTCTACCAATCTGGACAGAGTAATAAAAGCGATGGTAGAAGCTCATCCTTATGAGACTCCTGCTTATGCTGTTTATGAGCAGCATAAAAAAGATGAGAATTATGGTCTCGGGCTCATCGGAGAAATGGATAAGCCAGCCAAGATATCCGACTTTGCCTCTATCGTGAAAAAAGGGCTGAACATTCCCAAACTGAGTTTATGGTTAGCAGACAAAGATATTGATGATGAGATTCGGAAAGTAGCGCTATGTGGCGGTGGTGGATCTTCGCTGATCAAGACTGCTCGAGCGAAAGGAGCAGAGATATTTGTAACTGCGGATATCGGTTATCATCATTATTTGGAGAGTGATATCCCGCTTATAGATGCAGGGCATTATTACACCGAGTATCCGTTTGTAAATAAGGTGGGTAAACTGCTAAAAGATCTATCGGTAGAACTGGAGATCTATCCTTTCCACAAACACAGGTATGTTCGTAATTTTCTGATCTTGTAATAAAAAAAGCCTCCCAAACAAGATTGGGAGGCTAACTAAATTAGTTTACTATTCTTTCGTACAGATCAGTTTGCTTGCGATAGCCAACAAAAAGAAGCTGGATGCTAAATGGAAATAATTCACGACACTAGCGGTTAGGATTTTTCCGGGAATCAGAAAATTCAATATTCCCAATACCATCAAGATCACACCAATGAGGATAAGAATCTTGTTGATGATCTTCATCTCTCCCCCCTTTACTTTTTTTATGATGCATGGCATCATTTATGTTTATCTAGAAAATCCAAAATCTCCTTGATGTCAGGCAATTCTGATATTTGATAGATCTTTTTGAATACAATTTTCCCATTTTCATCGATGATAATATTCGCACGCTGGGAAAATCCTTCCTCTTCTCTAAATAGGTCATACAATTTCGCTACCTTACCGTGAGGCCAGAAATCAGCTAGGATTCTAAGGTTTTTTAGTCCCAGTTTCTTTGCCCAGGCATGTTTGGTAGGCACATGATCTATACTGAGCCCAACAGGGATAGTATTAAGTGAGAGAAAAGTATCGTATTCTTTTTCCAACGCTTTCATTTGTTTGGCACAAATTTTCGTCCAAGCGAGAGGATGAAAAGAGAGTAGTATTCTTTTCCCCTTATGCTTAGAGAGCACAAAATCTTCATTATGCTGGTCTTTCAATTTGAAATCCGGTGCTAATTTGTTTAGTTTTGATTCCATAATTCATCTCCTTCCTAATAGAGATAATTTAGTGAAAAATTGAATATTGCCAAATCATAATATTTTCCTATTCTTTCAAACCACTGGAAGCAAAGCTAGAGATGATCTGCCTTTGAGCTATCAAAAAGAGAATGATAAGCGGCATGATACTGAAGGTGGAAGCTGCCATCAGGAGGGTAGTTTCGGTAGAAGCCTCCTGCGAGAAATAGCTCAAACCGACTTGGAGTACGCGAATGTGCGGACTGTCTGTCATCACCAGAGGCCACATAAAGCTATTCCAACTCCCGATGAAACCGAAAATTGCCGCAGTAGCGATCACTGATTTTGACAATGGCAGGACAATACGCCACAAAATGCCGAATCTGCTACACCCATCTATGGATGCGGCATCGAATAGCTCTTGGGGTATAGTTTTGAATTGTTGTCTCAACAGGAAGATCGTGAATATATTTGCCATCCAAGGAATAATGAGCGCCTGATATGTATCGAGCCAGCCGATATTATCGAGCAGAATATAGGAGGAGATCAAATATACCGGTTGCGGGACCATCATCATACTGATAAAAAGGTAAAAGAGAAATTCGTTGCCAAAAAACTTCATCCGCGCAAAAGCATAAGCTGCCAAAGAACCACTCACTATGACGCCCAGTACTACCGAAAAAGAGACAAAAATAGTATTCATAAAATATCGGGCAAACGGAACTTTTTTAAACGCTTCCACATAGTTCTGCCAGCGGAAAGTTAATCTCCTTCGGGATTCTATCTCATCGTTTGATACTCTATAAAAAGAGCGAATAATCCTACCGTCCGGGTCGAAAAGGTTCACATAGGAACTATCGGCATCGGTACGAACAATGCTGATCCTATATTCTTCGTCATTTTCCGTATAAGATAGATATTCTTCTATCGGCAGGAATCCGACATTACCTCTGTTAACTTCGAATTGTGGTTTTATAGAAGTGGTAAGCATCCACAAGAAGGGGATCACCATGGAAATGCCGCAAAAACCCAAGATAAGATAGATTATTGTTTTTTTGAAATCCATAACATCACACCTTTAGTAGTGTACTTTCTTTTCCAAACGTTTTTGGAGTAATGTAAGCGAGAGGATGATAATGAAAAGAACCAGAGCTATGGCGCTGGCATAGCTGAGATTGTTTGTCTCGCCAAATCCTTGTTCATATAAATAATAGACGATAACTTTGGTAGTGCCCAGAGGACCTCCGATCGGCGGTCCGGTCATCAAATAGATCTGAGCGAAGACTTGGAAAGTGACGATTGTGGTCATCATCAGCACATAGTAGGTTGTGGGTGAGATAAGTGGAACCGTAATCTTAAAAAACTGTTTGATCTTGCCTGCCCCATCAATATCAGCAGCTTCATAATATACTTCGGGGATATTTTGTAGCCCGGCAAGATAGATGATCGTATTGTATCCCAAACCTTTCCAGATCGTCATGATAATGATAGAAAACAGAGCCAAGGAAGGTCCACCTAGAAAACTGGGGATCTGAATGCCGAGGTTGGCAAACATAAGCTCGAAGATTCCGGTACTTTCGGCTAACCAGCCCATTGGATCCAGTCCTATCTGAGTGAGCAGGTAATTTGCCAGACCAGATTGTTGATTGTAAATGATCTTCCAGACGATCGAAACGGCAACCATGGAAGTTACAGTAGGGATAAAATAGACCGAGCGAAAGAAACTTCTTAGCGCTTTTATATTGTTCAAAAGATTAGCAAAGAAAAGTGAAAGTACAACACTGATGGGAACGACGAAAATAACCAGATAAAATGTATTTTCCATAGATTGCCAAAAATCCCTATCCTGCAAGAGATATATATAATTCTCGAAACCGATGAAATCTCCTACCCCTCTTATATCCCAATCAAAAAAGCTGACAATGAAAGAAAGCACTATGGGGATCAATCGGAAAGTAAAAATGATCAGCGCTGCCGGTATCAAATACAGATATGGACCCAAATCATATTTCTTTTTCATTAGACCATTTTTCTCCTTATTATCTGTCACAAATAAATGTAAAAACCTATTTTGTGTCAATCCAAATTTTTGCACAAATGAAGAAAATGTTGACAATGAGTGTCGTTTTTGTTCAGTAGTAACATCATATAGAGCGAGGAGAAAAATCATGATCCAGGTTTATACGGGAGAAGGTAAGGGTAAAACAACCGCAGCTCTGGGATTGATCGTGCGGGCATTGGGACATGACAGAAAAGCTGCACTTATCCAATTCATGAAGAAAAATTTCGAATATGGTGAGATCAGATTTCTATCGGCTCAAAAGCAGGTGGATATCTTCCAGTTTGGTACCGATAAATTGATAGACCCGAATAATCCCGCTAAAATTGACAAAGAAGAAGCCGAAAAAGCATATCGGAAATGTAAAGAAATCATTTCTTCCCATGAATATGACTTGATTGTGATAGATGAGATTAATGTGGCAGTGAGGTGGAATTTACTTGCTTTGGAAAAACAACTGGAGCTGATGGAAATGAAAACTGAGGCAGAAATCGTAATGACCGGTAGATATGCTGAAGAGAAAGTAATAGAGAAAGCGGATTTGGCAACAGAAATGAAAGAGATCAAACATTATTTCCGCAATGGTATGCAAGCAAGGAAAGGAGTGGAATACTGATGATACATTCAATATCCATATCACTCTCAATTTTGTTGATTATATTCTCTGCCGTTTCTCTTAGCGCCCAAACGGGAGAGTCTATAGAAGTAGGGAATACGCAATCATATCAGAAGTATGTGGCGATAAGTCCGCTGATAGCTCCCCGACTATGTCTGGGGATTATGAAGCCCCATTTGCGCCAAGAGAATCGTTATTTTGAATCTATTTATTACATACATGGGTTCGATACTTTCAGTAAGGAAAAAATATATGGTATCAGCTATCGGTTGAATGCTTTTGTAAAGAGGGATACAAGATTAGGCTTATACTTGCTATCCAATCTGGGTGTGGATTACATACAGGCAAGACTAATAACTCCATTCGGTTTAGCCGATGATGAAACTAAAAGCAGATTGTTTATTAATGCAGCTGCCGGTCTTGGTTATAGTTTCGAGTTCAAGGATGATTCATATTTACGTTTTGAGCTTGATGTCGGCTGGAAGTTGATATTTTCTAATTTCTATATCACCTATATCTGGTAATAAATGCAAAAATTCATCGAAAATCATCTCTACAACCGTAGCATTATTTCATATCTGCTTTTACCTTTTGGCATCCTGAATGCTCTGATACAGGTAATCAGGAGATGGATTTTCGAGAACTTTCATTTTTTAAGATATAAGCCCGCAGTTAAAATAATTAGTGTAGGAAACATTGTCAGCGGTGGAAGTGGCAAGACACCGGTGACCATATGGATAGCTAAAAAAATGAATAAACAGGGCTATAATGTGGCGGTATCACACAGAGGATATAAAGGAAAATTTGAAAAAGAAGTACAAATAATATCCGACCAATATCAAATTGATAAAAAAGCAGCACAAGCAGGAGACGAGGCTTTTATGTTAACTCAAAAACTATCCGGAATTCCGATTGTAGTAGGGAAAAATAGAAGAAAAGCGATAAAATTGCTGCTGTCCACCTTTCCGGAGCTGGATTATATTATTCTGGACGATTCCTTCCAGCATTTGAAAGTAGAGCACGATATCGATATTTTGGTATTTAATACAGTAGGTGGCATTGGTAATGGTTTTGTGTTACCAGCCGGGATATTGCGTGAACCTATTAACTCTGTAAAAAAAGCAGACTATTTAGTTATTAATGGAGGAGGGAGGATAGCGGTTTTGGATGATTTCAACATTCCGCAAATCTCAGCGAGGTACGAAATAGAAAAATTTATAACTCCGTTTGGAGAAGAGATATCTGCCCATCAGCTGAGGACAAGTAAAATTGCATTGCTTTCTGCTATCGGTTTACCTGCTTCTTTTGAAAGCACGATAAAAGCAAGTGAGTTAGATTTTTTATATCACTTAGCGCTGCCGGATCATTTCAATTATGATAACAACTGGGAGAGAATAAAAACAGCTCTAAGCGGTTATGATTATGTGCTTACAACCGAAAAAGATTATGCTAAATTACAATTTATTCCTCATAATCTGCCACTGGTAATCGTTCAAACAAAATTACGAATGAGCCAAGAGTTATCTTTTCCTGTTAAAAAAACCTAGAATAATTCCTAACACAACACTCCAAAGAGCTGCTAATCCCACCTGAAAATCGGTCGGCAAAATAAAAGTAATGGTATGTGCTGGAATCCAGAACCAGAGCATAGAGAGAATTCCTTTATCCAAATTATTCCAGTTCTTTTCTTTCAGAGGGAGATTGTCCAAGAAGCGATGAAATAGAACCAGAAAAAAACCAAATTGTAAATTTGTAGCTACTGATTTTGAGAATGCATACAAAAAAGTACTGGAATAAAAAGATTGGGGAAGCAGCTGGTGTTGTAGCAATGCGTCCATAAATCCGCTCATACCAGTAAAGGCATATTTTATCGCAACACCAAGAATAGACCAAACAATCATTTTCCAGATTGTCTGTCTCAGATCGAAAGGCCAATTGATTTTTTTGTTTATTACCCATTTCGATACAGCTTCACCCAATGTGCCTAAAATAGCAAACTGAATTAATGCCGTCAATATCGGATGAGTTTGAACAATCGTAATATACCAATACATTCTTACAACTCCCAAAGAATACCCTGCAACATATGGTCACAGGGTTAGTAATTTATTTATAATTTAGTAATCGCATGGTTTCCATAGCGATCATAAGCTCTTCGTTTGTGGGTATTTTCAAAATCTTCACTCGGGAGCTTTCCGTGTGTAATTCCAAGATTCCGGAAGTGAACTGATCGTTCGTTTTGCTATCCAGCTCGATACCGAAGAAATCCATGTCTTCACAGACCAATTCACGCAAGATAGGCATATTCTCACCTACTCCACCGGTAAATACAAGCATATCCAACCCATTTAATGCTGCCGTATATGACCCTATATATTTTTTGATTCGATAGGCATAGACTTCGTGTGCTTGAATGGCATTTTTGTTTTTGTTTTCTAAAATCTCCTGCTCGATCTCACGCATATCATTGCTGATGGCAGAAAGCCCGAGCATGCCACTCTTTTTGTTCATAATAGTATTAACTTCATCGAGCGAGAAATCCTTATGCCGCATCAGATAGAGTGGGATAGCAGGGTCTATATCGCCGCAGCGAGTTCCCATCACCAATCCTTCCAGTGGAGTAAATCCCATCGAAGTATCGATAGATTCACCACCCTTTATCGCTGTCATCGAAGCTCCATTACCAATATGACATGTAATTATCTTCAAATCTTTGATGTCTTTATTCAAATGATCTGCTGCTAATTGACTGACAAATTTATGCGAAGTTCCATGGAAACCATATCTTCGGATTTGGTAATCAGTATAGAATTCGAGTGGTAGTGCATACAGATAAGCCTTTGGAGGCATAGTCTGATGAAATGCGGTATCGAAAACTCCACATTGTGGGATTTTCGGCAGCAGATGCAGCATGGCTTCCACACCTTTCAGATTAGCTGGATTGTGTAGTGGTGCCAGCATCGAACACTCTTCCATCACACGAATGACATCATCGTCTATTTTTACCGAGCCGGAATAATGTTCGCCGGCATGGACCAAACGGTGGCCGACTGCGTTTATTTCCGATTTGGATTTGATAACCCCATGCTCTTTGTCGAGCAGATGTTCGATTATCATTGCAATCGCATTTTCATGATCAGACAACTTCACTTCTGCTTTTTTCTTTGTGTATCCATCACTTTTGTAAGTAAACAGCGAAACAGATTCACCAATTCTTTCTGCGATACCTTCTGCTAATACTTTGGTAGTTTCCATATTGATGAATTGATATTTAACAGATGAACTGCCACTATTTAAAACTAAGATTTGCATATTTACTCCGTATTTATTTTATTTTCTAAAGATTATCTCTATTTCTCTGCGGGCATGATCGACCGAATCGGCAGCATGAACTGCATTGTGGGTCATATTGTCATGATCTCCGTAGAGATATCTCAATGTGCCAGGCTTTGCCTTTTTAGGTTCGGTATTACCAACCAGTTCACGCAATTTTTCCACGGCATTATCTCGTGCTAACACTGCAGCTACAGTTTTACCGGAAGTCATAAAAGCGAGTAATTTCTCAAAAAAACTTTTTGAGGTATGTTCTGCATAAAATTCTTTTGCCAAACTCCTCTCCATAGTAAACATTTTTAGAGCTTCGATAGTAAAACCGTTTCTCTCGACGCTGTTTAGGATAGCTCCGATCTTATGTTTGGCCGTGGCGTTCGGTTTGATTAAAAAAAGTGTCTGTTCCTGCATCCGCACGGTTTTATTCGTCAGATTCCAAATAGTCGAGAGCAGCAACTTTGATGGAGACATCGCGTTTCATCATTGAACTCATCTTCAGTTTGTGTTTCAAAATTTCAGTCCAAAGGGTGTAGATATTGTTGTCTCCGACCTCTTTACCTAAATAATGCTTCAACATATCCTGATAGAAGCTTTCACGATCACGATCTACTCTGACGATCACCAGTTTGAAAGGTTCGGCGGTAATATCATAATCACGGCACCTTACATCGATCACACCATAACCTTGCTTCAGCAGAAGGTCATAATTGATCTGCAAATTCTCAATTACATCTACCATAAAACACTCCATTCAGTAATATTTTTTCCAAAAAATAACAGTATGATATTTTGACAACCACTTTCTATCCCGAAATTGAATTTACTGTCTCAATCAGTTCATGGCGGATATCTTCCACATCATCAAAGATAATTCTGGTGATGCAGGAGATGAGAGGGATGGAGAGATTGAATTTTGCCAGTTTTTGCACTGTTTTTGCCATCGAGACCCCTTCGACTACCATTCCGACTTTGTTCAGTGCCTCATCACGTGAATATCCCTGAGCTAAAAGCACACCGAACTGCCGGTTTCTACTATGTGGAGACATGCAGGTAGTGATGAGATCTCCCAAACCGGCGATTCCATATACCGTAGCTGCTGGTACTCCCAAGAAGTCCATCACGATCTTATATTCTCGCAATCCATATGTCATGATCAAACCGAAAAAATTGGATTTGAATCCCAATCCATCTGATAAACCCACTGCTATAGCGATCAGTCCTTTTAGAGATGCTGCCAGCTCCACACCTTTCACATCTCTGCTAAAATCGAATTTCAAGACATCATTCTGGATGATGTTTTGCAGGTGAAATAGCAGCGCTACATTTCGTGATGCCAAAATTGCCTTTGCCGGCAATCCTTCTGCTACTTCGCGGGCTATCGTCGGTCCGGACAAGGTAGCGAATCTTACCTTCGGCATTCTATGTTTCACCAATTCGCCGACTGTACGCAATGACTTATGCTCTACCCCTTTGGATGCGTTGACCATGGTAAAAGAGGTATAATGATTTTCGATAAATTCATCTATCAGAGAGCCGATGAAACGAGAGGGGATGGCAATTACCACTATGTCATCTTCCTCGATTGGGGAGGAGAATTTTTCTTCGATAGTAATAGTTTCCGGTATGGAGACATTAGGTAGAAAGTAGAGATTCTCGCGGTTGCTGTTTAGTTTCTCAGCTTCTCTACTGTCGATAGTCCATAGATGAACTTTGTTCGACCGGCAGAACAGCAAAGCTAGGGAAGTACCCCAATTTCCAGCTCCGATTACTACTATTTTCATTCCAAACCTCCAACACCACATAAATCATGGTGGGTGATACTAGATTCGAACTAGTGACCTCTACGATGTCAACGTAGCACTCTAACCAACTGAGCTAATCACCCACGTTTGTGAACCAGATATTTTCTCCGACTCAGATGTCAAGTAAATTCAGCTTAGATAGTATGAAGCAGATATATTAACTTTGATAGGTTCAATATAAATGTTGCATAATTAGCAAGAAAGATTAAAATATTAAATATTAAAAGAATTTAACGAAAGGAGAAAGTTATGGCGAACTATCATGAACCCGCAGAGGAATTGTCGGTAAAAGACAGAGATCTATCCAGAGCTTTGAATAGTCTGAAAGAAGAGGTAGAGGCAATAGACTGGTATCAGCAACGCGTTGCTACTGCCGGAGATGAAGATCTGAAGAAGATATTAGCGCATAATCGAGATGAGGAGATCGAGCATGCCGTGATGACCTTGGAATGGTTGAGACGCAATATGCCGGCTTGGGACGAAGAGATGCGAACTTATCTCTTTACCGAAAAACCGATCACCGAACTGGAAGACGATGAAGAAGAAGGCGATGCAGGTGGAACCAGCCTTGGCATCGGCTCACTAAAAGAATAAAGAAAGGAGATAATTATGGATTTTTTAAAGAAACATTTAGCACCCATATCTGAAGAAGCTTGGGAAGAAATAGAAGAACAAGCTAAGATCAGCCTAAAAGCTCATCTTTCTGGCCGAAAATTTGTGGATATCGATGGACCCAAGGGATGGGATTTTCCCGGTAAGGCTTTGGGTAGGTTAAATTTGGCAAATACCAAAAAAGAAGATGTAAATTATGGAGTTCGTTCATTTTTGCCCACGATCGAGGCAAGAGTTCCCTTCACACTGAAAATCTGGGAATTGGATAATGCTACCAGAGGTGCGGAAGATGTAGATCTGGAGAATTTGGAAGTTGCTGCCAAAAGGATAGCTACTTTCGAAGATTCTGTTATCTACAACGGACTTAACAAAGCAAATATTGATGGGATATTCAAAACTGCTCCCCATAAAATCAAGTTAGCCGCTGATTCGATGCAATGGCTGGAACAGATATCCGAGGGGATAGAAATCTTTTCGGATAATGCTATCGAAGGACCTTTTGCCTTGGTTTTGAATCCCAAATCTTGGCGTGCTCTGGATAAATATTCCAAAGGATATCCGCTCAGAAGACAGGTAAAAGATCTGATCGGTGGTCCTATTATTATGGCAAATTATCTAAAGAAAGACGGTGTTCTTGTTTCGATCAGAGATGATGATCTGAAACTTACAATCGGACAAGACTTTTCTATAGGGTATGAACAGCATGATAGCGAGAATGTGAAACTATTCATCACAGAAACTTTTACTTTCCAAATCAACGAACCAAACGCTATCATCAATCTGAAAACGGAATAATAAAATCCACATAGAGGGGATGCTTTCGGGCATCCCTTTATTTATTGCCGATCGAAATCGATATGAGCGAATTTGTGCTCTAAATAGCCGGTGGACAGAGTTATATCCTCATCGTAAGCATAGGTGCTGATAGTCTCTTGCTCAAGATTTACATGCCAGATAAGTGGTTCGAAATTACGGTGCTTGTGAATATCGTGAATACACAAAAAGACTAAGTTTTCACTATCCAACCAAAATCCGTCTTCCACATAGATAGCCGGACCGGCAAAGTAAATCCGAATTCTCTGCTCGTCGGTTGAGTCTATCAATGCCACTTCTGTATCTACATTGAATCCACCCCAATATTCATCATTTTTTCCTATCTCAAGTTTGTAGCTATATAGATCGAGATAGAGCGGTTTTTGCGGATTGCGGAGATATTTGTACAACTCAGCTTTTTCCGGATCGAATTGATATTCACCCGTTTGTATCTGTAGGTTTGCTTCGGATTCTAATTCAAACTTATCGAGCTCAAGTTTGTGTTCATCATCTGAATGAAATGCCAGCCATTGCGGGCAGTTTTCTGCTATGCCAGCTATGATGGTTTGCTCGATGGATGGTTCCCTGAGGGTATGTCTGATATAGACAAAAAGCATAATTATGATAAGAAGAGCTATAGCGATGAGCAAACCGGTACGATATTTCATGTTTAATACAACCTGGAACGCTTGATCAGGTAATGCAGCAGATTTTGTTCGAAAGGAGTTTCTGTACTGATCGGATTGTATTCTATATGCGATTCATGACATTTGGTTTTAAAGTATTTGATAGTATCGGCGTAGTTTTTTTGATAATCAGCTTTGATCTGCCAGGGGTTGACGGTGATCTTCTCATCAGTTTCGGAATCGACGAATTCGGTTTCACCACGAAATCCAAAATCCACTTCTTGCGGATCTTGAATATGAAATAATATCACTTCATGTTTCTGATGCCTGAAATGCTGTAAACCGAGCAGCAGCTTTTCCGGGTCATCTATCATATCGGAGATCAGAATGATCAGACTACGTTTCTTGATCTTTTCGGCAAGCTCATGCAAGACATCGGCAGTATTAGTAGTTTCGGCAGCTTTTAGATGAAAGAGTCTCTTGAGGATAAAATTCAGATAAGATGTCATCGATCGTGCCGGAATAAACTGAGTTGTTTTGTTTGTATAAGTAAGCAGCCCGACGGCATCTTGTTGGGAAAGCATCAGATAGGCAAGAGCAGATGAGAAAGCTTTGGCATATTCCAGTTTTGTCCATTTTCCGGAACTATATCCCATCGAATTACTATGATCGAGCAAGATATACGAGCGCAGATTGGTCTCTTCCTCATACCTTCTGATATAGTATCTATTCGTTTTGGCATATACTTTCCAATCTATATTCCTGATCGAATCTCCCGGGATGTACTGACGATGGTCGGAAAATTCTACACTAAAACCATGATATGGTGATTTGTGCAAACCGGTGATAAAACCTTCGACGATCAAGCGTGCCCGCAGGTTGAAGCGATTCATCGTCGCCATGTATTCCGGTGAAAGTAGGTTAGGTTTCATTTTTTCTTGCGAACTCCTGACATGATTGCTGCCGGGAACAGAGCTCCGTATGCTATGACCAGCAGTATGGGAGAGATCGTCTTGTCGCCGGTTCCCAAGATGATATAACCTACCACACTTACGATGATTGCCAAGATAAGCAAGGCAACATTCACTTTCGAGAAAACGAATTTCATATTTACTCCTCTTGTTTGATTTTGTTTAGCAACTCTTTTGATTTTTCTACCGAACGGTCATGGTTCTCCAACTGAACAGCTAAGCGGAGATAATGGATTGCCTGATCGGTATCTTCCAACTGGTAATAAATCGCACCCAAATGGTATGCCATTTCACTATTGTCTATCTCATTTTCCATAGGTAATTTCATGGCTTCCAGTGCTTTGGCGTATTCTCCTTTTCGATAGAAGAGCCAAGCTAAACTATCCCAATACATTATATTCTCAGGATCCATCTCCAGAGCTTGGTTCAGCAGTTTCTCGGCTGTTTCGTATCTCTCGTCAAGTTCATAGTCGGCGATTAGATAAGCATAAGTGTTGAGAAGATCGGCATTTTCGGGATAATAACTCACAGCACTTTCCAAAAGTGGAAAGATATCCTCAACCTGACCGATTTTATCCGCAGAGATGGTAGCCAAAATATACACATTTGCCGCTGCCGGTTCACTTTCTTCTATCTCTTTTTTCAGATAATGATAAGCAAGGGAGTCTGCTCTACTATTGAAGAAATAGACTCCGGCTATCTCATAGAATGTCGGTGAGTGCTCTTCTCGATGCTCTAAGAGCTTTTGTGCTTTTTCCACATCTTGAGCTGCAGAGAGATATGTCAAAGCAGCTGTCTGTAAAAGTTGATTTTCTCTGAGAAATTCGAGAGAAACATTGTCTAAAAAACGGCGTACTTCTTCGTTCATATCCAAAAGATCATAGGTATAAGCACAGATAAAATTAGTTAGATCCGAATCGGTACTTTCCAACTTCTGCAAGGTCTGTAATAATTTATCTTCTATTGTCTGGTCATCAGATTGGGCAAATTGATTGAAAAGTGGCAACAGAGATTGGATCGAATCTGAGAGGAGAAAATATTTCGCAGCATTCTCAATGTCAGCTTCTCTAAAATATGCTTCTCCGAGATAGCTATAGAAATTCGGCAGTAGGTCTTTGGGCAGATCATCATTTTGCAAGATAGCGTCACCAGCTTCGATAACGACAGCATATCTTTCTTTTCGCAAAGCGGAGAAAAAGAGAAAGCGGAGTGCGTCGGTATTGTTCAACTGCAAGCACAACTCTCTATTATCCAATATTTTGTCGAATTGATTGTCAAAATAGTACTGCCCGAGAAGAAAGACTTTGAATTGATCGCGCATAGAATGCTGAGAGTGGAGCCGTTCTTCCAATAGCTGGATTATCTTGTCCTTTTCGCCCAGTGAGTCATAAAGGCGCAGCAATCGTTGTAAGATATATTCATCATACCATTTGTTGTACGCTCTTTCGAAATAACTTATAGCAGCTTTAGGGTCATGATCGGCAAGTAATTCTATACTTCGTATTACCAGTGTTCTTCTTTCCCACTCCAAGTCCAAGGCTTTTTGCAATAGTTCAAATTCGGTGGGCAAATTTTGCTCTTTTTGGAAGAGAAAAAAGGCGTAGTAATGTTCCATAGTAGGATCATATTCCAAAGCTTCCCGATAGAAAAATTCAGCTCGCTCGATATTTCCGATCCGATTATAGGCTTGGGCAATAAAGAACAAAATTGCACTATTATAGCTATCATCTTCCCAATACTGTTCACCCAAGCTGATGATCTGGTGGTTTAAATCTTCGTTTGTAATAGCCAAATAAGAGAGCAGTTCGATTAGCTTTTCTTTGATAAGAATATTGCGCGGATTGTGTTTTTCTGCCATTCTAAGATACTGAATGGCAGTGGTATAATCTTCTATCTGCATAGCAGTTTGAGCCATCGAATAATACATCAGCGACAGGTTTAGTTCTCGCTGATCGAGAGGCTCCCGCTCTTTGCTGCTCTCAGAAATAGTGGCACAGCCACCGAGCAAAAGCAAGCTGAGTAGTAAGAGTGCTGTTCGTTTCATTATCTCCTTTTTTTAAAATGTCATGTTGTATATTATAGTAAGGGTTCTATCGCTGCCATGTGTATCGGATCTCTTCTGTAGCAGGTCATAAAAGGATAACTTTACGGAAAGGTATTCGGTAAAGTAAACAGCGATACCTGCATTCAGAAAACCACGCTTCAAATTCTCGATATGTTCATCAGCAGTTTGTTTCAACCAATCTGCACGATCATTGAAAGCGAAATCGTATTCAGCCATCACTACAACCACATCGCCGACGGTTTTATCCACTCCGGCAAACAGGTTGGGAGTCTTGTCTTCATCACCGGTTTCTAAGCTGAAATTTGTTCCTGCATGCACTCCGAGATTTCCCAAAAAGAAGTAGTTTTTACTGGCGACCAGATAAAAACCGCGCGATTTGATATCATATCGATCCACACTTTCATGGAATACGCCATGCCCTTGAGAATCGTATCCCACGGCTACTGCGGGATATTGGGCAGATTCATCGAGCAGACGAAATTTGGCATTGAATTCCACTTTGTCCTGCCATTCCGGCTTCAGATTTCCGACTAATTGCTCACCACCAAAGGATACACCGAACATAAATCGGGGGAACAAGCCGACCCTGGTTCCCAGCATCACGCCATTGTTTCTGAACAATTTGGTAGTGATCTCGGCTTCACCACGCTGCAATATGCCTGCAGTCGGCGATTCGATCAGAGTATTCATCTCATAGGCAGATAAAACACCGACCAGACACAATAGCACCAAACATAAGCTGATCTTTTTCATTAAAAACCTCCCTCTTGTTTTTTTATTTCAAATGTTCTGCTGATAACTTCAAGCTCCAATAGAGCATCCAATTTCTCACCCTGTGGATAATAAACACTATTATCTATCAAAATTGCCAATTGGCTATCTTCATCATAAAAAGCGAAACTCTGGAAAGCACCACCGACCATGTATTTCTGATTCTGCCATCTGCCGGAAAGTCTGAAACCATCATAACCGGCAATAGAATAAAATCGCGAGCTTACATCTTCATCTCTAAACTCGTCTTCATCATAATAATCCCAAGCCAGTCGGGCACGGGTTTCCTTTAACCAATTCCTGTCAACTTCGTCGGTTTCCATATTTTCATAATAGACTGCAAAATAGCGATCCGGTTGCTCCCGCCTTCTTGCCAGATAAGAGATGAAGTTATTTTCCCTATCTTCAGCGTAAACCACATAATACTGTGGTATATCAGCCATCCAAGGAAGATGAGCAAATGCACCAGGGGAATAATTGGCATCACGATATACTTTGCGCGCTATCCTTTGGAAGAGCTTATCATAAAAATGGTCAAAGATCACATCCGCTTGCAATATATTCAGTCGCAAAAGAGTCTCTTCGTTGTCTGCCAACAAAAAGAGCACCAATTGGTCATTTGCCCAAAGGTTATCTACCGGATAAATTGCCATATTGTTTTGCTCTACTTCATTACGAGCACTTTCACCCAGAATATTCTTTACATGAGCCGAGATCTGCTCATCAGAATCATAATGAGCGAAAAAAATCAAATTATTGAATTTATAGAATTCTTCTATAGCATTTGATGAAGCTCTGCGCACTTCGAAATAGGATTCGTTTTCAGTAGTGAAGCGGTAGCGTGCCAAATTTTGTTTCAAATAGGGATAGGCATGTTTCCACACATTATCATCAGCGAACACATATATTACTCGCGGTTGACCCCAAGACATCGGTTTGCGCATATCTCGCCCGTCAGCTCTCTCACTAAGCTGAACATCGCCACATGCAGCGAGTAATCCGATTACGAATATTAGCGCTATTATTTTTTTCATATTATATATACTACTGTTTTTTTAGAAAAATCGAAAAATAATTCACACCGGAGAGGATTGTCAGGAGAGCTACAACCCAGAAATAGATGTTTATTACCGAGATGATCCCCGGATCATATTCATAAAATTTGGTATAAGTATAAAACAAGAGGGTAAAGATCAAGCCGATGATCTGCGTTAAAGTTTTTAGTTTACCATAGATATTGGCAGCTATGTAGATTCTCCTCTTTTTGAAGTATTCTCGCAAGATAGAGACGGCAATTTCTCTGAAAGCTATGATAATGAAGATAACGATGCTGATATAACCTATCTTTGTTGCAAAAGCGAGTAGCGCGGTGAGTACCAAGATTTTATCTGCCAGTGGATCCATAATTTTACCAAAGTCGGAAATTACTTGGAAGCGTCTTGCCAAAAGCCCATCAAAATAGTCTGTGATAGCAGCTACGATGAAGACGATAGTAGCCCAGAGAGCACCTTGAGGAGTAGTGGTGAAGAATATCAGCACCAAAAATACCGGAACTAGTAGAATGCGGAACATCGTCAGTATATTCGGTATGTTTTTTTTCATATCGATCCTCTCCTCAAAAATAATCTGGAAAGTAAAATAGCTAACAAAAGCGTCAAGAATTTTCCAATGAAATAGCGATGATCTATAGATTGATCCCAAATATAATAATACTTGCTTAGATAGTAGATAGCGCTAACCAAACCGACAGGGATGATACAAAGAATAGCCGAATCTAATACAAATTGTCTGCCCCAACTCCGATGAAATCCACCGGCACGGGAATATACACGCCAAAAATCTTTGGAACGATGCTCATAGTGAATACGCATGAATATGGCTACAATCAGCAGCAACAATCCCAAAAGCGCATTCGCCAGAAAGTAAGAGTTATCCAATAGATCCTTTCTGTTTATGTAACGACGATAGTAATTGGAGTTATATAAAGTAGAGATATCGGTGTCGGATAGTTCGCCGATTAGAAAATCGAGTGTATTGAAATTCTCTTCATTTAGTAAACTGCCCTCTATTCTGAGTTGGATAAGATGAGGGAGAGCACCGTTTGATACGACGGATTCCACTCCTTCCAGATCGTAAGTTCTGACCAGCTCAGCCAAAACATCACTGTCTTGTTTGAATACCGCTTCCGAGACAAAGTGGAGCTGTTCAAACTGTCGCTGCTCATCTCTGAGCAAATCTTCATCCCAAGAGAAGAGAAAAATCGGGCGATCAGAGATTATCTCATCTATCCTGTTTTCGAGAATTTGATCCGCCACATGCAATGCTGACCAGACTGCTACTAACAAGGTGAGCACAATAATTTGCGTGAAAATTCCTCGTTTCATAATAATTCCATTTCTTTATTATGTATCCGATAAACTTCATCGAAACCGTTCAGTTTGGATTTGGAAGTGGCTAAGACAGTAGAACCGCTGTTTGTCGCAAATCTGAGTATCTCAACCGCCTGCATGTAGTGAATTTCATCGAAATAGCAATCAAAATCGTCGATGCAGATGAGCTGGGGAGCCTGCACAGTAGTTCGGATCAGCTCGACGAATTTTTTGGCAGAAAAGGGAAGCTTATATATTTTTTGAGATATCTTGTCGTGAATGCCTACATTTTGGCACATTTCCTGCAACTTATGTTTTTGATATGGAGTTAGTTTGGGAAAGGGAAGAGTGAGATTTTTCCAAACGGATTCATTATCTAACAAACTCGGAATCAGTTCCATATAGATAGATTGACGTTGTTTTTTCTTTTTCGGTTTGAGGATAGAGGAAGGAGTGGTGAAGTGGATAGTTCCTGCATATTGATTATAGTCACCATGAAGCGTTTTTAGCAATAGAGTTTTCCCAATTCCATTATTGCCCCATACCAATATCTTTTTCCCAGTGTCGAATCTGGTATTGGGCAAGCTTAGCAGCGGCTCTTTGTCCGCTTCAAGCCGGAAGTTTTCGAACTCTATCATACTTTATTCTCCTTTTTCAACTTAAATATCACTAACCCTTTTTTTATTTTATTGGAAATAATTTGTTCTGTGATAATTAGGTCAACCTTTTTTATGTTTTGGACAAAATCACTACTTCTGGTTGATGGATACAAAAGGTAGGCAATGCCTGAATCAGATAACGCTTTTGAGGTGGTGGCAAGCACATCTTTCATGCTGCACATAATCTCATGATGAGCCAGAGCACGCTCCTTATCGGGCGATGTTCTCCCCGAACAGACAGGAAAGTAGGGTGGATTGGAGACCACCAGATTATATGATTTATCTTCAGGTGCAAATGTTTTGATGTCGGCGTGGTGAAATTCGGCTTTCACTTCTGCAAGTGCAGAATTCTGGCGGGCAAGTTTTACCAAGTGTTTTTGGATTTCTATACCGACACAATTCCATCTTGGCCTATAATGAGCCAACATAATACTAACTATCCCGTTTCCGCTACCCAATTCCAAAACTCCGAAATTTCCATTTTCATGATTTGATAGGATAGTATCAATCAAGAAGGCAGTATCGGAAGATATGGAACTGGAAGATTGGTAGATAGTTTTCCCAAATGGGAGCAGGACAGATTTGAGTTCGCTCATCTTCTCATGAGTCTGTATGTCCGAATCCCCCATCATTTCTTTGGGTACTTTCCAACACATCGGTTTCGATGAATTCGATTGCTTCGAATTTATGGATAAGCATCTGTGCAATACGTTTATGTGGTTCGATGACAAAATCCTCTTTCCCATGGTTAATGAGAATTACTTTGATCTCACCACGATAGTCCGGGTCGATAGTTCCCGGCGAGTTTAGCACAGTTACTCGATTTCGGGCGGCTAATCCGCTGCGTGGGCGTATCTGTGCTTCAAATCCATCCGGTAGATGGATAGCTATCCCAGTTGGCACGATCACACTTTCACCTACTTTGCAGATCAGCTTCTCTTTGTTGGCAGAAAAGAGATCATAACCGGCAGAGTGAGATGTCATCCGTTTAGGAACTTGGGCGTTCGGAGCCAATTTCTTGATTTTAAGAGAGATCATTATGTATTGTTAAAATCTACGAGTAAGGATAAAATCGGATAGTAGTCGCAAAGACTCAGCTTTTTCACCATAAGGTTTCAAAAGAGCTTTTGCTTCCTCTATCAGTTTTTCCGCCATTTGCTTCGATTTTTCCAAGCCATAGATAGCTGGGAAAGTAGCTTTGTTCATTTTAGAATCTTTGCCGATACTTTTTCCCAGAGTCTTTTCATTTCCTTCGATATCAAGTATATCATCAACGATCTGAAAAGCCAGACCGATCTTCTCTCCAAAGTTGTGCATCCGCTTCCTATCAGCTTCGGGCACATTTGCCAGATAACAACCGAATCTGATGCATAGATTAATCAGCCGGGCGGTTTTATTATTATGAATGTATTTGAGCGTCTTTTCCGATATCTCTTTACCTTCGTTTTTGATATCTTCCATCTGTCCGGCGATCAAGCCTTTGTGACCGGCTTCAATAGCCAGTTCGCGAATCATTTGAAGCTTTAGTTTATCTTCTAAATCCGTAGCACAGATAGATTCGAAAGCGCTGGTAAGCAGAGCATCTCCGGCAAGTAGGGCAATGGCATCGCCATAAACTATATGACAAGCTTTCCTGCCACGTCGGTAGTCGTCGTTATCTATCTCGGGAAGGTCATCGTGGATCAAAGTATATGTGTGCAACATTTCGATGGCTGCACCAATTCTCAATGTTTTTTCTATATCCTCGGCAAAGAGTTGGTAAGTATTGATAAGCAGATAGGGTCTGAGACGTTTGCCGCCGGCAAACAGAGTGTGCCGTATAGCCTTGTGGATCTGCTTGGGATATTCATCTTTTCTCGGTAAAAATCTGTCTATTTCTATATTGACCAGTTCACGTTTTTCACGAATATCTCTTTTTAAAAATAATCTTTGAGAAGACATTTATTCCTCATCACTTTCTTTAGCAGTCTCTTTCGATAAAGTTTCTATTTTGTTCTCTACGGCATGCAATTTTTCGCTACAATAATCTACCAATTTGCTACCTTCTTCATACAGTGCAACTGTTTTTTCCAGATCTTCAATGCCTGTTTCCAGCTTATAGACTATCTCTTCCAATCTCTTAATTGCCTGTTCGAAACTCAAATTTTCATTCATAATATCAACTCTCTTTTCGATCAATCTGACAAGACGATCTCATTCTCGAATTTATTGAGAAACTCATAAGGGTTACGATGCCTGCCATAACGCCAAACTTCGTAGTGAAGATGAGGACCGGTAGTCCTACCGGAATTACCGAGAGTAGCGATAATCTGTCCTCTTTTCACTTCATCGCCCGGCTCTACGAATAGTTTATTCAGATGGGCATATTTTGTTTGATATCCGAACTTATGAGAGATAGTGATATGTCTGCCAAACAGTGATAAATAGCCGCTTTCAGCGATTACACCATCGGCTGTGGCATAAACCGGTGTACCGATCTCATTGGAAATATCCAGACCACGATGAAAACTTCTTTGTTTGGTAAGCGGGTGAGTACGCCATCCGTAGCCTTCCGATATTCTACCGTAAGTCGGGTAGATAGAGGGGGTGTTTTGGTAGAGTAGCTCGCGTAATTCTACCTTTTCATGCAGATCTTTGTGAGTTTCATAGTTGAACTCCACCTTAGCTTGCAATTGCGCCAAGTTGGTCATTGTGTCATAAAGATGACGATTAAAGCCGTCACTTAATGAAAACTTTGTAGTATCTATGGGCGGATAACCACCAATACCCATCTCACGGATCTCTTTGTTTATAGCCTCCAGATTTTTCTCTGCCCGGATATCGTCTTCCCACCTTTCCATCAGCTTTATCCTTACCAAGATGGAATCTATTTCTGTGGAGATAGCCAAAAGTTTCTCTTTGAGAATTTGATTCTCTTCCATCACATGCTGGGCTTCGATGATCTCTGCCTGATTTTTTAGTACAAATACCAAAGAAGCAATGAATAGCAAGATAAGAATAGATAGAAAACTGATGACGGCAATACCGACTTTTTTTGATAGTGCAAAGCTGCGCAAAGTCTGAGCATCAGTGCTCGTCAGCGATATATACCATCTTTTACTAACAGCCATATTTCTCCTTAAAATACTTTTAGGCATAATTATATGATTATTATATAATGTCAAGCAATTTTGCACTTGTATTGGAATATTGTGATTTTAGGAGCAACTATGTACAGTGTGGAAAGGAGCTGCATAAAAAGAAAAGACTTGACCAAAAAACCATATTTCAGGTGTAAAGAAAATATAAAAAACAGATCAAAAGTAGGAGGATAAGATGTTGAAGTCTTTTGACGAACTTACCCAGAAGGTAAAGAATATGGAGAACAAAAATGTAGTGATAGCTGCAGCCCACACCGATACTGCTTTGGAAGCCGCTTTGATAGTGAAGCGAGAAGGATTGGCAAATTGCGTTTTGGTTGGCGATAAAGCTTATATCTCAGAATATTTGGATAAAAACGCTCCCGAGCTCAGGGGAGATTTTCAGATAGTGGATACCGGAAAAGACCTTGCAGAGGCAGCAAAGGTATCTGTAGCTTTGGTAAAGCAAGGTGAAGGTGATCTGATTTTGAAAGGTAAATGTGATACCGGCACTTTGTTGAAAGCGGTTTTAGACAAAGAGAAAGGACTGCGTACCGGTAGTATCATGAGCGATGTATTGGTATATGAAACTCCCGAAAAATTAGTATTGATGGGAGATGGAGGATTTATCCCTCTACCGGATATCAAAGAGAAGATATCTATCATCAAAAATTGTGTCTCTGTGGCACATTCACTCGACAATCCAAATCCAAAAGTTGCTCTTCTTACCCATAGTGAAAAAGTGAGCGAAAAGATCCCCTCCACAGTAGATGCTGCCTTGATCACCAGGATGAATGCCCGTGGGCAGATAACCGGATGTACGATTGATGGACCGCTTGCATTTGATAATGCGGTTTCCAAACATGCTGCCGAACTGAAAGGGATTATTTCTGATGTAGCAGGTGATGCCGATATTCTGATAGTACCCAATATCGAAGCAGGCAACATTTTTGGCAAAGCGCTCACATATTATTGTCACTATAGAGTAGCCCATGTGATTATGGGAGCTCAGGTACCTATCCTCATCGCTTCCAGAGCAGATGATGCCGAAACCAAAATGCTCTCTATTGTTTTGGGTATAATAAGCGCTTAAATGAGCATCACGATCATCGCTGTTGGGAAAACGAAGCAGAGTTTCATCTCCCAAGGTATCTTAGAATATCAAAAAAGATTGAGACCATATGCTGAAGTAAATATGATTATAGTTCCCGATGTAAAGCTAACCAAAACCAACACGATAGAAATAGTAAAAGAGAAAGAAGCAGTAACGCTGGAAAAGAAACTGCCCAAAGGCGATCATATTTGCTTGTTAGATGAATCCGGTAAAGAATACACCTCGGTAGGTTTTGCCAATTGGTTGCGAGAAATTTCCAACCAAAGATCTCTCACTTTTGTTATCGGGGGAGTGTATGGTACAGCAGAGCGGATAAAACAGCGAGCAGATTCGGTGTTGCGGCTATCTTCTATGACTTTTACTCATCAAATGACAAGATTGTTTTTGTATGAACAGCTGTATCGGGCATATACTATTTTGCAAAACAAAAAGTATCATTATTAATATAACAGAGGAGATGGTTATGGTAGAAGATATGATAAAACTGGCAAAAGAGGCTGCTTCCCGAGCGTATGCGCCTTATTCCGGTTTTAAAGTAGGAGCTGTCTTAGTGGCAAAATCGGGAAATATCTATACCGGCTGCAATGTGGAAAACTCATCTTATGGACTAACTATTTGCGCCGAGCGAACTGCTCTCTTCAAGGCGATCTCCGAAGGGGATAGAGAATTTGAACATTTAATTATTTACAATGATTCCGAAAAAGTCTTTTATCCTTGTGGCGCCTGCCGACAAACATTGGTTGAATTTAGCCCCGAAATGAAAATTACGATTGTAAATAATGATGAGATGGTTGAAAAGAAGCTAAGTGAGCTTCTGCCGGAACATTTTAAAATATAGATTTGGGAGGTGAATATGAAGTATGATATCGCTATAATCGGTGGAGGACCTGCCGGGCTAAGTGCAGCTATTTATGCTGCCAGAGGAGGGCTTTCGACTATACTGTTCGAAAAAGCCTTGCTTGGTGGTCAGATTGTGGTTACGAACGAAGTAGAGAATTATCCCGGTTTCGAAGAGACTCTCACCGGCTTTGAGCTGATCGAAAAAATGAAGAAACAAGCGGAGAAATTTTCTGCTCAGATCACTTTGGAAAATGTGAAAGCAATCGGGATGGAAGGATTGTGCAAGATCGTGGAGACAGAGAAAGGGCAATATCGTGCCAAATCGGTAGTTATAGCTACAGGTGCACATCCGCGCAAACTTGCCGTTCCCGGCGAAGAAGGATTCAGCGGTCGTGGAGTCTCTTATTGCGCTACTTGCGATGGTGCATTGTACAGAGATAAGGTTGTGGCAGTCGTTGGTGGCGGAGATTCTGCTTTGGAGGAAGCTCTGTTCCTTACCAAATTCGCAAAAAAAGTGTATATAATCCATCGAAGAGATAAATTGCGGGCAGTGAAAGTAGTGCAAGAACGTGCCCAAGAAAATCCAAAGATAGAATTTGTATTAAGTACAGTGGTTCAGGGTATAACCGGCGACAAGGTAGTGGAAAAATTGCATTTATATAATCGAGAAAAGCAGGATTACACTACACTGGCAGTCGATGGAGTATTTATCTATGTCGGCATAATCCCGAATAATGGATTAGTGGAATCCAGGGTAGAATTAGATGCACAGGGATTCATCCTCACCGATGAGACCATGCATACCAATATCCCGGGGATATATGCAGCGGGAGATATCCGAGCCAAAGTGTTGCGCCAAGTTGTCACCGCTGCTTCCGATGGCGCTACTGCCGCCTTCTCAGCTGAAAAATGGGTAGAAGAGAATATTCATAAATTTGAATAAAAATGTAACAGGAGGGGCTATTCCCCTCCTTAATTATACTAACTTGATGACACTGTGTAATCGGTGACTTTTTCACCTTTAACATAAAGCAATTTCGGATTTTGAGGAGAGCCACCCTTTTTTATCTTGTCGGTATCCTTTTCTTCTTCCAGACGCCAAATCTCCCAAGAGTCTCCTTCGCCATCTACGCAGAAGGTTATCCCTTTATCGATAAAATCGTCTATTATAAACTGGATGGCCTTGAGCGGTTCTGCCTTTGTAACCGGGATAGAGAATTTTTCCGGTTCATACACATATTTCTTTTTCTTCATAAAAAAACCTCCATCTGAACTGTTTTTTTTTGATATTTTTACTCGAAAACACTTCGCTCTTTCATGAATTTCTGGATCAGAGCAATAGCGACAATATTTATCAGCAAATTGGAACCACCATAGCTAATAAAAGGTAGAGGGATACCAGTGGTTGGCACTATTCCCATGTTCATGCCGATATTTACGAAGATCTGAAAAGTTAGAAAAGACGCTATTCCGACGACGATAAGATAAGTTTGTGGCTGCTTCAATTTGTTCATTACTCGCATGATCCTATATAGCAACAAGAAAAATAGTACGATGAGCAGGGAAGAGCCGATAAAGCCAAATTCTTCACCTACGACTGAGAAGATAAAATCGGTATGATGTTCCGGCAAAAACTCCAGATTTTTCTGTGTACCCATCAGAAAACCTTTGCCAAAAGTTCCACCCGAGCCGATAGCAATACGGGACTGAATGATCTGATAACCGGCTCCCAAGGGATCTCGCAGAGGATCGATAAAAGAGAGTATCCGATTCTGTTGATAAGTTTTCAGACTATTCCAGATTAGTGGTGATACGGCAAAAATGAACGTGTTTATCACCACTGTGAATCCCATAATAATATAGGATATTCTCATTTTATAGAGTACAAAGATAATCAAAAGCATCATCAGGATGAACAGAAAGAGCGAAACAGAAGTAACGACACTAAGTAAAGGTGTGAGTAGTAGAACCAAGTAGAATTTTGGCAGATCGGAAGCTAACAATATGACAAATGCGCTCGCTACTACAGCTACGGCAGTACCCAGATCGGGTTGGATGAGTATCAGAGAAAATGGAATAATCGTGATGATAAAAGTTCTGCTAAGTATATGCCAGTCGTTTATATGTCTTTTTGATAAGATTTTTGCCAGAACCAGCACTGTAGCGAGCTTTGCCAATTCGGAAGGTTGGAAGTTGAACAATCCGAAAGAGAGCCATCTATGAGAACCTTTTACTCCCGGAGTAAATAATACGGCGATCAGCATCAGGATAGAGAGGATATAGATAGGATAAATAAGCGAATCTATAATAGAATACGGTAATTTGATAACTAAGATAAAAATAGTCAATGAGATTAAAATCCAGGCTATCTGTTTGATAAAATAGTTGCTGGTATAGATCTCATCACCTACTTTCGTTGTGGAAGCTGTGTAAACGATGACCACCCCGTAGATCAGGATGAGAAGCATCAGTATAAACAGGCTCCAATCGATATTTCGTAGTGACCTGATCATCTCATTGCTCCCTTATCTCATTGTAGTAACCGATAATGCGACGGGCGATAGGTGCTGCTACGCTTCCGCCACCTCCGGCATTTTCCAAAAAGACTACAAAAGCAATCTCCGGTTCGGAATCCCATTTGGCGTATCCGGCAAACCAAGCATGAGTCTCCGATCCCATGTGATTCTCTGCCGAACCGGTCTTGCCATACACATCCACACCAGGGTAACGAGCAGCCATTCCGGTGCCGTATCTTTCATTCACGGTAGCATACAATGAATGTTGAATAGCCTCGATATTTTCCTTTGCATATGGAAGAGGCTCTATCTCCGGATCTACTACACGTACTATATCTTTATCTACTATCCTATCCAACAAATGTGGTTTGATCCAATTGCCATTATTGGCAATGGCGTTGTAATAAGCACAAACTTGTAACGGAGTTATCAGCATTTCCCCCTGACCGATGGATAAATTCACTTTCTGTCCGGTAATACTGATATTTCTGCCATAATTCTCAATATACCAGCGACGATTGGGGAAAAATCCACGTCTTTCACCGGGAATATCTATGCCGGTATGAACGGTAAAATGATTCTCCTTAGTTTTCTGCTCCAGAACTTCAAGAGAGAGCAATAGGGAAAGATCATAAAAATACACATCGCAGGAATGTTTCATTGCATCTATAAGACTGAGTTTGCCATGTCCATCTTCATACCAGCAGTTAAAGAAGCGATCACCTATCTGCATACCGCCGGTACATTCGGCAAACTCGGTCTCCAGATCCAACAACCCTTCGTCCCAACCTATAGAGGCGATGATCGGTTTATAAACCGAGGCTGGTGGATAAGTGGCATGGATAACCCTGTCTAACATTGGTCGGCGCTGATCAGTCATAAGGCTTTCCCAGTCCAAAGATGAGATACGTACCGAAAACATATTCAAGTCATATTCCGGCTGGCTAACATAAGCCAATATCCCACCGGTAGATACATCCATCACAACGACTGCGGAATTATGTTCCTCAGGGAGAATAGACGTAATATAGTTTTGCAGACGGTTATCTATGCTCAGGACTAAAGTCTTACCATGCTCGGCAGGTTTATAGAGATTGTGCTTGAATAGATTTAAGCTACGTCCGCGTGCATCTACCTGCATAATCTCATATCCATTTTCTCCTCGCAAGAGCTGCTCGTACTGACGCTCTAATCCAGATTTGCCGATCACCGAATTTATCGTGTATCCGCTATCTGATAGCCTGGCGTATTCTTGGTCATTAATTCTGCCTACATAGCCGGTAAAATGGTTTGGATATTGATATTCCCGGATAGTTTCCGATTTGAAGGTAAGTGAGGGGAAATAATTCAGATGCTCGGAAGTTTTAATAACAGTCTCAAAACCTATATTTTGTGCTAAGATCAGCTCATGATGATGACGAAATCTGTTTTTGTACAAAAAATCTTTAAATTCATCTAAACTGATCTTGAAATTTGCAGATAAGAATGAGACAAGATTATCTTTGTTTTCTATACTGGCGGGGGTGATATAAAGATTATAGGATGAGCGGTTTAGCACTATCGGCTGAAACTCTCGATCGTAGAGTTCACCGCGGATCGGTGCGATATTTCTCAGGCGGACATAGTTTTTCTCAGAAATGCCTTTGAATCTCTCCGAGTTGAGAATCTGGAGGTTAAATAGATAAACCAACAATAGAGCAAACAAGCCTGCTGTTATATAAATGTAATAACGGGGGAAATTATTGTTAGTTTCCAACATAAATTCTGACTTTTTCCAGCAAAACGAAGAAATAGATTACTATAAGTGTGATGATCGTGTTGTAAACAGCAGCCCAGAGCAAACCGGAGAACAAAGATGCTAATACACCCATATCCATCGCTCTGAATATTACAATTATAAGCCAATAGATGATATTAATAATGAACAAACTGAACAAGACGGCAACAATCCGTTCTTTATTTATACTTTGATGCGTTTTGGAAACTATAAGGCAAATAAGCAGAAATAGCATGGTATTCAAACCGAGAGTGGAGGGATACATCAGATCATAAGCGAGACCGGTAAAGAAACTGATCGTGAGGGCAAGGTTAATATTGCTGTATAAGGCAAGAAAGATGACGAAACCGATGATAATGTTGGGGATTGCCGATGCAATAGCTAGATGGGGCATTAGCAAGATCTGAATATAGATCAAAACGATGGCGAAGAAGATGAATTTGATCGTTCTAAGCATCACTTTCCCTCACAATACAAATCGGAGTAAGCTCATCAGCCTGACCTTGGGGATTGTCTTTCATCACCGCTTCCAGCAAATGCGGATCAACCGAGATACTTCTGCCGATAACCCAACTGCCACCGATATCGTTTATATCCATGATAACGGTTTCGCAACCACAGACATCACAAATCTGCTGAGCTATTTTGTCGGGATCTTTCGGACCTTTGATAACACATCTGTTATAGGGAGGTACAGGGGAGGTGTTGGCTGCATCTATTAGAGCCGCCTGTTTACCGGCTATGCGATAAAACCATCCCTTTTTACCGACTATTTTTCCCCAACCACCACCGAGCGCTGCCAGCAAGATGCGCAGATGACCGACCTCATCTATTGCACACTGCATACTGGTCGGCTCACGCAATCCGATGCCGTAAGGAACTTTGGCTACAAAACGCCACAGTATTTTGGCAAGCAAACCTACCTTGATTTGCTCTTGTGCTATAGCTCTACCTTGTGTAATTGCAAGTGGACTTTCGCTGATTACGATATAATCTCGGGGTTGTAAAATATCTTTTGTGTATTTTTGGACTACTTTCACCATATCATCATCTGATGTGAGGATGTGTGTTTTTATAGGAATGCGCAAATAAGATTTATTATCGTATGATATGGTCGAATTCATCTTGATAACCTCTATCTTCTTCGTGTTGCAACACGATAACTTTGTTTAGAGCTCCCAGATCCACAAAGGGTTCAATTTTTGCTTTCATATTTACTCTATCGGGTGATTCTATCAATTGTGTAACCACGCCTACTTTGTAACCTTTTGGGAAAACAGAAGAGATAGGAGAGGTGATGATGGTATCTCCCAAACTGATCTCTGCTCCTACTCGGATCAAACTTATATACAAATTCCCATCGAAATCGGATTCTAATAAACCTTGTAATTCAGATTGTTGAGACATGACGCTTAATTTGAAAGAAGAGTTGCTATAAGGTAGCAGGATGGAATAGTTTGGTGAGACGGAAATTATTTTGCCAACCACACCCTCCGGGGTGATAACGGGGTAGTCTCTTTGCAGTTTATCTATGCTGCCTTTGTTTAGAATGAATTGTAGTTCATCCAACATACCTGTGTAGCCGATAATATCGGCGATGACAAAATTATTTGTTTCTTCGGACTCGAAAGTGATAGTAGCATTGATATCGCGGATTTTTTCCTGTAGTTCGGTTACTTGGATCGTCTTATGAGCCAAAAGTTGTTCAAGCTCCTGATTTCTGGCGCGAACGCTCATCATTTCTTCTATAGAATGAATAGAACTGGCAAACGGCAGATAGAGAGAATTTGCCAAAAAATTCGCTTTTGTGATTCTCTGCGATTCATTCCCCCACAACAATATCAAAGCTAATAACAGATAGATTATGAGTAGAAGATTATTTCTCACCATCAATCATTAATGTCTTTGATCAATACATCTTTGAAAGTTTCCAGATTATCCAAGACCATTCCGCTTCCTTTGAGCACACATGTAAGAGGGTCGGAGATCAGGTGTGCCGGCAGATCGACAGTCTCTTGGATCTTCCTGTCCAGCCCTTTCAGTTGTGAACCTCCGCCAGTAAGTATGATGCCACGCTCGGCTATATCAGCTGCCAATTCCGGAGCTGTTTTTTCAAATAGCCGTTTGACTGCATCGATCATTAGGTTGACCGTTTCTGCCAGAGCTTCGCGGATATCCTCGGAGCTAACTTCGACAGTGATTGGATAACCGGTGATAATATCCCTACCTCTTACTTCCATTTTGATCTCTTTTTCCAATGGGAAAGCAGATCCTATCTTTATCTTTATCCGCTCGGCAGTTTGGATGCCGACGTAGATGTTGTTCTTCTTACGAAGATAGTTTACGATTGCATTATCCATCTTATCACCACCGACACGGATAGAAGTATGTACCACGATATGAGAGAGGGAGATAATTGCGATTTCTGTAGTACCGCCACCTATATCCATGATCAGGTTTCCCTGCGGCTTATGGATCGGTAGATTCGCACCGATGGCTGCAGCAACAGGTTCGGATACCAAAAATACTTCCCGTGACCCGGCATGAAGAGCACTATCGCGCACAGCACGTTTCTCTACTTCAGTGATACCGGATGGCACACAGACAAGCACACGCGGTTTAATCAGAAGCCGCCGCTTCTGTGCTCGTAATATCAAGTTTCTCAACATCAATTCAGTAACCTGAAAATCAGCTATTACGCCGTCTTGTAATGGCTTGATAATTATTACTTCTTGCGGATTCTTACCCAGCATCTCCTTGGCAGATTCGCCGATGGCTATTATCCGCTTTTTGTCGCTCGAGATAGCTACTACTGAGGGTTCATCAATAACTATTCCGAAGCCCTTTCTATATACCAACGTATTTGCCGTGCCAAGATCAATGGCAATATCGTTGTTAAACATTTCCGATATATTTCTAAACCACATATAGCCCCCAAAAAGGTTTGGAGAATCTTATTCGAAACGGCTTGACATCTGTCAAGTGGTTTTATTTGTTTTTTTGAAATAATTTCTGTTTCGGAAGTGATCGATCAGTAATCGAACAGCTTTTCCTGAGAATGGTAACGAGTAAAAAAAGTCTGATGTAAAGCCTTGTTCTTGTCTTTCTCCAGCTCAAAATCTTCGTCTATGATAGAAAAAGCCCAGTATCTCGCCTCAGTAAGAATCTGTTGATCACGCACGATATTGGCTAACTTGAAGAGTGGGAAACCACTTTGCTCGGTACCGAAGAAATTTCCCGGTCCGCGCAAATCCATATCTTTCTCTGCTATCTTGAAGCCGTCATTGGTCTCTATCATGATATTCAGCCGTTCTTTTGCCTCTTTGCTCATGGGTGGATAGGCAATAAGATAACAATAAGACTGTGCTGCACCTCTACCTACCCGTCCGCGCAGTTGATGTAGCTGACTCAATCCGAATCTTTCAGCATGCTCTATCACCATTATGGAAGCATTGGGTACATCTATGCCAACTTCGATAACTGTGGTGGCTATCAATACAGATATACGATTGTCGTTAAAATCCCGCATAATAGCATCTTTATCTTTCTGCTTCATCTTTCCGTGTAATAGAGCGCAATGATGATCCTTATAGATTTCAGTGCTGAGTGTTTTAAACAGAGATTGGGCTGCCAGGAGATCACTTTTTTCAGATTCCTCTACCAACGGACAGACGATATATACCTGCCTACCTTTGGCAATATTTCCCCGCAGTTTTTTGTACAAATCCTCTCGTTTACCTGCACCGATCCATTTAGTTCTCACCGGTTTTCTGTTCGGTGGCAGCTCATCTATCACACTTACATCAAGATCACCATACACCGTAAGAGCAAGGGAACGGGGGATAGGAGTGGCAGAAAGGTGCAATATGTCCGGATGCTTACCCGATTGTGAAAGGAAAGCACGCTGCTTTACTCCAAAACGATGCTGCTCATCTATGGCAACGAAACCGACATTATGATAGCGCATATCTTTTTGGATAAGTGCGTGTGTACCTATGATGATATTTATCTTCCCTTCCGCTATTGTTTCTTTAGCTGTTTTTTTTGCCTTGTTCTCACCGCCGGTGATCAATACGATGCTGAGCTCCGGTTGATTTTTTAAAAGGGAGGAGACATTTTTGAAGTGTTGCTCTGCCAGAATCTCTGTGGGAGCCATCATCACAGCTTGAAATCCGTTTTCGATAGCGATCAACATAGCAAAGACGGTAACGATCGTCTTACCTGAGCCAACATCACCTTGAAGCAATCTATTCATCTGTCTCTTGGCGGTCATATCGGTTACTATCTCTCGGATCACTCTCTTCTGAGCACCCGTAAGAGCGAATGGTAGAGATTCTTTCAAAGCGGTAGAGTATGTCTTTTTCAGACTAAATTTGTTGCCCTCTTTTTCGATATGATGTCTTTTCTTAGTACGAGCCAACATCAATTGATGATAAAACAGCTCTTCGAAGATAAATCTCTTTTTTGCAGTTTGAATAGCCTGAGGATGGGCAGAAAAATGAATATCATGAACCGCATCCTGCCGGGAGGGAAATTTATACTTTTGCAGAAGATAATCAGGTAGCGTTTCCTCCAGATATTTACCATACAAACGGTAGGCATTATACACCAAGTCCCGCATTAGATTCATGCCGATCTTTTCGGTGAGAGGATAAACCGGCAAAAAGGTTTTATCCAACCAATAACTGCTTTTATTTGGATTAGTCAATATCTCAAAATCCGGGTGCACTAACTGCATTTTACCCATAAATTCTGTCACCACACCACTCAACCAAATCGTCTCACCTTCTTTGAACTGAGCCAAAAACCAAGCACTAAACCGAAACCAAACACAATCGATAAAAGCTTTCCCGTCGGTGATGATGAGATGTAACTGTTTTCTACCCTGTTTATCCATCCGTTTATGTACGGAATGGATCTCGCCTATCAGTGAACAGCGTTCTCCTACTCTGAGGTCTCGAATAGATTGGCAAGCATGGCGATTGATATAATCACGCGGGAAATGAAAGAGCAGATCCTCGATCGTTTGAATATCGAGTTTTTTGAGAAGGCGAGCTCGAAACTCACCCACTCCTTTCAAATACTGTACACTATTCTTTAACGGATCCATATTGATATTTATTTCGTATCTGCTTGTTTCCAGTCAAGAAAAAGATTTGACTGCAGTGGAACAGATAGGCTCCACATGGCAGGCAGGGCAGGCAAAGAAATCCCAAATTCCAAGCACCAAATACCCCCCAGTGAAATATTTCTGACGAAATTTCACTGGGCAGGCAAATAAATCTCAAATCCCAAACTACAATGACCAAAACGAAAACCTGCATTTACTAAGTTCACACTTCGATACGCTCCGGCTTCGCCGAAGCTACTCAGTGTGACAAGCTTATGACCGTTGATCTCTAAACTATCACTCTAAACTGCATATTGCATTATTCATTATACATTGTTCATTTACTTACATTCTCACCTTCTCCAATCTGCTTACTGCCTACTGCTTACTGTATTCCAATCTTCCTATCTTCCTATCCTCCTAACCTCCTAACCTCCTATCTACTACCTTCCACCGTCTATCACCTTACTTCAACAGAACCACCCGATGTGTCTGTGTCTCACTACCATTTCTCAGCTTCGCCAGATATATCCCCGAAGCTACCACTCTGCCACGATTATCTCTGCCATCCCAGGTGATATGAGTTACAGAATCTTCCGATGGTGACACTTCCAATTTTCGCACTAACTGTCCTTTGATGTTGTAGAGTTCGATGACGGCATCTTCGTCTATCTGGGGCAGATTAATAGCGAAGGTGGTCTCAGTATTGAACGGATTGGGGAAGTTAGCGAAAGTTACCTCCGGTGGTAAGATAGCGGGCTCATCGGCGGAGATGGGAGTGATATTAAGTTCGTAGAGGGAGAGGTGGTCTCTATTAACACTGAAAGCATAAACTTCTGGTCCGGTTTCGAGAAAATGCATATTATTTGTTCCATGTAAGGTCTCATGTCCAAATATGAAACTATCAATTATTCCGTTTGGAGAATCTCCAATATCATAAAGCAATTGTATCGGGCGGACAGCTGATGTAGTTATAAACAAAATTCCATCATAATAATCAACGGTATAAGGAGTAATACTTAAACCTGTCTGAATCGAAAACTGTACTGTTGGTTCAGTAGGATTTTCTAATGAATAAAAATTATCTATTATTGTATTATAATCTCTATGAAAGAGATAATCATTTACTATCGTTGGAGATGCATGTGCATGATTAACAAAATTCATATGAGAATTTGCAATAGAAGGATCATTCTCGAACAAACCATCTATTATATAGAGGTTTTGAGTGTTTTGTGGTTCATTTCGTTCATACAAATAACCATAACCATTATGTATCAAAATCGTATATCCGACCGGATGTTCGAATTCGAATAGCAATTCGGGATTTCGAGGATCACTGATATCATATTTTCTTAATATCGAATTTGGGTAATGCCTGTAAATATAAATCGTGTCATCTTCATATTCATCTATACGAATCTTACTATGAACAATCGGTTCTGTAGATATTTCGGCTAAAAGTTCTACTTCCGGCAAGTTTGATATATCATAAATCTCGACCAATGATTCTGCCATCACAGATAGTATTAGTAAATCATGCTTTATGTTTATATGATAATATTCATTTTCATATAATTCGTTATAAATAATTTGAGGATTATGAGGATCCTGTATATCATAAAAATAGACGCCGGCACTTCCAAAGGTAGTATAATACCAATCAGAATTTATTACAAGATAATGATCATAAAACTTACTGGTACTGGCTAAGGTAGTTGGGTAGTCAAAATGTATTTCTCTAAATTCGATTTGCATTTCATCCCTATTCAATTCAAAAACATGGATATAGTCGGTTAAGGTAGCATAGATAATATCTTCATGTACTGTGGGTTGTCTGGGAACTGGCACATATATGTTAATATGGTCAAGAACTTGTGGATTATAAATATCACTAATATCCAATAATTCTAATCCATTTTGCTTCATTAAGATCAATAAATGATCGTCTATATAACTATATTTTCTATAATTGACAGAAAGCGGAAAATCAAATTCATAATGTGTTATATATTGCCAATCTACCGGATCGGTTATATCCCAAAATGAGATAGCAAATTGGTTATTTACCATAACAACATCTTCTGAATATCTGGTAAAATAGGTAATGGAAGATGTTGTCGGGTTATGAATATCGGACATATCTATCTCATTGAGGTATTGAATATTGTTTATATCGGAAAATTCATAAAAATATAATGTGTTGTTTGGCATACTAATATGTATCGCAATTTCATCGGTTAATTCGTGTAGTGTCAGGTAGTAAGGTGGTAGCGGCGACTGAGGAAGTGTGGCAACATATTCCAAATCCGGTAAGGTATATAGCTCACTTCCTTCCAGAACATTATAGACTTGTAGATAATTTCCGATTTTATAACCGCCAACACCAGTTGATTCAGAGTAACTAAGTTGAATTGCATTTTCGATTATCGGAGTTGAAGGATTAGATACATTTACTTGATATATAGTACTTGGTTCGGTGACAAAATCAAATTCGGGGTAACTAGGTCCAAATGTGATGATATATAAATAATCCCCGTGTTTCACAAATGAATTTGGCACCTTGAAAGGTAAGATTGATAAACATTCCAATGTCCCATTTTCCTGGATTTCGAATATCTGCATAGAACATCTGGTTATTGTGTACAAATATGGCTCATCGATTATTATGTGATCATGACTTGAAAAATAAGACTGAGAATAACCGTAGTGATCGATAAGCTCTAACGAAGCTTCTGTAGCTAACACAGGAAGTACTATTATAGTTAGAATTAATATAATAATATTTTTCATATTAAACTCCTTCTTTTTAGTTTTTTCAATTAAGGAGCAGCACTGATGCTGCTCCTTATATTTATTATTTCATTATGGTATTTGAGGAGTAGTACCACCACCATGTTGATTAGACGGCCAATAAATATCAAGCTCAATAGTAGATGGATGAACTTCTCCAACTGTATAACTATCGTATTTATCTAAAATTAAAATACTCTGATGTGTACTTTTCATTTTAATCTCTGTACCAGGTTCAAGGCTTTCAGCAATTCTAGTCTCAGTCTCTCTCTCTCCGGGTACTAAAATAAACAATAACTCATTTTCTTCGTCTGGTCTTATTTCCCAAAAAAAGTATTCACCTGAATGAGCATCTTCATGTACTTCACCAGTATACTTTATTGTTACTTCTGCCCACAACATTCCGATAGCAAAAAATATCATCAGGACCGTGATTATTATTATCTTTTTCATTTTCTTTTCCTCCAGTTATTTTTATTTGTGCTCCCTATCTCATCCATTTTATTAGATTTGGAAAAGATAGTACTCCACCTCTCCCCGCGCCGGAGCATTACGTAGGGAGAAAGAGCCGGATGTATTTGTTGCGACAGCAGAAATAGAGTCTTCGGAGGAAACTTGCTTTGATGATAATTGTTTCATATCTGACAGCCTTTCTATTTAAAGGACATATTTCTAAGGACAGAGAGAGGGGGGGGGGGGGTAAAATATTGTTTTACATAGAGATAGCGAATCTGACGCTAATTCTCTTTGCAAAACAAAAAGTTTGTGAGCAAATCTCAGGATCATCATGCCTCCTTACGATCCTAAAAACTACCCTTTACCTCACGCTCCTTAGCTACGATATTGACATTTTTCCTTGCGAAATTATAGCATTAATTTTCTAAAACACTTATCTACCTGTCAAGAAAAATCTTATCTTCCAACAAATTCCTATAAATTCCTGCCAATACCTTGTTTCTAAACCTCTCCCTTGTCCTCCGTAGCCTGTAAGGTGAAGGGGGCTTGCTTCTTCTTCCACCCTCCACTCTCCTCCTTCTATCATCTTACTTCAACAGCACCACCCGATGTGTCTGTGTCTCACTACCATTTCTCAGTTTCGCCAGATATATCCCCGAAGCTACCACTCTGCCTTTACTATCTCTGCCATCCCAGGTGATATGTGTTACAGAATCTTCCGATGGTGGAACTTCCAGCTTACGGATCAATTGTCCTTTGATATTATAGAGTTCGATTACGGCATCGTCTTCTATATCCGGAAGATTGATAGCGAAGGTGGTTTCGGTGTTGAACGGATTGGGGAAGTTGGCGAAAGCCATATCCGGCGGGATTATAGCGGGATCATCGGCGGAGATGGGAGTGATATTGAGTTCGTAGAGGGAGAGGTGGGAGCGTCCGATATTATACATATAAGTAGTAGAATTAGTTTCGTAGATAAATGAGTAGTTTTGAGAATATTCCTCAAAATAAGTTTCATGTGTAATTGTACCGGTAACTTCACCCGATATGTCATATAAGAAAGTGACACGTGATCCAAGCATTAATGGAGAGGCAAATATGATATCTTCATAATACAAATACATATTCAGTGGGTATTCGAGTTGAAAGACGAATTCTGGATTATGGGGGTCTGTTTGTATTTCATATAAGTGCGATTCATGATTTGGAGAAAACAAGACTAAGTGGTCCAGGTAGTTGTTCGTGTACAAGTAAACAGTATCATCATAATTACTGAAGCCTGGGATAGCATTTGCCAGATAAGGCTGATTATCATGCAAACCACCTACTACATGCAGATCTTGGGTTGCTGCATGCTGATGATTGGTTAAGATATAACCATATCCATCGTTTACTACAAATCTCGGAGCTGTAAATCCGTCCTCATAAAATAACAGTTCTACAGAATTAGACTCTATTTGGTATTTTCTAATAATTGAATCCGGATAGCGCGTATGCACATAAAATACATCATCCACATAAGGATCTGTAACTACTTGTGAAAATATAAAATCCCAAACATCATAAAAGACAATTTGATCGATTAATCCGGGCATGGTGGGAACTGTGATATCATATATATTTAGATAGAATTCATCCTGATTAAGATCTCCATCTACTTTAGCAATCAGATAGTTATCAAGTATTTTGGGTTGAGATAAATCTTTGAATGCTTCTATTTCTATAATAGATGGATTGAGTGGATCAGAGAGATCATACATATAAATACCATAGTAGTCCGAATCAAGAAATATTAAATCCATATATTGTCCGGCAAGGCTAGAATTAACAGGGTAAGAAAGATATTCGCCAATGTATTCGAATTCCATAGTACTTTCATTCAGATAAACCTGTAAGATACCTTCATCATCATCGGAAGGTATATAAATAGTATTATTAGACTCATTAAATACCCCGCAATTTATGTTCTTATAAAAAAGATCATGATGATCCAGTATGACAGGGTCATAGATGTCGGTTATATCGACCAGGTATAGTCCATCTTGGGCATATACTATCATCAGCCAGTTTTCTATTATATCATGCACAGCCCGCCATATCATATCAGAATCCAAAGAAAAACTGCTGAGATAAGTCCAATCTTCGGTATCTGATATATCCCAAAAGGAAAGACAAGTCTGTCCTGCCATCATCAGCAATGTATCTCTGATTACGGTGAATTTCCCGGGTAAATGATCACCATGAATGTCCCAGACATCGATGGTGCTTATGAGTTCTAGATTTTCGATATCGGAGTAATCATATATATCGATATTGCCATAACCTGGGCTTTGATCAACTGCTATATTATCGGAGATTTCATGTAACTTTACATGATAACCCGGTAGAACAGAAGGTGGCAGGGAAGTAATATATTCCAGATCGGGTATGGTGTATATATCGCTGGCAAACTGATAACTGCCGGCTTGTAGATATTCGCCTACTATGTTGATAGAACGATTGTTCTCAATACTATCATATTCAATGCTATTGATAATTTGCGGATTATGCTTATCAGAGACATCTATCTGATGTAAAGTTAAAGGCGTGGTATATGGTTTCAAATATGAGCCAACAAAATTGCTGGTAAGCAGATAGATATAATCATCCGCTTTGGTAAAGTATGCAGCACTAACGATAGGTAAGTGCGATAATTTGGTCAGTTCATCATCGTTACCAATTTCAAAGATAGCAAGCCCTGATACTGTAACAGCATATAAATATGGGTGTTCTACTATCAACCTGTCGTGTGTAGCACCAAAGGCTTCTCCAAAATTAATGGATTTGATATGTTCGATATCTATTTCTACGGATACTAAATTGTATGTAAATATTATTAGTATAATTATCCCTATATTTTTCATAAATTCCTCCTAAAATTTTTTATTAAGTAGGGGAAGCAGCAAGGAGCTGCTTCCCTCTTTTTTCTTACTCATTCAGGTTCCGGTATAGTTGGATCATACTCCTCTGGAGGTTCTCCACCACCACCACCGGGCCAATAGATAACGATCGGATTGCCACTGAAGCCAGGCGGAACATCTTTTGTCCTTAGTATTGTTTCACCACTTGATGTTGTTGATTCGACTCCTGCACAGGCAGGATATTGAGTAGAGCTGGTTATGTATGTAGTATATGTTCTTGTATCTGGTGCTTGTACATCTCCATAAGAACTAGATCGATAGAATGAAAATGGTGGACAAGGTTCTCTATCATATCCAATTTCAACATCATAAGCATTTTGAGTAAAGTGAACTTCTACTATTAATTCGAGTGGATATTCAGTATCTGCTTGTAGCATGCCAACAGTACCCATTAGTAAGAGTACTGCGAGAATTATTATCTTTTTCATTTTTTATTCCTCCTAATTTTTTTTTCACCCGTTATTTAATTTTACTCTCACCACAGGCAGGGTGAGAGGATTCCCCCTCGACTTGCGCCGGTAGTGGCAAATCAAATCCCTCTCTATGCGGGGAATCTTTTCATAGAGAGGTGCGCTCAGGTGAACTTGTTCTTCCCGATATAGAAGATATAATATTTTTTGGAGCGAGTATAGTTTTCTTGCTTTACTTTGCATCTTTTTATCTGTTTGGCATAGAAGTTGCGGGGGGGGGTAAAATGCCTATAATATAATGAGATAGAGTGAGAGCGCAGACTGCTTTGGAATATCCATAAATTCGACTAAAGCAACTCAGGAGCATCGTCACCTCCTTGTTTTTCCGCTCCTAAAAACTCTCTTTCTCATTCCCTTAGTTTCGATATTGAACTTTTTTCTCATTTATATTATCGAAGCAAGTCTCTATATCTAACTAATATGTGTCAAGAAAAAAACTTTTTTCACCGGAATTTCTTCCTGCTACTCTTTCGCTATTTCCACTTCGATACGCTCCGGCTTCGCCGAAGCTACTCAGTGTGACAAGCTTATGACCGTTGATCTCTAAACTATCACTCTAAACTGCATATTACTTCTCTTCCAATAAAATTCCATGAGCGATGCGAATAAATTTCTCAATTCATTTCTTGATATTTTTTCGAAAACAAGATGACATCTTGTCCTACGTTCCATGCTCTTTGCAATAAATTCCGTGAGCGCAGCGAACAAATTCCTACATATTCCTATCAATACCTTCTTCCTAAACTTTCAACCAATTAACCAGTCAACTAATCAACTTCATCCTGCTATTCTTGCACCAACTCACACTTCGATACGCTCCGGCTTGCGCCGAAACTACTCAGTGTGACAAGCTTATGACAGTTGATCTCTAAACTATCACTCTAAACTGCTTCTTACATTGTTCATTATACATTATTCATTCTCAACAGAATCTCTTCCTGCTTTTTCTTCCACCTTCCACCTTCTATCATCTTATTTCAACATCACCACCCTATGTGTCAGCGTCTCCTTGCCATTTTTCAGTTTCGCCAGATATACTCTCTAACCTAACGTCACACGCCTCTATTCCCAAAATTTCTTATCCAGACTGCGATATTGAACTGCTTCACTCAGATGAGAGGTGCGGATATTTTCACTGCCGTCCAGATCGGCAACTGTACGGGCAACTTTTAGTATCCTATCATAAGCGCGGGCAGAAAGTCCCATCCTATCCATCGCCATTTTCAGAAGATTCTTCCCATCTGAATCCAGCTTGCAGTAACGGCGGATCTGTTTGGGATTCATCTGCGAATTTCCATAGATATTTTCATTTTGGAAGCGTTCTAATTGTATCTTTCGGCATCTATTCACGCGTTTACGAATATCTTTGGATTTTTCACCGGTCGGCAGGCTGGCAAGTTCGTCGTATTTCACTGCCGGCACTTCCACATGTATATCTATCCTGTCCAGAAGCGGACCGGAAATGCGGGAACGGTAACGTTGGATATTAGTGATAGTACACTGGCAGGAATGCCCTTCGATATTGCTACCGAAATACCCGCAAGGGCAGGGATTCATCGAAGCAACCATCATGAATTTTGCCGGAAATTCCAAGCTCTGGGAGGCCCGTGAAATGGTTACGATCTCATCTTCGAGCGGCTGTCTGAGTACTTCCAAGACAGTTTTTTTGAATTCGGGTAATTCATCGAGAAATAGCACACCATTATGAGACAGAGACACTTCTCCCGGTTTAGGATAGCTACCCCCGCCGATTAGAGCTACATCACTGATAGTATGATGAGGTGAGCGAAAGGGTCTGGTAGTGATGATCCCCTTTTCTTTGTTGGTAAGACCGGCGACAGAGTGTATTTTGGTAGTCTCCAGCGCTTCTTCTAAAGAGAGATCCGGCATGATCGTCGGCAATCTGCGCGCCAGCATAGTCTTTCCGGAGCCGGGTGGACCGAGCATAAGAATATTGTGTCCACCGGAAGCTGCTACTTCCAAAGCTCGTTTTACATGAAATTGTCCCTTCACATCGAACATATCGATCATATCTTCGTTCAAAGAAGCGAATATCTTCTGCTGGTCAACCTTATGCGGTTTGATCTCCAGTTTATTCTCCAAAAACATGATCGCTTCTTTCAGTGAGGTAACGGGATAAACCGATATTTCATCTATGATAGCGGCTTCTTTAGCATTTTCGGTGGGGAGGATCAGTCCATCGAGCTTATCCTTCCACACGGATATAGCGATAGGCAACACACCTTTGATCGGCCTCAGCTCACCATCCAGCGACAGTTCACCTACAAGTGCATAGCGCTCGATATCGTTGCATTTGATCTGTCTCATCCCATAAAGCAAGGCAATGGCAATGGGCAGATCGAGCGCTACTCCCTCTTTCTTTATATCTGCCGGCGCCAGATTTACAGTGTAGTTGTAATTAACGAATTTGTAGCCGGAATTCTTTATGGCTGCAGAAACGCGATCGCGACTCTCTTTTACAGTGTTGGAAGGTAAGCCTACGATTGTAAACTTGAAAAGCCCACCTTTGATATCAGCTTCGATAGTAACTTGCTGAGCGTCTATCCCCTGAATAGCATAAGAAAGAGTTCTTCCATACATAAAATTTCTCCTTTCACCTGGCGATAACCACCGTCTCGCGTTCGGTATATACTTTTTCTGATTCTTGAGAAGTGGCTTCCAGATTTATGATATACACTCCTACCGGCAATCTACGTCCATCTTCCGAATAGCCGTTCCAGACGAAATCGCCAGAATAAGCCTGTAATACTTGATTTGCCAGTTTTCGTACTAGCCTGCCTTTGATATCGAATATTCTCACCGTTACTCTACTGATGACCTCCGGTAAGGAAAAACTGATGATGGTATATTCACCTCTGCGTGGTGCGAATGGATTTGGATTGGCAGTGATACTTGCTTGCGTGGGCAAATAGACTACATAGATACTGTTTTGCCTGCCCGGTGTCGCTCCGATCACAGAGTAGCCCCAGTTATCCTCCGTTGGCGGTAGATACGGATTGACTCGTTCCAAAGAAACATCATGCTGGCTACCATCACCGCTATATTCCATCTGCTCCAATTGCAACTCATAATTGTCGAAAAGTGTCAATACATCTCCACCCACATTCAGCGGTGCCCAGCTATCTGCTTCTACTATAGTGTGAAAGGGAGTGTTTGGATAATAGAGCATCACATTGAGTGAATCGCGACAGACGACCAGATAATCATCAGCGGCAATATAGGCTGAAAATCTAATCTCTCTATCAGCATAATCGGTTACCAGAAAATCATCCAATTGATAATCCCGAGTGGAACGATTGTATAGTTCAAACCACTCCGAGCGTCCGGATGAAGGTCTGAACATGATCTCATTAAATACGATCGGGCTCTCTCCGATCAAGATAGAAGTTCCCGCCTGGTTATTTTCCGGATTGATATCGTTAGGTAGCTCTACGCGTGTGGATATATCGAACAGACCATCCTCGAGCGTACCAATAGGGCAGGAGAATTCCAAGGAATCCATCGGAGCAATCGCCGGCAGTTCATAACTATCAAAAAGGTTATTATTGACGAAAATATCCACATGAGCTTCGGAGTTATCCACACCCTCGGTGGATAAGTTGTGTATAAAAGTGAATAAGTGATAAATTCCTTCAATTTTTTGCAGTGTAATCTTGAAGATAGCCAGATCTATGGGATATAAATTCGGTGCTCCGGGGGTGAGATTAGTACATTCAAACCAATCTTTGGGCAAATCTGTATCCACACCATCGTACTTTCTTGCCAGGCTATTTCCCTCTTGAACAGTCGGAACGAACGGTATCTTGTGCACTCCGCAATCCCAAGTAAGTTCGTCGCTGTTTGGTTCGTGGTACAATACCGTATCGGTATAATCGGTGTCGGGGCAGCTGATCCTCACGCCATTAGTAGAGCTGCCGGCATTTGTAAAAGCAAGGGTGGTTTTGATATCTGCATCTTCAACAAATTCCTCTCCAATCAAAAGAAAACCTTTTGCAGGGATGATGATAGATTCTAATGTGTCAATCTCGGTAAATGTAGTTTGAGCTTTTTCCAATATCCAACCTTCCATATCGATGGGAGCATCGGTTGGATTGTACAATTCCAGCCATTCATAGCCTGCATCGGGACCAACGGGATCATAAAACACCTCGTTCAAAACAACCGAGCTATATACCCGCGCTGTCAAAATCAATAATAGAATAAAACTAAATTTTTTCATAGCATACTCACACATTTATATTGTACAGCTAAGCTGAGACTTTTTTTTAGTTTTTTCTTTTTTTAGACTGTTGAACTAACTAATCGATTGGCAATATCTTGTCAATACTTAAATAAATTTTCGATGATATCGATTGGGATGATGGAAGCCGGTTTGCGGATACATGCTATCTCTTCCGCCGTGATACCCAGAAGATATGTCGCGGCGATCACAGCATCGTCTAGATCGGAATTTTGTGCTACAAAAGAAGTAATAATCCCCGAGAGCACATCTCCACTACCACCTGTGGCTAAACCATCGTTACCTCTGATATTGAAATAAAAATGCTCACCATTATAATAAATCGAAGTGAAGCTCTTTAAGAGTACTCTTACGTTGAATCTATCCCAAAAAGATCGGAGGTGAGATAGCGGATCTGCAATTATCTGTGAGATATCTGTTTTGCTTAATCTCGAAAATTCTCCGATATGCGGAGTTAGCACCACATTTTTATCTTTGAGTGATGTTAGAAGCTCATCTTGTTGGGCTATGATGTTCAAAGCATCGGCGTCGATGATAAGAGGACAACTGCTGTGTTTTATCACCGAGCTCAAGATGAGCTTGGTTCTATCGGACAGGCTAATGCCGGGACCGATCAAAAGAGTGTTCATCTGCTCAGATTTTTTTAGGATCAGATCGATTGCCTGAGCATCATCTTCAGGCAGAGCGATGGTAATCGGCTCGATGAGAGCAGGCTCGAAGATGTTTTCCATCCCGGGCGGATGAAATAGATAGACCAAACCTGCCCCAGCTCTCAGAGCAGAACGAGCAGATAATATGGCAGCGCCGGAATAACCCTCAGAACCAGCAATGATACCGACTTTACCGAAAGAGCCCTTGTGAGAGCACTCAGAGCGCTGGGGGTAGTTTACCAACTGTGATGTTATTAATGACGCTTCAGGTGGGAAATTTGTATCAACTTCGGGTGGGATACCGATGTCAATTACCTCTACCACGCCACTATATGCTCGTCCTTTCCCCAGAAAATGACCATATTTAAAAGCAGCCATTGTGAGAGTGAAATCTGCGCGGATGGCAGTATCCACAAAGCCGGTATTGGCATCTATACCACTGGCAATATCTACTGCTACTACAAACTTATCTGCTTGGTTAACTTCGCCAATAAGCTTTGCAAGCCAACCTTTAACGATCCCGTGAAATCCGATTCCAAAGATAGCATCTACTATCAGATCTGAATCTATGAGGTGGTTTCGAAACTTCTGCCAGATTTCATAGTTCGGAATTTTGGTTACGCGAATTTTATATCTTTTAAGAAGCTCATAATTCTCTCTCGTCTCCGGGCTCATTTTTTCTTCTTTCCCGACAAAAAATACAATCGGTTCATGCCCGAATTTCTTCAGATATCTGGCTATTACGAAGCCGTCGCCACCGTTATTTCCATGCGAGCAAAACAGAGCCACTTTTGCCGGATGGGAGAGTATTCTTCTATTGATAAAGATTGCACTATTTTTTCCGGCATTCTCCATTAGAGTTTTTCCCGGGATGCCGATTTCTTCTATTGTATATTTATCGTATTGTTGCATCAATTTGCGAGATAGGATTTTCATCTTTCCTCCTTCGGTAATACGATTTCGATCACTGTACCATTGTCAGGTTCACTTTCCAGGATATGAATCTTACCGCCATGATAATCTTCGATAATTCTGCGTGAGAGGCTCAAGCCCAATCCCCAGCCCCGCTCTTTATCAGTAGTTCCGGGTTCGAATATTCTTTTCTGCATATTTCTGGGTATACCGACCCCTTCGTCTTCTATTTGAATGCGGGCACATTTATCATCTTCGAAGGCAGAGATCAAGATCTCACCACCTTTATTTCGCATGGCATCTACACTGTTTTTTATCACATTCTCAAAAGTCCATTTTACCAGATCAGCATCGATGGCTATCTTTAGCTTCTCTATTTTACTCTCAAATTTGATGGTGATCTTCTTGGAAGCAGACGGAAGTCTGAGATTGAAGTACTCGATCGTATCTTTGATCAGATTGTGAAGATTAGTTTGCTTTCTGGTGATAGTGGAACCGATTTTGCCAAAACGAGAAACTACCACTTGCAAGCGTTTGAGATCGTTTCGCATACAATCGAGCATATTCTGCATCTCTTCATCTTTACCTTGTAATCTCATCGAGAGGATATTTGTCCAACCGAGCAGTGATGATATAGGTGTTCCAAACTGATGAGCAGTCTCTTTTGCCAGTCCGATCCAGAGCAGATCTTTCTCTGTTCTTTTGATCGAGAAAAGACCCCACACACCCAGTACTAAGAAACCGATTACCAATACAATCTCTATATAAGGCATATAACGTAGCTGCCGCATGGTTCGCGATTCACCGAAATATACATAACCGAGTATTTCATCAGATTCCATATCGTAGCGTAACGGGATCACACCCTTGCGGTTTTCCATCCGTCTCATTCTCCGCTCCAGATAGAGCTGTTGTCTTTCGGTAAGCTCGGAGTAGTGTTTTTGTTCGACGCCGATATTTTCCCACGATACCGGTACACGGAGACTATCGGCAACTATGATGGGATAATCGATCTCCGGTATGATCTCGGTCATGAAATAGTGAAGCAAAAACTCTTCTAAATTTACATCGGCGGGAAGGCCGATGAATTTAGCATAAAGATCGGGTACTATCCTTATTTCCTCACGTATGTTTCTGAGTATCATGCCGGTGTAGATAATAAAAAGCACCATGATAGCGATGCTTCCGCCGATAAAGTAAAACTTCAGGAAGCGATAATGCTTAAACTTCGTTTTCTTTGGCAATATTCCAAATTTCATCCATCTTCTCCAAACTGCTTTTTCTGATATCTATATCATTCTCTTTATGATATTTCTCTATCTGTTTGAAACGGTGCTCGAATTTTTTGATAGTAGCTCTGAGTGCAGATTCGGCATCAAATTCCAATACGCGTGCCAAATTCACAAGCGAGAAAAGCACATCTCCCATCTCAGCGTACATGTTTTGCTGATCATTACTCTGATAAGCATGCTTGAATTCCTCGAGCTCTTCTGATAATTTGTCAAAAACCTGCTGCACATTATCCCAATCGAAACCAACTGTGGCAGCTTTTTCCTGAATGCGCTGTGCAACTATTAGTGCCGGCATACTATGCGGGATACCATCCAAAACAGATTCACGAGTATGCTTTTTCTCCTCTTGTTTCAGAAGCTCCCAGTTCTGCTTCACAGAAGCGGCATCTTTCTTTGCTTCATTTTTACCGAAAACATGTGGATGGCGACGGATCAACTTCTCTGAGATACTATTGATAACATCCTCGATATCGAATTCATCCTCTTCAGCCGCTATCTGCGCCTGCATCACTATGTGCAGCATCAAATCGCCGAGTTCTTCTTTCAGATGTTCATAATCGTGGCATTCTATCGCTTCCACTGCTTCATACAATTCTTCGATGAAATTGGCTACCAAAGATTGCGATGTCTGCTTGATATCCCACGGGCAACCGTTTTCCTTGTCTCGCAAGCGGCGTACTATTCTCACTAATTTAACGAATTCTGTCATCGTAGTCCATCTCCCTATCGATATTATCTTCTTCCCATTTTTCTCTGATCTTTTTATTTTTGATTGATCTTCTAACTAAAGCAATCAGGAATATCAAGGGTAATATCACCCATAACAAACCTGTAGATGCCAGTATGATCTCTGTGCGGAACTGTTTGGTTAGGTATTCATCGAACATATTGGAAAACATATCAGGTGTGATATAGAAACTCTGAACAAAAACCGCATTGAAATCACTTTCCTTTTGTGCAATCTGCCAAAAACTGAAAAAATTGTGAGAATAATTCGTATAGAGATAGCGGATAGCTAGAGCGGATTTGGCATAGAAAGACTCCCATTCCATTCTTTGCTTTGGGTATCTATATTTCATCTCTTCCAATGGTCTGGTTCTGCTCAAGATATTCGAGACGATCAGATTCAGATAGCGGTCGAATGAGAGATCTTCTGAAAAAAAGACAGCCATACCTTCGTGAAACCATAATGGTACATTATCCATATGATAATCTAAGAATCGGTGAATATATTCGTGCAGCAACACTTTTCGCAAAGTATTGTAGTTTCTGATATCGCGCGGATTTTTCATATAGATCATTTTGTCTCGGTGATCGTAAAATGCCAGACTAAACTCGATTATCCCACTCCCTCTCTCTGTCATGGTGGCATAATCTTTGTCATCCCTTGCCATCACTATTGTGATTGGGATCTGTTGGTATGTTCCGATATGCTGCTGGAATCTCTCGATATCATGATACAATTCTTCAGCCAAATTGAGTGCAAGTTGTTTGTCTCGCTCTACAGCCAATACTGTGATGTATTCAAAACTTACACTAACAGCATGGAGAGCGAAGCAAAACATCAGCAATACAAAGAGCAGCAGAAATTTCTTCATAAGCTATCTTCTAGCTTATTCTCGATTAGTTTAGCCATATCTTCTGTCTTGAAAGGTTTGTAAAATATATCTACTTCACCTGATTGCTTTGTTTTCACCAATATATGGTTGGGATCATAACCAAAACCGGTTATCATGATCACAGCTATAGTTGCATCATATTCTTTGATGCGAGTGTAGAGTTCGTAGCCATTCATGTCCGGCATGGCAATATCGGTGACGACCAAATTTATCTTCTCACAATAGACCCTATTTAATGCACTGTAACCATAATTTGAAGTGATTATCTTACATCGAGGCAGAAATTTCTCTAAGTCGATTTGCAAGTTTTTCGTAACCTGAACCTCATCATCTACAATCAGTATTGTGCAATCCATCATTAACTTCCCAACAATTTATCTCTCAGCTCTCTGCCGGATTCCAGATAGAGCTTTTCTATTTGCTCAGGAGCTTTGTTTTCCAAAAGCCTGAATACCTCCCAACATTCGGGAAACATTTTCTTATCTATTGCCATAACCTCATTCTCCCTATATTCTATGATAGGAATATGCAACTTGCGTTCCAGATTGTCTTTTCTTACAGAAGATATCATCCCACTCTGAATATCCAAATGGATATCATCATAAGTGATGGATGTATTGATTTTTTTAACAACATGGCAGAAGGTAATATATTGATAAAATTTTCTGAGATTCCGCAGTTGCTTTTTGATTACTTCTGCTTCCATAAAACGCAGATCACGGAAGCGATTTTGATATTCCCCTTCCAATCGAGCAAGCAGCTTTTCATTTCGCAGAAGGTAGTTATCGATAATTACTTCAGTTCTCTCCGGTATGTCTATCAGGCAGTATCCTTCACATTTATCTTCTCTATAGCGTTGTTGTGGTAGCTTTTCGTCTATACAGACAGGCAGTTTGAACAGATCTCCCATATTATACATAAGATCGTATAGGAAGAAGCGATCTCTGAAAGGTCCGATATAGAAATAATTCTCGGCAGTAGTTTCACATACTCTCAGGTAAGGAATTTCGAAAAAATCCACAGCCAGATAAACAAACGGTTTTTCCAAGATGGTACTTTGATTGTATTGAGGCTGATTATCTGCGATGAGCATTTTTTCTTTGATCAGTGTCTCGATGATGCTGGAAAACTTTTCTACTAATATGGTATCGGTATTATCGATCAGTTCTTTTATGTGATTATCATGCTTTGTTCTCGCAAACAGATTGGTGACAAACTCATACATGTTGTTTGTTTTCTGGACAAATAACAGCTCTTTTTCACCCCACAAAGTAATCAATCCCTTATCTGCCGGAATGAGATGGTACTTCCCCTCAAGCTCATGTTTTGTAACTATCTGTTTTTTACCTTTTAAAAAATCCACTACTCTACCCACAACCTATTTTTATTAAACCAAATGAAAGCTATGCGACGGTCAATATTGTCAAGCAATTTTGCAAATGCGTGCACTAGTGTTATAGATAAGCAGATGGTTTTTGGAAAACTTCGGAAGTTCTATGCAGGTGATCATAACATACTTACTAATCATAAAAAAGAGGCGAGTATTAAAACCCGCCTCTTTGGTATTAGGATTTATTTCATCAGGATCATTTTCTTGGTACTGGTATGCTTACCGGCACGGAATCTGGTGAAATAAACACCACTGGCAACCGGACGATTGCTTTCGTCACGACCGTTCCAAACTACGGTATGATAACCAGCTTCCTGGGTCTGATCCTTCAAGGTATTCACAAGCTGACCGCGGATATTGTAGATTTGGATCAGAACATGCTCTTCACTACTGAGGCTGTAGCTGATAGTGGTTTCCGGGTTGAACGGATTGGGATAGTTACTATTTAGCTCAGTTACCATCGGGATGAGATCATCCGTAGCATCTACCACATCGATCTCGACGGTGTTGGAAGGTTCGGATTCATGTTCTTCATCATATACAGCAGTTACATAGTATTGATAATAACCACCTTCTTCCACTTCATCTATATAGGTGGATTCAGAGGATGAATCAATCAATTCAAAATCTCCGGATTCATGACTACGATAGATATTGAAGTTTGTCAAAGGACGGTTGGTTTGTGTCGATGCCGAGTTAGGATCTCTTCGTGCAACACTGGAGTTACCAGCTTCTCTGAGTTCCTCATAAACATCCCACATCAGTGTAACTTCATGATGATCGACCTCATACTCAAGATCTAGCGGCGGTGCCATATATTCCATATTTATCTCTACATCAACTACCTCATCTGCTACTATTTCTATATCGGGGATAGTGACTGGTACATATTCATCCAAAGTTGCGGTGAGTTCATAAGTATTTGGTAGCAGAGTAGCTGCAAAGAAGCCTTGCTCGTCCGGATAGATGAATATGCCACCGATCATGATCTGTACATTTGATATATTACCGGGTCCTCCTTCGAGGGTAACCACACCTTCTATAGTTCCTAAGCTGGGAGAGCCACCTTGAAGTAGTATATTGTCTATATTCCACCAGTGCAGACCGGCCGGGTCTCCATTAAAAGTCCAAGCAACTCGGAACTCTTCCGAGCCGACATCTTCATTATCTATGATGATCTCTTCTGTTGTAGTCGGTTGAACTGAATTGGGGATAGTAGCGACGGTATTCCAGTTATCACCATCGCTGCTGGTTTCCACACTCAGAGTGTAATTCCCCGAATATGCAGTTACATAATGACCGAATTGTAACACAAGCTCTTCTGTATCGATGGTATTCACAGTTTTACTGATCAATCTTTGGGTAGAGTTATCTGTAAAAGATCCATCAAAGCGAGCTTCGGGAGCTTCGCCACCGGCTAAGCTGCCGTTGAATTGATCCCAATGTGCATCACCGGTAGATGAGTAAGTATCCCAATCTTCAGGAAGCCACTCATCAAAGTATTCTTCGATGAAATAATCGCCTACACGAATCTCGAATTCATCAGAAGCAGTTATCTCATGCTCAGCTTCCACATCAACATCAAAGATAACGGCATGAGCTTGTGGTGTGCTATGATCAGCACTTACTGTAAAACCGTAAGCTACGGTTTCGCCAAACTCGATATCACCATAAGGAAGTGGATCGGAGTCTATCAGAGTAATGAATGGATCGGTTGTGAATATGGAGACCAAAGCTTCATAAGCATCTGCACCACCGACATTCTCTATACTGACTACCAAATCAACTGTTTCGCCGGGGTCGAACATGCCATTGTTGTTGCCATATTGAGAATCGTCTATCTCTACGCCGACATATTCTATGATCGGTGCATAGCATTTGATAGTAAAATAGCTTTCCCATACTTCATCACCATCAGTAGCTGATAGCATGAACGTCACATCGTGTTCATTAGGAATGTCGTCACTAACCTCAAAAGTGAAAATATCTTCACCAAATACAGTTTCATCAGCAGGTACCAGAGTGAAGGTATGAGTATCTTCTGTAATAGTGATATATTCATCATCGGTAGAAAGAGTTACGTCTACATTTTCAGCGGGATCGTTACCAAGATTCTTTACTTCCATACCGAGCATGATAGTCTCGCTGTAATCTACCAAACCGTTGTCATTACCCAATTCATCGTTGACTTCATAATCGTTGTAAACAACATAAGCACCATCGGCTATAACAGGTAGCTCTTCATGGTAACGATAAAATTCTTGTTTTGTAATGACAATATCTACAATACTCGGAGGAACTTGTGGAGTTATATCAATATTTACCGGTTGTCCGGTACCTTCAGCTGTTCCGATAATCTCACCATCGACAGTAAGAGCAATATTTGCGCCTTCATCTGCTGTAACGGTAAAGTAATCTGCTCCGGCGAATAATACGGGAGCATGGTTTACAGTAAGTTCTTCCGGCATTTCAGTATAAACGGTAGAAAAAGCATCACCATGGTGATGGAAGAGGCGATAAGTTATCTCTTTATGTTGTGTGTTGTAGGGCCAATTTGAACCTTGCAGAAAGTATTTGCCGGCAGCATTGGCAAAACCGGGCAACACGCCGCGAGGTTCGGGTGGATTGGTGTTATCCGGCATAAATTCAGGCCACATATTGTCGAACATACCCCATACAAAAGTATCATTGACAAATGAATAAGATACATCTGATGCAGCTAATACACCAAGTGCTCCTTGCTGATGGCGATGGAAAGCTTCGGTGAAACTCTCCTGCGCTGCATCAAACTTACCGGTCAGACAGTTTATCGAAAATACATAGATCAGGTCATCGTTATTTAACCCGGGCAGATGGTGAGTACGATAATCAGGTTCGCCCCAACCGTTTACAGCACCATGATCACGGTGAAGTATCATAAAGGCACCGTTGTTGATATTATTATTCAAAGTAGTAGAATTGGCACTCCAACCGTAATTATTTAAATAATCCGGTGTGGCGGGTATATAACCGAGTCCGTTCGGTCCGAAATAATTAACTATCATAGATGTATTTTGATTGGAAGACCATGAATTACCCGGTGAACCACTGTAAATATTATTTTGTCTTACCGGTTCTTTGCCAAGTTCATTATCCCAAAACCCGGCTACTATTTCTGAGCAAAGTTGGAACCAACGTTCAGTTTGCCAGCCCATAGCAGCTATCGGATTGTTGTAATAATCAAAATTGGTGGGCGGGTTGCGCTCATAATCGAGGAATTTGGTAACCATAGTTTCCAGATCGTTCTCATGCTGGGCAGTTATACGAGCTAAGATAACATCAGGCATCAAATTATTGTTCAGATCACTGTAAAAATGGTCTGTAATGTAAGAGGAAGTACCCCAGGAGGGATGATCAGTTCTCAGTTCGCTGGTGATAGTGTTTCCGGTCGTACCATAGTCTGCCAGAAGCAAAACTGCTACCGGTGGGATATCCCAGTTGTTATAAGCGTCTTGGATATAATTCTTTATCGTATTATGGTTATTGCCGCCTATATCGGTGGTGGTTACTACATCTGTTTTGATACCTTGCATGTTACGGAACACTTTGATGGAATCACCCCAAGCGATAAAGTCGGGATCGTCCGGAACGATAACGATGTATTCATAACCATAATCTTCTCTGGTGTTTCTGGAGTTGTAGTTCATTCGTGGAATTTGATCAGAGTTAATAGCCAAGTCATAGATGATCGAGTCGAACCACTTGCTGCGCAGCCGATCTTCTCCGAAATGTCCACTACCGCCGACAAAATCGATCTCGATTTTGAAATCTCGATAAATTACCAGCTCTTGGGTAACCGGATTGTATTGAAACGGAGTGATACCGACAATAACGACATCCAGACCACGGATATCGGTCTCATCGGAGAGCATTATCGGTTCTTCCGGATAGTAGGCATTGCGGGAATAAATCTGCATATCAGGATTGTATTCCAGCGGTGAATCATCTGTCTCTGCCGGTATGCGAGGTGCCGGTTCCATGTTGATATTTTCCAACACTTGTGTGCGGGAATCGCTAATATTCAATCTGGCTTGTGCGCCTTGGGGCAGTGCCACATAACGGCTCATAGCCGGCAGATTGGGTGCACCTTCATCATTAGGCAAATAGTTGCCCGGCATAATTAGACGATGTTGGGTCTCCCCATCTCTCTCTACGGTTTCCAATTCGAGTTCCTCGATAGAAAAGTTCAGGGTAACACCACCGCGAGTGGAATTCTCGAGTGTGATACCATGTTCGGACCAACTATCGAAAAAGTCGAATCTCTGAGTTTCGTTTGCATAAACAATTCCTGTACTGACAAACAGCACTAGAATCATAGTTAGTTTAAAAATAAATCTCATAGCATTCTCCTTTTTTTACTTTTTAATTATATAATGCAATTTTTCTTCCATTTAAGAAATTATTTATCTGTTTTATTCTAAATATCTTACAATATACCCTGAAATTTTCCATCACATCCCATTATAATACTGAATGTATAATCAAATAAAAAGTTTTGCTTTTGCAAGATATTTTTTCCCATAGCTTTACAATCTCCCCCTTATATGTTTTCAAAATAAGTATGAGTGTCAATTTTGTCAACAGTTTCTCAATAAAGGAGAATAAAAGAATTCTAAAAGAAAAGAGATTAGAGGTTTTAGAACGAACTTTTCTAGCATAGTAAATGATAGTATTCGATTATCTTTTTTTATGTTGTTCGATAATCTCCTCAGCTTTATAATCCGGAACCGGTTTATATTCGGAAAAATCCATTGAGTAAACTGCACGACCCTGTGTTAGTGAGCGCAGAACAGTGGAATAGCCGAACATCTCCGCAAAAGGCACTTTGGCTTTCACTATAGATCCTACCGGACTTACATCCATTTTTTGTATTATCCCGCGTCTACCGTTCAAATCTCCTATCACGCTGCCCATATAGCTTTCTGGGGTGATTATTTCAACATTCATTATCGGTTCGAGTAGTTGCGGTTGAGCTTTTTTTGTAGCATTCCTGAAAGCTCGTTTGGCACATAATTCGAAACTAAGAGCATCAGAATCTACTTGGTGGTAGGAACCATCCAGTAGCTTGACGCCGATATTTTGAACCGGATAGTCACCTTGAATACCATTTTTCATTGATTGCATAAACCCTTTTTCGATAGAAGGAATAAACTCTTTGGAGATATTGCCACTGACAATAGCATTGATAAATTTGAATCCATCATGCATGGATACTTTTTTATCGTCTTCTTCATATTGATCGAAATCTGAAAGCGGTCCGATCTCAAAAGAGATATCGGCAAATTTACCACGTCCGCCGGTTTGTTTTTTGTAAATCTCTCTATGTTTTACAGTTTTGGATATTGTCTCTCGATAAGCCACTTCCGGCTCGCCCACATTTGCATCGACTTTAAACTCCTTTTTGATGCGATCTACTATGATCTCTAAGTGTAGCTCGCCCATGCCAGCAATCGTAGTTTCACCGGTATTTTTATCTACGGATACCATAAAAGTGGGATCTTCTTCTGCCAGTTTACCCAGACCGTGCATCAGCTTCTCTTGGTCAGCTCTTGATTTTGGCTCGACAGCAAGTTTGATAACCGGTTCGGGGAAAGAGATCTGTTCCAGAATGATCGGATTGTTCACATCACATAAAGTATCGCCGGTGCTAACTTTTTTTATACCGATAGCAGCCACGATATCGCCAGCTCGGGCAATGTCGATATCTTTACTGGCATTGGCATGCATTTCAAGGATCCTGCCGATCCTTTCTCGCTCACCGGTAGTAGAATTAAGAATATAGGAGCCTTTTTCGAGCTGCCCGGAATAAATTCGGATGAAGGTGAGTTTGCCAACATAAGGATCGGTAGCTATTTTGAATGCAAGTGAGGAAAACGGTTCATCGATATCCGGTCTGCGCTGGAGTTTAATCTCTTTATCAAGCGGATCCAAACCGTTTACTGCATCGACTTCCAAGGGGCTGGGTAAATACTGGATAATCTTGTCGAGCATAATCTGCACACCTTTGTTCTTTAGGGCAGCACCACAAAGAACCGGTGTGACCACTCTGGCGAGGGTGGCTTTTCTGATAGCTTTGTTGATCAAATCTTCGCTTATGTCTTCACCTTCCAGATACTTCTCCATTAACTCATAATCGTGATCAGCAATTGATTCAAGCATCAATTTACGATAGCTCTCTGCTTGTTCTCTCAGCTTAGATGGGATCTCGATCATCTTATACTTTGTGCCTAAAGAGAGTTCATCCCAAACAATTCCCTGCATATTGATAAGGTCTATTACGCCGGAGAAATTTTCTCCTGATCCAATAGGGATTTGCAGAGGAATGGCATTAGCTATCAATTTTGTGCGCATCTGTTCGATCACATTATAAAAATCTGCACCAATCCGATCCATTTTATTCACAAAAGCAATACGAGGTACTTTGTACTTATCTGCCTGACGCCATACCATTTCCGTCTGAGGTTGAACTGCACCGACAGCACAAAAAACACCGATTGCTCCATCGAGTACACGAAGTGAACGTTCTACTTCTACTGTAAAGTCCACATGCCCGGGAGTATCAATTATATTGATCCGATTATCTTTCCAAATACAATGAGTGGCTGCGGATTGGATTGTAATACCACGTTCTTGTTCCTGCTCCATCCAATCCATGGTGGCGGCACCATCGTGAACTTCTCCCATTCGACGACTGCGACCGGTATAATAAAGTATTCGTTCTGTTACCGTAGTCTTACCTGCGTCTATATGTGCCATGATCCCGATATTACGAGTTCTGCGAATTCGATCGATTGGGTTGAGACCGGCATTGTCCATTACAATATCCCCCTGCTGCGTGAAACAATGATCAAAATTGGCAGGAAGTTGCCAATATGGTCCTGATTATTAGCTTTTATAGCATCAGTCATAACTGCTTTATTCCAATATAATTCTTTTTCTATCATATGTTTATTACCTCTTTCTAAATGAGCATGCAAAAAAAATAAACAGGCATTTCATTGCAATCTATTTATCTGCTTTTCTCGATATTTTTTTTATAATATATAAAATAACATGTTTTTCGAAAAAGCAGCAGGTTTTTTATCACATACGAGATCAATGTCTCAGGATAAATTAACCTGCTGCCCTTTTATTTTCCTAAACTAAACAATTCAATCCATTTGGCAAATCATATCTTAGCTTCAGCATTTTGTAGAAGCAAAGGCTGCTAAATCATAGCAGCCTTACAGTAAAACATACAACTCCCTTTAGGTGAGGGAGTTGCATATTACTCATCACTTCTACGCTTATTTCATCAAGAGCATCTTCTTCACGCTGGTGTAGTCTTCGGTGTCCATCCTGTAGAAGAAAATACCACTGCTAACATTGCGACCACGCCCATCTCTGCCATCCCAGACTACTTCATGATGCGCAGCATTGAGATTGCTATCGAGCAGGGTGCGTACTTTCTCACCTTTGATATTGAAGATATCTATTCGTACTCTGCCGGCTTTGTTCAGAGAGAAGCGGATATTTGTATCAGGATTGAATGGGTTGGGATAGTTGCCACGCAGTTCTGTAACAGTTGGAATGAGCTCATCCGCACCTACACCTATGTAAGTAAATTCTGTCGTGGCAAGCTCGGAATCTCCCCAATTGTAAACTGCCAAAACGCCGGCGATATAGGTCTGCCCATTTATCAAGTCTTCGAATTGATACTCGGTGTCCTCTGTGGTAGCTACATGAGTATCACCCAGATAAACTTCATATTCTACCAACTCTAGAGGTGGATCATAATCGGGAGGACTCCAGGAGAATTCGCCTGTGTTTTCAACAACATCTAGATTGGTAGGCATTGGCAGCTCGGGGACTTCTACTTCCATAGATACAGGGATCTCCACCGGGTCACCGGCATTGTTTGTGATGATGATGGTTGCATAATATGTATCCGGAGCGAGATCGGCTGCATCGAATGTGATTCCTATCACGTCGCTATCGCCCGGAACGAGTGTGCCGCTATCGGGATCTACAGAGAGCCAATCGACACGTTCACGAGTGGTTAGTCGAGCTTTTGTGGCATTAATACTCAACCTGTCTCTACCGACACTTGCCTGCCTAAGAGCTTCGTCCACCACAATATCATAGGTAAGATCTTCACCGCCGATATTGCTGATAATTAGCTCTTCTACCAGTGTCTCTTCAGGTAAGAGTGATACATCGAACGATTCGGGATCCACAGATATGATCGGACCGGCGGCAACTGCCATATTAGCAGGTACAACAACCGGGTCTTCCGGTGCATTGTGGTTAACTACTATTTCAGCAGTATGCAGACCGGGTTCTAGCTCCGGATCGGTGGCATCGAAGATCACATCGATATCTACACTCTCACCTGTAGGTACGATTCCGGAAACAGGATCGGTATATAACCACAGAGGTCCGGAATCACCAAGCTCAATAATCCAGATAACATCATTTTGGGATGTGCCGATAAATGTCCATAGTCCGGGTATCAATTCATCAGTGATATCCATACCACCGGATATAGCATCACCGGCAATAATGCCATGGGTAGTCACATCAAATGTTTGAATTGTGGAACCGTTTGTGATATCGATCTGAACCAGATTATTCTGTTCGGTACCGAGTTCTTGAGTATATGCCCAGAGATGAGGACCTCCATCGGTAACATTCTCCCAGCCTAAGCCGGAGAAACTGCTCGCCGTAGTAGTAATAGTAGATATAGTTGTACCATTTCTATCTATTAGAGTGAGAGGCGGATCCCAACCATTAGAGACCCAAAAACCATCATGATCGGGATCATAAGCGATACCACGAACACTTGAGGTTGCTGTTGTACTGAAAGAACTTATCAATGATTCACCAGCCAGATCCAATTCGTAGATAGTATTACTGTTTGGTGAACCATAGAAATATTCGCCATCGTAAGTAAGATCACGAAGGTTACCGGCACCAGCTATGGTGAATTCACCAATGTAGGTTCCGTCTGTTTCATAACGATAGAATCCCGTACTGTTCCAAGCTGCAGTATAGATATGATCTCCGTTTGTTGTTACAGAATACTCACCACCTCCAACACCTACCGGGAACCAATCTATCAGATCGAAGATGTCATCCGTCGGTTCTGTATATGATGCATAGGAGGGTCGCGGATCACGATCAGAACCTGAAAGATCACTTATCCTGTTTGTGATAGGTTGATTAGCTTTTGTTCTAGTATTTCTGGTTCTAAAACCGAGTACTCTGGATTCATCTTGTTGCACGGATATACTATATTCCAGATCACCAGCTCCATCGTTTGTGATCGTCATCGTTTCGGTGATGATCTCGCCGGGATCTATAGTAACATTGAAGTTGGCAGGTGTAACGTCGATATCGATATTGCCGAGATCGAAATCTACTACTGTGGTTTCGTCTTCTTCTATCAATACACCGGTTACCGTTTCGGTTTGGTAACCATATAGTGATGCCGACACATCATAAGTGCCCGGATAGAGTGGCATAGAATAAAATCCGGTATTGTTCGGATTAGTTGTGATACCATTAGCAGAGATCTCTACATCTTCTACATTGCCTGTTCCACCGACAAGAGTGACAGTGCCTTCTAAGTAACCATCATCTTCAGCGCCGAATAAGAGCACATCGTCTATACACCACCAGTTGATATCCCAAGAATCACCGTCAAAAGTCCAAGCAATTTGGAATGTTTCCGAACCAACATCCGGTGTCTGCACTATGATCTCTTCAACCTGTGGACCGAAGGCGGCTGCCGGGAAAGTTTCGAATGTTGTCCAATCCACGCCGTCACTGGTAGTCTCCAATCTGAGATCATAACCACCACTAAAGTCATTGTTGAAGTTGCGGAATTCGAGGATAAGTGCGGTGTATGCGGAAGTGTCGAGCTCGGGAGTGATCAGTCTTTGTGTAGCTACCGTAGAGGGTGACCAGTAGAAGCGTGCTTCGGGTTCCTCTCCTCCTGCAGCATTAGTATTACTCTGTTCCCAATTGACATTAGTTCCCGTAGAAGTGGTAGTCCAACCCGGTGGAGGCCAAGCTCCCGAGAAATCCTCGTCCAAAAATAATGCTTCGGGGTGGATCACTACATGACAAGGTATGATGATATCCTCACCTTGAGCATTGTGATCAATTACCATATTAGTATCATAAGTGCCAGCAGTAAAGCCATCTGCATCGAAAGTAACATCGATCACAGCCTGTTCACCCGGAAGAACTGTACCGGAACTTGGGTCAGCGGTTATCAGACCGGGGAAGTCGCCTACAGTAATGTCAAAGGTCAAATCATCTCCACCACTATTGCTAATTATCATTTCTTGGGTGTTGCTGGTTCCGTAGGGAAGAACTACGTTGAATTCTGACACATCGACAGCGATCCATGGACCTGTAGGTGGATCTCCAAAAACCATAATTGCCTGTGGTTTGTTGTCCGAAGTTGTGGTAGTTGGTTGTGGATTAGTGCTATAGTTTTGAGAATCGGAACGAATAAAACGGAATCCATCCGGAACCGGTGGGTCGTAGATACGGACTATACCGGATTGATCATATGCAGGAACCATATCGAATACGGTATCTACCAGTATATTATCTACACCATTCCAGATAAAAGGTTCATCCAATGTGATTATATCATAGTCACCGGAAGTAGGCATATAGTTAGCGTCAAAATAGACTTCTTCATAGGGACCGGGATCATGAGTAGCAGCATTGGTTGCTGTAGTATGTTTCATTTGGATCCTAAAATTAGGCAGTGCATGGATGGGAGGACTTTCCACATAGAAACCAAAGCTATACAGAGCAGCAGCACCGGTTACACCGGATGCATTGATCTCAGCTGCTGTATAGACCATCTGTCCTCGCAAACTACGATAATAGATGTTGATTGGGCTAGCTGTAGTTCCGGTATGAACAGCTGTGCCGGTTCCCAGCATTGCAGTACCTTCCGGGGTGATCATAGCAACATTGGATGTAGCAGAACCACCATCACCGATGGAGTTGTATGGCACTACTGTATAATACCAACCACCGGCATTGGGGATATCGTCATCAATAAACTCAGTATGGATACCGGTAAGGTCAAAGGTTTCTCCATCTGAACGTTCGATATGATATCCCAATATGGGATTATTGAATGCGCCACCATGTAATCCTTCGGACGGATTGGTCCAGGTGAGAGTACAAGACATCAAATCCGGTGAAGTTTGTTCAGCAGTCAGATCTTCTACCGCGGCGGGCACATCTTCGCCAACCCAGGTTAAAGCTGAAGCTGGTAATCCTTCACCAAAAGAGTTCTCACCTAGTACAGTGTAATCGTATATACCGCTTTCAGTAACTGTATCAGTGTAATTATCGGCTCCACCGATAGTAGGATTGTTGTCTGTGTAGATCAGATCATCACCACGATAAACAAAGATAGCATCAAGTTCGGTAAGTGGATCGCCATTTACTTTGATATCGGGATTAGTCCAAGAGATATTAGCTTCCAAAGCGCCACCGGCATCGGGAGTAACAACAAAATCTGTAGGAGCGCCGGGGGCTTCAGGATCGGCTGCATCACCAAGTTCGAGTACCCAGATCATTTCATTTTGTGCTATTCCCAAAAACACCCACTTACCTGCTACCAACTCATCGGTAATAACCAGACCGCCAGATGTGGCACCAGTGGGTATAACACCCGTGGTTGTAACGTCGAATGTTTGTACTGCGGCACCGGTATTCAGATCGATCTGAGTTAGGTCGTTGTTATTATTATTCTGACAATATGCCCAAAGATGTGGACCATCTTCCAATACATTTTCCCAAGCCATGCCGGAAATGCTGGTAGTGGTGATTGGAAGACTTGTAACATTAGAACCGGCACGATTTACCAGTTGTAACGAAGTCGGACTCCACCCAGAACCTACCCAGAAACCATCATGATCGGGATCGTAAGCTATAGACCTAATGGTTGGTACGGATGTGCTTATCGAGCTTATCAAAACTTCATTTGCCAAGTCCATTTCATAGATAACCGTACTGTTGGGTGAAGCATAGAAATATTGTCCGTCATAAGTCATATCTCGTAAGCTACCTGCACCGGCGATAGTAAATTCACCAACATACGTGCCATCCAGATCATAACGATAAAACTCGGTAGAATTCCATCTGGCTGTGTAGATATGGTTGCCATCCGTTGCTACCGGGTATTCACCTTCTTGATTAAAAGGCACGAAATTATCCAACAGGTCGAAAATTTCATCTGTCAGATTTACGGGAAAACTGGCATACTCTTCTGGTGCTCTGTCCACTGTTACCTGCTCTTCGACAAGCGCCAGCTTTTCAGATTCTGTCATTTCAAAACGGGCAAAAGCAGTAACTGTGAACAATAAAAAAATCAGCACGCAAAAAATCAATTTGTGATTCATTGTAAACCTCCATACTTTTTACAAAAAAATCTCTCTAATTCTTGTCCTAATAAACTAACTTGATTGCGACATTTTAAAAAACCTAATTATAAACAATAGCTTCGATAGTAACTATACCCCTTCCATTTAGTTTCGACATGAAAATACTCATTCTCCCATCTTTTACCAATTTCTTCATAAAAGATCCTTTTATCTTATTTTGATTGAGTGCAAAATATTACAAGATAAGAATTGTTGTCAATTTTTTTTTGAGTTGTATTTGTGGGTCAATCTTAACAAGATGAATAATAGAGACTTGTCTCTCTCGATCCCTTTAGACAATGTTACTGTTCGACGAGCTGGTATTGGACATTATCTATCAGTGAGCTGGTACAGGTAGAGCACTTTTTGGTGGAGCATGAAGAACAAAAGAGATCGAATTTCCGCACATATCCTTTTTCTTCCAAGCGCATCATCATGCTCTCCATAGCATCTCTATCTACATCAAAATGGAGCGAAAGATCTCTGAGGCTAATAATCTTCCGCTCTTGCAACAGCTTTAGAGTATCTCTAAGCATCACTATATGACACCAAAATTTCATCAGCGATAGATTTTGCGATGATGTATCTGCATTCACCTACCGAAACAATAACATTCGGATTGAAAGGTTCATTTTTCACTACCGAAGCAGTAGCACCGGGATACAATCCCATCTCAACTGTTTTCCTGTCCGGATTGACAAGAATGGTTACCTTGCGGTTAACCATACTCTCCGAAAGTGACAATTTGCCTTTTCTATTCTGTTTTCCATGTCTATGTTTATGTTTGAACATCTATTACTCCTAGTTTATTTCATATTTAAAAGATCTCTTACGTAATATGATAATAGTTCCTACAGAAAAAACAACACAACCTATTATCCATCCTAAGGAAGAGAGTGGATTGATGGGGAAGATACTGATCTGATAATATATGGTAGCTATTATCCAGGCAAGAATAGTGAGATAAAATACTGAAAACAGTGTCCACTTCAGATTGGTTTCTCTGTAAATAGCAGCTATAGCAGCCAAACAAGGGGCATATATCAATATGAAGAGAAGATAAGCGAAAGCGTTTTTTTTACCTCCAAACCTGTTTGCCATCTCATTCTCACTGTGAATAACCTCTTCTTTCTCCTCTCCACCGGCTATAAAGGGAAGAGAAACAAAGGCGTCTTTAATACCACTGAAAAACGAGAAATCATCCTCATCTTCTATATCTATATCTGAAATTCGAGCATAAAGAGCATCCAATGTTCCGATAATGACTTCCTTGGCAAAAATACCGGTGAATAAGCCGACCGTTGCGGGCCAGTTGTCCTCTTCTATACCCATTGGTTTGAATATAGGTGTGATCGTCTTACCTGCAAAACTAAGGATAGATTTTTCATTGCTTTCGAATCTGATCTCACCATCTGTTCCGATAGAATTAAGAAAACTTAACACGACTACCGCGATAAGAATTACTTTGCCCGCTCTTAACACAAAGCTCTTCAACCTAGTCCAAGTATGCAGTAAAATTCCATTTATTGTAGGAATGTGATATGGTGGTAATTCCATCACAAAAGCAGACATTTCTCCTCTCAAGATGGTGTTTTTGAAAACAAATCCCATCAAAATAGCAAGAACAATGCCGATAGTGTATAAGAGAAAGATTACCGTTCCCCCGATCTGCGGGAAGAAAATGGTAGCAAAAAGCGCATAAACAGGCAATTTTGCCCCGCATGACATCAGAGGATTGATCATGATGGTAAGTATCCGATCACGGTTGTTACCCAGAGTTCGTGTAGCCATCACTGCCGGTACGGTGCAGCCAAATCCTACCAACATCGGGATAAAAGCCTTGCCCGGCAGTCCGATATATCGCATGAATCTATCCATCACAAAAGCAGCTCGGGACATGTAACCGGAGTCTTCCAATATAGATAAACAGAGGAAGATGAAGAAAATGGGTGGGATGAAGGTGGAGACAGTCTCAATGCCACCTCCCACACCTTCTGCTAAGAAGATGATCAGCCAATCGGGAGAACCGATAGCTCCAAGTAGATGAGCGAATCCATCCACAAAAATTGTTCCGAAGAACAACTCGAAAAATTCGATAAAACTTTCACCGACAGTTACAGTTAGGGTAAAAACAAGATACATGATCGTCAAAAATATGGGGATACCCAGAAAACGATTGAGCACGATCGTATCTATAGCATCGGAGATAGTCTTACGAAGCTCGGATTCGCGGTGGATAACATCTTTGGCTAAACCATGAATGAAACCGTAACGACCATCCGCTACCACAATATCTGCTTCCAGATGGGTATGCTTTTCGATCTTCCTTATCTCTTCTTTGATGATATCAGCGTGCGCATCCTCTGTGATCTCAATCGCCAATTCATCCGATTCGAGTAATTTTATTGCCAGCCAACGCTGATCTACATTATGTTCTTCAGCTTTGTCTCTGCTTTTGGACATTAATCTCTCGATAGCATCCTCGACTACAGAATCATAAAAAACTCTGGTTTGAGATACTTTGTGTGACAAGGCAGCTTCGATGATAGCATCACGGAGTTTATCTACGCCTATTCTTTTGGTAGCAACGATCGGGATTACCGGGCAGCCCAAGTGCTGAGCAAGATGCTCTATCTCGATCTTGATCTTTCGCTGTTTGGCAATATCCGTCATATTCAGAGCAACAATTAGCGGACGTTTCATTTCCAAAATCTGGGTGGTTAGATAAAGATTCCTTTCCAAGTTGGTAGCATCGATGATATTCACTACCAGATCGGGTTGTCCTTCCAATATATATTCACGCGATATCTTCTCATCCAAAGAATAGGAAGAAAAAGAATATATCCCCGGAAGATCGATCACATTAATATGATAATTGTTATGAGTAAAACGCCCCTCTTTGCGCTCTACGGTTACTCCGGGCCAATTACCGACTTTTTGTCGGGCACCGGTGAGAGCATTGAAAAGAGTAGTTTTACCAGAATTGGGATTACCTGCCAACGCTATTGTTAATTTATTCATTGCTTTCCTTTCTGTCAGATTTATTCGATCGGCATTTTTTACACAGTCCCAAGATCTCTATCTTGTATTCTTTGATCTGGAAATTGATCTTCTTCGATAACTGCTCCATCACAGGCTCGAATTTATCCGAATTTATCTCAATTACAGAATGGCAATTGTTGCAAAAGAAATGCAGATGGTTATCGTGCCCGTAGATGTGTTCGTAATAATCTTTGCCGTTATGCCGGAAAGATTGTCTGATCAAACCGGCATCTATCAAAAGGGGGATAGTACGATAGACAGTAGCACGAGAGACATTTTTGTGCCGGCTGCGGATTTGGGTATAGATAGTATCAGCATCGAAATGGTCGTGTGTCTTGAAAATGTAATCGATAATTATCTTTCGTGGCAGGGTTAGCTTCAAACCCCGCTTATAAAGATACTCTTTAAATATCTTTTCATATTCTTTCATAATAACCCACCTTTCGGTGAGCAAAATCTCCAAGCAAAGGAAAGCTGTCAAGAATTATTTGCGATTGAGTCTCAATTTAAAATAAGCCGGGTGCCGATGATCGGCATTGAAGTTCATTCTCCAGTTGAATTACATGATGCTCTATGCCATAATCATTCCATAATAGTGTTTTTACCGATTGCAGGATTTCATCATTCTCATGTGAAGGACAACAATCCAATACAATATGGCAGGATAAGAAGACTTCCTGTGAATTTATCGACCAAAGATGGAGGTTGTGAACATCGCGCACATGTTCAAGTGAAGCTATGCTTTTGTATACTTCCGAGATTTCTATATCGTCCGGTGTTCCCATCATCAGGATATGAACAGCTTTTTTGAGGATATCCAGCCCACCCCAAAAGATCATTGCGGCTATGGTGAAGCTGATGATCAAGTCAAATACCATGTTACCGGTAATCTTCATTATGATGGCAGCGGCTATAACTGCCAAAGATGAGATAGCGTCGTAAAAAAGGTGCAGATATGCTGCCTTGAGATTTATGGTTTCATGTTTGTCTTTGTGCAGGATAATCATAGATATCACATTACCCAGAAGACTGATAGAAGCTATGGGGATCATGATGGAGAGAATGATGTGCGGTGGATCTGCAAACCGCTGAAATGATTCATAGACGATATAAAAAGCGATTCCCCACAAAGCAAGTGCATTTATAAGAGCAGTGAAGATCTCCATTCGTTTCCAACCGAAAGTATATTTCGCGGATGGTTTTTTCCCGGTCAGTTTCTCGCCAATCCAGCTCAAAGTAAGCGAGATAACATCGCTGAGATTATGAGCGGCATCGGAGATAAGCGCTAAACTGCCGGAGAGTACACCACCGATATACTCACATATTGTAATGATGAGATTTACTACAATCGCCCAGCCAATACTTTTGCCGTGTGTATGCATAAGCTCACTCTTCTATAGATACGATTTCAGCCTCAGCCATTTGCTGCAGCAATCGCTCTTTCCATGAATTTGTCTCGTCCAATAGGATATAATCGAAGCCATGATAATCAGCAGGGAGACAGACATTCTTCTCATACAAAGCACTTACCTTTTGACGCCCATATTTGCCGATGAAAATACCCAATTCCAAAATGACATTAAGAGATGGAGGATGTAGTGAACGGAATTTATCCAAAAAAGAGCTGTCGCAGGGGGAGACTACAGCAATGGCATATTCTACCTGATGAGCATTCTCGATAGTATCTATTAGCGTTTTGCCGGCATTGGCGAGTTCTTTGAGCACTATTGGCTCGACCTCATATTCCCGTAGCATCTCGAGGATAGAGTCGATAAGCTGACTATCCTTCTCATGAATAAAAAAGACTTTGGTAGCGGCATGTTTTTCTTTTGATGAGCCCAGTACTTCCAAGCTGGTTTGGATAGAGGTAAGTTTGTTGATCTTTTCTTCGATATTGTGAATTAATTTTGTTCGCTTTTCTGCGACGGTAAGATTGGAGAGCAACATCCGGCTGATGTCGAATTCCGATTGGGCATAATCGGCAGCAACATCTTTAGATTTGAATAGATGGAGGAGCAATTCATAGTTTTGGTGATTCCATTCATTGAATTTTTTCTCGGTGGATTTTAGTCTCGTAGCAGAATCTATCTTTCTCTTCTTTATCTGCTCACCTATTTTTATCCTCTCATCGAGTTCATCTATCACCTTACGGTAATCTTTTCTCAGAGCTCTTAGTAGATCAATATACTTTTTCATTTTCACCCCCTAATTATATAATACACATTTATTCACAAAACAAAATATTGCATCAATCACTTTTTTAACTTATGCAAAATATCATCTCTGTCCAAGCTGGGATTTTCTAACCAGATCTCTTGCGCTTGGTTTAGTAATTCGCCTACCTTTTCACCTTCCGGGATATCAAAAAACTGCATGATATCTGCTCCATTTACAGGGAAAGCGGTTTTTTTCATCTCTTTTTTGATCTTCCTTATCTTATGGAGCAATGTGGGAATCTGAAGTGGTATTCTATATTGCTCTGCATGGCATAAGTTATCGGCATGGATCAGTCTCATCAGTTCGATCAGATAATTTTCATGTTTGAAGATCATCCTTCTGACCGATTTTTCGCTTGTCTGTTCGGCTTTTTCGCCCCATTTCTTGGCTATCATATGATATCTAACCAGTGCAGAAACTTTGTCTATCGTAGTCTTGGAGTAGGTCATTCGTTTCAGAATGATCTTAGCTAATTCACTCCCGACAGATTCGTGACGATAAAAAACATAATCTCCATCTTTCTTTGTTCGTGTATGAGCTTTACCGATGTCGTGCAAAAGAGCTGCTAATCTGAGCGATAGTATTGGCTTGGTGTTGTCAAGAACGCAGAGACTATGTTTTAGTACATTTCGGTCATGGTATCTGTTTTGTTCCAAATCTTCTGTCTCCATGATTTCCGGGATCAGATGTTTGATCAAGTTCAATTCTATCAAAAGCTTTATCCCTCTGGCTGGGTTTTCGGAGGTGATTATTTTGGAGAACTCTTCTCTTCTTCTCTGCCAGGAGATATACTTTAGTTCATCGGCATACTTTAGGATGCCCTTTTGGGTAGCGGTTTCAATCTCAAAACCGAGTTGGACGGCAAAGCGAACCGCCCTCAAAATTCTGAGCGGATCTTCTTTGAAGATAACATCCGCATCAGCGGTCGCTCTGATGAGTTTGCTTTCAATATCCGCTTTTCCTCTACCGGTAAGATCGATGATCTCTCCTGAAACTATATCCCAAAGCAGGGAATTGATAGTAAAATCTCGTCTGAATACATCCTCTTCCAAAGAAGCGGGTCTCACTTCCGGTTTACGGCAACGATCGCGATAAGATTCGCTTCTACTCATTATAAGCTCAATCTGCAAGCCACAGAGTGTTACAGTAGCAGTACCAAAATTCCGATAGATGACCGGTTGTTTACACAAACCCTTTTGATGAAGAAAGTGCGCGAAATCTTCACCACCATTGGGCAAAGCTACCATGATATCGAGATCGCTTGTCTTGCGTCCCATTATCAGATCACGAACAAATCCGCCGGCGGCGAATGTCTTTCCTTCGAAACGGGTGCCTTCTATCACCTGTTTCAGTTTCTTCAGCACCTTCTCAAGCGAAGGTGAGCTTATTTCCAACCGATCTCTTCCCATAAAGTCAATAGAAATAATTATAGAATTTCAGACAACCTTTTTTATCCGGACAATTGTAGATATCAATAATATGAGCGCTGAGATTGCAAGTAGAGTGCTATCAGTTGAGCAGTAGCAGCTATCGCTGCTGTTTCTGCCCTCAGGATATGGTTACCGAGAGAGAAAAAAGTCACCTCATTCTGCCTCAAAAAATCGGTCTCATCATCATCAAAACCACCTTCCGGACCGAAGATCAGACAATATGGTTTCTGCTTATCAATCTTGATAACATCCGACAGGATCTGATCTTTTTCCATTTCGTGGCCGACGATAGGTATAAATCCGTGCTTGGTTATCCTTAGCAATGCATCTTCAAGCGTTTTTGGCTGCTCAATCTCAGGCAGATAGGCATTATCGCATTGTTTGATCGCAGCCAGAGCTGTTTGTTTGAACTTAGCAGTCGAATTGGATGTAGCTTTGCGGATAGTGCGGGCGGTTGAAAGCGGGAAGAAGTGGCTTACTCCCAATTCAGCGCATTTTTCCACGATAAGATAGTCATTTTTATTTTTCAGTAGTGAGAAAGCAACCGCTATCTGAGGTTGCGACTTGGCAATAGATTCCAAAGATTCTATTTTCGCAATCGCATTTTGTTTGGTTAATTTACAGATAGTAGCTTCTGCCAGAAGTCCATCCCCACTAGTAAGCAAGATTTTGTCGTTCAGCTTTGCTCGTTTCACATGGCTGAGATGATGATATTCTCTGCCCTCAATCACAATGGAATTCGTTTTTTTGGTAAGCTGGGGAGCAAAGTAACAAGGCATAATCAGATAAAGAAATCCTTTAGCTTATTTATAAACTTCTTGCTCGGTTCCAGTTTTTTATCCGCATCGAATTGGGAAAGTTCTTTGAAAAGTTCTTTTTCCTTAGCCGAGAGTTTCGATGGAGTTACCACGATAATCCTAATATAGAGATCACCTCGATAGGCACTATTGACATGGGGGAGTCCTTGCGATTTGAGTCGGAAAACTTTCCCGGATTGAGTACCTGAAGGTATTTTCATCTTCACTTTTCCAGAGAGGGTAGGAACTTTGATCTCCGTGCCCAGAGCTGCTTGTGAGAAAGTGATCGGATATTCACAGATCAAGTCCGCTTGCTTACGTTCGAAGATCTTGTGCTCTTTTTCACGAATAACGACAAGCACATCACCTTTTGGTCCTCTGTTGCGCCCAATATTACCTTCACCACGCAATCTGATAAACTGACCTTCTTCCACACCGGCGGGGATATGTACGGAAAGATTTTTGACTTTCTTAATCCGACCTTCACCATTACATTTCTTACATTTATTCTCGATTTTGGTGCCCTCGCCATTACAAGTAGGGCAGGCGGTAACAGTTTGCATATGACCGAAAAGGGAGCGGGTAGTCTGCATAACCTGACCGCTGCCATGACACTGCGGACAGGTGGAGACTTTGCCATCTTCCGAGCCGGAACCGTTACATTCAGGGCAGGTATCATATACATTCAGTTTTATCTTTTTATCCACACCTTTGCTGATCTCTTCCAAAGTCAAAGATAGAGATATCTTTATATCTTCGCCCCGATTGGACTTTCTGGTTCTTCTGCTTCTATCACCGAAGCCGCCACCGAAGAATTCTCGGAATATACCACCCAAGCCACCTTCACCGAAGATATCGGAAAAGTCGTTGGCATGGGTAAAGTCATCCCAAGAGAAGCCTCCGCCGCTAAAGGCGCCTTCGACTCCAGCATGACCATATTGGTCATATTTGGCTCGTTTATTCTGATCACTCAATATTTCGTATGCTTCTGCTGCTTCTTTGAACTTCTCATCTGCCTCGGGCGATTTATTTTTATCGGGATGATATTTTAAAGCCAATTTTCGGTATGCCTTTTTTATCTCGGCATCCGACGCATCTTTGCTTACTCCGAGTACTTCATAATAATCACGTTTAGCCATATTTTTGTCTCTTTCTCCTTGATTTAATTACGATAACCCGGCGGAAAGTGAATTCTACCGGGTTATCATTCACGCTATACTATTTATCCTCGTCATCATCGACGACTTCATAGTCTGCATCTACCGGTCCTTCTGAATCATCGCCGGTTTGACTCTGCTCGTCGGTTTCTTCTGTACCCGGTTGAGGACCTTGCTGAGCTTGGTCTGCGCCACCGGCTGCCTGTTGTTTCTGCATCTCTGCATACACTATCTCGCCGATTTTTTGAGCTTTCTTGCCCAGTTCTTCTTTGGCAGCATCAAATTCTTCTTTAGAATCACCTTTTTCCAATTTCTCTTTTGCCTCTTTGATAGCTTCTTCCACATTTTTACGCTCTTCTGCGGAAAGCTTATCTCCATGTTCCTTCAGGCTCTTTTCTGTAGAGAATATCATCGTGTCAAGTTCGTTTTTGGCACTGATAGTCTCTTTTTTCTTCTTATCCTCTTCGGCATGTGCTTCTGCTTCTTTTACCATTTTATCGATCTCTTCTTCATTGAGAGTACCGGTACGCTCTATGCGCATAGATTGCTCTCTGCCTGTACTTTTATCTTTGGCATAGACATGCAGGATGCCGTTGGCATCTATATCGAAAGAAACTTCGATCTGCGGTACACCACGCGGAGACGGGGGGATACCTGTGAGTTCGAACCGACCGAGAGTTCTATTGTCCGCTGCCATGGTTCGCTCACCCTGTAGTACATGGATAGTAACTGCCGGTTGGTTGTCGGCTGCGGTAGAGAAAACCTGACTCTTCTTAGTGGGGATAGTGGTATTTCTTTCGATCAGCGTGGTCATGACGCCGCCGAGAGTTTCGATTCCCAGAGAGAGTGGAGTCACATCAAGAAGCAGCACATCATTCACATCTTCGTCACCGGAGAGAATTCCACCTTGGATGGCAGCACCGATAGCGACAACTTCGTCCGGATTCAGGCTACGGTTCGGTTTCTTACCAAAGAATTCTTCCACAGCACTGATTACAGCGGGGATACGTGTACTTCCACCGACGAGTAAGATCTCATCAATGTCATTAGCGGATAGTTTGGCATCTTTCAATGCCATTCGGCAAGGTTCGATCGAACGATCGACCAGATCGGAAGTAAGTTTGTTGAACTGAGATCTGGTGAGATCCATGTTCAGATGTTTCGGTCCTTGCGCATCTGCGGTGATAAAGGGCAGATTGATATTGGTAGATTGTGTGCCGGATAATTCAACTTTGGCTTTCTCTGCTGCTTCTCTAATACGTTGAAGAGCCATAGCATCTTTGGATAGGTCTATACCTTCTTGCTTCTTGAATTCGGATACGATCCAGTCCATAACCCGCTTATCAAAGTCATCGCCGCCAAGGTGAGTATCACCGTTTGTGGAGAGAACTTCTACCACGCCTTCGGCTACTTCCAAAATAGAGATATCGAAAGTACCGCCACCCAGGTCGTAAACTGCTACCTTTTCTTCCTTTTTGCTTTGCAGTCCATAAGCCAAGGATGCGGCAGTCGGTTCGTTTATGATCCTCTTCACATCCAGACCGGCGATTTTACCGGCATCTTTGGTAGCTTGACGTTGAGCATCATTGAAATAGGCAGGCACGGTGATAACTGCTTCTGTTACTTTGCTGCCCAGATGAGCTTCGGCAGTCTCTTTCATCTTTTGCAATACCATGGCAGAGATCTCTTGGGGTGTGAAATCTTTGTCTGCCACATCGACATGTACCACCGCTTCTTTGTATTTGCCGGGTTTCACGTTGTAAGAGACATTATCGATCTCAGAAGAGACTTCATCGATTTGTCTTCCCATAAAACGCTTGATAGAGTAAATTGTATTTTTAGAGTTAGTTACAGCTTGGCGTTTTGCCATCTGTCCCACCAAACGCTGTCCATCTTTGGTAAATGCAACAACCGATGGGGTAGTTCTACCACCTTCGGCATTCTCGATGACAACTGCTTTGCCACCTTCCATCACACTCACACATGAGTTTGTAGTTCCTAGGTCTATTCCTATAATTTTACCCATAATAATCCTCCATATTTATTCTTTTTCTTCTTTTTTTTCTTTTTCATTCTCTTCATTTTTTTGTGGCTTTGTACCGTTGGAGACAGCTACTTTGGCAGGTCTTATGACTTTGTCGTTCATCACATAACCGTTTTGAATAACTGCGACTACTGTGTTTTCTTTTTTTTCGGAAGGCACATGTGCCAAGGCGTCATGAAGAGAAGGATCGAACTGCTTTTCCATACATTCGATCTTTTTCACGCCTTCTTTGGCTAAGACAGATTCCATCTGCTTATAGATCATCTTCACTCCCTGCTCGAAAGATTTGATGTTTTTCTTATCCACCGGAGCGGAGAGCGCACGTTCAAAGTTGTCTAAAACATCACATAATTCGAGCACCAATCTTTCGGTCGCCAGCTTTATCCAGTTCGATTTTTCTTGAGTGGAGCGCCGGCGGAAATTCTCGAACTCCGCAGCTGTACGCAAGCGCCGCTCTTTGAGTTCTTCGATCTCTTTTTGGAGCATCTCGATCTGCTCTTTTTCCGTCAGCTCTTTTTTCTCTTTCTGCTCTAGCTTTTTATCAGCAGAATCTTGCTGAACTTCTTGTTTTTTCTTTTTCAGATCTTCTTGCTTATCCTTTAATTCTTTCTTTTCATTTTTGTTTTTCATGGAGCACTACACCTTTATTTGTTGTATTTGTTATGGTTTTAGCGAAATCTCTGATGATAGGGATATGTTTGCGATAATTCATCCGCGCAGGAGCCAAGATCCCAAGATATCCCGGAACACCAAAGATCTCATATTTGGCAAATACCATGGAATAATTAGCCATATCGGTTCTGCCAAGCTCTTCGCCCAGCAGATAATGATACGGTTTTTTCTCTGTCTCTTTCTGCATCAGACCTACCAAATGATCTTGGCGTTGGATAAATCCCAAGAAGCTGAGTATCGCTCGCTTATCATCGAATTCCGGCTGTTCCAAAAAGTTTATGTTTCCATCGAAATGAATGAAATAATTACTGATACGGATTAGGGCTTTGTGAAACTCATCCAAAAATAGTTTGAGGAGTTTGTTCTCTTCGGTCACTTTTTCGAATATCTCTTCCAAGTACTTGTGCTGTATATCATATATTCGCCTGCCTATCAGATCATCATTCACATAGCGAACGATGGTTCGCAGCTGATATTCGGAGATCTGAGTATCTGTGTTTAGGATAACCGTCTTATCCAAACCGGAATCGAGACTGACCACAAAGAGAAGCTTGTTCTCGGATATTTTGAAGACATCGAGCTTATTTAGGTAGCCATAAGATACCTCCGGCTCTGCCACAAAGCTGAGTTCATCTGTCTCACGCGCCAGAAGCTGCATGATATAATGAAGTGCCATGGGAGTATCGCGATAATACTGGACAAGAATATTCCTGATCAAGTCGGTATTTTCATAATTCAGCTTTTCAAGTTCCGGTTCTATCAAACTCAGATAAGCACGATATCCGCTGATAGTAGGCACTCTGCCGGCTGAAGTATGCTGCTGAAAAATCAGATTCTTCTCCTCCAGCTTAGCCATATCCAATCGGATGGTCGCAGGACTTGCCTCCGGTATATGCTTATCACTGATTAGCTGAGAAGAAACTGGCTCGATATGTTCGATATATTCTTCTACCAACGCTTTTAACAAACGCTGCTGTCTTATCTCTGTCTTCTTCATATCTCTTTTCCTCTTTCTTAGCACTCCCTTTATCTCATTGCTAATTCAATGACAAATTAATTTGCTTTGCTTTGTTGTCAAACTAAAAGTTCGAGTGCTAAGTTTGGGAAAGTTTTATGTCTTTTAGGGTAGTTTGTTGTAGTGCAGATGAGAAGATGGGCGCATCTCATTAAGTGGATACGCCCATTATCATTTGAGACTATTTCAAAATTATCATCTTCCTCACTTCGGAATAATCTTTTGTGCTCATCCGATAGAAATATACACCACTAGCTGCTGTTTGTCTACTCTCATTTTTCCCATCCCACACGATCTCATGTTCAGAAGCAGACAGGTAATCATTCACCAGTGTACGGACTTTTTTACCTTTGATATCGTAAATTTCGAGTACTACATGATTAGCTTCTTTCAATGAGAACGAAATTGTCGTCTCCGGATTGAATGGGTTAGGATAATTACCCTTCAGAGCTGTTACTGCCGGCACAACGGTTTCGTTTGCATCCGTATGGTCTATGGTAACTTGGTTAGATGGAGAAGATTCGTACTCTTCATTATATATGGCGGTGGCATAATATGTATAAGTTCCCACCGGCACATCGGTGTCCAAGTATTCGGTTTCTGTTACTTCTGCAATAAGCTCATCATCTCGATAAACGTGGTAGCTTGTAACGGAAGTAGTACCAATTGGTACCTGCCAAGTGCATAGTACATCAGAAATCTGCGAGTTAGCTTCAAAGTCTGATGGTGGAACCAGTTCGATTGCCACATCCACATCATTAGAAGGATCGGATTCGATAATCTCGTCATAGATAGCTGTCACATGGAAATTATAGAGACCTTCAGCCAAGGCTTCTACGAGGTAATTAGTATTTTCAGCGCCATCGATTTCGGCTATGATCTCATCATCCATATAGACATTGTATCCGGTAACGGAGCGTAGCAATTCCGGCTCTTCCCAGCTTAGCTCCACATCATTCACATTAACGATATCAGCTTCCAGATTAGCTGGTGGGATTATCGGTTGCTCTCCTACATTTAGACTGACAGGAATAAGCACCGCATCACCGGCATTGTTGTTTATAATAACTTCGGCTGTGTAAGTGGTTCCGCCCAGCAGTTCGGATGCATCAAAGAGGAGATCGATAATCTGATTATCTTCCGGCAGGATAGTTCCGCTGGTCGGGTCAGCCGAGAGCCAGTTCCGGTAGATAGGATTGCGTGTCGCGCTTCTATGGTTGAGTCTAATAGAGTTAACCTCACTAAAACCGGTTGGACTGTTTCGTCGGTCACCATCTTCTTCGATAACGATATCAAAGTCGAGTGGTGCGCTGCCGGGGTTCATTATCAGCAATATCTCACTAACCTGACCGCCATATTCCACATTGACATTGAACCCTTCGGGAGTTACGGAAATTTGCGGTATTCCTTCAAAGGTGAATTCTATCGTAACCAGCTCAGATTCACCCCAGTTATATATTGCCTTCACACCGGCTATATAGGTTTCGTCATAAACCAAGTCTTCAAACAAATATTCGGTTTCTTCTGTAGTAGCTTCCAGCTCTCCGTCCAAATAAACCTCATATTCTATCAGCTCCAGATTACTATAATCCGGTTCATCCCAGCTAAATAGTCCGCTTGTAGTATCGATAGCAAGGTTTCCCGGTGGATTGAGTGGTGGTACTTCTACTTCGAGTGATACCGGAACGATGACATCGTCCTCAGCATTGTTAGCGATGATAAGTTCAGCTTCATAATTATCGGGATCGAGCTCAGTGGCATCGACGGTTATCTGGATATCTACAGATTCTGCGGGAGATACTGTTCCGCTAAGATTGGAAATGATCAGCCATTCTTCCCGGGTATCAAAGTCGCTGTGGCGTACCCTTTGGTGTGAATTCCTTCTGGCTGAATTTGCGGAATATAGATTCGTGAAGCCGCTGTGGTCTTCCAAGTAGGATATTGTGATGGAATAATCTAGATCAGCAGTGCCCGGATTGGCGATATTCAGAGTGATCTCCGTAGTCTCGCCATGCACAAGTGAGATATCGAACTCGGATGGAGTGACGACTATCTCAGGCACCGGAGGTGGACCGGCATCATAAGCTTCGATATCGTCTATACAAACTCCGTAGCCGCCACCATCGATCGCTTCAAAGGCGAAATATACGGTCTGGGAAGTTTCAGGTATTTGGATAGTTCTCTCTGTCCAAGTCGGCACATTTTCCGTGTAAGATTCCAAAAGCTGCCAATCATCCTCCCAAGCGAGTTTATAATAAACATGCAATTCATCTTGGTTATTATCCCATTCCACCTGAGCGTGCCAGAAATTAAGTTCGGGATAATCGGCAGGTGTCAGATCTATCGGTGGAGTGACCAATTTTGTGGCATTGCCAGAAGTACTTGGCAGGAATGCGGCATTATAATCACCTGTATGAGCATTGGGCGGATTGCTGTTATAACCGCCGGCTTGGACAGTCCAATCTTGCGCGCCGACGATATATTCTTGTGTCCAGGCAAAAGGTATTTGTTCGGTCTCAAATAATTCTGCAAAGGGGAGCTCCTGGGGGATATGAATAGAGAGTGGGTTATCATCACTGGCAAAGACAAACTCACCCATTTCATTGATCGTGGCAGAGAGAGTATCATTAGCATAAGATGTGGTAAGAAGCGAAAAATCTCCCTGTCCGTATTCCGGACGGCTATATATATGCACAGTTTCTGGTGTGATAATGCCGTTGTTCTCTATATCATCGAGATAGAAATCGAGCAGAGCGGAGCCAAAAGCAAAATCGGCAGTTACTATATGCCAGTGATACTGACTGACATAATCATGTGTAATACCGGCTATTGTTTCAGGGTAATCATCATAGAAATTAACCGTTACATTCCCGGAGGTAGACACATTGCTGAAATCCAGTTGGACAGCAGTCTGGGGGAAATCTTCTCCAGTGTTGCCGGTAATGAAATGGGTAAATGAGTGAACAGCATCAGCATCATAGTCGATAAAATCGTCCCAGAAGCGAGTATAGATTTGGAGCTCATCGTTATACTGACCGACTAGTACGATCAGGTCTTGTGGTTCTTGTGGGATAGGCTCACCGATGTAGTCCGCTTCGGCAAAAGCGGTACGGAAATTGAGCGTGCCGGTAAGATCGCTGAGTGTATAGTTATTATCAGCGGCGAAATTTCCACTAGCGGCAAATTCCACATTATAAACTTTCATTAGTTTACCCTGATCTTCAGAGCCGATGTCATTCAAAGTGGTAACGATAGGTGTGATAGTATTGCCGCTGGAGATAGGAGTACCGGCATCGGTGATAGGGATGAACTGAAGCATTTGATTGTAGCTATCCAAATATCCGATAAAATCTCCGATAGAATCACCCAGATCATAATCCGGGGTCAAAATGCCATCATCGTCGTCTATAAGCAGCGCTGCGGTTTCATCTTGGATATATTTCTGGTTGCGTGTATCTCTTTGATAGGTGATGACTGCTTCTCCGGTAAAGTGATAATAACGTCCGTCTAAAACACCGTCTCTGAGTTCGGCGAGATTAGCTACCTCTTCGGGGAATCTATAGAGCCCGGTAGCGATTCCGCTGGGTATCATATACTCTTTGTAGGCGCGGGCTTTGAGGGTGGTTGTCTCGCTGATTGTAATCGGATCGGTATATAGATTGGAATCAGGCGTGGGATTTGTACCGTCGGTAGTATAGTAAATATCGGCATCTTCAGTGGCGCATGCTATAGCAACTACCACATCTTCATAGTAATTTCCCGCCGGAGGTGAGAAGGTGGGAGTTTCTACCACATCGGGGATGATCTCCATATCGTCCCAATCTCGTGCAGTGATATAATCTCCTACGGAAGTTGAATTGAGGATACCGGTTAGATGTATCAAAGTGGTTGGGATAAGGTCACCGATATAATCGACATCGAAAAATGAGGTTCTAAACTCTCCCGTGCCGGTATCGTCTATGATGGGATAGACCTCTCCATTGACAAAATCACCGCTAGCGGAGAAAGCCACCGATTCTATCGTGACAAGTTGAGCTTGATAGTCAGAGAAGTTTGTCATCATATCGTTCAGCGTGAGTACCTCCGGTTCGACCACATTACCGGTGGAACTTGGAGCACCGGGATCGAGAGCAGGGATAAATTGCAGCATATTGCCGAAAGTGGTCAAACTACCCACCAGTCCGGTTATGCCGTCTCCAATCTCATATTCTGTGGTAATCACGCCGGGATCGAAAATTCCCGCCGGAGCATCATCTATCAGGATAGCTGCGGTAGAATCTTGCACATATTTCTGATTCCTATAATCCTGCTGGAAAGTGAGAATTACCTCACCGATAAGTTCATAATAAGGACCATCTTCCATACCATCTCTTAGTTCTGCTATATCTGTAACTACGATCGGCATAATGTATTCTTCCTCGGCGATCTCACTGGGAATATGATCTTCTTTGTATCCCCGTGATTTGATCGTGGTAGTTTCAGCGATCAAGATCGGATCGGTATAGAGATTCGAATCCGGGGTGGGATCGCTACCGTCGGTGGTATAATAGATCTGAGCGTCCTCGGTCTCGCTAGTGATTGTTACAAAGACATCTTCGTAGAAATAGCCACCTTCCGGGTCGAGTTCGGGAGTAGCGACGACATCCGGTAGTATTTCCATATCATCCCAATTTCTGGGAGTGATAAAATCGCCTGCCGAGCGGGAGTTCAGAATGCCGGTGAGGTTTACATTTTGGGTGGGGATATCATCACCGATATAATCGACATCGTAGAAGGTAGTTCGCATCTCTGCAGAACCGGTAGTATCTGCGATTGCATAGACCTGACCATTGGCAAAGCTGCCGGTATCGGAGAACCAAGTTTCCTCTATAGTTACCAGTTGCGCCTGATAATCCATAAAGTTCGTGTTCAAATCATCAATGGTGAGAACTTCAGGTATGATTACATTGCCTGTGGAAGTAGGTGGACCGGGATCGGTCTGTGGAATGAGCTGCAGCATAGTCTCATGCACGTTCAATATGCCGATGAGTCCACTGATTCCATCACCGAGCTCATATTCGGTAGTGATGACACCGGGATCAAAAAAACCGGCCGGAGCATCATCTATAAGAATGGCTGCAGTGGCGTCCTGAATATATTTCTGATTTCTGAAATCTTGCTGGAAGGTGAGGACAACTTCCGTATCCAGTTCATATAATTTATCGACTTCTGCATCTCTTAATTCAGACAGAGAGTAAACCGTTATCGGCAGAACATATTCTGCCGTAGCGATCGAGCTGGAGATCATATCTTCGTGGTAAGCTCGTGCTTTTATAGTAACCGATTCGGTGATCGGGATCGGGTCGGTATAGAGAGTGGAATTTTGATCGGGCTCAGTACCGTCGTCAGTATAGTAGATCTCGGCAGCTTCGGTTTCGCAGGTGATCTCTACCAAAAGATCGTCAAAATATGTCCCACCTTCGGGTGAGAATTCCGGAGTTGCTACCACATTGGGAATGATCTCCATATCATCCCAATCACGCGAGGTGATGAAATCCCCTGTAGCGCGTGAAGTCAACAAACCGGTTAGATGAATCGTCTCCGTTGGGATCGGGTCACCGATATAATCAACGTCATAGAAGGTAGTTCGAAATTCACCGTCACCGCTATCATCCGACAAACCATAGACTTGTCCATTGGCAAAAGTACCTGTATCTGTGTACCAACAGTCTTCTATGGTAACCAATTGCGCCTGATAATCCATGAAGTTAGT
>CAYSSJ010000005.1:0-46937 GCA_964433675.1 uncultured Candidatus Cloacimonadota bacterium
CAAGATATCATCTTGTCTTCGGAAAAACAGAAAGAAATAAATTGATGAATTTATCAAATCTACACCGCCAGGAATTCTTAAACTTCTATCTTCGACTATCAGAAAAAAATTATTTGACAACGAAAAGCAGTGTTGTAATCTTGCAACCATGATTCCGAACCGGCTCTCGGTTTGACGAAAAAAGGAAAACTTGTATTTGCTTCACCGAATCCGGTTTGACTAGGAGGGAATATGAAAAAAAATGTTGATGAATTTTTTATTTACCAAAAGCAGATAGGCACAAAGCGTCTTAATACGCTACCCCCCCCCCCCCCCAATACCATATATGCATAAATGCCAAGCACTTAGGGATAGGGCTGAAGATAGTATCAACTCTAATTCCTTGCTGCATCAATCGATTTATTATACAAAAGCTCTTCGATCTTGCATCGGAGAGCTAAAACAAATATGTGAAGGTTAAACTGTTTAAGAAATTACAATGATCATTAAAATATAAATAGATATGTGATAATAAATTGATCTGACTTGATAGTCAGATATCGTGTTTTTACCAATTAATGCAAATTAACAAAATTTATTTACCAAAACTAATAACAAATTATCAAGGAGATTTACAAATGCAAAAACATATTTTGCTTACTATAGCCATTACCATTATGGCTTCATGTTTATATGCACAATTTCCCGGAGGAGACGGTACGGAACAAAATCCTTATTGGGTTGGGACAGCCGTACATCTAGATAGTGTCAGACATCATTTGGATTCATATTTTATTCAGATAGATGATATCGATTTAAGCGGATACAATTGGGAGCCTATTGGTGAATGGGTTGACTATGATCATCCTAATAATCGTCCTCTTTTTGGAGGTTACGATGGGGATAACTACACGATTAACAATCTATTCATTGATAGAAGCTCCAATATCCAAGCATTATTTGCTTTTTTCGATGGAGCAATCGTAAAAAATGTTAATTTAATCAATGTTGATGTGTCAGGTGTTCAAACTGTTGGAGGTCTGATAGCCATTGCAATGAATTCTGAAATTAACAATTGTTTCAGCAGTGGTGAAGTTACAGCAAGCAGTTGGTATGCCGGTGGTTTGGTGGGAGTATTGGCAGGATCAAATCTGACCTCCAGCTATAGTGAGGCTAATGTCCATGGTGTAGGTCATGTTGGAGGTATAGTTGGTAGAGCATATGCCCAATCTCAAATACATGATTGCTATGCCATCGGTGATATCACTGGTGAAGTGGGGCAAGACGGACTGGCAGTTGGTGGTATAGTTGGCAGTATGGCTACTTCTACTATTTTAAAAAGTTATAGTGGAGGCAGTGTAGATGGTTATCTTGATGTTGGTGGTTTGGTTGGAGCAGCAACATCACGATCAAGTATCCAAAAGAGCTATACCTTCGGTTCAGTTAGTGGAACTGAAAATTGCGGTGGAATGATTGGTGTGTCCTATGATTCGGATATTATATCCAGCTACAGCAATAGTGGAGTTGAAGGCGACCTGAATATTGGTGGATTTGCCGGATATGTGGGTCTTAGTCCCACACCGGTTGCACCCGCAAATATAATCGATTCTTATAGTACGGGACAGGTAAACGGCAATACTAATGTTGGCGGCTTTTTGGGAGTCTCAAACCAAGCAGATATTACCAACTCCTACTGGGACATCGAATCTTCCGGGCAGAGCACTTCTGCCGGTGGTGAAGGTAAACTCACAGTCGAGATGGTTCAGCATGATACCTTCGATAATTGGGATTTTCAAAATACATGGGAGATCCAGAAACACAACCCCTATATCCTCAAGACCTATCCACACCTGCAATGGCAGGGCTATGCCGGGCTACATAACCGACTCGATAATTCACTTGTGAAACTGTTCGAAGATAGAAACTGGCATTGGGACTCTTTCCCGAGATTGGAAAGAGACCAATATGGCTTCCAGCCGGCACCGGAGGTGCTGGAACCGCTGGAAGGAACGATAGATCATGTACTTGCTAAACCAAATCAGGCGTTTATTATTGAAATGTATTGGCATCTAGGAGCATGGCAGGGAGATAATATCGAATTCAATAGCCCTGATGGCTATAAGTTGAGGACTATAGATGAAGAACCATATTATTTACATGTAACCGGCGACAGGATAGATTTGAGTACACCTATTACACTGCAACCTAACACAGTAAACTGGATCGGTTATTTCATCCCGAGCTCACAGTGTCCTTTCGATGCATTTAGTGAAGACACTTTGGAGAGATTGGAAGCTATAAGAGCCCAAGATTGGAGCATGAGAAAAGACTCACAGGGAAATTGGGTCTATGCAGCCAATCCCCGGCCAAGCATGGAATACGGTAAGATGTATGAGATAGAAACTTCCATAAATGAACCGCTTACCTTCACCTGGAATATACCCCCCGGCTATCCCGACTATCTCGAGCCGAGTGAATTTACCTTAGCGGACAATTCGGAATATTTCGACTATACTGACAGTTATGATTACGAATCCTATTTCGTCGAAGATATAGAGGAAGATGAAGGACTGCTGGAAGTAGGTGTATTAGTAGATGACCAATGCGTAGGTGCCACTGTATTCAACGAAAGTTATCCGCTTGAACTGCAAGCATACACACATGAAGGTCATAGCGGCGGTAATCTAAGCTTCGAACTCTATTACGGCAGAAACCGCAGCACCCAGAGATATCGGGTAGTAGAAGTGAAAGACCCGCAGACTGGTGCATATACAGCTCAGACACTCAGACCGAGACGACAGAAGTTCGCACTTGTTCGTATCGGCTCACAGCAAGGTATGCAAACTCCCCAAGAACCGGTGGTTATGGAGATCAGTAATCACCCCAATCCTTTCAATCCGGACACGACGATAAACTTCACGGTTTCCTCCGAACAGAATGTCGAACTGATAGTTTACAACATCAAAGGACAGAAAGTAACGACTCTCTACGATGGCAGTGCAGCAGAAGGTAAACATTCGGTAGTCTGGAGAGGAACAGACGATCGAGGTAATGCGGTATCTTCCGGCATGTATTTCTACCGCTTAAAAGCGGATAATACCGAACTCTCCGGCAAGATGCTGTTGCTAAAATAAAGTGATATACAGAGGCGGGGAGTATGCTCTCCGTCTCTGGAACTTATCGAAAGATGATAGAGGGTAGAAGATGGATGAAAAGCAAGGAGATATTCTGGTGAAAAGTGAAAAAGTGAGAAGTGAAAAGCAAGGATGATGTTTAGGAGTTTAGGGTTTAGAGGACAGAAGTCAGAAGTCGGAAGACAGAAAACAGTAGGCAGAATGGAGAAGGTGAGAAAGGTAGAAGGTGAGAGAATGAGCAAGGAGTTGTTTAGTGTTGAAAGTTTAAAGAAATCGCGTCATTTCGTTTGCCATTTCGTATCACTTATCACCTATTACTTATCACGCACTCTCGTGTGGAGAAATCTCATAAAAAACGAAATCGTCACACTGAGTAGCTTCGGCGTAAGCCGGAGCGTATCGAAGTGTGAACTTAGGGAGTGTGGCATTGTCACCCTTCGATACAATTCCGACAAGTCGGAATCACTCCATCCTTCGTTTTACTACGGAATGGCAGGCAGGGTGACGGCTGGTAGGGAATATGGATTTGCTGATTAACAAGAGTAAACGATCGTTTCGGTCATTGGAGAATTGCCTGCCTTGTGAAATTTCGTCAGAAATATTTCACTGGGGGAATTTGGAATTTATTTGGAATTTGGTGCTTGCTTGCCTCGTGAAATTTCGTCAGAAATATTTCACTGGGGGAATCTGGTGCTTACTTCAGGCTGGTCATCTTGCCTGCCATCTCAAACCCCGGCTCATTCCCTTGTCACTCGTTACTTGTCACTCTTCACTTTCATATAAAGATAGAGGTAGTAGAAAATGAGATTGCCACCCTGTATAAATATGCTCTGCCAAAAAGGAATGTGCATCGTATCTTACCGAGCATGCATTTCACAGGGCAGGCGCAAAAGTATAGCAAGAAGAACAACTCGCAATGACAGTCTTTCGCTTGATCGAAGTTCTTCTCCCCTTCGCAAGGGGAGAAGACCGGCTTCAGCCGGTCAGAGGGGTTTTCTGAAACTTCAAATCTCTCACGAAAAACACCGGCTCATTTCCTTGTCACTCGTCTCTTGTCACTTGCCTTGTCCTTCGAAGCCCCCCGTCCTCCGTAGCTTTAACGGAGGAGGATGCGGATGGGGCGAAGAAGGATCACTCGTTACTTTTACAGGAGAAAAAATACATTTGCAAAAAAAAGGAGAAATAACATGAACTTAAAAATAATATTGATAACAACATTCCTCAGCCTTAGCTGCCTATTGTCAGCCATGGTGTGGGAAATAAACCAGGATGGTAGCGAACATTTTACCGATATCACCAGTGGAATATCAGCAGCATCGGATGGAGATACAGTGTTGGTACATCCGGGAGTATATTATGAAAATATAGATTTTGGCGGTAAAAATATAGTGGTCATGAGTCTTTACGGGATCACAGGTGATGAGAGTATGATCTCGCAGACTGTGATAGACGGAAACCACAGTGGTACGGTAGTTAGCTTTGTTAACGGTGAAAGCCGTGCTGCCGTGCTGAAGGGATTTACGATCACAAACGGTAAGGCAGATTGGATTAACTATACTAAAACTACCGGTGGTGGCATTTATATAACAAATAACTCTTCTCCGGTGATAAGTAACTGTATTATCGAGAATAACCGTGCTTATATAGGGAGTGCGATATGTATATTTCATAATGATAATGGCGATCCTTTGCTTAAAGGTTCTACTATAAGGCACAACCATGCTTATGAATTGGGAGCAATAATGATATCTCCGGATGGGAGTAATAATTTGGAATTTTGCAACAATGATCTAAACAGTGTATATCTAAATTATAGTGCAGCAGCGCAAGATATATGTATTGCGGGTGATAGACAAACCTCGGTTGAATTGGACACATTTACCGTGGCTGAACCTGAACTACCATATATATTGATATTAAGAGACATAGTACCGCCGGATTTCAGTTTTTCTGTCAATCATGGCAAGATCGAGCCGGTGGCAGCGGATCTGTATGTAAACCCGGACGGTTCGGATGATAACAGCGGCTTGTCTCCCGCTGAGCCTTTACAAACCATAGCCCGGGCAATGACAATGATAAAACCGGACAGCCTGGAGAAGCGCACCGTCCATGTCGCCGAAGGGGTGTATTCGCCTAGTCTGAACAATCAGAAGTTTCCGATCGAAACCCGCTCTTATGTGGATATTGTGGGTGCAGATAAAGATACGACTATCCTGGATATGGAACAGACGACCTGGGCATTCGATGCCCTAAACCTTAATAACACCGATGATCAGGAATTCAAAGATTTCACTATCAAGAATTTCACCATCAAAAACGGTGGCGATCGGCAATATTACGGTATGCCCGGTGCAATTCGTATATCCCGCGCTACTTCATGTGTACTGGAAAATCTGAATATAACAGGATGCCAGACAAGGTTGGCAAAGCTTGTTAATATGAATTATATAAAAGATTATTTTATCCTGCGCAATATTCACATATACGATAATGACGGACATGTAGCATTACATTTTGGTGTAGCAGAAAACTATTATGATCAGAATTTTACTCGCTTTTATGCTGAGAATATCCGCATCAGAAAGAATGTACCCGGGGCAGTTACACCCTGCTATACTGGCGGAGACGGTGGAGCAATAGGTATAATAGGACATTTTGCTATACAACCGGAACCTAATAGTGGTATTATTACAAATTTAGAGATTAGTGAATGTATCGTAGATATATCCGATCCTGGCTGGTCAAATTCTATAACAAGTATGTTCCCGATAATTTGGGGTGCAGATGTACATATATACAATGCTACTATAGGAGATAATTTGACAACTTCCAATCTTGGAGGAGCACTAGGTATAAATTCTGCAAAAGTTCATCTAACAAATTCAATTATCTATAACAATGAGCCATATTCAATTAGTATGTCAACAGATACCGGACTACCACCAGGAGAAATAACTATATCGAATTCGATTATAGAAGGAGGTGAAGATGGGATATATAATCAAAATAATCAAAGCATAGTCAATTGGTTGGAAGGCAATCTGGACACCGATCCATTGTGGACTTATACAGGAGACTACCCCTATAGCCTCTCAATAGATTCACCGGCTCGGGATGCCGGAACAATGGATCTACCTCCGGGGATTCAATTTCCCGAAACCGATCTTGCCGGTAATCCGCGCATCCAAGGCGATAGTATAGATATGGGCGCTTATGAATGGGGTTTCAGCTCGCAGGTAAGTACAGAAGAGGACGAAATACTCCAAGTGCCGAGAACCAAGATATCCAACTATCCCAATCCGTTCAACCCGGATACAACTATCAAATTGGAATTGGCAGAAGCGGGAGATGTGGAACTTTCCATCTATAATGTAAAAGGGCAGAAAATACGTACGTTGATGGAGGCTTATGCAGGCAGAGGTACATTCGAATGCCGCTGGGATGGAAGAGATAACAATGGCAGACCGGTCTCCAGTGGTCAGTATTTCATCAAACTGAAGCAGAATGGTGAGCAGACAGTAGAGAAGATAATGATGGTCAAATAAGCATGGAGAGAAGCAGGATGAATTTCTGGTGAAAAGTGAAAAAGTGAGAAGTGAAAAGTGGTGTGAGAGAAGCAGGGATGATGTTGATTGGTTGACTTGTTTATTAGTTAATTAGTTGAATCGTTGAGTTGCCTGCCCGGTGAAATTTCGTAAGAAATATTTCACTGGGTTGAGGGTTTAGAGGTCAGGAGACAGAAGACGGAAAACATAATACAGGAAACAGTAGGCAGTAGGCTGTAAGCAGTAAGCAGAAAGAAGTAAGTGGAGAAATTTCTTGGAAATGAATAATGTATAATGAAAAATGTAAAAAGCAGTTGAAAGTTTATGGTTGAAGGAGAAGGAATTGGTAGTAATTTATAGGAATTTATTCGCTTCGCTCACGGAATTTTTAGCAAAGAGCATGGAGCGTAGGACAAGATATCATCTTGTCTTCGACAAAACAGAAAGAAATGAATTGATGAATTTATCTAATCTACACCGCCAGGAACTCTTAAACTTCTATCTTCTATCTTCGACTATCAGAAAAAAAGTATTTGACACCAAAAAACGCAATTATATTTTTCACATTGATGTTGGATCGGTTCTCGGTCGAACGATGAATGAAGAACTAATGATTGCAATTGCTTCACCGGCTTCGGTTTGACTAGGAGGGAATATGAAGAGATTTGCTAATGAATTTATTTTTTCCTTGAATTACATAGGTATAAAGCGCTATAATTACTATATCCTACTACATCGTCTTATAAAATATTACCAAGATAATGAGCAGAAAAGAATATTAAGGAGGAAGAGATGATGAAAAATTGCATGATTATTTGTATGCTAATTATGTATGTAGCACTTATTTCCCAAACGGCAGTCCCACCTACTGCAGTAAACGGAACAGAAAATGGTCAATTTATAAATTCAGATCGAAAAGAAAGGCAACCGAATTACGAATTTGGTCGAGTGCCATTACCAATGGGTATCAATTTTGATTATTATATGCCCGGCGGTTTGAATAGTTCACCTGTAGGATTGCAGCATCCGACTGATGAAGGGATATATATAGTAAATAGACGCAGTGAAACTCAGGAAGCAGTTAGCAGGGCATGGTATGCTTATATTGACGAAAATGGAGAATTACATATTATTGATCGATTATCTACCATCGTAAGACAAGAAGGATTCCCTAGTATAGATATCGATCCATTAAGCTCCAATCCTATAGTAGCATGGAATAGGTTGATGGCTAACCAGACAGATTGGGAGGTAGTCTATTCTTATGATGTGTATAGTATGATGTCTGAGCCAGGTTTATGGATGAGTCCTTTAGCAATTATAGATCCTCTCTCTTCTCCGCATCCCAATCCCGCCTTTGATGGTGATCAATTTATCAATCCGATTTTGTTAATCGGGCAATCTCCTATGCCAGATAAACGGAGAGTTTATGTAGCGGCGTTCAATGCCGAGGATAACCCAGTAACCGGTGAACAGGTAGCTAATCCTGTTATCGCCTATGCAGACTTTGATGAGAGTGATCTATGGGGGCAAACTCAATTGGATTGGAATTATAACAGTATCCCGGGAATTGACCAATGGCATCTGGATGGTTTGAGACAGCCTTTTATGTCTATGGCAGTTTCCGAAACTGATGGTAAACTGGCATTCTTCGGTTGGAATAGAGTTTTGGACGGTGATGAGAATGCGACTCCACTGGATAAAAAACTATTTATCTTTGTTAATGAGAATTATGGAGAAGGTGAATGGCTATATCATTCCACACCCGGTTATTTCGAACTTGGTGAGATAGAAAATCCCACTCATGCCAATGGTGATCCGATGTTCCCGCTGGAACCGGGAGAGGAATTGTATTGGGATATTAAGTTTTCAAACCATCAAAATAGTCTGTTCTTAGATAATGATTTTAAGCTGATAACTATGCAAAACCTATGGCTGCACAAAAGCGATGAGAATCAGATGCCGACAGATGAGCACTTTGATTTGTTCGGCTTCCCCAAAGTATTCATATTCGATTTTGTCACCGAAGAATTTACCATGTACAATGTCGGTTTGATCGGTGATCCAGATCTGTATCATAATACGCCTGTATTGCCGTGGGACCCGTATGGAGAAGGTATCCAATATGATGAAGATGGTTTTGTGATCACCGAGCTCGGTTGGCCCATCTGGCATCATGATCCCGAATATGCTATTTATGAGAATAAACATAAAGTTGCCGTCAATGAAGAGCATGGCTTAGTTGCTGCCGTATGGAACCAGAATATAACCGACCCCGGATCAGCTGGCATACCTGAAATTGCTATAGCTATTTCTAATGATCTAGGGCTTTCCTGGCATGAAACTATATATCTGAACCCGGAGAATGTCCCTGAATTGGAAGATATGATCCCCGCCTATACTTATCCCGCTACTCAGATAGAATTTCTTGGCTATAATGACTTGGGAAGGCTGCATCTTATGTTCTCATCTCCAAATTCCTACGAACCATTCCCGGGGATAGGAGCCAGTCTGGGTGCAGAAATGTATTACGCTGCTTTAGATATAGATTTCTATCCATGTCCTCCTCCTCCGCATGCAGATGATAATGAAATAGTAGCCCAAAGCGTTATGCTACAGCAAAACTATCCCAATCCATTCAATCCGGAGACAACGATAAAATTTTCCTTGCTTCAGCAGAGTAATGTGAAACTGCAGATTTTCAATATCAGAGGACAGATAGTGAAAACTTTGTTAGATGAAGAGAAACTGCCCGGAGAGCATATGGTGGCATGGAACGGTAAAGATGATAATGGCAGAGAGCTAGCCTCCGCTATTTATCTATATAAGTTGAAGTCAGAGAAAGATGTAGTTACCCGCAAAATGATGCTTCTCAAGTAAGCTGATAGCGGGTGGAAAATCAAGAAATTATTTGACATGAAAGCATAGCTTTTAGATTTGGTGGAAAAGGATCATAAAAGGAAAGCAGGGGTGGTTTCATAAAAAAACCTGAGATTATACCCTTTGAACCTGATCCGGGTAATGCCGGCGTAGGGAGAGAAAAAAACTTCCATCAGCCCGATGCATTACCCTCCTGAGTGAGATTAATTTAAGGAGGGAATATGGAAAACAAAGTATCGAAAGGGATTATCAAATCTTTTTTCGACAAGCTCGACACACATTTAGAGAACGACATCATCGTAGTGGGAGGAGGTCCTTCCGGTTTAGTGGCTGCTCAAACACTGGCAAGTGAAGGTTACAAAACAGCTTTAATCGAAAAAAACTTAGCTCCCGGTGGCGGTATGTGGGGCGGAGCAATGCTCTTCAATAAAATAATCGTGCAGCAAGAGGCAATCCCCATACTCGATGAATATAATATCTCTTATACTCATTATTCAGAAAACCTATATACCTGCGACTCTATAGAAGCTACCGCAGCACTCATCTATGCAGGAACAAAAGCAGGTGTTGGATTCTTTAACGGTATCAATGTTGAAGATGTTATTGTTTCTGACGACAGAGTCGGCGGAATAGTCATTAATTGGCTTCCGGTAACATTAAATAAGATGCACGTCGATCCCTTGATGATCACTGCTAAAGTTGTTTTAGACGCAACTGGACATCCTTCGGAAGTTTCTCGTTTGTTAGATAATAAAAACGATATAAGACTCTCTACAGAAACCGGAAGCATCTTAGGTGAAAGATCGATGTCGGTGGAAAAAGGAGAAAAGGCCGTGGTGGAATGCACCCGAAGCATCTATCCGGGGTTATATGTGTCGGGTATGGCTGCTAACAATGTTCATGGGAAAAGCCGTATGGGACCTATCTTCGGAGGTATGCTCTTGTCCGGGAAAAAAGCAGCAAAGTTGATTGCCGCAGAAATAAATGGGAGCTAGCGAGGTTATATGTCGCAGGAACAGATGAAAGACTTCGGATTATATGTAATCATTACCGAGCCTGTGCTATCTTATGAAGAAATAGCTGAAATATGTGTTGTAGAAGAAGTAACAATGCTGCAATTACGTGAAAAAAATCTTTCCGATAGAGAATTATTAGCTGCTGCCCAAAGGGTGCAAAAAATTACAGCAGGAACGACAACCAACTTCATAATCAACGACCGCCCCGATATTGCTTATCTTTCGAATGCAGACGGTTATCATTTGGGACAGGATGATTTACCTTTAACTGCTGTTAGAAAAATTTTTCCCCATCTTAAGAAAGATAAGAAAATGCTTGCCGGCTTATCAACCCATAACCTTTCCCAGCTTGAGCAAGCTATCAAACTAAAACCCGACTATCTCGGTTTCGGTCCGGTTTATAACACGCCAACCAAAGCCAATCCCGATCCGGTGGTAGAGATCGATCTTTTAAAACAAGCTCTAAGGGTGGCTTCTGTACCGGTGGTAGCTATAGGCGGAATCGACGCAACTAACATTGATCAGGTATTAGCAGCCGGGGCAAAGAATGTTGCCTTAGTCCGCTATTTTATGCAGTCTAAAAATTTACAGCAAAGAATCAAACACATTAAATCAAAAATTCAAACATATGAGGAGAATTTATGACCCAAACAGAGAAAGCCAGAAAAAACATAATCACACCGGAAATGAAACAAGCAGCCGCATACGAGGATGTGCCACCCCATCAAATAAGGGAAGGATTGGCGAACGGTACAATAGTCATCCCAAAAAATATCAACCATGATTTCCCCGCTCGCGCTATCGGAGCCGGGCTATCCACCAAACTCAATGCCAATATCGGAACATCCGAGACTCGAATGAATCCGGACGAAGAGCTCTGCAAGCTGGAATGCGCAATAAAATATGGTGCAGATAGTATAATGGATCTTTCCACCGGTGGAGAATTGGATAATATCAGAAAGATATTACTAAACAATTCGCCGGTGATGTTCGGTACTGTTCCTATCTATAGTGTGATGTCCAAGCTGATGCAAGCCGGTAAGAACATGAACAATATGACCTCAGAGATGCTGATCTCAGAGATAGAAAAGCAAGCCGAAGAGGGTGTCGATTTTATGACTCTGCATTGTGGTATTACCAAAAAGAGCTTGCTGTATCATAAGGATAACGAAAGAGTCGCAGGGATAGTCAGTCGTGGTGGTGCTCTTATCAAACAATGGATCATCAAAACAGGACAAGAAAACCCGCTCTATGAGTATTACGACAAAATACTGTCAATCTGTAGTCGTTATGACGTAACTATAAGTTTAGGAGATGGATTTCGTCCCGGTTCCATCGCTGATGCAGGCGATAGCTCCCAAACTGCCGAATTGATGGTGATGGGTGAATTAGTAAAACGCGCCCGCACTGCCGGTGTGCAAGTGATGGTCGAAGGTCCCGGTCATGTTCCATTGCATGAAATCGAATCGCAAATGATAATGGCAAAGAAACTTACCTTTGATGCTCCACTTTATGTTCTCGGTCCTCTGGTAACCGATAGTGCACCCGGCTACGACCATATCACCGGTGCGATCGGCGGTGCATTGGCAGCCTCACATGGCGCTGATTTCCTCTGCTATGTAACTCCGGCAGAACATGTTTGCCTCCCGGATATCGAAGATGTCAAGCTGGGAGTGATCAGCACCAAAATTGCCGCTCATGCGGCTGATATCGCCAAAGGTATCCAAAAAGCAAAACAAAGAGACGAAACTATGTCTCACTTCCGGAGAAATCTCGATTGGGAAGGGATGTTAAAAACCGCCTTGGACCCGGAAATGCCTTCTAAAAGACACGAAAAGATCGGCATGGATAACTCACCCTGCTCTATGTGCGGGAATCTCTGTGCCATAAAAGTAGATAGCGATACATAAGGAGGATAGAATGAAGATCGATGCAAAAACCGTATGCGCAGACCTGAAGAAAATACGCGAGCAAAGACCACTCGTTCATAGTATCACCAACTATGTAGTGATGAACAGCACAGCCAATGCTCTACTCTCACTGGGCGCCTCACCCGTGATGGCTCATGCAGAAGAAGAGATGGAGGATATGGTTGCTATTGCAAGTGCTCTGGTGATCAATATCGGGACGCTTAGCAAAAATTGGATCATCGCAATGCACAAAGCTATGCAAGTAGCTTCCGAAAAGAATATCCCCATCATTTTAGACCCTGTCGGTGCAGGAGCTACCAAATACCGTACCGACACAGTTCATGCTCTGATAAACAATATCAGACCTTCGGTAATCCGTGGAAATGCTTCCGAGATTATGGCTGTACATAGAGCAGAAGATAGTCAGACCAAAGGAGTGGATAGTACACACAGCTCACAATCGGCTCTGGAAGCAGCAAAGCAACTGGCAAAAAAGTTTGATTGCGTTGTCAGCATCAGTGGCGAAACTGATATAATTATTGGCAGAGATGGGATTGTAGAGGTGCACAACGGCAACAAACTAATGCCGCTAGTAACCGGCTTGGGCTGTACTGCCAGTGTAATCACCGCTGCTTTTTGCGCTGTGAACGATGATTATCTCTCAGCTTCAACCCATGCTATGGCTCTGATGGGCATCTGCGGAGAAAATGCAGCGAAAAAGTCTCACGGTCCCGGTAGTATGCAGATGAATTTTATAGATGAGCTTTACAATATAAACGACAACACTATCATCAACTCACTCAAACTGGAAACTTAGAGAAATATGCAAAGAAAGATAGATTGGAGCTTGTATCTAGTTACCGACAGAGAACTCAGTTTGGGACGCTCTCTGGAAGAAATCGTCAGTGCTGCTGTTTCCGGTGGAGTGAGTGTGGTGCAACTCAGGGAAAAATCTATCTCAACAAGAGATTTTATCTCACTGGCGAAGAGAATCAAAGCTATCATAAAAGACAAAAACATTCCACTAATCATAAATGATCGTGTAGATGTAGCTCTTGCCTGTGAAGCTGATGGTGTGCATCTGGGACAGGAAGATATGCCAGTGGATATTGCCCGAAAGGTTTTGGGTAAAGAATCGATCATCGGTTTATCAGTGGAGAATATGGAACAGGTAAAAGCAGCCGAAAAGCTGGCTGTCGATTATCTGGGAGTGAGCCCGATATTCAAAACTCCTACCAAAACAGATACTAAAGGAGAATGGGGATTGGATGGTTTGAGACAAATCCGCCAATTTTCTCGTCATCCTTTGATAGCAATAGGCGGCATAAACAGCGCTAATGTTCAAGAAGTTGTCCGTGCAGGCGCTCATGGCATTGCGGTGGTTTCCGCTATCTGCTCTGCCAAAGATCCAAAGAACAGTGCCGCAAACCTAAGAGCGCTGATAGAAGCAGCTCGAGAGAACTTTAATGAGGAGTGATAATATGAAACTAAAAGAACTAGGCGAATTTGCCTTTATCGATCGGTTTTCAAAAGCATTCCAAACCGCTTCGAAAAATCATCTGCTAGGTATCGGAGACGATTGTGCCGTCATCCCCATAGATGATGAGAATTCGCAATTAGTTACCACAGATACCTTGGTGGATTCTATCCATTTCATCAGCTCAAAGACCGATCCGATAGATTTGGGTTACAAAGCTCTGGCTGTGAATTTGAGCGATATTGCCGCTATGGGCGGAACCCCGAAATATGCCTTCCTCTGCCTTACTACACCACAAGATATAGAAGTGGAATGGTACGATAAATTTTTCGACGGATTTAAGCAATGCTGTGACCAATTTGAGGTGAAACTCTTGGGCGGCGATATGACAAAAACTACTTCTCATCTGGTCATCACCGTATCTCTGTTGGGTACGGCAGCGAAAGATAAAATCAAATTCCGCTCCACAGCAAAACCGGGCGATCTGATCTGCGTGACCGGCAAAATAGGAGATTCGGTAGGTGGTTTGCATGCATATATGAATAGTCTGCCAAATTCGGAAGCGGTAGAATACCTCAAAAATGCACATTTCAGACCCTACCCTCACATCGCTGAGGGGAAATGGCTCGCTGCCCATACCGGTGTACACGCTATGCTCGATATTTCTGATGGGATAGAGTCCGATATACAACGCATTATGGAAAAATCCGGTTGTGGGGCAGAGATAGAACTGACCGAGCTTCCCTTATCCGACCACTATATCGATATTGGTAGAGATCAGGGCTGGGATATCTGGGAGCTGGCACTCACCGGAGGTGAAGATTATTGCCTCATGCTTACTCTTGATCCAAAACATTACGCAAAAATCGCAGATCAGTTCGCTTCTCAATTCAATAAAAACCTCAGCAAAATAGGAAATATTACTGATAAGAAAGCGGAGCTGAAGCTTACATTCGAGGGGGAAGGTCATGAAATCACCAAAAGAGGGTACAATCATTTCAGAGAAGCGGACTGAAAAAAGGAGGATATAATGCAATCTCGTCAATTTTATGATGAATTGAATGATAATTATATTTGGCAGAAGATAAAATCTCATCCATTTGTTACCGGTATCGCCGATGGGAGTTTATCCAAAAAGAAATATGAATTTTTTCTCAAACAAGATTATCTCTATCTTATCGAATTTGCCAAACTACTGGCTCTTGCCGTAGTAAAAGCCGATAATCCGGCAGATATGAGCTACTTCTCCAATCTTCTGGATGTAACTCTAAACACTGAGATGGATCTTCATCGTCAAACCTGCAATGAATTCGGTATCAGTACTGATGAATTGCTAACCACTCAGCCGGCGATGATTACAGTTGCCTACACCAATTTCTTACTAAAAGCCGGTTATGAAGGCAGTTTTGAGGACATTCTGGCAGTTCTGCTACCTTGCGCAGCCGGTTATGAGGAAATTGCTTCTCATCTGCTCTCCCAAGGTGCTGCAACGAAAGATAAATTTTACCAACAGTGGTTGGAGATGTATAGTAGTGAGGGATATCGTAGTCTGGTTGCTTGGCTGATAGAGAGAATGAACAAAGCAGCAAAGACTTCATCTGCCAAAGATAGAGACCGCTGGCATCGTCTTTATCTCACCAGCGCAAGATTCGAATACCTCTTTTTCGAGATGAGCTGGAAATGCAATTTTTGGTTTGATGAATCTTAATCTAAACTGAAAGGAGTTAATTTATGATTAGAAGAGCATTGACTATCGCAGGATCCGATAGTGGCGGTGGTGCAGGTATCCAAGCAGATTTGAAGACTTTTATGGCTTATGGCGTATTCGGAATGTCTGCAATAACCGCTATCACAGCACAAAACACCATCGGAGTGCAAAAGATAGCTGAACTGCCACTCGATATTATCGAAGCCCAAATCACATCCGTAATTACAGATATCGGAGTTGATGCGGTTAAAACTGGGATGCTGGCTAATCCGGATATTGTAGAGTTGGTAGCGCAATCCATCCGAAAATATGACTTGAAAAATATTGTCGTGGATCCGGTAATGGTAGCCAAAAGCGGTGATTCTCTACTTTCGGATAAGGCGATCGAAACTATCAAAACCAGACTGCTTCCTCTGGCGGATGTGATAACTCCGAACCTGCCGGAAGCAGAAGTATTGCTGAGAAGAAAGATCGACACACTCGAAGACATGGAGAAAGCAGCACGAGATTTGCACAGTTCATCATCACAGACGGTAGTGATCAAAGGTGGGCACTTGGCTCAGGGAAACGAGATGATCGATATTGTGTATGACGGCAGAGATACAACCAAGCTACGAGGAGTTTTCATTAAAACGAAAAACACACATGGAACCGGCTGTACGTTCGCCTCTGCTATTGCTGCCGGATTAGCAAAAGGTTATGAACCAAAAGTAGCTATCCGTACGGCTAAATTATACATCTCGGAAGCTATCCGAACCGCATTACCACTGGGCAAAGGACACGGTCCTACCAATCACTATGCCGGACTCAATAGCAAATGGTAGAGGATTAGAAATTCACTTTAGTAACGGTACCGGAGTAAAAAGGTTGCACCATTTTGGAAGAGAGTTCGATCAGCAATGCCCCCTCTTGATTGATACCGCGTGCTATCCCGGTATAATGCTCATAAGAGGTATCGAGAGTGATCTGCTTACCATTTAGAAGCGAGTTCTGATTGAAATAATCTATATCGAGAGATTTTTCGATAAATTCAGGTAACTGCTCCCCAAATTCATCACAGAACTTTGCCAATAATTTGCCATTCTCTACTTGCTTTCCCAAAATGTTCATCAATGACCCGGCATTATCATGCAGATGATCGGGGAAATGAGACACATTGGTGTTTATTCCGATTCCGATACAATGATATTTATAATGTGGATAGTGTTGAGTGATGATGCCGGCAATCTTTTTATCGTTATAATAGAGATCATTCGGCCATTTGAGCTTAAGCCCATCTTTCAAAGCGGGGTATAATCCGATAATAATTTTATGTAAACTTATACCGGTAAAAATGGTCAAATTAGCTTTGGAGACCAGCCCGAATATGGCTGCAGTAAACCAAAGTCCGCCAAGTGGAGAAAACCAAGCAGCATCCTGCCTGCCCTTCCCACTACGCTGCTGATCGGCTATGATAAGAAAATTACCTCTCCCATCCTCCGATCGCATCATCTGCTGGGCATAATCCATTGTGCTGAGTGTGAATGGTAGATGGATTACATTATCAAAAAGCGGATGGGTAAAGTTTTTCATAATATCAGCATAGCATCGCCATAACTAAAGAAGCGATAACGTTCTTTTACAGCCGTTTTATAAATGTTCATTGTATTCTCATAACCGGCAAAAGCAGCTACCAGCATAAGCAAGGTAGATTCGGGGAGATGAAAATTAGTGAGCAATCCATCTATGATATGAAATTTCTTGCCGGGATAGATAAAAAGGTCGGTATGATGAGAACCGGCGTGTAGTCTGCCGTCTTTGGCGAAACTTTCGAGTGTGCGCGTCGATGTGGTACCAACGGCGATGATCCGGCGCTTCTCTTTTTTTGCTCTGTTTATCGCTTTGGCCGTCTCATCCGAAATACTACAGAATTCACTATGCATTTTGTGTTTCAGGATATCATCTTCCTTTACCGGTTGGAAGGTGCCCAATCCTACATGCAAAAGCACTTTATGGATTTCCACACCCTTATTCCTCAATTTCTCCAAGATTCCTTCGGTTAGATGTAAACCGGCTGTAGGTGCAGCAACAGAACCTCTCTCCTGAGCATAAACGGTTTGATAGGTTAGTTTATCCTTATCTGTTGCTTCCCTTTTTATATATGGTGGCAGTGGCATCTTTCCCATCTTTTCTATGATTTCCCAAAAATCTCCATCGCAGTGAAATTCCAAAAGCCTGATACCATTCTCGCTCTCTTTTTTCACCGTTGCCGACATTTGGGATGAGATTGCAATCTCAGTACCTGCTTTCATCCGTTTTGCCGGTCTTACCATACATTCCCAAAGATCATTCTCGATGTTTTTCAAAAGCAATATCTCCACTTTGGCACCGGTCGATACTTTCTTAGCATGTAATCGTGCCGGGAAGACTTTGGTCTTGTTCAAAACCAGTACGTCTCCCTGTTCAAGGTAATTAACAATGGCTGGGAAGTTTTCGTGGCTGATCCTCTCCCGGTTGCGGATATAAACAAGCAAGCGGGAAGAATCGCGTCTATCTTTGGGATATTGTGCTATCAGCTCTTCGGGGAGATTGTAGTAATAACTACTTTTTTGAGTAAGGAACATTTTGGGCATCGGACAATATCGCACGGAAGTGACCGAAGATCACTTTACTTTCCAATTTGATAGGAATTTTATATTCATCATTTGTAACCCAGATATAGATCTCGGCTGTATGTTTGAAAATAGATTCATTTTCCAGGATCGGTTCGATCACGACACACTCTTTTTCGCCAAAGATCGTATCTATCTCTTCGATACGGTGAACTTTTACTTCCACTTCGGTACTTCTGCCATCGGCAGTTGCCTGCACATATACGCTTTCGCCGGGAGTAAGCTCTTTTTGTCTGACTAGATAAAACGCGCTGAGCATATCCTGAGTATTATCAGGTATATCCATCACATCTTCACGCCATTCCTCATCACTGTAGCTATAGCGCATATAAACAGTAAGATTCTGTTCCGGGTAGTAGAAATGGATGCGATTCTGGCGATAGCCACCTTCTCTCAGCCTTTTATGAAACTTACGAGTCACCAACTTTTCCTGGTCCCACACCGAGACAATCTCATCTCTGACCTTGAAGAACCGGTCGAAAAAAGAATTTGTTCTCGCCTCTGATCTGATCTCATAGACCGGAATGGTATCCTGATGTACCGATTCGGTAATAGTCAAACTCGCTCTTCCGGCTCCTATGATACCGTATTTAATATCGAACGTTAGTTTTTCTCCGATCATAAAAGCAGATAGATCGACCGTGAAAAACCATATAATCGCTAATGCGAAAACAAGTGTTATTTTAGAATACTTCATAAGACATTATTTGAATTTCCAGCATATCTTTGGATAATCCGAAATCAAAGCGGAGATTGAGCTTCTCTGCCGGTATCACTGACAGGCGCAACCCGCCTCCTATGCTGAGTTTTGTTTCATTTAGTTTGAAAGAACCCAGATCGGGTGCTACTTGCCCCGATTCGGCAAACACTACAAATCCGAGCCTGTCCAAGCCCGGTATTTGCCACGGGAAAATACGATACTCTGCTCTCAACATCATAAGAGAATTATCTATATAACGATTGGTTTCAAAGCCACGCATATGATGCCCGAGTTTAGTCAGTCTCTGAAATGGTGCCTGAGAATCTATATGAGATAGAATCCCCTGCAAAGCGAGAGCGCTTTTTAGACTTAGTGGTATAAACTTACGTAAATCCATGCGATAAGAGGTATAATCATAATCGCTGCCAAACATGCTATCAGATCTTTTGAGCTCAAAGATGAAATATTCTCCCCGCGTAGAATAGGTGGTAATATCTCTGGTATCATAATAAAAAATCATTCCCAGATTATTTAGATTGAATTTTTCACTGCCGCTGATCTCATTTGTGATAAGCATGCCGTCTGTTTCCATTTCGGAAATTTCAAAATTTTCATATTCAGCTATAATACCGGCTGCGAATTTATCGTTTATATTGTATCTCGCTCTCAGGCGTAGAGCATGATAGTCATTGGTATATTTCTCTTCTGAAGATGATTTGGTGTTGTTCCCGATACCAAAAAATTTACCAGGCCATTTCTCATAATCTATTTCCGGTGACAAAAAATATTTTTCTCGATGCAGATAAAACTCGGAGCGATATAAAATCTGAACCTGTTTGTTCAAACTATAGATGCCATTGATGTAATGAGCATCGGGGGAAAGAAGATAAGCTCTGCCGGCCGGCCGGTTGCTATAATAGATCAACCCACCGAATGCCAAACTTGTCTCGGAAGTGTATAATGCCAAAGGTAACACAAAAAAATCACTCTTGCCGGTCTCTTCTGAGTAGGCAAAAGAAAAGAACAAACTTATGATGATGGCGATGAGAATTAGTTTCATACTATAGAGACCCGCCGGTGACGAAGAATTCTTCGCCGGTGATATAACTGTTTTCATCAGAGATCAAAAACCGACAAAGTCCATATACATCTTCGATGGAAGCATGTCTTTTCATAGGGATATTATCGAGCATTTTGTTATAATAATCTTCGCGGAATTTTCTGTAACTCTCTGAGAAATGGCTATCATCTATTTTTATCGGACCTGGTGAGATAGTATTAATAATTATTTTGTGTTTTGCCTCTTCAGATGCAACACTGCGACACAGATTGGCAATCGCGGCTTTTGATGCCGAGTATGCCGAACCACGTGGCAAACCTCTTCTACTCACATTTGAGCCGAACAAAACTATCCGACCGTAATGATTTTTTCTAAAATAGGGAATCACAGCTTTGAGGATATTGTATGTACCGTTCAAATTCACATCAAATACATCTTCCCAGATTTCTCTTTTCGTATCTGCCAAAGACTTGAAATCCGCACTTCTAATAGCAGCTGTATGTATAAGAGCGCTCGGTTGCCAATTAGTCTCAGAGAAGCATTCTTGTATCTTTTTAGTCAGCATCTCACCATCACGGATATCAGAGGTAATGATGCGCACATGATCCTCTTCAGCCAGGTTAGCTATCCTATCTGACGCTCGATGTACGATCAGTACGAGCTTGTACCCCAGTTTATAAAACTCTTTGGCAAAATAAGAACCGACATTCCCATTCGCACCCGTGATGATCATAGTATGATTCTTCATAGAAAGACTGCATCCAGGATTTTGTTGGCAACGCTAAACTTATCCCCGCTTATAGTAACATGTGTTTTTTCACCCAAAACTGTTACCGATGTAGAGTCACTATCTATTACATCGGCTGAATTTGCCACGATAAAGTCCAGTTTTTTCTGTTCCAATTTAGCCTTCGCTTTGGCGATCTCATCTCCGGTCTCCAATGCGAAGCCGATAAGTAGCTGCCGGGTTTTCTGTTTTGAGATCGAGCTGAGGATATCTTTGGTTTTTACCAATCTCAAATCAAGTTCCGTATCATTTTTCTTAATCTTTTCTTCAGAGTAAAGTTTCGGAGTATAGTCGGTAACAGCAGCAGCCATAAAAAGAGCATCATAATCTGCAATTCTATCGGAAATTTCATCATACATCTCCCGAGCTGAAAGTGCTTGTATGGAGCCGAGGTAATATGGAACATTCTCCGATATAGACGCATAAACCAGACAGACCTGTGCACCTCGGATAGAAAGCGCCCGCGCCAGTGCCAAGCCCATTTTCCCACTCGATCGGTTGGTAAGCATTCGCACCGGATCGAGTGCTTCCTGACATGAGCCGGCAGTAACCATAATCTTCTTACCTTTGAGATCTCGTTTATAATAAAGATAGGTGCGGATATGATAAATTATCTCGGCAGGATCGGGGAAACGACCTTTACCTTCGTAGCCACAGGCAAGAAAGCCGCTTTCCGGCTCCATAAAAAGATATCCCAATTCTTGCAAAGCTGATATATTCTGCTGCACAATCGGGTTTTCGTACATATGAACATTCATGGCGGGAACAAACAGTACCGGGGCAGTGGTTGCCATAATCGTAGTAGAGAGCAGATCGTCTGCTATTCCGGCTCGTACCTTGCCGACTATGTTGGCAGTTGCCGGTGCAATAACGACTATATCTGCCCAATCTGCCAAAGAGATATGTTCTATTTTGGAAGTGGGATCGAACATAGTAGTGACTACCGGCTGACCGGTAATAGAGCGGATAGTGAGTGGTGAAATAAACTCACCGGCATGCTTGGTCATGATCGTTCTGACCACCCCGCCCATGCGAGTGAGTTTACTGGCAAGATCTGCAGCTTTATAAGCCGCAATTCCGCCGGTAATGCCCAATAATATATGCTTTTTCTGTATATCCATATTCACCTCATATCAAGCGCACAATTCTATTTACACCATTTTTTTGTAAAGGAATTTGTTGGGAGAGAAGGAGGGAGAAATTCTAGTGAAAAGTGAAAGATAGTAGGGCAAGTTGGCAACTTTCTTGCAGAGATGTTGAGTCGTTGAATCGTTGAGTCGTTGAGTCGTTGAGTCGTTGAGTCGTTCAATCGTCCAATCGTCCAATCGTTCAATCGTTTCGGTCATTGTAGTTTGGGATTTGAGATTTATTTGGAATTTGTTAATGTTTGCTTGTCCAGCCTGCCATGTGGAACCTGTCTGTTCCACTGTGGTGAAATTTCGCCAGAAATATTTCACTGGGGGTATTTGAGATTAATTTGATATTTGCTGTTTTCTCTCCAAACCAATCCTCCTATCCACCTAACCTCCTATCTTCTCTCTACTCTCTATCCTCTATCTTCTTGGCATGTAAACTCATCACTCAAAACTGCTTTATTTTTAGTTCGTTCCTTCGTCCTTATTCCTTAGTCCTTGATCCTTAATCCTTGCATAGTCCTCCGAAGCCTGCAAGGCGAAGAAGGGTCACGTATCACATATCACTTTTAGCTTTAGCTTATATCTCTGCCTCTCCCATCTTCCAATGGAATCTTGCAGTATCAAGAGAGGTGGAAATTTCTAAATTGCTCCTACAAAATGTAATAAATCTTGACTATAATTATAGTATAAAAAATAGAGTAATACTCTAAAAAAGAAGGGAGTATATTAGATGAGAAAATTAGTAGTTATAGCATTGTTAGTACTATTATCCGCATCTTTCGTTTTTGCCTGTACTGAGTTCTTACTTTCACCGGAGAAAAACAATGGTTTGGTAATTTCCGGAAGAAGTATGGAGTTTGCTTATCCGTTGGATTCAAAAGTTGTTATTAGAAACCGTGGTGAAACATTCAGCAGTCATCTGCCCGATGGCACAGAATCTATTACATGGACTTCTGAGTATGGATATGTTGGGTTGAATGCCTTTGATATGCCCAATGCAATATCTGAAGGGATGAATGAAACGGGGCTTTCAGTTAGCGCTTTGTGGTTACCACTAACAGAATACGCTAAAGTTTCTGAGAATGATGATAAAGAAAAAGTAATTGAAATTTTGGATCTTTCCGGTTGGATTCTCGGTAACTTTAAAGATCTGGATAACCTAAGAAATGAACTGGGAAAAATGATTGTTTGGGGAGAACATAATGAAATCATTGACGAAATTCCACCCCTGCACCTTTCTCTGCATGATCGTAAAGGTGGCAGTTTGGTAGTTGAATTCATAGATGGCGAAATGAACTTCTATGATAATCCAAATGGAGTTTTAACAAATGCACCTGAATTACCCTGGCATTTAACAAATCTTAGAAATTTTGTGAATTTGAGTCCCTATATGAAAGAGGCAACAATTAATGGAAAAAAATATAAAGGGATGGGTTTTGGTAGCGGTTATGTAGGAATGCCAGGAGATGGGACCCCTCCATCGAGATTTATAAGAACCAGCCTTTATAAGGAATTTGTAAATCCGGTTGAAACGCATGAAGAAGGAGTAATGTTAGCTCTTCACCTACTCAATACTGTAGATATCCCTACAGGTGCATCTAAAAGGGAAGGCAATAGCCAAGCTTCTTTTGAAAACACACAATGGGTAACAATAAAAGACCATCAAGAAATGAAATTTTATTTCCGTTCCTATAATTCCCCAAGCCTTTATCTTGTTGATTTGAATAAGATCGATTTTTCCAAAGGTACTCTACATAAAGAAATACCTGTTGATCAAGGCTTTGAGGTTATCGAAGTGCAGTAAATAAGAAAGCAGAAATCGTTATTGGTTCATAGGTGATTGGTTTTGGCTCGTACAAACTAAAACCACTGGGTATTTGAAGATAAGCGATTGCTTATATGAATCAAATTCTTGATTTCATCCGGTGAATCAAAACCAAAATACAAATTATGCAAGGACTCTTCATCAAAGAGTCCTTTAGCATATTCAGAGAGCAGTTTTATATTAAATCCGGTAATATCTGCAAAGATCCACTTGAGAGTTGATATAATGATGCTGAAAGATGTGAAAAGTCTTGGTTAACAGATTATATAATAATATCGGACAAATCATCATGCAACAGGCTTTGTGTTCATGAATAACTAAATTTCTTATCTATCAATATTATGGTGACGTTTATCGATAAAGTATTATTTTGTTGACATAGAAGGTTGTTTTTATGCTTTTGAATAAGAAAATAAAAATAGTATAATGAGGTAAGAAATGAGCATCTTTGATAAGTGTGGCAAATTTACTGATGCCCGACGTGTAATGGCATTGGGATACTATCCGTATTTTAGGATTATCAGTTCCGAACAGGATACTGAAGTTACGATGAACAATAAGAGAATGCTGATGATGGGTTCCAATAGCTATTTGGGGCTTACCAATCATCCTCGTGTAAAAGAAGCAGCAATAAAAGCGATTGATACTTACGGTTCCGGTTGTGCCGGTTCTCGATTTTTGAACGGTACGCTGGATATTCATATAGAACTGGAAGAGAAACTGGCAGAACTTGTCGGTAAGGAAGCTTCTTTGGTATTTGCTACCGGTTATCAGGCAAACTTAGGTGCTATTTCAGCTTTAGTGGGCAAAAATGATTACATTATCACCGATAAATATGATCACGCCTCTATATTAGATGGATGTACCCTCTCACCGGGAAAGATGCTGAGATTCAGACATAATGATATGAACAATTTGGAGTCTGTACTCAAAAAAATAGAAGGTGAGAACAGTCTGATCGTAGTTGATGGAATTTTCAGCATGGAGGGTGATATAGCCAATGTGCCCGAGATCGTTCGCTTAGCAAAAGAGTACAATGCCGATGTGATGGTAGATGAAGCTCATTCGCTGGGTGTATTGCATCATACCGGCGCCGGCGCTGCTATGTATTATGACTGCACAGATGATGTGGATGTTATCATGGGAACCTTTAGTAAGTCACTTGCCTCCGTGGGTGGATTTATTGCAGCCAGTGAAGAGATTATCCATTATCTCAAACATCATGCCCGCTCGCTCATCTTCAGTGCCTCATTACCACCGGCTTCTGCCGCTTCCGTATTGGAAGCTTTGAAGATCATGAAAGAAGAACCGGAAAGGATAGATAAACTTTGGGATAATACCAATTATATGATGGAAAATTTCAAGCAAATGGGCTATAATACAGGGCATTCCTGTACACCGGTCATTCCGCTCCATGTTGGTGATATGATGAATGCCTTCCGGATGTGGCGTAGATTGGATGAGGAAGGTGTGTTCATCAATCCGGTCGTTCCACCGGCAGTACCACCCAATGATACCCTCATCAGAACGAGTTTTATGGCTACACATACCAAAGAACAACTCGATGAAGCCTTGGGTAAATTCGAAAAAATCGGTAAAGAATTAAAAATAATCTAAGTTTTTGGAGTAAACGATGGCTATTACATTTGACGAGCAGAAAAAAGCGTATGAGAAAAAAGTAGAGCAGACTATCTCAAAGCATCCTGAGAGAAAGAGTGAGTTCAAAAGCGGTTCGGATAGTGAGATCAAAAGATTATATACACCCGAAGATTCCGAGCATATCTCCTTTCCCGAAGAGATCGGATTCCCCGCCGTTTATCCGTACACACGTGGAATTCAGCCAACCATGTATCGCGGCAGATTATGGACTATGCGTCAGTATGCCGGTTTCGGTAATGCTGAAGAATCCAACCGACGTTACAAATTCCTCTTGGAGAAAGGGCAGACCGGTCTTAGCATAGCTTTCGATCTGCCTACTCAGATGGGCTATGATAGCGACCACTTCATGAGCGAAGGGGAAGTAGGAAAAGTGGGGGTTGCGATAGATTCGCTTGTTGATATGCAACGGCTCTTCGACGGTATCCCTTTGGACAAAGTATCTACTTCTATGACCATTAATGCACCGGCAGCGATTCTATTGGCTATGTATATTGCCGTTGCCGAAAAGAAAGGGATTAGTGCGGACAAATTACGTGGTACAATACAGAACGATATTCTCAAAGAATATGTTGCCCGCGGCACTTTTATTTTCCCACCCAAAGAATCTATGCGGCTTATTACCGATGTGTTCGAGTACTGCTCAAAAAATGTGCCCGCTTGGAATACGATATCCATCTCCGGTTATCATATCCGCGAGGCTGGCTCTACAGCTATTCAGGAAATCGCATTTACTTTGGCTAACGGAGTGGAATATGTAAAAGCAGCTATCGAAAGCGGATTGGATGTGGATTCCTTTGCACCGCGGTTATCATTTTTCTTCAATGCGCATAATGACCTCTTGGAAGAGATAGCCAAATTTCGCGCTGCCCGAAAACTGTGGGCAAAGATCATGCGCGAGAAGTTCGGTGCCAAACATCCCAAATCCATGATGCTGAGATTCCATACCCAGACTGCCGGCTGTACGCTTACTGCTCAACAGGCGGATAACAATATAGTCCGAGTAGCTATCCAGACTTTGGCAGCAGTTTTGGGCGGAACGCAATCTCTGCACACAAATTCGCGTGACGAAGCTCTGGCATTGCCTACGGAAGATTCGGTACAAATTGCACTCAGAACACAGCAGATCGTAGCTCACGAAAGTGGTGTCACTAACACCGTCGATCCGCTGGCCGGATCCTATTTTATAGAATCTCTTACTGATAAGATTAATACAGAAGCTAGTGATATCATCGAAAAAATCGAGAAGATGGGTGGAGTAGTTCCAGCTATCGAGAAAGGATATATCCAGCAGCAGATACAAAACAGTGCCTATCATTATCAAAAATCTATCGAAAATGATGAACGGATTGTGGTCGGAGTAAATAAATTCAAGGCAGATGAGAAAATAAAGCCTGAGATCTTGAAATTAGATCCGAAAATCGGCGAGACACAGAAAGAATCTATCAGAAAATTGAAACAAAATCGCGATACAGAAGCGGTGAAAAAGTTGCTGGCTAATATTAAAAATGCAGCTAATAATAACGAAAATCTGATGCCTCATTTCATCGAGGCGGTAAAAGCGTATGCTACTCTCGGGGAGATCTGTGATGTCTTGCGAGAAGTCTTCGGAGAATACAACGAAACAGTGGTTTTGTAAACACTCATTATGCCCGGTTTGATGCCGGGCTTTTTTTATTATCCGGAATTAAGCCTTGACTATTTAACTTAAAACAATATAATGTAATATATGAATAAATTTTAAGGAGGGACAGATGTTTAGAGACAGAATGAAAATCTCACTTGCGGTGATCCTGTTTGCTATGCTTTTTGCTGCCAACAATTCTGCAGAAGCTATTACAGCAGAAGAGGTCTTGGAAAATGTTCGTATGCAGCATGAAAGATCGATTCAAAACATTGAGGATTATGTGATCGAAACTGACGACTATACGGCTTATTACAAGAAAACGGAACATGAAGGTCGCACTACATTTAAGAAAAGAACCGATATGAAGGATAGAGATATCTCTAATGTAGGTGCTGTTTCCGAGCACGATATATTAGCTCCGGATAACTATAGGAAATTATTGGAAACAGCTCGCTATCGAGGTACAGAAGGTGTAGCAGGTTATGAAACTCATGTATTGGCACTGGAAAAAATGGAAGGCTTTATGCCTGAATACGAAGAGATGAATATCGAATTATTGGACGGACTTGTCTATATAGATGCAGAAGAATGGCTGCTCAGGAGAATGGAATACAATATCAGAGTTACCAACCCGGATGGCAGTGTTCATGAAACTTTGGCGACGGTAAATTTAGAAGAATATCAGGATATTGATGGGATGAAACTTCCCTTTAGAACTGTCACTATAGTCGAAAGTCCTGATATGGAACTGAGCGAAGAGGAAGAACAGCAAATGGAAGAGATGAAACAACGCATGGCACAAATGAGCGATGATGAAAAAGAGATGATGAAAAGAATGATGGGCGATCGCTATGAGCAGTACATGCGCATGATGGAAACTCGAACTATGGAAACTGTATCCGAGATCAATGATGTAAGAGTAAATGTCGGTCTATCCGATGATCTATTTGAATAAAATGTTAGCGAGAAATATCTGAAAAATCAAGATATATCTGACTAACAGGCTTGTAAGAGCGTCTGTGATAAGGACAGATCCCATGCCGGATAATAGCGTCCCTATGTGCCTGGGTAGCATACCCTTTGTTTGATGCGAAATTGTAGAGTGGATAACGATGATGTACTATCTCCATTATCCGATCGCGCACTACCTTTGCCACGATAGAAGCAGCAGCAATAGAAGCGTATCTACCATCACCTTGGATAACACTGGTAGCTGGGTAGGGACATTCATGGGGAAGGCGATTACCATCAATCAGGCAGATATCCGGTAAGATAGGTAAAGCGGAAAGGGCTTCGTTCATGCCATAAAGAGTGGCTTGCAAAACATTAAGCTTATCTATTACCTGCGCCGAGATCACTTTAATCCTTACTGCCCGGGCTTGCTGCATAATTTCCTCGAATAGTCGATTTCGTAATCTAGCAGTTAGTTTCTTGGAATCGTTCACAAGATCAATCTCATCTGCCAGTATGACAGCTGCTACAACCAGTGGACCGGCGAGCGGACCACGTCCGGCTTCATCCACTCCTGCTCTGAGGCGATATTTACCATAATCCCGCAGTTCATTTTGATAGAGATTATTTGGTGATGACAAAAAACAGCCTCGTATAATATAGATCTAATGTATCGATATCCCTATTCAAAAGGTTTTGTTCGCTATTGGTGGTATAAATACCTCGAAGCTGTAATCCGGATTTGGTGATTAGTTCGGTTATGGTGGACATTTTATAGAGCTGCTGGATATGATTCTCGTCTTCTCTGAGATAGAAATGTCCGAATTTGTTGAAAAAAGTGAGGTGGGTCAGCTGTCTGTTATTGATGCGGTCAAACTCACTCTGATGTATCACATAATTGTTTTCTCGGTCTACCAGATTCACATAACAATCAAAATTATCACCGGAATTTTTGGGAGTAGTTACATCAAAGACGAACATACCGTTATCGGTAAGCGTTTGTTTTACATTCTCCAGCAAAAGATCTATCTTAGCAGTAGTTTGAAGATAATTGAAACTGTCGAACATTAGCATGACCAGATCATATTGCCCGGATGGTAGTGGATCAGTCATGTCAGCACAATATAGGTGAGGGGCATAAGGTTTTTGGGCAGCGATCTTCAACATTTCGGCAGAGATATCGGAAGCAACTACTTCAAACCCTTTCCTGACCATATAATTGCTAATGGTTGCAGTCCCACAGGCTAATTCCAGTACAGTTTCGGGACTGGTGTTGAAAAATTCGGAATACTTATGCAAAATAAATTCTGCCCAGCCAATGTAATTCACATGTTCCATATAATTATCGTAAAATTCGGCGAAATTGGCATATTGATTGCCGGTATTCTGTGGGATAGAAGAGATTTGATCTTCAGTAAGCTTCAGAGCGGAACTAAGGCTGACAGGTGAAGCTATGTTTTTACCGGCGATATCGAATGCAGTGCCATGATCTACCGATGCTCGGAAGAACGGCAAACCCAGAGTTACATTCACTCCGGTAATTGGATGCAGCATCTTGAACGGAATAAGCCCTTGATCATGATAAGGAGAGATGATCCATTTATAGTTATGCAGATCATGACGGAAGAAAGTATCTGCAGGGAAAGGACCATCTATCTTAATCCCATTCTTGTTGAATTCTTCTATCACCTGCGTCAGGATTTCCTCTTCTGTACCTATCATTCCGCTTTCTCCGGCATGCGGATTGAGAGAGAGCATAGCAATAGCAGAGTTATCACCCTTTTTAGCAACCTCTCGGCAGATTACCTGCAGCTTATTCTTTATCTTATCATAAGTTAGATTTGAACTAATTTCGTTCAAAGGGAGATGGGTGGTGAGCAGGAACATTGTGAAGTGCTCACCCCAAAAAGACATGACCACCTCTTCCGATGAAAATCTGCGGGCAAAGTATTCAGTATGACCGGTAAAGCCAGGTTGATTGAGTGAGATGGCATACTTGGAGACCGGGCAGGTTACTACTGCATCAAAAGTGTATTTTTTGATATGATCGGAACATGTGTCCAATATCCGAAGTGCATCTGCACCGGACGGGGCGGAGGGTTTACCGATATCGTAACTGCGATTGTCTATCTCATACCAGTAAATCGAACCGGCGGATACTGCCTCTTCTATATTATTGATCTTGATAAATTCATTTCCATCTATGTTGTTGTGCATCTTACCATAAACAATGTAGATACATTCGGGATGCAAACGATGAAACCTCAGTGCTGATGATACTATCTCCGGTCCTATACCGGCTGGATCTCCCGTAGTTATCGCTATTTTTTTCATTTTTACCTCGCTCTTTTTGAAAGTACCTGAGAAGTACGTTTAATTGTCAATCGATTTGTTTACCTATACATCTGTTTTCATCTCGGAAACGAGTTCTAATTATCACTTACCGGTGTGTGAAAAATAATGCTCAGAGATAGATTGAAATAATGCTTGACGATGAAGTGATATAAAAAAGATATTCATAAAAAAGGATAAATTTGGAGAGATCGAATGCTGAAGATGATAGTGATGCTGACAAAAGATGATTGCACGGTTGCTAACGCGGTGGAAATATTGGACTCCATCGCTCATACCGGAATCAAGCATGTTGGTTTCAAAGATGTAGGAATAGATGTGTCGGAAATGAAAAAACTGATGAGAATTATCAGAGCACATGATATGAAAGCTTATTTCGAAACTGTACAATTGACCAAAGAGAAGACGTTGAGCTCGGTAGATCTTGCCTTGGAGCTTGGTGCGGATTATATGATGGGAGGAAAATTTGCCGAATCCGTAATACCCAAACTGAGCGGAGAAAAAATATCCTATTATCCATATATCGGTAATATTCATGATCATCCCTGTCTCATGGGCGGTTCATTGGACTATATAAAAGCTGAGCTTTTGAGATATGAAGATCTCGGGGTAGACGGTACCACTATATTGGCATATCGGTATCAAAATGGTATCGAAGAGCTGCTGGAGCTCTATAAGAAAGTGGCAAGAAAACCGTGTATCGTAGCCGGAGATGTGGATAGCATAGACAAGATAAGACATTTGTACGAGATTCAGGTTGAAGCTTTTACTATCGGAACAGCACTATTCAATTGCAATTTTATCAGTGGCAAATCAGTGCTCGAACAGATCTTATATCTTCAAAAAGAACTGGAAATTTTGGCAAGAAATCATCTTGGGAGGTAAATATGAGACAAACAAGACAAACTTTGGTAGCAGGCGCATTTTATCCCGGAGAGCAAAAAAGCTTGGACAAGCAAGTGAGTGAGTTTCTTTCGAAAGTAGAACTGGAAGATAAGTATAAGAACATATTGGGGATTATATCACCTCATGCAGGTTATATGTATTCGGGTCAATGTGCTGCCTATGGCTTCAAAGCATTGCAACAAAGGCAGTTTGATCGAGCGGTACTAATCGCACCCAGCCACCGAGTCGGTGGATTTCGCTTCTCGGTAGGAGATTATGATGAATATGAGACGCCACTGGGTAATTTGGAAGTCGATAAACAAGCGGTCTCAAAATTATTAGAATTGTCCGGATTCGATTTCATACCTTCGGCTCATAGCTCGGAACACTCCCTTGAAGTTCAGTTGCCGTTTCTAAAGAAGATCAATCCGGAAGCTAAGATCGTTCCTATCGTATATGGAAACCAGAATCCACTCAATAGCAAAGAACTTGCCGAGATCCTAGTAGAACAATTCAAAGATGAATTAGACACCACCGTGTTCATCATCAGCAGTGATCTGTCTCATTATTATGACGGTTTCAGTGCTGAACTGATGGATAAGAAGCTGATCGAATCAGTGGAGAAAGCGGATATTGATAGATTGGAGAATGCGCTCAGTACCCATCAGGTAGAGGCTTGTGGATTCGGTGGAATCCTCACAATCCTCCATTTGAGTAAAAAACTCGGCTATTCCCAAATTGATACCTTAAACTATACACATTCGGGAAAGATAACTCTCGATAACTCACAAGTAGTTGGTTACATGGCTACGGCGATTTATAAATAAGCAATATGGAGATTCGGTATGAACACGGAAAAAAAGAATTTTGCTGCAAATGAGACAATAATAGAGGAGGGAGAATACTCCCAAAATATCTATCTGATCAAGTCCGGCAAAGTAGATGTCATCAAACATAATGACCAGGGGCAGGAAGTAGTGATAGGTACCTTGACGGAAGGTGAAGCTTTCGGGGAACTGAGTATCATTCTGGAGCGTCCCAGACAGGCAACCATACGGGCAAGGACAGATACCCAATTGGAGATCATGAAACCAGATCTCGTGCAAGAACTTTTTGAAACCGAGATCGGGGAAAGACTACATCCTATCATTCAATCTATGGCAGAGCGTATCCGGGTCTGCGGAATCAAATTAGTCAGGTTGCAATCACCGGACGGTACTATTCACACTAGTTCACAAATGGGAGAATCGAAAGTTCGGTTGATAGCAAATTCGGAGCTGGCACTAAAAGCTCTGGGTGGTGAACCTGAGGTTGAGATCACCAAATTCCCATTCAAAGTGGGAAGACATTCTCATAGCAAATCAGAGCAAATATTTCACAAAAATGACCTCTATCTCTATGAAGATAAACCATATACAGTTGCATTATCACATTTCTCGATCAACAAAACACCTTCGGGATATTTCTTTATCGATCGAAGTAGAGGATTGGGTAGTATAGTTAATGGAGAGAATGTCGGTGGTGGTGATGAGAACAATCCCCGAGAGAGTCTGCTAAAAGTCGGTGATAATGAGATCTATCTGGGTAAAAAGCACTATGAATTTTCTTTTATAATACATGTATCGGAGGAATAGTGACAATGTTGGAACTTAATATAGAGCAGAAGAAGTTTCTCCTAAATTTAGCCCGGGAGAGTATAAAAGCAAAACTGGAAAGTTGTTCTCTTGAAATCGAAAAGCCGGAAGATGAGCTATATGAGCGCAAATTGGGAGCATTTGTCACTCTGCACAAATTCGGTCAGTTACGCGGTTGTATAGGACAAGTGATCCCTCAAATGAGCTTGTTCGATACTATAGTAGAGATGGCAAAAGCAGCAGCTTTTGGTGATCCCAGATTCCCAAATATACAGACTGATGAGGTGGATAATATCGATATCGAGATCTCTATCTTATCAGAACTGGTACGAGTAAACGATATAGATGAGATCAAGGTGGGACGAGACGGTCTTTTGATCCGTAAAGGGATGTATTCCGGGTTGTTATTACCACAAGTGGCGACAGAACAAAACTGGGATAAGCATACTTTTTTGGATCATACCTGTCTGAAAGCAGGGCTCACGCCCGGCAGTTGGCAAGATCCTCAATCAGAGCTATATCGGTTCACTGCCGAGATTTTTTCCGAAAAAGAGATAAAAAACAATTGACAACAAATAGTAGGTTGAAGGATTTTGCACTGCAATGAGTGCGGGAATAGCTCAGTGGTAGAGCTCCACGTTGCCAACGTGGTTGTCGCGAGTTCGAATCTCGTTTCCCGCTCCATTTTTTATCAGGCGACATCGCCAAGTGGTAAGGCAAGGGTCTGCAAAATCCTTATCCCCGGTTCGAATCCGGGTGTCGCCTCCATGTTTTTTTTGCCGGAGTGGTGGAATTGGTAGACACAAGGGACTTAAAATCCCTCGCCGTTTACACGGTGTGCCGGTTCGAGTCCGGCCTCTGGTACCATAAATAGCCAACCTTAGCGGTTGGCTTTTTTTGTCGGGCAAAATATAGTCGAGTTTTTTTTATTGACTTCCTTTTCAGATTCGTAATAAAAGTTATTTATCAGGAGTATAGTGATGGGTAGAATCGATTGGGAAGAGGTAGAAAAAAGGTTTTTGGAGCTTATCATGGGGCTTTTAATGCTCATTTTACTAACTCTTCTATTTAAGCCGGTAGATGACAAGCTCCTGAGATTGATATTTGTTACTGCAACTATCATAATATTATACTTCGCATTTAAATATGGTGGAAGTTATGTCCGAAAACATAAGAAAACTATCATCACCATACTACTCATCGTTATATTTACTCTGCTTATTTATCTACCGGATAGAGATGCCGATATGTGGGAACAAACTAAGAAAATAGCCAGATTGAATCAGAACTGGATAGCCGGTACAGTGGAATTTACCAAAGAATCATTCGACCCCTTGGGTAGAGTGAGTGATTCCATTAATATTACCGTTTTACATCAACTAGAAGATGGAGAGTTGAGACCAATTTTTACTTTAGCTGAGAGTAATGGTAAATCTATATCCCAAAACCAAAGAATGGAATTATGGCGTAAATATGTAAAACCGTATTCATCTTTAGCATCAGAAAGTGTTTTCTTCCAACCGAAGGATGATATAGAATTGGCAAATACAGGGGAAGTTGAATATGTCGAAGGTGTTAAATGTCGTAAATATTCATATTATTATGAAAAACGATTAGCTGATGCCAACCAGGTAGTATCTTACCATGGATATCTTTGGTTAGACTCTTCCAATGGGGTACCTGTGAGAAAAAGTGCCTTTATTAAATTTCCGGAAAAAAATGATGTCTCAGAGATTTATGAAGACATTATCTATGAGTTTTCAGAAGGTGGGGATTGGTATGCAAAAAAAATAAAGATAGTAACTCTAAAAAAGTTAGATGACCAAATCATAGAAGAGCGGATGAATCTGATTTTATCCGATTATTTTCAGTGGTTTGAAAAGAATATTGCAGACAATGTGATGTAAATAAGGCGTTCAGGCAAATGGGCTTGAGTAAACATTATTACCATGAAATTTGTGGCATTTCTTAATTTATTGAATATAATTTAATTATAATATGCAAGGTGCTAAAGTTTTAGCATTAGGAGGTTAGAATGAAAAAAATCATTGTTGTTTTTTTGTTTATTTGTTTTTCTGTTTATCCCCTCTTTTCCTATGAAGGGACTTGGCAACAATATTTTGATCTGCCGGTAATCGATATGGAAAGTTCTCAGATAACGGGCATTCATTTCGAAGGTTTTGTATTTATTGTCCCGGGCATTGATGGTGGCTTAGCATATTACACTAGTCCGGATTCACTTCATATTTTCAGCACTAACCTTCCGTCTTTTATTTCTGTAGCTCCGGATGATAATAATGACCGCATTTTTTGTGCCACCGGAGGCGATAGCTACAGCGATGGCTTGTATGTATTCGATGTAGTATCTGAGCAATTTGAGAATGTTCTCTATATCCCGGGCGGAAATATTGTCAAGAAACTACCCTCAGGTTTTTATTTTGGTTGGGGTGATGATTCTCTGGGTGAAGGAGGTTTGTTTCATTCCACTGACGGAGAGCAATGGAATGCGATAGCATTTTTTGATGATAAGAACATAATTGACATTGAAGAAACCGGAGAAGGGATTATTTTCGTAGCAGCTACGGATGGACTGTATATCATCGATAATGGTAGGATAAGTTCCTTTTCTACACATAGGAACATGTCGGGCAATCTTTATGTTCGTCAATACCCCTATGATGATGAAGTATATCTGGCATTCGGTGTCGGTAGCTATAGTGATGGTATTTATCAGGTGGAATACGAAGATGGCGAAATTACCGACCTGCCCGTTTTAAACTGGATCTTTATGGCACATACGATCTATGAATACAACGGATTTTTCGTAGTTGGGTGTAAGAATAATACCAGTACAAGCAATCTATTCTTGGTCGAACCGGTTCAATTTGGCGAAATCCACCAGATTGGCTCTGAATTGGGAATTGATGAAATTCATTGTTTCGATTACCTTTCCAGCATTAATTGTCCCAATATTTTGGTAGGATCGGATGCAGGACTATTTTTAGGAACCGGACTACTTACCGAAACTGATGATGTAGTCATCACCAAACCTGAAATAGCAATATCCAACTATCCCAACCCGTTCAATCCGGATACTACCATCCGTCTGGAGTTGGCGGAAGCGGGCAGGATAGAGCTTTCTATCTATAATATCAAAGGACAGAAAGTGCGCAATCTTTTGGATGCTCATACCGAGCCTGGTATCTTTACCTGCAACTGGAACGGCAGAGACGATAATGACAGTACAGTCGCCAGCGGACAGTATTTTATCAAACTGAAGCAGAATGACGAGGTAACGGTGGAGAAAATGATGATGGTGAAATAGTGACATTTGGTACTATGGTAAATAAGCATTGAGAGAAGCAGTAAGATGTTTAGGAGTTTAGAGTTTAGAGGTCAGAATACGGAAAACAGAAGACAGGAGACAGAGTAATTCTATTGTGAATGAATAATGTATAATGGTTAATGCAGTTTAGGGTTTAGAGTTCTGAAGTTTGTCACACTGAGTAGTCCCGCACCTACTTTCCCGGCTATGCCAACTAAGAAAAAAGAAAGTAGGTGCGGGACGTATCGAAGTGTGAGTTGGTGCAAGAGTAGCAAGATGATGTTGATTGGTTGATTAATTGATTGGTTAATTGGTTAATTGGTTGATTGGTTCAATCGTTCAATCGTTTCGGTCATTTGGTCATTGTAGTTTGGGATTTATTTGGTGCTTGGTGCTTGGGATTTGGAATTTATATGATAATTTGTGCTTTCACTCCAAACCAATCCTCCTATCCACCCAACCTCCCATCTTCCCTCTACTCTCTATCCTCTATCTTCTTCGCATGTAAACTCATAACTCATAACTGCTTCACTATTGTATCCCTTCGTCCTTGATCCTTAATCCTTGCCTTGTCCTCCAAAGTCTCCCGAAGCATTTGTGAAGGAAAGCGAAGGAGGGTCACTCGTCACTCGTCACTTTTCACCTGCTCTCTTCTTGCTTATCTCAATACTACAAGAAAAAAACCTTTACAAACAAAAGGTGAATTTTTAGTTGGTTTCAATTGATTTTGAAAAAAGGAGGAACAGCATGGGAATAAGACCAGAAGCCAAGCAGGCGATCATGGCAGAGTTTAAACTCCATGATTCAGATACCGGTTCTCCCGAAGTGCAAGTAGCATTGATGACTCAGAGAATCAAAGATATCACCGAGCACTTGAAAGTTCACAAAAAGGACTTTCATTCTCGCAGAGGTCTTTTGAAGCTCATCGGTCAGCGCAGAAGGCTGCTCGACTATCTTCATAAGAATGATATCGAGCGATACAGAAAACTTATACGTGCACTTGGACTTAGAAAATAGACTATGAAAGGGGGAAGTGAATTCCCCTTTTTAATTTTTTTTACTGATCAAGATCAATAAATAGCGGTGAGAAATGATAAGCAATACGTTAAACTCATTATATCCGATTTTAACATATTGCTTTAGTTTCTCTCCGCAATCAAAAAGGAGAAAGAAAAATGGAAAAGAAGTATTGTAAGAAAACAATTGACTTAGGTGGTCGGACATTGACCATCGAAACAGGCAGAATGGCAAGGCAAGCTAGTGGAGCTGTGTTTATGAAATATGGCGAGACTACCATATTGGTAACAGCCTCTGTCTCCAAAGAAGTGCGCGAAGGAACGAATTTCTTCCCTCTAACTGTAGATTATGTAGAACAGATGTACTCTTCGGGAAAAATCCCGGGCGGGTTTTTCAAAAGAGAAGGTAAACCTTCCACCGATGCAACTCTCAATGCCAGATTAATTGACAGAGCCATCCGTCCGCTATTTCCCGATGGCTTTCGCAACGGTGTTCATGTGGTAGTAACTGTATTATCCTATGATGGTTTAAACGACCCCAGTTGTCTGGGAATTCTGGGAGCTTCTACTGCTCTATCTATATCCCAGCTTCCTTTCAAAGAACCGATTGCTGCTGTTAGAGTGGGCATGGTAGATGATGAGATCATCATCAATCCGACAATGGACAGAATTGATGATTCCCAGCTCGAACTTGATGTTGCCGGTAGCGAAAAGTCTATCGTAATGATAGAAGCCGGTGCGGATGAGGTTTCCGAAGATAAAATAATGAAAGCCATTTATCAGGGGCATGAAACTATCAAAACTTTGGTAAATTTCCAAAAAGAATTTATCGACGAAGTATCCTTGCCGAAAATGGAATATGAAGTTGAAACCTATGACGAAGACATATTAACGCAGATCGAAAAAGATTTCTCAAAAAAAATATCAAAAGCTGTGCGCGTTACAGGCAAATTGGAACGAGATGAAGCATTGGATAATGTAAAAAAAGAGATGCTGGAAAATTATCTCGAAAAAGATGGTGAAGAACTATTTGCAGAGAATGAATCTAAATATAAAACTGCCTTGGATGAACTGATCAAAAGATCGATTCGTCAGGCTATCTTGAAAGATCATCATCGTGTGGATGGCAGAAGTTTAGATGATGTTCGCGATATAAGCTGCGAGATAGATGTGTTGCCCCGAGTACACGGTTCAGCTCTGTTTACCAGAGGTGAGACCCAATCTCTGGGTACGGTTACATTGGGTACTGGCAAAGATGAACAGGTCATAGACGGTTTGGCAGTGGAATATCGTAAGCAGTTCTATTTACACTACAATTTCCCGCCTTTTAGTGTGGGTGAAGCCGGATTCATGCGGGCACCGGGCAGAAGAGAGCTCGGACACGGTGCTTTGGCAGAACGTTCCCTTATCCGACTAATTCCCGAGATCGAAGATTTTCCTTATACTATCAGAATAGTGTCCGATATATTAGAATCTAACGGTTCATCCTCGATGGCTACTGTCTGTAGTGCTACTTTGGCACTTATGGCTGCCGGTGTGCCTTTGAAAAAACCGGTTGCCGGTATTGCCAACGGTCTCATTATGGAAGATGATAACTTTGCAGTTCTCACCGATATAATGGGAATGGAAGATCATCTGGGCGATATGGATTTCAAAGTTGCCGGTACCAAAGATGGTATCACCGCTTTGCAGATGGATATCAAAATAGATGGAATAACACAAGAGATCATGAAAATAGCTTTGGATAAGGCAAAAACAGCTCGTTTCTTCGTGTTGGACAAGATAACCGAGACCATAGATAAACCGAGAACCGAACTTGCCACTACAGCACCTCGTATAGAGACGATGAAAGTGGATACCGATAAGATCGGTGGCATCATAGGTCCCGGTGGTAAGATGATCAAACAGATCATCGAAGATACCGGCGTGGACATAGATATCAAAGATGATGGTACGGTGACAATCGCCTCGCCAGACAAAACATCCATAGATAGTGCAAAAGAATATATCTCCAATATCGTGAATGATCCGGAGATGAACAAGATCTACGAAGGAAAGATCACGCGAGTAGAACCTTTTGGTGCGATCGTCAAAATCATGAGCGGTACGAAAGAAGGTCTGATCCATATCTCACAAATGAGTCATGCACATGTGAACAAAGTAGAAGATCTGGTCGCTACCGGTGATACGGTCAAAGTGAAATTTATCGGAGAAGACAGAGGCAAACTCCGTTTCTCAATGAAAGGTATAGAGGGAAATCCGCAACCACCGGAAGGATCGGATTCCAGACCTCGTGGCGATAGAGATAGAAGACATCAGGACAGAAGAAGCGACAGCAGGAACGATAGTCGGCGCCGCGATGATAGAAATCGCGACAAACGCCGCTGATCATATATAGATAATCTAACTTGTGATTTGTACTGAAGAGATGTTAAGGAGGGCTCTATGAGATTGCCATACAAAGTCAGAGATATCAAATTGGCAGATTATGGTAGGAAAGAGATCGATATAGCCGAAAAAGAGATGCCCGGTCTGCTGGCACTGAGGGAGAAATATGAAAAACCTCTCAAAGGTGCCAGGATCTCCGGCAGTCTGCATATGACGGTACAAACTGCTGTACTGATAGAAACTCTGCTTGAGCTGGGCGCTTCCGTTCGCTGGGCAAGCTGCAATATATTCTCCACTCAGGATCATGCTGCCGCTGCAATGGCAGAGAGAGAAGTTCCGGTCTTCGCGTGGAAAGGTGAGACTTTGGAAGAATACTGGTGGTGTATCAAACAAGCACTGATCCACGATGATGGTCTTCCCCCCGATTTGATCGTTGATGACGGGGGAGATGCCACTTTGATGGTTTATGAAGGCTATCGACTGGAAAAGGAATATCAATCCACAGGGAAATTGCCCGAGGCAACTACAAAAGATAAAGAACTGGCTGCTTTGCACAAATGCATTTTGGAAGATATGGAAAAATATCCGCAAAGATGGCATAAAGCGGTCGAGAATCTGAGAGGCGTATCCGAAGAGACAACCACAGGCGTGCATAGATTGTATAAGCTGATGGAGAGTGGCGATCTGCTCTTTCCGGCGTTCAATGTGAATGATTCGGTTACCAAATCCAAATTCGATAATCTTTATGGCTGCCGCGAATCTTTGGCAGATGGGATAAAACGTGGTACAGATGTGATGGTAGCCGGCAAGATCGTGGTGATCTGCGGCTATGGCGATGTAGGCAAAGGGTGCGCTCAATCTATGCAGGGTCTGGGAGCCAGAGTGATAATCACCGAGATCGATCCGATCTGTGCCCTACAAGCTGCTATGGAAGGTTACGAAGTGACTACCATAGAAGGTGTACTCGAAGAGGGTGATATCTTCGTAACCGCGACCGGTAACCGCGATGTGATTACAGCCGAGCATATGAAGAAGATGAAAGATCAGGCAATTGTTTGCAATATAGGACATTTCGACAATGAGATCCAAGTAGACGAACTCTATGCTGTCGCCGGGATCAAAAGATTGAATATCAAACCTCAGGTGGATAAACTGATCTTCCCGGACGGGCATAGTATAATATTGCTCTCTGAAGGTCGGTTGGTAAACTTGGGGAATGCTACCGGTCATCCTTCTTTTGTGATGAGTGCTTCGTTCACAAATCAGGTGCTGGCTCAAATAGAACTATGGCACAATGAATATGCAAGCAAAGTCTTCTGTCTTCCCAAAAATTTGGATGAGGAAGTTGCCCGCTTGCATCTGACGAAGTTGGGAGTCAAATTGACGAAACTGACCCCTGAGCAATCCGAATATCTGGGTATCCCGATCGAGGGACCATACAAACCGGATTTTTATAGATACTAAATAGAGAGGGAGAATAGCAAAATATGCAATTAGCTAACAAGATCAAAGAGAAAACAGCTGTGATCGGAGTAGTAGGCTTAGGTTATGTTGGTTTACCGATGGCAGTTACCGTAGCAAAAAAAGGATTTTCTGTTGTCGGAGTAGATGTTAGTGATTTCGCAGTGAATAGTGTGAACAATGCTGAGAACTATATCGGCGATGTGGAAGATGCCGATCTGAAAAAAGTAGTCGATGCTAAGAAACTGAGAGCGACCAAAGATTACACCTCAATGCAGGATGCTGATGTGATCATGATAGCGGTTCCGACTCCGTTGGACAAATATCAGCAGCCGGATTCTTCTTATGTTCGCGCTTCGGTAGCTGAGTTGGCGAAACATGTGAGTAAAGAGACTCTGGTCATTTTGGAAAGCACAACCTATCCGGGTACTACCGAAGAGATATTAGTCCCCGCATTTCAGCAGCAAGGATTCGTAGTAGGCGAAGATATTTATATTGCTTTCTCACCGGAAAGGGTGGATCCGGGGAATAAGAGTTTTAAGACATCTAATACTCCTAAAGTTGTAGGCGGAGTATCACCCACTTGCTCGGAGATATCCAAAGTTTTTTACCAAGCTATTTTAGAAGCGCCGATTCATCTGGTTTCCTCACCAGCGGTGGCAGAGATGGAAAAGATCTATGAGAATACCTTCCGCAATATCAATATTGCATTAGCAAATGAGATGACCATCCTCTGTGAACGGATGGGGATAGATATCTGGGAAGTTATAGAAGCGGCTAAAACCAAACCGTACGGATTTATGGCATTCTATCCGGGTCCTGGTATCGGCGGTCATTGTATCCCGCTCGATCCTTTTTACCTCACCTGGAAAGCACGCGAATACAACTATCATACCCGGCTGATAGAATTAGCCGGTGAGATAAATAACAATATGCCTTATTTCGTAGTAGATAAAGCTGCCAGATTGCTCAATGACAAAGGATTGGCACTATCCAAAGCGAAGATCTTGTTGCTCGGAGCAGCATATAAAAAAGATATCAGCGATATCAGAGAATCTCCCATCTTTGCGATCATCAATATCCTGAAAAAAAGCAAAGCAGCATTTGATTATAACGATCCCTATATCCCGGAATTCGAAGATGAGCTCACAGGCGAAAAATTCGAATCTGTAAGTTTGAACAATATCGAAAATTATGATCTGGTCATCATCATTACTAACCATAGCAGTTATAATTATGAAGAAATATCAAATCGTGCAAAACTGATCTTGGATACACGTTTTGCATATAACGGCGTGAGGAAAGAGAATATAATCAGAATGTAAAGTTGGGAGAATTATGGTTTCTCAGGGTTCCAAAGATATCATAGAATTAAATGGAGAGCTCAGACCATATGAAGATGGTAAAAGATGGATAGTGTGTTATACCAAACCACATCACGAGAAATGTCTGGCTGAGTTTGCTTATAAACATGGAATTGGCTATTATCTTCCGTTGGTAGAAAATATAAACGCTTATGGTAGAAAGAAGATCCTATTTACCAAACCACTTTTTCCCGGCTATGTATTCATGTGTCCTTTTCAAGATCAAAAAGAGCTATTGCTGAAAACCGGCTTTATCGTTAGTACCCTCAAAGTTCATGATGAATGGGAATTGATCGATCAACTCAAACAGCTTCGCTTTGCCAAATCTCAAGGTGCCGAACTGAGGAAAGGTAAGTTTATCGAAAAAGGAGTCTGGGTAGAGATCACCGAAGGACCTTTTGAGGGGCTGATAGGTTTGGTAGAAAAACAGGATGACTTGAACGAAGTCACGCTCCAAGTCGATATGCTCAGGCAAGCAGTTACAGTGGACGTACATTCCTATCAGGTAAAAGTATTACCCGAAGAATATGAATTTGAGTGGTCATAATTAAATTAACTCAGTTATTTAGAAAAAAGGAGAGAATATGAGTGATGATTTTTTTAAGAAAAAAGAAGTGTCACTGCCGAATGTGTCCAAACGCCAAATTATTATCTTCATACTGATAATAATAGCCTTTATCATCGTAGTTACCAGCTTCTTCACAGTTAACCCTGAAGAGGTAGCGGTAGTGCGTAGGTTTGGAAGATTCGTCAGGATAGCAGAACCGGGTTTGAATTTCCGCATTCCACTCGGAGTGGAAAATGTAACCAAAGTCAAGGTTAAGAATGTTTACAAAGAGGAATTCGGGTTTCGCACTATAGATCCGGGAGTAACCACCCGTTATGCCCAGCGTGATTATAGTGATGAATCGCTAATGTTAACCGGTGATTTGAACATCGCTGAGGTGGAATGGATCATTCAATATCAGATCAAAGATCCGGTAGCTTATCTCTTTAATGTAAGAAATGTAGAAGAGACGATCCGAAACTTGTCCGAATCTACTATGCGACAGGTAGTAGGAGATCACAGCGTGGATGAGGTGATTATCCTCAGCAGACAGGAGATTGCTTTCGAAGCACATAATCTGTTGCAGAAATATCTCGACAAATATGGGACGGGTATCGAAATCCGCACTATCAACCTGCAAAACGTTACACCACCCGTACCGGTGCAGCCGTCTTTTAACGAAGTAAATTCCGCCATGCAGGAAGAGGAGCGGATTGTAAACGAAGCGCGCCAAGAATACAACCGGGTTATCCCGGAAGCACGTGGTAAAGCTAAACAGACAATAGAAAGAGCCGAAGGTTTCGCCATAAACAGAGTTAACCGCGCCAGAGGTGATGCGCATAGATTCATAAATGTATGGGAAGAATACAGAAAAGCACAGGATGTTACCAAGCAGCGACTTTACATCGAAACGATGGAAGAAGTGTTGAATAAGGTGGAGAAGGTCTATATCATCGATGAGGATCAAAAAGGCTTGCTGCCGCATCTCGATATCGGGAAAGGGGGTAATTGATGAAACCCGGAACTAAAATACTTATACTGATAGTATTAATCATTATAGCGTTCAACACATTCTACATTGTAGATGAGACAGAACAAGTGATCATTACCCAATTTGGTGAGCCGATGGGTGAATCTATCCAACAAGCAGGACTTTATGCCAAAATACCATTCATCCAAAAAGCACACTATCTCGATAAACGTATTTTGGAGTGGGATGGTGAACCGAATCAGATACCAACTGCAGATAAGAAATTCATCTGGGTAGATTCGTTTGTGAGATGGAGAATAGAAGATCCGTTACTCTTTTATCAGACCACGCGCACGGAAAGATTCGGGCATTCCCGCTTGGATGACATCATAGACGGTCTTACCAGAGATATAATTACCAGAAACGATTTGTTGGAGATCGTAAGAAACAGCAGCCGTAGTTTGGAATTCACTATAGATTTCGAGACAGATTTTTATGATGAGATCCTCACCGATATCAAAGTGGGGCGTGAGCAAGTGGCTGATTCCATCTATACTGAAGCTTATCCCAGATTGCAGGATTATGGTATCGAACTGATCGATATGAAGATAAAAAGACTAAACTATATCGAAACGGTACGTAAAGAGGTATATAACAGAATGATATCTGAGCGTAAACAAATCGCCGAGCGTTACCGTTCCAGCGGACAGGGTAGAGCTGCCGAGATTCTGGGTAGATTGGATAGAGATCTGAATGAGATAGAATCAGTTGCATATAGAGAAGCGCAAGAGATCAGAGGTCGTGCTGATGCGCAAGCTACTACGATCTATGCTGATGCTTATAACCGTGATGCTGATTTTTATGATTTCATCCGCTCATTGGAAGCTTATGCCAATACACTTAGCGAGAAAAATGTGCTGATACTCACTACCGATAGTGAATTCTATAAATTTCTGAAAAAAATAGAGTAAGGAGTAGAAGTAGATGAAGCTAACAGTCATAGGAACCGGTTATGTCGGATTGGTGACCGGCACTTGTTTTGCCGAAATGGGTAATGATGTGATCTGTGTGGATAATAATCATGAGAAGATCGATATGCTCAATGCGGGAAAAGTGCCAATCTGGGAGCCTGGCTTGGAAGATATGATCCAACGGAATGTGGAGGGGAAACGTCTCCAGTTCACTGTTGATATCAAGAAAGCTGTGGAGAAATCACAGATTTGTTTCATAGCTGTGGGCACTCCCCCGGATGAAGATGGCTCTGCCGATCTGCGCCATGTGCTCAGTGTCGCCAAAGATATCGCTAACTATATGAATGATTATAAGATCGTAGTGAATAAATCCACAGTACCGGTGGGAACTGCCGATCGTGTGGGGAAACAGATGAATTCCGTACTCTCCGAAAGGGGAGTGAAATACCCCTTCGATGTGGTATCGAATCCGGAATTTCTCAAAGAAGGAGCTGCTATAGAAGATTCCATGAAGCCGGATCGAATAATCGTGGGAACGGAAAACGAGAATGTGGCAAAGACCATGCGCGAACTATATGCACCTTTTGCTCGCAGTCATGACAAACTGATTACCATGTCCATCCGTTCGGCAGAGATGACCAAATACGCTGCCAATGCTATGCTTGCCAGCAGAATTTCGTTTATGAACGAGATTTCCAAACTATGTGAAAAACTGGGTGCGGATGTTGGTGAAGTGCGCCAAGGAATCGGATCGGATAGCAGGATAGGACACAAATTTATCTATCCCGGTATCGGTTATGGCGGAAGCTGCTTCCCAAAAGATGTGAAAGCGCTTATCAGAATGGCGAAAGCTAGCCAAGTGGAGCCGAAAATTCTCACCGCTATCGAAGATGTGAATGAGCGGCAGAAGAGTATTCTGGTAGATAAGATCAAAGCGCATTATGGTAATGATCTTAGCGGAAAGACCTTCGCAGTGTGGGGACTGGCATTCAAACCACAAACCGATGATATGCGCGAAGCTCCCTCTATCGTGATTATTAACAAGCTTATAGAAGCCGGCGCTAAGATAAAAGCTTATGATCCGGTGGCTATGAAACAGGCAAAGAAAGTGTTCGAAAATATAGAAGCAATAGAGTATTGCAAAGGCAATTACGAAGCTTTGGAAAATGCCGATGCGATTTTACTGGTAACCGAATGGTTCCAATTCAGATATCCTGATTTTAACAAAATGAAAGCGCTTCTGAAAGAACCGGTGCTCTTTGATGGACGGAACCAGTATAATCCGACCGAGATGAATGAGCTCGGATTCACATATTATTCTATCGGACGGTGATGAACTCTGATAGATACTGGATGCAGCTTGCTTTGCAAGAAGCTGAACTTGCCAAAAGCGCCGATGAGGTTCCTATCGGCGCTGTTTTGGTAAAAGATGAGCAGTTGATAGCCAAAACGCACAACCAGACAAATGAAAGTAGAAATGCGCTCCAACATGCAGAAAAACTGGTAATCGAAAAAGCGCTGCAGCAGGGTGAGAAATATCTGTACGATTATACACTCTATGTAACTGTGGAGCCGTGTCTGATGTGTGCCGGTATGATCATCTTAGCGCGGGTGGGCAGATTGGTGTTCGGATGCTACGACCCCAAAGCCGGAGCAGTTGGCTCGATTTATAATGTGCTATTGGACAAAAGTTTCAACCACCATCCCAAAATAACTCAGGGAGTATTGGCAGAAGAGAGTTCTGCTATCATAACAGAGTTCTTTAGAACAAAGAAAAACTTTACGAACATGCAGAGATAAGAATTTTTGCACGAAACACCGCGGAGAGTTGCCGGAGCGGTCGAACGGGGCGGTCTCGAAAACCGTTGACCTCATCTGGGGTCCCAGGGTTCGAATCCCTGACTCTCCGCCAGTTTTTCTTCACAGTGATGAGAACCCGGTCTTCTTGCCAGAGGTTCGACCACGCCGCTGCTTGAATCTGT
>CAYSSJ010000005.1:47037-143585 GCA_964433675.1 uncultured Candidatus Cloacimonadota bacterium
ACTTTGTTCATCTATTTTCAACAATCCCTGACTCTCCGCCAGTTTTTCTTCACAGAGATGAGAACCCGGTCTTCTTGCCAGAGGTTCGACCACGCCGCTGCTTGAATCTGTTTTCTCGCAAGAGAAAATAGGCAGCAAGTAGCGTTGCAAAATGGATGAACTTTGTTCATCTATTTTCAACAATCCCTGACTCTCCGCCAGTTTTTCTTCACAGGGAAGAGAACCCACTCATCTTGCCAGAGGTTCGACCACGCCGCTGCGTGAATCTGTTTTCTCGTAAGAGAAAATAGGCAGCAAGTAGCGTTGCAAAATGGATGAACTGTGTTCATCTATTTTCAACAATCCCTGACTCTCCGCCAATATATGCTTATAATCTATTCTATATAAAGAGGTTAGGTGTAGTCAGAAAAGTATGATAATGCTCAAACGTTGTGAAAACCGTTGTGAAATTTGCAAAAAAACTGCCTTTTTTAAGAATACGATTATTGGATAACAGAACAATTACATTATTGCTTTTCAGAGTTTGCTGTCAATCATTTTACCCTTAACTATTTTTTCTATTCTGCTCCATGTTTCTTTAATAGCTCAACTATTTCGGTATGACCCCGTCTTGAAGCATACCATAAAGCAGTACGATAATCAGCTTTTGCATTAACATCAGCACCAGCGTCTATTAACATCTTAACTATTTCGATATGCCCAGCAGATGAAGCTCCCATTAAAGCAGTAAGGTCATAATATCCAATACAAGAGGCTTTTACATTCACGTCAGCACCAGCGTCTATTAATGCTTTCGCTATTTCCGTATAACCTTCTTCTGCAGCATGCATTAAAGCAGTACGATAACGATCACCATACCCGGCTTTTGCATTCAAATCAGCACCGGCATCTATTAATGCTTTCGCTATTTCCGTATAACCTTCTGAAGCAGCATGCATTAAAGCAGTACGATAACGACCACCATACCCAGCTTTTACATTCACATCAGCACCAGCGTTTATTAACATCTTAACTATTTCGATATGTCCGTAATATGAAGCCCACCGAAAAGCAGTAATATCATCATCGGCTTCTGCATTCACATCAGCACCAGCATCTATTAATAATTTCACTAATTCCGTCTTATCTTCTTTTGCAGCTTTTATTAAAGCAGCACGACCAAAATCATCTTTTGCACCCACATCAGCACCAGCATCAATCAATGCTTTCACTATTTCGGTATGACCTTCCCATGCAGCTATACTTAAAGCAGTACGACCAATATTATCTTTTGCATTCACATCAGCACCAGAGTCTATTAATGCTTTCATTACTTCCATATTATCTTCATCTGAAGCAAGCATTAAAGCAGTACCACCACGATCGTTTTTAGCATTCACATCAGCACCGGCGTCTATTAACATCTTAACTATTTCGATATGTCCATAAGCTGTAGATTCCATTAAAGCAGTACCACCACGATCGTTTTTAGAATTCACATCAGCACCGGCATCTATTAATGATTTCGCTATTTCCATCTCATCTTTCCTTGCAGTCCTCATTAAAGCTGTATTGCCATATCTTGTCTTTGCATTCACATCAGCATCGGCGTCAATTAATGCTTTCGCTATTTTCGTGTAACCTTCTGATGCAGCATGCCATAAAGCAGTACCGCCACGATCGTTTTTAGCATTCACATCAGCACGGGCGTCTATTAACATCTTAACCATTTCGATATCTACCTGAGATATAGCTAACATTAAAGCTGTAATGCCATAGCGGGCTTTTGCATTTAAATCAGCACCGGCGTCAATCAGGAATTTTACTGCTTCGGTATCCTCTTCTTCTAATGCTTCTACAATCATATTATCACCATAATTTATATAAGTTAATATGATTTGAGCCTCTTGGTTTTGTGGATTCCTCTCTAAAGCGGTTGTAGCATTCTGCTTTGCCACTTCATACCTTCTTGATTCTATAGCTTCTTTTGCTGCATTTATATACTTTCTATCACCAGAACAGCCTATAATAAAAAGAAGCATGGTAATCAAAATAAAACTTAAAGCATTTCGGATCAAAATATCCCCCTTTTGTACCTATAAAAAAATAAGTTAAACAATTATGTCAAGTATTATCATTGGAATTACATTTAGTTCAACTCTTATCAAGCCTTATTAAAAAAAATCATCAAAAAGCACATCTAAATCTTCCTTGTCTATAATTTCGACTTTATTTATTTCAGCAAGTTCTATAGCTCCTTTTGTAAAATGTCCGGTGATAATAACAACTGCATTATCACAATCATAGTATTTCTTTGCAGCTACGACTTCCTGAACTGCTTTATTCCCAACTCTACCTGAGCTTTTTTTGGTTTGAACAGCAGTACGAACTCCATTCTTTTCAACAATGATATCAGCTCCTTGATCACCGGATTTCTGTGTAACTGTAACAGAATAACCTTGTTTTCTGTATAATTTACCAATCAATTCTTCAAATTCAAAACCGTTTAAGTGATATATGTTATCTGTTGTAACTCTTTCAACTTGGTTTCTGGATAACTTATCTTCAAATTGTTTAACTCTATCTAACCTACATTGTTTTTTTATCGCATATTTTATCTCCCAAGCACCATAATTAATGCCTTTTCTATCTAAAAATTCGCAAAAAGTTTCAAAAAGACTTGAAGAATCTATTTCGTTTTCAATATCTCTTTCATATGTTTCCGAGATATACAGTCTTGCTAAACTAACTAAGGTGATCTTTTCTAATGAATCTATATCGCTGTCGAATGATCTGATATTTCTTTCTTTTATAAAAATCCTTAGGATTTTTTCAAGGTCACTACGCTCAACAATCATATCCTTTTTATACCTAATATATTCTATGAGTTCTAAATTGTGTTTGTCTTTTTCTTCCCATGTGGAATATCTATCATGATAATTTTCCAAAACATCCCTTAATTGTTCTTCTCTTTTGCATAAATGATCATGTTTTTTCTTTTCTATTCTTCTTAAACGTTCTTTCTGTTTTATTTCATATTGCCTATGTGCTTCTGCATATTCTTCTATACTTTGTTTCTTTGAATCCATTATCACACTTATAATAAACCAAACTATGGGAAAAGGAACAAAAAATAAATACCATTTTATTGAATATGCAAGTGGCAATCCAATAAGGGTTGCCACCAGTATACCCAAAAATAAAAAATATATCCATTTATCAAAATCGTAGCCAGCTTCCAAAGAATCTTTATTGTTAAATGCATATTCATTTCTGCTTTCTTTACTATAAAATGTTTCTTTTCCTATTTTATACTTCATGATACACTCCAACTCTCTAAAAAATCATAAATACTGATTATGTATTATTAGCATCAATTGTATTGGGAAAACATTTTTCTTGTTTTTTAAAAAAATTAACATTATATGGATCACTATGTATCGTCAAGAATAACAACATTGATATCTTCATCATCTATACTCTTCGTATCATATTGAAAATCTTCCTTCTTCCATTCTTCTAAGTAATAAAGTTTAACATAATTGGATAAACACTCATTATCACTAATGTCATCTTTCTCAAATTCAATTTCTTCAAGTTCATAAGCGTTATCATTTTTATCATACAATATAGGCAATAAATTATAATTACCTGATTCATTCTTAGCTACTAAAATTTTTGATTTAACTATTTTGATATAGTTTATATTGCTGAGAAAATCATTTATTATGTTAGTGATTTGTTCGTGAGACCTTAGATAGTCTGACATTTCATCAATTGTAGGTTCTCTATTATGAGCCACACAATTTCTTAACGTTTCGATAGGTTCTAACTCTTGATTAAGTTTATTTAAAAAATCACAAAATAGTTTATTATCTTTATGAAAAACACCTATTTTGTTGATACTTTCCTTAAAATCTTCTAAACTTGAACAATTAGCAATCAAATCAGTTATTGTTTCTGACTTAATGACATCAGGTATTTTCAATTGTCTGTACTGATTGAAAGTTAGATAAAAAAATTCATTTTCTTTCCTTTTTTTTAGTTTCTCTGGGACATCTTTTTCACGTACTCCTTTTTTATAGATGGGTGTAACTTTCTGTCTCTGAAATTCCAAAAAAGAATAGCAATCATTCACATAACTTGACATATAGATGTACGAAAAAATTTCTCTTAATCTCATTTCAAGGGTAAATATCTCATCATAATACTTAATTAACTGCTGTTTTAACTGATAATCTTCATACTTTATTAATAACTCAGTACTGTCACCATCCAAGTATTCGCATAAGGTGTCTACAAACTGCTTTTTTAATTGTTCCTCCTGTGGATATTCTTCTAAAAGTATCTCAAATCCAACCAAGTATTTAGAATCTGATATTTTATTAGTATAACTTATATCAAAAATCCCATCTACATTCTCTTTATTAAGAAAACCATCAATCTCTGATGAGACCGAGACTAAAGTCTCTTTTATAAAAACTTCAAAATCAATACTCTTGTTAAACAACACTTGAATTATTACAGAACTCATAATCTTAACCTATAATAATCTTATCTACTTCTAACTTTGCTTTTTCGAATTCTACTTTCGATTCTTTTTGTAACTGTTCAGCTTTTCGTATTCTCATTTTTATTTCATCAGCGATTTTGTTTTGAATTGAAATAGGGGGCACAGGTATTTTGAAACTCTCAATAGCTCCAATAGTAATATTTCCTTGTATTGCTCCTATTTTTTCTCTTTCAATAAATAGTTTTTGCAATTTTGTATTCAACCATGCTGAAACATAATAATTGTTTATCTTTTCATTTAAACAGAATTTAATCATAAATGATCCAAAAGCAAAACCATCTGCTTCTTTTGGAACAACAGAAACAATACCAATAGTTCCACTTCTTGAAATTAACAAATCATCTTCATTAACAAAAGCATTTCCTAAATCTTTTTTCATTCCTTCAGGAAGTCTAACAACATTTTTTAGTTCAACTTTATTTGGTTTCAAATTCAAAATTCTCAACAATGGAATACCTTTATCAACATACTCATTTTTAACAGATGCTCCATAATGAATTTTTGTAATAAAATCTTTTAATTCTTTAACTTCAAACTTCCCTTTAATTACTGCTTTTTCAATTTCTTCAAATTTCGGCTGGTAATAATAAGCATCAAAACGATTATCCCTTACATATTCACTACTTACGATATAAGTTATTTTATCTTTTAACTCAGGCAGTTGTATACCTAACTCATGAAGAACATAATCATTGATTGAATCAATAAGTTGCTGGGCGTGGAATTCTTTTGATTTTTTAGAGGAGTATGCTTTATCCATTAATTGAACTATTTTATTTTGGGTTTCTAATGGTGGAATTGGAATTCGGATTTTACCTAATTGCGAATTGTTTAGATAAGCTTGTGTTTGAATTGTTGCATTTCTTAAAATTAGTTTTTGCCCTACTTTTGAAGAAAGTATAATGGCAACATATTTTGGATTTATATTTGTATCTACAACTCTAATTCTAACAACATTTTGATTAATATTTCCTTCTTCAATACATTTAGGAATATAACCCACAACTCCTAATGTAGCACCCACAACAGCAAGTAAAACATCTCCAGATTTTACTTTTGAACGATTTAATTGCTGATGAAATTCTTTTTTTATAAATTGGTTAATTTCTATTTCAAACAAATTAAAGTCTTGAGAACGAAAATAAGGAATGCCTGAATGTTCAAAGACTCCACCTTTAGGTGTTGAACCATTTTTTAAATCTAAGCAAATTTCATCAATTCTTTTGGTATTAATCTCATCTAATCTTTTCTCTAATTCCAAAAACTCTGGTCTGTAAAAATGAGGGTCTATTCTATTTTCAATATCTTGACTATTTACACAAAAGCATTCCATCTTTAACAGCCCTCATAAGATGTTGGTTGTTTCTCAAACTTTCTATACTCATCAAGGATTTTATCTAAGTCGTTTATTGGGTCTTTTCTCCCTGTTGCATCATAACCGATATGTTCAGCAATCGCCATAAAGATAGGATAATTTTCTAATTGTTCGTCATTCATTTTCTTTCTAACAAAAACCAATGAACTTTTTACTCCTGCTCCAAAATGGCTAAATGCTATTGGTGGCAAACTAACAACTGCTTCTATTTGTGCATGATCCATTATAAAATCTCTAACATATTGTAAAGTTGAGTTAGTTAAAATGCCATCTGGTAAAACTATAGCCAGCTTACCACTTGGTTTCAAAAACTCAAAGCATCTTTCAATAAAAAGTATTTCTGTCTTTTGATTTATTCTTTTTTTCCCCAAGTAATAATTATCTAAATAATCTTTTTCTGAAGACTTAATAATCGCACCAAATGGTGGATTTGTAAGGATAATATCAAAATTGTCTTTCTTAAACTTATTATGAATGCTTGCAATATCATTTATTGGTTTTAATGCATCAGAACTAACTATATTCGTATGTCCATCATCATGTATTATCATGTTCATTTTACATACTCTTGCAATCTGATCGTTAATATCTATTCCATAAAGATTTTTCATTGCAAAATTATGCCAATGTTCTTTTGCTTCGTCTTCATCATACTGATTCTCAGCATATCGCTTTACATTGTCTAATGCATATAACAAGAAACCACCAGAACCGCAAGCAGGATCTAAGATAAGCTGGTTCTTTTTTGGATTTGTCATTCTAACGCAAAAAGAGATTATTTCTCTTGGGGTAAAATATTGCCCCATTTTGCCTCTAAAAAAATCTTCCATGAATTTTTCAAATGCTACACCTTTTGTATCAAGGTCAATTTTACTAATTGCCAATTCTTGTAAATGTTCAATAACACTATACACTACTTTTGGCTCAAGTTTGATGTCTTCTTTAAAGACTTCGGAATCCTGCATTTTGGCATTATAATATATATTGCTAACTCTTGAGAATACTTCCTCTGGTGTTTCATGTGTTCCAACTTGGAATTTATAGTGCTTTTTTTTGGGGGTATCTTTTTCATCTTTTAGTTTGCAAAATAATAGTTTTGAAACTTCATCAAAAGCTGTTGTAGGGGCTAATCTTCCACCTTGCCAAACAGAATCATGTGACTTTTCCAAAGCTCTGATTAACTCATCTTTTGAAACGGTTTTTAAGTCTTTACTTTCAACACCCTTTATAAATTTATATCTTGGAGCTTTACCATATTTCTCAGGAATATCCGAGATTACATTTTTTTCTCGCTCACTTGGTTTAAATCCAGCTATATCAAAAGCAGTTTTTGTATTACCAGCTACTACTACAGCATATTTAGCTCTTAGGCTATTGGCATTTCCAAAAGCCTGCTCGATAGCTTGTTTAAACTCAGAATCAGTTATGCCATCTTTTTTACATTCGACAACTAAATAATCTGCATCATTATTATCGTGTACTACAATATCAGCTCTATCTTCTGGTTTCCTTCTGGGGACTAATACTTCAAAATCAATTTTATCTGCTGGATATCTATAATCTAATACCAATTCACAAAAATAAGATGCTCTAACTATTTCTTCTGGACTTTTTAACTTAATATACTTTTTCTTACAATAATAAGTATAGTGTTCATTATCATAATCGATAATCCCCTTTTCTCTTCCTCTATCAATATTTTTTTCAAAAACTGATTTGCTTCCTTCCATTAATACTCCTTGTTAATATTATGACTTTACCCCTACGTTCTGCAAAATTAAAACCATATAACTCCTCATTTACTAATCTGTAAACAAGTATCTAATAATACAAATTGATGTCAAGCTTCTTAGGGTTTTTTACAATTTTATACTTTATGTATTCCCTCTTTTAAGTGGTGACATTAATCAGAACGCTTTTCTCATAATATCCGTCTCTTTTTCTTTTTAGCAACCCATCTTTCCATCCAGTCCGGATATCGTTTTGCCGACACTTTATATTTTCTGCACAAATCTACAAAACAATAAATCTATTGACACATATTTGATTATTTTCATATTTATACTAGCTTAGATTCTTGGAGGGAGAAAATGAGAAACGCACTGCTTTTTTTGTGTTTTGTATTGGTGCTGAATTTATCAGCAGTTGTTATCGGTATTCCTGACGATTATCCAACAATTGGTGAGGGTATAAACAGCGCTACAGATGGCGATACGATCTTAGTTCAGCCGGGAGTTTATGAGGAGAATATTGATTTCGAGGGTAAAAATATCACTATCGGGAGTTTGTTTCTAACCACACAGGACACTACCTATATATCACAGACGATAATAGACGGTGGACAAAATGGCAGTGTGGTCACTTTTGCCACCGGTGAAACTTCATCTGCAGTTCTGACCGGCTTTACCCTGACCAACGGCAGTGGTTCATATATTCTGAGTGGTACTGGTCCAAGCTACAAAGGCGGGGGTATTATCTGTGTGAATGCAAATCCGACCTTATCTTATCTATATATAGATAGTAACTCGGCAGCGGACTACGGTGGCGGGTTATTTTTCGCCAACGCTGAAGTTAACATGAGTCATTTGAAAATTACTGACAACAGTTCTTATAATGGTGGTGGGATTTATGCTTCTGATGATTCGAATCTGTTCATTGTAAATTGCGAGATCAATGATAATGAAAGTGCCAACCATGGTGGAGGTATTCATCTAAATGCTTCTGATGCGATGCTGGATAGTGTAGTTTTGAACGGTAATATAGCCCATAGCGGTGGTGCTTTATATAGTTCAGAGTCCTATGTGGATTTGGGAAACTCGATAATGTCTGCTAATGAAGTTACCGGTAGTGGAGGAGCGATATTTATATTAGAAAGTGGTATATATTTGTCTGAATCCAGTATGTTCAACAATACGGCAGCAATCGAGGGAGGTGGCATCTATCATTCTTCGGGCGGATTGAGTTTTGATAGTGAAAACCGCTCCAGTATATATTGCAACAGTGCCTTTGTGGGGAATGATCTTTATAATGAGGTTTATTACCAACCGATTGATGTAGTGGTAGATACATTTACTGTAATGGAACCTGGCTACTTTCAAGCCTATCCAATTTATGGATTTTCATTCGATATCGTGCAAGGAAAAATAGAGCATGTAGCTGAGGATCTGTATGTTTCTCCCGATGGAGACAACTCAAACAGTGGTTTATCTTTCGATGAGCCCTTGCAGAACATCGGTTATGCTCTATCGATTATCTCTGCAACTGCTGATAATCCGAGAACTATTTATCTGGATGAGGGAGTGTATAGCCCGCAGGCTATCGGTGAGAGCTTTCCGATCCAAACTAGAAGCTGGGTTTCTATCGTCGGTATGGATGAGGAGACTACCATACTAGATGCGGAAATGACTGGAGTTGTGATAAAATCTTCCGCTGTAGAGGGAATTAATATCGAAAATTTGACCATGACCAACGGCAATGCTAACGGTGGTGGTGGTTTTCAAAGTTCAGACTCCAGTGTTGAAATTTCTAATGTTACTATCACTATGTGTGCAGCCTCTTTTGGCGGTGGTATGTGGCTTAGCTACTCAGATATTGTGATGAACAATGTGAGTGTAGTTGAAAACGAGGCAAAACATTATGGTGGGATAAGGTCCGGCGAGACAAATCTTGCTATTTATGATTCGGATATTTCATCAAATTTCAGCAATGAAATAGGTGGAGGAGTCTATTTGTGGGGCGGTAATCTGATTATAGAATCTTCTACAGTGACAGATAATATCGGAACCGGCATAAGACTGGCATATCCTAATGTCGAGATGTATGATGTGAGTATTTCTAATAATACTAATCGTGGTATATATTGTTATCATACAGATTTGTACTTGGAGAATGTGTCTATTACCAACTATACTTCTTACTCCGGTGGTGCGGGTCTATACTGTGTGAGTAATTCTACGGTAACCTTCAGTGAGACCAACAGAAGCAGTATTTATCAAAATAGCGCTACTTATGCTCAGGATATATATTCTGAAGTTGAGCTAGATGTGGTGTTGGATACCTTCACCGTGATGGTTCCCACCAGCTACTATGCTGCTCCGCTTTCCAATCTGAGCTTCGATATCCAACACGGGATGCAGGAGCAGATAGATGCAGACCTGTATGTCTCTCCCGAAGGAGATAATAATAATAGCGGTTTGTCATGGGATTATCCTTTGCAGACGATCGACCATGCAATGTCGAAAATATTGACTACTAGCAGCAATCCGCGTACTATTTATCTTTCCGAAGGAACTTATGGTCCCCAAACTAGCGATGATGAATTCCCTATTTATTCTATGGATCACCTTCGAATTGTCGGAGCGGGGATGGAGAATACAAATATAGATGGCGAATCTGACTGGATACCGGCTTTTATCTTTGCAGGGACTTATGATGCAGAAATCAGTCATCTTACTATCCATGATAGTGGCGGGATCAAATGTGATAAATCTTCTCCGCTTATTTCCGAGCTGAAACTTGTTAATAATAATAATTACGGGATCTATTGTGAGAATAACTCCAGCCCGATCATTCAAAACAGCGTTCTTGTCAACAATCAGGGTGGCATTAGAAGCATAGAGAATAGCAGCCCAGTAATCATCAATTCTACGATTGCCTATAATAATTACAGCGCTAGATCTGCTAATCCGGGACTTAGCATCGAGATGAATAGTCATCCCATCGTGGTAAATTCGATTTTCTGGCATAATCTGACACATGAGATAAGGCTGTTATCCTTCCCCGGCATTGGTGATTCCGTTTCTGTGACGATAGCGTATAGCGATATCAAAAATGGCGAAAATGGTATTCATAGTTTCTATGGTGCCGTTAATTGGTTAGATGGTAATATAGCTGAGGATCCGCTATTCATTGATGCACCTGATAATCTCTATCTACATGAGGACTCACCCTGTATAGATGCCGGAACGAGCTATTTCGAGTGGGAGGGCAATGTAATCGTGGATCTCTCTCCCGACCAGTATTACGGCAGTGCACCGGATATGGGCGCTTTAGAATGGGAAGGAGTGTTTGCCGATGATCCGCTGACTCTACCTTTGGTAAATAAACTGCAGCCCAACTATCCCAATCCGTTCAATCCGGAGACTACAATAAAATTCTCGATCCGAAATGATGCTAAGGTAGAGATCTCTATCTACAACATCAAAGGGCAGAGAGTGAAAAATCTGGTGCAGCAAGAGATGGAAAAAGGTGAGCATCAGATTGTCTGGAATGGTAAGAACGAAGAGGGGCAGACAGTATCTTCAGGAGTATATTTCTACAAACTAATGGTAGATGGCAAAGCCGAAGATATGAGGAAATGTTTGCTGTTGAAATAGGAATACTTGCCGGCACTCTGTGCCAAGATATCAGCGGACATTTTTCGACGGAAGAGTCGCCAAAAGTGGAATGTAAGCCCAAGTTAACAATGATTTCGATTATTTTATCAAAGAGAAAATATGCACAGAAATTCACAAAAACGTTTCTACGGCGAATATATTTACTTCATTACCTGTAATGTCGAGGGTAAGAACGACTTCTTTCACAATGAAATATTGTGCAATTTATGGATTAAGGAGTTGAGTTTGGCAAAAGATGTGTATCGGTTTTTGTTATTTGCTTTCTGTTTGAATTATGACCATTATCATATAGTCATCATGCCGAATAACGAAATTGCAAATTATTCGGAAGCAATGCGATTTTGATAATCATTGGAATTACATGATGTACAATTTCAAAAAACACAGGTTACCCAATAATTGGCGATACAGCGGATTGCATTACCCGGAGATGATCGATAAAAAAATGAACGATTCCCGAAAGAAACAAAATGCGTTCAAAACCGACACAACGAGAAATAATTGACAAAAATGCGACAAGGCAAATAAATTGCCTGTAGTAAATTTGTATCTTAAACAAGATGCAAAACTTACTGATCTAAGGAGGTATAATGCAGAGAAATTTGATGTTGATCACAGTCCTAAGTATATTATTGATATTATCTTGTAGTGAAGAGACGACCGCCCCGGAGCTCATCCTACCCACAGCCACAGCACCTGCAGAAGGTGATGGTTCAGTCTTTAACCCTTATCTGATCGAAACTTTGGAGCATCTTTATTGGCTCAGCCAGAATGAAGATATGTGGGATATGCATTACAAACAAGTGAGCGATATAGATGCATCTGCTACGAAAAAGTGGGCTTGTGGCGGGATGGAACCGATCGGGTATAGTTATGATTATGCTTTTAGCGGCTCTTTTGACGGAGACGGCTATGTGATAGAGGATCTATACATCGATCGAGCCAGACGGGAGCATGTCGGGCTGTTCGGTTTCACAAACGGTGCTGCTATCAGCAATGTTCGGCTTAACGGCGTGATTGTGAACGGCTATGGTTTCGTCGGTGGATTGGCAGGACGCAACACCTGGGATTCGGTTATTAGTAATTGTTTTGTGGAAGGAGAGGTGAGTGGAAAATACTCTATTGGCGGAATCGTAGGATATAATATCGGTTCTGCTGTCGATAGCTGTTATGCCGGCGGCAATTTTTCCGGTGATGATTTTGTCGGCGGACTGGTTGGTACAAATACCGGTTCTACTATAGATGCTAGTTCCAGTAATGCAAATGTAAGCGGGAAAAATGGTGTCGGCGGGTTAGTCGGCAGAAATGTGTCCAATTCTATCATCAGCAATAGCTATAGCCGTGGATCGGTTATTCGTTCTACCGGCGTTGCCAACCTAAATATCGGAAGTTTCGCGGGCAGGAATGTGAGCTCTGCAATCGAGTATAGCTACTCGACCGGCAGTGTGACATATCAGGAGGCGGAAGATCCACTAGATAAAGGTTTTGTAGGTGATAGTATAGATGGCACTTTTAACGCCAATTTCTTCGATAGTGAAGCATCCGCTCAGACAAGTGGTATAGGAGCCGAAGCTAAAACTACCGCAGAGATGCAGATAGAGAGCACCTTCACAGATGCAGGTTGGGATTTTGATGAGATATGGACGATTGATGGAGTTTTTAACGACGGCTATCCTTATCTGCTCTGGGAGAGATAATAATCAAAACAAAGGGGGAAAACCATGCGAAAACTTATCCTGATTTTGTTTTTAACCGTATTGATCTTTTCATGTAGCGAAAAAACGACCGAGCCGGAATACATAGTACCGGAAGTGAGCCCACCCAGCGTAGGAGAAGGTACAGAGGCAGACCCGTATCAGATAGCTTCGTTGGAAAATTTGTATTGGATCAGTCAGAACGAAGATACCCTGGATAAGCATTTTATCCAGACCAACGATATTGATGCATCTGAGACGAAAAAATGGATTTGTGGGGGATGGACACCGATCGGTCACCAAGACTATCCCTTCAAAGGAGAATATGACGGCGGTGGGAATCGGATAGAAGGCTTGTATATCAACAGGTTGGATATCCATTATAACGGTCTTTTCGCCTATGTGGAAGATGCTGCTATCCATGATCTCACACTTGCTGATATAGATGTTTCCGGCAATATGTATACCGGTGGATTGATTGGATTTTGTATGAGTACGGAGGTGGATAATATATCGACTTCCGGCAAAATAGCAGGTTTCGGTTTTCTCGGCGGCTTGATCGGTGCAACTGAAGATACTATGATCTCTAATAGTGATAATAATTGCCAAGTTTATTCTTATGGTGATGACCTAAATATTAGAAAAACCGGTGGAGTGGTCGGTTATGCTACAGATTCTGAGATAAAGAACTGTTTCAATACAGGAAATATTGTTGGCTATCGTAGAGTTGGAGGATTGGTGGGTAGTATTTCTGATACAGATATAGAGAATTGTCATAGTAGTGGAAATGTGAGTGGAATGGTTTTAATTGGCGGACTAGTTGGAGATGTTTTTTTCGGACAAGATTTAATAATAAAGAATAGTTCTAATACTGGTAATGTGAGTGGAAGTTCAAATGTTGGTGGATTCATTGGAAGAAATGATTCTACTATTGAACAATGTTATAGTGAAGGAGTAGTAGAAGGTGAATTCAGTGTAGGCGGATTTGTAGGACTTAATAGAGGAGTGATCAAGAGTTCTTTTGGTATGGGAAATGTTAGTGGTGATAATAGAGTGGGAGGATTTGTTGGCAGTAGTTCTTTCGGAGAGATAAGCAACTGTTTTAGTCGATGTGATGTCACTCGAATACAAGGTTCTGAATATGAATCGATTGGAAGCTTTGCCGGTATTGATTACCGTGCATTGACCGCATTTAGTTATAGTACAGGTAAAGTACAATATCTAGGTAATGAGCATCCTACGGATAAAGGTTTCATTGGTGAAAATCATACGAGTATGGACTATTGGAAGAATTTCTTCGATTTAGAAACAACTGCTCAATCCGAGGGCATCGGAGCTGAAGCAAAGACAACCGCAGAGATGCAGACAGAGGATACCTTCACAGATGCAGGTTGGGATTTCGATCAGATATGGACGATTGATGGGGTTACGAACGATGGCTATCCATATCTAAAATGGATGAGAAAGTAGGAGGGCATTATGCGAAATTTAATCTTATGTTTGTTCATAATAATGCTAGTCTTATCATGTACTGAAGAAACTACCGAACCGGATTTCATATTACCCGAAGCTATAGCGCCCAGCCTGGGAGATGGTAGTGAGGGTGATCCATATCAAATCTCTTCGTTAGAGAATCTCTATTGGCTCAGTCAGAATCCGGATGCATGGGACAAGTATTATCTTCAAACCTCAGATATAGATGCTTATGAGACAAGAGAATGGATATGTGGAGGGTTCAAGCCGATAGGCTATAGTTTCCAAAACTTTACCGGTTATTATGATGGGGACAATCATGTTATCGATGGAGTTTTTATCGAGCGAAGCCAACATGATATAACCGGTGTATTTGGATTTATCAATGATGCTGAGATAAGAAACTTAGGCATTACAAATGCAGAGGTGAGAGGCAGAGACAATGTGGGCGGTCTGGCTGCCATAAACAATTCTTCTACTATTCATAACTGCTATTTCAGCGGAGAAGTATATGGAAACAGCAAAATTGGTGGTTTAGTAGGAACAAATGAATACGCTACTATCAGTAATAGCTACAGTATCGGAACGGTATATGGCGACGGTGAAATAGTAGGTGGTTTGGCAGGATATAACCGGCATTATTTTGCACGAATTATAAATTCTTTTAGCAAGGCTTCTGTGAGAGGTTCCGATAAAGTCGGTGGGTTTGTCGGAGCTAATATTTCTACCATGATTTTACCAGCTAGTATCGAGAATAGCTATAGTCGTGGAGAAGTGATCCGTATCAGTGGCAGTAATGGCAACAATATCGGTAGTTTTGCCGGACAAAGTGTTAATGGTATAATAAAAAACTGTTACGTTACCGGGAGTGTAACTTATCAGAATGTTGAGAACCCAACAGATAAGGGGTTCATCGGATATATCTCGGATAGTGAGTGTAAAAACAACTTCTTCGATAGTGAAGCATCCGCTCAGATATGTGGTATAGGAGCCGAAGCTAAAACTACCGCAGAGATGCAGATAGAGAGCACCTTCATAGATGCAGGTTGGGATTTTGATGAGATATGGACGATTGATGGTGTTATTAACGACGGCTATCCTTATCTGCTCTGGGAGAGATAGATCATATTAGGAGGAGAAATGAGCAAGGGTTATTATCGTCATCCTACTGTACATGGAGACCGAATAGTTTTCGTATCGGAGGATGATCTGTGGAGTGTGAGTATAGATAGTGGCAGAGCGGTGCGGCTGACAGCTAATGCCGGCGAGGTTACGAGTCCGCATTTTTCGGAAGATGGTAAATTGTTGGCTTTTATTGGTCATGAAGAGGGACATTCGGAAGTTTATGTGATGCCCTCCGATGGCGGTAATGAGAAGCGGCTCACTTATCTGGGTGCACGAGTGAAAGTAGTTGGCTGGCACAAGGGTAAGATCATATTTTATAGTAATCATGGACAGCCTTTCAGACAGGATTTTTGGCTCTATAGCATAGATCCTGAAGGAGGAGCGCCGGAGAAGCTACCCTATGGGTTGGCTACGGGTATCGGTTTCGGTGACAAAGGCGTGGTTTTGGGTAGGAATACGATGGACCTTGCCACATGGAAGCGATATCGTGGTGGAACTGCCGGTGAACTCTGGATAGACAAAGATGGCAGTGGAGAGTTTTGTAAATTAATAGAGCGGGAAGGTAACTATTCTCATCCTATGTGGATCGGTGATCGTATTTATTTCTTATCCGATATGGATGGAATTGGCAATCTCTATTCGCTGAAGCCGGATGGCACAGATCTGAAGAAGCTTAGTGATCAAAGGGAATACTATGTGCGTAATGCTACCACAGACGGTAAAAATATCGTCTATCACAGCGGCGCTGATCTTTATGTTTACAATATCGAGAAAAAGAGGGAGAGACAGGTAGAGATAGAGTATCGCTCACCATTTATTCAGCGTAATCGCAAATTCGTCTCGCCCGAACGTTATTTCCATGGCGGTGATGTGAATATAGGAGGCAGCAGACTTCTGGTAGAAGCTCGTGGTAAGGTATTCAATCTGGGCAACTGGGAAGGTGGTGTGGTCCAATGTGGTAGCCGGGACGGTATCCGATACAGGCTTCCCAGATGGTTGAACGATGGGAAAAGAATAATCACCGTCAGTGATGAAGGTGGTGAGGAGCATCTCGAAGTTTATGAGGCGCACAAAAATGAGCTGCTGCAGAAGATTGAGAGCTCCCAATTCGGCAGAATCACCAATATGAATGTTTCACCCGAAAAAGAAGCTGATAAAATCCTGTTTACCAATCATAGAAACGAGCTCTATTGGATGAACATCAAAGAAGGTAAACCGCTGCTGATAGAACGCAATGAGTATTCCAGTATGAGAGACGCTGCCTGGTCGCCGGATGGTAAATGGATTGCGTATAGTAATCATATTTCTCGTAAAGTGGGTATCATAAAACTGTATAATCTGAAAAAGCAGAAGAGCTATGAAATAACTAAACCGATATTGGAAGATGTGGAGCCATATTTCTCGCCTGATGGGAAATATCTTTACTTTATTTCTTATCGAGTATTCAATCCGGCATATGATACGCTTCACTTCGATCTCGGATTTCCTAAAGGCAGCCTCCCGTATGTGATCACTTTGGCAAAAGAGAGCAAACATCCCACCGATAAGGAACCGGCAGCTTTGCAAGCAAAGAAGCCTGATGCAGAAAAATCAAAAGATATCAAGGTGAAGGTAGAGCTGGATGGCATTACCGAGAGGGTGGTACCTCTGCCGGTGGCTGAATCGATATATGGTGGGATTTCTGCTACTGCAGAGCGTATCTTTTACCTATCCTATCCTATCCAAGGTGTGTTGGATGCAGATGATCCGTTCGACCAGCAAGCCAATGCAACTTTGAAATATTTCGATCTGGATAAGCAGAAAGAGGAGACGCTGCTCACCGGGGTGTCCGGCTATATGATCTCTTCCGATGGCTCAGCATTAGTCGCTCTAATCGGTAAGAAACTGCGTGTAATCTCCACCCAAACCGATCCCAAAAGTTTATCTAAGGATAAGAAGGCAAATCGGGAGAGTGGTTGGGTAGATCTGAATAGGATAAGAATCTCTATCGATCCTCCCAAAGAGTGGAAGCAGATGTATGCGGAAGCGTGGCGTTTGCAGCGAGATTATTTCTGGGTGGAAGATATGTCCGGCGTTGACTGGAAGAGAGTATATAAACGGTATTATAAACTCTTGGATAGGATAGCGTCCCGCAATGAATTTGCCGATCTCGTCTGGGAAATGCAGGGCGAGCTGGGCACTTCCCATGCTTATGAATGGGGCGGAGATTATAAAAAACGTCCGGTTTATCCGCTTGGTTATCTTGGTGCAGATCTGTCTTATGACGAAAAAAGCAAAGCTTATACGATCGATCATATTGTTCAAGGGGATTGTTGGGATACAAAAACTCCGCCACCATTGAAAAAACCGGGCTTGAATATCAAAGAGGGGATGCTTCTGAAAGCGATAAATGGTACCACCTTAAGCAAAACTATCACACCCCAGCAGGCGTTGGTAAATCTTGCCAAACATGAAGTGCAGCTTACCGTAGCTGACAAGAATGGCAAAAATGAGCGTAACATTACAGTGAAGACAATAGCAAATGAGCAGCGTGTGCGCTATCGAGAATGGGTGGAAAGAAACAAACAATATGTCCACAAAAAATCACGAGGTAAGATCGGTTATATTCATATTCCGGATATGATGGGGAATGGCTTTGCCGAATTTCACCGTCACTTCTTTGCTGAGCATGATAAACAGGGATTGATAATAGATGTACGCTACAACGGTGGCGGACATGTGTCTCAGCTGCTTTTGCAAAAACTGGCGCGCAAAACCATTGGATTCGATCAGTCCCGCTGGTTTGGATATGAACCCTATCCCGATTTATCGGTAGATGCACCCATGGTAGCAGTTACAAACGAATTCGCCGGCTCCGACGGAGATATTTTCAGCCATACATTCAAACTGATGAAGCTCGGTACTTTGATTGGTAAACGCACCTGGGGTGGAGTGATCGGCATCTCACCACGAGATTTTCTGGTGGATAATAGTATGACAACACAGCCAGAGTTTTCCTTCTGGTTCAAAGATGTAGGTTGGAGTGTGGAAAACTATGGCACCGACCCGGATATCGAAGTAGATATATCTCCCAAAGATTATGCCGAAGGAAAAGATCCTCAGCTCGATAAAGCTTTGGAATTGGTAAAAAAGCAGATGAAAAGCTATAAATATCTGAAGCCGGATCTAAAGAGCAGACCAAGACTGGATCTGCCCTAATATAAACACGAACGAATAAGGAGATTGGATGAAAATAATATATGCAAGTAAATACGGTGCTACCAAAAAAGGAGCAGAACTACTGAAAGCAAAGCTGGGAGAAGATGCTACTCTCTGCGATCTCAGCATTGATGAGGTGGATCTGCAAAATGAAGATTCGGTTGTGATCGGTAGCGGAATCTATGCTGGCAGACTTCATGGTGAAGTGAAGAGATTTTGTGAGCAGAATGAAGAAAGTTTGCTGAACAAAAATCTTGGCTTATACGTCTGCTGTAGAGCTACCGGTGACGAAGGTTGGAAGCAGTTTGATAACGCATATCCCAAAGAGCTGAGAGAACACGCTATTGCCAAAGGACTGTTTGGTTATGTTCTCTGTTTCGATGAAATGAGCTTTCTGGTGAGAAAATTTATCCAGATGATCACCAAAACCAAACAGAATGAAACGAAGATCTATGAAGAGAATGTTGCTGAATTTGCTGAGATAATGAAGGGATAGAGCAAATCATGTTACTTTCAGCAATATTTGCCGGTTTTTCTTGACACTAGAGTAGGTATCGATAAATATAACGAAAAAAGAAAGAAGAGGTTATAGAAATGAAAAAACATATTTTAACTTGTATTCTTATAAGTACATTATTCTTTTTTACTGTTAATACAGCAAACGAGTTATGGGCAGAGAATAGAGTTGATAGCGAAGAAAATGAGCTTGTGGCGATGTTCATAAGCGATTTCCATATCGGAGAAAACTATGGTGCTGTGGTACAAGAAATCCCTGCTGGCAGTGATGATGATTATATTGGTCATTATGTAGAAGAACTTGGCACGGAGATATACTATCACACCGAAGTTGCTAATCTTTTGGAAGAGTTGGAAAAACGGGCTACCATTCCATATCTGATAATTTTGGGTGATGTGTTTGATGTCGCTGTAGATGAGGTTAGCGATGCTTTTAACCTATCCCAGATCTTTTTCAATTCTGAGATCAATGGAAGCACTTTTATGTCTCACTTTGATAATGTGATATTTGTTGCGGGCAATCATGACCATCATGTCTGGATTATGCTCCAGGAGAGATATTATATTCAAAACCAGTTAACTGAAGGTAAAGAAGCTAATCCGTTTCCACAACAGGTAGTCGGTACTCTGGAACTTGGAGAAGAGCAGCCTTCTTTATGGTTAGATGAAAATGTTATAAACAACGATCCAACCGATAATTTCATGTCCTCCATCCTAAGTAATAATAGCAAGCCAGTTTATGTTATCTATCCCAATCTGTACATCAAGTATAATGATGGTAATGGCATTTGCGCTACGCACGGGCATTTTTTTGAAAAATATTGGAACAAGGACACTACTTTGATAGAGCATTTTCCGAAAATTCCGGAAGATGAGGATTATTTTAAGAACCTACAGAAATACAACGCTCCATTTACAGAGTTTGCAAACTACGCCATAGCTCAGGTAAGTGATGTTTTTGCACAGGGACTTGCTGATGCACCTTTCGAAGAAAATCCTCCAGAAAAGTTCCAAAGAATCGGATTATATCTGGCAGAAAATTATTCCGAATTTTTCCCTCTGGCATCATCTTCCGTTCCGCTTTCCAATATTCAGAAGCTGGAGAATGAAGCGGATAAAGTGGCAACATATCTAAAACAGGCACGAAAGCAGATGAGTGAATACGGGCTTTCATTTGATGTCTTAGTATATGGTCATACTCACAAACCATGTTACAATCAATCTACTGAAATTGACCCAGATATAACTATACATAATACTGGCGGTTGGGTGAATATAAATGTTAAGGATACAGATGACTTCAATAACTCAACCTTGAAAAAACCGAATCCGATGTTCCTTTATACAGACGGAACCATAGAAAAGATTCTGGATCGCTAGGTGATGACTGCCATTCAATTTTTTTAGTATTAAATCTAGCTGGGGGCAAAAAGTGTTTTTCTTAGGAGAATAAGACAATATATTATCTTGCAGGAGTGAGAAAAATGAGAAAGTATTTAATTATAATCATCACCGTGTTATTGGCACTCTCATCCTGTCGCATTTTCGATCCTGCAGGAGATGCTAAGCAAGCTGAACTGATGGTGTACAATTATATGAACGCTACCGTCTATTTCTATGTAGAAGATGGTAGTTTCGGACCACCGTTGCAATACAGCTTGGAACCCGGAGAATCTCAATCTATCAAATGGGAATCCAATCATCCCCTTTTTACAGTGCACAATGGGAATCTGCAACTGAAATATTGGACTGACGAGAATAATGAGATCTATACTGTACACCTCAGTATCCAACTATATGCTACAACTTATTATCATATCTCCGAAACCGGTACGCAGCTGATCGTGCATAACGAAAGTAATGCGCCGCTCTGGTTCAATGTGCTCGGACATACAGAGATGATTAGTGTAGAAGCACGGCAGCAGTATTATCTCTATCTGAATCTATCCTCAGTCGTAGAAACGATAACAGTGGAGTATAGCGGGCAGCATATTTTCTCCGATGAGACAGAGTTGACCATGACCGCCGGTGATTATGAAGATTTGTATCTATATGCCGATGCTGGTGCTATCCGTCTGGTAAACAACACGCTTAGAGAGATCCACTATGTATATATCACACCGAGTGATGCACCGGATTGGGGTGAGAATCAGCTCATCTTCCCAATGTATCCGGATGATGAAGAGATATGGTCGGTAACTGAGGGTTTTTGGGATATCAAGGCGGTGGATAATTCCGGACAGGAACTTTATGTCTATGATAGATATGTAATTATAGATCAGACTAATACAATTAGTTTGACAGAATTTATACCAACGGTAAAAAGGGAGAGGACAGAGTCAGATTTTTCTTCTCGGGATGCGATGATAGAGCGTAAAAGCAGATAAGGATTGGTTTGTAGTTCTAACCTTGTTGGTCTCAGGATCAATTCTATCAGCAAAAAATAAGAAAGATGGAGGAGAAATGAAGAGAGCGGTTCTTTTTTCGATTGTTGTATTGGCATTGGTACTGGTAGGATGTACCGATACAGGGACATTGAGGATCGATAACGAGACCAACAACGATGTATGGTTCAATATCGACGGTAATAGTCAGGTTACTTTACAGTCCGGTTACTATTATACCAAAGATTGGAATTTGGCAGTCAGTATTTTCGGTAATGAAGAGAAAGATGTAAATGTAAGTTTTAATGGCTATCATTTGTTTTCGGGGCATACAATCAGGACTGTGAAACCAGGTTCTACAAGCAGATTCAATGTTTATGCTGATGGCGGTGGGATAAGGATCAATAACAACTCATCAGCGTTTACTATTACCCATGTCTATATATCACCCAGCTCATCTTCTACTTGGGGAGATGATCAGCTTGGGTATGATACCATAGGACCGCAAAGCTGGAGATCATGGACAGTGTCTAGCGGGTATTGGGATATCAAAGTGAGAGATAACTGGGGCGATGAATTCACCAGCTTCAATAATTATATATACTTAGATCAGACCACTCATTTCAATTATACCGGCTTCCTCAGAACAGACGATCCCAAAGGTGATAAAGCGAGAAATGCCGCTAACTATAGTGAGGAATCACAAGATTATAGGATCGAAGCCAAATAAATATTATGTAAACTTTGAGGGCACTGGTCTTGGTGCCCTTTTTATTGTGTATCATTTAGATAGATGTCTTGAAGAGGAACAATGAAGACAAGAATCTCATTTTTATTATTTTTTATCAGTGTCAGCCTTTGGTGCTCACCTATACTTTTTCTGTCGGTAGATTCATCAAAGAGCAGGGATTGGAAGTAATCACGATCAAAGAAGCAGCCAGAATTCTCAGTTAATACACATTCCGAAGCGCTTGAGCGATATTGAGTGCATTATCACCGATATGCTCGAAGTTTTTTAAAAGATCGATATAGAGTAGTTCGGAATCGACATTAGCACCTTCCTGCAATCTGACCTGAGCGGCATATTTCAGGCTATCGCGGGATTCGTTTATCTTAGCTTCCAATCGGTATGCTATATCAAGATCTTTTTCTTGTAAATGCTCGGTAATATGCTTTTTGTAAAAATCTATAAACTCAAATACCAAATCAGCGTAGTTTGTTATCTCTTCATGAGCTTTTGGGTGTAGTTCTATGTTGTTCTCATACTTTCGCTGCAACAGCAGTATCAACTTGAAGCAGCTATCGGCTATCGCTTCCAATTCATGAACGATACGCATCATAGCGTTGACAGTTCTGTAGGAATGTTCAGTTAGTTTTTCCTGCGAGAGGTCGACCAAATATTTGGATATCTCTTTTTGCATATCATCTGTAAGTTCTTCCAATGCTTTTACTTTATCTACCTCATAACCCATTTTCTTATTCGGGTTGAAGAATACATTCATCACTTTTTTGAACATATTCTTGGTGATATCCGCCATTTTGGCTATTTCTTGTTTTGCACTGACAATATTAAGCTGGGCTGTATCTTGCACACCCATCGAGATATATTTGAAAGAGTATTCCTTCAGTTTATCTTTCTCTGTCGGTTTGACCAGATACTCAACTGCTTTGGCAAACAGAGGTAGGAAAGGTAGGAAAATGATCGTATTAGTTATATTAAAAACAGTATGGAAAAGCGATAAAGTCAAAGGTAAATTCCCTTGGGCAGTATGATCCCACGGTGCCAGGGAGTAGATGAATTGGATAAAGTATTGGAATAGGAATACCATCCAAATAATGCCAAGCAGATTGAATAAAAGGTGGGCGCGGGCGGCTCTTCTGGCGTTCACATTGGTTCCCAGCGATGCCAGATAGGCAGTGATCGTGGTGCCGATATTCTCACCCAAAACTATAGCGGCAGCAGTGGGGAAATCTATCCAACCTTTAAATGCCATTGTTACAGTGATAGCCAGTGCGGCACTGGATGACTGTACAGCTATAGTAAGCAGAGCTCCTACAAAGATAAAGATGACAAAAGAACCGAAACCAAGTCCGGTATAATGTTGAAGAAAAGACAAAAATTCGGGATGATTTTCCAGATTGGGAACACTGTCGCGCATGAACATGAGCCCCAAAAAGAGCAATCCAAAACCGATAAGCACTTCACCCAGATCACGCCGCTTGCGGATCTTGGAAAAGAGTAGCGGGAATCCGATACCGATCACCGGTAGAGCATAAGCAGAGATAGAAACTTTACCGAACCCGAGGAAAGAAACCAACCAAGTAGTGACTGTTGTACCGATATTGGCACCCATTATCACACCGATAGCTTGAGAGAGCGAAAGCAGACTGGCATTTACGAAACTGACCACCATCACTGTAGTAGCAGAGGAAGATTGAACCAGCGAAGTGATCATAAATCCGGTGAGAACCGCCAGTACCCGATTATTGGTCATATAATTCATGATAGATTGAAATTTGTTGCCAGCAACTTTCTGGATGCCATCGCTCATCACGCGCATGCCATACAAAAACAGTCCCAAAGAACCAGCAAGCCTCAATATCAATAATATCATCTCTGCAACTCCTCTCCTGTATGATTGCTTTTTTTGCTAATATTGTTTTAATGTCAAACAAAATCGATGATTGTATTTCTAAGATAATTTTTTTCACCCAATTATAAAGATAGTTCGGAAAGACGAGGAGTTTTATTACAATTTTTCCGCAAAAAGATTAACCCTGACTATGGAGAGAGCACTATTTGCTTGACATATATCAGATTGATAGCAAAATTATACAATGATTTATTGAGGGAGGTTTCTGATGTGAGGAACAGGTACATTTTGGAGCCAATTATCAGTTCGCTTTTTATTTTCATTGATTATTCTATGCTTCTCACTATTGCTTTTTTCGGATGAGAATGCTGAACAAGAGGAGAGCAGATACAGGCGGGATGAGTTTCATCAGCAGTATGCAGTTGGATTGAATAATTTGGTTTGGGAGCTAATGGGAAAAGCGGAGCGAACCCAGCACGAAGATGACTTGATGATTCACGCTGCTCATACTTCCCGCTATCATTGGAGTATGATCGGGACTCCTGTAAACCTGCAAAGAGGTGAATGGTTGATTTCGAGAGTTTATGCTGTACTCAACCGCCCTGAGAGCGCTCTTTATCATGCTCATAGATGTATGGATATCACTATGGAGAACGAGATTGGAGATTTCGATCTTGCCTATGCCTATGAGGCTATGGCAAGAGCTTATGCCTCCACCGGTGATGAAGCTGGATATAGCAAATATATGGATTTGGCAACAGAAACCGGAAATAAGATCGATGCTGAAGAAAATAAGGCTCTTTTCTTCGATGACCTGCACTGTGAACCCTGGTTTGGGATGGATTAGCAATTAATAGCGTGTGTGGTAATCTTAGTGTTTCGAAATAAGCAGTGAGTACATTTCGATCGAAAAATGTTGACAGTAGATTTAATAAAACTAGATTCGAAACTGAATAAAGAGGTATAAAATGCAAACAGTATTATTTATCATTGTCGGAATAGTTTTCGGTGTCATTGCCGCTTGGCTGATAGCTAAGTACAAGTATGAGGGACAGAAAGGGATATCCAAAGAGGAATTGGATGACAAATATGTCTCCAGAGAGTTTTATGATGAACTCAAAGAAAAGTCTGAGCAAAAAGAGAATCAGATTACCACCCTTAGTATAAAATCGGCAAAATCCGAACAGGAAAACCAACATCTGAAAGATAGACTCAAAGAGCAGAAGGAAGAGATAGAAAGAATCCAACAGAGTTTCAGAATAGAATTCGAAAACCTGGCGAACAAACTTTTGGACGAAAAAAGCAAAAAATTTTTGGAGATCAACGAAAAAAGTGTGGGAGATATTCTAAAACCGCTCAGAGAGAAGATTCAGGAATTCGAAAAGAAAGTGGACGAAACTTACAAAGAGGAGACCAGAGAACGGATCTCTCTAAAAAAAGAACTGGAGCGCATTTTGGAATTGAACAAACAGGTAAGCGAAGATGCCGACAAACTCACCAAAGCACTCAAAGGCGACACCAAGATCCAAGGGAGCTGGGGTGAGGATATTTTGGAGATGATCCTCGAAAAAGCTGGCTTGACCAAAAATGTGCATTATCGTAAGCAGGAGACACTCAGAGATGAGAGCGGCAGAATCCAAAGACCGGACTATATCATCAATCTGCCGGATGATAAGAATCTTATCCTCGATTCCAAAGTGTCACTCACCGCTTATGTAGAGTACTACAACTGCGAAGATGAACCTAAGCGCGCCCAATATCTCTCTGCTCATCTAAATAGTATAAACAAACATATCAATGAACTTAGCAACAAGAATTATCAGGCACTATATGAAATAAACTCACCGGACTACGTTCTGATGTTCGTACCAAATGAACCGGCTCTGAATCTGGCTCTGCGTGAAGATATCCGCCTGTTTGAAAAAGCATTGGATAAGAATATCGTGCTGGTTTCCGTTTCCACACTTTTGGCTACTCTCAGAACTATTTCTTACATTTGGAAGCAGGAAAATCAGCGGAAGAATGTATTTGAAATAGCCAGGCAGAGTGGTAAGCTATACGATAAATTCGTCGGATTTATCGATGATCTGACCGGGTTGGGTAAAAAGCTGGACGATGCCAAAAGCTCCTATAATGACGCTATGAACAAATTGGTGAAATCTACTAAGAAGGGAGATACGATCGTCGGTCGGATTGAAAGTATCAAACGACTGGGAGCGGATGCTGCTAAATCTATACCTCAAAATATCTTGGACCGGATTGAGGAAAATGAATTGCTGGAGCAGGATGATAACAATAGCAACGATGCAACTAAAACATAAACGGAATTACTTTGAAGGAGGAGTGGTAGAAAAAATAAAATGGAGGTAATATGACCAACCTGGAACCAAAACCTAAAGCTAACGTAGAGTCAACCAAGACGTTATTGTTACTAAGTACAGTGATTATGCTTATTCTTCTGCTAACCGGATGTGCAACTCCAAATTACTATACCGGTAGGACATTGGAAGATGGGGAGATGGATATAGTCGGCGGTATGGACAATTTGCTGTGGGTCAATGAAAAAGGAGAAGATTCCGAGCTGGAATTTTCTCTAAAACCGACTCCCAGTTTAGGAGTTTTCAGAGGATTACCGTGGCGATTCGAAGCAGGTATGCGTCTATACTTGGCTTATATACTAGAAGCCAGTCTGCGCCACCAGATCAATCCGAGATCATTCGATTTATTTGATATCAGCGCCAATATCCATGTGGGCACAGTATGGACAGAACCTTATGGCAAATACGGCTTGATGTTGAGCAAAGATATAAACGATTTTCATCCTTATGTCGGTCTTTATGCATACAACAACTTTCTGCTTGAAGCAGAGTCGAATGTGGCATTCGATTATCGTGTGTTCATGTTGGGTTTAGGGATACCTCTCAAAGACTTTTATCTGATGCCGGAGATCAATATTGTGGCGAACAGAGATTTGGATGATATCTCGCACTATACTATCGGTATAGGGGTGAGAAGGATACTGAGATAGCGGTGAATTATCCTAACTAAGATTTTATTTGACGGGATGCTAATTGATTATATTATAGGTTTTAAGGAGGGTAAAATTATGAAAACCAATTTTGTACTTATCTCGATGCTGTTGATTTTATTAATCGGATGTAGCGATACGACTTCACCCCAATGGGATGCTGATACTGTTGTTCAAATAACCGAAGAGGGGATCACTCATACTTTCAGTATATGCAATAATGAATATTCAAAATCAGAAACTCTTTACGCAGAATACGAGATCAAAAACAATTCGGATGAGACTGTTGAATTCATTTTCAACAACCAACAAATATTTAGAGTAGAAGTTAGAAATGAAGATGATGAAACAGTGATAATCTTACCGCAAATTGTATCTCCAGAAAGCAGACAGATAACACTTATACCGGGTGAAAAAGAGTCCGATTTTCTCGCTTGGGATTTCATTGGTTATCATGGAAACCCTGTAGAATCCGGGATATATACTCTGATTGCAAGGCTAGACCTCCCGGATGGAGAAACTCCGTCACTGGAATTGCAGATAAAATTGGATTGATACTGAGGAGTCTGAAAAAAATTAGATTCGCCTTATTCAGCAATAGAGATTATCAGATCCATCGGCAGGTCTTAGAAGAGATGAGCTGATATAAATTTCTTAACATTATTTTAACTTCATCTTTATAAAGAATTAATCCTCAAACCCTATAATAGGGCAAAACTCTGGTATAGATCAGAGAAAAAACGGAGGAAAAATGAAAAAAACATTAATTGTAGTACTCGTTGTTGTATCAATTGCAGCTTTTGCGGTGTTACATGCTGACACAAGTCCACAAGTTTACGGTAGGTTGCATCTTTCGCTTGATCATTTGGGTAATCAGGAAGATAGTGCGCTAAATCTATCTTCGAACTCATCCAGATTAGGTTTTAAAGGTGAGATGTATATCATGCCCGGTTTAAGCGCTATTTATCAGCTTGAAGGTACGGTGAATGTAGATGTGAGAGGTGGACAGATAGCTACGCGTGATTCTTACGGTGGTATAAATGGTGAATTTGGATCTATTAGACTGGGATATTTTGATACTCCACTCAAAACAATCAGAAGTCGTACCGATTTCTTCGGTGATCAGATCGGTGATGCTCGCAATATGACGCTTGGAAATGACTACCGATTCCGAAACTCTATCGGTTACACCAGTCCGAAATTTGGCTTGGTTACATTGGATGCACAGTATTCTGTGGATCAGAACAATGCTACTACAGCGACAGATAATGATGATTGGGCATTGAGTACTTCTGCATTTATCAGAGAGAAAGATTTCTATGCCGGAGCTGCTTATGAAATCCGCAATGATTCGGATGATAGTGAAACAGCTATGCGCTTGGGAGCATCCATAAAACTGCAAGCTATCCGGATAAATGCCTTTTTCCAGCACTATTCTGCTGATCATGATGCTATTACTATCGGTGGTGGAGCAGGTTATAGTATGGATGATCTGATGCTGAAGGGTCAATTGTATATGGTCAGTATGGATGGAGACGATAACAATGGGATATTGTTGGCACTGGGTGCAGATTATAAACTTTCCGGTAATGTGCGATTACTCTCAGCTTTTGCTATGACGATGAATAATGATAATGCAGCCTTCTCCTCCAGTGGCGGTGGTCATGGATCAACACTGATTCCGGTATCCGGAGATAATACAATGAGTATCTCGATGGGTTTGAGAATAGATATCTGATCTGAACATAGTCCCTCCCCCAAAGAAGAGCCCGGTAATAGCCGGGCTTTTTATTAATCAGCTAGTTCCTAATAGTTTCGAGACTTTTTAATAAAAGAATGTGATATTCTCAATATTATTCTCTATTTCGGAAGTTGTCTTGTTTAGATAGCAAATACATTTCATCGTGGGAGTTTCGATATAAAGAATGATTCTTATTACCCACTTATATAATCAGTTGAGATTATTCGCCAAGAAGCTGATCGAGTAAAGTCCGAATATGTTCTTTTGTTCGTGATGGTAGCTTTGGATAATCCAATTCAACAGCAATTATCTGTCCGGGACCAATCATCCATTCGATCAGTGTGGCGAAGGCAAATTTCTGCGACATTGATAGCTTTTCCGGGCGGATAACAAGCCAAGAAAAGCTACTAAGTGGATAACCATCGGCAGCAGGTGTATCTAAAAAAGAGTTCTCAAAATGATGGGATAAATTTGCAGCAGCACTTATAGAATTATTGTCCGGATAAATAAAATTTCCGCACTTATTTCTCACTTTTGCTATTGGCATTTTCTGATCGGTTGCATGTTTCAGCTCCAGATAACCAATGCTGGAAGGTGTGTTTTTGATAGTATGAGCGACACCACCATTCCCTTTGGCTTCTTTGCCTGGCAAGTGGTTTAAAGATTGGCTTTTGCTAACTTTTGATGCCCACAACGCATTTGTACTGCACAAATAATCTGAGAAGATATAGCTGGTTCCACTGGCATCGGAACGGAAAACCGGGATGATCCTTTTTTCGGGAAGTTGAATGTCCGGATTCAATGTCCGAATATGCTCATCATTCCAATATTCAATCTCCTGCAAAAATATTTTAGCGATCAATTCTGATGAAAGGTTCAATTGTGGATTACCGGGTAAATTATAACTAATAACAACTGCACTGAGGAAGGTGGGAAAGTGTAAGACAGTTTCATCTGCAAGCTCTGTTAACTTGGCATCCATATAACAATCACTGGCAGCAAAATCAAATCGGTTTTTCACCAAATTATTGATTCCCGCACCGGATCCGATAGCGGCATACTCTACTTTGATATTTGTCTCTTGGTAAAATTGTAAAAAAATCTGATGATATAAGGGATAGGGGAAAGTAGCACCTGAACCCCGTAGCATATTGCATTTATTGTTCATATTACAGGATATAAGTGAAAGTACTGCAAAAGTGAAAACTAGATTTTTTGCTATCTTCATATTTACTCCTTCTGATGATGTTTGATTATCGTCCCTTCAGCCATGAAAATTGTATCTTCAGCAATATTTGTTGATAAGTCTCCTATTCTCTCAAAACTCTGTGAGATACGATTGATATGGAAAGCGGTTTCGGCTGCTACTCTCTCAGGTGTAATGTTTTCGATAACATATCTGAAGATCTTTTCATTCAGAGTATCTACCCGGTTGTCATTTTCACAAACTTCAATTGCCAGGGAGGCATCAGCATCCATAAAGGATCTTATACTATCGCTCAGCATCTTTTCCGCTTCTTGTGCTATCTCTGCCAAAAGTGGAAGAGCACTATGATGATGTGGAAATTCTATCAGAAAAGATGTACTCTTGGCAATGGTCACAGCATGATCGGCTATTCGTTCCAAATCATTGTTGATCTTGAGGATCATCAGAATAGTGCGTAAATTTTTGGCTTCTGGCTGATATAGAGCGATCAAACTCGTGCAAAATTCCTCGATATCTATCTCCGAGCTATTTACTTCTTCTTCATGTTTCATTATATTGTTCAATTGTTGGCTGTTTTTCCCGATAAGCATATCAATACTCATAGTCACCATCTTTTCTACTATGATGTATTCATTGGTAAGCACTTTTTTCAGCTCTTCAATTTTTGCTAATATCATTCGAGTCTCCTTCTTTTTTTTCTATTAAAAATCATTTTCGATAATGCATCTATTTTTGTATATATAAAAAAATGTGCATTATCTCTTACCCAAATTTTCCGGATAGATAATCTTCCGTTTGTTTATGTTCGGGAACCGTAAACATTTTTGTAGTCGAATTATATTCGATAAGTTTACCCAGATAGAAGAAAGCGGTGAAATCGGAGATTCGTGCTGCTTGTTGCATATTGTGAGTAACTACGACAATGGTAACCTGTTTTTTCAGGGTTTCGATCAATTCTTCTATCCGATTGGTAGACTGAGGATCTAGCGAGCTTGTCGGTTCATCCATTAGCAATACATCCGGTTCCACAGCAAGTGCTCGAGCGATAGATAATCTCTGCTGCTGTCCTCCCGATAGACTACCACCGGGAGTTTTCAATCTGTCTTTTACCTCTTCCCATAAAGCAGCCTGTTTTAGAGATCTTTCTACAACTTCATCAAGATAAGCACGTTTTTTTATGCCGACAAGTTTTAGTCCGGCGATCACATTATCGTAGATGGACATAGTAGGGAAAGGGGTCGGTTTTTGAAAAACCATACCCAGTTTTCGTCTGATGATAACCGGGTCAACTTTGGGAGCATAAATATCTTTACCGTTCAAGTAAACACTCCCTTCGATACAAGTATTTCTGGTCAGATCGTGCATGCGGTTCATCGCTCGTAGGAAGGTGGTTTTTCCACAACCGGACGGACCGATCAAAGCTGTAACTTTTTTATCATAGATAGGGAAACTGATTTCTTTGATCCCATACGTGGTTCCATAAATTACCGATAGGTTTTGGGATTCCAATCTGATCGGCATGTTTATACTGCCAATTTTTGATTTTGTGAATGACATATCGGTCAGTTCATTATCGGAATTCTTTCTCTTTACATTTCTAAACATTTATCCTCCAATTTATTTTAAATCCATTTTGGATGATCAATACTTTTTCTCTCGCGCAACGAATCTGGCGATTATGAATGATAAAATAACAAATAATAACAACAAAATGCCAGCAGCCCATCCGAGCTGATGCCAATGCTTGTAGGGACTGATAGCCAAGCTGTACAATCTTTGCGGTAGGGTATCCACAGGTCCGAATATCCATCCTAATAATGTGGCAGATTTATAGTTATTGCCAAATGATGTGAATAACAATGGTGCAGCTTCACCTACTGCTCGAGCGAATGCCAATAAGAGTCCTGTAACTAATCCTGTTTTGGATGCCGGGATGACCACGGAGGTAATTACTCGCCAACGAGGCAGTCCAATGGCAAGTCCGGCTTCTCTGATCGACCAGGGGATATTCATAAGAGCACTTTCGGTGGATCTGGCAATAATGGGAAGCATCACAAAAGCCAAAGCTACACCTCCGGATAAACCGGAAAAACTACCCATCGGTTTTACTACCAAAGCCCAAGCGAGCAATCCCTTCAAAACAGCGGGCATCCCATTGAGTGTATCGTTCATCACTCTCATAAGCGGATTCAGTTTATGATCCGGATATTCAGAGAGCATGATGCCGGCTCCAAGACCAAAAGGTACAGCGATGATGAGAGCCAGAAAGTCTACGACAAAAGTTCCTATGATCGTATGTGCCAAACCGGTCGGTCTGCCTACCATCGCTCGGGAGGGTGAGCCCAATTCCTGAGTGAAAAGATCGATATTGATAGCTCCTATACCTCTTACGATAACATAAGCAAGGATTATGATCAGTGGTGTTATCACTAATATCGTGTTCAAAATTATGAAAACTTTCATAATATTTTCGCGCATATATCTTTGTTTCAAGCTTTTCATACTGTCCTCGCTCCTGTGATCGAAAATCTTCTTTGGATATAAGCAGCTACCAGATTGACTACCAGAGAGATGATGAACAGATAGAAACCGACAGCTATCAGACTGGAAAGATGAAGATTCTCTACTGCTTCTCTAAACTCATTTACAATGACAGAAGGCATAGTCGAAGCTGGTCCTAATATAGTGAATGGCAAAGTGTTTTTATTTCCAATCAGCATAGCTACAGCCATAGTTTCTCCGATAGCTCTTCCGAAAGAGAGCATCACCCCTGCCAATATACCTCCTCTAGCATATGGTATCACAGCCATTTTTACCACCTCCCATTTGGTCGCTCCAAGCGCGTAGGCAGCCTCTCGTTGCTCTTTGGGAACTTTGTGAAAAGCATCTACTGTTAGCGCTGTAGTGTATGGAATTATCATAATAGCTAAGATTAATGTGGCTGTTGCCATTCCGTAACCGATCGGATTTCCCAATATAGGCAGTAAAGATGGAAAATTATCCATAGACCACATGTAAATATTGGTATAAAAAGTATCCCTCATCCATGGTGCAAATACAAAAATCCCCCACAAACCGATAATTACAGACGGCACAGCTGCTATCAGATTGATAAGATTATCTGTAATATGTGCTAACCATCGGGGCGAGTATTCTGCAGTAAAGATTGCCACTGCAATAGCAGGAACAAAAGAAATAGCCAAAGAAGCGACACTTGTGATTAATGTCCCCACTATAAAAGGGAATGCGCCGAATTCTATCTTTATAGCCGGATCCCAGACTTTATTGATTAAAAAACCGAAAAAACCGAACTTATTGATCGCAGGAGCACCATCACTATAGAGAACTATTGCCATCAGAACTGTACACAATATCACAGTTATCCCAAGTGCAAAGATGAATAGTGAAAAAATCCGATCTCCCAACCATCTATAGATAAGGGGGCGTTGCTTTTTTAAGAGCGATGTAATCTCTTTGTTGTTATCGTGTTGCACTATGTTACCTCCATTTCTCCGAAAAGAATGCCGACTTCTGATCTGGAGAAAATCGGCATCCTATTTTTGTTAAACATAGATTATCATTCTATTTACAGATTTATTTTTCGAGGATATTCTTGCCAATCGGTTCACCATGCCATTTCATCTGGCGGATCATTGCATAATTTCTCTCTACCGCAGCAGAGGGTAATTTGGCATAACCGAGTTGTTGGGAGAGATTTTGACCGTTTGTCATTGTCCAAACGATGAATTTTATCAATTCTTCAGCTTCTTGCTTTGAACTAATCGCCTTGTTTTGTTCCATATTTTCATAGCATAGCATCCAAGCAAAACCGGCTATCGGATAACCGATCGGATTAGGAGTATTTGTGAAGAGAATTCTGGTATCATCCGGAAGCTCAATATTAGCAGCAGCAGAAGTAGCATCGAAAGATGGTGGGATCACATTTTCAGAGATGTTTAGCATATAACCGTAGCTCAGATCATTCAAAAGAGCATAAGCAAAACTGTTGTATCCGATGGCGCCAGGTGTGTTCATTACAATGCCGGCTACACCTTCGTTACCATTTGCACCAATACCCGTTGGCCAATTTACACTTGTGGCATAACCAATATCATTTTCCCATTCTTTCGAAACTTTAGTAAGATAGCTTGTAAACAAATTGGTAGTGCCTGAACCATCCGATCGATGAACCACTTGGATCGGAAGATGGGGTAAATTCTTGTCTGGATTGAGATTTCTAATCCTTCTGTCGTTCCAGTGGGTAATCTTACCCAAGAAGATATCCGCAAGCACCTCTCCATTGAAGATCAAACCCTTGTCTATACCGGGGATATTGTAGGTCACTACCACATCCGCTAAAGTGATAGGCATATTAAATGCTTTGCCACCAGTATTCTGTTCGATTCCTCTAATGATCTTATCAGAAAGAAAAGCCTCGGACATCCCGAACATAATAGTCTGCTCTCCGAATTGACGAATACCGCCTCCTGAGCCAATAGACTGGTAATTTACAGTAACTTTTCCCTCAGTGAGATCGCGATACTCATCTGCCATCGCGGTTATCAATGGTGCCGGGAAAGACGCCCCTGCTCCTAATAACTCCACTCTGCGCTGGGCATATAACAATGGGGTGGAAAACATAACTAAAATTAGCAGAGCTAAAACTAATTTGCTGAATAATCTCATCTCTTAAATCTCCTTTATCATTTTTTTTGGGAACTTTCTGTTCCTCACTTGTATCATACCAGTGGTCTGTTAAACAATAATAAAGGAAATGTTAAGCTTGAGTTAAGATGTGAGTAAAATCAAATAAATCTGCTAATTAGCTGATTAGGATATCCATTATTTTTAGTCTGCGCAATGCTTTTTCTTTGGTTTGTCTGGCTCTCTCTCTGGTAATGTTTAGCTTTTGTGCGATCTCATTCAGAGTTAGCTGTTCTTGATATAGCATGAGGATGACCTTTTTTTCTATCTCGGGCATGTCTTTAAGCAATGATGAGTCTATATCTGCATTTTTTGTGGTAGTGTCAGTCTTTTCCGAAACAGTATTACTATCCAGTTGCATAGCATCCAGCGAGTGTTTCTTCTCATTTGCGATGGCATTGAGCATGCGCTTTTTTATCCAATATACCGCATAAGTGGAAAATTTTACATTTTTAGCAGAATCAAAGTGCGCTTTGGCTTCCAAAATTCCTATCATTCCTTCCTGAACCAAATCTTCAAATGGCACACCACTATGTTTGTATTTATGAGCTAATTTGTGTATCAGTGCTTTATGAGATTCGATCAATTGATTATCATTCATAGATTCATCGGGAATTTGATATGAAATTTTGTCCCTTCTTCGGGTTCACTATTTACAGAGATCGTGCCTTTGTGCAGATAGACAATATGTTTTACGATCGCCAATCCCAAGCCTGTGCTGCTCATCCTACGGGAACGGGATTTATCCACAACATAGAACCTTTCGAATATTCTGGCAAGATGCTGCTTTGCTATGCCTATCCCGGAATCTGATACTACGATATGGATCATCCTGTCCAGTTTAGTGATAGAGATGCTAATCTCACCTTCTTCAGTGTATTTGATGGCATTATCGATCAGATTGATAAAAACCTGCTCGATTTTGAACCTATCCAAGCTAATCTTTGGGATGTCTTCCTCGAGATCGACCGCTATCTTCAATCCTTTCTTCTTGATATCATCATCGAAGATTGAAATAATATTGGAAACTAATTTTGCCAGATCCAATTCTTCTAACTCCAATTCATGGCTATGTTCCAACTTGGATAGGGTAAGCAGATCCTGCACTATGCGGATCAATCTTTCGGTGTTACGTTTTATCACTTCGAGATAAGTTTGGCTTTCTGCAGGGAGCTCTTCTTCCATTGTCTCCAAAAATCCTTTGATAGCAGTAAGTGGTGTGCGCAACTCATGTGAAATATTCAACACAAAATCTTTCTTGATAATAGCCAGCTTTCTCAGTTCGGTGATATCCTGAAGTATAAATACGATCTCACCAGTCAATCGAATCTGAGAGGCACTACAGATATATATTTTACTATGAGCCTCCAATTCTTTGATCTGATTTTGCGGATTTTGATGTAGTTTGTCAACGAATTCGTATAGATTGGGAATACGGATAATATTCCAAAAATACAGACCTACGACCTTCTGATATCCAACCAACTCTCTGAAACTCTGGTTGGAATAGCTGATAATACCTTTGCTATCTTGGATCCAAACCGGCTCTTGGATAGATTCTATTATGGCATTGAAACCTTCGATTTGCTCGGAAAGCTCTGTCTCATATCTGTTTAACTGCTCTGCTATAGCGTTAAAATCATCCGCGAAAGGTTGATATGTCTTTCCTTTTAAACTTAGATAGTTTAGACTTTCGCCGCTGGCGAGTGATGCTATGACATTTCTAATCGTGTTGAATGGAGTAAATAATTTTCGCAGAACAATGAATAGTATTGCAACGAGTAACATGAAAAGTAAAAGATATGGGATGAGTATATCAGAGAGATTATACCACGAGAATATATCTTCTGTTTGGATGTTGATAGCAAAAGTTAGCTCGCTATCGTTAATTTCGACAGGGTAAGATGCAAAAGAACTGTCTATTTCATCAAAATTATCCGAGCTTGCAGTAACAAAATCTCCATCTATGAGTAAGGCTATTTTATATCCGGTTTCCTTACCTATATCGGTAAGCAGCTTATCTATCATGATAAAATCGTTGTCTCGAATATATTGATCCATCTGCGTTAAAATCATCTTAGTAGCAAAATTTGCATTGGCTAGTTTTCCATCCTGCCGAATTTCGTTGACTGATGTAAGATAGAGTAATACAAAAATGATAGTAATCAAAACGATGAAAGCGATAATTAGATGGTAAAATTTTCTGATCATGATATTTCAGCTTCTAATTTGTAACCCATACTACGTATATTTTTTATGAATTTACCGGCTTCGCCCAGTTTATCCCTCAGATTTTTGATATGAACATCGATAGTTCTGTCCACCACTATCTTTTCGTTGCCCCAAAGATGATCTAAAATCTGATTTCTTGAATATACCCACCCTTCGCGAGATGCTAATAATGTCAGTATCTTAAACTCGGTTGAAGTAAGCGGAACTGCAATGCCGTTCACGGTAACTTCAAATTTATCTTTATTGATAATGAGGATTTCGCCGACTTTGATTATCGCGCCGGAATCCGTTGTACTATCCGGATTTCTCCTCATGACCGCTTTTACCCGTGCTACTAACTCGCGCGGCGAGAATGGTTTGACAACATAATCATCAGCACCGAATTCAAGTCCCAAAATCCTATCTGTCTCCTCCCCTTTGGCAGTTAACATTATGATGGGGATATGGGCATAATCGGAGGATGAACGGAGCTGTTTGCATACATCAAATCCATCAGCATCGGGCAGCATCAAATCGAGGATTATCAACTGGGGGATATTGCTATGCAAAAATTTGAAAAGTTGGGTGGCATCTTCGAATGCTTCGGTATCAAAACCGTTTTTACGCAGATTTATATCTACCAGATCTCTTATATCAGCTTCGTCATCTACTATGACTATCAATTTTTTCATATTCACCCTTTTATAACCGCTTATCTATTAGCCCGCTGACTTTGCATAAACCCTACATTCTTCTAACCATACGGTAGAGATAGTTTCCCAGAGTGATGTAAAGATTGATAATGGTAAGATAGGGATTCAGATTGAAAGCTTCGAATTTTCTTTGAGTAGATTCCAGATAGTCCAAGATCTCTACTACCTCATTATCGATTTGAGGATTGATCTTTACAATCTGGCTTAACAGCTCGATTTTGTCCACATTGACGATCTCGGAAGGGTAGTTTTGGTAATATGCTGCGTCGCAAAACCAGATGATTAGATGCGAGATTAGTTCATACAAGAGTGAGTTTTGTTTACCTTTTTTAAATTGGATAGCCAGATCCATGAATTTAGTGTCATTCCGGTTTATCAGAAGCTGCAAGAAATCTATAGTCAGCTCCCGCGAGGCAATGCCACCGATCTGACTCAATCTGATCGCGCGTTCCATGTTGCCGTTCGCAATACGAGCGCATAGTTTTGCATGTTGCTCTTCTACCAGATGAGAAGTTATCAGTTCGGATTCTATCACATGTCTGGATAGCGGTAAGAATTGGACTTTTTGACATCTCGAAACGATAGTGGGAAGCAGGGCATCCATCCTATCGGTAGTCAGGATGATAACAGAATCGACCGGCGGCTCCTCCAGAGTTTTTAGAAATGCATTGGCAGCTTGTTGATTCATCTCGTCTGCATCTTCTATGATGTAGATTTTTTTCTCAGCTTCATTGGGAGAGAGGTAGATATTGTGTTCCAACATACGAATACTATCGATGCGAATTTCGGTATTTTTGGAAAAGAAAAACTCCTTCCAAGGAGTATCCCGCTTATTATTGAGGTAGCTTTTGTATTCATCTATCACTTTGGTTTCTTTGATCTCGCCTTCTATGGTCATCTTAAGATTGGGAGTAGGGAATATGTAGGTAAGATCAGGATGAGATAGATTGAGGAATTTGCGACAGGAATTGCATGCCCGACACGGGCGTTTCTCTTTTTCGGAAGTGCAATTTAGCGCCATACCGAAATATAAAGCTGCGGTAAACTTCCCAGTTCCCGAAGGACCATAAAAGAGATAGCTATTGCCTATTTTGTCATGCTCCAAGGCATGTTCCAAAATCCCGACCGCTCGCTTTTGTCCCTTAATTTTTCTTATCATTATCCTGATTTACTATCTTGTTTATATACACACTTTCATATTCGGAAGCCAGAATATCCATATAGACAAAATCGTGCTTTTCACCACCGATGAATATAGCTTCTCGCCTTCGCCCGATCTCTTTGAATCCTGCATTCAGATAGGATTTTATCGCGCGTTTGTTGAAATCAAATACAGAGAGCATGATGTTGTGTAGATTGAGAATATTAAATCCATAATCAATCAGTAATTTAGTGGCTTCACAGCCGAATCCACGGTTCCAATGTGTTCTGTTTCCGATAAATATGCCCAATTCGGCAGTTTGATGAATATGGTCTATATTAAAAAGGCTGCAGTTCCCGATCAATTTCTCACTGAACAGATCTACGATGGCGAACATTTTTTCACCTCTATCGACCATCTGTTTCAGGATCTCTTCTTCTTTCTCCAGGCTTATTACCTGTTGTGATAGAGTAAGAAAACGGGAGAGATTCAGATCATTGAGCCATTCTGTGTAGCGGGGAGCATCTTTGGAATTAATAGGCGAAAGATAGCAGCTCTCACCGACGATTTTTTTGAAATAGCGCATCTTATTTACCTCCTCTTGGGTTTATATGGTTCTTGATTTACCAATGCTCTTTCTATAGCTTTTAAGATGATCTTCGAGCTAGAAGTAGCACCGCTGATATACTCGACATCCAAAGATTGCGCTTGCACTACATTTTCGCTGATGATTTCCGCCTCTGCACCTCTGCCATGCTGATGTTCGATGAGCTCTATCTCCTCTATTTTACCACTTTTTACCGTTACCGCTACCAAGGCACTGACCAATCCGGCATCGGCAAAACCGCTATAAGTCCCGTCCGGAATTGTGGTAATATCTACATCTTCGATCTCAAGCTCTCTGATTACATTGCGATACTCTCTCAGTTCACTACAGCGGGTACAGGCAGATAGCAGAGATAAGGCAACTATCGAGATCAAAAGAAACAAAGCGATAATTCTCATAAGATTTAACCTTGCTTATTTTTTTTCTTCTGGATCTTCGCCCATTCATCACGCAGAGAGACAGTGCGGTTGAAAACAATCTTCTCATCTGTACTATATTTGCTATCCACACAGAAATAACCCTGTCTTTCGAATTGGAACCTATCGCCAGCAGAAGAATTTTGCACGCTCGGCTCCAGCTTAGATTCGGTTAATCTCTTCATCGATTTGCTATTTAAGTAATCCATAAAAGTCTTTCCCTCTTCAGTATCGGAAGGATTCTCTTTGGTAAACAGATGGTCATTAAGGCGCACTTCGGCATCCAGAGCATGTTCTGCCGAAACCCAATGTAAGGTCGATTTCACTTTTCTGCCGTCAGGAGCTGAACCACCTTTGGTTGCCGGATCATAGGTGCAGTGTATCTCTGTGATATTACCAGCTTCATCTTTTACTATATCTGTGCAAGTGACAAAATATGCATAGCGGAGTCTTACTTCCCGGCCGGGAGCCAAACGATAGAACTTTTTGGGCGGATCTTCCATGAAGTCGTTTTTCTCTATATACAATACTTTGGAAAATGGAACTTTCCTCATTCCGGCAGATTCGTCTTCGGGATTGTTTACCGCATCCAATTCTTCCGTTTCTCCTTCCGGATAGTTAGTGATAATCAGTTTGAGTGGTTCCAATACTGCCATTACTCGAGGAGCTATTTTATTTAGATGCACACGGACACAATGCTCGAGTAGAGCAATATCCACCATACTTTCTTTTTTTGCCACTCCGATCCTTTCGGAGAAATTTCGGATCGCTTCGGGAGTATAGCCACGTCTTTTGAGACCACAAATCGTGGGCATGCGGGGATCATCCCAACCATCCACATAACCGTTCTCTACCAATTCCAATAGCTTCCGCTTGCTCATCACAGTATAGCTGAGATTGAGCCTGGCAAATTCGATCTGGCGCGGTCGGTAGTCACCTGATTCGATGATCTGATCTAGAAACCAGTCGTAGAGAGGGCGATGGACTTCAAATTCGAGTGTGCAGAGCGAATGGGTGATCTTTTCTAGATAATCCGATTGTCCGTGGGTGTAGTCGTAGGTAGGATAAATACACCACTTATCTCCGCTGCGATGATGATGGGAGCGGGTGATGCGATACATGATCGGATCGCGCATGTGCATATTGGGAGAGGACATATCGATTTTTGCGCGTAACACTTTGGCACCGTCCGGGAAATCACCGCCGCGCATCTTTCTGAAAAGTTCCAAGTTTTCTTCTACGGAGCGATTTCGATAGGGACTTTCCTTACCGGGACGGGTAGGTACCCCACGATGCTCGGCAATTTGCTCCGGTGAGAGATCGCATACATAAGCTTTCCCCTTTTTGATGAGCTTCTCTGCCCACTCGCAGAGCTGTGCGAAATAGTCGGAAGCATAATATTCTCTCTCTTCCCAATCGAATCCAAGCCAGCGAATATCCGCTTTGATAGAATCGACATATTCGGTGCTCTCAGTGTGTGGATTGGTATCATCGAATCTTAGGTTGCACAGTCCATTGTATTGCTCGGCTATACCAAAATTCAAACAAATAGATTTGGCATGACCGATATGAAGATAACCGTTCGGTTCGGGCGGGAATCTGGTGTGAATTCGACCCTCATGCTTATTGTTCCTGATATCATCTTCGATGATCGCTTTGATAAAATTGGTGGTTGGTTCGGTTTTCTCTTTCATATTAGATTATTTCTCCTCGATAACTTTATTCAATCTTCTTATCATCACCTCTTTACCCAGAATAGCATAGATTGTAGGTATATCCGGACCGTGACAACTGCCGTATAGAGCCACTCTGAGTGGGAAATAGAGCTTTTTACCTTTCAACCCGAGTTTCTCGGTAGTTTGAGTGATGAAAGATTTTATCTTATCTTCATCTATATTTTGCGTATTTTTGAGCATTTCGATCCAAAGCCGGAAAAGCTCCTGCGCTTGGGGGTCTTCCACAAGATGCCTGTCTTCATCTTTGATGTCGGGATCTCGGTAAAACGGGAGTGCTTCTGTTGTAATCTCTGTTATCAGAGTGATCCTGTTTCTGGTATATGCTACCACTTTCTGGTACTTATCTTCATCGGAGATATCCAGATTCTCTTTCATAAATAGAGGTCTCGCTTTTTCGGCGATATAGTCCAGATCGAGATGGCGAATGTATTGACCGTTCATCCAATTCAACTTTTCGATGTCGAATACGGCACCGGCTTTGGATATTCGCTCCAGAGAAAAGGCTGAGATCAGCTCGTCCAAAGTGAAAAGCTCCCTATCACCGCTCGGATGCCAGCCCAGAAGTGCGATAAAGTTTACAAGCGCTTCTTTTACATAACCTTTGGCGAGAAAATCTTCCACGGCAACATCACCTTGACGTTTGCTCAGTTTACTTTTATCCGGGTTCAGAAGCAGAGGCAGATGCGCCATTTTGGGTGGTTCCCAGCCGAAAGCTTCGTACAAGAAGATATGCTTCGGTACACTGGAGAGCCATTCTTCACCGCGAATCACATGTGTGATCTCCATCAGATGGTCGTCTATTACATTAGCCAGATGATAGGTCGGGAAACCGTCCGACTTCATTAGCACTTGGTCATCTACCATATCCCAATGAAAAGTTACCTTCTCTCTGATGAGGTCTTCAAACTTCAATTCGCCACTAACGGGTGTTTTGGCACGGATGACATATTTTTCGCCGGCGGATATCTTGCGCTCTATCTCTTCTCTGCTCAGCTTGCGGCAGCGACCGTCGTAGCGGATATCCTCTTTTTTGGCAGCTTGCTCTTCTCGCATTTTCTGCAAAGTTTCTGATGTGCAAAAACAATGGTAAGCAGCGTCATTATCCAACAACTTCCCTATATGTTCTTGGTAAATATCCTGTCTTTGCGATTGATAATAAGGACCATATTCACCGCCACTATCCGGACCTTCATCATAGTTTATATCCATCATTTTCAAAGTAGTGATCAGATTTTCCGCTGCACCTTCCACATAGCGCGTTCTATCGGTATCTTCTATGCGCAATATGAAAGAGCCGTTATTTTGTCGAGCAAATAAAAAATTGTACAATGCAGTTCTTAAACCTCCGACATGGAGATAACCGGTCGGACTTGGTGCAAATCTTACTCGGATTTTGCTCATAAATTCTCTCCTTATATTTTTTCTCAACTATGTTTTGAAAGCAGCTCTACATGTCAATATGAAAAACTCTCGGTCTCAAAAAAGCTTGCTTTGGAACTGTGAGTGTGGTAATGCTGTTTGGAGAAGTTATCATTTGACAATAATCTCACTTTTATGAATTTTTGCTATCTAAGAGAAATCAGTAGCATAGGAGGATGTATGAAAAGGGGAAAACTATTATTGATAATGGCGGCTGTATTCATCTTGAGTAGCTGTTATCAATTCTCATCCGTAATCACGGTCAATCCGGATGGTACAGGTAGTATCGACCAGACAATTTTGTTCAGAAAAGATTTCTTCGGCAGTATAGATATCTATGATGAAGAAGAACTGAAGATCGGTGCATATGAATATGGCAGTGGAGTTGGATATGTCTCCAGCCAAAGAATTGAAGCAGAAAACATGACCGGCTATTCGGTGAAGTATAGTTTTGAGGATATCACAAGCATAGAAGTCGATCGTGGCATGACCAGTGCCTTGATAAGTGATCCGACCGGTATGCTCGATATCGATTCGGAGAGACTGCAATTTCGCTTTGTGCAAAGAGAAGATGAATCTCAGCTCACTATCCTGTTCCCCGAGATGATGGATGATGATATAGAGACCGAAGAAATGGATAGTCCCTTCTTGTTCGATGATGATGAAGATATGGAAGAGATAAGTGAAGCGGTAAAAGAACTGTATAGTGGTATGAAGTTAAGCTCTCAGATCAGAGTTAACGGCAGAATCTTACAAACGGATGCCTCTTTTCGCGAAGATAAGGTAGTTACTTTGGTAGAGGTCGATTTTGACAAGATCCTAGAAAATGATGATGCCCTCAAATATATGATGCAGCTTACTCCGGAAGCTATAGATGCATTTCAGGATAGAGCGGAAGTGATGTCCGGCATCAAAATGGAATCCAAAGATGAGGTGAAGATTATTTTCAGATAGATTTTATAAAGAGTGGTGCAGCTTTTTGCGAGTGATACGAAATCCGATGGTTTCAGTGCGCTGAAAACCATAGATCGAGAGGATGACATTCAAAATATTCGCTCCACTCACTTTTTTGGTTAGCTCCACCTTTTTCCGTTCACATCCGATATCTTTGATGACCTCTTTCAGATTGATTTGCCGCTGTTTACCTTTACGCTGATATGTATAGATCCAGCTCTCGGCAGCGATAAAACGATCCGTTTTTTTAGCGAAATCTTCGATCAGAAGAGGTGGGATGATGATCTCGATAGTTTCGTATTGATAATGATCCATTGCCAACTCAGCTTTGCACTTTATCTTAGAGACGGAGTTTATCGGCACATGAGGTGCGAAACTTTGTCTCAGAGATTCGTATAGTACTTGCGGTTCGATCTCTTCGGTTAGTTTGACATCGAAGTATTCATCGAGTCCGGCAACTCCGGTAGAGAGCGGGTGTCCGAAACTGATGATAGGATGGGGATTGAAGCCCTGACTATAGGCGATCGGAAGCTTAGAGGAGCGTAGCAGTTGTTGAAACATCCGCATCCAATCCAAATGCGAAACGAAGATCAGATCGCCTATCTTCTGGTAGAAAACACGATAGCTATATTTTTGTTCTGGCGGGTTGCTCTGGGGTTCTACTATCTTGCTGGGTGTGAAACTTTCCGAATTGACGTGTTTTACTGTGGAGGAGCAGATCCCACAATCTATACAACTGCCATCGAATCGGCAATCTTCGGTAGTTTCGGCTAGTTTGGCTTTTTCCCATTCTTTTTGTAGAAATTCTTTTTTGATACCGATGTCTATATTATCCCAAGGCAAGGTATCTTTTAATGGGATGGGGTCGGTATAGTCAGCAAAATCGATCTCATTCTTTTCGGCAGCTTTCTGCCAATGATCAAAATCGAAATACTCGTTCCAACTATCGAAAACCGCACCGTTTATATAAGCATCGTAGATCAATCTCGAGATTGTTTTGTCTCCTCTTCCGATCACACATTCCAAAAGCGAGGAGCTCGGTTCGTGGTATTTGGTAGTAACGAATCGGAACCGTTTGAGCGCGTATTTTATCTTGTTGGCTTTTTGTTGCAGACTATCCAGATTATCCATCTTTGCCCACTGGAAGGGTGTGAATGGTTTGGGTACAAAAGGTGAGAGGGTGATATTTATCTTCAGTTTCTTCTCCGAACGAGTGATGATCTTTTTCACCAGATCTACTATCGCATCGATATCTGCGTCTGTTTCTCCCGGTAATCCGATCATAAAATAAAGCTTGATTAGTTTCCACCCGTTTTCTTGGGCAGTTCGGATACTCTCCAAGATATCTTCTTCCGAAATATTCTTGTTTATCCGGTTTCGCAAATTCTGACTCCCAGCCTCCGGTGCGATAGTGAGACCGGTCTGACGCATAGCTGTAAGGATCTTTGCCAAATGAGCATCGATTGTATCGATACGCAAAGAGGGGAAGCTGAGGCTGGTATGTGTATGATGAAGCTGGTTAAAAAGCTCTACAAGTACCGGTTTGATACAGGTATAGTCACTCGTGGAAAGTGAGGTGAGAGCTGCATCTTGCCACCCGTATTTTTTCACTTCCTCGATCATGCGAGCGACGGTAGATTTGGCATCTCTTTCTCGTACCGGTCTGTAAAACATGCCGGCGAAGCAAAAACGACAGCCGCGTGAACAACCGCGCATCACTTCGGCGACATAACGATCGTGCGTCGGTTGTAGCCAGGGGATAAGCTGATCTGTATGAATTTTGCTTTCATCATCGAAAGCGAGCCATTTGCGCGCTTTGATGCGATTGTTTTCCTCATCATGAATAGAGGGTACATACATCCCTTCGATAGCAGATAGTTTCCTTAAGATAGAATCTCGTGGTAGATCTCGCTTCTGCTTAAAACACTCTTTGATCTCCAAAATTGCCTCTTCCGCATCTCCGATAAGAAAGGCATCTATGATGGGAGAAAGTGGGGCTGGATTGGCTGTGCCGGGACCACCGGCAATAACTAGCGGATCTTCCTCTTTCCGCAGATATGAAAACAGTGGGATCTCTGCCAGATCGAGCATATAGAGAATGTTCGTATAGGTAAGCTCGGTTTGCAAGGTAAACCCCAGCATATCAAAATCTTTGAGTGCCACTTCACTTTCCAGAGCGAATAGTGGGAGATCGTTCTCTCTCAAAATATCCCCAAAATCTTTCCATGGGGCATAAACTCGGTCTGCTACCGTATCGCTCTGATTGTTGAGAATAGAATAGAGAATTTTTAGCCCCAGATGAGAGAATCCCACCTCGTACACATCAGGGAAAGCCAAGCAGATATTGACTGTGGTGCCGCATGGCATTTTGGAAGCTGAGTTCAGTTCATAATCTATATAGCGAGCCGGTTTGGAGACAGCATGCAAAAGATGCTTATATTCTATGCGTTCATAAGACATTTAGCAGTATCAATCCTTAATGTTGAGAGGATTATCCTTTCCTTCGAAGATAAAAATATTCACATAATCGGTAGTATCTTGCAAAGCTGATCGATTATGCAAGGAAGTGGTGGCAGAATCGATTTCATCGAGCGGGGAATCATCAATCTCCGGGGTTACTTCGATAAGAGAAGTAGGTTCAGGTAAGATAGTGTCCGGATCGGAAGTTTGATTGTCGGTCTCGGTGGTTTGCGGACTTATCCGGCGGGGTAGTGGTGAGCTTAGCCGCCCTTCTCGATAGAAGCGAACGGTAATGATAGCCAGGAACACGACCAGCATTATGAGGATAATGATATAGATAATATTTGCCGGTATCAGTATCTTTTTGGGCTGTTCTTCCGCCGGTGGCCTATAGACTGTTTCGGTCTTATTCATCGATCTATCGTAAGCAGAGAGCACTTTTTTTACATCAGCTTTCAAAAAGCGAGCATAGGTGGTGATGATCGCTCTGCCATAGCCAATACCTCCGAGCGCTTTCAGATTATCCTCTTCGATAGCTTGGATCATGCGTGGTTTTATCTTCGTTTCTTCGGATACTTGCTCTATAGTCAGATCTTGTTCTTCTCTAATTTCTTTGAGTAATTTGCCTACACTATCCATCAGTTTACCTCGTGTTATTTATTATTATCATTCCGGTGATGATCCCAGCACAGTTGTATAGCATATCTTTCCAAGACCAGCCGGTGGTTTTCAGATACTTATCGCTCAATTCTTTGCCACTGCCCAAAGCGAGTGTAAATCCAAAAGAATAAAGCATCGCATCATTGTGAGAGAAATTCATCATATCTCTGCTAAAAGAGTAATTCCAATAGGTCAGATATGTACTGCCGGCAAAATGCATCACTTTGTCTGAAGAGAACCAATCGCCGAAAAGTGGCTGGCAGAGAAGTAGTATAAGAATAAGTATGATACACTTCATAGCTCGATCACCCCCGAAAACACATAAGATACCGGACCCGATAAATAGCATCCGATCTCATCATAGTTTATACTGACCGATCCCCCAGGCATCCGCACTGTTACAGGAGATTCCAGCTTTCCCATTCTGATGCCGGTATATACAGCCGCTGCTGCACCGGTGCCGCAAGCGAGAGTGGTTCCCGAACCTCTCTCCCAGATACTTAGCCATAATTCATCTTTTTGGATTACTGTGCAAAATTGGATATTGATCCCGTCAGGATAGATCGGTGAAAATTCCAGTTCTGCTCCATATTCGGAGGCAATATTTTCTTTGATCTCATCTAAAAAAATCACAAAATGCGGATTACCTATATCTACTAGATAACCTTCGAACCCTTTGATCTGCCGTATTTCTTTTTCGATAAAGCGAGGTAAGCCCAGATTCACTACTACATTATCATTACGGTCAATGATTCCGGATTTGATCCCATCTGCAGTTTCCACACATACCATTTTTTTATTCTGCTTCATAGCATACCAATAGCAAAGGCATCTGAGTGCGGAACCACACATTTTAGCCTCAGAACCGTCTGCATTGAGTATCGTCATACTTATATCAGCTTCTTCGGATGATCTGATCAGAATCACACCATCAGCACCGATACCGAAATGACAGTCGCAAATATGGTGAGCGGCGTATTGCCAGTCAAACTCAGTCTCTTCCTCATCACGCAGATCGAAGAAAACGAAATCGTTTCCCTGAGCTTGCATTTTGAAGAAGTCCATTTTTTTCATGATGATATGATCTCTTTGAACTCTTCTCTGAAATCGAATATACCGGTTTTATCTTGCAACCAACGTGCACCGATAAGTGCTCCGCGAGCGAAGCCTTCTCTGCTTCGGGCTCTGTGTGTCAGCTCGATAGTATCTGCTTTAGAATCGAATCCTACCGTATGAGTGCCTGGAATAGAGCCCGCTCTCATACTGGCAAAATGCAGCTCCTCATTATCCGGCTTTCTGTCTATCCTATCATATTGCGGTCGTTTCTTCCTCTCAATACTCTCACAGAGTATATCGGAGAGCACTCTCGCAGTTCCGGACGGACTATCCTTCTTCTCGCTATGATGTTGCTCCATGCCGTAGATATCGTATTCGGGCAATTGATCGATAAATTGAGCAGTGTGAGCAACTATAGAGTAAAACATATTCATCCCGATCGAAAAATTGGAACCATACAGCAAACCGATATTGTTGTTCATCACGATTTTTTTCACCTTCTCTATCTCATCATACCAGCCGGTAGTGCCAATGACAATGTTCTTTCCCGCTTTGGCAATATTTTGGATGTTTTCCAGCGCTGCTCCCGGTTCTGTGAAATCTATGCATACATCTGCATCTTTTAGTTCTGCTGCGGAAAATTCCCTGCCTTGTAGTGGATCTACAATTGCTACTATTTCGGCGTCATATTCACCGGCAAGTTTTTCGATGAGTTTACCCATCTTACCGTAACCAAACAAAGCAATATTCATCACAAACCTCACTTATTTGAATAACAACGAATTACCTCGGTAACCCATTTGCATCCATTCACAAGATCAGAAATGCGGATGCTTTCTTGCAAGGTGTGTACATTTTGCATTCCTGTACCGGCGATAGCTGTTTTTATGCCATGATAATTGAAAATATTTGCATCGCTGCCACCGCCGCCGACCGACGTTTTATGCTCGATCCCTACTTTCCGGCATGCCTCTTCGGATAGTTTTACCAACTCATCCGCTTCGTCCAGATGGAAACTGCGATATTCCTGCATTACTTTGATATCGACCGAGCCGGTAGTACCATCTACAGTATGCTTTTTAGCTGCGTCCAATAGCGCATCGGACATAGCCTTGGTAATATCCAGAAGCTTCTTTTCATTATGACTTCTCGCTTCTGCTTTTATCTTCACTTTTGCCGGTATTATATTGGTAGCTTTACCGCCCTCGATGATACCGATATTGTTCGTAGTCTCATCATCGATCCTACCCAAAGGCATATTAGCGATAGCTTCACTGGCGATCCTGATAGCATTGATCCCTTTCTCCGGTTCAGCACCGGCATGTGATTCTTTGCCATAGATGGTGTATTCCATGCTATTCTGAGAAGGAGCACCAATGGTGAGATTGCCTACTTCATGTGCATCAAGAGCATAGCCGATTTTCGATCTGAGCATTTCACAATTGCAGTGTTTTGCTCCCAGCAACCCGATTTCTTCGGATATTGTAAACAGTATCTCCACCGGTGCATGATCTTCTTTGGATGATTTGATCTCTTTGATAGCGCAGATAATCTGAGCTATACCGGATTTATCATCCGCTCCGAGGATCGTGTCTCCCGATGATATAATTTTATTTCCTTCTATCTTTGGCTTGATTCCTGTTCCGGGAACTACCGTATCCATGTGAGCGCAAAATAGTATGGGTTGCTTATCTATCTTACCGGGGATGTAGGCGTAGAGGTTTCCCACATCACCACCTGTTTTGGTATGGGCTTCATCGAAGCGTACTTCTGCGCCTAATTTCTCCAAATCTTTTTTTAGCTTTTTTGCTACTTCTCGCTCGTGTTTCGATTCACTATCGATTTTTACCAGAGTGATAAAATAATCTATTAGAGATGATTTCATATTCAAATAAACATCCTTCCCTTTTTTTGAATTAAAGTTGTCTTTATCGACTTTTCTGTCAACCTCAAAGTTATGATTTTCGGATTATTTCTCCGAATTGGACAAGAAAAATGTGGACAATTATCAACAAATACTAATATTGTATATTTGAGGAGGATGTTTATGAAGTTAATAATACTGGCATTAGCGCTGATAATAGTGGGATGTAGTGTCAATCCTGCCTATAGATCGCCCGATTCTCAGGGTAGGAGACCGCCCAGAAGATATACCACCAGAGACACCGAACCTCGCGTAGAAGGCAAAGGTAGAGTTACATATATGGTTGCTTCTTACTATGGCTCCAAATTTCATGGTAGAGTTACCGCCAACGGCGAGATCTTCGATATGTACAAGTTTACCTGCGCGCACAAAGAGCTGCCCTTCAATACGATGCTGAGAGTTACAAACGAGGATAACGGCAAAACAGTTACCGTGAGGGTAAACGATCGCGGTCCCTTTATTTCAGGGCGTGATCTGGATCTTTCCTATGCAGCAGCTGCTAAGATCGGACTGATAGCCGAAGGTGTAAAAAAAGTTAAAGTTGAAATTTTGGGAGTGAGAGAATAACAAGCATGAGAGAATTTGTCGAATATCACCCTGATGTGAAAAGAGCTTTGCAGGAAGCCAGACCGATCGTAGCATTGGAATCTACTCTGATAGCACATGGTCTGCCATATCCACAAAATTTGGAATTAGCCCTTGATCTGCAAAAAATAGCGCAAAACATGGGTGTAACTGCTGCTACGATATGTTTGATGGACGGGAAGATAAAAGTCGGTGTAAACGAAGAAGAACTAAGCATATTGGCAGAAACAGATAATGTGCGCAAAACTAACGCTCGGGATATCGCCGGCATCTTGGAATCCGGAGAGATCGGGGCAACTACTGTTAGCGCTTCTATCATCTGCAGCTATTTAGCCGGTATCGAAGTGTTTGCTACAGGCGGGATCGGGGGAGTTCATAGAAATGCAGACAGCACTTTCGATATTTCGTCTGATTTGCAGATTATGGCTCAGTATCCGATTATTGTAGTTTCAGCCGGTGCCAAATCGATTCTCGATATTCCTAAAACATTGGAATATCTCGAAACTTGTTCCATACCGGTTTACGGTTATCAAACCGATAGTTTCCCACTTTTTCATACGGCAGTCTCTCCTTATCTCATTTCCCGGATAGAATCCTCTTCTCAGATTGTTAAACTCTATCAGATTCACAAAAAAATCCAAAAATCTGCTATCTTGATAGCAAATCCGATCCCCGGACAGGATGAAATCTGTTATGATAGTATGCAAAGCTACATAGAAGCGGCTTTGCGGGATGCTGAGAGTAATAAGGTCAGCGGGAAAAAGCTTACCCCGTTTTTACTGAACCGATTAGCAGAATTAAGTGATGGTGCCACTGTAAAAGCTAATATCGCTTTGATAAAGCATAATGTCAAATTAGCATGCGAGATAGCCCATAAATTTGTTTGATATTTATTCTGCAGAAGTTTGTTGGAAAAAGAAAAAGCCCCGCAATTACACGGGGCTTTTAGTCTATTAGTTTTGGTTTTTATAAATTGAAGAATTGATGCCGATTATCTTCGATTTCGGCAGAGTCCATCAAGTTTCGGTACCATTCGTTCAGATGTTGATCTTCCGCTTCCCTTTGTGCTTCTTGCATCAGAGTTGCTTTGTTTTCTTCAAATTTTTCCATATCAGGATAGCTACGGCTTTCCACCAGAGCTATATAGGCTCCGTTTTCACCAACAATCAGATCGGTGAACTCATTTTCTTCTTTGTTTAAGATAGCCCGGTTCAGATCTTCCACTCTCCCGATCTTGCCAAGTTGTTTATCTATAGAGATATCTTCAGCTTCGACTATTTCGATACCTTCTGCAGTGGCTGCTTGCAAATATTGAGAAGGTTCATATCGGTCGGCAAATTCACGCGCTTTTTCTACGATAATCTCCCTTTTCTTTCTGTTTTCCAAGGTTCTATTGATACGTTGTCTTACTTCGGAGATATCCTGATAATGATCACCGACGACATGAGAGATCTCCGCCACTATAAAGTCATCCTGCATCTGGATTGGTTGGTGTAAAGCTCCCAATCTGTTTGAAAAGGCAAAATCTACCAACTCTTCACTTCTACCAAGTCCACCGATATGCTGAGCGTCTTCAAAGAAATCGGGTGTCTCTTCTGCTTCATATTGGAAATCTTCAGCAGCACGTTCCAAACCGAGTTCTTTTGCACGTTCGTGTAAATCTTCTGCTCGAGCTGCTAAATTCTGTCTGGTTTGTTCGGAAGCTTGATCTTGGATAAGGATGTGTCTGGCTCTTATTTCCAATTCACCATCTTCGTTTCTTCGTCTATCCATCAGTTCGATGATATGCCATCCGAAACGGGTATATACAGGTTCACTTATCTCACCGATCTCCAGATCAAAGGCGACTTCTTCAAAATCGGGGATCATCCGACCGCGAGTAAAATAGCCCAGATCTCCACCTTGCTGAGCAGAACCGGGATCGTCTGAATATTGTTCTACCATATCCACAAAATCAGCACCTTCCATCAATTGCTGATGAACTTCATCAACCAGCTCTTTGGTCTCCGCTTTGTCAGATTCACTCGGTTCCAGACGGAGACGGACATAGCTGAGTCGGCGGGCAGGACCACGTTTGTAATCTTCTGTATTTTCCTCGTAATACGCTCTGATCTCTTCATCGGTAACTTCTACTTCTTCGACCGACTGGGGATCGAAGAAGATAATCTTGGCATTTGCCAGATTATTGTCATCATAATATTGTTGTCTTACGTCTTCTTCTGTAACCTGAACTTCCGATTTTACATCTTCAAAAAGTCTTTCATACGGCAGTGAAGAGCGAATCATCGATTCCATGTACTCGGCAAATTGCGGATTGTTCAGCAGCACTTCTTCATATTTGGAATAGTCAAATTGACCGTCTGTCTGAAATTCAGGAATGCTGCGTATATTCTCATCCGGATTGCGCAGTTGTTCTACAATGTCTCTGTCTCTAACTCTTATGCGGCGACGTCTAATCTCTTGGTCGTAAAGTGTCTGAGCTACCAGTTGGTTCCAAGTCTGCTCGTTTAGCTGACGCATAGTCTGCTCGGTGATCTGTTCGTCCGGGTTTTCTTGCATATAATTGATATAGGCATTTCTGAGATATTCGTTGTATTCCTCGTAGTGAATCTTGCGTCCATCAATCGAACCTACATAGGGGCGAGGCGAAAATATCCCGGATATGCCTCCGATAGCCATCGATAAGATGAATACGAATGCTATTATGTAAATCACTATTTTTGCATTTTTTCTTAATCCTTCTAACATTTATTTTCCTCCAATATATTTATAGTGCAAAAACGCAAACAAGCGTTTTTATTTCAAGTATTTTTTTTAAATAATCTAATTTAATCTCATTGATTGCAAATTATTTGTGATAATTAAGCTGGTTTTGACGGCAAAAAAGATTGTTTTGAAAGAGCCGGGAAGTGTAGTTTGAAACAGGCAGGGTGACATTGGTAAGATATGGGCAAAGATGACAGCAAGATAGCAAAAGAGCATAGGGCTGTTCACCCCATGCTCATGCATACTAACTATTTGTTAGAAATCTAACCTTACTTGAAGATAAGCCATGTCATTTTCATTGAATTGCCCAAAAGCACCTTCATCACCAAAAAATAAATTATAACCAGCGAGGATATTTATCCCATCTGCAAGGTCATAACTTAATTTGAAACGAAGCAAACCATCCTCATCGTTAATGCCATAATAGCCAAACAGATTAAAAATGAGCTTCTCGCGCAGGAATGTTTTGTTTAACAGAAAACTGAGGGTATTGGTGAATTCGTCTTGGTTGATACTATCGTCATAATCGATGATATGTTGTTGTATAAATTGTAAACTGACATCCACATCGAACCAGTTAGAATCATATCCGACCAGATAATGTAGATAATCGTTCTTGCTGACACCATCGGCTGTCAGATCTGAGGATGAGAAACGCTTATCGAAAGAATATGCAGCTTCGGCTCTAGCCAAGGCTCCTCCCACAGTTTTGTTTACACTAGTTCCCACCAAAGGTAAGCGGTGATATTTAGGCTTAACCAAGACAGTATTATCTGGCTGGAGAATGAGATGTGGTACGGGAGTGTCATCCCAAAGATAGGCAGCCATCACTTCCAGATCAAAAAGACTACCCATTCTTGAAAATTTGAGAGCAAATTCGCTATTGGAAAATTTTGCTGAAACTTCCTGCGGATCTTCAACTTGAGCATTAGCTGGAAAGTCTTTAATATTCGGGAACCAAATTGAACTAGGCTCCGGTTGAATCGTCGGCTGAAAAGCCGGTATCCAGATAGTTTCCAAAGTTGAATTCCCGATATAATAGTTCAACTTCATTGCATTGATACCGATTCGTATTTCTTCGAAATCCGGCAGCACAAATTCCGAAAGGTCACGCGGTGAAATTAGATCCGTGATGAATACACCATCTGCCTTTCCCCAGACAATCTGCTGTTTACCTATCCTTAGATCGAAATCAGGAAAATAAATATCAATATAGCTCTGCCTGAGGGTAATGCCAACCTCTTTGCGAATATCATTAAATACGAACACCGGATTAACATAGAAATTGAAGTTATCTTTTCTGTAGTCCATTCTTAGATCAAATGTGTTTTGCAGTACAGCATATTCACTCAATTCTGTAAGCAAGCCCATATAGGAACGTATGAATCCTCTATGATTTATTTCTGAATGCAGAGCGGAGATCGTTATTACGACGAGTATTAGTATTATAATCCGTTTCATTTGTTCCTCCTTCGTTTAGTTGTATGATGTTTATGTATCATAACCCTCTTCTCATCATTCTTTCGCTAAATGTGCTATCGTCGATGCCGGTGTCTAATTCCACATTGTTAAGCTCCATGATAGTTTGATGATCAGATTGGACATTGTGCATCTCTGATTTTGTAATGATATGATAACCTTGGATGTTCTCAACTCTCTGTACTTCTAAAATTTTCAGCAGTTCGCCATCTCTATCATAAAACTCTTTTTTCTTTCCCAGCCAACTATCTTTTACTACCCAACTAATGGTTTTTGAGTACACATAATCATGTTGGGGAATGCTCCGGATGACATAACACATCTTACCATCATATTCTTCTTCTCTAAGGATAGTATGTTCATCTTCTGATGGATGTCTTTCGCCAAGATCATCATAAGTGAAATCTGAGCCCATGAAATAGTCGCTTCTGCTGTCGCTGGAGATTCGTCTGACCCGTTTGAGAGCAGGCAGATAAAGCCACTGATCATCATTTTTGCCTTCTTGGGTGTAACTCCAGTTCATGAATGATGTGTTATGTACATCAGCAGGTGCGATAAAAAACATGATCTTTTTATCAACGTCGCCGAAATCTTTTTGATATTGTTTGATTATTCTTTCACGCTGATTACCCCTTCTGTTGATCAACGTCATCGTTACTTCAGCAGTCTGATCTTCGCCGGTCGGACGATTGTAAACCTTTTCCATAACTTCCATTCCACTGATCTCTTCTGCTGTTAATAATGTCCCCAGTAGTAGTAGCATTATCAACAGGCTAATTCTGATTGCATTTGTTTGTTTTGTTCCAGACATTTTAGTCCCCCTTATTTGTTTTGTTTTAAAATTTTATCCAAAATGAATCCCATCAATGTTATAAAAATGATAGACAGAGACAGACGAGCGAGCATGAATTTCAAGCCCAAAAATTGTAATTCTACCAGTTCTTGAGGAATTTTGATGCATGCCCATGCAGATAAGAAGATCACTATATTTTTGGTAGAAGCCCCTTTATTTTTTAAAGTTTGAGCTATTGGGAAAGCTACAAATAGCGGGCCGGTGGGTATAGCACCCAGTACAAATGAAATTGCGATTCCCTTTAGACCACTTTTATCACCTAATTGATTTAAGATAAACTCATCCGATATCCAGACGGAGAATAGCCCCATCAGAACCAGTATAGCAGGGAAGATCACCACCATCTGTAAGAAATAATCGAAAGAAGTATTTAGTATCATTGATGATTTTTCAGGAACCAGAGCTATTACAATCAACGAAGCCAACACGATTAGAGCTAATAAGATCAGATTTCTTCCGGATTTCATAGCAGTACTCCCATTAATGCGGCAATGATCAAAGCAAAGATCAGGCTAAACAAATTCCTATACAGGGTAAATTTCTTACCCAATGTTTTGATCTCCAAAGGTAAGGTGACGAATCCGATCATTGTTAGAGTAGTTATAAAAACAGCAACAGAACTTATAGAAGCTCCCTCTGCCAAAAATGACCCTGCCAGTGGAAATGCCAACAAGGCAGGCAGATGGATTATTCCACCGATAATCGCGATAAGAATAAATCCTCTGACCCACTCTCTTGACCAAAAAGTAAAGCTATAGTATCGGAGAAAAGTCCATAGATCAGTCCGATCAAAAGGATGACAGATAAAACGGTCGGTGCCAGAGTTTTCGCTGTCGTGAATGCAATTGTGAACGCTTTTTTCGTTTTTTGTTTACCTTTTGCTAGAGAAACAATCAATAAAACTACCACTATTGCATTGATGAAAAGTGCAGTTAGCATGGCTTCTCCTCTTCAGGCTTATTCGTTTGATCATCCTGGCGTTCATTATGCTTTGGCTTCTTGAAAAACAAGTTTGATCTATATAGTAATATAAGCATGATAGTTACAGTTCCCAGAAAACTGGTGAACATATTCAGAGAAACGAGTGCTCCCAAGCTTCTGTTAGGTGGAAATACTGAAAACAGCAATACGAGAAAACCGGCAATAACAACCATTGCATTATAACTGATGGCTCTGCCGGAATGATGCATAGTCTCCTGCACGGTTTTGTCTTTAGCATAGCTTTTTGCATAAGTTCTGTAGCGATCGATAAAATGTACCGCGTAATCAATACCAATCCCAATTGCTATACTCGAAACTAACGCAGTTGTGGTACTAAGCGGAATATTGAAAAGCCCCATTACACCAAATCCGATAAGAGCGGTAATTGTGATGGGAATTGCACCTATCAGTCCGACCAAAACTTTCTTGAACATCAAAGAGAGCAAAATGACAATGATGATCAGTGAGAGAATCAGACTCTTGATCTGTCCTTCCAGAATCAGATCAGTGAAAACCAGAGCTTTGTAGCCCGATCCGGCGTAATTTAGAGACACACCATGTTCTGCAAAAGCATTTTCAAATTGTTCTACCATTGCGATAGCACCCTTTATTGTTTTTGAATCATCGCTTTTTAGTTGTAAGGTCAAATTTGCCATTCTGTAGTCGTAATCAACTACTTTCCATAAATTGTCCGGATCTCCACTCATTTCGTAAAGCAGCAAATACTGAGCATTCAACTCGGCAGAATCGGGAATTCTGTCATATTCTTCATCATCTTCATGCATTACTTTGTTCATCCGTTTCAAAAAATCAGACAATGAGAAGGAATTGCCTACGTCCGGTAATTCAATCTCCGCTCTTGTCTGAAGTTCATCCATTAATGTCAGGATAGCAGGAGATTTGAAAGCATCCTCTCTGTCTGCCTCCAAAATGACATTCAGAGAACTCGTTCCACCGAAATGTTTGTTTATAAATGCGTCGGTTTGAACTATATCGCTATCTTTTTCGAAATTATCCAGAAAACTGGAATTGATCCACACTTTCGTAACTCCATAAATGGAAATAGCTATAACCAGCACAGTTAGCAGGATGATAACCAACTTGTTTTTAAGCACTAGCTTGGCAATATTATGAAAAAATGGTGATTGCGAGTTTTTATCCGATTTGCGCTTTTTCCTTTTTGTATAACCAAACAGCCTCGTATAGGCAGGAATGAAAACTAAAGATAGTACCATCGCAGAGAGTACACCAAAAGCGCTGAACAAACCGAAGTATTTGATCGGATAGACCTGGGAGGTAAGCAATGATATAAAACCAATTGCTGTAGTAATTGAAGTCATAACCACAGGTTTCCACATTTGCTTTATCATATCATTGATTGCTACACTACACTCAGCATGGTCTTTTTTTTGCAGAAACAATTCCATATGACTGAAAAGATGGATCCCGTATGCTACTCCAATGGCAACTAACATAACAGGAATCATGGTGGAGACCGCATAAATAGGTATATTCAGTGATGCTTTCAAACCAAAAGTCCATATAACACTCAGCAATACTACCAGCATGACTGAAATCGAATATTTGATGCTTCTCAGTAATAGTAATAGAATTATAATTATTACAACGATAACAATAGGAACCATCTTTTGCATATCCTTCGGTCCCAAATATGCCATCTCACCTTCCACGATCGGACTGCCGGCAATATATATCTGTTCCGGACCTTCAAAACTTTCTGCTAAATCCAATATGCTATGATAAAATTCCTGACTGAATACATTACTTTCTATCTCGGCAATAACCAAAGCAATATTCTCATCATGCGAAACCATCCTCCCATATACCATATCATTATCGCGAACTTTCCTTCTGAGTTCCTGCAATTCTTCATCAGTATCCGGTACTGTGGTATAAAAGGGAGTTACATCGAGTCCGAGTTCGGTTCCGAATATATTGTCCGCCGTGTATATGGAACCCACATCGTTTTTATTAATCTCTTTCATATTGCCTAATTCACGGGTAATGTCGGTAATCTTTTGTAAAGTCCTCTTATTGTAGATCCCCTCGGCATTTTCCACCGCAATGATTATACCATCTTTAATATCGAAAATCTCTTCTGCTTCGTCGCTATATACGAAAGCTGGATGCGATTGGGGCATATACTCATCCAGATTTGTCTCCATCTGACTATTATCTATCATTCTGATAAAGAAATAGACAGTTAATAGAACGATAGCTAATACTATTAATAATGGCTTTTGGTTGATTTTAATCAATAAACTTTCCACTTAACCCTCCAAATTAGTGTTTACTAACTGAATGCTCAAAAAAAATTACAGCCGTATCATTTTATAGATATCATCTGCGAGGTGAGAGCCTTCGGAGTTCAGATTGAACATCATACCCGACATACTCCACTGGGTTACCAGTAATCTCATGGATCCCACTATCAACCTTGTCAGATTCACCGCGCTGATATCAAGACGGATCTTACCATTTTGGGCAGCATTTTGGATAATATCATGCAAAACCGTTTGAGATTCTGTCATCATAGTCAAGATAGAATTCTTCAGAATTGCATCATTTTGAAAGATCGGCTCTGCAAAAATGATCTTGGCCAAATAAGGCTTTGATTCTAATAGTTGAAAATGCTCTTTGACAAAAGTAACGATGCATTCAGCTTCTGGTTGGGAAGACCGTAGTTTTTGTAGCACCGGCATCATCGTAATTTTGAAATATGAGATTATCGTTTGCAGGATCTCTTGTTTATTTTTGAAATGTCTATAAAGAGCTGGTTCTGTAACTCCGATCTCAGCAGCCAATCTCTTTGTAGTTAAGCTTTGAATCCCATTATCCGCAATTATGCGTATAGCAGCATCGACTATCTGCTGCTGCCTCTTACTCAATTCCATCTTTTTCCTCCTCAAATTAATAATCACTAACTAAGATAATTCGGACTGTTGTAATGTCAAATAATAAATTAAAAAAAAGTAATTATATCAATAAAATGGTGTTAACAATAGGGGTGATGAGTAGGAATTTCCATCTATGCAAACCTTATTACAGGTTAAAACATATTAACCTATAGTAAGACATATCTGGTATTTTTAAGCTAAGATATGGATCCATATAGAGTATTCAAGTAGAAAATAGCAGTGAGCAAAAACGTATACCAGAGATTGGTGGTCGGAGAACAGAGGTCATTAAAATGCTGAAAGAAGGACTATAGACTAAAGGCGAAGGAGGAATATAAATTGTGCAATATACCAAGAAATTATACACAATTCCACAATTTTGAACCGGACACGAAAAAATCGACACCGATGAGCGGGCAACCAAGATAGATAAACCGGTCTATGATTTCTACGGACTCACAGACGATAATATAAGGATAGTGTAGAGTGGGGCAGGTGAGAAAAAGTTTGACAACATTCTGTAATTAATAAATTTAGCCCACTATATATGGCATTGCACTTCGAGAAAAAAACAAAGGAGGGCTATGAAAAATTTACTGAAACTTTCAGGTTTCCCGGTGAGCATCCGGTTCATAAAGAAGGATGTTCTCCTATGCCTTCAGAATCGAATTGCCAATATCTTGGTTTCTTTTTAGATTGTCATAAGGCGGTTAAAGAAGCGGAAAGATACTATGATGAAGTAGATGGTTGTTGTTGTAATGAATATCATATGAGATCATTAAAAAATATATGGGTAAAACGAGGATGAAATAAGAATTTTGGAGGATAATGGCGAATAATCATTCGTCTCGAAAAATGAAATACGATGTGGAAAAACATCACCGCCGTTCCATCCGTCTGCGGGGATATGATTATTCATCGCCGGGGGCGTATTTTATTACCATTTGTACGCACAGCTGGGAATGTTTGTTCGGGGATGTTGTGGATAGGGAAATGGTGTTGAATGCACGGGGAAAAATTGTCCGCCAATGTTGGTTGGATATCCCGAAACCCAAAACATTACTTGACAACAAGATTATCATCAATTTTTTAGTTTCAATCTATTAGAAATTTATAGAAAAAGGAGGTGAAGATTAGTGCCAAAGGTAGTCTCAAGAGACAACGAACCTTTCCAGGTTACACTCAGGCGATTTAAAAAATCATGTGAGAAAGCGGGTCTTCTTTCTGATATAAAGAAAAATAAATTTTACGAGAAGCCATCGATAGTAAGAAGAAAAAAAGAAAAAGAAGCTCGGCGCAAGATGATGAAATTGCAACGTAGGAGAAACAGGGGCCGACGTTTCTAAGAGGTCAGTTCAGATGATAGAAAAAATAGATCAAGATCTCAAACAAGCTATGCGGGATAAAGATCAGGTAAAGCTCAGAACGCTACGTTTTGTCAAATCCGCATTGAAGAATCGCGAGATTGAGCTAGGGCGTGAGCTTGACGAAAGCGATATCGCTTCTTTGCTCAAATCTCAGGTAAAAAGCAGAGAGCAATCTGCCCAGATGTATCGTCAGGGTAAGCGTGATGATCTTGCCGATCTGGAGGAGAAAGAGATCGCAATCATCAAGAAGTATCTCCCCAAAGAGCTGAGTGAAGCAGAGATAGACAAGGCTGTGGACGATATAATCGCCCAAACAGGTGCTTCTTCTCCGGCTGATATAGGTATTGTGATGAAAACTATGATGCAAAAATATCAGAATCGGGTCGATGGCAAACTAGTCAAAGATATCGTAAAAAAGAAATTAACGAAATAATAATTTCGATAATGGATGAGAAATTTATGCTAAGGGAGATTTTTTCTCCCTTTTTTTAAATTTTGGATTAGAATATTAAGAAAGCCAAAGGGAGGGTTTCGTGAATATTATTGATGTTATTTTGGGTATTGTACTGTTGGTCTTTTTTTTATACGGATTCAAAAGAGGGCTGATAGCCAGTCTGGTGCATCTGCTTTCGCTGCTGGTGATCATCATTGTGATCACGCAAGTCGGCAATAATGTGAGATTGCTGGTAATGGAAAACCTCAATGTAAGTCCGACTATCGCACTTATACTTGCTTATGCTATCATTGCAATTTTGGTCTTCTTTATCGCAGTGCTGGTGACCAAATTATTGGTTAGTATTGTTAATATTCTCAGACTGGGTTTTTTGAACAGATTAGCTGGCGGAGCTTTCGGAGTGGTCAACGGTATGTTTTTGTTCGCCGTCTTGCTGCTGATTTTGTTTATGACACCGCTCAGACAGTATGCTATGCTGGTAGAATCCCACTGGGAAGCGCGCAAGCAAGGTCATGCTGTAACTTTGAGAGAGAGGCTGGATGCGTTGAAAAAAGCCTCTATCCTCGAGCAGCGAGATCTGGTACAAGAATCGCTGGATAGCGCCACGCAAACACGTAGAGAAAGAGCAGAAGAGAGACGAACCAGGCAGGAAAGCATGGAAGATGAGTCCGAATATGGAGCAGCAGAGAGATATATCGCTCGGTCAAAAATACTGGTATGGGCATCCATCCTTGCCTTCGAAATAGAAGATAGATTGCCGCAGATAAAACAGAGTAAAGATAGTATAGATCAATTCTTTGAGGAACATAAAGAGAGGTATGGTAATTTCTGAACATCTTGAGTTTAACAGCCTAAAAAAAATACTGGTCGGATATTGCCAAGCGGAGATGACAAAAGATAGCATCTATGCGATCGAGCCGTTAGCTTCTAAAAAAAAGATCCGCTATTCGATGGACATTATCGAAGAGTTCTGTGAACTGATAAAGGATAAAGTAGCGTTCAATCTGACCGGATTGGAAGATATCGGCCGGCTCTTTTCTGAACATGAGCATAGTTTCTATAATTTTGAAGAGTTGAAACCGATCTATACTAATATATCTATCGCAAACCGTATTTCGGATCTAACTGCTCATCTGAGCAAGGAATCATTGGTATATGAACTACTGGCGCAAATCCAATCTCTACCGGAATTAGAGAAACGTTTCCACGAGATATTCACTCCGGAAGGAGAGATCAAAGATACCGCATCTCCAAAACTGAAAGAACTCAGAAACAAGCGGAAGACATATCGAAACCGGATCCGGGCATCTCTGAAGAAAAAAATCGAAGAACTGGATAAAGAGAGCTTTCTGTTTGATAAGATCATAACTCAGAGAAACGAACGTTTTGTGGTTCCCGTGAAAGATAGTGCCGTTTCCTTCGTGAAAGGGATAGTGCACGGCAGATCATCGAGTAGATCGTCTGTGTTTATGGAACCGATGGAGATCGTGGAGTACAATAACGAGATCGAAGTTATCAGCGATGAGGAGAGATACGAGATAAAGAGGATCCTGACCGAATTCAGTCAATCTATCCGCTTACACTCAGATGAGATCGTCAGTAACAACAAAATTCTCAAACAAATCGATTTCTATCATGCAATCGGAAGGTGGGCTATCGAGTACAAAGCAAAACCACCGCAAATATCAGACTCAGTTCAAATAAAGCTGAAACAAGCAAGACATCCGCTCTTGATCCACTCTTACAATGATATCAATAAAGTGATACCATTTGATCTGGAACTGGGAGATGAATATAAGATCCTTGTCTTATCCGGACCCAATATGGGAGGGAAAACCGTTACTTTGAAGACAGTCGGATTGCTGACGCTGATGGCTCTATCCGGGTTGCCAATTACGGCAAAACATAGTGAGATAGGGATATTCGATAATATCTACGCCGATATCGGCGATAATCAGTCGCTCGAAAATGCGATGAGTACTTTCTCCTCTCATGCTTCCAATTTGATCGAGATGAGCAAGAGTACATCCGGGAGTATGGTTTTGATAGATGAGATCGGATCTTCCACCGATCCGGAGCAAGGCTCTGCTATTGCTTTGGCTATTATGGAACGGTTGGTGGAAAACGGTGCTATCGGTTTGATAACTACACATTACAGCGCTCTGAAAGTATATGCCGAAGAGACTGAGGGCTGCATCAATGCTTCTATGCAATTCGATCGGGAAAAACATGTGCCCACCTATCAGTTCCAATACGGTATCCCGGGCGATAGTTTCGCTATCGAGATAGCAAAGAATCTCGGTATGGACGATAACATCATCACCAGAGCACGAGAGATAATCGGTGATCAACATGTGGACTTTACCGCTCTTTTGAAAAGAATAACCGAAGAGAAAGCCGCATTGGAGCAAGAGAGTTTTCTCTATCGTCAGAAATCCCGCCATCTCGATAGAAAAGCAGAGGAATATCAGAAAAAGCTAGATGCTTTGGAAGAAGCGAAGAAAAATCTGAAAAAGAAGTCACTTCAATCATCCAAAGATTTTCTGAATACGATGCAGAAAGAGATTTATAATGAACTTCAGGCGATCAGGGATACGGACAAAAAAGAGAAGAAAAAACTTGCCACACGCGCTTATGATAAAGTCGCTTCTCTAAGTGCTCAGATGAAGCGGGAAGAAAAAGAACTGAATAGCGAGAATTTGCAGCAGATTGCCGATCCGAGAATAGGCGAACGTGTCTGGGTGGAAAATCTGGATGTGGATGCAGAGATAACGGAAATATCGGGCAATAATGTGAAAGTAGATATCGGCGGTATATTTGTATCCGTACCGACCAATTCTTTGTACAAACTTCCAAACAAACAGCATGATCGACCAATCCAAACACGAAGAAACACACCCAGACGAGAACAGACAAAATTCGAGCTCAATCTTATCGGTAATACATTCGAGGAAGCGCAGCCCAAACTGGATACTTTTATCGATCAGGCTATGCTGGGCGGATTGGAAATGGTGCGCATCGTTCATGGGAAAGGAACCGGTGTGCTCAGACGAAAAGTGAGAAAGCATCTTTTCGATAATGATAATGTTGGCGAGATGTATTCTCCCGCTCCTGAATCGGGTGGTGAAGGTGTGACCGTGGTGAAATTAAAATATGATTGATTATAATGAAATTCTGGAACGGGCAGATATCGTCGAGATAATCGACAGCTATTTGCCTCTGAAAAAAGCGGGGCAGAACTATAAAGCATTGTGTCCGTTTCATGAAGAGAAAACTCCCTCGTTCACAGTGAGTGCTTCCAAGCAGATCTACAAATGTTTCGGCTGTGGCAAAGCCGGTAATGTGATCAATTTCATTAGTGAATATGAGAAGATCTCGCATCAGGAAGCTGCGGTGAGGATCGCCGAGAAAATCGGGATGAAAATATCGACTCCCAAAACAGCTAACAAAACAGATACAAAACAATCTATCCTATACAAGATCTACAATCTGGCTGCCAAGCATTTCTCTGAGAATCTGAATAAACATGGTCAGCAGGTGATGAAATATTTGGCTGATCGGGGGATATCACAAGCGACGATAGAAAAATTCGAACTCGGCTATGCGCTCGACAGTTTTTCCGCACTCAAAGATTATTTGACAGAAAATGGCGCTAAAGAAGAGCTCTTGGCAAAAAGCGGATTGTTCAAAAAAAGCGATACAGGTAGGATGTACGATCAATTCAGAAATAGATTGATCTTTCCCATCCACTCCGAAACCGGTAGAGTAGTTGCTTTCGGCGGGCGGATATTGGAAGATGAGGCAAAAGCTGCTAAATATATAAATTCACCTACAACTCCTATCTATACCAAAGGTAATGAGCTTTACGGTTTGTATCTCACCAAATATGATATAAACAAAAGTGGTTATGCTATTATAGTGGAAGGCTATACCGATTTTCTGAGATTATATTCCAGCGGGTTTACCAATGTAGTGGCTTCTTTGGGAACTTCTCTCACCGAAGATCAGGTGCGACTTCTAAGAAGATTCACGCAGAAATTCTATCTGTTGTACGACGGAGATGCTTCCGGTAGGAAGGCGATGCTCTCTGCTTCCCAAATTGCAGTTGCCAAAGGTGTGAAAGTGAATATAGTGGAATTACCCGAATCGGAAGATCCGGACAGTTTCTTACGAAACAATGAGCCGACAGATCTCACCGAGCGGATCGAGAGAGCTAAGTCTATCATAGAATTTGTCCATCAGGATCAGGTAATGGGCTTGGAAGAAAAAGAAAAGATAGATACATTGTTGACAGTAGCCCGGAATATAGATGATATGATAAATCAAGAACTCTTTATCAAAGAGATTGCCGAGACTTTTTCTGTCTCGATGAACGCAATTTGGTCGAAGATAAAAAGAAAGAGCATGAAAAGAGAGCATGTAAGTGAAAAGCTCAATTCCTGTATCGAAGAACGGGATTTGCTCAGACTGGTTCTAAACGATCTGAATTTGTATAAAAAAGTTGGCAAAGAGATCGATTCGAGTTACTTTTTCAAAAAAGATTATGGAATATTGTTTAATTATATAGGAGTGAATGTTGATGGGGTGTCGAATGTGAATCAGTTGTTAGATAAGATCGAAGATAATAAGCTTCGAGATCTGTGTGGTGAATTATTATTGGATGATTCACCCATAATTCCATACGATACTTTGAGTAAAAATTTGAGATTAAGAAAGTTAGAAAATGAATTTATCGGAGTCAACCAAAAGATCATGGAAACGAAAAAGGCAGAAGAATTAGCAGAACTGATTCAAAAGAGAAAAAAGCTGAAGCATGAGATAAATGAACTCAAAGCGAGAACAGTTAAAAAAACTTTGTATTAGGGAGTATAAATGTTAAGTCTTAACGAATGTATCAAAAAGTTAGTAGATTTGGCGCATAAGAATGACGATGTGCTGACTTATAAGCAGATAAATAATGTGTTGCCGGATAGTCCGATCTTTCTGGACAGGATCGAGGATATCATCAATCAGTTGATGGAGCACGGTATAGATCTTATAGATGAGACTCAGAAGCGTGTTTCCAAGCGTCAGGTAGCAGTAAAGAAGACGAAGGCTACCAAGAAATTTCAAAACCGGCGCTATTATGATGATCCGGTGCGTATGTATCTGGGAGAGATGGGGCGAGTTCCGCTGTTGGACAGAGAAGGTGAGATCCGCATTGCCAAAAAGATCGAAAGTGGTCAGAAATATATCAATAAATACATCTTCATGTCCGGCAGTACGTTGCGTGAGATGGAAAACTTCCTCTATCGATACCACGAAAATCGGGTAAAAATCGATCAAATATTTAAGATAGAGTACGGTACTTGGATGGAAAAAGCTCAGGAAGCGAAATTGATCAACGAATTCGAACTGGTTATCAAAGATGCCAGGAAACTATTCGAAGAGATCGGTGAGATGGTGGATAATGCCGAGCTGGACGAAAGTGGGATTCCTCTCAATCAGGAAGAGCTGGAGAAAAAGCGGAAAGAAGTGGTGCAAGTGTTCGACCGCTTACATTATAACGAAAAGCTGCTCAAGCGTATGGTTTATAGGATCAGGAGTTTGATAGACAGGATCGTGGAAAGTCAGCGCACAATAGAGCAACTCTCTAAGATCAGAAAATTCAGTTTGGATGAGATATGTACATTCGGAAGAAGAGCAAATAAATCGGAAGAAGATTATAAAAAAGTATATGAAGAGACCAGGATAGAGCCGGAAGTTTTTATCGAAACCTTGCGTAAGATAAAAAATGCCAAAAGAAAGATCAGACGTGTGGAGCTGGAAACGCGTATGACAGCCAACGAGATGATCGATCTGATCGATGAGGTTGATCGTGGCGAAAAGATGAAAGAACGGTCCAAAAACGAGATGATCGAAGCCAATGTGCGACTGGTAGTAAGTATAGCCAAGCGCTATAACAATCGCGGGTTAGATTTCCTGGATCTCATTCAAGAGGGGAATACCGGTTTGATGCGTGCAGTAGAGAAATACGATTATCGCAAAGGTTTTAAATTCAGCACTTATGCCACTTGGTGGATCAGGCAGGCTATTACACGAGCTATCGCTGATCAGGCCAGAACTATCAGAATACCGGTACACATGATCGAATCTATCAATAAGGTCAAACGAGCCAGCCGTAAATTGCTTCAGGAGCTAGGCAGAGAGGCATATCCCGAAGAGATCGCCAATAAACTCGATTTCCCGGTAGAAAAGATTAAAAGCATCTTGGCCATCACCAAAGAACCGGTCTCTTTGGATAAACCAATCGGACATGATGATGAAGATAGCCTGCTGGGCGATTTTATCGAAGATAAATCTACTATATCACCGGAGCGGATGGCAGAGCGAACTTTGCTAAAAAGACAGGTGGACGAGATCTTACGGACGCTATCACCCAGAGAAGAACGCGTAATCCGACTCCGATTTGGGATAGACGATGGCTATCACAGGACTCTGGAGGAAGTCGGCAATATCTTCAATGTTACCCGCGAGCGCATCAGACAGATAGAAGATAAGGCTCTGAGGAAACTTCGACATCCTACTCGTAGCAATATTCTTATGAAATTCATCGAGAATTTCAATGTGAAGTAAGCCAAATATTGTAAGGAAATCCTTGACATTAAAAAGGGAGTCCAGTTTTTAGCAACTGCACTTGATAGTGTGGGCCTATAGCTCAGTTGGTAGAGCTTCCGGCTCATAACCGGACGGTCAGAGGTTCGACTCCTCTTGGGCCCACCATTTTTCTAAAAACCTTTTATATCAAACTTGGATATCATCAAAAGGTAACAGAAGGGATGTGAATAGTTGTATAGAAAAGAGTTAAGCGTATTTAATTATAAATCAAAGAAAGATAGAATTATGGTAGTGGACAAAACCGAGCAATCAAGTGAGAAAACTAAAAATTCTAATAATGAATTGTTAAATTAATGAGCTGAAGATGGATTTTGTTCAGATTATCATTATTTCAAGTTTGATAGTATTTATGGCTTTTTTCATTAGAGGTATGACTGGATTTGCAAATTCATTAATTCTGGTTCCTTTAATGGCATTGTTTTTGGATATCAAGATAGTTGTCCCGATAGCAGCAATGTTAAGTCTGGCATCCGGGTCGTTATTGTTTCATAGTACAAAAAAGCAAATAAACAAAGAATTCATTTTTGTTTTGATATTTGTCATGCTTGGCACATTAATTGGGACTCATTTTTTGGTTACTTTCGGCTCAAGCTTTTTAAAGTCGATTTTAGGTATGATGGTCATTTTGTTTTCTATCCAAATATTTTTCAACAAAACATTTAAGAAAATCAACAAATGGTTTGGAGCTATTGCAGGAATTATCGCTGGTATTTTGGGTGGCATGTTTACCACAAACGGACCACCATTAGTGATATATTTTGGCAATAAACTACAAAAAGAATCATTTAGAGCAACGCTAAACGTAATATTTTTTGTTGATGCTATCTGGTTAAACTCACTCTATGTAGCTAGAGGGGTAATAACTTTTGAAGAATTTAAACTTGCGATTATCTTATTGCCTGCCTTGATAATTGGAATATTTTTGGGCTCCAAGATACATTTCAAAATAAATGAAGTCTTATTTAAACGTGTGGTTGCCGTGATATTATGTATTGTGGGCATTACATTTTTATTTTAGTGAAAGAGGCTTTGAATCTCTATGTGAAGATAACATGGGACAAATGGGAACCACCTTCGGATGTTGGTTTTGAGATTATTCTATTAGAGACAAGTAAAAATTTCTTGTCTGAATTGGCGGTTTGTAATTTGTACTTCACTGCAACCAGATTTGCTTGACACCTTTAGTAAAGATTATTAATTAGTATAAAAAAAATAGTAGAAGAGGTGTTTTGTGAATGTTCATAACTTGGATAATATTTTCAAGCCCGAGAGGATAGCTCTTTTAGGGATTGGAGCCAATCCATTGAGTGTGGGTGGCAGAATACTAAGCAACCTTGTGAGTGGTGGTTTTAGGGGGGTAGTCTATCCTGTAAACCCATCTCTTGAAGCTGTTATGGGGATTCAAGCTTATCCTGATTTAACTTCTCTTCCCCGCAAACCAGATCTTTGTATTATCTGTTCTAGCCCTCAGAGTGTACCAGAATACCTGAAAGCTTCAGGTGAACTTGGAGTTATGGGTATCATTATTGTTTCTGCCGGGTTCAAAGAAATAGGTGAGGAGGGTAAAGATTTGGAATTGGAAGTAGAATCTATCCAGAAGCGTTTCCCAAATATGCGGATAATGGGACCGAACTGTTTAGGATTTATTTCACCTGCAAATAAGCTCAATGTAAGCTTTGGCAATGGTATCCCCAAGAAGGGCAATATCGCCTTTGTTTCACAATCAGGTGCACTATGTACATCGATTTTGGATTGGGCTATCGAACAGCAGATCGGTTTTTCCTACTTAATATCTTTGGGTAATTCCATAGATGTAAGTTTCGGAGATGTTATCGATTACCTCGGCGAGGATGATGAGACTAAATTCATCATACTTTATGTGGAATCAATCTCTAATGCAAGGCAATTCATGGCGGCAAGTCGTGCTTTCGCCCGTGCTAAACCGATTTTAGCATACAAAGCTGGCAGATTCCCCGAATCAGCAGAAGTAGCAGCTTCGCACACCGGAGCTATGGCAGCTGAAGATAGCATTTACGATGCAGCTTTTCAACGAGCGGGAATAATTAGAATACATGATATTGGCAAGATTTTTGATGTAGCAGAACTTGTCGGCAGAAAGAAGCTTCCGGCAGGATCGCGATTGGCAATTATCACTAATGCCGGAGGTCCAGGAGTAATGGCTACAGATGCTTTAATAGCCCAAAATGGCGAGTTGGCTAAACTGAACAAAACGACTTTGGGTAAGCTTAATGAGAATCTCCCACCATATTGGTCACATGGGAATCCTGTCGATGTACTGGGAGATGCCAAATCTAAACGTTACGCTAAAGCTCTTTCGATTGTATTGGAGGACACGGAAGTCGATGCTGCTTTGGTAATCCTCACACCTCAAGCAATGACTAATCCCTCTGCTACGGCAAAGAAGATTGCTGAGTTGGCAGAAAAAACGAGGAAGCCGATCCTAGCCGCTTGGATAGGAGGGACATCTATGCATGAAGGAAGAGATATACTACTACAAGCTGGAATACCTGCCTATCATACCCCGGAACAAGCAATCGGAGCATTTATGACTTTGGTTGAATATGGCAGAAATCTCAAAGCTTTATATGAAACTCCTAAAGATATACCGGTAGAATTTACTCTAGATCGTGAGAAATTTCGTCAAAAGTTTGATAAGATTGTAGCAGAAGGAAACAACATACTTTCAGAATCTGTGTCTAAATATCTCTTAGAATCTTATGGAATTGCAACTACTCTACCACGAGTAGCAGAAACAGCAGAAGAAGCAGTCCGTCATGCCGAAGAGATATCTTATCCGGTTGTGTTAAAAATAATATCTCCTCAGATAACACACAAAACCGAGGTTGGAGGGGTTGTTCTAAATCTAAACTCTGCTGAAGAAGTTAAAAAAGCTTATAGTGAGATTATTGAAAAGGCAAAAATGCTTCGTCCGGAAGCAGAAATAAGGGGGGTGACTGTTCAGGCAATGGCAGATTTGGAAAATGGGACTGAGTTAATCTTAGGAATCAAACAGGATCCTATATTCGGATCAGTTATTATGATCGGTACGGGTGGTATCTATGCGGAATTGTTAAGAGATAGAACCCTTGAATTGCCACCCCTAAACGAGAATCTAGCACGAAGAATGCTGGAAAGGCTTAATATTTATCCATTACTCAAAGGTTATCGTGGCAGAGCTGGAGCTGATATTGATAAACTTGTGGAAGTACTTATCAGGATGTCTTATTTGGCTGCTGATTTCCCTGAAATAACCGAACTAGACATAAATCCATTGCTTGCCACTACAGATAGCATTATTGCACTTGATGCCAGAGTTGTTATCGATCCGTCCCGAAAGCCGAGCAAAAAATACTCTCATCTAGCACTCAGACCCTATCCGGAAGAATATTTCAAAAAAATCAAACTTTCTGATGGTACACCGGTAACTTTACGTCCCATCAAACCGGAAGATGAGTTATTATGGTTGGAGATGTTGGGACAGTGCTCTAAAGAAACTATTTACATGCGTTTTCGCTATTTCTTCTTTTGGAACTCACACGAAGTAGCTGTGCGGTATTGCTTTATTGACTATGATCGTGAGATTGCTATTGTAGCTGAAACTATGATAGAAGGAGAGAAAAAGCTGATCGGGGTTGGTCGTTTGGTAGCAGAACCAGATTATGAAACTGTAGAATATGCTGTGCTCGTTCCGGAAGCTTGGCAAAACAAAAGACTTGGAAGCCAACTAACAGACTATTGTATGGAAATATCTAAACGATGGAAACCAAAAAAAGTTGTAGCACAAACTACAACTGACAATCACAGAATGCTTCATGTTTTCAAGAAACGAAATTTTATGATAAATCAAGATATGAAGAGTGATGTGGTTGATGTGGAAAAAAGTTTTGTTTAGTAATGAGTCTTCTGCTCTATAATTGTGGTATTTATAAGGTTCATATTATAGAAAACATGCTTTCTTGAATAATTTGTGTCGAAGTATATCAAGATGCAAACTTAAGTTTTCCTTATTAAGAAATAGTAAATTGCTCATGAACAGCTGAAAAACATTCATTTTATTTTCCTAATCAAAAAAAAACTCAAACCATCAATAAAATCAATTTTTGGAATGAGTATTGCATACAATTGTAAATGAAATAGAGTAATAAGAGGGGAATTATGAAGTATTTATTTATGTGTTTGATGGTATGCTTGATAAGCTTTAATTTAAATTCTGAATGGGTAGATCTTTCAGCTCGGGATATTGACAATTATTTTTACAATGAATCGGGAACGACTGATAACATTGTATTCGAATTTTCGCTTCCCGGGTATGAAGCTGAAAAGATAGATGAATCAGGTGAAGAGTATCTGAAGATTAGCTATCCGGAAGTAGGTGAGCTAATCGAGGTAGGCAAACCAGCACTACCGGTATTTTCTACCATGTTGGCAATAGCGCATCAGGGCGAAGTGGATATAGAGATATTGTCTATCGAAGAGGAAACAATCGAAGACATACTCGTCTATCCGCAGCAAGAGCTGCAGATAGAAAGCGAACCTGTTAGTGGTAAATTCTCGATCGATCTAGATTACTATGCAAGCGGTGGTATGTATCCACAAGAGCGTGTGGTGATAGGTGAACCGGCGATAATGCGTGGCGTTCGCGTGGCAAATGTAAGCGTTCAGCCTTTCAGATACGATGCGGCAAACAGAAGACTTCATATCATAAAGGACATTTCACTAAGAGTAACAACAAGCGGTAGCGGTGGTGTAAATGCTCTCTCACAACGTTCTGTTGATCGCAAAGCTTCCCGAAACTTTGAAGCACTGTACAAAGCTTCGATATTGAATTATGATAATATAAACACACGTGAAGAATTTCATCGTCCAAACTATCTGGTTATCCATCCTGCTAATATACAAGTAGAAGGTGTGATGAATATGTGGGCAGATTGGAAGAGAGAGAAAGGCTTCAGGGTGGTGATGGCCAGTCTGAGTGAGACCGGTAGTAGTGTTAATCAGATAAAGAGTTATATCCAAAATGCCTATGATAACTGGGAACATCCGCCTGAATTCATCCTACTTGCCGGCACAGCAAATTCCAGCTCTTCCTTCCACATTCCAATCCAGAGTCAAAGTTCCGGATACGGTGATCACTATTATGTTTTGTTGGAAGGTAATGATATCGTAGCTGATGCTTATATCGGCAGATTCGGTTATCAGAATTTAACAGAATTGCAGACAATAGTTTCAAAAGTGCTCAATTATGAGAAAAATCCATATATGACAGATACAGACTGGTACGAAAAAGCACTCTTAGTAGGAGATACCAGCCCTTCGGGACAATCTTGTGTTGATCTGAATATGCATGTGAGAGATATGATGTTGCTTCATAATCCGGAGTTTACTTTTACTGAGCTATATACGAGCAATCCTTCTTCAACACAAATGAGAAATGCGATAGATGCAGGCGTGAGCTATTTCAATTTCCGTGGCTATCTCGGCATGAGTGGCTTCACAGGGGAGATAGGTAGTCTTAATAATGGCTTGATGATGCCATTTTCTGTAATGTTAACTTGTGGTACAGGAAATATCACCGGTAGCACAGATGGACATAGTGGTAATATGGCGAAACTAGGCACACCACAAAATCCGCGTGGTGCTATAGGAGCAATCGGGACGGCTACTTCGGCTACTAGAACGATGTTCAATAATGTGGTGGCATCAGGGATATTTTACGGCATTTTTGTCGATGAGATCTACCACATGGGTGGTGCATTGAACCGTGGGAAACTGAATCTTTATAACAATTTCGGCACTACACCTGCTGCTACAAGCTTTGTCCAAAATTTCAGTTATTGGAACAACTTAATGGGTGATCCCGGTTTAAACCTATGGACTGGGTTGCCAGAAGATCTAATAGTAGAGTATGACGATAATGTGGCTTTGGGTACCAACTATCTGGAAGTCTCTGTCGAAGATGATTCCGGCTTACCTGTAGCAGGAGCATGGGTGACTGCTTTGATGGGAGATGAAGAAATATTCGCCACCGACTATACCGATGACGAGGGTCTGGTAGTACTCCCGATTGATGCTCAGGATGGGGGAACTGTTAAGCTTACTGTAACAAAACATAATTTCAAACCGCATCTGGGAGAATTTACCGTTAGTGAATATGAACAGTTTGTCAATGTGGAAACATATGAAATCATAGATGATAATACAGGCGGAACAACCGGTAACGGCGATGGTATAGTCAATCCGGGCGAGACTGTCGACATCAGAGCTACTTTGCAAAATTTCGGTAGCATGAGTGCAACAAATGTAAATGCCGAACTTACCAGCAGCAGCGATGATGTGGAAATTTTGGCATCGATAGTTGATTACGGCACTATCAGTGCGGGAAGTACATCTACCCCGGCTTCAGGCTTTTTGGTAGAATTCTCTTCCGGCATAGTAGGTGGAACTACTATCGCCTTCGATCTTGAGATCACAGCTTCCGGCGGTGAAGTGTGGGAAGACAAAATCTATATTACCGTAGCCGGAGCGAGCCTCTGGACTTCCGGATATGAAGTCTTCGATGGGAATAACAATATCCTCGATCCGGGAGAAACTGTGGAGTTGGAGGTGATATTGGAGAATCTGGGTACAGTTGCAGCATCAGGTATAAACGCCACTTTATCTACCAATAGCTCTCATATAGAAGTAGAAGATGATTCAGGCTATTTCGGTACCATCCCGGCAGGCGGAAGTTCTCAGAACAGTGCCAATCGTTTCGAAGTTACAGCCAGCACTTATGTACTTCCCGGCATGCAGGTAATGATGAATCTTCATCTCTATAATAACGACGGCTATGATGATAATGTCTCCTTTATTTTAGAAATAGGTGAAGTAACTGTGACAGATCCGCTCGGGCCGGATGGCTATGGTTATTGGGCTTATGATTGCGGTGATACAGACTATTATCAGGCACCGGTGTATGACTGGATAGAGATAGATCCGAATTATGGTGGTTCCGGCACTATTTTACCTGTGAACGATGGTGGAGATATGGGAGATATACATGATATCGACCTTCCCATCACTTTCCGTTTCTATGGTGAAGAGTATGATATGATAACAGTGTGTACAAATGGCTGGATAGCACCCGGCGGAACTGATATGCGCGATTATATGAGTTGGCAGATCCCCGGACCGATGGGTCCTTATCCTATGATTGCACCATTTTGGGACGATCTGATTACCGGAAGTGGAGATATGGTTTATTACTATGATGCTTCACAGAATTACGTGGTAATCCAATGGTCTCGGATGGCACAGGATTTGAATAACGATGAAGAGACCTTCCAAGCTATTATTTATGATGCCAACCAGTATCCCACTACTCAGGGTGACAGTGAGATAAAATTCCAATACAAAGTTGTAAATAATACTAATTCCGGGAATTATGGCTATCCATATCAGCAAGGGTTGTATTCAACTGTCGGTTTAGCTAATCAAACGGCTACAGATGGTCTGCAATATACATTCAACAACGAATATCCCACTGCTGCTAAGCCTTTGGAAAATGAGATGGCAATTTTGTTTACAGGACCACCGATGTCTCTGGACGAACCATTTATCGTCCTCGGCGGAATGATAATCGATGATCCGGGTGGCAATGGGATAGCTGAATATGGTGAAGAGATAAATCTGTATGTGCAACTGAACAATTTAGGCGAAAATGCAGCTACAAACGTATCTGCGTCTTTGAGCAGCACGGATGAGTATATTACTATAGATAGTAATCAATCGAATTATAATAATATTGAAGGTGGTACTTCGGAAAACAATCTCTCTCCATTTGTTATCAGCATAGCAGAGGATTGTCCGGACGGTCATATTTCTCCTATGCAAATGGTGGTTGAGAGTGCGGAGAATACTTGGGAGCTCAATCTAACTCTCACTTTGCATGCTCCTGAGGTTGAATATGTATCCACATTTGTAAATGATGGCGATAATAATCTCTTGGATCCCGGCGAAACTGCCGATATACTCGTCTCTTACGAGAATATCGGTGGTGCGGGTGTTCATGGCGGTGTGTTACAGCTTAGTACGGATGATGCATATCTAACTTTAAATACAGATACCTACGATATTGGTATGTTCCCCGGGAATACTATCCGAACTGCTTCCTTTAATGTGACCGCTGATGATAGTACTCCGATCGGACATGTAGTGATGGTAGATTGGGAACTCAGTGCTGATTTGAATTATGAAGCCAGTGGCACATTTTCAATACCGATCTCTCAAGTACCGCTATTTCTGGAAGAGGATTTCTCCGGTACTTGGCCTCCCGATGGTTGGCAGACTACTTCTACAGGCGGAAATATAAACTGGGAACAGAATAGTAGTAATAATGCCGGTGGTGAAGAGCCGGAAGCGAGATTTTACTGGTCTCCTTCTACAGTTGCAACTCAGCGACTGATATCTCCACCATTATCTACTCTTGGACACACAAGTGTGGATGTAGAGTTTAAGCATTTTAATAACGATTTCGGTGGTGGTTATACACTCAAGGTGGAAACTACCAGCGATGGCGGGGATACCTGGAATACGGTACAGACTTATCCGGCAAGTGATTTCGGACCCGACACGGAAGAGCTATCAATATCCAATGATGATGTCGGTTCTGCTGAATTTCAGGTGGCTTGGACTTTCGATGGTGATTCTTGGGATATTAACTGGTATTGTGTAGATGATGTGGTCATCGGTAGTGGTGAAGGAGCCTCTATGGGCTTTGTAGTAGGAACTGTAACCTTATCAGGAGGAAGCGGTAATGTAGAAGAAGTAGAGATCTCCGCAGATAACTACACCACCTATCCCGACAGTGATGGCGAATATATCCTTCCCCTGCCTCCGGGCACATATACCATGGAAGCTTCTCTGAGCGGTTATGAGAGCGTTACGGTAGAAAATGTCGAGGTAACCGAAACTATTGCTACTACGGTTGACTTTTTCTTGGAAGAGACTTATACACTTCCACCAGCACAGAATTTAGCTGCTGAAGTGATAGATAACAATGTGCAACTGACCTGGGATCTACCGGATATTATCAATAGATCCGCTCGAACTCGAATGCCAACTTTCGATACAGCAAAAGCGACCAGAATTCGCCAAGAACGGCCTGAACCAAATCTACTAGGCTTCACGATCTATCGGAATATGCAAGTCATCCATGAAGGTGAGGATCCTGAACAGATAAGCTATATGGACGAAAACCTGAATAGCGGGCAATATACCTACTTTCTGGAGGCAGTTTATGATGTGGGTATTTCTGAACCGACAGAATCGGTAGTCGTGAATATAGAGTTGCCGGTTCCGGAGAATCTATCCTATAGCATATCCGATGGCGATGTTATCCTCGATTGGGATACAGCCGGTACGGGGATGAATGTAACCGGCTATAATGTTTATCGTGATGATATGGTCATAGCAACTACAGAAGAAGAGACTTATACAGATGATACAGTCGTAATTGGCGAATTATATACCTACTATGTAACAGCGCTATATGAAGGTGGGTATGAGTCCGGAGCTTCCAATGAAGTAGTGGTAGAGGTAACCAGCGCAGATGATCTGATACCTGCAGTAACCAGATTGGACAACAATTATCCCAATCCGTTCAATCCGGAAACAACCATCCGCTTCTCTCTCCATGAAAATAATAAGGTGGAAATCGTGATCTATAATATCAAAGGTGAGAAAGTAAGAGAACTGCTCAGCAGTGAACTTCCGGCATCCTATCATACAGTGGTATGGGATGGACGAAATGATCGGGGCAGAATGGTAGCCAGCGGAGTCTATTTCTATCAGATGCGCACTTCCGGTTTCTTACAGATCAAGAAAATGCTCTTGATGAAATAAGAGATAATACTATGCGGATAGAGTGTCTGGACATGGATGCTCTATCCGAATTATTATAAAAAATGTATTAAAGGAATAAGTAATGAAAAAAAGTTTGATTATTATCGCTTGTCTTATCCCGATGTTACTATGTGCAGGCTGGAAGGATTTATCCAACAATAGCGTAAATAATCCTTTCGACATGGTTGATGGTGTGAAAGAAGATATTAGGGTTGATTTTGCTCTGCCCGGTTATGAATCCGAAACAGTGGTTGAAGCCGGTGAAGAGTATTTGAAGATAAGTTACCCTGAAGTTGGAGAACTGATCGAAGTAGGTAAGCCAGCTCTACCCGTTTTTTCTACTATATTGGCTATTGCAGATCAAGGAGATGTGGAAATAGAGATCTTGTCTGTCGAAGAAGAGATCATAGAAGATGTGCGAATTTATCCACAGCAAGAATTGCAGATAGAAAGCCAACCTACCAATAGTGAGTTTGTTATTGATGATGATTACTATTCCAAAGGCGGACTATATCCTTTGGATAATGTCGTAATCGGTGAGCCGGCTATCATGCGTGGTGTAAGAGTTGTCAATCTGAGTGTTCAGCCGTTTAGATATGAAGCAAAAAGTCGCAAATTATATATCGTACGAGATATCTCACTGAGAGTGGTTACCACCGGGAGAGGTGGCGCAAACACTTTGTCACAGCGCTCCGCTGATAGAAAGGCATCCCGTTCGTTCCAGTCATTTTATAAATCTACTATTCTGAATTCCGATATGCTTAGTACAAGAGAAGAATTTCAACGACCAAGCTACTTGGTAGTTCATCCACCCAATGTTCAAGTAGAAGGGGCACTAAATATATGGGCGAATTGGAAAAGAGAAATGGGTTATGAAGTGGTGATGGTTAGCACATCTCATACCGGCAGCAATTCTTCGCAATTAAAGAACTATATTCAAAATGCTTATGATACCTGGGACAATCCACCCGAGTTTATCCTACTTGCCGGTAATGCAAGTACCAATGCCACATTTCACGTGCCAACCCACCATATTGCTTCCGGTTATGGCGACCACTATTACACAATGCTGGAGGGAAACGATATCCTCCCCGATGTGAATATCGGTAGATTTTCTTATAATAATCTGACCGAATTACAAACAATTATCACCAAAATTTTAAATTATGAAAAGGAGCCATATTGGGATAGTACAGATTGGTACGAAAAAGCTCTTTTAGTGGGGGATACCAGTCCCTCGGGTCAGTCTTGTGTCGATCTTAATATGCATGTCAGGGATATGATGTTAAATCATAACCCGGAATTTAGCTTCACTGAGCTTTATAGTGCTAGTCCTTCTTCAACTCAGATGAGAAATGTAATAGATTCCGGTGTGAGTTATTTCAATTATCGAGGTATCGAGGGCATGGCAGGATTTACATACGAAGTTAATAATCTGAACAATGGACTGAAACTACCGGTATCAGTTTTTTTAACCTGTAATACTGGTAATTTTGCCGGGACATCTGATGGTGTAAGCGAGAAGATGTTCAAGCTTGGAACTCCGCAAAATCCACGTGGTGCGATAGCAGCTATTGGCACCGTAACACCGCACACTCATACTATGTTCAACAATGTAATTGCTGCGGGCATTTTTTATGGTATATTTGTGGATGATATCTATCACATGGGTGGAGCTTTGAATCGTGGTAAAGTTAATCTCTATGATAACTTTGGCACTACTCCAGCCGCTTCGAGTTATGTGCAGAATTTCAGTTATTGGACGAATTTGATGGGCGATCCGGGCATGAAGATATGGACTGCACTACCAAAGGATTTCACCATAGAGTATGATGATAATGTGGCTTTGGGGACAAACTATCTTGAAGTAACTGTACAAAGTATTAACGATACACCGGTTGAAGGAGCTTGGGTTACTGCCTTGATGGGTGATGAGGAGATCTTCGCCAGTGATTATACCGACGAAAATGGTATGGTGACTCTACCTATAGATGCTCAAGATACGGGTACTGTCAAATTAACAGTAACCAAACACAACTTTAAACCACATCTGGGTGAATTTACAATAAGTGAACAGGAACAATTCGTAAATATAGAGTCTTACGAGATAATTGACGATAATAGTGGCAGCACGGTTGGTAATGGAGACGGCATAGTTAATCCTGGTGAAACAGTTGATATCATTGCTACCATGCATAATTTCGGCAGTATGAGTGTGAGCGGTGTAACTGCCGAACTCAGTAGCTCTGATGCTAATGTCGAGATCATAAATTCAAGTGTGGATTATGGTATGATATCTTCAGGAGATAATTCCACCCCTTCATCCGGTTTCTTAGTCGAATTTTCGCCCGACATTTTGGGTGGAAGCATCATCGAATTTGATGTGCAAATAACCGATGCTACCGGACAAGATTGGGAAGACAAACTCTTCATCACAGTTGCTGGTGCCAGTCTATGGGCTGCCGGATATGAAGTGTTTGATGGAAACAACAATATACTCGATCCCGGAGAGACGGCTGAACTGGAAGTAATATTGGAAAACCTAGGCACAGTAGCTGCACAAGGTGTGAATGCGACTTTATCTACTAATAATTCGAATATAGAAGTGGATGACGATTTCGGATTTTTCGGAACTGTTCCCGCAGGGGGAAGTTTGCAGAACAGTTCAAACCGCTTTGAAGTTACAGCCAGTACATATATGCTTCCCGGAACTCAGGTGATGATGAATCTTCATCTCTATAATAACGATGGCTATGATGATAATGTTTCTTTCCTGTTGGAAGTGGGTGAAGTAACTGTGACAGATCCGCTCGGACCGGACGATTATGGCTATTGGGCTTATGATTGTGGTGATACAGATTATTATCAAGTACCCGAGTATGACTGGATAGAGATAGATCCGAATTATGGCGGCCAAGGCACTATTTTGCCAGTGTATGATAGTGGAGATATGGGCGATATACATGATATCGACCTTCCCATCACTTTACGTTTCTATGGTGATGAGTATGATATGATAACGGTCTGTACTAATGGTTGGATAGCTCCCGGCGGAACTGATATGCGAGACTATATGAGTTGGCAGATACCAGGTCCGATGGGACCATATCCTCTTATCGCACCATTTTGGGATGACCTGAAAATGGGTGGCGGAAATATGGTTTATTACTATGATGCAAATAATAATTATATTGTCATACAATGGTCGCGGATGTTGAATGATTTTACAAATGATGAAGAAACTTTCCAAGCTATCTTGTATGATGCCAATCATTATCCGACTACTTTGGGAGATAGTGAGATCAAATTTCAATATAAAATAATAAATAATACAAATTCTGGAAGTTTTGGCTACACATTTCAACAAGGATTATATTCCACTGTTGGCATTGCCAACGAAACTGCTACCGATGGGTTGCAATATACATTTAATAACGGATATCCAACTGCTGCCAAGCCGTTGGCAAATGAAATGGCTATACTATTTACAGGACCTCCGGTATCACTTGATGAACCATACATAGTTCTCGGTGGAATGATCATCGACGATCCGAACGGCAACGGGATTGCTGAATATGGAGAAGATATCAATCTTTATGTTCAGCTTAATAATATCGGTGAGAGTCCTGCAACTAATGTATCCGCTACTCTTAGCAGTACGGATGAGTTTATTACTATAGATAGTAATCAATCGAATTATAATAATATTGCCGGTGGATCCTCAGAGAATAATCTAACTCCATTCGTCATAAGCATAGCAGAGGATTGTCCGGACGGACATAATTCACCGATACAAATGCAAGTTCAAACTGCTGAAGAAACATGGGATATTAATCTCAATCTAATGCTGCACGCTCCTGAGGTTGAATATGTATCAACATTTGTAAATGATGGCGATAATAATCTCTTGGATCCGGGTGAAACTGCCGATATACTCGTCTCTTACGAGAATATCGGTGGTGCGGGTGTTCATGGCGGTGTGCTGGAGCTTAGTACGGATGATGCATATCTAACTTTGAATACAGATACCTACAACATCGGTATGCTTCCCGGAAATACTATTCGAACTGCTTCTTTCAATGTGACTGCTGATGATAGTACTCCGATCGGACATGTTGTTATGGTAGATTGGGAACTCAGTGCCGATCTGAACTTTGAAGCCAGCGGAACATTCTCAATACCGATTTCTCAAGTACCGCTATTTCTGGAAGAGGATTTCTCCGGTACTTGGCCTCCCGACGGTTGGCAGACTACATCTACCGGCGGAAACATAAACTGGCAACAGAATAGCAGCAATAATGCCGGTGGAGAAGCGCCGGAAGCGAGATTTTATTGGTCTCCATCATCGGATGGAACTCAGCGCCTGATATCTCCACCATTATCTACTCTCGGACACACAAGTGTGGATGTAGAGTTTAAACATTATAACAACGATTTTAGCGGTGGTTACAATATCAAAGTGGAAACTACCAGCAATGGCGGAGATACATGGAATACCGTTCAGACGTATCCATCAAGTAATTTCGGACCCGACACAGAAGAGCTATCAATATCCAATGATGATGTTGGTTCTGCAGAGTTTCAGGTGGCTTGGACTTTCGATGGTGATTCTTGGAACATCAACTGGTATTGTGTAGATGATGTGGTCATCGGTAGTGGTGAAGGTGCCTCTATGGGCTTTGTAGTAGGAACTGTAACCTTATCAGGAGGAAGCGGTAATGTAGAAGAAGTAGAGATCTCCGCAGATAACTACACCACCTATCCCGACAGTGATGGCGAATATATCCTTCCCCTGCCTCCGGGCACATATACCATGGAAGCTTCTCTGAGCGGTTATGAGAGCGTTACGGTAGAAAATGTCGAGGTAACCGAAACTATTGCTACTACGGTTGACTTTTTCTTGGAAGAGACTTTTGTGCTTCAACCGCCACAAAACCTAACTGCAAATCTCGAGGATAATAATGTGCATCTAACATGGGATCTTCCGGAGATTGCAAACAGAGTGACCCGCTCACGTATGCCGATGATTAGTGACACACAAAGCAGCAAAGTAAAAGAGGGTCGCCCGCAAGCTACCCTTATCGGCTTCACGATCTATCGGAATATGCAAGTCATCCATGAAGGTGAGGATCCCGAACAGGTTAGTTTTGTCGATGAGAATATGAATAGTGGACAATATACTTATTTCTTAGAAGCTAATTATGATCTGGGAGTGTCTGAACCTTCCAACAGTGTCGAAGTTACAGTCGTGTTACCGATTCCCGAAAACCTTAATTACAGCGTTAGTTATGGCGATGTAATTCTGGACTGGGATGCGCCGGATACAGGCATAGTTTTGACCAGTTATCATATTTATCGCGATGATATGATCATAGCTACTACAGAAGAAGAGAATTATACAGATGATACAGGCGTGATGGGCGAAGTATATACCTACTATGTAACGGCGCTATATGAAGGTGGATATGAGTCCGGAGCTTCCAATGAAGTAGTAGTAGAGGTAACCAGCGCAGATGATCTGATACCTGCAGTAACCAGATTGGACAACAATTATCCCAATCCGTTCAATCCGGAAACAACCATCCGCTTCTCTCTCCATGAAAATAATAAGGTGGAAATCGTGATCTATAATATCAAAGGTGAGAAAGTAAGAGAACTGCTCAGCAGTGAACTTCCGGCATCCTATCATACAGTGGTATGGGATGGAAGAAATGATCGAGGCAGAATGGTAGCAAGCGGTGTTTATCTCTATCAGATGAGCACTTCCGATTTCTCCCAGATCAAGAAAATGCTCTTGATGAAATAATCACACTATAGGGCAGGGGTTCATATATTCCTGCCCGATTCCTATTTTATTAAAAAGTAAAGAAAGGCTCACTATCTCAGCATTAAGTGAAAATGTTGACAAACAAACATCTTTTATTTAAGTAGAATATATATGATAATTGGGAGTGGTTATGGAGTGTAATAGCTTGATAAAAAGTGAATTATATAAATTGTCAGACGAAGAGAAAGCAAAGACTCTGCAAAAATTCTTTCAGACTTTTCCGGGCGGTTATGCTGAAGGAGATATATTCATCGGCGTATCAGTGCCGAATCAAAGAAAAGTTGCTAAACGGTATTATCAAAAAATCAGCATGAAAGAACTATCTGACTTGATAAATGCCGAGATACATGAATATCGTCTTACGGCATTGTTTATCCTTGTGCAAAAATTCGTAAAAACCAAGCAGGAGCAGGAGCAGCAAAAGCTGATCGATTTCTATCTGCATAATCTGGATCGAGTTGATAACTGGGATTTGGTTGATTCTTCTGCCTATAAACTCTTGGGAGCTTTTTTATATGATAAAGAGCGGTCAATTTTGTATCAATTGGCAGAGTCAGAAAATCTTTGGCATCAGCGAATTGCGATGATAGCGACTTTCTATTTTATCAAACAAAATGATTATTCCGACTCACTCAAAATTGCAAAGCTTTTACTTAACCATCCACATGATCTGATTCATAAAGCGGTCGGGTGGATGTTGAGAGAGATCGGGAATCGTGATTTTAAGGTGGAGCTACAATTTTTGCGAAAGCATTATAAAACTATGCCGAGAACTATGCTGAGATATGCAATCGAAAAATTCGATAATGATTTGAGGAAGAAGTTCCTACAAGGTTATATTTAGTGAGGAAAGAGAGTGAAAACCATTATGAAAATCGGCATTATCAGACATTTTCCGGTAGATATCAAACAACCTGAAATAGGGGCTATGAGTAGTCAAAGTCTGAAACAATGGTACTCGAGCTTTAGTAATTCGGATGTAAAACAACTATCGGTTCATACCAATGAATCTGATTGGGATAAATGCTATGCCAGCGACCTTAAAAGAGCCAAATTAACAGCAAAAGCTATTTTTTATGGGGAGATCATTTATACGGATAAACTTAGAGAAATGACGCCCAAAATAGATTTCAAACAAGATATCAAACTCCCTTTCCTAGTTTGGATGTTTTTCTCTAAACTCTCTTTTTTGGCTACCCATCATTTTTTATCAGAAAGCAAATCCGAACTTAAGCAGAGGATCAGAGATTTTTTGGATAGCATTCTAACCGAAAACAGAAATGTTCTGCTGGTCAGTCATGCAGTAGTGTTGAAAAATTTGAGAATAGAACTGAAAAAACGAGGTTTTGTCGGTCCCTACTTCTCTATTCCCAAACATGGGAAACTGTATCTTTACAAAAAGTAGAATTTGCTGAAAAATATCTTAGCCTATTTGATATTAAGAAAAAAGAAAATAATTCTTGTTTAATAATGACGAAGCCTTAACTTATAAGTTAGTGAAGTTTCATGAGCGAGAAAAGTAACTGGACGCGAAAAGGTCGGTAATAATGAATAAGTGAAGGGAAGGTGATATGATGAAGGTTTTATTAGTAGGAAGATGGGGGAAAACTCACGCAATTGCAATGGGATTGAAACGAAACAGCAAACTAAAACTCTACACTTTGATGGACAAAGAAAACGGTTCTTTGGTCAGACTTTCAGATGATTACAAATTAGATAATATCAAAGACAAGGAAGAAATAGAGCGATATGCTCTCGAAAAAAAAGTCGATATGGTGGTAGTAACGCCGGAGATGTCTCTAAAGACAGGCGTTACAGACGATCTAAGAGCCAAAGGTATTCCGGCAGCAGGTGCCGGTAAAACCAGCAGCATTTTGGAAGGTGACAAAGTATTCCTGCGAAGATTATTACAAAAGCACAACTTTGATGCAGCTGTGGATTTCAGGGTATTTGAAGATAGGCAAAAAGCGCGCCGATATCTCATGGAATCGGACTTGGAGTATGCCATCAAACCTGCGGGAGTTACCGAAGGTGATGGTGTTAAAGTGATGGGCAAACAATTGGAGAACAAAGAAGAGGCGTTGGAATACATAGACCATATCTTCGATCTTTGTGTAGGAGGCTTACCACATCTGATCATCGAAGAAAAACTCGACGGTGAAGAATTTACCTTACAAACTTTTTCGGATGGTAAGAGCCTAACCGCTATGCCAGCGGTGAGAGATTACAAAATGCTCTATGAAGGAGAACGAGGTTTGAACACCCCCGGAATGGGTTCCTACAGCGATGCTAACCATTTATTGCCGTTTTTATCCAGAACTACTTATGAAAAAGCAGTAGATACGCTCCGTAAGATATTGTACATTATGGAACAAGAAAATGGGGCGATTTACAAAGGTTTTCTTACCGGTCAGTTTATGATGACCGAAAAGGGAGTGAAGCTCATAGAGATCAATGTCCGACCGGGCGATGCTGAGATTCTCAATATAATACCACTTTTGGAAACTGATCTAGCCGAGATCTGTATGGCAATAGCAAACGGAACGCTTCATAAGTTGCCGGTCTCCTACAAACAGAAAGCGACAGTTTGCAAATATGTCGTCCCACCGGGATTCCCTACTCCTGGCAAGAAGCCGATAAAATTGGAGATCGATAAAAAAGCTATCGAACGCTTAGGAGGAACACTATATCAGTCCTGTTTTAATGTTGGTGAAAATCTGTATGAACCGAGTCCAAGATTGTTTGCAGTTACTACCACAGCAGAAGATATAGAAACTGCGAATGAAAAATGTGAGGAATGTCTGGAATATATCAGAGGTAAGGACCTCTATCATCGCAAAGATATTGGAACGAAAAAATTGATGGAGCATTATTATGGAAATCAGAGAAGCATTAGTTGATGATTATCGGAAATTGCACAAATTGATCGGGAAAATAGAGGGGATAGTTCAACATCCGACCCATTTCTACAAGATCATGATCCGCTATTTTGGCAACTCTATCCCCGTTGCTATCGAAAATGGTGAGTTCGTTGGTTTCCTGCTTGGGTTTGTATCTCAGACGGACAGTGATGAATTCTTTATCTGGCAGCTTGGTGTAGATCCCGCTCAGCGAGGTAAAAAGATAGCCAAAAAGATCATGGAATTTACGATAAGCATAGCGAAGCAAAAAGGCTGCAGACGGATAACTGCGACGGTGGAAACGGTCAATAAACCTTCACAGCGCTTTTTCGAATCTTGCGGATATCAGATAGTTACCAACGATAGTTTAGGTGAGCTTATCGAGGAGCATGGTAAACTGGCTGTGGAAAATTATTATGGCAGCGGCACGAATCAAATATTCTATGAGCTCAAAATCGATCCCACCGGTAAATAGAAAACTTTGTTTTCTCAAGAGCTTGATAAATTAGATCTCATCTGAGTTTCTGCAAATCTGATATGGCAGAAAGAAAGCATTGCAGCTGGGCTCTTGCCTGCCATTGCCAAAACAGCTTACCATCTACATGTGGGAACTGATTGGTTTTGCAATAGCTGATAATAGGAGTATCACCGCAAGTGTAGGGCAGATCTATAAATTTGGCAAAATTTCTGATACCGGTTAGTTCGATAAAATCTTCTCTCTGCATCCCAATGGGTGTGCAATTGATGACAATCTCAAAAACATGGTTTTTTACTTTTTCCGGTTCAATGAATTCAACTTGATGATCATTAGCTATCTCTACTGCTTTTTGATATTTTCTAGCGGTTAGAAAAGTATGCAGACCTTTACAGGCAACAAGAGCTGAGATGGTTGTGGCGCCACTTCCTACAATAAGTATCCTATCTTCATCGGAGACATGCAAATAAGCGAGAGCTTTCTCGAATCCATCTATATCTGTATTTTTAGTTAGATTATCTTTGGGTATATATGTGTTAAGAGGAATCTCAGAATTGAATCTATCTGCCAATTGCTGTTTGAAAGGCATAGTAACGGAGAATCCAAAAAACTTGCTACTAATTGGGCGAGCGGATAGCATCTCAAATATCTGTTCAAAACGATTGAGATGAAATGGTAGGTAGCGAGCGTTGATATGGTTTTCATCGAAAAAGCGGTTGAAGAAATCTAATCCGAGTGAATGATAAACTTGTTTGCCACCGATAATCCCACCTAACAGTGTTTTATCACTAATAGAATTTAGCCGATATAATTCCGCTTCACTTATAGTAAGCTGATCGGGATGGGTTTTGTATTCATCATCGCCTATATAAGTACCGACGGCACCGAGATGAGGAAACAAAACGCGGCTTAGTTTACCGTATCTACCAGTTCCACAAAATAATACCGGTTTGTTAATTTTCTTCAAAAGAGCATAAACACTGCTGAAATCTTCCCAACTGTCTATTGGTAACACAAGCTTGCAAAATTTTGCCTTTATGACCGAAAGCTTTTTTATCAAAGCATCGAAATCGAGCTTATATTTTTGATCATGATGATAAGAAATTATCAAATTTTGCGGATTTATTGATGAGCGTTCATAACTCATAAGCTCCCAATCAACCAGACAATTATACTTTTTGATGCAATCGGCATAAAAGTTTAATTTTTGCTGATTGGAGAGTAAGTAGCTCCCACCTTCTTTTACCGAGCGGAGAGTTAGAATACTGTTTTCGCCGATGTATTTTCCCGGCAATGAAAAAGGGTCCGAATGATAATCGAGCCGGTATTCTATGTGGGTAGTTGTTTTAGCATAAGATTTTTTTAGCTTAAGATTCGGTAGATAGGGAAGAGAGAGAACGATCATTGCACTCTCTTACTTTCAGAGATAATTAGTTTCCACAAAGAAGAGATAAATTCCGGGTTCAATGAATAGGTATCGCCAATTTTTCGGATATTTTTCAGCAGCTCTTTTTCTCGCTCTTTATCTTCGATTCTCATATTTTCAGTTTGTTTCAGAAGTCCGATTTGTTCTGCCAGCTTTTGCCTTCTATACAGAGCCAGCAAGATATCCTCATCTAGTTTATCTATAGATTCTCTCAGATCGGAGAGGGTGAGATTTTTATCCTCGATCAGGCTCTGATGAGCAATCGCATCTGCTAATACTAATTTGACCATGGCTTTGACAACTGCGAGGATACGAAAAACTATGCAGGTATCAAAACGTCCTTCCAATTCCAATTTACAGCTATCACCTGAGATATTGCGGGTATTTTGTGGTAGTGATATCGAGGGAGTTGGTTTTACTGCCAATCTTATCACTATTTGTTGTCCTGTACTTATACCGCCCAAAATGCCACCGGCATGATTGCTTTTGAATCCGTCCTTATCTATCTGGTCGTTAGCTTGTGAGCCGGTCATTTCTGCCAAATTAAAACCGGAGCCAAACTCAATTGCTTTGATAGAGCCGATGGAGAGTAATGCTTTGGCTAAGTTTGCATCCAATTTTTCAAAAACAGGGTCTCCCAAACCGGCAGGTACATTTTGGCTAATGCATTCTACAATACCTCCGACAGAATCACCGCTGGCTTTGATTTCTTCTAAGTAGTCGATAAGATGGTTATAACTGTGAGGATCGGGCCAGTTAAGCTCATTTTTGAAATCATGAACTATCTGTGCAGCTTTGATCTTGCCAATCTGAATAGGATAACAAGAAATTTCGATATCTCCGAGCATCTTTTCTACTAGTGCAGAAGCAGCTACTCTTGCCACAGTCTCTCTGCCGGAAGCTCTACCTCCACCACGATGATCGTAGATTTTGAATTTCTTGAAGTATGTCAGATCTGCATGCCCCGGTCGGAATATCCCTCTGATTCTTTCATATATGTCAGGATCTTGTTCTGTGTTGTGAATGAGCAGACAGATCGGCATGCCGGTGGTTTTACCTTCATAAATGCCGGATAAGATAGAGATATCATCGGCTTCGCTTCTGGCAGAGTCATATCTGTTTTTCGGACGTCTTTCTGCCAATAATGTTCTCAATCTATCGAACGGGAATTCTACCCCGGGTCTTATATCTTCGATCAATATGCCAATAGCAGGTCCATGGCTTTCTCCAAATGTAGAAAACCCAAAATACTTGCCCCAATAATTAGCTCTCATACTCATCTCCTTTCTCTTTCACTCTTTTTTTCATCTATTAAGCTGTCAAAATAATTTTCAGGAAGAATTCCCTTTTTTTACATTCACAAACCGATCCGAGATTGGTTGAGATAAAAAAAAGAAGGGACAAAGCGAAAAGTAATTTGACAATAATGGGGGTATAAGTATTTTATAAACATATTCAGAAAGAATTGAGGAGGATAAATGAACCCGGTAATATTAACAACGATGCCAACAGAGACAAATATGCTTGCCATAGCATCTCGCGGAGGCTTTTTGATGATCGTATTGTTGATCATCTCGATAATCGCTATCGCTATAATTATAGAGAGATTGCTGCTTTTGAAAAAGACCAAAAAGAGCGAAGATGAGCTACTGCAGGATATTTATGGTAAACTGGCAGATAACAAAGCAGAACAAGCAATTCAAACCTGCGAGCAGCAGGATAACACCCCTTTCGCCCGGGTTCTTACTCGTGCTCTTGATATGATGGGTAGCAGATACGAAGAATTGAAAGAAATTGTGGAATTTTCTGTAAAAAAGGAAGTACATAAGTTTCAGAAAAATCTGGGCACACTCGCCACTTTTGCAGCTATCGCGCCTTTGGTAGGTTTTTTGGGAACTGTAACCGGTATGGTAAAAGTATTCATGCGCATCAGTGAAACCGGCGGAGGAGTGGATATCACTCTGCTTGCCAGTGGTATATGGGAAGCTTTGTTGACCACAGTCGGAGGTTTGACTGTCGGTATCATCTGCATTTTATTCTACAATTATTTAGTTGGTAGGGTAGAAGAGATAGCGCAAGATCTGGAAGAGAATAGTAGTGAGTTTCTGATCAATATCCAAAGAATTAACCGGAAAAACAGCATAAGATGATGGAGAAACAATGAAAATAGAACTAAAGAAAAAGAGGATATCTTCTGTTGCGCTAATCTCTTTTGCGGATGTCATCTTTCTACTTCTGATCTTTTTGCTGATTTCATCGAGTTTTATCACTCATTCCGGTATCAAGGTAGATCTGCCAGCATCCAGTTCTCAGCAAAATGAGTTTACCCGCAATATATCTCTAACGATCACCCATGATGATCAGCTCTTTGTAGATAATACGCAAGTAACATGGGATAATCTGGCTGAAGTATTGAACCAACGGCTAATTGATGATCCGCAGCAGGTAGTAGTGGTTCGTGCCGATCAAGAGATCGCTCTGAAAAAAGTCGTTCGCCTGCTGGATACAGCGAAATTATCCGGCACAAATAGATTCTTTATTGCAACTGAGATTACTAGGACGATCGATGCTGAATAACAAAAAAACGGCAATTCTGATATCATTGGCACTTCATGCCGGTCTGATATTGCTTGCCCTTTTTATCTCCTTTACCATTCTGCCACCTACGGTTTATCGGCAGATTGAGATCATGGAGTTCGGATTCAGTTCCCCGAGTAATAATCAAGAGCGAATTGCACCCTCACCAGCTGCGCCAACTAGTGGAAGATCTGCATTCGAAGGTAGAAGTAGCAGTATCATACCGGATAGAGTTGACCTGCCAAAAGCTATCTCGGAAAGTGATATGCCGATCTATCAACCAAGACACGATAAAGCGGCTTTCAACAGAGTAGATCTGGATGATAGAGTGGGAGTACATACCAGAGCACAGAGTCAATTATCCGAGTCTCCCATTGCACATGAGAGTATCCGTATGGAAGATGAGCCCTTGGTACCTTCGGGTGAGGATTATCTCTCCGATCTCTCGGATAGATTATCTACCAGTGCCGGTGGAGATGAGATGTACACTCTCGAAGGTGAGATTATTCATCGCAGTGTGCTAAACAAGGTGATCCCCGCTTATCCCGAAGGGTTACAGAGAAGTGCGAGTGTCAAACTGAGATTCGATGTCCTTCCGGATGGTAGTGTGAGAAATATCGTTCTAGTTCAAAAAGCCGATCAGGTTCTGGAACAAACTAGTATCGAGGCAATTCGCCAGTGGCGATTCAATCCGATCCAATCCGATATTGTCCAATCTGGCTTTATCACATTCAGATATGAGTTGAAGTAGGAGGTTATAATAAAAGTATTAGCGTGCAAAAACTATGGCTTGAATCTGGATAAGGTGAAGTTATTCGGGATTTTGAATGTAACGCCGGATAGTTTTTCGGACGGCAACAAGTATTTTGATGAAAATGCCGCTGTTGAGCATGGATTGGAATTGGTAGAAGCCGGTGCCGATGTTATTGATATTGGTGGAGAATCGACCAGACCCGGAGCAGAGCGAGTAAGCAGTGAAGTGGAGCTTAAGCGTGTAATACCGGTGATCGAGAAGCTCAGTCACTACGCTGATATACCAATATCTATCGACACCACCAAAGCGGAAGTTGCGCGAGAAGCTTTACGGGCGGGAGCTAGTATTATAAACGATGTAAGTGCACTGAGATTTGACGATGGTATGCTATCTGTTTTGCACAACAATGCGGATGTGCCGATAGTTCTCATGCATATGAAAGGTACTCCCAAGGATATGCAAAAAGAACCTCATTATGAAGATACAATCGGTGAGATCCTCGCTTTTTTCCGCCAGCGCATAGCTTACTGTATAGAAAATGGGATAGCATTGCACCGCCTTATCATTGACCCGGGCATCGGATTTGGAAAACGATTCAAAGACAATATGATCATTATGAAAAATCTCTCTGTATTTCATGAATTCGGAGTGCCGGTAATGGTAGGCGCATCACGGAAGAGATTCATCAATCAGATCTATCCTTCAGCACCGGAAGAGAGGCTTTCGGGAAGTCTGGCGACTACCGCTATCGCTTTTATCAATCGAGTTTCTTTTATTCGTGTTCATGATGTGAAAGAACATAAACAATTTTTGCAAACGATGGAAATGATTTGGGATGCCGTATGAATTTTCTGATACCTGGACTTGCTGATATAATTGATATTCTGCTTATTGCTGGCTTAATTTACCGTATTTTCGTCATGTCCAAACGAGCAGGTAGTATTCAGATCATCATTATCATCGTCGCTTTCATCATTATGTTTTCCATAGCCAACCTTCTGGAACTGAAAATGATGTCCTCTCTTTTAAGAACGATAAGAGATAATTGGCTTTTGGCATTTATTATAATATTCCAACCTGAGATCAGGAATTTCTTGAATAAAATGGCTCATATGCATAGCTGGCAATCACTTTTCAAAAATCCACAAAAATCGATCTATTCGCCGCTGTTGAATGCAATTTCGATAATGTCTTTTCGGAAGATCGGAGCTCTGATAGTGATAGAGAGGAACAATAAACTGAATGACCTCATCGAATCCGGCGAAATCATTGATGCTCAGATCTCTGTAAAACTTTTGCTAACTGTTTTCAACAATAAGGCAATTTTACACGATGGTGCCATAATCATCCGCGATGCTAGGATCTATGCGGTAAAAGTAGTGCTACCCCTTTCGGAGAAAGTGGAGTATGCACAGAAATTCGGCACCAGACATCTCGCTGCTATTGGGGTGACAGAACAAAGTGATGCTGTCTCGATAGTAGTATCCGAGGAAACCGGTAGGATTTCTGTAGCTCGAAGCGGTGAAATATTATCCGATATTAGCATAGATGAGTTATCACAGTTTATCAAAGATGCTACCCAATAATGATAGACCTCTGTTGATAGTTATCACCGGCGGAATTGCCAGTGGGAAATCGCTAGTCTCAGATTGGTTCGAGAAAAAAGGCTATCGTCTGATTTATGCTGATAGGATCGGACATGAATGCCTCAAAAATGAGAGAGTAAAAACAGAGATCCGCAGAAAAATTGGAGATGATGTCTTCGATAATGATGAGGTGAGCAGAAAAAAATTGGCTCAGCAGGTCTTTAGCAGCAAAGAGAAATTGGCGCAATTGAATGCTATCATACATCCACAAATACGGAAAAAGATGAGTGAGATTGTCAGAACCAGTAGGGAGAAGATCTTGATCTTCGAGATTCCACTTCTGTTCGAAAACAGTATCGAGACTTGTTTCGATTATGTCATCAGTGTCTCAGCAGAAAAAAAAGTGCAACTAAAGCGTTTGTTGAGAAGAGATAAGATTGATGAAGACGAGGCATTAAAGAGGATTAATTCACAGCTTCCCGATGAATACAAGAGGGAAAAAGCGGATTTTGTCATAGAAAATAACGGATCTATCGATGATTGTATTCATCAGCTATCAGAATTGGAAAGCAGATTCGATAAACTGACGAAAAAACAAATCGAGTCTCTGGAAAATAAAAAGTTTTCCAAAAGAGTTTATTGACATATATTATACATGATGAGAATATGACTTTGGAGGTGGAAAGATGAGAAAGATAATAATAGTCATCGTGCTAATGAGCGCAGCTGCACTTCTGTTTGCTCAGGGCAGTACATTTATAAATCCGGATTTACTGCGATCCAGATTTCAGCAGCCGAGTGTCATCAATTTAGACAATTTGGATATTAATCATTCTATCTCTTTCTCAGCCGGCGCATCTTCTTCCGGGGAAGGATTTTATCAATCGCGCTATACCAATCACCTTAGATACAAGATCAGCGAAAAATTAAAACTCAATGTCGATCTCAATTTTCTTAATTTTGGAACTATGTCGCACGATAGCGGTGTAATGTTTAGTGGGAACGAAGATAACACTTCTCAGATAGTTCCCGAATTCTCTCTCGAGTATAATCCGAGTGATAATACCAGAATCATCTTCGAGTACAGACAGTATGATCCATACAGCTGGGGGAGTAGTAGTTACCGAGACAGACGTTGGTGATTGGAAACCTTAGATCTGCTCCCAGCTATAAAAATCTTCTTCGATGATCATTATATCTGATTTTAATACATTGCGAAGATCATATTTATAAACATCATCCAAGCTGAGATCGTTATCATTGAACATACTGCTGCTCAGAACTACAATTTCATTTTTCTTCGCTGAGATCTGTGCTTTTATATCTCCTATGGTCAGCAGTCCCGTTACAGTTACCGATTCACCGAAAAAGTCGTTTCTCACACTCTCTACCCGAACCAGACTTTCTTTGAAATATCCATTTATCTCGGCTGCTAATTGCGAGATCAAATGGTAAGATAATGTGCCAGTTACAAACAAGAGCTTCTGCTTATTGCGTTTCAGATAACGGACAAACCTATTCCGATTTGCCATCCAATTTTCGATCAACAATCTACACATTCCAATCCCGTTTTCCAATTGCGGATAGCCGTCATAAGAGTTTTCCGGTGGGAAAGGCTTGTTAGCGAGTATGTAGAATTCATCCGAGCAGTAGGTTTTAGGAAAATCTTTTGCTAGATCCAGAATCTCAGTAGCATTTTGGGGAGAAATCGGATCTAAGTTCAATTCTTTATCTCGGAATTTGGTCAAACCAATCGGTACGATCCCAACCGAGGCAACTTTGAGCCTGTCACTAGTAAGATCTTGTAGCGTTCGGACTAATTCTTCACCATCATTGTATCCCGGAACCACCACAATTTGGGTATGTAGTTCGATGTTGTTTTCCGATAGGATACTCAGAGCCTTATCGATGCTAAAGTCATGTTTATATCTCAACATTTTTTTGTGCAAGCTTGGATTGGTAGTATGAACCGAAATATATAGAGGACTGAGGTGTTGATTGATGATCCTGTCATAATCTTTGCTGTTTAGATTGGTCAGAGTAATGAAATTACCAAAGGCAAGAGAGAGTCTATAGTCATCATCTTTGATATACAAAGTTTCTCTCAAGCCAGGTCTCATTTGATCAACAAAGCAAAATATGCAGTCATTGATACAGGGGCGGCAGATATGCGGTTCGGGCTCAATGCCAAGTGGCGAGTTCCATTGTTGATATAGATGATAAGTTATCGGTTCACCTGTGTCAGTAGCACATTCTATTTCCAGCTCATCATCGCTGCTATGATAATAGAGATCCAAAAAATCATTGATTACATTACCATTGATAGCTTTGATAGTATAGTTTGGCTTGATGCCGTAATCATCCGCTAAACTATGTGGAACTATATGATGTACTCGGAGCGACATTATTCGGCACCTTTCATTATAGAAGAGACCACTTTGAATGAATCGAGATCTTGAATTGAGATACTAATGGCAGCAGTAAGCGGTACTGCTACTATCATGCCGATAGGTCCCCACACCCAATACCAGAATATCAGCGATATCAAAATTATGATGGGTGAGAGCTTCAATCCGGTTCCCATCACCCGTGGCTCTACCAGATTTCCTATAGTCATCTGCAGAGCAAAGAGAAGCCCGGCAACTAAGAACAGCCGCCAACTTATGCCATATTGTGCCAGACAGACGAGAACTGGGAAGACAGAAGCCATAATAGAACCGAAGTTTGGGATGTAATTCAGAATAAATAGTAATAGT
>CAYSSJ010000006.1:0-136000 GCA_964433675.1 uncultured Candidatus Cloacimonadota bacterium
GCTGACTCTTAATCAGCGGGTCTAGGGTTCGAGTCCCTACGGATGTACCATTTTTATAAGGATTGTGGAGGGTAATAGCGAATAATGATTTGCCCTAACAAAATGAAATCCAATCTGGAAAGACATCATCGTCAATACAAGCTAATTCTAAGATCATGCCTATTATAACCGGCACTTAACAACCTTTTTAATTTCATGCGGGTTAGAGTTATATAAACCGGATTAATTGGAGTGCTTCTCGTAATAATTAATCAAACTACTCTTCGGTTTTGAACACTCCCCCTTATTTTTTAGATTCCAATATTTTGTTATGACTTTTCCAAGTTGGGAATTTAATGTATGTTTGTCTTTCATTTTTGCGAGAGCATTATATTCTTTTAGCAATTTCTCATCCTTTTCAATTTCAATAAAAAAAAGATCTGTAATATTCTTTGGACAATTATCCTTATACTTAGATAGACGATTGTCCAAAATTTCTTCTGCTAATTTAAACATTCTCAAACGATAATCCATTATTCTCCTCCATCCTTTGTAGTTTTCCTATCACACACCCTCAACCTAGCATACTCTGCTTCTTAGTTTTAAGTATGAGAAGCTTTATTCATCTTACCAGAACAACAACCATCCCGATAAAAGCCCGAATAGGATACTGTAGATAATTGCTTCCAATTGTATCGTCCAAAACATCCGTTTCTCGACGAACTCTTTTTTTAGATACACTATCCCCTCGATCGTATTGGAAAATGGAATTGCGCTACAGAAATCTGCATATACAAACATCATTCCGGCGAGAAAAAGAAATCGCATCCCAAAAGAGAGACCGAATAAAAACGGCAAAACCGGATAAAGTACGACTGACATCAGTATCCCTCTCAGCAATTGTGACGGAATCAGTAATTTTGCAATCCGTAAGCTCTGCTTGGGATCTTCCATATCTCTGAAAAACGCTCTGTATAGTCTATCCTTTCCTACATACATTTTTTTGGCTAATCTGAGATCGATGATACCGGCAATAATGTAGCAAACCAGATGAACCAGTGAAAAGAACAAACTAAATCTAATATATAACATCTTTCCCCTCAACTTCCATTTAGCCCAATTGTTTGATCACTTTCAATAACATAAATCTCAGCGCTTTGCTTTTGTATGATAAATCATTGAAATTGCCGATAATATAAGCTTCCGATCCGGGATGGAAAAACATGAAAGCGCCGATCACTCCTGCCACCCCCCAACAAGTAAATTTTTTGGGAGTAAGAAGCGGCACAGCTCTGAATTTCCAGATTCCGTAGCCATAGCCTATACCCAAACTGAATGTTTCGGTATCATCTTTCATCTGCTCGAGTGTCTCTTTTTGAACTATCTTATGCTCGACCAAAGCTTTCATAAATTTCAGAAGATCATGCATCGGTGCCACCACTCCCCCACCGGCATAATCGATACCGGCAAGACCTTTGACCTCTGTAAAATTTATCCCATGACCATAGAAATTCGCCAGCGGATATTCAGTATCTTCTAATGGCTCAGAATAATGAAGCATATATGAATTATTCATCTGCAATGGTCTGAAAATATACTCCTTTAGAGCTTCATGAAAAGGAAGCCCCATAATCTTTTCGATGATAAATCCCAGCAGATAATAATTCGTATCGGAATAACTGAACTTCTTCCCCGGAGGTGCTAGCGGTTTAAGATGCTGCTTACCCCATTCTAATGCTTCTCGTGGGCTAAGAGATAAACTATGATCGTCACGAAGCTTCTCAAACAGAGGCCAAAAGCAATCGTATAGACCGGAGGTATGATTTAACAATTGCTCTACCGTGATCTCGCCGCTATGATCTATCCCTTTGAAAACATGCAATCCATCCAAAAGCTCTTCATCCAGATATTTATCCAGTTTATCACCATAAGCTAATTTTCCTTTTTCATAGAGAATCCCGATGAGTGTGGCGGTAAAGAGTTTGCCCACACTTGCCATATAGTTCGGTTGTTTGATATTTGCTTTTTTGTCTCCGCTAGTACCTTCAGCAACGCCAATATGGATTCCCAGCTTATCCGAATCTGCCAACAGATAGGCATTCTTTAGCTTCACATCGCTTTGAACTTGCTTTCTAAATGAATCTTCAATATTTTTTTGGATTTGTTCCATTCCCACTATCCCTCCTTTGTTACCAATTCTCCAATTCCAGTTTATGAAAGACGGTATCATACAGAAAATCACCCGCTTCTTTTTGATGCGCTTTCACCGCCTCTTGGAATTTGTACCAGTTTGTATTTTGATAATTTTGCTCATCTTTCCAGGTGTATGTATCTTTGATAGGTTTGAATGCTCCCGCGATCTTGTTTTTGATAAATCTGAGAATTTTGGTTTTGCTTCTGATGCGAAATCCTCTTACATTCTCGCTCACAGCTTCGTTCATCCAAGTATCCATGTCGTAATCTTTTAGTTGCTCTCCGCCATATTTGTCCGCTATTGCCAATTTTCTATAGCCAGATATCCTTTCCTCTCTGCTAAGATCTGTACTGATGGCTTGACTGAGGTCTGCGATCAGGTCATCTCGTTGTTTAGAGCATCTCTCTTGCGAACAATCTGGTTGCAAATATTTACGAAATACATCGAACATAGATGCTGCTGCCTGCAAAAATCTCTTGTTATTATCGATATCCCTCAGTGAACGTACCAAGCGATAATCTGTCCAGTTTAGCCCGACTCTGTCCGGTTTGTGTCCCGCTCCGGCATGACCGATTCTCGGTTTTATGCGCTTGAGGATGTTCTTTTTTATTGTATTGAATTCATCATAATAACCTACAAAGTTCTGATGCGCCCAGCTATCCGCATAGCCATGGGCAGCAATCCCGACCCGATAAATGTCCCCACTTAGTAAAGCCAAATTCAGAATCTTCCGAGCATTCTTGCTATCGGGTGTGGTATTCAGATAGTGTAGTTTTCCATCTTTTCGTCTGGTAGAATCAGCCAGTGGTTCGCCGGGGATAAAATGGAAGATTGGATAGATTCTGAACAGTTTGAGCTTCGGTTTGAGAATGTTCATCGTCTGGCTGATATAATTTTGGTAACACTGGTTGGTATCGGCACTGACCTCGAAGAGAATATCATTATCATCGACATACTGACTGGAATATGCTAGAAGTGCTGCCTGTTTCACATCAAAGCCAGCCTTCACAGCGATAAGATAGGTAATGTAATAATGAAATTCGATGTCCATAGTATTTCGGAATTATTGACCTGCTTTTCTTCCTCTCCTAATAATACTCCACAATAAAATCGCTCATAGTTTCGATACCTTCGGGTAGAGTCCAGTTGGAAAGCTCATCTCCATAGCTCCAATCTCCACTGCCATCGTTATCGTGCCAATCTATGGTCTGGATATTGAGTCGCATAGTCACTTTTGTATTAGAGCCCGGCAGAATTTCAAAAGTCCCCAGTTTTTCACCATCGTGATAGAGATAAAAATTGCCTTCCCCATCAATTTCGTAGAGCCCTTCTTCACCAAAAGTATTTACCAGTAGTTCTTCCGGTGCCAGTTCATTATCGTTCAAACTGGGAAATTCGATCACATCACCATCGTTAGTACATACCCAATACATCAGATTTCTCTGTACTATACGGATACCTCTGTAATCACCGGTTGGGATCTCGATACTTACCTCTCTGTCGGTATGGAGCATTTCCTCATCCGACTGATAGATAGTGATCCAATCCACCGAATTGGCAGCCACTCCCGCTTCAATTTCATCGGTGGTCACCTGGATCTCGGGGATCAAATGTCTGATATTGATCAGTTCGGTAGTATATACCTGTTTCGGATTTGCCGGTATGTTAGCCACTTTGCCAAAATCCTCACCGTAAGCGTTCCATACAGTCATATACATTTCCAACATTCCCATTCCCGTCTCCGGTTCCGTAGTTTTGTTACTCTCACATCCGATTAATAAAAAAAACGATACAAAAACCAATAATAAAGTTTTCATAATCCCTCCCTTTTTGAGAACTTTTTTGATATGATAGTATTTTTGTCAAGAATCAGCTATCTAAGACAACACCTCTATCACTTTATTGATGATCTCATCTTCTCGATATGGTTTTTGGATGAAACCTTTCATGCCGGATTGAGATAGCTTTTTCTGCATATCATCATCTATGTATCCGGTTGCCAGCAGTGCGATGATATCGCTGTTTATCTTTTTCATCTCATCGAAAACAATCTCTCCGGACAACTTGGGAAGCCCCATATCCAATATCACCACATCAATTTCATGACATTTTTTTCGATAGATATTCAAAGCTTCTACTCCATCTTTTGCCATCATTGCTCTCAAACCTTTGTCTTCCAACATCTCTACCATTAATTCGGCAACCATCTCTTCATCTTCGACCAATAAAACAGTCGCTTCCATATCCTTGATTATCTTCTCTTTCTCGGGCTTAGTTTCTGCTTCTCTTTCATTCGTTTTGGGAAAATAGATATAGAAGCTTGTGCCTTTGCCTACCTCGGTTTCCAGATCTATAAATCCATTATGACTGTTTATAATACTCATCACAGCAGACATGCCCAAACCTGTTCCCTTTCCTTTCGGCTTGGTACTATATAATGGTTCATATATACGAGACTTCGTTTTTTCTTCCATGCCGGTTCCATTATCTTGAATAGAAAGACAGTAATATTCTTTTGTGGGGGAAGCGGCAAATTTGCTCCTCACCAGCTCATCATCAGCTTCTTCTATTTTTAGCAAGATCCTGCCGGGTTGCTTTGCATTCTTCGCCAAAATAGCATCTCTGGCATTGATAGAGAGATTCAACAACATATGATACAATTGACCATGATCACCTAAGATATGGGGTTCCTCTTGAGCCAATTGCGTCTCGATCTCTATATTTTTTGGCATTGTATGTTTAAGAGTTTGCACAAGCTCTTCTACCACAGCATTCAATGATATCGGTTTTTTATCCATTTTATCTGCTCTAGCAAAAGCAAGCAGTCTTTTGGCTACTTCTGCCCCACGCTCTGCCGCCGATTCTATCATCTTGGTATAACGCAGAATGCTGTTATCCGATGTTTTATTGATTATCGTACCGAGAGCGCTTTGGATGATAGTGAGCACATTATTGAAATCGTGGGCAATCCCACCGGCAAGTTTTCCCAAACTATCCAATTTTTGAGACAAGCGCAATTGCTCCTCCATCTTTTTTCTCTCAGTGATATCTCTACCGGTAGAGATAAAGCTGCTTATATTGCCATGCTCGTCAAACAGCGGGGTAATAGTCTGATCATAATAAAAGTGATCGCCATTTTTCTTTTTGTTCACAGCGATGTTTTTGAAAACCTCACCCTTCAATATAGTTTCCCACAAAATCCTGTATTCTTCCTCGGAATGATAGCCTGATTTCAGGATATTCGTATATTCTCCGATTGCTTCTTTGGGATAATATCCGGTATATTTGGTAAATGAATCATTAACATATTCGATATAACCATCTCGATCGGTGACAAATACTATATCATCGACTTTTTGAACGACTTTGGATAATAGTCTGATCTCTTCTTCTTTTTGATAGTAATCTGTGATGTCTTCAACCGTTCCTTCATAGTATATAGGTTTGTTTTCATCGTCATAAATAAGACATGCACTTTCGATAATATTCAAAGTTTTTCCATCTTTTTTCTTCCAAACAGATTCTAAGGATTGAGCTTTGCCATGCTTCAATAATTCACTGACAAAATCCTCTCGACTCCCTTCGGTCATCTCCGATTTTAAATCCTTACCCTTAAGCTCAGCTTCACAATCGTAACCCAACATTTCGATAAATGCCGGATTAGCTGCTAAGATAATACAATCCAAGCTACATCGATATATTCCGATAGGAGCTTTCTCATATAAATTGCGATATAGATTTTCACTCTTTTTCAGCGCTTTTTCCTTTTCTTTTTCTCTCTGCTTGGCTTCGAATAGCCGAAACGCCATTTTGATAGAAACCAGAAGAACCGTTTCACCTGTATTCTTAACCACATAACCATATGAAGATATGCTTTCTGTCTTCTCTACTATGCTCTTCTCAGTGTACTCCGATATAAAAATTAGCGGGATTTCGTGTTTTTCTATAATATGTTTGGCAGCTTCGGGACCATTCATCCCTTTTCTCAGTTCTACATCCATTAGTATCAGATCAATTTTTGGCTCTGTTTCAACGATTTCGATAGCTTCTTCGCCGCTATTTGCAATCAATGCATTGTAGCCAATATTTTTCAGGATCCTTTTTGTATCTCTTGCTACCAGATCTTCATCTTCTACTATCAATATCGTCTTTTTCTCGTTCATAAATAAACTCCTTAGCCCTTTGTTTTATTTATCGATACTAAACTCAATCATAGCTTTGGTTCCTTGTTTATTTGTAAAGCTTAAACTTCCTCCCAACTGTTCTGCCAGGATTTTTACCAACATCAGCCCGAACCCCTCCGATTTTTCCACATCAAAATCTTCGGAAAGTCCGACTCCATTGTCTTGAACTATTAACCTGACTTTATCGTTTTCCTGCTTCAGTTTGATTATCACCAATCCGGCTTCACTATTTTGAAATGCATATTTGATAATATTGGTGAGGAGTTCATTCACTATCACACCAATCGGGAATAATTTCTTCACATCAAGCGGTATATCATCGATCTCCATCTCCAGCTTGAAATCGGACTCTTCTTTGGTAGTGGAGATGATCAAACTAATCAGATCTTCGAGGTAATGTCTCACTGAGACATCTTCATGCCCCTCGGTGATCAGCAGTTTATCGTACAAGATCCTCATGCTCTTCACCCGACCGATAGCTTCTTTGAGTATAGATTCAGCTTCCGGATTGGAGACTGAATTAGCTTGCAGCGAAAGCAAACTAGCAACCGATGCCAGATTATTCTTGATACGGTGATGAACTTCTTTGAGAAGAGTTTCTTTTTCTGAGAGCTGTTTTTTGATCTTATCTTCTGCCTCATGTCTTTGCACATTAGTAAGAATCTGTGCTACCATAGCAGCTACTGTGCTCACAAATGCTTCTTCATCCGAATGCCATTGTCGTTTTTCACCCACATGCTCAATACTAACCACCCCGACTATATCACCTTCGAGTTGGATTGCAGCATCGATCATCGAACTGATTCCGCTTTTATAGAGATAGTTTCCTTCCAGTTCACATGTTCTCGGATCGTGTATCGCATCTTCGGTTACTATACGACTATCGGATAGCAAAGCTTTGAAGTAGTTGGGGAATATGGCGGTTTCCAAAACTTCACCATCTGTATGCTTATCTCTGCTCGCTTCATACAACGAGAGACAGCGCAGTTGTTTTTTATGATCAGATAACAACCAAATGCTGGCTCGCTCTACTTCTATAGCTTTAGTAAGCGTTTTTGTAATCTTCTTAAACGCTTCTGGTAATTCTGCCATAGCAATAGACTCATCCAAAACTAGTTTGGAAATCGCTTCCCTCTGACTGTGAGCACGCTCTTCACTTTCCATTAGCTCATGTTCTGTCTGTTTCCTATCTGTTATATCACGTGCTATACTCAAAACTGCCTGTTCACCTTGGTAAAATACGATACTCGAACTAATCTCTATTGGTATTATTATCCCATTTTTGGTTTTATGTTTAGTCTCGAATACCTGTATCCTATCAATGGATACATTATCAATAAGGTTTTTTATCTCTTTATCAGATAAATGGTCGTCAAATTCAGAAGGTGTCATAGATAATAATTCTTCCTTTGTATAGCCCATAATTTCCATGGTTTTCTGATTAACATCCAGAATCATGCCATCGAAACCAATCACATAAACCATATCATTCATGGCATTTATGATAGCCTTATAGTTTTGACCTTGCTCTTTTAATGCTTTTTCCGCTTTTTTGCGTTCGGTTACATCACGCGAACTAAACAGAATCTCTTTGGGCTGGTTGCAATCATCTAACAATATCTTGCCGATAGTTTCCAGCCATACATATGAACCATCAGCGCAACGATAGCGATACTCCAAACTTTTAGACTCTTTTGTTAGTAGAGTTTTTTCAAATACTGCTTTGATACGATCCAAATCATTGGGATGCACGAATTCCATCACATTCCGTCCGATCAGCTCATGCTGAGGATAACCCAATTGCTCGTGCGATTTTCCTACAAAGATGAAATTACCCCCCAGATCAGCAAGAGCGACAAGATCGAACATATTGTCAGTAATATTTTTTAGTAATTCGTTTTTTTGCATTAGTTCTTCTTGTGCTTGCTTACGTTCGCTAATATCAATAGCATAAGCAAAGATTACATCCTCGCTAAAATATGTGCCTTTTTCAACTGTGACTATTTTCGGGAATACAGTCCCGTCCTTTCTTTTCGCCCAAAATTCGAATTGTTGTGGTTCTCCCTCAAATGCCTTTTCTATCTTCTGTTTGACTTGATTCATATCATTTTTCTCCGGAGCGGTTACACATTCGGGAGACCTGCCGATTAGGTAATCTTTATCGTAACCATAGAGCTTCACCGCCGCAGGATTTATATCGATAAACCTTCCTTCTCTATCTTGGATATAGATCGCCACAGAAGAATTGTTGAATATATTCTGAAAAGATCTTTTGCTCTGTTGTACTTTATCCTCTGCTTTATGATGCTGCATCAAGAGACCGATCTGACGAAGGTAGATCTCCATAATTTTATCTTCGGTGAATTTTTCACCTTTGGGCATCATGATGGTGAAATCTCCCAAAGTTTTACCTCGTGTTGTGATTTTTGCCACTATAGTTTCACCTATATCAAATTGTTTTTCCAAACTACTTACAATTTGCTTGGGCAATACCTTATCTGTAAGCTCGGATAAAGCAGAAAATTTTGAAATAGTTTTCCCTATCGTCTTTTGCTCACGTTGCTTGTCATAAGACCATTTTTTGCCGATCAGTTTCAGTCCTAAGATCTTTGAAGCTTTTAGAATATGGTCTTTTATCCCCGCTAGAGCAACAGTACGAAAGTCTTTCCCATTTTCTTCGAATAGATTGAAGACTGCATATTTTGCCCCGCTGATCTTCAGCACATTATCGGTTATTTTCTGATAATCGAGTGCTTTTTGATGATCTCCCAGAAAGTCTTCGGTGAATTCCAGCAGTTTTGTTTGAGCATCGATTTCTTTTTGCATCATATTCTCAGATGATTTTCGGTCGGTTATATCCCTTGAACTTATGATCAATCCTTGCGGTTTACCCGTTTCATCGCGAAAGAATTTCCCCAGATTTTCCAACCAGATATAAGAACCATCAGCGCATCGACAGCGACATTCCAGTCGTCTAGATTCTCGCTCACTGATTCCTGCTTCCATCATTTGCTTAACATATACCTGATCATCCGGATGTATTAAATCGAGTATATTTTTACTTAGCAGTTCATTTATAGGATAATCAAATATTCGATAAGATCTGCTAAGAAAGCTGAAATTACCCTCAAAATCTGTGAGAGCGACAAGATCGAACATGTTGTCAGTGATATTCTTTAACAATATATTCTTCCGGATCAGTTTCTTATCTGCATTTTGATGTTTGATAGTTCCCTCAATGATTTTCACAACAGAAGTTAATAGTTCCACATCCTCTTGCGGCCATGCACGATGTGTTTTGCATTCCTTCAAACCGATATAACCATAAAATTTATTGTTTACGAAAAGTGGAACTACAAGAATGGATAATATGCCTTGAGATTGTAAAATCTCTTTCGCATTATCATCAGGAATATCCTCGATATCGGAGAAACAGATATTGCGTCCCTCTTTTAGTTCCTGATACCACCAATTCACTGCATCTACCGGTATACTCTGCAATTTATCTTTCTGCGGAGGTACATCGGCTGCACACCACTCGACTGTGTTTTCTAAGCTCTCTTTTGCCGAATCATACTCAAACATATAACAATAGCTCAAATTGATGGTCTCTCCTATGATAGTTATACATTGCTCAAAAAAGTTCCTTAGATCATCAACTTCTACTGTCAAAGATGATACCTTGGAAACGATTTTTTCATATTGCAATCTTTTTTGAAGCATTTGCTCTTTTGTTTTCAGCTCGGTAATATCTTCGATAGTTCCTTCGTAAAATAGAGATCTGCCATGCTCATCCTTGATCAGACGAGCACTTTCCAAGACATGTATTCTCCTGCCATCTTGTAGCTTCCATACCGATTCTAGTCCTTTAACACAACCATCCTGCTCTATACGCTCCACGAATTTTTCGCGTGGATAATCCGACTCATAGAATCCTTGAGCAAGATTCCGATCGGCTAAATCTTCAAAAGAAGCATAACCCAACATTTCTATCAGAGTTTGATTCGCCATCAGGATCTTACCTTCCGGAGTAGTGCGATAGATTCCGATAGTGGCATTTTCATAGAGATTTCTAAATAGTTCCTCACTCTGGCGTAGCCTCTCTTCCGCCCGTTCTTGCTGCACGATATTTCGTGAAAGCTCGATTTTGCTGTAGCTTAGTGATGAAATCATCTCAGCGAGCTTCGCGTAAAACATCATTGCCGATTCTATCTTTTCACGGTTAAACCGTGGAACACAGTCAAGGGCCGCCATGTATTCAGTTTCATCAAAGCCATGCTGCCGAGCCTGTTTTCTGAACAACTCGTAATCAACTTGTTCATCTTCGTAAAAAAACTGACCGATGTATATATTGCCAAGATGTTTGCCACCGATCTCGATAGGACTCACCATATCCCACATGTTATTTTTGCAAAGGTAAGCCTTGAACGTTCCCACCGGTATTCCGTTGGCAAGTGCAAGATCGCTTTCTAAACAGTTTTTCGCGGTATCGGGATGAACACGGTGATATTTTGTGCATATATCCTGCCAGCCCACCCCAACTAATACGTTTCCTGAGATATCAAGTATTGCACCACCTATTTGGGTAGTTTTGTAAAAATCCTCCATCATAGTTTGTAGATCTTCGGCATCAATAATATCAGCAAGATTGAGTATCCCGATGTCAATGTCGGGTTCCATTATGGCTTGAAGTTTTTTCCTGACAGATGCTTTACTTTCCCTCAGCTTTTCTTCCGCCTGCTTACGCTCGGTGATGTCCTGCAGGGTCACCAGAACCATACGTTTGCCTTTTACCATAATTGGCGTGGTAGATGCCAACAGGGTCATTTCCTTGATTTGATTTTCATCGGCTTTGAAATAATAGGGTGCTTCCATCTGTAAATGCGTTTCACCCGTTTCCAATGTATCCAGCACGGTATTGCGGATAACGCATTGCTGACAGAATTCTCCGAATCCGCAGCCTCTGGGGTCATCCAGCACATGCATACAACGCAACGCTTCGCCGCCACGCAAACCGAGCATCTCCCCTGCATCACGATTGGCAAATTGTGTCGCTAAGCCATTGACCTGCTGAAGGCGTCTTTCATTATTAACCACCATCATCATCAAAGGTGCGTTACGATAGATAGCAGATAATAATTCTTTTTGCTCGGTCAGTTCTTGCTCTATACGCTTGCGTTCGGTTATATCTTCGTGCATCAATACATATCGTTCTATATCACCACTATTATCAAACAAAGGAAAAGCTATTCCTTTTATCCAAATAGGTTTGTCGGGAAATTCGGGATTTATATAATGAGCATTATATATACAATCGGGCAGGTTTGCAACTTCGCCTTTTTGCAATTGATCGATTTGCTGCTTATATACCTGTTGTTCGATTTGCTGGTCGGTAAAAAAGTTCCAATCAGGTGGAGGTTTGGCGCTAAAGAGTCTGGTATGAGCTGGATTTGTTTTTATTGTATATCCGTTTTTATCCAGTATTTGTATCGAAAGGGGGTTTTTGTCGATTATTTCCTGTAAAACTTTTTCCCTTTTTTTACGTTCGGTAATGTCTTCGACTTCTGCAATCTCCATCTCTTGGTCTTCGAAGGCAAGGTAATAGCTGTTTATCCGAACAGGAAATGTAGTACCATCTCGCCGTCGGTGCTCCGATTCGAATTTGAGCTCCTTTTCTTCCTGATACATGTTCCATTGCTCTTTACGTTTTTCTCTGGGGTAATTCGGATCAACATCCCAGACATGCATCGACATAAGCTCCTCAAGTGAATATCCGAGTTTCTCCGCCGCTGTCTCATTGGCATAGGTGAACTTCCCTTCGGGTGAGATCCAAAATACACTGAGGGGAGATTTGTCCACCATGTACTTTGTTTTGCGCAGTGTTTCCTCAGCCTGCTTACGCTCGGTGATGTCCTGTGCAAGGATAGCAATATCTTCACCCATCGATACAACCACGAGACGGAGCCAGGTCGGTTTTGAAAGTATCTCTTCAACATAGACTTCTTCCAAAATCCGGGATTCCCCGGTATTCGCCACTTGCAAATATGCCTTAAAAACGGAGGTCTCACTATGGGAAGGTAAAAGGTCAAGTAACCGTTTGCCTATTACTTTTTGCGGATCCGTTCCGTTAATACGTGCTATTGTTTGATTTTCGTATATCCAGGTAAAGTCAACAATCTCACCATTTTCATTTCGCACAGGATGCATAATAGTGAATCCATCAGGAGACATTTCCTGAGCTATGCGGAACCGCTCTTCACTCTCGCGCAGGGCATCTTCTGCCTTTATTTTCTCTCTGGCAAAGGCAAGGTCGTCCGCCACCTCTTGCAAAAGATCTATCTCCTCGGAAGAAATGCCATGATCCGGGATCATACAAGCGATAAGTACACCTACCAGCTCATTATTTTTTATCATAGGGATCAAAATGGTCTTATGAAATCCGTATTCATCCATTTGTGGGCATTCTTTACAATACTCTTGGGGATTGTTTATGATAATAGATTCTCTGGAAGTCACTAACTCTCTTACACATTTGAGGGCATTGTTATAGTCATCTTCACTTATCTGCCAATCTCCCAATTGATGCTCTCCGGCTGCTGCAATTGGAGAAATTGTCCCTTTGCTTTCGTCCAGCAAAGCTATTTCGAAGTTTAAATATTGTCTTGTATCCAATAATGCCTGACAGGCATTTTGCATCATCTGCATCAGGTTATCTTCCTGAACAATGATCTGATTGACATTACGGATAGCCATAAGCAGTGAATTTAAATTATCTATCTTCTGCTTTGCTTCTTTTCGGTTGGTGATTTCATGAGATATCGCTAACACGCTGTTTTGGTCAAATTTGGTTATCCGTGCTTCAAAATAGTGTCTCTGATCATCAATATCCAATTTATAATCATAAGTTTGGTTTTCCCCTGTTTCGAGACATTTTCTAAAATACTGCCGGTGGCGGTCAGCTTCTTCTTTGCCGAAAACAAGATCTATTTTTTTACCGATTACTTCTTCGGCTGCAAGGGGAAGCAAACTATCATCGGGGCTATGGACTTCTATGTAATATCCATCTTTATCGATCACGAACATCAGGTCGGGAAGAGCTCGCACGATAGCTTCGTTACGAGTGGCATGTCGTTGTGTCTCCTGTTCGGCATCGAATAGTTTTAATGCCATTTTTACCGATGCTATCAGCACGGTTTCACCCGATGCTTTCACAATATACCCGTAGGAAGTTATTCCTTCGGTTTTCTCTACTACTTCTCTTTCGGTATGAGAAGATAAAAACACGAGTGGTAGATCATACATGCCGAGTATCTTCTCAGCCGCCTCGGTGCCGTCCATCCCGCTACCAAGATCTATATCCATCAGGATAAGATCTATCTCCGAATTGTTTTCCACATATTCTACCGCATTTTCTCCGCTATACTTGGTGATCACTCGGTAACCATATTTCTCCAAGGTCATCTTCTCTTCCATAGCAATGAGCGCTTCATCTTCTACCAATAGGATGGTCTTTTTAGTCAGCATTTTTTCCCCCGATATGCCAAAATATCAATTATCGATATAATGGTGAATCTAGCACCTCCGTCAGTTTTCTCTTCCATATTGCCATTAACCACTTCTGCTCCTAGTGCCTTTATTCTGGAAAAAACAGAATAAAAACCTAATTTTTACTATCTATAATTCTAAATACTCAACCTAAAACAATTTGTCAATGTAAAATATCACTCCTTATATTGGAATAGCATGAGAGTCTGAAGATAGAAGATAGATGGTGGAGGTAAGAAGTCGGACATCAGAAGCGTGTCATGCTATGTAGGAGTATGACGTGATAAGTGATAGGTTATACGAAAAGGGAAAAGTGACCCTCCTTCGCCGAGGCTACGAAGGAATAAGCAAGGATCAAGGACTAAGGGAAGATTGGGCTAGAAAGTTATGGTCATCTCGGTCGGAACCCGGTGGAATCGGCGAAGCCGAGCAGCAAAGCTGCTATTCCACTGGGTGTAGTCGAGAGATCTCAAATAATACTATAGCCTAAATCAAATTCACTGAGATTTCTCCACTTCGGGGACTTCGTCCCCTTCGGTCGAAATGACGGATTTTATCATTCTGATCTCTGTCTTCTGACCTCTGACCTCTAAACCTCTAAACTGCATTATTCATTATACATTATTCATTCACAAGTTTTCTCTACTTACTTCCTACTGCTTACTGCCTACTGTTTTCCGTCTCCTGACCTCTTAACCCTCAACCCTAAACTCTAAACTTCATCTTGCGTCTCTAGCACAAAGACACACTTCGATACGCTCCGGCTTACGCCGTAGCTACTCAGTGTGACTTGATCTGTTCTCCACCATCTATCTTCTTTCTGTTTACCGTCTCCAGTCTTCTCTGCCCACCAATATTCCTATCCTCCAAACCTCCCATCTTCCCTTCTTTCTCTCTCAGTCGCTCAGTCTCTTAGTCCCTTCGTCTCTCATCCTTTCGTCCTTAGTCCTAGATCCTTACTCCTTAATCCTTTTAGCTTTTAGCTTTTAGCTTTGTTACGCTATCGTAATCTCCTCATCCAGATAGACATCCTGAATTGCCTGTAAGATCTTCACCCCTTCATTCATCGGTTTTTGGAATGCTTTTCTGCCGGAGATCAATCCCATACCACCGGCACGTTTATTGATAACAGCAGTTCTCACCGCTTGTTGCAGGTCATTCTTGCCGGATGCACCACCTGAATTGATCAGACCAACTTTGCCCATGTAACAATTTGCCACCTGATAGCGAGTGAGGTCGATCGGATGGTCTGAAGATAATTTATCGTAAACCAAAGGATGTGTTTTCCCAAAGTTTATAGCTGTAAATCCACCGTTTGTGGTCGGTTGTTTCTGTTTGATAATATCAGCTTCGATAGTTACGCCCAGATGATTAGCTTGACCGGTCAGATCGGCAGCAGTATGATAATCTTTACCCTCTTTTTTGAAAGCGGAATTTCGCAGATAACACCAAAGCACGGTAAACATCCCCAGTTGATGCGCTCTGAAGAATGCTTCGGAGATCTCTTCTATCTGACGACGAGACTCCTGAGAACCGAAATAGATTGTCGCCCCTATTCCAACAGCTCCCATATCGAATGCCTGCTCCACATTGGCGAACAAACGTTGGTCATATGAGTTTGGATAGGAAAGCAGTTCATTATGGTTGATCTTGACTATAAAGGGAATCTTATGGCAATATTTACGGGAAACCAAACCGAGCACTCCCAAAGTAGATGCTACTGCATTACATCCACCTTCTAGTGCCAGTTTAACAATATTTTCCGGATCGAAATAGATCGGATTGGGTGCAAATGATGCTCCTGCTGTATGCTCTATCCCTTGATCTACCGGTAAAATAGAGACATATCCCGTGCCTCCTAATCTACCATGATTGAAGAAATTTTGTAAGTTTCGCAATACATTATTCGGTCTATCGGAATTGCTATGGATTCGATCGACAAAATCTCCTCCCGGCAGAGTCAGATTTTCGCGCGGAACGGTTTTACATTTGTGTCCCAAAAGCTCTACTGCTTCTTCTCCCAGGATTTTTCTGATCTTTTCGCTCATTTTGCCCTCCTTTTTTTCTCTTTGTATTTTCCTAAAGTCATTATGAACAATTATCTATCATCTGTCAACAAAAGAAACTTTGGGAGGAACAATTTAGAAATTTCCACCATCGATACTGCCAGATGCGCTAGGCAGCCAAGCACCAAAATCTCCCGATGGAATAGGCGGGAAGAGAGCCGGTGAAAAGCTATCCTCCTTCGCCGACGCTACGGAGGACTAAGCAAGGATAAAGGATCAAGGACTAAGGGAAGATTGAGCTATAAAGTTATGGTCATCTCGAGCGGAACCCGGTGGAATCGGCGAAGCCGAGCAGCAAAGCTGCTATTCCACTGGGTGTAGTCGAGAGATCTCAAAGAATACTATAGCCTAAATCAAATTCACTGAGATTTCTCCACTTCGGGGACTTCGCCCCCTTCGGTCGAAATGACGGATTTTATCATTCTGATCTCTGACCTCTGTCCTCTAAACTTCTAAACATCTTTCTTGTCCACCGTAAGGCAAGTTTCCAATTTGCCCTGCTTTGCTCTATCATCCACCTTCCATCTTCTATCTTCTATCTTCTTTCTGCTTACTACCTACTGCCTACTGCCTTCCGTCTTCTGTCTCCAATCTTCCTATCCTCCCATCTTCCCTTCTCTGGGTCCCCCGGTCACTCATTCTTTGCTGCTTATTACCGTTCTATTTACTCGTTTTCTCAGTTTGTTTATCCGTCTTTTTTTATTTCGCCGATTGATGCAACTGAACCATCTTTGTAACGGGATGAATGTTTTATCACCAAGACCATCTATGAGGAGGAATCGTTCGTCTGCACCCGGCATATAAGCCAATACTATGTTTCGGGCAGTAAGATCACCGATAACCAACTTAGATACGTTGATACGATCAAATAGTTCTTCTAAGAGGTTTATTCTCTCCGGATTCAGTTTTTTTTGTTTTATCAGACTGGAAAATGTGGGAGCTAGTTCCCCATTTTTATCAACCGCAGCACTCACTATAATACCCATCCGCATATCTGTATCTGCAAATCCGATAATATCCGCAATATAACCAACCAAAGGATCATCTTCTTCATAACGTGAATAGACAAACTCTCTGATCTCTCTAGTAAAACCAGATAAGAAAGCAAAACGTCTGTACTGTTTGCCAAATATTCTCTCTTTTATCGTCTTCTTGCTAGCTCTTTTTCGGAAAACTTTGATCAACAAATCCGGTTTTGACGGATGTCTGTAAACTAATCTCTTTTTTCCCTTTACCAGATAGTCTTTATCAGAAAGTCTAATTTTAGCATTCATTTCCTCATACCCATCCGTTCTCAAACTAATCCAACATATTATCCACAGTACTGATCTCTACAAAAGAGGGTCCTGCTTTTTTGCCGAAATTACCTGCAAGTACAACGATCAGATCAGTCATGCTAACTTCATCAATTCTGAGCAGATTATTCAGAGTGAAGCGGATAAAATCTTTCTTGGAAGTTTCCACATCAATATAATCAGCCGATACACCAAAACTGATCCCCAATTCCCGCATAACCCGCTTGTCATAACATTGGGCATATATGGGAACCGGACCCCGAAAAGCTGAGAGATAGCGGGCAGTTTTTCCTGTATCGGTGTCGGTGATAATAGCTTTGGTATATAGTTTCTCAAAGGCAGTTACTGCTGTTTTAGACAGAAAAACGGAAGTTTTGTTGTCATGTTCCAATACTTCATGGTCGTGAACATGGGTACTGTTGGCTTCTGCTTCTACTATTGCTTTGGTCATCATTTCTACCGCTTCAATGGGATATTTGCCATAGGCAGTCTCTCCGCTTAGCATTATCGCATCAGTGCCGGTGAAAACTGCATTGGCGATATCGGTAATCTCAGCACGTGTAGGTCTGGGATGCTCTATCATACTATGCAATACTTGCGTTGCAATGATAACAGCTTTTTTCTTGATCATACATTTCATGACCAAATTTCGCTGGATCACGGGTATTTTTTCTGCCGGCACTTCTATAGCGAGATCGCCACGAGCAACCATAATGCCGGCGACATGATCTAAGATTTCATCAATATTATCTATCCCCTGTTGATTCTCGATCTTGGCTATTATTTTGATCTCACTGTCGTGAGTGTCCAAGATGTTTTGGATCTTAATGATGTCTTCCTTGTTGCGCACAAATGAATGAGCGATAAAATCGATATTATGCTTGATAGCAAAATCGATATACTCCAGATCCTTTTTGCTCAACGTGGGTAGATTGAGCCTAACTCCCGGCAAATTTATGCTCTTATTCTGTTTGATAATGCCGTTGTTTTGTACTTCACACAGCAGATATGAGCACTTTTTTTCTTGCACGATCAGCTCGATGGCACCATCATCTATCAGTATCCTATTGCCACAATTGAGATCTCGGCAAATATCATCATAAGACACACATAAACAGTTATCCTGAGAATAGCCATCCGAAATGCCTTTTAGTTTGATCATATCACCCTTTTTTACTACTATGTCTACTCCTTTAGCAGTACGGATCTCAGGACCTTTTGTATCCAAAATTATCGGGATCTTATCACTTACTTTCCTCACATTTTGCACGACTTTTATCGTCTCTTCCGGTGTTTGATGAGCGGTATTTAGCCTAACTGCGTCCATACCGGCATCATACAAATGTCGTAGAAACTCGACTTCACATCTGTCATCCGATATGGTTGCTAAGATTTTCGTTAACTTTTTCATAATTTTACATTTTTTTTGTTTTACAAGATTCTGTCAATTTTTATCTAATTCTATGTTTTTATCGATCTTACTAAATCTGAACTGGGTTAACAACACCCCCACAAAAACTAAGATCATCCCGATCAGATCTGTAATTTGAACTATATCGCCAAATGCAAACCAAGCCATTAGCATAGTCACCGGGGGACCAAAGTAAAACAAGCTTGCCACCCGAGTCGCGTCTATCCTTTTGAGCAAAAGCCACATCAATGCATACGCTCCTAAGGAAACGCCAATTATCAACCAGATCATAGTATAAATGAAATGGGGTTGCCATTGGGTAGCTAATTTCTCCCATAATACAGCCGGAATTGCCAGAAATATTGTAGTGGCAATACTTTGATAAAACAAGCTCAAAGCTAAGGGCAACTTATGGACTGCTCTGCTAACTTCCATCTTCCTTTGTATTAGACTCGCTATGGTAATAGCCATAACCGACCCCAAAGGTATCAGATAGCCGAAAATAGATTCGACATCCTGAAAATTGATCCTAGAGAGTACTGTAAAAGCCACCCCACCAAATCCGACACTCAAACCCAACCAACCGGTAATTGAAGTCCGTTCACCTACAAATAGCCCGGATAAAGCTCCGGTTAGCATCGGCTGTAAAGCAACTACCAAAGCTACTATTCCAGCCGGTACTTGGTAATTCAAAGCTAATAATACACAACTTAACCATACACCATGGGCAAGCACGCCAACCAGCATATTAGGTGCTGCAGTGGAAAATCTAACCCAGCGAAATTGCCCCCTGATTTTTAAATAAGCAAAGAGGAGAATAGAAAGTGCCAAATAGCGCCAAAAGAGCAAAGTGAATGGTCCGCTATATGGCAGACCAAACTCAGCTCCGATAAAACCGGAATTCCAAAGTAAGACAAATCCCGCTGCTAATAATATTGTGTTTGAAAACATTACACCCCAAGTTCGTTTAAACTAAATACATTTGACTTTTGCTTTGTACTGTTAGTTGTAAAATGATAGAAAATCTTAATTATAATCATTACTCTCTGATTTCCTTGAGTATCTCATCTTCCAATCTTCCGAAACAGAGGTTTTCTTCTGTTTCAGCGGCAGTCAAGAAACCTTTGGTAAGGTCTTCTACGGTAGATTCCAGAAGTATGAAGAATTGGTGCATGGCAAATTTTCTTTTCGGATCATCACCATCGTCACCAAAAACTGAAACGAGCAAATTCTCCAACATCTGATCCATGCCATACAATTTGAGATGCAAAAGCTCGTGAATGACCAATTCTTCCAAATTGGTAGTTTTCGGCTTATTATTTATAAGCATAACAGCTTTCTTATCGTCCATATCGATTTTAATATCACCCGATTTGCGCCACTTTGTTTTAACGATACGCACCTGAATATCCCAATCTCTGAGTCTCAGGATAGCTTGCCACTTGCTTAGCAATTTGCTTATCTCTTCCGAGCTCACCGCCATTGTTATACCTCCGGATTACTTTTTTCGTTAACACATTATGACTTAGTATGAACGACATAATCACAAGAATAAAATGGTGGAGCATAGCGGGTTCGAACCGCTGACCTCTACACTGCCAGTGTAGCGCTCTCCCAGCTGAGCTAATGCCCCACTCGTGTGGCAGATTTTGTTTTCCCTATCTCTCAGTCAAGAAAAAAAGACCGAGTTGAAAAAATACTTTACGAGTAAATGCCCTTTTGAATTAATGTCATGAATAGTATTTAAGTTTAAGTGGAGGATTTTGATGATAAATAAAATGAAATATGTAGTGCTGATCTTGATGATATCAGCATCATTCATCTATGCTCAAAGTGAAATTGTCTTGGATATCGAGATCGAAGGTAATCAGAATATCGAAAAAGAGCTGGTGCGCTCGATCTCAACAATTCGTATAGGTGAACATCTAACTGCAGATAAAGTAGCTTCGACCATTCATGATCTCTATCAACTCGGCATCTTCGAGGATGTGAAGATCAGCAAAGAAAGTCTCGCTCGCGGGGTTATCGTCACAATTCAGGTAGTAGAGTTCCCAATAATAGAATCGGTTACCTACATCGGGAATTCCCGCATTAAAGATTCCCGCCTCGGGGAGATCACCAAACTAAGGAGAGGCAGCTACTGGTCTCCATTTCTGAGAAATGAATCAGAGAAAGCGATAATTTCCGAGTATGAAAGCAAAGGTTATCACCTCGCTGAGATAGAATTTGTAGACACTGAATTGGAGGATAATCGGGTCGAGCTTACTTTGGAAATTGAGGAAGGTGATCGTGTTGTGGTTAAAAATATCCGTATCCATGGCAACAAAGAGGTTCCCAATAGCAGAATCCTGAGAATTATGAAAACTAAGCGGAGCAGTTTATTTCGTTCCGGTAAATTCGAAGAAGAACAATTTGAAGAAGATTTGGAAGCGATTATAGATTACTACAACAAAGAAGGCTTCATAGATGCAAAGATTATTTCTACGGAGAGAGAGATCATAGACGGCAGATTCGTGATCGATATCTATCTGCAAGAAGGCACCCGTTATTATTTTGGCGATATCATTGTCTCCGGTAATACTCGCTTTGCCGATCATGTCATACGCGATAAGTTCATTTTCGAAGAAGATGAGATCTTCGATCTGGAGAAATTTAACCGACAGGTAAATACCGTGGCATCGATGTATTATGATGAGGGGTATATATACGCACAATTCGATCATGATCTGGAGAGAGTGGATGATCGGATCAATGTGAAATTCAATATCAATGAAAATAACCGGGCACAAGTAAGGAAAATCCGCATCAAAGGTAATCGCAGGACCAAAGAAAAAGTAATTCGTCGCAATCTTGCTATCTACCCCGGCGATTATTTCAGACAATCATTAGCGATCAGAACACAGCAGAATATCTACAATCTCGGCTTTTTCGAACCGGATATCAGATTGGATTATCAACCGATAAACCGCCATGGCGATATCGATCTCATTATCGACGTGAACGATCGAATCTCCGGCTCGGCTCAAGGTGGTGTAGCTATCAATAGTCACGACGGATTGATCGGGCAACTTGCCGTTACACACAACAATCTCTTCGGTAATGCTTGGCAGGCCGGTGTGAAGTGGGAATTTGGCGGAAAGACGCAGAATTTTAGTTTCAATTTCACCAATCCATATACCAGAGACACGAACATTCTCACCGGTTTTGATGTTTATCATACAACAAGGGAATGGAATACATTCGAGCTTAGAACTCGCGGTGGCGCTCTCAGAGTTGGTCAGCCCGTACCATTTTTGAATCATGCCCGACTTGTGGGTGGTTATTCCTATTATTCCAAACGATATCGTATCTTAGAAGGTATCTCTGAAGATGATGTTTCCGAGAATCTGAAAGATCTGGATAAAAGAGGTTGGCAAAATACCAGTGCGCTATCGCTTACCTTCACGCGTGATAGCCGAGATAATGTCTTCTTCCCAACTGCCGGTTCACAGATCATGTTTTATAATCAACTTGCCGGCGGATTCCTGCAAGGTGATTTTGATTATTTCAAACAGATCGTACAGATGAGCTGGTACACCAAAACATTTTGGGAATTTGTCTTGGGAACCAAATGGCGATTTGGTTACGTAACCGGCTATGGCGGCAGCGAAGTGCCACCGGACGAAAGGTTTTATCTGGGTGGAACCGGACCGGATGGGATTCGTGGATACGGTGAACGGTCTGTTGGACCGCGCGACGGAGGGCTTCGTCAGGTAATCTTCTCCACAGAGTATAGTTGGCCCATCGCTAGCGATCAGATCATCGGGCTTGCCTTCTTCGATGCCGGAAATAGCTTCAATCATCTCACCAAATTCAATTTCTGGGATATGAAAATCGGCTCCGGTCTCGGAATCCGGATCAGAAGCCCGTTTGGGTTGATCGGCTTCGATTATGCCTATAGTTTCGAAAACAGGAGCTGGGAACCGCACTTCCAGTTCGGTACTACCTTCTAATAAGAAGATTTAAACTGAGAAGAGCCGAACTGCCCTTCTTCTCGCTTGATAAAAAACTTGACGTCGTAACCATGCTTTTTTTTGTTGTTTGCCTGTCGGGGCGTAGCGCAGCCCGGTTAGCGCGCTTGATTTGGGATCAAGAAGTCGGAGGTTCAAATCCTCTCGCCCCGACCATTTCCCCCTCCTCGTTCTAGTCTCTTTCTTGTTTATTAATCTTTCGATGATTCTATGATATACTAGTTTGTTAATGCAGATATTACAATTGTGAAATTTAGAAGTTTATTTCAGCAATAAAAACCTTGACTATCATCTCACCAAAAGAATAAATACATATTAAATAATATGAAATAATATTATGAGGAGGAGAAAGATGAAACAGACAATTACGATTATTATACTATTGTTCAGTATATGTCTATTTGCAGATGAATTCCCGATAGCGACCGGTTCATATAGTCAAACCTATCCGGCTGCTATTGTAGCAGAAGACGATTATTTCGTTGCTTTCTTAGATAAGCGTGGTGGAGCCAGTTCCTACGAATTTTACGGCAAATTCGTGGAACCGGATGGAACCGTAGCACCGGGAGAGAATCAACTGGTAGCGCCACATGAAGCTATGTCTTTCATGCATGATATTACCAGAAGTGATGACCAATTTCTATTCGTATGGTCCAGACAACGAGGCATGTTCCAATACACTCGCGACACTTACGGTCGCTTGATAAATCTGGACGGCACTCCGGACGGTCCTAGCTTTCAGATCTCGATCGGAAACACGATTAGCACGTCATTTATCCGTGTGGCATCCGACGGTGAGGACTATTTGGTCATCTGGCAGGAAGGTATGCCTCATGAAGATGCTACAATCAGAGCCCAATATGTCTCATCGGACGGAACTCTGATAGGGAACAATTTCTCGATTCGCCCGGATGCGCTTGGACCAGACCATGCCCAAGTATATCCCGATATCGTTTTCGATGGGACTAACTACTTAGTCATTTGGGATGATAACCGTACCGGCTCGCGAAATGTTTACGGACAGTTTATCGATCCCGATGGCAATTTGGTCGGAGATGATTTCTTGATCTCGGATAATATCGGCGCAGATCAATACCTTGTCCGTGTTGCCTACAATGGTATGCAATTTTTGGCTATCTGGGGTGACGGACGGGATGATCCCAATAACAACGGTATTTATGGTCAGCTTTTCGATACTTCCGGTAATCTGATCGGTGATAATATCCCCATCGCTCCATCTTCGGGTGGAATAGAAAAATCTTGGCCGGATATCGGCACAAACGGAAGCGAATTTCTGATCGCCTGGCGTCAGGATGATTATCGCAATGATGAAATAAGAGATATTACCGGCGAAGAAGATGCCATCTACAATGCTGTCGGAGAAGAACCTTCCCGGCTTTGGTACGATGTTTACGGTCGGAGAGTAGCTTCCGACGGTTCATTATTAACCGATGAATTCGTCATCTGTGATGCGATGTATCATCAGCAGGATCCTTCTATAGCCTCTATAGATAGCGATTACCTGGCTACTTGGCAAGATTCGCGTAATGCCAATCAATATTATGATATTTATGGCATGATAATAGAAGGAGAAGACTTACAAACAGGTATTTTAGTCGGTTCGGTTTCTTACGAAGGAAATATCGGTTTCGGTGAGCATGAGGTTATCATCCAAATAAATGGTATGATTATTAATCCGGATGAAACAGGAAACTTTTCTACAGAATTACCGGCAGACACATATGATGTTACCGTCCATCATCCTTGGTATGAAATTTGGAGTGAGGAAGTAACTGTGGTAGAAGATGAGATAACTACTTTGGACATACTACTGCAACCTACCCATGGTATATTGGAAGGGACATTAGTTTTAGTCGGAGGCGATGGACATGTACAAACAGCAATAATAGCAGCGGGTGATGAAGCTACTAATCCGGATGCTACCGGAGATTTCGAGTTAGCGCTTCCGGATAGTATCTACGATATAGATATCTCGCTGGAAGATTACCATACTGTTGAGATTGAGGATGTAGAGATCACTGCCGGTGAGTTTACCACTTTGGATGATATCTATCTCTATCCTATTCAGTTGGAACAACCTATCAATCTTGCGGTCGAATCGATAGACGATCATGCAATATTTTCTTGGGAACGTCCGCAGAATATCCCTGATGAGATTGAACTTGAATATGCTGTTTATCTGGACGATATGAACGACCCACTGGCTATCACAGCAGAGACATCTTATCAGCTAACCGGATTGATACATGGAGAAGTTTACACTGCCGGCGTATCTGCTATCTATGAAGTCGGTGAATCGGAGATCGCTACCATCGAATTCGAATATACAGGCACAGATGCTGATGAACCATTCATAACTGTTACCGAACTTAAAGGAAATTATCCCAATCCATTCAACCCGAACACTACTATAAAATTCACCTTAGCCAAGGACAGCTCCGTCACTCTAAAAATTTATAATCTGCGTGGGCAATTGATCAAATCTTTACTTAAAAAAGAGCTGTCGGCAGGGACTCATCAGGTGCGATGGGATGGAACTGATCTGAATAATAAACAGGTAACCAGTGGCATTTATCTCTATGTACTGGATACAGATGACCAAAGAATGCAAAGAAAAATGATCATGTTGAAGTAGGACAGTAGCTCTGTGCAACTGGAATTTTTCAGTTTTGAAGACGACATTATCGAACAATGTCTGAACCGCTATGCAAAGGGGGGCACACTTTTCGTGCTCCCCACCAATAAAAGCAGAAGAGAAGCTGCCAAACAATATCAAAAAAATTGGGATCTGCCCCTTGCCCGATTTTGCACGATGGAATCTTGGAAAGAAATACTCTTTGAAACAAACTATCCAATCCTAAAAGATCAAAAGCAGAAACTAGCTCTATATTCAGCTCTGACACCAAAAGATAGGCAAACTCTGAAGCTAACTGATTATTCAAGCTCGATCGATTTTTTCATAAACTTCTTTGAGTTTTGGCAGGAGCTTGGTGAAGAGATGGTCGATATTGCACAGGTTGAGAAAATCTTGGCAGATAGTGAATCTTATCAAAATTGGCAACTAGAACATTTCAGGCTGATCTGCGACATCAGACAACGTTATCACAATTTTCTCTCCCGAGAAAAATTAACTGACTCCATTTTTCTCTACAACCCCGAAAATCTCAACTTAAACCCCATAAAAACTTACGAAAAAGTGGTTATAGTTAATCAGTTCTATTTCACCGCCTTGGAAAAACAGATCCTCGCTCGGATAGCGGACAAATTGATCCTTTGCCTGCAAATCCCCGCATCCTGCTATGATAAAGATAATTGGGAAGTAAGGAACTGTTTTTCTGCTGCTGAACTTGAGAATATACGAACAGAGAAAGTAAATATTTACAATGCCAAAGATGAATTTACTATGCTCAATCGTCTGCTTACTGTGTCGGACGATACCAATTTGGAAGCCATAGTCGATTTCAAGCATTGTGAGCATTTGTATTCTACCTATCTGAGTGAAAACAAATTCCGTATCGAGTGTTCTCCCCCATTCTCGAGCACTACGATCCATCGGTTTGTTAAAACTGTTTTTGAGCTATGTTCATCCCTACATAAATACAGTGACAACTACACCAATAGAAAGCTGGATTATCTTCCCATCAAACTTATGTACAAAGCTATCGGGACTGACGCCTTCATCCATTATTTTACCAAAAACGAAGAGACGATCTCGGCATTACAGGTTTATATCAATCAACTTGTTAGAGACGAATTTAAATATATCGATTTGCAGAAACGCTTTTTCAGTCTCAATAAACCCTCTAAAGAAATAGCTGATATTCTTGGGGAGATCTTTGACTATATCGAATCTGTGGTGCAGATTGATTCCATCGAAGGCTTGGTTGATACACTCAATTTTGAGCATATCTATAAGCATGTATGCAGTGAAGAAGAGATTGATCACTCCGAAGCTACCGAACTTTTTTTTGATGCTTTGATGGAATTGGAATCTATAGAATCTATCGGACTGATAGATAATTGGGATACTATCTCATCTGCAGATAAACGTGTGATACCTTATCTGGAGATTCTTTTGGCGATACTGAAAGAGAAAAGGGTCAAGTATTACCGCAAGAAAACCGGCGGCTATCGATTTATGACTCTGCATGACACCAGAAATCTTAGTTTCGAAAATCTTGCTATTCTCAACCTGGTCGAAGGTGTTATCCCTCCTACCAGAAAAACTCCGTATCTTCTTTCGGAGAATCAAAGACGAGAGCTCGGACTAAAGACTTATGATGATATCTGCACCAGAGAAAGATATTATCTATATCGTTTGATAGCACAAGCCAAAGAGGTACACTTATTTACCTATCAAAACATAGAAACTGATACTCAGATAAGCTCATATTTGGAAGCATTGAGGTTACAATGGCAAAATTCCAAACCGATGGTTGCAGAACACCTAGAGATCAATAGTAATTATGTCAATTTTTTCGGGGCATTACTCGATGAGAAGGAGAACAGTTTCAAACCTGAAAAAATAGATGAGCACACTTTTTTTAGATTCTCCATTTCGGCAGATGATAAACTGAACAAATTGACTTTATCACCCAGCTCTATACTACAGATATTGGACGATCCATTTGTTTATTATCTGAATTATGAGCTCAAACTCAAACCTGTGGATGTCCGCTTCCCAAACGAGCTCTCTCCACAGTTTATCGGCTCTTTTATCCATCAGATCTTTGCAGCTATTTGGCAGCGATTGATAGAGGTTTATGAAGGTAACCGAATCCATCACAATTTCATCCATACCGGCGAGACATATTCCAAAGATGCCATTGCTCATGTCTGGACTAATAGAGCTGATCTTTCCTACAAGATTCCGCATAACTATGGCAGTCAATATTTCCGGGAGATCTATCTGCCTACTGTTCAAAATAGTATCGAAAACTTTTTTTGGGAAATGCACAATAAACTCGGTTTGAGTGATGTTATGATAGATATCTTCCCCGAATCTAAGCAAGATAAGATGAAAAAGGTATGGGAAATTAGTGATAAACTATGTGTCGAACTTATCGGCGAGGCAGATTTACGGATTCATACACCGGACAAATATCTGATCTTTGATATGAAAACCGGCTCACAATCAGATAAACACAAAAAACAACTGATGCTTTATGAGTATTTATATTACAATCCTGAGGTTTTGCAGAAAGTGATCTCCTACATATATTATACCAAAGATAAGAGACTCATACAGCTAAAAAATGAGAAAGCTGAGCTGGATGATTTGAAAGATGGATTGAACCAAGTCTTGTCAGACACTTTCGAGCAAGGTTACAGATTATCCGAAAAAGCCCAGAGATATGAACCTCTCGAATTCACCCGCCGTGACCTTACTACTGGAAGGAGAACTTGAGATCATGCCGAAAGTGATAACAGCCAGCGCCGGAACTGGAAAAACTTATCGACTCTCATTGGAATTTGTAAATACTCTTCTCTCAAATAGAGAATGCAAATTCGACGAGATCTTGGTGATCACTTTCACCAAGAAAGCTACAGCCGAGATCAGAGAAAAGATCTTCTCGCATCTGAGAGAACTTACGGAAACAGAATCTGAGGAAATATGGAAAAGCTTGAGACAGATCAACCCGAAATTGCAGATCAGCAATGATGATCTAGAGTATCTCAGAGAAGTCTATCATAGCATTCTTACCAACAAAGCCAGATTAAAAGTAAGTACGATAGATTCGTTTATCAATAATATTTTCAAAAGTGTCATCGCACCATATTATAACATTGCCAATTACTCAATTGATCCGAAAGTGAATAAAGAGTATTATCCTTATTTATATGAAATTCTGCTCAATTCTGAAAGAGCCAAGCAGATATTGAGTGAAAAAGGGAGCAGAAACATCGAAGATTACGACAACTTCCTCAGCTCTTTGATCAATAGAAGATGGCAATTTGACTTTGCAGTTGAGCAACCGATCTCAGATACGGATTCAGAAGCTATTTACCGGGAATACCGGCGTGTGGTGAGAGATCTTATCCAACTTTTTGAGCAGGAATGTCTGGCGCAGGCGAAAGATATGATAGAATGCATCAGAAAAAAAACGATTACTGAACTACCCACTTCTATCCAACCGGGTAATGATTTTAAAAATTCATTGCAAAATGCGTTGGGAGCAAATGAGCCCAAAATACTCTTAGAGTCTTATGCCATCATCTTGGATCATCTCCAGTTTTGGGACAAGAACAAATTGTTCAAAAAGAAAAATACTAGTGATGCACAATTGCAGGAAAAATGCGCGCATGCAAAGAAACTATTAGCAGATTATCTGATGATAGAAAAATTCCTGCCCGAAGAGCAAACGATCAGGAAAGTTGCGAGCCAAATATTGGCTCGATATGATGAATTGAAGCTGCGAGACAGGATCTTTACATATGATGATATAGTTTATTATACATGGTGTTATCTTTACGATCCGGAGATTTCGCTCATAGAAGAGCGCAATGTGCTCAATCTCTTTTATGAAATGCTCTCTTATCGCATCCGCTATGTTCTTATAGATGAATTTCAGGATACCAGCATATTACAATGGAACATCCTTTCTCCATTGATCAATGAAGTGATAAGCGGTAGCGGACAAAAGGAATATGGCAGCGCTGTGATAGTAGGAGACGAAAAACAGGCTATCTATGGCTGGCGGAGCGGAGAGCGAGATCTATTGCTCAATATAGACCAATTCACTTCCATACCATGGGATTCCGATACACTCAAGACCAGCTACCGGAGTAAAAAGAATCTCATCCAAACTTTTAATCGTATCTTTTCCAGCAATGAACTAACGGATTTTTTAGCTCAGCAGGAGATAGATTGGCGCTGTGAACCGGTAGAAACTATCTTCGAAGAGGATGGCTTTCTGAAACTACAGATCAGCAATACCGAAGCAGTAGAGTTCGATTCCAAATATGAAGATTTTGTAAAGACACAACTACTGCCAGCCTTGCATAAGAATGAGATAAATCCGAAAGATACAGCTATAATTGCCCGTAAAAATAAGCAATTGGAAGAGATCGCGAAAGTATTGAACGAACAGGGAATTGATTTTGTGATGGAATCTTCATCCTCGCTGCTTATGCATAAAGCTATCAAACCTATCCGATATCTTCTGGAGTTTTTGGCATATCGAGATGCCTGGTTTCTGTTTCGTTTCCTCAGAAGCGATCTTGCCTTATTGGATGCAGACTCTTGTAGCGCCATTATCAAGCATTATAGACAACATAAAGAAAATATTGCTTCACTTTTCTTATACGATCATCCGCTGATCTCAGCTCTTGAAGAAATATATGAAATCTCTCGTAATGATGATATAGTGCGGCTCATCAAGATAGTTTTAGAAAAACTATCGGTTTGCGAATTATTCGCTACCGAATCCGATCTGAAAAATATATATAGTTTCTTGGAATTAACCGGTGAATTCGATAGATACTCACATCGCGATTATGGGAAAGATATTGTCGGATTTGTTCGTTATCTGGACGCAATCGAACACAAAGAGGAATATACTCAGCAGAGCTTGGATAACCCTGAAGCTATCTCACTTCTTACTATCCACAAGTCCAAGGGTTTGCAATTTGAGACGCTGTTTCTATTCGTCGATCTGAGTGAACGAACCAGAATCAATATGAACAAATTACAGTGTTATGGGATATATAATGAATCCTATAACGGGTTTCGACTATCTAGATTTACCTACAATTATGCAAAAGTATTAAAAAAATCATCTCTGGCAGAAGTGATCAATATACAAGAGAGAAAAGACTTGGAAGAACAGCTAAATACCTATTATGTTGCCTTCACCAGAGCAAAGAATAATCTGATAATATATGCATCTTATAAAAACAAGAAAAACATAGAAGCTTTTTTGGATCATGAGACAAGTAAACCGAATATAGCCAAGCTACTCATAAAAGCATTTTATTATATTCTAAAAAAATCGGAAGATATTGACGAATATTCCTGCTCGCTGATAGATGGCTATCCGGTAATTGAAAAAGAGAGTGAAAAAAAGCGAGTTACAATCCAACCTGAACAAAACTATTTTTCCCTGCAAAAGGAATATGAGAAAAAAGACCATCCCGAGATCCCGATTAAAAGACTGCAAAAACAAGCGCTCTTGGGAGAAGTAGCACATCATTACCTTTCATATTTGATCTATGATACTCCCAAATATAGAGAGATGGCAAAACGAAATATGCTGAAAAAGTATGGTACTATACTCGGTCCGGGAACCCTTAGTAAGATAGAGAAAGCATGTATCGAAGCGATGGAGAGCAATCCTTCCTATTTCTCACCTCAGAATTGGTCATTTGTATATACCGAAATCGAGATCTATGATAAAGATAAAGAGTATCGGATCGATAGACTGATGCTAAATCAAAATACTGCAATGATAATTGATTACAAATCAGGTGAGTTGTTTGAACTTTCTCAATTAGATCGTTATTCGGACATTATCAGTAAGATTCCATTGATTTCAGATAAAAATTTGCAGGTCGATAGTAAAATAATAACAATTGATATATAAGGAGATTATTATGAGTAAACTGATGATTAGCGTTTCGGGGATCAGGGGGATCTTCGGAGAAAGCCTCACTCCCGACCTTGCCTGCCGATATGCTGCACATTTCGGCATCTTATGCAAACGAGGTAAGATTATAGTCGGCAGAGATTCGCGCACGACCGGTCCACTTATGTTTCATGCTATCGTAAGCGGTTTGATGAGTGTAGGCTGCGATGTGGTAGATCTAGAAATCGCTTCCACACCGACCGTTTTACTGGCAGTTGAACAATCCGATGCTACAGGTGGGATAGCTATCACTGCTTCGCATAATCCGGCAAATTGGAATGCTATGAAACTGATAGATGCCAATGGATTGTTCCTCTTCCCAAAAAAAGCTGAGAAATTCATAAACTCTTTGGAAGAACCGATCAGTTATGTAAACTGGGAAGAAGTGGGGTTCTTAACATCGGATGAGACAGCGATATCGAGACATATAGACAAAATCTTAGCGGTTGACTATCTAAACATCGATAAGATCAGAGAGAGACGATTTAAAGTTGTGATAGATTCTGTAAATGGAGCGGGAGGAACAATCTCCCCTCTGCTTCTGAAATCGCTCGGTTGTGAAGTTGTAGAGCTCAACAGCGAAACTAGCGGTCATTTTGCTCATAATCCGGAACCTCAAGCGCAGCATCTATCTCAACTCACAAATGCAGTCATCGAGAATAGCGCCGATATCGGTTTTGCCACCGATCCGGATGTGGACAGATTGGTCGTTGTAAGCGAAAAAGGAGAATGTATCGGTGAAGAGTATTCTCTATTATTAGCTGAAAAATATGTCCTCTCCAAGAAAAAAGGCGATATAGTCACCAATCTCTCCTCCTCGATGTCATCAGAAGATATCGCTGCCCAATTTGGCGTAAAAGTGAATCGAACCAAAGTCGGTGAGATAAATGTCGGAATGAAAATGAAAGAGCTCGGTAGCCCGATCGGTGGAGAGGGAAACGGCGGCATTATCTGTCCCGAAGTCCACTATACCCGCGATGCACCAGCCGGTATGGCTCTAATCTTAGGCTATCTGGCAGAGAGAGATTTGCCCATTTCCCGACTAGCAGACGAAATCCCACGCTACTATATGGCAAAAGATAAACTGACGGTAAAACCGGAAGCCCTTACTGCGACCATGGAAAAAGCAAAACGTATATATGCACACGAAAAAACTGATGAGACGGACGGACTGAAAGTGATCGGTGAGAATTATTGGATACATATTCGCAAAAGTGGTACTGAACCGATCATTAGGATTTACTCTGAAGGTAAATCTGCCGAGCACGCCCGCTCACTTTGCCAAGAAACCAAAGAAAAGCTGAAGCTGTGAGCTTAATCAGTAAGGAGGTATTAACATGATGATCTGGTCGAGTATCAAAAACGAAATGTACCGGGATAAACCGGTCAAGAAAAAAGATATCGGTTTTAAAGATCGAGTTGGAGAAGTATCCGAGGAAGCAAATGATAGAATAATCTCCAATTGGTCTCTATTATTAGCTTTCTTTTGGTTGCTAATTCATATTTTTAAAAATACTCAATAGCTTGGTGTAGATTAGAAATGTTTACATAATATTAATATCAAAAAATCTAGACTTGTGAAAACCGTATTTGTATGTATCATATTATAAGATCGTTAGAATAGGAGGAGTGAGATGTTAGCGCTAAAATTAGTCTTAATTATGTTAATTGTGATGATCGCCAATCTTGGTTGTACAACCGAGAAAAGAGATTTTATCGGCAACCGCATTGAGCTTCCAGCACCGAGTGGATCCAGCGATATTTCTGTAGAAGAAGCCATATTGCAGCGTCGCTCCATCAGAAGATATAGCGATGAGCCACTTAATCTGGAAGAGGTTTCCCAACTTTTATGGTCGGCTCAGGGAGTTACCAACGAGCGTGGTTATCGTACTGCTCCTTCTGCAGGTGCCACTTTTCCGCTCCAACTTTATATAGTTGCCGGTAATGTAGAAGGATTGGATAAGGGTGTATATCTATACGAACCCGATTCTCACAGTCTGGGACAAGTAATGGAGCAAGATCTGCGACCGGAATTGCATTCGGCAGCTTTGCGACAGTCGCCGGTGTTGAATGCGCCTATATTACTGGTTTTCACTGCTATCTACGATAGAACTACCGGCAGATATGGTGAACGTGGGATTCGTTATGTTCACAACGAAGTTGGTCATGCAGCTCAGAATGTACATCTGCAAGCGATAACTCTCGGTATGGGAACAGTCGTAGTCGGTGCTTTCCGCGACGATGATGTGACTGATATTATGAGTTTACCCGATAATGAGGATCCTCTCTATATTATGCCGGTGGGAAAACTCTAAAAATCGGGTAATAAACTAATATAATAGCCCGGTTTACTTACATCAGAGAAATCGGTCTGCCAGGTTATATCCAATCTGAGTACGAAATAACCAAGATTCATCCTGGGACCGAATCCGAAGCTAAACTTAAGATCGTCCAACTTGCCATCGGAAGTGGGATTAAAATCGGAATCATCCCATACAGCTCCGATATCCATAAAAGCACTGCCTCTGATCTGTGACAGAGTAATCGGTAATGGGAAACCCAAAGAAAGACGTTCTACGAAGGGGAACCGTAATTCTGTAGAAGCGGAGACTTTGTTGTTACCATGCTCATTCTCATCATAATAGCCTCTCACATCGAAGTAAGGATCCAATCTGAATCTATGAGAAGAATCACCTAATATTGTTCCGCCGGTTATTCTGGTAGCAAAAGAATATCGTTTGGCAAAGAACCAGTATCTTCTCAGATCCGAATAGAAGATCGTATAATTTTGCTTTTTTGAAAAATTTTTACTGAAAATCAATGTCCCGCGCCAGCCTTCTAATGGTCCAACTGCTCCGAATACACTATTATCGTGGGTGAAGCTGATCTGCGGAGTGTACATGAGTTCGGATTCCCGGCTGGGAATACCAATATGATCAGGCACATATTCCTCTATCCAAACTTCTTCATTCCAATCCCACCAATCACGATAGAATATTCTTCTGGTGATCAGATTTTCGAAAGTTACCCTCCAAAACCGATTGAAGGGATAACGTACTGCACCATATAGTCCAAGCTCCCTCTCTCTCTCCCTCATATAGTCGATATCATCCGATCCTAAGTATCTGATCCGATAGACGATCTCGTCGTTCAGATAGAAACCACCTAGTCCATAATCCAATCTGCGGGCAAGATATAGGTAGTTAAACATAAAATCCGAATTCTCTAATTCTCCCGTTACTCCCAGATTGACAGCTAATTCGTGATTACCCATCAGATCGCTCATTCCCAGCATGATCTGAGCATGTGTACCACGGGCGGAAGAATATGCCATCCCACCCCAAAGCCAATCTAAGCTGAGCTTTGTCCTATAGGGAGAGATTTCCGGTTTTTTGATGGTGGTCGGTTTCTCATCCATCTCACTATGATAGAAAAGAGTATCGAGTCCGGGAAAATCTTTCAGATCGACTCGGGCTACATTATCCGGATAATGTGCCGGCTGCCGCTTATCTCTATCGATATCTCTCTTGCCAAAGTATTTGTAACGATCTATATCAAATTTAGTATAAAGGTCATCTTCAAAATCTATCCTCTCCGGTTTGGCATAATGGGAAAACTCTAAGTTTTGCAGTGGCTTCTCTTTGATGAAAATGTTCCATCCACCCTCATAAAATACCGAAAAGATCATGCTTTCATTTTCATGGTCCAGATCGCCGGTAAAAACACCACCGAGCAAATTGGTCACTGCTGCTCTATCGCCACTGTTGATGTTGATAACTTCGAAATTTGAAGTTACTTTGCGCTCCGATACAAAGAGCAGATACTCGCCGCTACTATCCCAAAATGGTTGAAAACTGTTGAATGGATCGTTTGTAACCATGTAGATGCTATCTTCTCCAAAGTCATAATAGAATACATCTTTGCTCAAACTACCGAAGACATGTTCTCGAGCAGAGTCAAAATTTGCGAATCTTTCGGAGTGAAACGCGAGTTTAGTGCCATCCGGTGACCAGCGCGGATAAGCTATGAGATAAGAATCGTCAGTCAACTGAGTTATTTCTCCGCTGTCAATGTCATAAACATAAAGATCCGCCTGCATATTTTTCTGTCCAGAGAAGGCTATTTTAGAGCCATCACGATTGAGATCTATCTCGTAAATTGCATCAAATCGATCGAATTCATAAGTTTCTACGACCTTACCGGATTGTGAATCCATCTTATAGATTCGGTCTCCCGTAGAAGTCTTCGCTACAAAGGCGAAATGCTGATTATCCGGGAACCAAGTTATGTTATTTCTTTCAAAATGAAATTCTTCAAATTTCCCCTTTGTCTCACCCTTCATAATCAATCTATCCGGATAGACACCATAAGTAGATCCACGCATTATATTGGTTCTCAGATTCTTGTCGCTGAAATACAAATAGTCTTCTCCATTCGGTGAATAGCGAGGTGCGAAATTTCTGTTGGAGCTATCATCACGATGGTCAGTACGCCGGTTATAAACTTCGTAGGGGATATCATATTCGATCACATCAGCAAAATATTCTCTTCTGAGAAAATTTTTCCATCTTTTCTGCATCTCTTCAAAATTCATCCCGAATACTTTACGGAATGCTGCATCTGTCGTACCACTTATCCTAAGGGCATAGAAAAGTTCCATCACCTTATCGTTGCCATATTCAGCTTCTATAAAGATGAGAAAAGACTCTCCCAAACGATAGGCATAGTAGCCATAAGTCCTTTCTAATCTTGGGATACCCTCGTTCATCAGAAGATCGATGATAAACATATTATTATACACATCTTCCCCACCGACAGCAAAGAACTCCGGCAACCCTTCTGAAAACCAGAAAGGTAGAGAGGATGAGATATCGAACAGTCTCCCGAAAGAACGGTTCAATTCGTTTTCATAGGCATGTACCAGTTCGTGAACCAAAGTCCGCTCCAAGCCACGATAGGTACCGTCGAAAGGTACAACCACACGGTTTCTGAGTGATTCGGTAAAACCTCCTACTCCTTCTCCCAATAGAGGAGAGATGATATGAGTAACATGAAAGTCCTTTTTCGATTTATACAGAATGATCGGAATTCGGTTTATCAGTGGAGTCTTGAAATGATCTTTGAGGTAAAAATAAGTTTCTTCAGCCATCAGTGCTGCTGCTTTGCCAAAATCCTCATTCCCTTTGGCGAAGTATATATCAAAGTGAATCGTCTCGATTTTGGACCATTGCAGATGTTCACGCTGGACTTTGTTCTTACCAAAACTATATGCCTGCACCATTGTGAAAGCTAACACCACAATCAAGACAGTTATAATCACTTTTCTATTCATATCAATACCTATCGCCCTTTTTCATTATAGGATAACTAAAAAAGCTTGAATTGAAAGTACTTTTTGGGATCATCTTTGATATCGCTCAGGAGTGAATCCAAGCTGGCAGCAGAACGCATGAGATTATCGTACAATTCTTCTTCAGTTATCAATTTGTTCAAGCTCCCATCCTGATGCGCAGCTTTGCGGGCGATAATTTGTAAATCTTTGCCTGTCTGTACAAAAACTTCCAGATTATCATGTAGATCTTTGAGGATTTCGTTTGTCATCAAAACTGATTCCGAGATATTTTCTCTATTCTCTATGACTATATTCTCCATCATATCGGAAAGTTCTTTGGTATTTGTTAAGATCTCTCTCAGTTCATGCCGATTTTCGCTCAGCATCGAATTTAGCAGCTTAACTGTATCTGCCGAGTCATTGATCAGCATTGTTATTTTGGGTAGCAACTCATCATCCGAGATATCATCGGTTAGTTTATGAAAATAGTCGAACATGAAGCCGGCTTTTTCTACCAGATCGGAGATCCCCGGTCTGGTCTCTCCGCGGTGAGTTTTGCTTAGATCGAGTTTTTTATCACCCATGCCGGGAATGATCTCCAAATCCATATTACCCATGATATTAGTCTCACGGATGATGAACTCGGTACCTTCGTATAATGGTTCATCCAGTTGTACCAAGAGATTCATAAAAACACCTTCGGGAGTGATGGTAATATCTCTCACTCGACCACGATTAACTCCCAGCACATTAACCGTAGATCCTCTTTCTATCCCCCCTGAATGTTGGAAAACAACCGAGATCGGTGTAAAGCGACGATAATCTAAAACTCCGGATAACCAACTATATCCTAAGATCAAGATTATTATGGCAACCAGTGTAAATATACCGACTTTGAACTTCGTACTACTTGTCTCTTTATAAAACTTCATTTTCACCTCATATTATTTGCCTAAAAATTGTCTGATATGTTCAATTTTACTGTTCATGAAATCGTTATACTTTCCATCGAAGATTATTTTTGCATCGTGGATCATTACTACACGTCCGGATAATCTTCGCAAGCATTCCAGATCGTGGCTGATAATGATCGAGGCTATATCATAACTGTTATGTAATTTGATAATCAGTTCCACAATCTCGGAAGCGATGATCGGATCCAGTCCGGTAGTTGGTTCGTCATAGATAATATAATCCGGCTGCATAATGATCGCTCTGGCAAGTGCTACTCTCTTTTTCATCCCGCCACTCAGTTCAGAAGGCATTTTATCGAAAATTCCCGCCAGTCCGACTAACTCTAGTTTTTCACTCACCAGTTCAAAGATTTCCTCACCGGTAATGTCTGAGTGTTCCACCAAAGGCAGAGCTACATTTTGGTAAACAGTTAAAGAATCCAGTAAAGCTGAATTTTGGAATAGCATGGCGCTTTTCTTTCTCATCTTTACAAGCGCTTTTGGGGAAGCGGAAAACACATCTTCGCCATCGATACTAATACTTCCGGAAATGGGTCTATATAGACCTTCGATGCTTTTCATCAACACACTTTTGCCACTCCCGCTCTGCCCCATTATCATAGTTATCTCCCTTTTGGGGATTTGAAGTGAGATGTTTGCTAAGACCGGTTCTCCTTCAAAAGCTATCGTAAGGTCACGCACTTCTATCATGATATCAATACTCCGTCATAGAATCTTTGCTCCGGTATCCCTTCTACCAGTTCTGCTTTGCTTCCTGATTTTGTATAGAGCCTGATATAATGATCGGATAATGCAGTGAAGTGTCCTCTGGCTCTGTTTTCGATTATGCCACGAATCTTCTTTTGCGAGGTGAGTAGATTATTGATATAAATATCTGTTTTCTTAGCTGACAATTCGAGCAGCTGTTTACTCCTCTTTTTGATGATATCTCCGCTCACCTGACCGGAGAACTTTGCTGCTGCCGTGCCTGGTCTCTTGGAATAGGCGAATGTATGTAAATAAGCGATAGGTAAAGATTCGACAAATGAGTAAGTCTGATTATACTCTTTCTCACTTTCTCCCGGTAAACCGACGATTAGATCCAATCCTATTGCTGCCGAAGGTAGCTTCTTTTTTATTTTGGATATTAAGTGTTCAAACTCGGCAATAGAATAATCTCTTCTCATATGTTTTAGCAACTTATCTGCTCCCGATTGAAGTGGGATATGGAAATGCGGACATATTTTTGGACTCTCTGCACATATATCGATAAGCTCAGCAGCAAAACATTGCGGTTCTACCGAACTCAATCTGATCAATTCTATACCTCCGACTTTGTCGATATCCCTAATCAATTTGGTCAGAGTGTATTTCGGGCTAAGATCCCGTCCATACAGTCCCAAATTGATACCAGTCAGAACTATCTCTTTGAAGCCGTTTTGCACAAAGATATCTATTTGTCTTAGTACGCTCGCTTTTGTTCTACTGCGAGGTCTGCCACGAGCAAATGGTATGGCACAGTAGGCGCAATAAAAATCACACCCGTCCTGGATCTTTACAAACGCTCTGGTTCTTTCCTGCATAGAATTTGTAAACATATCTGCAAATTTTCTTGTCAAGGCGATATCTTCAAAGTCAGTTTTTTTCTCTCTCAAAAAACTGAAAATCTTATCCTTTTTGGTATTATCGACTATCAGATCAATTTCACCCAATTTCTTGACTTCCTCAAAATGTCTTTGGGCATAGCAGCCGGTAACGATGACGACAGTGTCTTCCGAATCTTCTTTCCTTTTCAGAGCTTTTCTGATTGCATTTCTGCTTTTGTAATCTGTGCGGTTTGTAACTGTACAGCTATTGATGATATACACAGAAGCTCTATCTTCGAAATCTACTATCTGATAGTCTGCTTTGACAAAGTCGTCTAAAATGCAGGCAGTCTCGTATTGGTTCACTTTGCAGCCGAAAGTTACTGCTGCTACTTTCCTATTCTCCGTTTTGCTAATACTATGCTCGGGAGTGCTCATCTTTTTCTATTTTGATGCCCAGCTCTTTGAGCTGTTCATCACTCACTTCTGCCGGTGAGTCACTCATCAGATCGACAGCTTGCAGAGTTTTGGGAAATGGTATCACATCCCGGATGGAAGCTGCTTTGCTCATCAGCATGATTATCCTATCGATACCAGGCGCTATCCCGCCATGTGGGGGAGTACCATATTTAAGAGCTTCCAAAAAGAAACCGAATTTCTGTTCGAGCTCTGCTTCGCTAAATCCCAATACTGAGAATATCTTTCTTTGGATGTCCAGAAGATGGCATCTGATACTTCCCGAAGAGAGTTCCATTCCATTGCAGACCAGATCGTACAGATAGCCCTCGATTTTGTCCCAGTTAGACTCATCTTCAAAGTAAGGAATATGCTCCTCTTTGGGTAGGGAGAACATATGATGTGCAGTCTCCCAACTTTTAGTCTCTTCATTATATTCAAACAAGGGGAAGTCGGTTACCCAAAGGAAATTGAACTTGTCTTTGTCTGCTAAACCTAACTCTCTGCCCAGATGATTGCGTATTTCAGCCAAAACTTTACAAGCCATCTTTTTGCTATCGGCGGCAAACAGAATAAGATCGCCGTCAGTAGCCGAAGTTTTATCCAATATTGCTTTTTCTTCTGAAGCGGATAGAAATTTGGATATCCCTCCGGTTAAGTTACCATCTTCTACTTTACAAAATGCCAACCCTTTTGCTCCGACATGTTTGGCAAGATCGGTGAGATGATCTATCTGCTTTCTGGAATAATCACTGCATCCGGGAGCAACTATACATTTGATCACACCTTTGTTTTGCAAGACGCTGGAAAACACTTTAAAATTCGTTTCACTGAAAATCTCGGATAAGTCGGTGAGTTCGACTGCAAAGCGAGTATCCGGTTTATCGGTTCCGAATCGATTCATAGCTTCATAATAGGTTAATCTTGGAAATGGTGTGGGGATGTCTAAATCCAGATTAGTTTTGAATATATGAGCAAACAGTTTTTCCATGAGCTCAAAGATATCTTCCTGCGTGGCAAAACTCATCTCCAGATCCAGTTGGGTAAATTCCGGCTGTCTATCCATGCGCAGATCTTCGTCCCGAAAACATCGTGCTATCTGATAATAGCGATCGAACCCGGCAACCATGCAGAGTTGTTTGTAGATTTGCGGTGATTGAGGCAGGGCAAAGAATTTTCCTCTATGAATCCTGCTAGGCACAAGATAATCACGCGCCCCTTCGGGTGTGCTCTTCATCAATATCGGTGTTTCGATCTCATGAAAATCATGCTGATGCAGAAATTGGCGCATTGCATAGATCACCCGATCTCGTAAAAGAATCATGTTTTTCAGTTTTTCTCTTCTGAGATCCAAATATCTGTATTTCAGTCTCAAAGTCTCTTCTGCGAGTATATTCTCGTTTATTTGTACCGGCAGGGGTACGGATGTATTCAGTAGCAACATGTCGGTCGCTTCCACTTCTATCTTACCGGTAGCCATTTCTTTGTTTATATTTTGCTCATCTCTTTTACGGATAACTCCCGAAAATGCCACCACATATTCATTGCGCAGTTTCTTTGCTTTTTCGTATATCCGAGTATTCTCCGGATGGACCACCACTTGTACGATACCGGAAACATCTCGCAGATCAATGAATATCAATCCGCCCAGATCACGCCGCCGGTGTACCCATCCCATTATTGTAACTTTGCTATCTATCTGATTATCTACTAATTCCAAGCTGTAATGCGTTCTTTTTTTCGAATCAAGAAAATCTATCATGCTCTCTCCATTTTTTTAATGTCAAATGCGAGGATATGCGATACCGTGTCAAGAGAACTGTAATTTTTAGGCTATCTGGTGAATTCGATTCTGTAATCTTTGCAGATGAGTTCCAGCTTCCGATTACGAGAAGACATACGTGGAAAAAAAATAAAGCCGGATTTCCGCGCTCCCGGCAGTACCGCTCCGAAGTTAAAGCTATCTGTCATCAGATTTCTTCGGGCTTCGCGCCATTGTTCCATCTGATAATTCTGCCTATGACTAAGCTCACGTACAGGGTCAAAAACAATCTCTTCGGGGATCAGCAATTTTACCACATTATCCGGATGCAATGCATCAAACTGATTACCCTCTTCGTCCAAAAGGGTAAATTCGTCAAGGCTGACCATTATGTTATCAGAAGTACGGTTTTGTATGGTAACATAGAAAGTGGTAAAATAATTGGATAGATTTTGCGGTTCTTTGACCCAATGCCTATTTTCCGTGATCAGATTGAACTTCTCGTTTCGAATGATAGCATGACCGTTTGAAACGGTCACGCTATCAGATTCGACTGGATTATACTTTACTGCACAAGCTGTGAATGATAGGAGCAGCAGACAAAAGATAGCCTTATACAGCGTTCTTTTGGATATCCTCTTCAAAAGGTGCACGAAAATGCCTCCTGACAGCAAGGATTGCTATCAGCTGATTTCTTCCTGCTTATCCTCATCATTCTCGCCATTCTCGCCATTATCCTCATTCTCTTCCTTCTCTTCTATCTCTTTCTCTTGTGCAGCTATACGAGTTATGTCAAGAACTTTATCTTCATCATTCAGTTCGATTAGCTTGACCCCTTGCGTATTTCTGCCTATAGTGCTGATCTTATCCACAGGAAGACGAATTATCATACCTTTTCTTGTGACGATCATCAGGTCATCGTTATCTACAACTTCCAGCAAAGAGATCAATTCTCCATTGCGATCGCTTGTTTTCAGAGTGATCACACCTTTGGATCCACGCCGGGTTATCCTGTACTGATCTATCGGGCTTCTTTTACCGAAGCCGTTTTCACTGATGGCAAGCAGAGTGCCACCACGTTTTACCACAACCATGGCTACCACTTTGTCTTTATCACTCAGTCTAATCCCTCGTACACCTTGGGATACTCTGCCACTGGCACGGATCTCGGACTCATTGAATCTATTAGCAATACCGAATTTGGTTGCCAGAATAACATCATTATCACCATCAGTGATCTGAGCATCGATCAGCTTATCACCTTCGATGATATTGATAGCTATGATACCATTAACCCGCGGTCTGGAAAAAGCTGCCAGCTGTGTCTTTTTGATAACGCCATTTTGGGTAGACATCACTACATATTGATTTTCCGGGAAATCACGAACTGTTACATGCGCTTCTAACTTTTCATCTTCTTGCAATTGGAGTAGATTGACGATTGCCTTACCACGAGCTAAACGCCCCATATTGGGTATTTGATATACTTTGAGCCAATGACATTTACCCAGATCCGTAAAGAAGAGAATATAAGCATGTGTAGAAGCAACAAAGATACTGGCAGTAAAGTCATTCTCTTTCATGTTCGAACCGGAGAGCCCTTTGCCACCACGTCGCTGTTTGCGATAGGTTGTAAGTGGCAGTCTTTTGATATAACCATCGTGAGTGATAGTGACAACCACATCCTCGTCTGCTATCATATCCTCGGTCTCGATATCAGCGCCACCTTCCAAGATCATGGTTCTTCTGGCATCTCCGAATTTATTTCTGATATCTTCAAGTTCGTTCTTGATGATAGCCATGCGCAGTTCCTTTTTCTTCAGGATCTCACGCAGCTCTTCCACGGTTTTCACGATCTCGTGATATTCTTCTTCTATCTTCTCTCTCTCCAGCCCAGTCAGCTTCTGTAACTTCATTTCAAGGATAGCTTTTGCCTGTATCTCGCTCAATCCGAACTGCTCTTGCAATTTCTCCGATGCATCTTGCACACTTTTGGCTGCTCTGATGGTTGCAATTACCGCATCTATATTATCAAGTGCGATTCTGTAACCTTCCAAGATATGCATTCTCTTCTCGGCATTATCCAACAAGAATTGAGTACGGCGAATGACCACTTCGTGTCTGAAATCGACAAAATGTGCCAGAAGATCTTTCATATTCAATATCTTGGGTATGCCATTCACTAATGCTCTATTACATATACTGAAGCTGGATTGCAATTGTGAATATTTGTATAGTTTTTTCAATACAGTTTCTGCATCGCCATTTCGTTTAACAGTTACTACCAGACGCATTCCTTGTCGTCCGGATTCATCGCGGATATCGCTGATATCTTCTACACGTTTATCTTTGACCAGTTCTACCATTTTGTCTATCAGCAGTTTTTTATTCAATTGATATGGAATCTCGGTGATAACGATCATTTCGATACCGTTATCCTTCTTCTCGATGGTTGCTTTCCCGCGCATTATCACTCTGCCGCTACCAGACTCGAAATAGTCTCTGATGCCACTGTTCCCGATAGCAAATCCACCGGTCGGGAAATCCGGTCCTTTGATGTATTTCATCAATTCTATCGGTTCAATATCAGGATTATCTATATATGCTTTTAGCCCGTCACAGATCTCGGCTACATTATGAGGTGCCATATTGGTAGCCATACCGACAGCTATACCGGAAGCCCCATTTACCAGCAAGTTTGGAAATTTGGATGGGAACACCAACGGCTCCTTGCGAGTCTCGTCGTAGTTCATTTTGAAATCTACAGTATCTTTTTCGATATCATCCATCAGATCAACTGCCGCTTTGTGTAGTCTTGCTTCCGTATAACGCATCGCAGCTGGTGGATCACCATCTTGAGAACCGAAGTTACCCTGCCCATCTATAAGCAGATACCTTAGACTCCACGGTTGTGCCATTCTTACCAATGTAGGATAGATCACCTGCTCACCATGGGGATGATAATTACCCGAAGTGTCACCGGCTATTTTCGCACATTTTCTGAATCCCTTACCCGGCACAAGGTTCAGTTCATTCATCGCATACAATATCCTGCGCTGCGATGGTTTCAATCCGTCTCGCACATCCGGTAGAGCACGAGATACTATCACACTCATCGAGTATTCCAAGTAGGAACGTTTGAGTATATCTTCTATCTCTTCTATTTCTATTCTCGATCTATCATGAATCATTCTTACTATCCTCCATTATACTTCTACAGATATATATTTTGCATTGGCTTCTATGAAATTTCTGCGGGGCTCTACTTCATCTCCCATCAACACGGTGAACATCCTATCCGCTTCTATCGCATCATCAATGCGAACTGAGGTCAGAAGTCGACGTTCAGGATCCAAAGTGGTATCCCAGAGTTGATCGGCATTCATCTCACCCAGACCTTTGTATCTTTGGATATGTAATCCTTTGTTACCCAACTCTTCCAGTGCCTTTTCACGCTCTGCTTCGGTATATACATATCTTTTCATCCGACCTTTTTGGATCAAATACAAAGGTGGACGAGCGACATATACATGCCCGTATTCTATCAAAGGCCTCATATAGCGGAAAAAGAAAGTAAGCAACAAAGTAGCGATATGTTGACCGTCCACATCTGCGTCTGCCATGATCACTATCTTGTTGTAGCGTAATTTGGAGATATCAAACTCTTCTCCTATGCCGGCACCCAAAGCCAGAATGACCGGCTGAATCTTATCGTTGTTCAGCACTCGATCAATTCGAGCTTTTTCTGTGTTAAGCATCTTACCCCATAATGGCAGAATAGCTTGAAAAGTTCGGTCTCTTCCCATCTTGGCAGAACCTCCGGCAGAATCTCCCTCTACCAAGAAGATCTCGGTTTGAGATGGATCCTGGATTGAGCAATCGGCAAGTTTACCGGGCAAACTACCACTTTCGAGTACCGATTTCCTTCTGGTCAGCTCTCTCGCTTTTCTCGCCGCTTCCCTCGAGCGGGCGCCCAAAATAGCTTTGTTGGCAATATTCTTTGCCTCCTGAGGATGCTCTTCGAAGTATTCCATTATCTTTTCGTACATCACTGAGTTGATGATACCCTCTACAACGGAATTCTGTAGTTTGGTCTTGGTCTGTCCTTCAAATTGCGGATTAGCCAATTTCACACTGATTACCGAAGTGAGTCCTTCGCGAATATCATTTCCGGTAGGGAAGAATTTTTCATTATTCTTCATAAGATTCTCTTTTCTGATGTACGCATTGACTACTCTGGTAAGAGCAGATTTAAAACCACTGAGATGAGTACCACCTTCGATCGTGTTTATATTGTTAGCAAAGCTATATATCAATTCCTGAAATCCTTCATTATACTGAATAGAGATCTCATATTCCACATCTTCACGATTACCTTTGATATAGATGGGATCGGAGAACAATACTTTTTTATTCTCATTGAGATATTGAACAAAAGATTTGATGCCACCATCATATTTGAAATCGTGGAATTTTCCGCTACGCTCATCTTTGAGCAAGATATTGATGCTCTTGTTTAAAAAGGCTAACTCGCGCAAACGAACGGATAGATAGTCAAAACTGAAATCCGTCGTTTCGAAGATAGTCTTGTCTGGAATAAATCTGGTTTTTGTACCATGTTTATCAGACTCCCCGATTACCTTAACAGGCTCGTCCGGGATACCTTTGTGATAGGATTGATAATAGATCTTTCCTTCTTTATACACTTCCACTTCCAAAAATTCAGCCAAAGCATTCACTACCGATACACCTACACCGTGCAATCCACCAGATACTTTGTATGACTTATTGTCGAATTTACCACCGGCATGTAAAACCGTCATCACCACTTGGAGAGCAGAGACTCCTTCTTCTTTGTGAATCTCTACCGGAATACCACGACCATTATCTTCGATAGATACACTACCATCCTGATGAAGATAAACTCCGATTTTATCGCAATATCCTCCTAGCGCCTCATCGATACTATTATCGACGACTTCGTAAACCAGATGATGCAAACCTCGCTCGGATGTGCCGCCAATATACATTGCCGGACGTTTACGCACGGCTTCCAGCCCTTTTAAAACCTTTATGTGTTTGGCAGTATACTTACTATCCGTCCACAATAATTCATCTTTCAATTCTTCACTCATATTCACTTCCTCTATTATAGATTTTTTCTATATTTACTGTGGACTATATCTCACATACCCAGATATGTGTCAACTAATTTATTTATATGTTTTTATAATTATTATATCCAAAAAACTCTGACCTGCCCCCATCTCCATAAAGCCCTATGCTACAGATACTTACTAAACGCCGTAAAACAGCTCATAATGCTGCTTTAAGCTATGCCGGCTCAAATCTGCTTATAATGCGGGTTTCCCGGTCTATTCGCCGGAGTCTAATAAATTTCTCCAGCGGTCCGATCTGTCGCTCGGGGTTGTATATTGTCCCATACTAACCACGACATCCACACTGCTTCTTCTGGGGATCATTTCATCAGCCATCGGATTAGAGAATATAATCCGATCCTCACTCACTTCATCATGGTATCTATGTGATACTTCACCCAATTTCAAACCGGTATTTTCCAATACCAGCCGTGCTTCCGAGATGGTTCTGTTTGCCAAGTTCGGCGTTCTGACCATTTCGGGACCGTTACTTACCACTACGCGGATAGTACGAAACTTTTTGGTCATGATCCCCGGGGCGGGATCTTGCGAAATTATCCTACCTTTGGCAAACTCATCGCTATGAACGATCTCCATCTGTTGGATATAGAGATCCATATTTTGGCATTTATTGCGGGCTACTTCGTAGTTTGTATCGATCAGGTCTGGCACTTCCACTTCGTTACCATGCCCCACCATTAAGCGCATAGCGTAGTTCACACCCCAAAAAGCTAAGAAGAAAACCAGCAGAGCTATCACGATGGCGATAATAATTGCTTTTATTTTTTTCATCATTACCTCATATTTTCTTTTTCATTTTGGCAGCAAAACTGCCGTCCATATTATGGATATACGGTATTATTTTAAGATAATTATTGTCCAGATATTTTTTGGGGATCCATTGAGCTGCATCTGCAAGTACGAAATCTTTATGCTTTTCCAAAAAATTCTCAACCTGCTCTTCATTTTCGGCTCGATTCATTGTACAGGTACTATAGATCAGGTATCCACCGGGTTTAACGAAGACAGCGCCGGTTTTAAGTGCGTTTTCCTGCAATTTGAGAATACTGCCCATATCTTGGTTCGTTTGCCATCTCAATTCTGCTTTTTTTTGCAAAACTCCCCAGTTTGAACAGGGCACATCGAGTAAAACGCGATCAAAGGCGGGAGCTTGGGGTCCATAATTGAATGAATCTTCTGTGATCAAGCGCATATTGATGAGCTGCAATCGTTCCATTGCCTGCTTCATCTGCTTCACTTTATTCGGGATTTTATCCACTGCGATCACTTCGCCGGTATTCTTCATACATTCAGCGATATAAGTAGCCTTACCACCGGGTGCGGCAAACAAGTCTAATACGGATTGATCGGGATGTGGATCCAGTAGCTCGACTACCAAAGCCGCAGCACAATCTTGTACCGAATAATATCCCTCGCTCATCGCTACATCGTTCAATACTTCAAAAGCTTGCTGGGAAGTCAAAATATCTTTACAAGCCGGTGATTCTTTGAGTTTAATATCTCGACGAGAGAAGTAATTCATCAATTTTTTCTTCGAAGTAGCTATATTATTCACTCTTATCGATAGTCTCGGTGTATCATTGAAATACATACAAAGCAATTCTGTATTCTCTGTACCCCAATAATCTGTCCAGATCTCCACAAGCTCAGTGGGAAAAGAATGTTCCAAGGCTATTCGCTCGATAGGATCCTCGGGAAAGCTCACATCCGGAGCCCTAAGATAGGCGCGTAAGATCGCATTGATGAAATTGGCTACATTCTCACCATATAGTTCTTTGGCAAGATCAACCGTTTCGTTCACCGAGGCATGTTCCGGTATGGAATCGCAGCATTTTATCTCGTACAACCCCATATACAGCAGCACTCTTATTTTCAGATTAGTCTGGTGATATCTATTCTCATCAGCATATTGCCTGATGATATAGTCCAAATTCCTGCTCATTTTGATCACACCTTTGACCAAAACATACAGCATCTTCTCTTCTTCTCTCGAAAGTTTCTTTTTGACCTGTTTTATCAACTTGTCAGAAAAAAGATTTTTGTTCAAAACTTTGTAGATTATCTTGTATGCTTCTTTTCTTACATTCATTTTAATGTTTATAGAGTGTTTTAATAGCTGCTTTGATAAGCTCTTCGGTAGTTTCCGGTTTTTTTGTCTTCACCAGCTTAGCCAATACTTTTTTTACCTCACCATACTTGTAGCCGAGTGCACATAGAGCTGCCTCTGCTTCTTTGAAAATATCTCTATCCACCTGCTTGATAGCAGACGGAGTCATTTGTCTGCTTAGATCGGCAAGTTTATCGGTAAGCTCTATTATCATACGTTCGGCAGATTTCCTTCCGATACCGGGGATAGTTGCTATCAGCGCTGCATCTTCTCTTTGTATAGCATCGATAAGTTCGCCAACGGACAATCCCGATAAGATCGCCAATCCGAGCTTAGGACCTATCTTTGAAACAGAGATGAGCTTACGAAACATTTCTCTCTCTTCAATCGTGCTGAAACCGAACAAACGAATCCCCTCCGATTCATTTACCACATGGTGAATAAAAAGCTGCACCATGTTTTGAGGTTCCGGCAGGTTATCGAAAGTACTCAACGGCACCAAGATCTCATATCCGATACCGTTACATTCGACTGTCACCAACAACGGTGTCTTAAGATTCAATACCCCTTTGATATATGCGAACATTTAAACTCCCAAACTTAATCGGTTGTAATGGCACAAAGCAATAGCAAGTGCATCTGCAGCATCTTCCATATTTTTTTCCAGCTTTATACCCAGAAGCTTATCTATCATGTACATAACCTGCCCTTTGGATGCATTTCCGTTTCCTACTACAGAGCGTTTAATCTCACGCGGCGAGTATTCTACCACATCCAGATTATTTTGCACCACAGCAAGCATGATAACTCCGCGGGCATGACCGAGTGTAAACGCAGATTTGATGTTCTTTCCGTAAAAAATAGTCTCGATTGCTACTACATCCGGTGAATAGCGCTTAATTATTTTATCTATATTCTCATGAATTTGTTTTAATCTGTCACTCAGAGGCATTTTTTCATCTACCTTTACTATATCGCAGCCGGCAGCAGTTATGGATTTCTTCTCTACTTGCAGAATTCCATACCCACAACAGCGACTACCAGGATCTATACCCAATATGATCAATCTTACGAAATCCTTTCGAGTACTTCATCTGAGACTTCGAAATTAGCATAGACTTTTTGAACATCATCGAGCTCTTCCAAGCTCTCCAACAGTTTGAGAACTTTCTGGGCACAATCATCTATATTAATGGTATTCTTAGGTACCCGCGTCAGTTCAGCTTTTTCGACCGAGTAGCCATTTTTCTCCAAGTTACTGATAGTCGTATGCAGCTCATTGTACGAAGTATAAATATCATAAGTCTCATCGGAAGTAATCATATCTTCTGCTCCGGCATCCAGAGCAGCCATCATGATCTCATCTTCATCTATATCATCTTTTTTTATCTGGATCAAGCCCTTCTGCTCGAAGATATAGGATACGGCACCGCTTTCTGCCAGATTCCCACCGTTTTTCGATAATACATGTCTGACAGCAGCTACGGTACGTTGTTTATTCTCTGTGAGTGTTTCGATTAATATTGCCACACCGTTAGGACCATATCCTTCATAAAGATTGGATTCATATTTTTCACCTTCCAAATCGCCCGTACCACGTTTGATAGCACGTTCGATGTTACTATTGGGCATATTAGCGTTTTTTGCATTTGAAATAGCGAGTCTCAGCCTGGGATTCATTTCCGGATCGCCGCCACCTTCTCTGGCAGAAACGATGATCTCTCGCACTAACTTTGTGAACAAGTGCCCACGTTTAGCATCAGCAGCGCCTTTTTTATGTCTTATAGAATGCCATTTACTATGACCGGACATATACCCTCCATTTCGATGAGAGAGCAAAGGGAGTAGGAACAGAGCCTACTCCGCTCACTTCATTTATTCTTTTTCTTTATTTGCAGCTTCTATCACTTTAGCTGCGATTTCATCCGGAACTTTCTCATAGTGTGAGAATTGTTGGGTGAATTTTCCACGACCTTGGGTCATAGATTTGAGGGATGGATAGTAATTGAACAATTCGGAGAGTGGAATTTGAGCTCTGAGGATCTGTTTCTTACCACTCTGTTCCATACCGAGTATTTTACCTCTTCTAGTAGAAATATCGCCCATCACATCGCCCATGTATTCATCGGGAATGATTATCTTCACAGCATGCACCGGCTCTAGCAAAATGCCACCGGCTGTTTCGAAAGCTTTCTTCAATGCCTGCCAAGAAGCTATTTTAAATGCCATCTCAGAAGAATCCACATCGTGATAACTGCCAAAATAGCATTCCACACTGATATCGACTAACGGATTGCCGGAAATGACCCCTTTGCCTAATATCTCATTCAGACCTTTCTCGATAGCCGGGATATATTTGGTCGGGATAGTTCCACCAACGATCGAGTTGATAAATTGGAAACCTTCGCCTCTTTCCAATGGTTTCACCCGGAAATAAACCTCACCGTACTGACCTCTACCGCCGGACTGCTTCTTATGCTTGTAACTTACCTCAGCATTGCCTTTGATAGTTTCTTTGTATGGTACTGCAGGTGTAGAGAGTTCCACATCTATCTTGTAGCGTGATTTTAGTTTCTTTTTCAGAAGTTCTATCTGCTGCTCACCAACGCCGGCGATCACATTCTCGGCTGTCTCTGCGTTAGTCTGTAAAAACATAGTCGGATCTTCATCCAAGAGTTTGGTCAAAGCAGCACTAATTTTCTCTTCATCACTTTGATTGACTGCTTTTATCCTCTGCCAGAATACCGGTGAAGGTAAATCTATCTTCGGAAGTCTGATCTTTGAATTCAAAGGAACGATAGTATTGTAAGTTCGTGCCAATTTGAGTTTGACCAATCCGCCTATACTTCCGGCACTCAATTCCGGTGTCTCTTCACGGTTTTTTCCTTTGAGGATATACATCGTTCCGATCCTATCCTTACCCTCTTTTTCGGGCACATATACTTCCATCCCCTGTTTCAAAGAACCGGAGAAGACACGTACATAGGCAATATCGCCGATAGTAGGATCGGAGAATGATTTGAACACATAAGCGATAGGATCATTAGTCTCCGTTGTCAATATCGTTTTCTCTTCTTCATTATCAATGATCTGCAATTCATTTCTATCTTCCGGAGATGGTAAATACTCGACTAATACGCTCATCAATTCATCAACGGCGATGTTGTGAGTAGCGGAACATGCAAATGCCGGAACTAGCTTACCACTAACGATAGCTTTTTTGATACCTGACGACATCTCTTTGTCCGAAAGTTCACCTTCTTCGAAATATTTCTCCAATAAAGCATCATCGCTTTCAGCAATTGCTTCCATTAGTTGAAGTTTGTTCTCTTCTACTATATCACTCATTTCAGCTGGTATATCACTCTCTTCACCCCGGATATACGCTTTACTCTTGATCACATCTACCACACCTTCGAACTTGTTTTCACTTCCGATAGGTATCTGCACAGGTATCGGATTGATATCAGTGTTTTCTCTGATAGATTCGAGAACTTTGAAGAAATCTGCACCTTCATTATCCATCCGATTCACAATTACAGCTTTGGTGTTTTGTTTATTTTCCAAAAGTTCCATAGACTGTTCCAAAGTAACTTCGAATCCTGCGGCTGCATTAGCGACGAAAACCAAAGATTCGGCTGCACTGGCAGCAGCTAACTGTTCATTACAGTAATCAGGATAACCAGGTGTGTCGATAAGATTTACCAAACTCTTCTGCCATATCAAATGTGCTACACTTAACGACAAAGACATCCCTTTATCTATTTCTTCGCTGTTAAAGTCCATCACTGTGTTGCCTTCTTCCACTTTTCCCACGCGGGTAGTGGATTTGGCATTATACAACATCTGTTCTACTAAACTGGTCTTGCCGGCACCACTGGTACCGACGAAAGCGATATTTCTGATATCTTTCATCTCATAACTCTTCATATTACCCCCGATATATCTTATTTACTTTTTTTACTAAAGCATATCAAAAAAAAAGTCATCCGTTTTCCTGTCAAATACTACTTGAGTATGACAACTTTTCCGATACGTTCAGTTCTGCTATTACCGGTATTTTCCTTTGCACTTATTTTATAAAAATATGTGTTATTAGCCAGTCGGTCGCCATCCTGATCTCTTCCATCCCAATATACTTTGTTGAATCCGGAGCTTAAGGCGGGAGCTTGGATGGTGCGGATTTTTCTGCCTGTGATGGTATAGATGGTAATAGTCACATCTGCAGCTTCGGTGATGATAAAGGTGAAATGCCCATCTTGCGAGATCGGATTTGGATAGGGCAACATATCCTCGATAGAGATCTTGGCAGTATCGCGGGTGATAAAAGAAGTCTGAGCTATGGTATAATTATTGAAATTATCGAAAACCAAAAGTTGCAATGTATGACGTCCTTCTTCCAGACGATCCAATTGCCAGCTCAATCTTCCGGTAGTATAGGAATTCGGATCGTAGATGAAACCTGAAGTAACATCGACAGGTTGCTGGTTGTTTAGAATAGCAAGTATACTATGACCGGCAGAGCCGAGAATATTTATCCCGTTTTCAGCTTCGATATCGGCATAGATCACAGGTTCGGAAGATACATAATCTCCGTCTTGGAAAGTTTCCGAATCGAGCCACAGCTCTACCTGCGGTGGAGTGGGATTGGTGATATCCAACGGAATGTTACTTAACTTCACCGGATGGATATAGTTTACATATTGCTTATCATTATCTTCGAAAAATGTAATCACTCTGCCATCTCCACGAGTGACATCATCGGGAACTATGAAGCCGGCGCCATATTCACCGTTCGACATATCTACACTGCCGTAGTAATAGGGATCGCCATGCTTCCAATACTCTATTTCATAAATTTGACCACCCAAAATATTACTATACTCGAGTTGATGATCGGCATCATAAGCTCTCACGATACTTTTACCGGAAAGCGGAAGCTCGAAATCACCGTTTATCTGACCGGTCTGACGAGCACGTAAGCTATCGGGTAAGCCTGTAATATTACCCGTAGGCAGAGGAGGGAGTATATCCATCACCGGATCGCCGAAGAGGTGAAAGAGTCTACTGTTAGTCATACCGGCGCTACTATTTACTTTGGCGTAAAGAAGTGCGCTACCTGTAGTCTCACGATGATTGATAACTCTTTCCAGGAATAATTTAAGCATCTTCGTATTCTGACTGCCAGAACAACCGCGCGAAGCAGCGACAGACACAACCGATCCACCGTTGGGAGCAAAAAGCAACTTCTCTGCCAAACTATCGTAATTCACACTATCGAATTCGCCTACATTACAGGATGCAGCTATGAAAAGTGGCAGATGTTCCAAATTATCAAGCAGCGGAATGTCAGTAGCACCGCGGAAATAGTCTTCATCGCCCAAAAAGTCATAGTGCCCATGACCGATAAAATACCAGATCAATCTACCTTCATTTAACCTCTCTATGTTATCAGCAGCAGCTTCCGGCTTGTTGTTGAATGCATCGAAGCTATATTCTATCCCATATACTTTATCGATATAAACTCCCTTATTCAAAGCATTGGCAGTCCATTCCGCTAATCCTGTATGGTTTAACCCCCCCGGTTGACCATTTCTCGGCTCTCCCGGCTTAGCAGCTTCTAAGCCAACAGTATGGTTTGATCTCTGGTCTATCGAACTGCCACCTTCAATTCCTCCATTTTTATGCTCATCATCGGCAAGGAAGAGGAGTTTGTTTCGCCAATAACCGGGAGTAGGGTTTTCCACATATTTTTTTATCCGATTGAATAGAAAATCCAACTGCTCTACATTTTGGGCCGGCATTCTGCCGATCGAGAGTTGCGGGATATTTGAGCCGGAAAACATAACGAACAGGTCATCTACTGCACGACCACCGGTATCTAGATAGACGATAATCTTGTTTTTCTCAGTTGTATGTGCCCAGTTTTTTGTCCCCGAACCCATCAATGCCACATGCTGCAAATTCGGATTATCATTGAGTACATTTTGAATGGCGTGTCTCAGAGCTATTGGCTCGGGATTGCCGCCGCTATATTCATCGAATATATCCTGTTGCTTGGCAATTATGGCATGATAATCGTAGTTTCTATCATAATAATTAACAAATTGTTGTGTCTGATTTTCAAATTCATCAGGATAGATTATCATTATATCGGCATCTTCTCTAAGCGTAGTAGATGCTAGCTCTTTTTTTCGGAAGTTAGTCACATCACCCACTGCTATCTGCTCCGATAGGTTGTCCGTTCTAATGGGTTCGTGCAGATCGGTGGTGCCGAATGTGAGCCAGTAGTGTCTTTGGGTGCTATATTGTGGTAAGCGAGTCTCTTCTCTAGATTCGTGAGCAAAGAATATCTTACTGTCCTGCTCGAGACGATAGTTATCTGCTCCCACGATCTCTATGGGTACTTCTCTGAGCTTATATTCATAAGAAAGCGTCGGTTCATCTACAATCTCACGATAGGTGGTAAATATTCTGATAGTTGCCGGATCGCAGAATTCCGGCAGAGAGGAAAGATCTTCATAATCAATCTGATATACTCCCGGTTGATCTTCTATAGTAAAACTGTACCAAAAATCGGAGCTTTGAAATGGCATGACCGGCTCAACTTTAGGAAGTGGAGTTTGCCAATATTTACCGGTTTCATAATTAATCAAAAAAGATCTATATATATTATCGTACACGCTACTAATCATGTTTTGATAAGAAATATCTCCCCGGATAGTTATTTCGATCTCGAATTCTTCATGGATTGTTAGTTCTCTGTTTTGATGGTCATAAAAAACCGGTTTGATATCGAGTGGTACGATATTATAAAATCTGAATCTCTCCGGCTCTCTTTGCGCAACCAGATTGTCTTCCCTCACGCTATAAAGCTGTTCATCCAGACGAAAATAATAATCTGAAGTACTATCTTCGTCTTGTTGGATGATATGCGGAATCGGAACTATCGGTTTGTCCAATCTCTTTATTGTCTGTCTGATAGGACGGATATCGTAAGATACTACCCCTTCGGGCGGTAGAGCTATCTGAATAGATTTTGAGGGGATATCGGGTGCTCCGGCAGGGTTGCCCGAAAGCCAATCCGAATATCTAAAATAGCTATATTCTTCATCATTGGAGATTTCGTAGTTTTCGATATTTACTTTGAGTATAATTCGCTCTCTCGACTGATGGATAACATTAACTTCCGCAAGCAGATAAGTAATTGATGTCATTAGCAGTAGGATCAGTATTTTCTTCATCTTCCTAACTTCCTCCTAATTTTAATTGCCACTTTTTTAAGTCAGTTTTATAATATTCCAAATAATGTCAATTATCATCTTCCCAAATACTAATTAATATTTCGTTGCTTTAGCAAAACCAAGCGATGTCGGATATGATTTCCAAAAAAGAGAATACTTGGCTATTTCCAAACTTGATTCGCTCAATTTACTGAAATACATGAAATTATGCACACTCTCCGTTTGTTTGCATAAATATTCTATCCAATGCCAATCATTTTTATATTGACGTCAGAAAGTAATCTTAAGATATAGGTTTTATTAATATAAATCATGTAAGGATAGAGGAGGAAGATAAAATGAGAAAGATATTAGCAATGGCAGCAATGGCGTTGATATTCACCACAGTTTTGGTAGCAGATTCCGTTAACATAGGTTATCTGGATACAGATAGACTGATGATGGAAAGTGAAGAGACTATGGAAGCCCAGCGCACTCTCAGGACCGAACGTCAACAGTGGGAAGCGGAGATCGAGGAGCTGGACAGGGAGATAGACAGACTCTACTCCGAATACGAAGATAAGAGAATGATTTTAACCGAATCCGGACGCAGAGAAGCTGAACAAGAGATCGAGCAACTTATGCAGCAAAGACAAGCCAGAGTGCAAGAGATTTTCGGTGAAGGCGGACTCTATATGCAGAAACAAGCTGAACTACTAGAACCGATCTTGGACAGACTATCCGGTATCATAGAAACCATAGCCATAGATAACAACTTGGACGTGGTATTGGATGTGTCAGCAGGGGGCATTCTGTATGCTAATCCGACTTTGGATATTACCGATCAGGTAATTGATAAGATGAAAGAACTTGATATTATCGAGTAAAGATGAGATATTTCAAGACAGAGCTGACTCCGGAAATTATTGCAAAAGAGATCAAAGCTGTACTGATCAAAAACAGAGAAACCACCAGCTTGAACAATGTCTCTGAATTAGCCGCGGCTAATCGTCATTCTGTCTGTTTCTTCGAAAACAAAGCTTACGAGAAAGATCTGGATGATACTGATGCCGGTCTGATCATAGTTCCTGCCGATCTTGATATCTCCTTTAGGAAAGATACGAATTTCATCAAAGCTGATCACCCCTACAGACTCTTCAATCGGATCGTGAAGTATTGGATAGCAAAGGATAATAAGCGAAACGTCGATGAGAAGTCTGCCACTGCTAAGGTAGCAGCTAGTGCCAAACTCGGCAAGAATGTATTGCTGGGTGAACATGTGATCATCGAAGCTAACGTAACTATCGGTGCTAATACAAAGATCCAACATAATTGTGTCGTAAAAGAGAACTCAGTGATCGGTGCCAATTGTCTGTTTTATCCCGGTGTCATAGTCTATGCGAACTCGGTTATCAAAGATAATGTAATCGTGCACAGCAACGCTGTAATCGGCTCTGATGGCTTTGGCTATCATCACATTGATGGTAGCCACGACAAAATAGAGCATATCGGGAATGTCATCATTGAAGATGATGTAGAGATCGGAGCTAATTCCGCTATCGACCGGGGGACAGTAGGTTCCACGGTGATAGGAACCGGAACTAAGATCGATAATCTGGTGCAGATAGCTCATAATTGCAAAATTGGTAAATTCTGCATTATCTGTGCACAAGTCGGTATAGCCGGTAGCACGACTATCAAAGACGGAGTATTTCTTGCCGGTCAGGTAGGAATAGCCGGTCATCTTACCATTGGACAGGGTGCAATGATCGGGGCTCAATCCGGAGTCGCCGGCGATGTGCCGGATAATGCTCGTTTCTTTGGTACACCGGCTATCAATGCTCTTACTCAAAAGCGTATCATAGCCGCTAGTAAACAATTACCAAAGTTATTGAAAGAGTACAACAAAAATATCAAAAGGAAAAATAAAGATGAAGGACCGAAAAAGAACGATTAATGGAGAGATAAGCTATACCGGTATCGGTCTTCATACCGGAAAAGAATCTACTATCACTTTCAAACCGGCTGATGAGAACGATGGGATCGTATTTATCCGTACAGATCTGGAAGGTAAACCGGAGATACCAGCCGATATAGACCATGTCATAGATATATCCAGAGGAACTACTATCGGAGTGAAAGATGCCTCTGTTGCTACTATCGAACATGTGCTCGCTGCTATCAAAGGACTGAATATAGACAACATCCGCATTGAGGTGGATGGTTATGAAGTACCGGTAGCTGATGGGAGTGCGATCGTATTTCTGAATCTGCTCAAAAAAACCGGGATAGTGGAACAAGATGCCGAAAGAGAGTATTTGGAATTCGACAAACCGATCTCTTTCTCAGCGCCGGATGATAATGTAGATATCGTCATTGTCCCATCAGATGATCTCAAAGTGACCTTCATGGTAGATTATCGTCAAAAAGCTTTGGGCACCCAATACACTTTTCTCCCTTCTATCGACCATTTTGAGAAGGATTTTGCCTCTGCCCGTACATTCTGCTTCCTACACGAGATCATAGCCCTGAAACAAGCGGGGCTGATCAAAGGTGGATCGCTGAATAATGCCATAGTAGTAGCAAATAGCGATACGAGCTCCGCTGCGATCGATAAGCTGAAGAAAATGTTTGATTATGATGGTGAGATCGTCATTGGCAATAATGGGCTTCTCAATAATATGGAGCTGCGTTATTATAATGAATTCGTCAGACATAAGGTAGTTGACCTAATCGGTGATATCGCTCTTCTAGGAGTTCCTATCAAAGGTCATATACTCGCTGCTCGCTCCGGACACAAAACCAACGTCGAATTAGTTAAAAAATTGCGTAAATTATATAAAAAGCAAGAACTGCAAAAGATATATCAAAATAAGCAAACCAAAGAAGTAGTTTTTGATATCACTGCTATCCAAAAGATTCTCCCCCATCGTTATCCATTTTTGCTAGTAGATAAGATAACCGGATTTGATGTGGGAGAAAAGATCGTCGGAGAAAAGAATGTCACCATAAATGAACCATTTTTTCAAGGTCATTTTCCCGATCATCCTATTATGCCCGGCGTTTTGATAATCGAAGCTATGGCACAAACCGGTGGCATCATGCTACTCAATACTTATACAAACCCGGAAGAATATGTCGCCTATTTTGCTTCTATAAATAATGTAAAATTCCGTCGTCCTGTACTACCGGGCGATACTTTACGTTTTGAGTTGAGCGTGATTAGCATGAAACGCGGTATCGCAAAAATGCACGGCGATGCTTTCGTGGAAAATCATAAGGTCTGTGAAGCAGACTTCATGGCAAAAGTTATCAAAAAGTAGATTATTATGAGATATATTCACCCCACAGCTTTAGTAGATGAAAAAGCGAATCTCCCGGATAATATTGTTATCGGTCCTTGGTGCCGAATCGGAGAAAATGTAACTCTCGGAAATAACTGCAAACTGATCTCCAATGTCCTGATCAGTGGTAAAACAACCATTGGGAAGAATAACTCCTTCTATCATAGTGCTGTGATCGGTTCTCATCCTCAAGATATCAAGTTCACAGGTGAAGAGACCCAACTGGTGATCGGAGACAACAATATCTTTCGTGAATTCGTTACTGTAAATCTTTCTACCTCAATGGAAGAAGCTACCAGAATAGGCAATAATTGTATGTTGATGACCTATACGCATGTAGCTCATAATTGCCAACTGAAGGACAATGTGATCTTGGCAAATGCAGTTAATCTTGCCGGACATGTTCACTTAGAAAAAAATGTAACCATCGGTGGGATGTCAGCTGTGCATCAGTTTGTTAGAATTGGAACTTTCTCCTTTATCGGAGGAAAATCCGGCTTGAAGAAAGATATCCCCCCCTTCACACGTGGTGAAGGAATGCCCTACAAGGTTATCGGATTGAATTCGATCGGTTTGCAGCGCAACGGTTTTTCCAGCGAAACAATAGCTGGGATAAAAAAGATCTATAGATTGTTCTATCAATCTGGCAAAAATGTAAGTCAAGCACTTAAAGCAACAGAAGAGTTGCAAGATCTATCTGCTGAGCAGAAATACTTTATAGATTTTATCAGAAATTCAAATCGTGGAATAAACAGATAATAAAAAAGGCTGTCTGATAAAGACAGCCTTTATTTTTATGCTATTTTCTTTTGGACTTAGTGCCCAGTTTCTTTTGTCTTTTTTGGAAATGCTCTACCAATAGTGGGCTTGCCACAAATATGGATGAATAAGTACCGACTATCACACCGATGAGCAGTGCAAATGCGAAGTCGTTTATCACCGTACCACCGAATATATACAAAGATAAGACTACCACGAAGGTCGTCATAGACGTAATAACTGTCCTGCTCAGTGTTTCATTTATGCTGAAATTAATAACATTACTATAGGAATCTTTGCGATGTAATTTCAGATCTTCACGTATCCTATCAAAGATAACGATCGTATCATTCAGCGAATAACCGACAATCATCAACAAGGCAGCTACTACTGCCAAACTGACCTCTTTTCCCATAAGCGAGAATATACCTACGGTAATAAGAATGTCGTGGAACAGAGCGATCACAGCTGCTATTCCGAACGAAAACTCAAACCGCCACCAGATATAGATCACAATTCCCAATAGTGCCCAAAATATCGCCAGAATAGCTTTCCCGCGCAGTTCTTCACCGATGCGTGGTCCAACTTCATCCATCCGACGCATAAAGTATTCAGGATCGATATGCTCAGGGAAACTCATTCTGATGGTATCCAAGATCTTATCTCCAATACCTTCGGCTTCTTGAGTATTGATCAGGAAAAGATTGCGTTGATCCACTCCTCGTAATGCTTGGATCTCAGTTCCATATATCTCGTTCTCTTCCAGAGCGTCTCGTATATCTGCGACAGTTAATCTCTCTGTAGTTTCACTAACCGGGGTCAAATCCAATTCCAAGGATAAACCGCCGGTGAAATCTATACCGTAATTCGGACCGCCATTGATAATCAAAGAAATCACTCCAGCCAAAATTACTACTATCGATAATATGAAGGAAAATTTCCGTTTTCCGACAAAATCTATTTTTGTGTTATCGAAGAATCTCATCATGCCCCCTAAATACTCAGTCTTTCACGTCTGATATTTGTAATAAAAGTGTCGAATATCGCTTTACCCAAGATCAATGCTGCAAACATAGAGCCGATAATACCTATAGATAAAGTTACAGCAAAACCACGGATAGGTCCTGTGCCGAACTGATAAAGAACGATGGCTGTGATCAGAGTAGTAATATTGGCATCCAAAATAGTGACCAAAGCTCTGCTAAATCCGCCATCTACTGCGGTTCTAACGGTTTTTCCAACCTTCAAGTTCTCTCTGATTCTCTCGAATATGATCACATTTGCATCTACCGCCATACCGATAGTAAGGATCATCCCGGCGATACCGGGCATTGTCAGCGTACCTTCCAACATGGTTAAAACAGCAATAATGAAGCAAATATTAACCAGTAAAGCAATATTAGCGATCAAGCCGGACAATTTGTAATAGATCAGCATGAAGAGCACAACTATACACATGCCAATGAGCGCTGCCATAATACCGGCGCGGATACTATCGGAGCCCAAAGTCGGACCGACAGTTCTTTCTTCCATGATATTGACTGGTGCGGGTAGATTACCGGCACGGAGAACTATTACGAGATCTTGTGTCTCCTGCATGGTGAATTCACCGGTGATCTGAGCTTCTCCACCGGGGATTCTATCTTGGATAGTGGGAGCCACATATACCACATCATCCAATACGATCGCCAATCTACGCTGAATATTCTGTCCGGTAACATTGGCAAATATACGAGCTCCTTCACGACTGAAGTTCAGAGCTACATAAGGCTTACCAGAAGTTCTAGGATCATAACCTTCACCGATACGCACAGCAGCACTATCGAGGTACTGACCGGTTAGCTCCGCCCTATCTCTGAGGACATAGACCTCGCGGGCTGCATAAGGATCTTCGCGATTTTCTTTTCCCAAGAGGATTTGCAATCCGGCAGGAATCTGCTTTTGAAATTCTTCATCTTCCAATAGTCTTCTGAATTTATCAAGATGTCTGTATTCTACCAGTCCGGTGCGACCTTCGGCTGTAGTTAAGGCTGTAAAGATCCTGTCATTCACACTGAAATCTTCCATTTCTTCTTCATCTGCGAGAATATCTATCATCTCATCTTCGTCTATCTCTTCGGTAAATTCATCCAAAAAATCATAGCGTTCATGGTTATCTTTGAGATATTCATTCAAAGCATTGTAAGTTTCTTCGATATTTTCGGAGGATGCTACCAGTTTGAATTCAAGCATAGCGGTTCTACCAATCAGGTCTTTTGCTCTTTCCGGATCATCCAAACCGGGTAATTGGACAGTAATTCTATTGGAACCGGAACGCTGAATACTAGGCTCGGCTACTCCAAATTGATCGATACGGTTTCTGATGATCTCCAGAGCGGAACGCACCGCTTCTTCTCGTTCACTCTCCGAAAGCTGTACTTCACTGAAATCTACTTCCAGTTGTAACTGTGTACCGCCTTGGAGATCCAATCCCAAGTTCAGACGCTTCTCCGTCCAAAATCCCGGGAGATTGGGAACGATAAGAGGAAGGAAATAATATAGGGTGACAAGCAAAACAACGAGAATGATTATCCCCCTGATCTTGTGTTTCTTCATACTTATTTTGCTCCTTTTTATACTTTCTTATGATCTTTATACATAGTTGCTCAAAAAGTTTAATTGCATCTTAAAAGTCAAGAGATTTGTCACATAGTTTTAAATCCGATATTTTTGTCTTCCGGTTTTCCGGGCAGCTTTATCTCACCGTGTTGCTTTTCGTAGTTAGCGATATTTTTTTCCAATATCTTCATCAACTGCTTGGCATGCTGAGGTGTGGCTATAATCCGACTATAGATCTTTGCTTTGGAGAGACCCGGCACGATTCGACCGCAATCTATCACGAATTCTGAGGTGGAATGGGTAATCATGAAAAAGTTTGCATATACACCTTCTCCTACTTGTTCATCCAGGGAAATATTCAACTGTTTTTTTTGTGATTTCTGTTGCATTTTTCTACTCCTTTTTAAAATATTTTTGTTTCAAAGCCTGCTCGACCACAGGTGGTAAAAAATCTTGAACTTCTCCACCAAGACTAACTATTTGGCGTATCATAGTCGAGCTGAGATAGAGATATTTATGATCGGGTACAAAGAAGATCGTATCGATAGAATTTGACAAGGTCTTATTCATCAACGCTTGAGATAGTTCATACTCAAAATCGGAGATAGCTCTCAAACCCCGGATCATCACAATAGCTCCGATCTCATTGGCGTAATCTACTACTAATCCTTGAAAACTCGTCACCTTTACTTTGGGGATATGCTGAGTGGCTTGCAGGCAAAGTTCGGTTCGCTCTTCAATACTAAAAATCGTTTCTTTGCCTGTATGTTCGGCTACGGCAAGAATGATTTCATCAAAGATATTGGCAGCTTTGAGCAAAATATCGATATGACCGTAGGTGATGGGATCAAATGTGCCGGGATAAATAGCTTTTCTCATCAACGCTCCTCTGCCAACGCTTTTTCTCGGATGGCTATCAGTTCATCTATCTCTTTGGGGATATTTTTGCTCAGATTTCGACATCCATTCTCGGTTACTAAAATATCATCTTCTATCCGAACTCCGATGTTCTCTTCAGTGATGTATATTCCCGGTTCTACTGTAATTACGCATCCGGTAGCCAAGGTAGATTCCCTACCGCCCACATCGTGAGCATCCATACCGAGATGATGGCTGACACTATGCATATAGTATTCGCGATAATCATCTTTTGTTTCTATCAACTTCAATCTTATCAAAGCTTCTGCTATCATATCGGCTGCTTTACTGTTCAGCTCCGGCAGAGAAATGCCGGGTTTTACCATTCCTATGATCTCTTTTTGTACCTCCAAGACCTCCTGATATACTGCCTTCTGGCGTGGTGAGAAATCATCCGCTACCGGATAGGTACGACTGATATCAGCACAGTAATTATTGTAAGCTGCACCAACATCGAGTAAGATCATATCTTCAGCGCTTATTTTACAGTTATTTCTTTCATAATGAAGTGTGGTAGCATTTTTTCCCGCTGCTACTATCGGCTTGAAACCGATATGGCGCAGACCTTCACTCATAGTCTGATGATACAGTATCGCCTCCAACTCATATTCATACATGTCTGCTCTGGTAGATCTCATCATCTTTTCTATCCCATGTCCGGTAACAGAGATCGCTTTCTCGATCTGTTTTATCTCCCACTCATCTTTTCTCATTCTGAGTGGTGTGATAAGCTGCTCCAGATCTTCCCAAATAATCACGGGATAGCGGTCTCTGAGGGCTGCTACATTTTGCTGGATTCTGCTTAATGTCTGGCATAATAACCCTTTCTCATAATTTACCGCACATTTTTTTACCGAATGAAAATGATAGTGAAGCCTGGCAGGCAGATCATCCAAATAGCTGATCTTTTCGATTCCGCTGATCTTTTTCGCCTCGTTCACACCGAGCTTTTTACCGTCCCACACTTCCCGATCGGCATTATTCCTTTCTATAAATACCTCGGCTATGACATTCCCGTTCTTTTTTGTCATCACAAACAGAGCAGCGGGAGTCTCCAAGCCGGTCAGATAAAGAAAGTTGTTATCCTGCCTGAAATAGCCGGGATAATGCGAATGAATATTGGCATATACCAACACCGCTTCTTTATCATCCAACTGTTCTGCGAGCTTTATCCTTCGCTTTCTCAAAATCTCAGTATCGATCATTTTCATTCTCCTATTCTCACCTTTCCATATATTCCGTCGAATCCTGGTGGATCAAACCGGAATTTACCTGCTTTCACAGATAAAACGTGGTTGATAGTTTTTGGGTTAACTCTTTTGTCAAGAAGTTCCTCTATCCTCTTCGCATCAGCAAGCCAAAACTCTATCTCCGAATTGAATAAAGCTACGATCTCTTCATAGATAGCTAACACTTTTTTACTTTGAACCGAACGAGTTCCCAAAGAATCGGAAATAACTTCTATCAGAGGAATGAGATGATGAAATGGTTTGGGATGATTCTCTATGATCTCATCACTGAGTTCCCTACAGCGGGCTTTCACACCTTGATGCATTTTCGCCTTACATACGGGACATATACCCCCATTAGCAGGCTCATCATAGAATATCACATTTTCAACATGATCTTTCCTTGCGGCACGATGCCCGGTGAGATAATAACGCCCTTCGGCAGGATGAAACTCTGCGGTGAATTCCACTCGATTCGCCCTAAGAGCATCTATGATGGCATAGTAGTTCAGCTCAGCGGCTTCGATAACGGTAAACTCACGTCCGATCCTGTTTAATGCACTACTATGACAATCACTGTTGGAAATCATAGTTTTAGCGGTAAAGTCGGGGATCTTGATCAGCATCTCCGGATCAGCGCTCAGACCGGTTTCGATCATGCGAATATTATCATAGAAATTCCCGTAGAACTCTTTGGTGGAAGACAATCCGTTTTTGCTGCCCATGATACCATCCGGTGTCATTACATGAGCCGGAATGATCTCGATATAAGGATCGATTTCTTGGATAGAGAATAGTTGCTCTTCCAGTTGGGATTGGGAAGCGCTAACGATGAATGGTCTGCCGATCGTATTTTTCATCTTCCAATTATCGAGTAATTTCTGCATTTTCCGCACAGCACTGAAATCGGGAAATAGTAGCACATGATGCGCCATGATCTTATGACGGTAATCCGAAAGCTTGGTAGAAAAGATCACTTCGGTTTGCAATATGAATCTACTGGTATCGTCCCTCAGTGCAAAGAGTCCCGCTTCTTTTTGACTTAGAGATTCTTTTAGCTCTTCAGTGCGAGTCGGATACAGACAATCTCCCGTACCGAAGACATCTATCCCCTTCTTTTTCATAGTTTGAGATACGGCGGTCAGTTCGATCTGCCCCACTCCTCCGGCATATCCGGAATGAGAGTGTAGATCCAAGCTCAATCTCATCTGTTTATCATCCTATCTCTGCCAAACGTTGCAGAGCTTGCTGACCCCAGTTGCTATCTCTGCCATATTTTTCTACTATTCGCTCCAGGATACGCCTTGCTTTGTCGAATTCACGGTTCTGGATATAAGCCTCACCGGCACGAAGTTCAGCCGAAGCTGACCAATGAGCGAATTCGGGATAAGCATAACTAACTTTCAGAAATTCAGTTACTGCTACTTCATATTCGCTCATTCCATAATAAGATTCACCAATCCAGTACTGCGCCTCCGCTTTCGTTTCCTTATCATCCAGCATGGTGAGAGCTTGCTGAAACATAGAGACTGCATTTTGATACTGTCTGTCTCGATAATGACAATAGGCAATATCAAAAATGGTTTCTGCTTCGATATCGCTATCTCCCCATCGATCGAGGATAAGTTCATAGGCAGCGATCGCTTTTTGCCACTCTTCGATAGTTTTGCAGACGATAGCGAAATTTTTGGCAGCGTTCAGAGCTAGCTCACCTTCCGTATCGTTCTCTATAACATGATAATAATGATCCAAGGCAGCTTGATAATTTTCTTTGCTGAATTGCAAAGTTCCCAATTTTAGATGTGCCTGGTTGATATACTCCTCATCTCCTAGCTGCAAAACTTCGATAAAGTCGGAGATAGCATCATCCGGTTTTTCGTTTTCTATATACAAAACTCCGCGCCAGAAATAGGCTTGCATCCTGATTTCTTGGGAAGCATCCTTGATCAAACGATCGAAGATGCGCTCAGCTCGTCTGCTATCTATAGGTTGGTAGTAAATAGCCTCGTGCAAGGCGATCTTATCTTCCGCTCTTTCGCTCAAAACTTTTCTGTATTTCCGCGTCTGACTCTCTGCCTGCGGTCGGTTTCCTACTTCATACAAGGTAATTATCGTTCTGGTCACCAGTTCTTCTATATCGGGATGCTCTTCAAACTCATTGCCCAATCCATCCAAAACTGCATTGAAATGTTTCAATGCCTCGGTGTAATTATCCAGCTCGTATTCCACATTTGCAAGGCGCTCGATGTTCTCCGTATCATCCGGCCTCTGATCTAGCAACTGCGATAGAGTGTATTGTGCCATAGTAAAATCACCGGTCTCATACTGTAGTCTGCCCAGTTGTTTCAAAGTCTCGTAATCTTTCTCGACAATATGCATCAGAGCTTCTTTGGCTTTTTCTTTGTTACCCAAAGTGATATAATCGTCGGCAAGTTGTTTGTAAAAAGCATCATTCCGTCTTTCCTGCGGAATTTGAAGCTGGTAATGCAGCGCTCTTTCATATTCTCCGTTCTGTCGCAATATACCGGTAAGATAGTTTATGGCTAACTCATAGCCATCGAAATCATCGAGATTATTTACCAGAAACGTCAGTCTTTCCAAACCTTCTGCAGTATTTCCTGTTTCGTACAAAACCACAGCAAAATGGAAATAGATCAGCGGATTGGAAAGAGTGATATAATCTGCGGCACGCTGATAATATTCGAGCGCCTCTTCATCTTCATCCAAACCATAATAATACTCTGCTACTTCGATCATAGTGTTGTAGTAGGAGAACTCGTCCAAACCACGCTTGTCGGTTATTTGTTTGCTATAGTCGATAGCAATTTCGGGTTGTTCATTATTCTTGTGATATTGGGAGAGGAGATAGAGAAACTCATTTTTTGCATGATGGTCGGGATAATTCCGGACAAAATCATTCATGTTGGATGCGATCTCGGCGGTCATTTCTTTTTCATATTGCAGCCGGTTTCTGATGAGCAATTCATCATGATAATTATCGGTTTCTATCTGGGAGATCAGCGAACTTACACTCACCAAATGATTATCAGCAACATTCTCCATCCCTTCCAGCTGATTTTTCTCTGCCAGTCTGAGATGTACCAGTGCTTTCTGGTATCTCTGATGATCAGTAGCGGGATCACCGATCAGTTCCAATGCCTTGTCATATTCTTTCAATCTGTTTATATAGATGGAAACGATATCATGCCGGATCTGATCTTTATCCTCCTGTTCGAAAAAACCAAATAAGGAGCCCAGTAAATCGGAAAAAGCTTTGTCATGTTCCTGCACTTTAAATTTTTGCAGATAGTTATGCTTTGCGATGATGTTATCTTTTAGTTCTTCATCTTTCACCGTATCAACAGATACTCTTTGCAGATCGGCAATCGCCTCTTCATAATGTCCCAATTTCTCATTACAAAGTGCGAGTTGGTAGGCAGCTTTGTGCTGAAAATCGAGTTCGGCATGCTGCAGGAAAATTTGCTGATAAAAGTTCTTCGCCATCTGATAATTGTTCAGTTTTTCATAGTAGATATTGCCAATTTTGAGCAGCAATTCTTCATCGCGGGCATAGGGTGAACCGATCAGAGCCTGATAATCTGTGATAGCGGCACGGAGCAGATTACGCTCCTCTTTGATCTGAGCCAAAAGCATCCTACCCTCAAAGCGAAGTTCATTGTCCTCCGTCTGTTCCAGCAAGTTTTCGATCAACTGCTGAGATTCATCATAGCTGCCAAGTCTGAACCATGCCAAGGCGACATAATAGTAATACTCATCATGCCAAGGACTATCCTGCATCACTCTGGCATACTTTTCCAGATCGGAAGTAACTTCTTCATAAAAACCGATCTCAATCTCACATCTTTTCAACAAAGTTAGATATTCGTCCAGATCCTCAGAATGGTCAAATTTTTGCACCATCATTCTGAGCCGCTGCAGCGCTTCGGTATAGACTCCTGTTTCCAAATAGAACTGTACCAAAAGGTAGGATAACCTCTCTTCGAACTGACGCGGCACTTGCTTAGCTAAAATCTCCTCCAAAGTCGAAATAGCAGCCTCTATTCCGTCATCCTGTTTCTGTTGTTCGATTTGGAGCTCGATAGCCTGCCAATAAGCATTTGAGCCTTGATGCTCGGAGATAATCGTATTCAGAGTTGCCTTTCCATCTGAGGGGATATTATTGGCAAAATACGCTTTTGCCATCCAAAGCAACACATCGGGCAAAGTACCGGCATTCTGGTAATCTCGCACCAATCTTTTGCCGCTGATGATAACCTGATTGTAATCTTCGAGTTCGTAGTAGGAACGCACGATATATTCCAAGGCTGACGTTGCCTGCTCGGAGCGCGGGAATCTTTCTAACAATAAGAGAAAATTATCTACCGCTCTTTTGTATTTTGCCTGCAAAAACTGAGACTCTGCCAGATTATATAATGCCCGGCTGGCATATATGCCGCTAGGATAGCCATCCCATAAGCGCGCATATGCCAACTCTGCTTGTTCATAATTTTCCCTGTTGGTATAACTATTGCCAATAAGCAGGAGTGCATGCTGCGCCTCGGATGATGTGGGAGACTCTGCCACCACTTTTTCGAATTCCATGATAGCTTCTTCATAGAGCCCGTCATCATACAAGCCTCTTGCAAACTCAAAACTCGCCCACATTGTCAGTGGTATTATACTCAGCATTATTGCTATAAATACTACTCTCATTTCTTACCTCCATCATAAGCATTCAATAGTTTTGAACACCTGATTATGTGTCAATTAAATCTGTGTGATCCCTATGGGAAGGTTTTACTCCTCAGATTTGGTTATATCACTATTTGCCTGTTCCGGTGGTCGGACGAGATCGCGTAATATCGGACGGAGCAGCCGATGAATGATAGCGAGAACTAATACGCCAATTATTACGCCAAGCACGATCCGAAATGAGAAACCGTTTATCACTACCCCAAGGGCTGTACCGGCTGCCGGAGGATGTTCAGAATTGGTTATCGCCATGGTAAGCATCGCTCCACCGACTGCAAAAGCATACATAAAATCTTGCATAAGGGCAGTTCCGTTGAGAAAGATGGCAAACAGCGAACCGAATGCCAAGCCGATAATGTGTCCCAAGATCACATTTCTGGTAGAAGCAGTCACACTGCTGGGCATAGCGAATATCGTGAATGCCGTAGCTGCCAATGAAGCCGCTACCACTAAGTTCTGCTGTCTGAGGGCAATGAGGACCAAAAACACACTGATAGCTGCGAATATACTCTGCAAGACATAACTCGACCAGTGAGTACGAAATCGTTTATCGAATACTCGCCGTATCACCTTCATAAAACCTCGACATCTATATATTGGATTCTAAGAAATAGCTACCGCTCAAATTCGTCAAGAGTAATTTCCCGCTTCACAGATTTGAATTGACAGCCAACCGGCACTTTCTGCATATGCACTCTTGTAATAAGGTGAGAAAGGGAAATTATGCTCTATATATTCTTAAGCATATTGTGCTCGGTGATCATCGGCAATATGCTGCTCTATTTTTCCAAGAATGATAAGAATGATATTCTGCTCATTTTTTTGGGAAATTACTTCTTCGCTGCCATATTCAGCTTTGTTCAGATAAAACCGGGAACGCTCAGCTTCGGTACTTTCGAGATTGTCTTCGGCTTTATCACCGGCTTTTTCTTTCTCTACAATTTTTTTGTCTATCAGAAAAATATCGCCTTGAACGGATTATCGCTCAGTGTAGGAATAATGCGCGTATCCGTACTTATCCCTACCTTCATGTCAGTTATCTTTTTCGACGATTTCATGAGTGTAGTTAATCTTATGGGTATCTTGGTGATCGTGCTGGCATTCTGGCTGATAACCGAGACCAGCACGCTGCAAAAATTGATCTGGATTATCTTGCTTTTTTTCGTATCCGGTGCTACGGACTCTACGCTGAAAATATATAACGAACTCGGTCAGCCGGATCAATCTCCCTTTGTATTCATCCTCTTTAGCTCCGCCTTTATCTGCACTCTCATTTGGGTGGTGAAGACAAAAAGGGCATTTTCGCTTTCATGCATACTCTTCGGATTTCTTTTGGGAATTCCCAACCAGCTCTCCACCCGCTTCTTCCTCATGGGACTGGAAACCGTTCCCGCCCCCATAGCTTATCCGCTTACCGCATCCAGTATCGTGGTGTTCAGCATATTCAGCGATATTATCTTCTGGAGACGGATGTTCACTATCAAACAGCGCATCGCCCTGGCACTGCTGGTAGCGGGGATCGTGCTTATAAACGCCCAAAACGGCTAATATACACTATCTCTTCTATAGCGTGTGCTCCTGTTTTTCCAGCTCTCTACAAAATGGGTATAAACCTGATCGTAGTTGGTTTTCATCTTCTTCTTTTTGTGAGAGAGTCTGTCCAATGTCTCTATATCTTTTAGTTCTATCTCCAAGTTTTCGTGTAATTTCTCTTTTTTGATGTACTGCTTCACATTCGGTGGTAGGATATTGTACAATAGAGCATAATCGGCATTATCCAGCTTGAATTCTTTGACCAGAAAATCGATAAATTCTTTTTCTTTGGGATGAAACTCTTTATCTGCCACTATCAATAATAGTGAAGTTTCCAAGATCAGCATTTTCTCTTCTCTGGTTTTTATCTTTTTCAAAAGCTCTTTAAGCGGTGTCGGATTAGCAAATTCTTTTTCTATCTCTTGGATCTGCTCTTCGGTGAATTCTACATTGCCAAAAGCTTTATCAAAAGCCTTACGCTCTTCGGGCAAAATCTTGCCGTCCTGCCAAGCAGCGCTGATTATCACCTTGATCGCATTGATCAGATTCGGGGTGAAAACAGGACATACCCTCTGATGCATATCTTCCGCCAACACTTGGTTTGTCTCTCTATCCACCAATTTGCCGACTTTTCTACCATCCTTATCTGTCATGATTGTGAACGAGTATTTTGAGTTAACAAAATATCCATCGATACATTTAGCCATTTTTTCCTCCAACTTTTTTTATCATTTCTTCATATAATAACTAATCTTTGACCATGTCAAAACATTATCTAATATATGACGCGAAAAATACTCAACCTCAACAGCGGCAAGGTTTCTGATCTCATAGTGAAATCGTTTTTTCAAACTAATATCATTCTCCCGACCCTGCATCATCTCTGCTCCTTTGCAATTTATTTACTCAATTGCCACTTACAAAATTTTAGTCAAGTAGAAAATATCCCGACAGAAGTTTAGCAGAAAATTACACAGGTCTATCCTATAAAAAAAAGTCCCGAGGGTGAAGTCGGGACTTTGGATTTATTTGGAGGAGACGGTCAGCCGTCAACTGTGTTATAGATTATTATGCTTTGCATAATGGTTAGTGATCAATGGTTAATGATCAATTGTTAATGGTTAATTTGGTGGATTTTATGATGCTCGTTATTAATTTGATGATTTCAATGGCATCTTGGTTAATTGATTCAAATTGCTCTGATGACAGATATTCAGTTTCTTTTAAAAGTTGAAGCCAGTAAATGGTTTCGTTTATTTCTTTTTGAGCGATGGCCATTTTATGTTTGAAATCCGCCTTGGTTTCAGCATGTTCAGCCTCCCGCACCATAGCGCCAACGCTCGTGCCACATCTCAACAATTGCTTTGAGAGTACAAACTCTTTTTTCTTTTGGCACAAATACTGAAAAAGCCGCACGATCCTCACTGCAAAACTAAAACTCTTCTCCTTTACCACATTCTCTTTCACCACTCACCCCTCATTAACCATTTACAATTAACCATTTACAATTTACCATTTACAATTAACCATTCACAATTTACCATTTACAATTAACCAATAATGCTCATCTAAGTTTAATTGATACTTTGGATTATAGTTTTCTAGTTTGCCACCATAATTCTGCATCTTTTTACCTTTTTCACCATCTTTTTCCCACTCATATTATGTTTCTCCGCTCGATTAGCTGGTTAGTAATCATTTATATGATGTTGTTTCTTATAGTAATCAATCGTTTGCAGCAGCCACCTTATTTGCACTTCATCTTTTGCTAGTTCAATTGCGCTCTGCTTTTCAAGTAAATCTTTTTGTTGTTGTAAGTTTTTATCAATGCTTTCCTGCAGAGCGACGAGGATATTTTTTTCTAAAGCGCTGCCAATTGCTACTAACTCTCCGCCTTCAAGATCGGGGTAACGAACACCGAAATATAACCTGTTATGGGTTTCACTGCCGATTTTTCGATCGAAACAAACAATCATCTCTTTTTTGTTTTGATCTTCTAACACAGCATATGTCGTTCCACCGTCACGATACTTATCAATCTCTACGATCGTAAAGGGCGGATTGTAGTCAAAAGCAATATGTTCGTGGTCAGATGTCTTTGCACAAACAAAGAAAAGAGTGGTTATGATGATTAATAATGCTTTTTTCATAATTTTATGGTGTGTTTATTTAATTGATAATATAACTTGCAGGTTGTAGCAGTTTTTTGCGTAATCTCCAAAATATAATTGCAATTACAATCGAACATATACTTACTCCAGCCCCCATCTCGCCGAGTAAATTTACCGTACTGCTTTTCTCGGTTAATAACTGGTCAAAAAAACCTTGAATTAAGAAATTGTGACTCGCATGATAGATTACTCCCACCCACAAACTGGCAGATTTTATTCGCAACCACGTTAACATAAAGCTTAATGATATTAATGAAATACAACTAAACAAAACTTTTAGAATTAAGAAATCTCCACCGTAATTGGCGAGTATCATTAAAGGTAGATGCCATATAGTCCATACCAGACCAATGATAATTGATGTAGTTGTTAAATTTGACAACTTGTATAATCTTGGCGTCAGAAACCCACGCCAACCAACCTCCTCTCCAAATGCACCAATTGACCTGGCGATTATGCCTATCAGGAACAAAACAATTAATGCAAAACCAGAAGGAGAATCAGTTCCCATGATTGTAATCTGTTCATTAACAGAACCAATCTTAGTTAACCATGCAAATCCATATATTATTATCCCGTAAGTAATTGGAATTATAAAAGCCAAAAGCAGATACTTAGCTTTTCCGAATTTCCATCCAAGTTTTTTTATATTCCGTTCACATATTAATCTGGTAATTATAGCCGCAAGAAAAGGCGAATAAACCAATAAAAATGCAGCTATACTATCTTCTGCTTTTGATGTTTCAGTTTCCGATATCAAGAAATAACTAATCCCACTTAAAATAAAAAGTAGGATAAAAAAAATACCGATTTCGCTTTTTATCTTTCCCATTTATTAAAAGTTACTCGCTTGTGTTTTATTAAATTGCCTGTAACGGTTGCGTGTATGAAACGTTGGGGATTGCGGGCTTCCTTCCTATCCACCAACACAAACGCCGATGCGGGGCAGAACGCATGTTTTAACCACTTAAACCCCAATGTTTTATACACGATGTTGGCGGCAGTTTATAGTTCATAGTTCTTTGAGTGTCAGTACTTGCCTTGCTCAATCAGATTTATTATAAAATCTAATGCAACATCTCTTCCTTCAAAAAAATCATCCAGCGTTTCTTCAACATGATAATGCGGTTCAATTGATTTACCCTCCATTGGGAAGCCCTGCGCAGAAAAATACGGTTGTTGTGTAGCCGCCCTGAACCTAATGTTGTTTTTTGTTGTGAAAAACCGTGGACCACTTCCGGTATCACCTCCAGTAGGTTTTCCCACCAGAATAGCCTGGGCACCCTCTTTGAGGTCTATGACAAAACTTTCTGCTGCTGAAGATGTTAGCCCACTAATCAATAAAAACAGGGTGCCTTTATAGTTATCGTTTCTTGGCGATAATGTTTTTTTAGACACACATGCCTTGTGCGGGTGTTTTAATAAATAGGAAGCGATTTGCTCGCTTCTAGGGGAGTTGCCGCCAACATTATTTCGAATATCAATAATAAGATATGGTTTGTCTTTTACATCGTTAAAAGCATTCGGGAAATCCAAAAGTGCACGTTCTTGCATTAAAGCAATAGATATATAACCAATGCTATCAGAGATGGCTCTGCTTTCAATCAAAGAACGAGGGGCACCGGCAGAACTTTTCCTTTTAAAAGGTTCAGGCTTACGGAAAACTACAGAAACCTCTTTTAATCCTTCATCAGTTCTAATTAAATAACTTCGCTCTTCCGGGAAATAACTCTGGAAAACATTAATTCTTGCTGTTTCTAACGAACCGACTATTGTAGATGCACTAACGTATGACATTTCCTGATTTAACCATTCCATTGCAGAAATATGATTTATTTCAACTATTTCATCTTTGGGCTGAATTCCTTTTTCTCGAAATGATTCATCAAACACATGGCTCAAATAAAGTCTATCTTCTAATATCTTCGCCCAGTTATTAATTTCATACCTTCTTAAAGCTAAATTAGTATGCCCGTTTTCAAGTTCAGCAAAATATTGCAATAATATCCTTATGTATTCCTCGCCATTTTGAACGGCTTTAATTTGAGAATAAAAAGCTGAGAACAGCGAATCAGGATCGATGCCCTTATGCGAAAAAAATGAATAGTTCTCTTTAATGATATGATGTATCTCTTTAAAATCCTCAAGAATTTCCGGCTGCTCAATTTTTAAATCCTCGACATATATAACATCATGTCTTTTTACACAACCAGTCATTAGAAGCATAAATGCCATAATAAAATAAAAGATACTTTTCTGATGATTATTAATCATAGTATTTGTTTTTTAATTGCCGCCAACGTTCCGCGAGTATCCGAAGTTGGCGACCATCGGGAGCCAATTTGGGCGTAGCGAAGCGTAGCCGGGTACTCGCTGTTATGTTTAGTGCCCGGCTGGTTGCAGATAGACGTCAAAAAGTACATGGATGTACTTTTTGATCATTTGGAATTATTGTTCATCCTCCGTATACGGAATTGGTTTTCTCTCAATGACTATGCCCTTTAATAATTTTTCAAAATCTTTAAAAGCTGAGCATGCAGTATTCTTACTTATGTATTTAATAAACCCTGGATGTTCGGCTTTAATTGAGAATAGAGAATGTTTATCAATCGGATTTAAAATAATGTCTTTCTCGTATAAATGATAATTGATTTTATCTTTTATTGATGGCCACAGCTCATCATAAAACAATGCATTCTTTAAATTCAAATAAGTTTCAGAATTCCAAAATTCATTTATTGAAGCAAATACACTACTTGTTCTTAAGACAAATCCTCGAACCTTATTGGGTTTGCTTTTAATCAAGTAAAACCATTCTGTTATAATTTCTTTTTCTGTTTCTTCTCCAGTTACTAATGCAAAGATTCCACCAAGCGTTGGAAAGTAGCCACAATGAAAAACTTCAAATTTACTGTCCATATATCCCCCTTTAATCTTGTTTATATATTACTTTAAGTCTTTTGTATAACTCATTACTTAAATCTCTCAAACCTTCTTCATTTGGCAAATATTTTAATGCTCTATGATGCCCTAAGTCTGAGGGGATGTCATCTATTGATTGTGTAATTGGGATTACAGTTTTTCCTAGAGTATGTGCTATACCTGTTTCATACAACACATTAGGATTTTTTCCTGAAAAATCAACGACAATAACATTGGCGCAGAATATAAGATCAAAGATGTCCTGAATGAAAGTTGAATTATCCCATATATCATCTGCTCGGAGACATTCAAGTTTCATATATTCAGCAACCCTCTTTATTGCTGAATAAGTATTTGTAAAAGAACCTTGAAACGGTATCATGACAGAAATAAGTTTACTATTAACCTCCTTTTGAGGTACTTGAAAAACACTCGGTTTAAATGTAATCAACCTCTCGGTTTGCACTTCATCAAATGATGTGGAAATAAATTCTCCATGAATAGGCAAAACTTTAATCTTTCCATTTGGCTGTTCAGAAATGTTTAAATCATTTGTTTTTAATGATGAAGCAACTGCTTCCATTGCCTTTTCTCGGTTGACATCCTCGTTAAAAAGAAAATGATCTGGATGCAATAAATTTTCAATAACTTTAACAATTTCTGGCGAAGGCATATTAGCAGGTGATTGTTTTTTATTTAATTCATCTAAGACATCGCGAACCCACACTCTACGTGTAGAACCATCATGTACATAGTCAAGATCCAAATCCACAAAAAAACGTGTTAGATATGATGAGCTTCGATAAGGGAAAAAGTTAAATGGATTATCTCCGCATATCATTTCAGCTAATTTAACGATTGTAGCAGATCCTAATTGCATTAATTCTCCTTCCCCCGAGGCCACGGATGGCCGAGGACTAAAAAGCCCTTAAGCCGGGCATTGAACATAACTACCGCATATATGCCATATGTCGTATATTCCACCATATTGGCACATATCACGAATGTTTTATTCTTTTATTTCTTAAGTGAATTTCTAAAATCATTAGCTCTTTTGTAGAAATCTTCATCTTCACCAAATTCCATAATTCTTGCCACTTTTCCGTTACAAACTTTACAGTTTCCTACAATCATAATATCATTTAGAGAATCCAATACATATTCTTTGATTTCTATTCCTTTTTCGCAAATACCTCTACAAGTAGAACAATAAACATTATGATTCACAATGAAGTCCAAACTTTTTTTTTGCTTATCATTTAGTAAAGCATTAAGCTGAAACTTATTAAGTTTAATTTCTTTCGGTCTTTTCATTAAACCTCCTTCTTTGGTAAATTAATAGCACGGTCTTTCTTAGTATAACGGTTACTTATGTATGCCGTAATGCATTGCTGATCAGTTTCTTGTCCATCGACACGAAAGTCTGAGCAGTTTACAATGCATGAATACCAACTGAACCTACCGAAGGGAACTCAGCGAAGCTAATATCTTATGGCATATACACTTTGTTATGCTGCGTTTTATATTAATCATCATAATTTTTGATCAGTTCCGCAAGAAATAGTGAGGTTTCTTTCATATTGGCACTTTATTCCGCTTTAGTTTAACCGAAGTTGGTGGTTCGTCAGTTTTCTTTCCACATTGCTTTAATCAATCCGAAGCACAAGTTATCGATTTCACCCATATCTTTGTTAAAAGCCGAAACATTGGACAAAATTATTATGCCATTCTTATTATTTAAATCCAACGCCATTGATGAAGTGTAACCTCCTGTCCCTCCATTATGCCAAATTACCTCATTGTTCCCGTCACTTGCTTTTATGATGAGCCACCCTAAACCGATTTCCATTGTTTCGCTAAGTTTAAATGTCGGCTGATGGGTAAGCTGAAGTTCAGCATTTTCCTGCTCAAATTGAGCTAAAGAAAATTTCGTCAAATCTTCTACTGTTGATAGAATTCCGCCGGCTCCTACCAATACATTAAAATCCCAATTAGCAGTTTCTTTCCCATTACTATCAAGTCCTTTAACAAGTTCGCTTTTTAATTTGGATCGATCTGCGCTAGAAGATGACATTCCGTATTTTGAAAAGACGATCTCTTCAAGTAACTTGTTATAATTGGTAGTTGAAATTTCTTTCAATAGATAACCAAGAAGACCTGCACCAAGATTAGAATATTCATACTTTGTGCCAGGTGCTTGGTTAAGTTTGATTTTTTCTTTCAAGTATGATTTTAACTTTTCCTCATCATAATCTTTGTAAGGATTACTTGGGTCAGCAAGCATTAAGTTAAGATTGGAAGGTAATCTCGGCAAACCTGAAGTGTGATTGGCAAGCTGCTTAAAAGTTATCGATTCGTTAGTTTTAAGGTCAAAATCAACAAAATCTTGAATATTGTTTTCTAATTTGAGTCGATTATTTACCACAAAATTTGCTAATAAGGTAGAAGTGAAAATTTTGCTAATTGAGCCAATTTCAAAAGCACTTCTGTGGTTTTCAATTTGAATTATTGAGTCATTCACCCGCTTTATACCGATAAATTTGACTTTCCCCTTATCGATAATTGCGATAGAAAGTTGCGTGTTTTCAGGAAACGACTTTGTTTTTTCGTAAATCAATTCTGTTTGTTCTTCCGATATTTGGATTTGAGTACTTTTAAGACCGGTTTCGGCTATTTGGGTTTGTCCGTTTGAGCAACTCAACAGAAAAAGCCCATTTAGTAACATTAATAGGTTTTTCATTTTTAATCTTCCTCGATGTTTCGTTTATAATGACCGCTAACGTCCCGAGTGTTTGCGGCGACCGTCGTCACAATTAAAACCTGATGGAAAAAATGAAAATACAAAAAAGTTAAACTTTGACACTCCTTGGAAAATAGGATGTCGAAAACACTTTGTTATCAGACGTTCTGATTCATATCTTATTCCTATACCACTTTAATGCTTTTTTTTCAAGACACTTTATAAAGTCGTTTTTTCCATCCATATAGGCCTCTATATCATTTGGAAAACGTTCAGCAAGCATTTCTTTTAAATCACCATACCTTTTTGCAAAATAAGTATGCTGACGAAGAAAGTCACGAAAAGCAAGATGTCTCTCTACATCTTCACTATTAAATTGAAAAATATGGACATGGTGAGTACGATTATCCCCACCTTTTCGAAAATACCTGCGACCTGGGATCCCAAACTCCCCCATGGGAACATATTGTAACCTAATCATTTTATCATTGAATTTATCAACTACTTCAATGTCCTTCAAAACAGGCATAATATCTATGGTTGGCTTTGCCTTTAAACCAGGCACAGAAGTGCTCCCGATATGGTGAACTTCAATCAATTCTTCGCCAAATATTTTTTGGATTTTTTCTGCTTCAGCCTTAAACATATCAGACCACTGGGGATTATACTTTGTAACAATAACCTTCATGTTCAAAAAACTCCTTTATAATATTGAAAAAAGTAATTTAAAGAATGACCGCTAACGGTCGAGTGTGTGTGCCGTAATGGATAACGGAGCAGTTACCTGCCCTTCCTTAATTGTTCTTCTGGATAAGCTGTTGAAGAAGCCATACTACTGACTTCATAACATAGGTTAGTTATTCTATGCTTGTGGTTCAAGAACGAATACTATCTCATCCCAAGCGATTTCTCCTGTTTTTACAAACCCCAGTTTTTCACATAACCGGATCATGTTTTCATTATTAGGTTCGATACTTGTATAAATAGCGGTGTTAGGATAGTCGGTATGCAACTTTTCTATAAGTAATAGAATAGCCGCTCCACCATATCCTTTGCGCTGTTCATCTTCAGCGATCATTAAACGACTCATCATAAGGCGTCGGTCTCCTACTTTATCAGCAAACGAGTTATCCCAATCATACATAAGGAACCCGACAATGCTGTCATTATCCCCAACTATAGCCATGGGATAACATTCATCCATGAATGTTGATTCTATTATTGAATACCAATTAGGAGCAACAAAACCTTCCTGCTCACTGCTAACTTCAAGATCACATACCTCTTCCCAGTTATCTGCATCAATTGGTATTAGTTTAACTTTATTCATCATATCCATCCTTTCCAAAATAAGTCTAGTTGTACTAACGAAAAAAGCAAAGATTGCTTATCACGACTACCTATGCTATGTTGCCTGTTGTTTGTCTATTATTTCTCAAGTGAATTTCTAAAATCATTAGCTCTTTTGTAGAAATCTTCATCTTCACCAAATTCCATAATTCTTGCCACTTTTCCGTTACAAACTTTACAGTTTCCTACAATCATAATATCATTTAGAGAATCCAATACATATTCTTTGATTTCTATTCCTTTTTCGCAAATACCTCTACAAGTAGAACAATAAACATTATGATTCACGATGAAGTCCAAACTTTTTTTTTGCTTATAATTTAGTAATATGTTAAGCTGAAACTTATTAATCCTAATTTCTTTCGGCCTTTTCATTATATCTCCTTTGGCAAATTATGGCTCATCTAAATTTTTAGTTGATACATTTTTAGTTTTCAAGTCTGCCACCATAATTCTGCATCTTTTTCCCCTTGTCACCTATTTTTTTCCATTCCATATTTCACACTGCTATAGCAACTTACACTAAAATATTTTCATCCGCTTTTCGCAAGTAAATACAGCTTCGCCTCGTGACTTGCACAAATTTTTTGAAAAAACAGACATCTTCCAAAAAACTGTGAAGACGAGAATTGGGGCACTGGTAATTCTGCCAAAATAAATGTCAATCATTTTCTTTCTGTATAACATCCGAGAGAATTTAACTGCCGAAAGCACTTAGAGCTGAAAGCAGTTTTAAGTGATGAGTAATGAGTTTTTGAGAGAAGCAGGAAGAAAACTTAGCTAAAAGCTATAAGCTATAAGGGATAGGTGATCCTTCTTCGCCTAACAGGCTTCGAAGGACACTGTATGTGATGCGGAAAGACAGGCGTAATGACGTACATGTGTCGCCCTGCCTGCCATTTCGTAGTAAAACGAAGGATGGAGTGATCCCGATTTTTCGGGATTGTATCGAAGGGTGACAAATAAAATACCGCACTTACTAAGTTCACACTTCGATACGCTCCGGCTTACGCCGAAGCTACTCAGTGTGACAAGCTTCTGACCTCTAAACCCTAAACTCTAAACTGCATCCTTGTCCTCCGTAGCCTCCCGAAGCATTTGCGAAGGGAGGCGAAGGAGGATTGCTACTCTTCCAATAAATCCTATTCTCCCAGCGCTCATCTGCAAAAATCGTTTGACATATATGACAAGAAACTTATTTGTTGATAAATTCTAAGAATTAAGGAGAATGTTATGGATGGGAAACAGCGTTATTTGAAAGCGGCAAAAGAGGCGATGGCGTGGATGCAAGAACAACGAGTTAAGATGCGAAAGTGTAAATTCGACACTATTGCGGTGCATGGACTTTATTCTATGCAAGAAGCATTGGATTTCAATCAGGGTTCTATCATCGAGCCTATATATTTATCTACTTCCCAGGGTTATAGAGATGCAGATGAGATGGAGCTGGCTCTGGATTATCAGATCCCCACTTGGTGCTATGCTCGCATCGCCAATCCGAGTATGTATTATTTAGAAGGTTTGCTGGCACTTTTGGAAGAGTACAAATCCGGCATGGAGTCCTCTTGTCTGGTTACATCTTCCGGTATGTCTGCTATCCGAGCGGTAGTAGAGGAATTTCTTCATCCCGATCCAAACGATCCTTCCCGTCCGCGCAATTTTGTAGCTACTTCTCAGGTTTACGGCGGCACCTATCAGCTTTTCTCCGTGCGCAAGGAAGCCGAAGGCGGCTGCGAATGGCGCAAAGTGATAAATTCTAATGACATCAACGAATGGGAATCTCTCATCGATGAGAATACACGTTTTCTCTATGGTGAGTTACCGAGTAACCCGACATTGGCTTTCTTTGATATAGAGCAAGTAGCCGCTGTGGCGCACAAGCACGGCATTCCGCTCATTGTAGATTCCACCGTTGCTACTCCAGCTCTGATGCGTCCGCTGGCACATGGCGCTGATATTGTTATTCATTCTGTTACCAAATCACTCTGCTCTGCCGGTTTTGCCACTGCCGGAGCTATCATAGCTCGCAAGAATATCCCCGCACGAGTAGATAATGACAACCTGAAAGCCGATTTCTGTACCTATCTCAAACTGCTCCCCGGTCGCGATTATGGTGCCAATCTCTCCCCTATCGTCTGTAATCTGATCATAAACGAAGTTCGCACTATCAGGATGAAAATGGATGCTATGTCCGATAATACCATGAAAGTCGCGGAGTACTTGGCAAAACACAAACATATCGAAAAAGTTAATTATCTCGGCTTAGAGAATCATGACCTGCACCAAGTCGCTAAAAAGTATATGTACCTTGTCGATGCCGAACATGACGATAAATATGGTAAGCCGATTAACCGTTATGGACATCTGATGTCTTTCGAAGTAAAAGGTGGAGCCGAGAATGCACGCATAGTTTTCGATAATCTCAGCACTATCTGGCGCGCTACCGATCTGGGCAGGATCAAATCCGTAGCTACCATCCCAGCTATCTCGACTCATTCACAGCAAGGTGAAGAGGGCAGAAAACTTGCCGCTATCCCGTCCAACCTGATAAGATTGAGTGTAGGTGCCGAACATCCGGACGATACCATAAAAGACCTCGAAAAAGCCTTAGCCGTCTTAGACGGTAAAAAACTAAAACACGACTCTCCGAACTATTCCGCCGGTGGAGCTTCGTCCGCAAGATTAAGAAAATAAGACATGGAGAGCATAGATGCTTTATTATTCCACTAACAAAAAGGCAGCCAAAGTCCGCTTCCCCGACGCTTTGCTAAAAGGCTTAGCTGAAGATGGCGGGCTTTATATGCCCGAATCTATCCCATCGATAGATATTTCCGAAATCAGAGCTATGAAAGATATGGACTATACCGATATCGCTTTTAGAGTGGTAAACAAATTCCTCGCCGATGAGATACCGGACGCCGAGCTTAAACGCCTTATCGATGATGCCTACAACTATGCTGTCCCGTTGGAAAAGGTGACAGAGAGACAATATGTGATGCGACTCGATCAGGGTCCTACCGCTTCCTTCAAAGATTTTGCCGCCAGATTGATGGGCAGATTGATGCAATATTATCTGAAGATAAATAACCGCGAACTGCTCATTCTCACTGCCACTTCGGGTGATACAGGTAGCGCTATCGCAAATGCATTTTACGGGTTGGATAACATCAAGGTAGTAGTCCTCTTCCCCAAACTTGAAGTTACAGCCAGACAGCGCAAACAGATGACCACTCTCGGCAGGAATATCGAGATCATCTCGATAGAAGGGAAATTCGATGACTGTCAAGCTCTGGTCAAACGTGCCTTCAGAGACCCGAAGTTGGAACATCTGGGACTATCGTCTGCAAATTCTATCAATATCGGAAGACTCCTGCCGCAGACTGTATACTACTTCTATGCCTATGCCAAGCTATTCGAGCAACATTCTGAAGAGATCGTCTTTAGTGTGGCATCGGGTAATTTCGGTGATTTGATGGGTGGGTTGATAGCCAAACAGATGGGACTGCCGATACACAGATTCGTCGTAGCTACCAATGAAAACGACGAATTCCCACGCTATGTGGAAACCGGTAAGTATCAGACCATCTCCCCATCCAAAAACTGTATTTCCAGTGCGATGAATGTGGGGCATCCCAGCAATGTGGCACGGCTTATCGACCTCTATGACGGTGATATGAACGAAAATGGAGAAATTCTGAAACAAGCGGACTTAAACAAGATCAGGCGGGATATATATGCTGTCAGCATCACTGATAAGAAGACGGAAGCTACTATCAGCAGCGAATGGAAAAAGCATAAACTCTTGTTGGAACCGCATGGAGCTGCGGGTTGGGCCGGTCTGATGCACTATCTAAAAGAGCATCCACAAGAACAAAAGCGTCTCTGTGTATCGCTGGAGACTGCTCATCCGGCTAAATTCCCCGAAAAGATCCGTGAATTGCTTCAGTTCGATCCCCAGCTACCACCTTCCCTCAAAGGTTTGGAAGAAAAAGAGGAGTTCATCGTAGCGATGGATTTTGACTATCATTCTTTTGCAAATTATCTTTTGGAGAATTATTCATGAAATCTATAATCATACTCGGAGACGGAATGGCGGATTATCGTATCGAAACTCTTGAGAACAAGACACCGCTGATGGCAGCCGAAAAACCAAATATAGATAAATTGGCTAAACTCGGAGCTAGCGGTTTACTGAAGACGGTGCCGGACGATATGCCCCCCGGCTCGGAAGTGGCTAATATGGCAGTTTTGGGCTATGATGTGCAAAAAGTCTATCAAGGTAGAGGTGTGTTGGAAGCAGCAGCTATGGGAGTAGAGTTGCATGCCGATGATCTGGCTATGCGTTGCAATCTGATCTGTCTGCAAGGTAAGAACATCAAAAACCACTCTGCCGGACATATATCAACCGAAGAAGCACATGAACTGATCGAAGCTCTGAATTACGAATTTGAAGACGATGACATCCGCTTTTACCCTGGTGTGAGCTATCGGCATCTGCTGGTGCTCAAGCAGGGTAATCCTAATATAAAACTCACACCGCCACACGATGTGCCCGGCAAACCTTGGCGCGAGTATCTGCCACAAGCAAAAGCGGATGAAGCAGATTCAACCGCCAAACTGCTTACCGATCTTATCCTGCGCTCACATGCTGTTTTGGAAGACCATCCCATAAATAAAAAGCGACGGGCTAACGGTAAAGATCCGGCGAATTCAGTTTGGTTCTGGTCGGCAGGCACAAAACCACAGATGCAGACCTACCAAGAGATGTATGGCAAAAGCGGAGCTGTGATCTCAGCAGTCGATCTGCTCCACGGAATCGGAGTTTATGCCGGTTTCAAAGTGATCCATGTGGAAGGCGCTACCGGACTTTATGATACGAATTATGAAGGGAAAGTTAAAGCTGCTCTGGAAGCATTAGAAGAAGTGGATCTAATCTATCTGCATATCGAAGCAGCCGATGAAGCCGGACACGAAGGTGATGCCGAGCTGAAAGTGAAATGCATCGAAGCTCTCGACCAGAGAGTGGTAAAACCGATAATGCAAGCTACCATAAACGGACATGAACCGATAGCTATCGCTCTGTTGCCCGACCATCCCACTCCCTGCTCGCTTCGAACCCATACCCACGATCCGGTGCCTTTCGTTATCTACAAACCCGGCACACCGACCGATAGTGTGGAACACTACGACGAGGAAAGCGTGAAAAACGGTGCCTATGGACTAATAGAAAACGGCGAGTTTATCAGGAAATTGTTTGAATAGACAGGAATTCACCATCTATCAGAACAATTTTACCAAATCTCAAAGTTTACATAATATGATTATCGGCGGGAGCGAGATTTTCTGATCGATTCAAATATCTTCCGGTCTCTCATTCTTCTGATAAAGAAGTCTCAGCCTCCTTCCATTTCCTCTGAATCTTCATCAAACCCCACAAACCGACTAATGCTAAGAAGACAAAGACAAGCTCCAATATCCACCAACCTGTCATGGTTAGCTCATCCACTCCGTAAGCCAAATGAATGTAGGCAGCAATGGCATCAACCACCGTTTTATATAGAAATGAGAGCCAGAACCATTTCCACATTTTGGTGATGAAAGCATAGACTATCAATATAGTGGAAAAGAGATGAATGACGATAGCCGCCGCTCTTTCTACGATCGGTATTGGTATATGCCACAATGACTCAGGCGGGCGGATAGCTTCCAAAACATCTTGCGGTAAAACCTCCGGAAAGAATGCTACCAGAGACACGCTAATTAATGATCCTAGTCCCAGAAGTAAAGCTTCTACTGCCCCAAATCCGATGCCATACCCGACAGCATCTTCCCAATTTGCTTTCCTCAAACTGCTAACAACATAAATCAATCCCAGTACAATACCACACTCGAATATCCCTGTTAATAGCCCCACATAGATCCAAGCCAAAGGTCCGGCTAAACCGACAGGAAGTTGATTTTCCAAAAAATTGATGATCGGCGCATTCAGAGATACTGCCCAAGCGAATTTTAATGCTACGGCTATTATCCACGCCAAAGCTCCCCAGCTGAAATATTTATAGGCAGTGTTTTTTTTCCAATAAAGAATTGGGAATAGTGCAACTATGATCATGCCGATCCCGGATAATAGAAATAACTGATCCATATTATCAATCTCCTTATCTTACTTGCAAATCTTATCTTTTTCTACTCAATATCCATACACTCCCCGATTGAGTCCGTCACGGATAGCAGAGATGATCTTCGAGCTTCTGATAGTTGCGCTGGTATAGCCCGCTACTTCTGTGCGGACAATATCTTCCGGACTGTAAAGATCTCTCAGGTGAACATTGATATCTTTGCCGATCAGATGCTCCAGCGCTTCCTTGTATTGCTGTATCACCGATTTGTACGGTTCCTGCTCGGCTTCCAGATGATAATTATCATCACGCCTAAGATACCTAAATCCTGCTGCTGTAACGATATTGTCTTCGAGTGTAAACTGCACATTCACCTGAATTGCATCTTTGTCGATAAACACTCCCCGATAGGTACCGTCTTCATAATCATACGCTATTTCTCTTTGAGCCGGGCGAACGATTAAAAAGACCACCAGCGCTATCAATATGATCACTACGAGCATTCCTAATCCTTGTTTCATAACTATTCCTCCTTTATCATTGATCTCACTCTAATTCAAATAAGCAATGGCGAAATTTAGCACTGCTGCGAAACTCACCCAAAGGATATAAGGAACCAGCAGATAAGCGGCAAGTTTTTGTAAGCGGTAGAAGTATTTTATCGTCAGCGCTATCAATATCCAAAGCACGATGATCTCCGCAAAGGCAAGCCAGGTAAGTTTCAAGCCGAAGAAGATGATCGACCAGAGGGCATTTAGCACTAACTGTATGATGAAAAAAGTGATTGCCAGTTTTTTAGTCTGTCCGCGCTCAGCTTTCTGCCAGACGAGATACAGCGCTATCCCGATCAGCAAGTATAGCAAAGTCCACACCGGTGCAAACAGCCAATCGGGCGGATTGAACACCGGTTTTTCTAATGTCGGATACCAGTTTGCCACCGCCGGTGCGGTAAAAAGCGAGCCGATCACACCGGCAAGCTGACATACCACTATCGCTATCAACAGTTTGATAATTTTCGGCATTTTAATCTCCTTATTCCCAAATTCAGAAAGTGGTTACATCCACCAAGTTGAAATCATCACAGAGCAGAGTAGGCACTTTGGCATCATACTCTATCTGTTCCTGCTTCCCGACCGCCAATATTCGGCGGGTAAGATCGTGCAGCACTTCATTCCAGCGGAAATTATAGACCGCCTGTTTGACCTTACCATCTTCGAAATAGAGTACTCCGTCTCGGGTCAAACCTGTCCATTCTCCCGCTTTCATATCTATCGGTCGGATGTACCAGAAGCTATTGATGATGAGCCCGCGTTCTACTTTTCGCATCATCTCCTGCTCGCTCACATTGCCTCCATCTATACTGAGATTGTATATCGAGCGTGGTTCTATCCCCTGTTGTTTTGCATAAATCCTATCTGTCTGCATATTTTTTATCACACCATGATCGATCCAATCTATATTTTGGGTAGGAATGCCGTCGTTATGGAAACGAGGCGCATATAGCAGTGGATCGGTGGTTAGCGAACGCATACTGAAATTCTCTCCGAAAAAGCGCTTACCGATCTGATCGGAAAAGGCGTTTGCTCCTTCATCAGCTTCGCGGCGCTGAAATGTCCAGACCAAGTATTTCAGCACAGAGAGCAACGCTTGCGGTCTGATGATGACCGGCAATCTTGTCGGTTCCAGTTTATGCGGCTCCTGCAGAGAATCGAACTGACCATTGAGCTGAGTGATCAGATCATCCATAGAGAAAATATCATAGTCACAAAGTGAGCGGGCGATCTTGGTTTCTATCCCACCTTTTTTCATCGTCATAGAATGAGAAAAATATGCTTGTTCATCGTAGCCTTCAAAACCGTTTTTTGTGGTCAGATAAGTGGCTTTGATGCGCCGGTGAGAAATGCCGGCCAATTTTGCCTGTTTATTCCTCGCATTTTTGATACATTTTTCTATTCCATCGACAATATGCTCCAATTTCAGCTCTGTAGTTGCTTTGGACGGTTCTTCCAGTTCTCTGAGCTTATGAGCTTTTTCTGAGGGGACAAATTCCGGGTCCGGTTTATTCAAGCGAGCGATGTTCTGAGCTGTATCTATCATTTTTTTCAAACTATTCTCGTCTATCTGATTCACAGCAGCGGAGCCGGTTTTATTATCGTAAGCCACATTCAGTGATAATTGCAGATTTTCACCGTCTATATGCTGCGTGATGGCATTCTGAGCGAAACGAGTATAAAGATTTTCGCTTTTGACAATATAGAGAGTATAATCATCCGCTTGGCAATGTTTATCTACGAAAGTTGCAATATCTTTCATTTTCATTGGGAACCTCCTATGCGAAGATCACGAAATCGCGCCATCGAAGCGCCATGTGTCATTCTACCGCGTTGACCGGGCTGACCTTTACCGCAGTTGGTCACGCCGAATGTTTTGAAAAATCTACTGTCACAGATGGCATCCACACTGTTCCAAAATTCCGGATTATTGGATTTGTAGAGGATTTTCTTCAGCGGTCTGATTTTTTTACCGTTTTTTATCTCCCAAAACATATCCCCGCCAAACTGAAAATTCACTCGATGCTGATCGATAGAGAAGCTGCCCTGTCCTTCGATATAGACCGCATCTTTACAATCGGCGATCAGATCATTCGGAGAGAGCTCCTCTTTGCCGGGTTGGAGATATAGATTGGGGATACGATTTATGGGGAAGTCGAAATAATAGGTAGCCCGATTGCATCCCCGGCTCATATCCTGCCCGACAAAGGGCGCTGTAGCGCGAGTGGTACCATATTCATTCAAGATCCCAGCTTTGATGATATACCATTTTTGGGATGGAACTCCATCATCGTCATAGCCGGCAGTTGCCAATCCACCTTCGAGTGTATTGTCAGCTAAGAAATTGACGATCTCGCTTCCATAGCGGAAATTACCCAGTTTCTCGGGAGTAGCGAAACTGATGCCGGCAAAATCTGCTTCCCAACCCAGAACTCTATCCAATTCGGTAGGATGCCCCACCGATTCGTGCATAGTGAGTCCGAGATGGATCGGATCGAGGATAACCGTGCGGCGCTCTTCTGCTCCCAAACTAGCGGCTTTCACCTTCATAATGGCTTCTTCCGCTACTTTCTCCGCCTTCTCCTGTAGATTCATACTACGGATATACTCCCAGCCACAAGCTCTGCCACCTTCACGGAAACTGCGCGACTGACTCTCTTCCGGTGTGATCGCCGTAGCTCTGAACATCGGTTCGATATAGATTGTACAAATATCCAAGCGTGAACCGAGCGTGGAAGCAAAAAGTTTCTCATCTTTGGTACATTCCAAGATAAACATTGCCTGCTTGATCTGATCGTAGCTTAGAAGCGTTTTGTTTACCTCCATCATCATCTCCACTTTCTCATCGAGCGGTACGGTAAAGGGATCGATACAATGAGGCGTGCGATATGAATCGATATAACCGCGCTCATAAGCCAATTTGAGACCGTTATCATGTTTGAGTCGTTGTGACTGCTCTGCTATTATATACGCTCGCCTCGTAGTAGTTATCACCGCATCTTCTGTGAAAACATTACTATGCGCAAAGCCCCAGGCACCGTTCTTGAATACCCTGATACCGTAACCGTAGAGCTCGTGTAGCGAAGTTTTCTTCAAGCTGAGATTGCGCAAGAATATCACTTCCGACTGCGTCTTCTGGATACGGATATCAGCATAATCGGCACCCAAATTGTGGGCTTCCTGCATTGCCAAATCCAAATATTTCATTGCTCCTCCTTGGGATTGCTTTAATCGTAACAATTTCTTCATTTTTGTCTCATCCGGAAATCAATACAAATACTTCCATATTACTCACTTATCATCTAAGATGAAACTAACTGTAAATCTGGTACTTATCGTTATTTCGCCGAGTGCAATGGTAGATTCGGAGGCAGAATCGACACCGGTAGCACTTACACTCGCTCCCATAACACCACGTCCTCTCCAACCTTGTCTGCCTAACATCTCATACAATGTACCATGTCTGGTCTGTTGTTCACGGATATCTTTCGGTTTTCCTACTTTCTGATCTAACTCCTGTGCAATTTTTTCTGCTTTCTCTTTGGCGTTTAGTATTGCTTGTCTACGAACTTCATCCTGATATTGCTTGAGTTCGGAATGGCCAAACTGAATATCTTGCACATAATTTACCCCGGCAGCGAGTGCATCGCTGAGCAGATCTTCGAATTTGGAGATATCTTTGAGTCTGAACAAGATCGATTTTCTCACAGCATAGCTCTCGATCTCATCTCCCCTACCTCTTTCGGTATATCGTGGGTTAATTGCGATATGATCGGTTTGCACATCTTGTGAGTCGATATCATATTTATCTGCCAGTGCCAACACTTTTCTCACACTCTCGTCATTCTGCGCTTTGGCTTCGCTCATTTCCCGATCGATCGTCTCCACACCGAAAAGCAGCACCACTTCATCGGGTACCACATTCACTTCGGCATTGCCGGTGACCGTAATCGAGCGAGGTTCGAGCGCTTCTGCAGCAACGAAGATAAGTAAAAATAGAGATAAGAATACAATCTTTTTTGTGTAACTCATACCAACCTCCTGTAAACATGTTCCTTTATTTATTAAAGGTTGTATTAAATTTATTTTTTAGAAGAATGTAGTCAAGCGAAAAAATATAGATAAGCTGATAATGGCGATTAAAGCCATCTAAACTAAGAATATGTTTGGTAAATTACTATTTTATTATGAAATAAAGATGATTTTACTTGACGGGTTTTAGGTAGTATTGTTTTGTGTTCGCTGAATGTAAAAGCTTCTTAAGTTTAATACATTCAGTAAGAAAAAAAAGGAGTAAGAAGAAGATGGTGAAAACCTTATTTGTTGGCAACTTGCCATTCAATGTAACAGAAGAAGAAGTTTCCGGCTTGTTTAAAGAGCATGGAACAGTCCAGTCGGTCAAAATTATCAAAGACCGAGAAACCGGGAGATCCCGTGGTTTTGCATTTGTGGAAATGGAAGCTGAAGAAGCACAGAAAGCTATTCAGGCATTAGACGGAACAGAACTAGAAGGCAGAGCATTACGTATCAATGAAGCAAAAGAGAAACGCAATGATCGCCCTAATAATCGACAACGTTACTAAACAGTAATCCTAAAATATATGGATGGAATGCACGGATTAATTTCCGTGCATTTTTTTATGTTTCAATATCAGTCCGGAATATCCGGCAATACTCAGACTCTCTCGATAATCTGCTGATCTGATCAGGTCTGTTAAAATAACTTCTCGAGGTAGAGCTAGTTTTCTTCTTCTATTCTCGTTATTTATCACCACCAGAATCTTTTCTTCATTATAAACACGCCAAAATGCTATCAATTTACCACGACAGAGATAAGGGACATATTTTCCCAATCTCAGAGCTGGGTGTCTCTTTCTAATCTTGATAAGTTCGGAGTAGTAATTTTTCAGCGAAACTGCCTGCTCATCATTCTCATAATTCCAGTTCATCGGTCGCCTGTTCTCCGGATCATTTCCACCGAGTGTGCCAATCTCATCTCCATAAAAAATATGCGGGATTCCCACAAAAGTCATTTGAAACAGAATAGCCAGTTTCATTAGCGAGTCATTCTCTTTTACGGATTGCAAAAAGCGGTGTGTATCATGACAATCCAAAAGATTCATCATCACAGTGGAGTTTTGATATGGATAATGAGCCAGTCCGGTGAGCAGTTCTTTTTCGAACTGAACAGCATCATATTGGCGCATAGCAAAGAAATGCATCACAGGTTCTCGAAAGTATTTATAATTCATGACCGCATCGAAATAGCACTCGTTCACCCATTTTTCCGGTTCATGCCAAATCTCGCCAACCAGATAGATATCGGATTTTACCTGCTTCATCTCTTGGCGGAATATTTCCCAAAACCAAAACGGAACTTCATTGGGCACATCCAGTCTGAATCCATCTATATCGAATTCTCTCAACCAGAATTTTCCCACCGAAAGTAGAAAATCTACCACTTCCCGATTCACCTCTGCTTTTTCGATATCGGTTATACTATTCTCCACGGGATGCGGGCGGCTGGTATCATAATCCAGATCGGGCAGTGTGGAATGCCCCCACCAGCATTGATAATACTGCAGTGGATCGAAATTATCCGGTAATGGTTTCGGGATGGGCCATTTCTTCCATTCGAACCATTTGTAATATTTGGAGTCCGGTCCTTTTTGCAAGCTATCCTGAAATTGCTGGCTGGCTACTCCTACATGATTGAAGGCAAAATCTACGATGACTTTTATATCGGCTGCGTGAAATTTCTCTACCAATCTTTTGAAATCTTCGTTTGAGCCGAAATGTGGATCGATGGTGAAATAATCTATCGTATCGTATTTATGGTTGGACTCTGCCTTCACCAAAGGATTAAAATAGATAATATCAACACCGAGCCCTTTGAGGTACTCCAGTTTTTGTTCTACTCCGATCAGATCACCACCATAAAAAAGATGATGTCTGTTTTCATCTTCCTTCAATCTCTTCTGATCGTACCAATCCTTTACAAACCGGTACTTACCTTCCCTGGCAGCTTCTGAGAGATAGTTCTGCTCACTATAATACCACTCGGAGAAATCGGGATTCAAAGCATGCTTACCATTACAAAACCGGTCACAGAATATCTGATAGATAATCCCATGCTTTGCCCAATCGGGAGTCATCATTTTGTGCAGATCATTTTTATCGAACCGAAAAGCTTTCTGCTCATCTATATCTTCACTGAATCCTTCTCTATGGAGATATATTCTCTTTCCTCCATCCTGATAGATGAAATAGTATGAAAAAACCTGAGGTAGATCTGTACTATCGACAATGATATGATAAAATTCAAACACATCGTTTTGATCGTACAAGTGCATCTTATACTCTCTACCTTGTAGTATGAGGTAAACCGTTTGGACATCGTTTTTGTAAGCTTTGGCTCCGAAATCCAGTTCGGAATCGGATATAGGACTAATCTGCCTCGAAGTCTGCCGAGTTTCTATCCCATAGGTATGAATCTCCCCATTACCTCGCTTAGATCGCAAAGCCGGGAATCTGTCATCCACCACGATGACTGCATCTTGACTTCCCATACCATCATCCACCAATTTTTTTGCCTGCGGATCGGTCAGCCATTTACCATCGACAAAGAACTTGTAATGATATTTTCCTTCCTCAAGCAGAATGGTGATATGATAAACTCCATCTTCATCCATCTCCATCTTATCTCTGCCGATATCCCAGTCGTTAAATGATCCCACCAGAAATAGCGATTCCGCCTGCTCCTCCGACTTATATGAGAAATGAACATAATGGATGGTGGGAGTCTCTTCACCGACGATGACCACTGAATTCCAATCTCCAAAACCGTCTTCGCGAAAATGCTTGGCAGACTCATCGGTGATCCATTTCCCATCTACGATAAATTTGTAGGCATATTTTCCTTTGGGAAGCTCAAGTGTGATGGTATAATAGCCATCTTCGGGATTCATCTTCAGCTCTTGGGGACGCCAATCATTGAAATCGCCCGTCAGATAGACCTCATGTTCACCACCGATAGGTGGAATATATTCAAACCTGGTCGAAACTGTGTTTTTATCTTTCTGCAAAATCCACTCCTTTACATCATTGAGCTTCCAATATACAAAGCAGGAAACAGAGTCAATAAAAAAATATGATATTGACAAATAAATGCTTGTAGAAAAATATATTATCGAATAGGAGGTAGATATGGGAAACAACATAAATTTCAAGCATTTCTATGTGCAGCCGAAATTACCGCAAACACTGGAGCCTTTGATGGAGCTGGCGCAAAACATTTGGTCTAGCTGGGATCCGGATGCTTACCGATTGTTTAGTAGAATAAATCCGGTATTGTTCAGAAAATTCAACCACAATCCGGTGAAACTACTACAAAAGGTATCGGAATCCAGGTTGAATGAACTGTCCAAAGATGTCGGTTTTATCAACGAATTGAACATGGTGCACCACAAGTTCAAAACCTATCTTAAATATGAAGGTCATTATTTGAGCGAATCCGGAGAAAACAAACCGTTTGAAGATGATTTCGTCATTGCTTATTATTCGATGGAATATGGACTACAGGAATCACTACCCATCTACTCTGGCGGATTAGGAGTATTATCCGGCGACTATCTGAAAGCTGCCTCCGATCTGGGTATGCCGCTGATTGCTTTTGGATTGCTCTATCGGTATGGTTACTTTATCCAGAAGATAAATATAGATGGTATGCAGGAAGAAGTGTATGAAGAGAACGAATGGTATTCCAAACCGGTTCAGATAGTCAAAGACGAACGGGGAAATGATCTGATTGTGGAGCTAAAAGTTGCTAAAGAGACTATCTATCTCAAAGCTTGGAAAATAAATGTGGGTAAAATAGACTTGTATCTTTTAGATACGGATATCGAGAAGAACGATGCCAAACATCGCCGCATAACAGATCATCTTTATGTATCGGACAAAGAGATGCGTCTGTTACAAGAGATTGTGTTGGCTTTTGGCTCTTTGGAACTTATGGAAAAACTCGATATCAAACCGACTATTCATCATATGAACGAAGGTCACTCGGCTTTTCTGATCATCAAAAGGTTGAAGCAATTAATGTCGAGAGATTCGTTTAGTTTCGACAAAGCAGTAGATCTGATCAAAGCCAGCACAGTTTTCACTACTCACACACCAGTACCGGCTGGGAACGAAACTTTCGAGATGGACTTGGTAGAACAATATATGTCTGCCGAATTAGCCGGATGTAATATCAGTTTCGCTGAGTTTAAAAATTTTGCTGCCATGCCCGATCAAGAGGGCTTTTCTATGCCGGCTCTCGCTATCCGCTTTTCCTGCTATGTAAATGGAGTATCCAAACTACACAGCCTGGTATCCAAAAAAATGTGGCATCCTATCTATCCCCAACTTTATGAAGATGAGATGCCGATAGAAGCCATTACAAACGGTGTTCATATCCAAAGCTGGCTGAGTAGAAATATCAGTGTGTTATTCAACCGTTATCTGGGACCGAATTACCTCCATACGGCTGAAGATAAATCATTGTGGGAAAATATATTCTCTATCCCGGACAATGAGATCTGGGAAGCGCATCAGACCAGAAAAGCTCAGATGATAAACTTCATCCGTTCGCGATTGAAGGATAGCTTGGTAGTGAAAGGAGCGGGAGAGTCCTCCGCCGAAATCGTGAGCTCGATTATCAATTTGAACTATCTGACTATTGGTTTTGCCCGTCGTTTCGCATCTTACAAACGTGCCAATCTGCTACTGCAAGACAAAAACAGACTGCTCAGATTACTGAATCACAGCAGCAGACCGATCCAGTTTATCTTCGCCGGCAAAGCTCACCCGGCAGATGAGAAGGGAAAAGCGGCGGTGAAAGAACTGATCGATTTTGCGCATGAGAACAAGGTGGAAGATAGATTCGTCTTTATAGAAGATTATGATATCAATGTAGCACGCCATCTTGTGCAAGGTGTGGATGTCTGGCTCAATAACCCGCAAAAACCGAATGAAGCGAGCGGTACTTCCGGCATGAAAGCCGGTATAAACGGAGTTTTGAATTGTAGTGTATTGGATGGCTGGTGGCCCGAATGTTACCATCCAAAAAACGGCTGGGCTATCAAATCTTATGAGTCTGTTTCCGAGAAAGCTATCCGGGATGATTTGGAAGCATCAGAATTATACGATATTCTCGAGTATGAGATCGCTAAACTATATTACAACAAAGATCAAAACGGACTACCACATCATTGGGTAGAGATGATGAAACAATCTATCCACGATGTTGGACGGGGATTTAATATGCATCGGATGTTACGCGAATATTTGGATAAATTCTATCTAACAAGTTTTGCTAATCTGCAAAAGATCTACAAGAATGATTTTGCTGAGTTAAGCAACATCCAAGAGCTAAAAAAAGAGATCGCAGATGTTTGGGATAAGATAAAGATAGAGCATTTTGAGATCGAGATTGAAGAGAACAAAACCATCGTCAGTGGTGAGAAAGTAAAGGTGAATGGTTCTATCAATCTGGGTAAAGCTCGAGCGGAAATTTTCACACTCGAACTATTTTATCGTTATAACAATCATCAGCACGAGATCATACCATTAGAATTCGAAGAACAAAAGAATAACACCGCTTATTTTCAGGGTGAACTTATCGTCAAAGGTGCCGGCAGACAGAGTTTCAATCTGCGAGTTTGCCCCAAACCCTATCTTTTCAAAAGATTCAGAGAATATGTTCGTTGGTATTATTAATAATGTTTGAAAAAAGCAAAGTTATGAAAGGATTGATTCTCAACCGGAAATTCATAAAAAATTATGAGAGTATCAGCGAGTGCAAAAATGCCTCCGGCAGATTGGATTGTGCTGATCCTCAAAAGCTTAGCAAAGTGATCCATAAGATCAATCGGCAAAAAGAAGCTGAACATAGCCAAACTTATCGACCGGGGGAATTGCAGGCGATTATCATCTTAAATTCTATCAACAGATATATCTTCAGGAAATTTGCTCATACACTCTATCCGGAATTCTCAGATACATTTATCAAAAGGCTCGAAACTGATGCAAGGGGAGCATTAGAAAGATTAGCGCGTCGGTTTAAAGATAATTTTGTACCTTTCGATGGAATAGAAAAACCAATCGGGATCATAGAAGAAGCAATTCTGCTCAATGTGTTGAGCGATAACAAGGCAGCTGCTCGCTATTGCGAACTTTTCGATGGCACCTTATTGGAAGAATCGAAAGATTATCAGAAACTGCTCACCTCTTTCGAACTTAGCTGCGATAGCTATCCATTACCGAATTCAAAAGAGAAGAATCTGATTGCTTTTCTGAAGAAACCTGCCAAACTCTATCCGGACTCACTGCTTCATCAGCTCAAGTATATCAGTAGCAACTGGACAGAAATGCTCGAAGATTTCTTGGATGATATCCTTAAAAGAATCGACCTTTTACAAGAGGAGGAGAAAACTCGTTTCGCCGGTCCTGCTGCAGCGCAGTCTTACACTTTTTCAGATGAAGAAGAGGCGAGCGAAAATTTTTCTGAGGACAAAAATTGGATGCCCCGCTTGGTGATGTTAGCCAAGAGTACTTATGTTTGGCTCAGTCAGCTTAGACGTAAGTATCAACGCTCTATTTATCATCTGGACGATATACCGGAAGAGGAGTTAGCTCTACTTGCCAAGCATGGCTTTACGGGTTTGTGGCTTATTGGTATCTGGGAACGTAGTGCTACCTCTGCCAAGATCAAACGTCTGATGGGTGACCATGATGCTATCGCTTCTGCTTATTCTCTGAAGAATTATCGAGTTGCCGAAGCTTTGGGCGGAGAAGCTGCCATGAACAGACTCAAAGAGAAGGCAGCCCGCTATAATATCCGCATCGCCTGTGATATGGTTCCCAATCATACCGGTTTGGATTCCGACTGGATGATCGATCACCCGGACTGGTTTCTGCAACTCGATCATTCACCTTTCCCTTCCTACACATTTTCCAAACATAATCTCTCCGAACATGAAGATATCGAGGTCTATCTCGAAGATAAATATTATGATAGGTCAGATGCAGCGGTAGTATTTAAGTATTATGATCATAGAGATAACAGAACCAGATATATCTACCATGGGAATGATGGTACTCATATGCCTTGGAATGATACAGCTCAATTGAATTATCTCAAAGAGGAAGTAAGAGAAGCTGTTATCCACACAATCGTCGAAATTGCCAAAAGCTTTCCGATCATCCGTTTCGATGCTGCAATGACACTGGCGAAAAAGCATTACCAGCGACTTTGGTTCCCACAGCCCGGCAGCGGTGGCGATATACCATCCCGCTCTCAGTTTTCTATGAGCAAAGAGGAATTCGCTAAACTTATGCCTGCTGAATTTTGGAGACAAGTGGTGGATAGAATTGCTCTCGAAGCACCGGACACATTGCTGCTGGCAGAAGCATTTTGGATGATGGAAGGTTATTTCGTTCGCACACTCGGAATGCATCGAGTGTACAACAGTGCATTTATGAATATGCTCAAAGAGGAAGATAATGCCAAATACAGAAAATCGATCTATAATATCTTAAACTATAACCCGGAAATCCTGAAGAGATTTGTTAACTTTATGAGCAATCCGGATGAAGAGACAGCGATCGAGCAATTCGGTGTGGATGATAAATACTTTGGTGTCTGCATCCTCATGTGCACAATGCCCGGTTTACCGATGTTCGCCCACGGACAGATAGAAGGATTAAAAGAACGCTATGGGATGGAATACAAAGAACCACAGTGGGATGAATCAGAAAATCGACCTTTGATCGTAAGACACAAAACAGAGATATTTCCGCTTCTGAAAAAACGATATCTCTTTGCTGAAGTGAATGATTTCGTCCTCTACGATTTTATCACCGCCAGTGGAGCAGTTAACGAAAATGTCTTTGTCTATTCGAACAACTATGAGAATGAAGCTGCCTTGGTAGTTTACAACAACAAATATGAACAAGCTTCCGGAAAGCTCCATATTGCATATAGATACAGAAAAGATGATAATGGTAACCTAATCAAAACTTCTATCGACATAGCAAAAGCCTTGAAGCTGGATAATAATCCTAATTGTTATGCTATTTTCAGAGATAATATCTCCGGATTGGAATATCTGAAAAACTGTAAGGATCTACATCAAAGTGGTATCTTCCTAGATTTGAAGGCTTTTAAATATTTCGTCTTTGCAGATATTCGCCAAGTATATGATGAGAACGGGCAATATAGCGAACTGGCACATCATTTGAGTGGTGGAGGCATACCCAGTATCAGTAAAGCTATCAAGCGGAAGAATTTCAAGCCGCTTCTGAGAAGATTCACCGCTCTTATCTCCAAAGAAACCACCAAAAAACTACTCGAACTAAAAAGTGCTAAAACGGGTATGATGAAACATTTTGAAGCTGAGATGTGTATCCGGATAATTGACTTTTTGGATGAAATGGAGAAAAAGATATCTTTTGAAGTTTCTAAGGAAGATATTTACGAAAAAATCAGTCATAATATGATAACTTGGTTGCAAAATGATCACATCGATCTGCTTGGGAAAAGACTCTCTGGCAAATTAGCGGATTGTAAAACCCTACGGATACTTACACTCTATTGGATTTATCTGCATCCCATCGCTGAGTATAGTAGCTCAGCTAGCGATAATATTCTCTCCGATTTGCTTCTTGATGAGCTCATAGAGCAAAACATAGTCGAAATGAAATTGAATATCGAATCAAAAATCGCCCCACTTACTTTGAGTGTTCTCCTCCAATATGGCAGCTTGGGAGATAGAATCATGGATAGACCTATTCATGTAATTGCCAAAGAATTATTTGATGACTCCAATATCCGGCGAATAATCAGAGCCCATACTTACGAAGACAAACTCTGGTTTCATTATGAATCTTTGCAATTCTTCTTATCGTTACTCACTATTGTGAATTTGATCAATATCATGCAGAAACATAAACCATCCAAAGCAAAAAGAATGAGCGGTAAATATCGAATTTTTATCAAACAACTTCTAACTGCCATAGAACGTTCCGATTATCAGATCCCAAAAATTATCGAGCAATTGGAGAAAGGTAAAAACAATGCAAAATGAGAATCAGAATACGATCATCGATGAACTCTCGAAGGAGTATCATTCTTTGGTGCGAACTAAAACGAAACCGAGGATAATGATCTGTACACCGGAGATTACCGAGCTACCGGAAGGTATGGGCAATGCAGCCAACTTAGTCTCTGCCAAAGGTGGAGGTTTGGGAGATATTTCAGCCAGTTTGATCCGTTATCTGGCAGATAATAAAGATTTCGAGCTGCATGTAGTACTGCCCAAATATGACAATCGTATCAAACATATGGCTAGGATCACGAACAGGCAAATCGACCGCTTGGCTATCATTCTATCCGGTAAAGGTATTCATCTGATCAACGATAGTTCATTTTCTTACATTTTCGATCCCTATGAAGAGAATAAGTATCATACTCGCATCAGAAGAGCTATGGCACTAAACCGCGAAGTGATAAACTACCTTCTCGATAGTGTCGAACCGGATATTGTACACTGTAATGACTGGATGACAGCCCTCATCCCTGCTGCTGCAAAAGCAAAGGGAATCAAGTCTCTGTTTACCTTGCACAATATCTTTACTGAGAAGCAGACTTTGATGGATATCGAGCTCAGCGGGATGAAACCATTCGATTTTGCTCAGTGGCTTTATTTCGAAGATTTTCCCGGCGACCTCAAAAAAGAATGGGAAAGAATCTTCACTACTAACAAAGTTGACTTGACTGCCTCAGGTATCTATGCTGCCGATATTTTCAATACAGTTAGCGAGACATTTCTCGAGGAACTGGTTAATAACTACTTTGATGATATAGTACCCCCGGCAATCTATCGAGTCATTCGTGAGAAATGGGAACAAGGCAGAGCATATGGCATACTGAATGCTCCCAATGATATGATCCACCCAGAGATCAGTCATAATATAATAAACTACAATGTCGGTAATGTAATGGAAAAGAAATTGGAGAATAAGATCCGTTTTCAGAAGATGATGGGACTCCCTGCCGAGCCGGAGGTGCCGTTATTCTTCTGGCCAAACAGATTGTACTATCAGAAAGCTCCTGAGATACTTATTGATAACATAAACTTTTTTCTATCCAAATATGAGATGCAAATTGCTGTTGTTGCCAATGGAGATAGCAAATTGGAGAAGAAATTGGCAGAATTGACAGAAAAACACACACGCCTATCCTACAAAAAATTCAACGAAGAGCTTAGCGGTATTGGTAAAGCAGCTGCAGATTTCATTTTGATGCCCTCTCGTTATGAACCTTGTGGATTGCCTCAGATGGAAGCTATCCGATTTGGTACACTCCCGATCGTAAGAGCTACCGGTGGTTTGAAAGACACTATTCAGCATCTCGATTGGCATTCTGATAGTGGTAATGGATTTGTATTTGAAATCGCGGACAAAGCTGGATTGGAATATGGGATAAAGGAAGCGATCTCCTTTTACAAATTACCTCACGAGATCAAGAAAAAGCAAATTCAGCGCATTATGGTAGAATCTTTGGAAAAATACAATCTAAAGAAGACAGCGGAGAAATATCTTAATTTGTACGAGAAACTATTGCAAGAGGGATAAAACTCTCTCTACCGCACTGTTTCATAACCCATCTTACACCATTCTGCCAAACCATTATGCATGTGATATATCCTTTTGAATCCTAATTCTCGGAAGATAGGCAAACTTCTCCGAGACCGTTTCCCGGTTCGAGAATAGATCAACAGAGTATTTTCCCGATCCATTTCTTTCAATCCATTGGGAAAATTTTTGAAATAATCGACTAAGATCGCTCCTTCGATACGACCGTTCATATACTCACCATAAGTGCGGATATCCACTATCACTATCTTGGTAGAATCTTGTTCTATCAACTCTTTCGCATCTTCTGCCGATATATCGAGGATCATTGTCTCAGATTGCGATTGTATCATGGCTTCTGTTTCACTATGCGATGAAACTATTGTAAGGAAAACTATGGTTAATACCGCTGATATACGCCTAAAAGTAAACATGTTCACTCCATCCCCTTTTTTATATTACTATATGTTAATCTAATTAGCCCAATTATGCAAAAATTTTACCAATCCCTTTTTTGAGGGGGTACTCCCATAGCGGACATAATATCCTGACATCCCGGTAGCTACGATCAGACATTGCTGTTCAGATAGTCCGTTTTGCCAAGCATAGCATAATCCCGCATTGAATTTATCACCCGCACCGGTAGTTGATTTCGGAGTTTCAGTATAAGGTCCGCCTTGCCACCAAATTCCATTTTTTGTAGCTAATGCAGCCCCATTGATCGGATGAATGACAATGCCTCCCAGATTCAATCTGCTTCTTATTCTGCCGGCTCTCTCCGGGATATTAGCTTCCGATATATTTAAGACATCAGAGATTGCTATCGATTCTTGATTATTCATCCCCAAGACAACCGAAGTATGAAATTGCAAGTCGGAGAGAAATTCTAGAATGCCGGCAATATCCGCTGCTGATCTCTTATTTGGATCTGCTAGGTCAAAGAAAAAAACCGGTCTCTCTTTTTTATCCATCTTCTCGATCATTTTTTTTAGTACTGACAAAATAGAAGGCAGGTTAGCGAGCATAGTCCAATTCGTAACAGCCACCAGATCCGCTTGTTTCAATATATTTTTGAGTTCCGCTTCTGAAAGCTGCTTTGCTAGGTTATTCCAACTTACCTCTTTGAGCTGTTCCATTTTGCCCATCATCAATTTACCATCGTAAAACTCCAAAGCGATGGTATTTCCCGGATCGCTGATTGAGATGAATTGATCGGTTTTTTGGGTAAACTCCGAAAAGATAGGATGGACCTTCGTTTTCCCCAGAGCTCCGATATAGAAAACTGTTGAGCCCAGATTTAGCATACCGGCTGCCAGCAGCGGACCATTACCACCCATTCTCATCTGTTTGGTGATCAACTCGATATTGGTGCTCTGTTTAGAGGCTCGCCCAATCCGCTCGGCATAGTCCGAAATGGTCTTGATCCGAGTATATGAATCTATGTCCTGCCGTTTATCGACGACATGACAGATCTCATCCACAAAGCCGTCGAACCCACAGAGAATAGATGTCTCTTTCTCAGTCTGTTCGATCATTTCCGCCGTTTTTATGATCTCTGTTCTATTATTCATACCTTTACCTTATATTGGGGTGAAAAGTTACATTGATGTTTTTTTTGTCAAAACAAATCTTGAGCGAGAAATAGTTAAGATAGACATTGACAATAAGTGAACATCCCAACATATGAGAACGAAAGAGAAATGAGGTAGAAAAACATGAATTTTTCACGATCTGGTGGTATATTGTTGCATGTCTCATCACTGCCGGGAAATCAAGGGATTGGTTCACTCAGCAAAGATGCTTATAGATGGATTGATTTTTTGGCGGATTCGGGAACAAAACTCTGGCAGATATGCCCGTTGGGTCCGATCGGGTATGGCAATTCTCCCTATCAGACCTACTCCGCTTTTGCCGGCAATCCCTATTTTATAGATATCGAAGCACTATATGAGCTTGGGTTATTATCCCAAAAGCAAAGCTTTGATACTGATTTTGCCGCCCATAAAGTGGATTATGATAAAGTAATAACTATGAAAAACAAGTTATTGAGATCAGCTTTTCAGAATTTCACCAAAGACGAAGATTATCTTTCTTTTGAAGAGAATGAATCATACTGGCTTACCGATTATGCTCTATTTATGTCACTGAAAGAACATTTCGACGGTAAAAGCTGGAGCGAATGGCCCGATGATATCAGACTGAGAGAATCTGCAGCTATCGAAAAATACAAAAAGTTACTTTCTCAAATAATAGACTACCATAAATTTTTACAGTATCTTTTTTTGAAGCAATGGCAAGATTTGCATAGTTATGCTGGTGAGAAGGGGATTCAAATCATCGGCGATATACCTATCTTTGTTTCTTATGATAGCGTGGAAGCATGGTCAAAGCCGGAGATGTTTCTGTTCGATACCGATCGCAAACCGATCGTAATTGCCGGTGTACCTCCGGATTACTTCAGTGATACCGGTCAACTCTGGGGTAATCCATTATATGATTGGGAATATATGCGATCGGAAAATTTTGCTTGGTGGATCAAAAGATTCGAGCACATGATGAAACTGACAGATATAACCCGCATAGACCATTTTAGAGGATTTGCTGCCTATTGGGCTATCCCCTATGGTGACGAAACAGCTGAGAACGGCAAATGGCAGCCGGTTCCCGGCGAGGAGTTTTTTGAATCCTTAGAAGAAAAACTGGGGAAATTGCCGATCATTGCCGAAGATCTGGGGTATATTACCGAAGATGTTCATCAGCTTAGGAATAAATTCGACCTGCCCGGCATGAAAGTGCTTCAATTTGCCTTTACCGATATGGATAATGCTTATCTTCCACATCACTATCCGGAGAACTGCGTCGTTTACACCGGCACACATGACAATGACACACTATGTAGTTGGTACAAATCCCTGTCAGAAAAAGAGAAAAGCTTTGTGCACGAATACATAGATTACAACGAGGATGAAGATATCTGTTGGCAGCTAATTCGGTTAGCTTGGCAGTCCCGCGCAGATATAGCTATTGCTCCGATTCAAGATTTTCTCTGCCTCGATAATTGGGGCAGAATGAACAAACCGGGGACAGTGGAAGATAATTGGCAATGGCGATTGGAGGAGAAATATCTGAGCGATGAACTAAGTAAAAGGATAGAAGATTTGAATAAAAGCTCGGGAAGGATATAATTTATTTATTCACCCCATAGGTAGCACATTCACCACTTTCTTTATCGAAGAAGTGAAGTTGTGCTGCATCAAAACTAAGATGGATAGTATCGCCATATTCCAATGTCATCCGAGATTCTATCCGACATAGTATCCTAACTTCATGAACCATACAATTGATAATAATCTCATTCCCCATAGGTTCGACTACTTCGACAATTGCTTTGATATCACCTTGTTGCTTATTTGGTTTCACATTCTCCGGTCGGATACCCAAGACTATTTTTTTATCAATATATTTGGACAAAACTTCTTTATAAAAATCGGGGATTTTTTCTTTGATCCCTTTTACCACAAAATACATATCATCTTTTTTTTCTATTTTCCCTTCGATGAAGTTCATTGCCGGACTTCCTATAAATCCGGCTACAAAGAGATTTTTGGGGTTATCGTAAAGATTCAAAGGAGTATCCACTTGCTGGATAATACCATCATCCATCACAGATATTCTGTCCCCCATTGTCATAGCCTCTACTTGATCATGAGTAACATATACCATAGTAGTTTTTAGCTGTTTCTGAAGTTTGCTAATCTCTGCTCGCATCTGTACCCGCAGTTTAGCATCCAGATTGGAGAGTGGTTCGTCGAAAAGAAATACTTTTGGTTTGCGTACGATTGCTCGCCCAAGTGCTACTCTTTGTCTCTGCCCACCTGAGAGAGCTTTCGGTTTTCGATCCAAAAGGGCAGACAATCCTAAGATACCGGCAGCTTCATCTACCAGTTTCTTGATCTCATCTTTTGGAATTTTTCTCAATTTCAGACCATAAGCCAGATTGTCATATACCGTCATGTGGGGATACAAAGCATAGTTTTGGAACACCATAGCGATATCACGATCTTTGGGTTGAACATTATTGATCAATCGCTCACCGATAAATATCTCACCACTTGTGACCTCTTCCAAACCTGCTATCATCCTCAGAGTAGTCGATTTGCCACAACCAGATGGTCCTACCAATACCATGAATTCCTGATCATCTATCTTCAAATCCAGATCTTTGACCACATGAACATCTTTGTCGAATACTTTATTCACTTTCTTGAATATTACCTCTGCCATTTTTGCTCTCTCCTAACTGATATTTTACTCATGCAATATAGATACAATTGCCCCTTGATTGATCATACGCCATTGTTCATCTTCTGTATATGATGCAATCGTAAGTTGGGAAAAGATTTCTTCTGCTACGACTACAATATGACCGTCTATTATAAACCTGGTCTCTTTTTGTACACCATGCTCAGATCCGAGATTAATCACAACTCTGGTATCGGAAAACTGTATAACTTCACCCGTAGTTGCTTGTTCTCTTTTTTGTTGGTTTGAAAAAGGATAGAAAGCACTAATCTGTGCCAGCTTCTGTTCTTCGGTATCAAAGGAGGACAGCATCTGTTTTTGCTCAAAAGGATGTTCGGTTATCATATCTATCACATTCGGATCATATCTTCGCAATAGTCCACCGCTGCCACCTCCGAAGCTATATTGGCTCGCAGTAGAGCGTACCTCTCTGATATAGCTGGTTTTAGCAATCGTATCAGAGAAATCATGACTGAACATCAAAACTGCAAAACCCCAGCTCTCTGAAATCTCTCCCAATCTGCTTTTCTCAATATCAACCGAGATTTCATCTCCGGCTCGAGAAATAGAAATATCTTCCGGGATAATTACCCGTCTGGCAATTTCCGGCTGTTGTCTCTGGACTACCGCTCTGTATCTATTTGGCATCGAACTGATCACGATAGCTTTCTCCCAAGCATTTTCCGGTCTCATCTCGAGATTAGTTCCCCGGATAGTATTGATAAAACCGGATGATTCGATATTATCCACATCTATATAAATATGGACTAGAGGTAAAATAAAATGCTCTGGCAGATCATATCTATATCTGAATTCAGCATGTCGAACCGGTTCAATTTTTCCTGCAATACCTACTGCAAATGTATAATGATCATCCTCTTCGTAGACTCGAAAGTAAGTAAGATCAAACAAGCCTTTGGTAAACATGGGATGCTCGGGATATTCTACATTGCCAGCGCCATGATCGTCTCCGACAATGTCTGTGATTTCAAACAGTAGTTCTGCTATCAATAAGGTTGGAATCATCAACAGGATAATTAGAGCTATCTTCATAATTTTAATAGATGGCAGCCCCTTTCGGGACTGCCACATAGTAATCCCTTTCTTTAGAATTTCACTTCGAAAGCAGCATGCAATGTATTGCTGCTCAGATCATCATCACCGTCTATATCGGTGCTATAGAATTTATGCTCACCACGAAGCCAGAAATCGAATCCGCCGAAATTGTAAACCCATTTATGGCTGATGATAATTCGATCACGAGTAGTTTCCTCTCCACCAACAGAATCAACTATCTGCTGGTAGGCTGGTTTCACTTCCAGATGCATAGCATTGGTAAGCTGTCTACCAAGTGGTAGTTCTACCACCATAGCAGTAGTTTCCAGATCATCATTATCATCATCAGCATCTTTACCATCTATCCAGTTACCATAACGGAAATTCAAGCCCCAATCCATAACAGCGATTTTACCTTTGAGACCGAGACCTGCCACCATACCGGCAAAATCTCTTGCCGGGAGATACATGTTGCCATCACCTTCGTAAAGTTCGTCTTCTTTATCTGTATCACCACCAGTATCATTTGTAGCACCGATATAGTTGAACTGACCGGAAATTGTCATAGCTTGTAAATGATGACTGAAGTCCAGAGTTCCACCCCAGTATCCTACCGGAGATTCATACAATCCTTCTCCGAGACGGAGATTTTCGTTATCTCTGAATTCATGACGAACAGCATTCTGTCCACCACCCCAAAGGAAAGTGTTCAAACCGAGTCTTTCGCCATAAGTATCTCTGATACCATCTACACCACCATTTATCATCAGCATATCATCTTCTCTGCGACTTCCCCAAAAAGAGACATAGTTATGATGGATATAAAAGAATTGGAGATTGGGAGTGAGTCCCATATCAAAAGGATCGGTAGTTTTGAGAGTAAAGATAAAACTGGGAGATGTTACACTGGCATATTTGGGAACCGGTTCCCAGCCGCCGAAATTATCGATAATATTGTCTTCATTCACATCTAGAGAATCATCTACTGTCTGACCGGTAAGCATTGCAACAAGATCGATACCCACAGCATCGCTCAGATCATAATTCGTGTTCATTCCGAATCCATAAGCTTGATACATGGGTTTAGTACTCATCATCCCGTCTGGGTCTTCATCACCGCTGACGAAGTTTGGATTATCCGGATCAGTAGGATCGAATTCCTTGTCGATAAACCAGACAGCATCGAATCCGAGCCCGAAATTATGTCCGAATTGTGTATTCACATTCAATGCCCAAGTACCATCTTCTGTCTTGAAATCACCTGTATTCCAATCCCAACCTTGCCATGCCGGTTGCCACATGCGGATCAAGTTCCATTTCCAAGTTTCTCCCATATTACCCTGTACATAGATACCTTTGGCATTATCTCGATCTATATAGCGTCTGTCTGCCATGAACCATTTGCTAAAGCGAAGCCCCATCGGAGTACCGAGCTGGATAACATCAACATACTGCATCGGTGGCATGAAATCTATTCTGAAACCACGTAGCTTAAACCAGCCGGTTTTGGCATCCCAATATGTCTGCCAAGCTGCCGCACTTACTTCCCCCTCGGCATAATCATCATCCGCATCGAAGATAGTTTTCATACGCAAATATGTCTTTACATATCTGCTCACAGTCGCATTAATTTCAAATTCCACTTCGCTTCTCATGAAGTTACCTTTATGTGGATCCATTCTGCCACCATTCCAAGGTGCTTCCGTGTGAGCACCCATATCACTGATACCATCAGTCCAGCGGAATTGATTGTAGATTTTTCCGGCTACATCTACCTTAACTTGAGCAAAGGCGATCGTAACCAAGCTCAAAATCAACCCAACAATAATAACTCTTTTCATAAAACCCTCCTATTTTTTTTAATTCTTCCCCGGATAAACTAATCTAATAACAGCCAATCTATTATCGGAAGTATCCTCGGGATCCATACCACTTTCATAATCGGATAGCATCTCATACTGCAGGTGTTTCTCTTCTTCTCTACCTGCACCTTCGCCTACTATCATATCAATTACATTGGGATTGCCACTACCGTCCGAGCCGCCACCGAAACGGTGCTGCCCTTCATATTCGTTTACTCTGCGAGCCAACACCGACCAATCTGCAGGGAAACCGGTAGCACTAAGCATAAGAATACCGTAGCCCCACTCTGTAATATCGGCATCTTCACTCACTCCGAGATCAGCTTTGCGAACTGATGCTCTAAGTGAACGTCCTATAGGTCGGATAGAAGATGGCAGGACAATATCATCTTTGAGATGCTCAGCTTTGAGGTCGATCTCACTGTTGATTTTAGACTCTGTGTGTGGTCCGATAAAAACAACCTTCTCCCAGGCACACTCAGGATGAACCTGAACCTGTACACCCGGAATTGTCTCTGTATGACCGGAACCTTCCACATTGTCGAAATCGAGATAGATCTGTACTAATTGGACATCCCACTTATCACCCCAATTAAACGATAACGGAGCATTGAACCTAACATTAAATTCAATCATCTCCCCTTTATCTTCGATAGTAGTACCGACCAGATCAAATGATCCCGGCACATAGATTGGATCGGTCGGATAAGTATAATTACCCGGTCCTTTGTCATCACCGCTAGGATCCTTCAGTTCGATTATCGTTCCATCTCTTGCCGGACTACCAGCTGAAGCACAGCCAGTTAGTATCAGCATGCTTAGAATGATCAGAACCATTACAAAGTACCCTGCTTTTTTCATAACGACCTCCTTTTGTTTGCTTTATCACCATTTTAACCTTTTACTCCACCTGCTGTTAAGCCTGATACCAAGAACCTCTGGAACGACATAAACAATACAACAACAGGTATAGCAACCAACAACGAAGAAGCTGCGAAACTTCCCCATTCCGCTCCGAATTCCCCAACCATATCGCGTAATCCGATAGGAAGCGTATATTTTCTCTCCGAATCCAAAAATGTAGCAGCCAAGATAAATTCATTCCAGGCCATCATAAAAGAGAACAGACCGGTTATTGCAATTGATGGCTTACTAAGCGGCAGGATTATCTGCCAGAATATCCGTCCTCGCGAGGCACCATCTATTCTCGCCGATTCTTCCAAGGATATCGGGATAGTGTCGAAATATCCTTTCAGCACCCAGATGGAGAAAGGTAAAGCCGTAGTAGAGTAGATTATCACCAGTCCCCAAATGGAACCGTATAGATTCAAAACCTGCGCAATCAAAATAAATTGTGGAATTATCAACAATACTCCCGGAAACATTTGAGTAACCAAAAGCGACATCATACCCGCACGCTGACCGGGAAATCTGAATCTGGAAAATGCATAAGCAGCAGTTGTAGCGAGAAAAAGACTCGATATAGTCGTCACAAATGCTACTATGATACTATTTCTCAACCAGATGAAAAACGGTTTTTCTGTGAATACGATGCGGAAATTGTCCAAACTAAACTGCTCAGGAATTATACTCAGCGGTGATTCGATACTAAGAAAAGAAGTACCGCCAAATGCAACTTTAAGTACCCATAGTACCGGATAAATCGTGATTATCGTTACAATGAGCAATATCAGGTATGTCATCACCCGTCGCAAAATTGTCTTACTCTCTATCATTCATAAACTCCTTGAGTAGCTTTTGATACTTTTGCGGTAATCACACCATATGCGAAGAGTATCAGAAATATTATGATCGAGTAGGCAGCAGCATAACCATAGCGATACTGTTCAAATGCCAATCTATACGAATCTGTTATCAATATCTCCGTTGCACCGTCCGGTCCGCCACCGGAGACAAGATAGATCACATTGAATTGGTTAAAAGTCCAGATCGTACCTATAATAATCGCCGGTATCATAGCCGGTTTAAGCAATGGAGCCGTTACATTCCAAAACGATTGCCATTTGGTAGAGCCATCTATCGCTGAAGCTTCGTATAACTCACGTGGGATGCTCTGCAGTGCGCCAAGAGCTATTACCATCATAAAGGGGAATCCAAGCCAGACATTAGTTGCCAGATTGGCGAGAAAAGATGTTACAGGTTGGGTAAACCAGCTGATATTGCTATCGAAGCCCAATAGTCCGATAAAACTATTGACCGCACCAAATTGCTGGTGGAACAGTCCGCGCCAGATAAGTGCAGTAATATAGCTCGGTATAGCCCAGGGAAGGATCAACAGTACTCTGAATATAGTCCTCCCTTTCAAGCGTAGATCATTTAAGATCAAAGCCAATATCACGCCGATCCCTACATGCAATACCACATTACTAATTGTCCAGATGATCGTGTGAAGTAGGGTGAAATAGAAATTATTGTAGTCTGTAAAACTCACTTCGCTGAGAATGTTGATGAAATTCCCAAATCCAATATAATTATTAAACTCCGTAAAATAATCCCATACCGGCACGCTGAAATCTGCCAGTCCATAATTGGTAAAGCCGATCAGAATTGCGTATATAAACGGGAAAAATACGAGCAAAAATACTCCCAACATTGCCGGGAGAATATAACCATAAGCCATCCTGTGTTTTATTAGGGATCTGATGATTTTCTCGAACAGCCCGGAAAAAATAAATACAAGATAGAGAACACCGAGAATCGATAAGGTGATACCCCAAGTTCTTACCGATGTACTATAATCTCTCTCCAGTGGCTCATAGTCTATCTCCATATCCACACCTAAACTTGATATTGTGGCTTCCAAAGCTGCAGCTGTTAATGCTTTATGCTCGTTCCATCTATTCACATTATCCTGCAATATACCACCGATACTTGTGGTGATAATCACAATAGCGAGGATATACAACACCGGTGCCGTAATGATGCTGAGCTGAGTGAAATACCTATCGCTGATAATTATAAATATCCCTAATAAAAATAAAACTAACACCGTATAAAAAAATGGTGACTTGATGGGTATCTCAATTTGGTCGGTTAATTTGATATATACAAGACCGGTAAAATTTCCGTCTTCTATTAGAGCATAGTATAGATAGCTATCTTCTTCCCAAAGATAGTGTAATTCATCTTCTACTTGAGAAAAAGAACGCTGTAGATTTCTTTGATTATCGAAAACCTCTTTTGAGATGCGCGCATCGACCTGATTCGAGTCGGAATGAGCCAGATAAGTACGCCCTTGAACTACTGCCAGTTCGACTATATTATTGCTACTCTGTTCTATATTAGTTAGAAAAAAGTTAAGATCTTCACGTTGGATTAGATCGAGTTTATGATAGATTTTCCCGACTTGCTCGGCATTCATAAAGGCATAATCGAAGGTGAATTCTGACTGTTGATTTTTCAAAGACCTCTGGATCAACATATCAAAAAAGAGCCCCAGCACCACAATGGCAAAGACTACGGCAACAATTCTCCACCAGAAGCTTTGTTTCATATATGCTTATCTCATCCCGGCAGCTTGCAGGTTTTGCATCACTCTACGCTGCGCATTATCGAGTTCTGTTTTGGGATCTCTACCGTTTATCGTCGCATTTATGGCTGTCGTAGCCGGTGACCATACAAAAGTCATTTGGGGGATACTCGGCATTGGTCTGGAATGTAAAATCTGCTGTTTGAATATGGGAAGGTATTTATCGTTAGCAATATCGGGATGCTGATAGACATCTTGGATAGCTACCGGTTGTTTACCGACTCTTGCCATTATCATAGCCACTTCATCACTTATCAAATATTCCATTACCTCATAGGATGCATCTTTATTCTTTGACTGAGTAGACATCAACACACCTTCTGAGCTCATAAACGGAGTTGCCCGAGTCTCGGTCTCGCTAATAATGGGTAAGAGAGCTACTTCGTATGGTATTTTATCATCTATCTCACCTCTGAACCAAGGACCGTTTATCACCATTGCTGCTCTACCCTCGTTGAACAAGGTAGTAACAAGTACATTGGAAACTTCCGGAGGCACGATCTTTTCTTTTTGAAACAGGTCTTGAGCAAATTGGAAAGACCGGATATTTTCCTCGGAATTGAGTACCGGCAGATTATTCTCATCAAATATCCGACCGCCGAAACCTTGCAGCCAAGCAGCATGATAATAGAAGTTTGCAATCTCATAAACCAGCCCATATTTACCTTCAGAGACATTCGTGTGGTGTTTTGCCAACCTGATCATCTCATCTGTTGTTTGAGGTGGTGAGTCTATAAGATTGGCATTGTAAAATAGTACCACCGATTTAAGCGACATGGGCAGACCATAGACTGAGCCGTCGTAATGCATAGGACCAAAAGCACCTTCTACAAATTTATCTTCTATCCCCTCTTCCAGGTAAAAATCGATCGGCTCCAAGATCCCACCTTCTACCCAGCCTCCTATCCGATCGTGAGCAAAGATAAAGATGTCCGGTCCTTTACCACGAGGTACAGCGGCAGTGATCTTGTCCGGAAATGCATCGAACGGAACAGCCAATACTTCGATCTTGATATCTGATCTGTTTTGATTAAATCTTTGCACTGTTTGATTTATCGCTGTCCGCTCCTCACCACGATAGGAATGCCATAAGGTTACTTTTGTCTGTGAAAACAGAGCTACTGTCAATACCATAATAAACATAAAAACAAAAATCTTGCGCATTATACTTCCCTCCTTCTTTTATTATTTATCTATTTCGAATAAAATCGCTCCTCTCGTTGGAATCGAAAATATAAAAAAATCACCTATATCAGTAGTTTCTACAGTAATAGAATAATCATATTCATCAGTAATGTTGCGTTCGATTTGATAGATCTGCTGAAGTTTGGAAAAATCCAAGCTCTCTATTCTGATCCCGATCTTTTCATTCTCATGCAAATTGGTTATCAGAAGTATTTCACTTTCATCATCCGAGACAGTATATGCCATAGCTCGACGATACTCTTTCATCGTATCATCATGTTTGGTATAGGTTTGATGGAAATCTACTTTACCTTCCGCCAACACCGGATAGGCATTTCTTAATCTGATCAAGTCGCGCACTAAAGATAGTTGGGAATCGGGATCGTCTCTCTGTTCTTGCACAGAAATACCTGCGGTAGTCTCACTCCAAGTTGGGTACCAGGAAGTCATCCCTTCCCCCCGATGGTCTTCATACCATTGCATCGGTCTTCTGATTCCTTCGTCATAAGGATCTTTCTGACCTTTCATGCCGAGCTCATCTCCATAATACAACATCGGCATATCGGGGAAAGTAAGTAGGATGGTTAAAGCTAAGTACGCTTGGTCATCAGTAATCTGTGTGAATATCCTGTTCATATCGTGATTATTGATAAAGCGGTTCATGACAGCCTGTTGGGGCAATATGTTTTGCTGGTATTCGACCAGAGAGACAAATTCCCGTGATGTTCCGCTGGTGATCGCTGCTAACAAACTACCCTGAAAGGGAAAATCGAAAGCCATATCGAACTGATCTTCAAAGTATAAGGCAATTTCATCCATACCTGTCCATGCTTCTGCCAAAAGCAAAGCATCCGGCTTGAACTTTTTTATCTCCTGACGGAACAACTGCCAAAATTCATGTGGCGGACCTTTTACATAATCCAATCTAAAACCATCTATACCGCTTTCACAATCATCAGCTTCGCATGGTTTGAGCCAATATTTTGCTGTCTCTATAAGATATTCTTGTACCTCCGGATTATTCACATTCAGAGCGGGCATAAATGGCTTGAGCATACCTCTTTCATAGGGGTCATCACGAAAATACCAGTTATGAGCTCTGGTTTGTGATTCGTTTGTAAAATAAAACCAATCGCTATAGGGAGATTCCGGATTACCATAGGCGTCTTGAAAATATGGGTGCTGAGAGGAACAATGATTGAGAACGAGATCAGTTACAATTTTTATCCCCCGCTTTTTAGCTTCTCTAACCAACTCAAAAAAATCCTCTTTTGTACCATAGTCCGGATTAATTTGATAATAATCGGAAACATCATAGCCATGATAACTGGGAGATTCAAACACCGGCATCAACCAAACAACGCTAATGCCCAGATCATCGTCTGTATCCGGATCACCATCATTCAGATAATCCAATTTTCGGATCAACCCTCTTATATCGCCAATTCCATCTCCATCACTATCAAAAAAACTGCGGACGAAAATTTCATACATCACACCCTGAGTGGACCAGTCCGGCGGAGGATAATGAACTATCTCAGAAACAGTAATGGGAACGTCTTCGCCAGTGTCAACTTTGGTATTATCTACAAATGCGATCTCTCCCAAATGCCATTTGTTATCGAAATCACCCAGACACAACTCCAGAAATCTATCGGCAGTTACAGCCGGCTGAGTGGTTTGATAGATAATGTAGTCTTCCTGTTGGGGGATAAACCTCAATGCTTCGGGATGATTTGCTGCTACTACCCAAATATATCGATTCGGGTTAAATGGATTAGGAAAGCGAAGGTTATAGCCCTGATCATCTTCATCGAAAGCAGCATCCGCTATGGAAAAACCACTCTCTGTCATTCTGATGGGTAATACATTATTAATGTAATGCAAAACTTCATTTGATTCTGTGCAACCGACCAGAATCAGATTATAATCGTTTTTTATCTGATCAGTAATAGCAGTATCCGGAATGATTTTTTTCACATTATCAGATTTACCCAACCACCTATCTATACGAAAAGCGACTACATTCTCAGCCACCATGTTATTGATTTCGTTTGTATAATCATCTTCGCTACTGTTACCCCATACTATCACAGACTCATTGGAAAAGAAATCTTGCATGTCGTTTTTTTCGATTAATTGAGGTAATCTTTTTAAGGATTGTGGCTTACCGCTAAGTGGCCAAGCAGAACTTGAAACCAACAAGACAAACATAAAAAATAACAACCGCTTTCGCATTTTTTCTCCTTTAATACGACCAACCAGAGTTGATCTTCATGGAGAATTTACTGATGAAAAGCATGCCGAAATCACTGACTGCGAATCATTGTTGTATAACTGGAATAATGAGGTTATTTTTGTCAAGAAAAATGCATAAAAAAATAGATGGGGTGGCTGATGGGACTTGAACCCACGACCACAGGAGCCACAATCCTGTGCTCTACCGGCTGAGCTACAGCCACCATCTATGGCACGCCAGAAGGGATTCGAACCCCTGACCTACGGATTAGAAATCCGTTGCTCTATCCAACTGAGCTACTGGCGCATAATATTTTGGTAGCGGCGCAGGGACTCGAACCCCGGACACTCGGATTATGATTCCGATGCTCTAACCGACTGAGCTACGCCGCCAATGGTAGCGAGGAGAGGATTTGAACCTCTGGCCTTCAGGTTATGAGCCTGACGAGCTACCTGACTGCTCCACCTCGCATCACTATTTCACACTATAAATTACAAAAAAAATTGGTAGCGAGGAGAGGATTTGAACCTCTGACCTTCGGGTTATGAGCCCGACGAGCTACCTGACTGCTCCACCTCGCACCACTATTATTGTTTCACATATTTTTCCTGCCGATCTGATGTCAAGAAAAAGTTCTAACCAAAATTATTCTACAAATTTCTCTTAGCGCTATTAATACTATACTAATAAGCTTTATACTGGGTCGTATGTAGAAATTAAATAAGCTAACCAAAGAAAATCCTTGACGATTATGCAGCTCTTTGAGTAATAATTTCAAAAAGTAAGAATTTGGAATTATAAGATGTTTAATGAAATCGTTATAAATTCCACCGCTTTCGAAAAGCGTGTGGCAATTTTGGAAGACCATAAGTTGGTCGAGCTTTTTGCTGAGAAGAAAGAGCATCAGCATGTACTAGGCAATATCTATCTGGGTACAGTTCGCGATGTATTGCCCGGGATGGGGGCAGCATTTTTGGATGTCGGTCTCGATCGGACTGCTTTTATCCATTACCGTGATCTTGAGCCTAAATTATTACCGGAAACTCCCAAGAAAACCAGGTCAAAAAAGAAATCGTCCTCGATTCAGGATCTCATCTCTCCCGGACAAGTCCTGCCTGTTCAAGTAAAGAAAGAACCGCTAGGGAAAAAAGGTGCACGTCTAACCGGAAAGATCTCCCTCCCCGGGAAATTTTTGGTCTATATTCCTTTCTCCAAGAAAGTGGCGATATCGCGTAAGATTACTACCAATGCAGAAAAAGAGCGAATCAAAGGAATTATAAAAAGTATCAAAGAGCCGAATGTCGGTGTGATTGTTCGAACCGAAGCAGAAGGGATTTTCGAGGAAGATCTCGTGCAAGAGTACAATGCTTTGGCAAAGACATGGAATCTAATATCCAAACAGATCAAATATGCCAAGCCACCGGTTTGCCTTTTCGATGAAAACGATCTCTCTTTCACTCTGGTAAGAGACTTGTTCAGATCAGACATTGATCGTTTGGTCATAGATGATAAGAAACTATACAAACAGTTGGTTACTCATATCAAAGATCTGAGCCCGGAACTGGTAGAACGGATAGAGTTGTACAAAGAGAAAACTCCGATATTCGATGCTTATGGTATCGAGAAGGAGATAGAGACCATTTTCAAATCGCGGATCTCATTACCCAGCGGCGGGAATATCACAATCCAACAAACCGAGGCATTGGTAGCTATTGATGTGAATACCGGCAGTTTCACAGGGACTAACAATTATAAAGAGACGATCCTAAAGACCAATCTCGAAGCTGCCTACGAAGCTGCCCGGCAGATTCGCTTGCGAGATTTGAGCGGGATCATGGTAATAGATTTTATAGATATGACCTCAGAACATCACCAGGATGAGGTCTTGAATGTTCTCAAAAACTCGCTGAAACGTGACCGAGCTAAAAATAAGATCTTCCCTTTCACTCCACTTGGCTTAGTGGAAGTATCCCGCAAAAGGACGAGGGCAAGCTTGCTTCTATCCTATTCCGAACAATGTCCGCATTGCAATGGTACCGGCAGAATGCTATCCAAAGATTCCATGGCAGTACGTATTTCTCGCTGGCTCAAAAGAGCACAATTCTTTATCAAAAACGAACCCCTTATCATCGTCGTATCCCCAAACGTGAAGCAATATATTAGCGAAAACTTGCAGATGTTCAAAGATATCAGCAATACTATCGAATTCAAGGGAGACAAGTCCTGTAAAGCAGATGATTTCAAAGTATATTCTGCCAAAACCAATAAAGAACTGACAAAACAATATAATGCTTGACAGCTATCCGCTGTATAAAATTTTGTGATAAATCTATAAAATAAGTGAGTAAATAGATTAAGTGAAGGAGAAATAATGTACGCTATAGTAGATTTCAAAGGCACTCAATTTCGAGTGGAAAAAGATAAAGTGATACGTGTTCCCTATCTCGGAGATCAAGAGGTTGGCTCCGAGGTAAAAATACCAGATGTCCTTTTGCTCAAAGATGACAATGGTATTACTATTGGGCAACCGACAGTGAACAATACTTCTGTTTTAGCTGAAGTGCTGGAACACAAGAAAGACAAGAAGATCATCGTGTTCAAAAAGAAAAGACGTAAGGGATATCAGAAGAAGCAGGGACACAGACAGAACTTTACGCAAATAAAAATTAAAGATATTGTAAAACAGGGGTGAATTATGGCACATAAAAAAGGTGTTGGTAGTAGTAAGAATGGTCGTGACAGTAATCCCCAATATATGGGAGTCAAACGATATGGTGGACAGCAAGTTTCTGCCGGTAGTATCATCATTCGTCAGCGAGGTACAAGAGTACATCCCGGCGATAATGTAGGCAAGGGTAAAGATTGTACCCTGTTCAGTCTGATAGACGGCATAGTGAAATTTGAAAGAAAAAAAGCAGGACGTAAATTCGTAAGTGTCTATCCCGCAGCAAACTAAGAGTTCACTTTACGTTAGTTTAAATCAATAAAAGCAGTCTGTTTAGACTGCTTTTTTTTATCTTCCAAAAAGATTTCCTTGACTGATAACTAAGATTCAAATTTTTCCCTTCAACAATGAAATATTTTTTGGGGGAAGAATGGCATTGACTGATGATTTTAATGATCAAATTTCAGAATTATTAGGTGAGCATGGAACTGTATATAACAACAGTCCCAGAGATTTTCTTATCAAACAAAGTATCGAAAACAAAGAAGCTGTAGTATCCGAGTGTGGTGCCCTAGCAGTGTGGAACGGAGTAGAATCTACCGGTAGAAGTCCAAAAGACACTTATATAGTTAAACATCCATCATCCGAACATACGATAGATTGGGATTCTCCCAACTGCATTCCGACTACCAGAGCGACCTTCGATCTGGTAATGAAAGAAGCACTCGATATTCTGAATCGAAAAGAAGAAATCTATGTTACCGACCGTGTGCTGGGTGCAGATCCGAACTACTCACTTCCTTGCAAAACCATCACTGATAAGGCTCTGACAGCCCTGTTTACAGATAATATGTTTCGCCCTATTATTGATAGAAGCTCACAGAATGTTTTCGAAAATAAACCATTTACTATGATCGCACTGCCGAACTATAGTTTAAAGGGTGAGAAATGGGAAGGGAAACTACGTAAACTTGGTGATTCCGAATATTCCGAAATATATGTAGCCATGGATTTCGACCGGCGTTTGGGTCTAATTGTCGGTTCTTCCTATTGTGGAACTGTAAAAAAAATGATGTTCACCGTAATGAACTACTATCTTCCCGAACATGGTATCTTACCTCTGCATTGTTCCGCTAATGAAGGCAATGATGGGGATTCAGCTTTGCTTCTCGGTCTATCAGGTACAGGGAAAACGACACTATCAGCCGATCCGACCAGAGCGTTGTTGGGAGATGATGAGCATGGCTGGGATGATAATGGGATCGCTAATTTCGAGAATGGATGTTATGCAAAGCTGATAAATTTGAATCCGGAGAAAGAGCCGGAGATTTATAATGCGGTGTTTCATCAAGATGACTATGAAAAACACGGGGTCATCATCGAAAATTGTCTAATGTATCCAAATGGAACTTTTGATGTAGATGATGATAGATTGACACCCAATTCGCGAGCATCCTTTCCGCTTACTTATCTCTCAAATACGAAAAAATCTTCTGTCTCTACCCACCCAAAAACCATATTATTCCTTACCGCCGATGCAAATGGTGTGTTACCTCCCATCTCCAAGCTATCCAAAGAACAGACCATGCTGTGGTTTTTGATGGGTTACACTAGCAAATTAGCCGGTACGGAAACAGGGATCATTGATCCGGTTAGCGTTTTTTCTCGCTTCTTTGGCGAACCTTTCATGCCTCGCAATCCGGAGGATTATACCTCACTGATGGGTAAGAAGATTGATCAGCATGACACTAATGTGTTTTTAGTCAACACCGGCTGGAGCGGCGGAGCATTTGGGGTTGGTAAAAGAATGGACATCACCTTGACCCGAACTTTGATAAATGCAGCTTTGAATGGGAAACTAGACGATGTAGAGTACAGAGAAGATCACTTGTTTCATCTATCTATTCCCATGCATTGCCCCGGAGTTGATCCTAAAATACTAAATCCGAAAGATACTTGGAGTGATCCCAGACTTTTTGAGCAGCGAGCCAAAATGTTAGCCCAGGATTTTAGTGATCATTTCGATAAGCACTATGGGAATAAGAACATAAATCCAAAAGTTAAAGCGCAGTGTCCTGGCAAATAGCATTTGTTGATGGAAAAACGGCACATTCTAGCGAATGACAATATACTGAAGCTGCTATTCAAACTCTCCACACCAGCTACGATTGGTATGGCAGCTATGGCTATGTTCAACATAGTCGATACTATTTTCGTCGGTCGTGGTATTGGGTCTTTGGCTATTGCTGCGTTATCCATAGTTTTCCCTATCCAAATGTTCTTGCTGGCAGTCGGTCAGATGATCGGCATAGGAGCTGCCTCTCTGATCTCCCGTAGTTTGGGTGCAAATGATTATGATAAGGCGAACAAAACACTGGGAAATGTGGTATTGATAGTAATCTCTTTTGCTCTCATAATAACTGTTCTGGGTTCTGTTTTCATCACAGAATTACTCACACTCTTCGGTGCAACAGATACCATCATCGGATATGCCAAAGACTATATGCAGGTCATTTTATTTGGTTCGCTCTTTTTCATTTTTTTAGTTACCGGAAACAATATCATTCGCTCGGAAGGAAAAGCAAAGATCGCCATGACTACCATGCTGGTAGCAGCTGGTATTAATATTATCCTTGACCCCATCTTTATTTTCGCTCTCAATCTCGGTATCCGTGGAGCTGCACTTGCTACCATTATTTCCCAGTTCATTACTGCAATGTATATCTTCAGGTTTTTCATCGCGCAAAAAAGTATTCTTGTGTTTCGAGTTAAAGACATTATCCCCGATCTGAAAATAATCAAAGAGATTTTCGCAGTCGGGATATCAGCTTTTTCTCAACAAGTAGCAGCGAGTATATTAATCATCGTAATCAACAACAGTTTGGGATATTATGGAGGTGAAATCTATATAGCTGTTTATGGCATTATCAATCGTCTACTCCGCTTTGTACTGATGCCAATATTTGGCATAGCTCAGGGAATGCAACCAATAGCCGGATTTAATTATGGACGCAAAGATTACCGAAAAAGCTGGAGAGCGATCAAATTGGCTATTATCGCCGCTACTACCGTATCCACGCTCGGATTTATTATTTTGATGACCATTCCGAATATCCTGATCGGTATATTCACCACCGATGCAGAACTGATAGATAAAGCAGTTCGTTCACTCAGGCTCATGATCATGGTATTCCCCATTGTAGGCTATCAGATAGTATCGTCGGTAGCATTTCAAGCTATGGGAAAAGCCTTACCAGCGTTAGTTCTCTCACTCTCGCGCCAGATTATATTGCTTATACCATTGGTTTTGATCCTGCCTCGCTTATTTGATGTGTATGGAATTTGGATTGCCTTCCCGATTTCAGATGTGCTTGCTACTATGATAACTTCTATTCTGATATTCAAACAATATAGAGAAATGAAGAAAGACTTTGTTTATCAAGTAGATAGAAAGTGACTAATCTTCTTTCTCAGTCCTATAGAGTAATATTTTCATTGACTGAAAACCATCGACTAAATCTATATCTTAAAATAAGAAGGTAGTATGAAAAGAATGTTATGGTTGATGCTCGCTCTTTTGTTGAGCGGGATTATAATTTTCCTGGTAATATATTACCAAAAGCCTGTCGAGGCAAGGCGCGATTTAGACGATATCTTAGCTCGTATTTTCAATTTCGTCTATATTACCACTATCATTGCGATTATTTTCCTAGTGATTCGAGAGAATTCAGCTCCGATAAATACAATAGCCTGGATCCAAGTTCTTATCTTTCTGCCAATTATCGGCATCATCCTCTATGTTTTTTTCGGGATAAACTATCGCAAGAGAAAAATGTTTAACCGCAAGGCATCCAAGGATTTCCAAGAGCTGGAAACTCTGACCCAATTCAAAGAAAGTGTAGCGACACCACAAAAGTTGTACGAATCAAATGTATCTTCCGCTCAGAAACAGATGTCCCAGCTCATGTACAATAATAACAAAGCACTGCTTACATATCATAACCAAGCCGAACTCTATACGGATGGCAGTAGTACAATATCTGCCCTTTTTGAAGATTTAAAACAAGCTCAAAAAAACATCCATTTGGAGTATTTTTCTATTATGCCCGATGAGGTCGGTAGGCAGCTACAAGCTATTCTGATAGAAAAAGCCAAAAGCGGAGTTCAGGTCAGATTGATCTGCGATGCAGTGGGTTCTTGGCGATTGCCTGCTTCATTCTTTCGCAAACTAAGAAGTGTGGGAGTGCAGGTCTATGAGTTCTTACCAGTCAAGCTACCATTTCTCTCCAGCAAGCTTAATTATCGTAATCATCGCAAAATATGTGTGATAGACGGAAGTGTAGGATACATTGGCGGAGTTAATCTGGGCAGAAAGTATTTAGGTAAGCATAAGTTCTATGGTTTTTGGAGAGATACGCATGTAAGATTGACCGGTGACGCTGTCTATTCACTTCAGAAAGTTTTTCTAACCGATTGGTCTTTTATTACCGGTAAGCTGGATTACCAAGCAGATTTTTTTCCACCTCACGATGTCGATGATCTACTCCCGGTACAGATATTATCTTCCGGTCCCGATTCGGATTGGGAATCTATCATGCAAGCATATTTTGCTGCTATTAGCAGAGCTTCGAATTATATTTACGTTGCCACGCCTTATTTTATGCTGAACGAGAGTATGCTCACCGCACTAAAAACTGCAGCTCTTAGTGGAGTAGATGTTCGCCTGATTCTACCGGCAAAAAACGATTATCGCATTATCTATTATGGATCTCGCTCTTACTATGAGGAACTTTTACGCTCTGGTATCAGAATCTATGAATACACCAAAGGATTTATTCATGCCAAAGTATTGCTGACAGACGATGTCTTTCTCTCTATAGGTTCGGCAAATATGGATATCAGAAGCTTTAAGCAGAATTTCGAAGTAAATTGTATCATGTATGATGACAAATATTCCGAAGAAGTGAAGATGCATTTTTATCAGGATTTCAATGATAGCAGGGAGATAATCCTCTCCGAGTTTGTCAAGAGACCTGCTTTGAACAAAGTTTGGGAATCTATCGCCCGATTGTTTTCTCCGATTCTGTAATCATCTTACGGAAAAGTTGTTTTCCAAAACAGATCAATTCCGGTAGATTTATTGTCTCCGGACGTTGCTTGCAGAAAGAGATAGCGGTTTATCTCATATTCCAGTGATATCCTTTGCGGATCGAGATTCTGGGATTCCTTCAATGCTATCTGTCTTTCATAATTCAAATATAACCGATCGGAAAGATATTTCCCTACGATGATGGTAGCATTACGCCAATTCTGATCTCCGGAAAATTCGATCACATCCAGCTGCAGATTCCGTCTGATACTGCCGGTCAGCCTGTCGGTGATCTGTCCTAATAACAAACTTCCGACCATACCCATGTTACCTGATTCTTCGTCCAGTTGTGCTTTCTCTCCCTGAGTTAACTGCTGGGTATTTCTTCGGAAGATTAGGTAAGATATAGCATCTGCTTCTGTGATAAGCTCTTTACCGAGATAAAACTGAAATATGGGATCGGATGGAGTACCGGACAATTCAAAACTCAGGACCTGCCTCTTCCCTTCTATATCTCTGAATACATGCCTAGCTACCAAATCGAAGTGCGGCTCTATTTCCGTCCCACCTGTAAATGTGACAGTACCACCTCGCAGGTCGAATCTTCTGCCATAAAGCTCATAATTACCTCTGATGATACGGACGTTACCGAATAGCTCGAACTCTGTGCCGGTTTTGACCACTTCAATTTCACCACCGATCTCCAGATCAGCTCCCAATCCTCTCAACCAATTATTGCCCGGTATGTAGATGGATAATGTTCCTCTCAGGTTTTCTATGACATCCGGCATAGAAATAGCCGCTGATTCCGCTTTGGGAATTGCGGCAACTTCCGTTCTGGTCGGCTCTCTGAGTAACATGGGTTTATACATTTCTTCTTCCTGTTTGAAACGATCGAAAGCTTCCAGATTGATGCGTGAATTGGGCAATGTGATAGAACCACTGTAGCGTGGATTTTCGATTGTCCCTTCCAAAAGTAGATCCGCATCCATTGAAACGCGAAGATTTCTATCGTCCAATACTTGAAACCGCTCCGCTTTTACAGTAATATTAAAATGATCTAATCCAAAGCTGACCATATCCTCCAATCTGACTGATCCGGCAATATCCATATATCCCCGTCTAGCTCTTATATGGCTATCGATACGAAAATAATTTGCTTCATCAGCAGAAATATCCATCTGAATATCTCTGTAATCTATGCCCAGATCGGGATATCTGAATCTTCCATCACTAAGGTTCAATCTGCCAAGCATTTGCAGATCTTTCCAGCTGTTTCTCAATGCCAAATTGAGGTTCAAATTACCCGACAGATCATAATCTATCAGTTCGGCAATTTCATCTAAGTTGATAATGCTGATCTCGATATCTGCAAATAGATGTCCTTCGGTTTGTTTGAGAATCTCGTCCTGACTGAAATCGAACGAAATCGGAAAAATCCCTTGCATTGCTATCTTTTGCCCTTCTTTCAGGTTAGAAACCAAAGAGAGTTCCATACTTTCGTCATTGTACTCTGCTTCCAACAAGATATTATCGATCGAGATGTTTTGGTAGTTTCCCTCTTCCAAAGCAAACATAAGCTCAAACTGCGGAGTGCTGATCCTGCCTTTCAGATCAAATTCGAGCTCTATTATACCACTCAATGGAAAATCAATTTCTATCACTTCATCAATTAGTGCCAAATCGAACCTGCTAATTTGAAAACTTAGATCATTTACACCCTCAAAGTCTAATATGCCGTCAAGGAATAGAAAATGATCTTCAGATGCGAGATAGAGAGAATCAACAGATACACTCTCCCCATCGATATCAATATATACCGGTGCTTTTGCTAATTGCCAAAATTGATCTGAGACTTTAATATCAACTTGGTCAAGCTGAAATTTGGGAGATTTTTCAAAACTGTATCGACCGGCAAGATCGAAACGGTTATTCTGCTGAATTACGGTAACTTCTACTCCGGCGATATCTTCTTCCAGGTTTCCTTTTAGTAAAATCGTCTCCAGCTTGATAGTCTCATTTTCGATCTTGTCAATCTCCGCATAGACATCTCCTGTCATCTTATCTGCCCGTTTTTCAAGCGAAGTATTTCCGCTTAGATTAGCAATACTCGTCTCTTCAAAGACAATTTCCGCAAAGTCGAAATCGGCAGTTAGATCAAAATCATCCGGATTGCCGACAAAGGAAACACCCAATCTACACCTCAAAGATACCTCTTGCAAACCGGGGAAATCTGATACTGAATATATGAAGGAATCGAACTGCAGATCGTGGTCTTGCTCCATATGACCCGACCCTGTTAGACTGAAACTAATATTTTTATTTACTACAATAAACTTGGTAAGTTGGTAATTCATATCTTCTAAAGCAACAGTTGTGCTCAAAGCTACATTTCCAATAGCAGTATCATCGATGATAGGATTTATGGCACTCATATCCAATTCGAGATCGACTTTTTCATCCACAATACTTGCTACGATCTCAGAATTGATCTCAGGTATAGAGATGTTTTCATATTTTATACTTTCCGCAACAAGTTTGCTTTTGATATAGTAATTATCATCTATGGTTTGGACTGATCCGGAGAGGTTGGTTTTTCCGATCGCAAACGGCAGCTCTATCAAAGGTAAAGCAGCCGGATCATCGATCGAAACAGTATAATCCACTCTGTATTCTGCCAGTGTTCCCTCACCGGTAGCTAAGATTGCTATCTCATCGGAAACTAACTCTATATGTTCCAGATAGAGGTGTCGGTTACTATACTGTACTCTGCAAATCAAATTATCTATAGAATAATCACCAAGGCTGGAAGGAGCAGCATCGAGGTTCACGCTCGCTTCCAATATATCTGCGTGCGTACCACTGCCATCTATAGTAGCAGTCAGATTAATCTCGGAAGTAAAACCCTCATCTTGTAGTAAAACTGCCAGATCTACCTTGTTAACCGCTAAATCTATTTTGTAATTCATTTGACCGAAAATATCATTTAACGATAGAGAAGTATGCAAAGCTCCAAAATCTCCATCCAGATCTAATTCCGCATCCACTGCATCAGCAGCTTTAGTCCCATGCAAAGCGAGATGCTCTACGCTATAATGACCAAAAGTGGAGTTATCCAATCTTAGCTTGAGTTTGGTGAACATTTGCTCCGGATCGATTCCTTCACCCTCCATTTCCACCACTGCATTCAGCGAAGAAGCAAGCAGATCATCTTTTAGCCAATAGCCCAAATCAAAATTATTAGACTGAGCTGAAAGTACATAACTCGGTTCGGAACTCAGATTAGATACTTTTGCACTCAGATCGATACTTTGACTACCTTCGGTGATATCGAGTTCAAGATCTATACTATCATCTTCGTATGCCAGTGCGATATGCACCACCGGCGCACCTTGTATATCCAGATCAAACATTTGCGCAAATTCAGATATTGCAAATGGTTTGGCACTTAACTTCAAATTTGCAGTCGGCTCTGTCATAATAATTTTTCCTGAAGCTGTGATATCACTCTGTTCCGTCTTTATCTGCAAATGCTTGATTTCAAGCTCATCATCTTCCATTACGATATTGGCAGTAAGTTTGCTCAGATCTATCAGTTCAGAAGAGAGTGAGAAATCTGAAATGACCAATTCGGAACTCTTATCAGAGTAAGAGGCATTTGCTTTGAGCTTCAGATCATTGATGGAGGCTGGCAGATTGCTATCCGGTTGATAATGATGGATAGATATCTCATCAAGCTGCACAGTAATTTCGGCTAACACAAACGACCAGGGTGAGGGAGTTTTTTCCCGCTCATCGTCCACCTCTGCTACCGGTGGCGCTACAAGATTGAGAATATTCCATTCCCCGACGTCAGTCTCTACCAAATTCAAAGCTTCAATTTCCAGAACTAAGGATTTTATATAGATCTCTCTATTCAACAAATTCAATAAGTTATAGCTGAACTCGATATTATTGATCTTTACCAGAATGGCATCATTTTGAATGATTTGGATATCCTCTATTCCGAGATGAGATAGAAAATTTCCCCGCAGCTCTCCGATCTCTACCTCTGCATTCAAGCTTTTGTTCGCTTCCTCTACCAGAATCTTTCTTACCTGTTCTCTAAACAAACCGGTTTGGGTATAGATCAATCCCAACAAAAACAGAAAGATCAAACTCAAAAAGATGATGAAGATTATTCTCAGTGCCTTCATATCAAAAAGCCTGTCCGATGGTGATATAATACTGCCACTGCGGTTTTTTTTCATACAGCGGAGCAGCCAGATCGATTCTCACAGGTCCGACCGGAGTACCGATGCGCAACCCGCCACCGGCAGAATATTGCATAGCGTTCAAATTGTAGTTGTAACTACTACGCCAGACATTACCGAAATCGGTAAACATAACAGTGGAGACAGCTCTATAGATCGGTATTCGCAATTCCAAACTCAGCTCGATTAGACTGTTCCCACCTATCGGTTCACCTTCCTGATTGGTAGGACCTACCTGAGCTCTCGCCCATCCCCTGATCGAATTACTCCCTCCGGAAAAATATCTCTCCTCGATCGGCACCACTTCATTTGCCCCTATCGGTTCTATCAGACCGATCTTCCCTTTTGCTGCTATCACAACCGGATCGAACAGCATTCTATAAAATCTCATCTCCCCAAGTGCTTTGTAATAGTGATAATCGCTCAGCGATTCAAATCCGGAATAGGAAAAGTAGCCACCCACAAAATTACCGCCGGTCGGTGAGAAGGGTGGATATGAATTATCCGCTGCAAACCCAAAGGTGATTACTGCTTTATCATAATTATCAACTGCTTCGATAGAAACATCTTCATGTTTTTCCAGATCTATCTGTTCGAACATGAAGTTCAGATAAAGATCTGTGATATTACTCACCTGCTGCTGATAGCGCAGGTTGCTACCAAATCTGGAGAGCGAGTAAGCCGGTTCTTTCTGTCGTATTAGAAATGGATTTAACACCAGACTGCCCAGTGGATCGATAAATGCCGGTTGGATAAATCTCATATCAATATAATACGGTTCCAATTGCGAAGTTTTGGCAAATACTTGTAATCTGCGAGCGCCACCCAAAAACCAGAATCTCTGCCCTTCCCAGGAGAGGCGCAGTTTCTCCTCTCTGCCATAGCCTACTCCCAATTTGGATACCCAGCGGTTGGACTCTCTTACCACTATCTCTACCGGGATGGAATCGTCTTGCACTTCCTGCAACAAAGCTCTCACAGTTACATACTGAAACATACCCAATCCCTGGATACTGCGCTGAGTTCGCTGTAGGGAACGATGATTAAATTCGTCACCGCCGGAGAATCGAAGCTGCTTGTTGATCACTCTCTCGGAAGTAAGTTCATTCCCTTGAATGATAACCTCTCCGAACTTTGTATAATTACTGGGCTCAATGATGACCTTCGTTTTCACCAACTTGTTATCCCGATCAAGATCAAATTCGGGACTCACTCTCACAAACGGATAACCACTGCCGGCAAGTGTTTGTCTGATCATATCGATATCATTGGTGATATCTGCATCCCGATGCCGTTGACCTGGTTTAGTACGGATTCGCTCAGACAGATGAGTTATTATAGTCTCCGTGTTTTTGTATGTTTCCAGATCAGCAGCTCTGATATCAAATTCGAGTGTATCTACAACCACCGGATTACCTTCATCGATCACAAACTCGATCTCCACTCGCATTCGTTTATCATCTATCTTCAGTTTCGGTTCTATCTCTGCATCAAGATAACCTTCACCGCCAAAGAAGGCTTCCAATCGTTCAACATCACGATTCATGGTAGTTTCGTCGAAAAAATGCGTGCGCTTCCAAAACTGTAGTCGCTGAATTATATTGGGAGAGCTTATCCGGATAACTCTGCTTAGCTCTCTGTCTGATGCTATCTCATTGCCACTGAACTTGATTTTGTGAACTCTATGTTCGGACAATGCTGCTAACCAAACGGTACTGCTAAGCAGTAGCAGTAAGATCAACACTTTTTTTATTCGATTTCCATTCATTTCTATCCGCTTCTCTTTTTTAATGTTATAATTTACTTTTTATGAGATTATTGTCAACAAAGATTATGCTCTTTCTTACTTGACAAATAGCGGATTATGAATACTTATTCTAATAGAGGGGGAAAGATGATAGTGAGTGTGAGCAGAAGAACGGATATACCGGCATTTTATGCCCGGTGGTTTGTAAATAGAGTTCATCATGGTTTCGTCGAAGTTCCCAACCCATTTAATCCGAAGCACATAAAAACGGTCTCCCTCGCTCTCTCTGATGTGGATTGTTTTGTCTTTTGGACTAAGAACCCGCTGCCAATGCTGCAATTTCTTGATGAGCTTGCAGGCTATCATTACTATTTCTTGTTTACTTTGAACAATTATCCCACATTGATTGAAGCCGGTCTGCCACCGTTAGATAATCGGATAGAAGCTTTCTGCTCTCTTACCGGCAAAATAGGTAGCGATCGTGTCATCTGGCGTTATGATCCTATTCTGTTTAGCAATGATATTGATACTAGTTATCACAAAAAAGCATTCGAACACATTATCTCCCGTATTCACAGACATACTTCCAAATGCATTGTCAGCTTTGTAGATCTATATTCCAAAACCAAAAAAGCTCTGCCGGGTTTGAAGGATATCTCTGATACCGATAAACATGCCATATTATCTCACTTTCATTCTCTCTGTTTGGATTATGATCTAGCTTTACAAACCTGCTCGGAAGATCTGCGATCCTCATCCTACCCGGTAAAAAACGGTGCCTGCATAGATGCCGAGCTGATCTTTGCAATAACGAACAAAAAAACAAAGTATAGCAAAGACAGAGGACAGAGGGAAAACTGTCTGTGTACAAAGAGTGTCGATATCGGAGTTTACAATACCTGTCATTATACTTGTAAATACTGCTATGCTATAGATGTGAATTCCAAGCACAGAAACCCTGATCATGATGTCCATTCTACTTCATTGGACGGTCGGAGCACAACAAAGGAGTTGGAAATATGTCGTTAGCAGGCTATTGTGGCGATTATTGCGGTAAATGTAAAAACTACCCGAGCAAGTGCCAAGGTTGTCTTCCCGACAGTCATCCGGAGTGTTTTTTCATCCAATGTTGCCTACAAAGAGAGGTCGAACATTGTGGTATCTGCCCGGAATTCCCCTGCCGGAAATTAGCTGACTTCGTTCCCGATGACGATCCCAAGTTACCGGTAAGATACCATATCCGTGATGCTACTCTCCGGCGTATTTTGGGAACTAAACTCTGGCTCAAATTGATGGAGGTAAGAGGAAAAATGGCGGTACCGGTAGCGATACCACCAAAAGTTGAACTTATCTGACCAGATTGTATAGCGCTATTAAGTCGGCATTGAAGCCAATATCCCATTTGCTTTGTCTAGTTTGCAGACCGCCACCGGGGAAGGATGATCTATTATACTGAAATTCGACAATATCATCATAATGAAAGCGGAAACCATATCCTCTGGTTTCACCTACTATCTCTCCCTGATGATCTTCATATTCCCCTCTTCTGATAGAGAATATATCCAAAAATGTGAGTTCAACCCCTTCTCCCAAAACATCTTCTTTATCGCCATAAGCACTTTTATCCTCACTGTAATAGACCGAGAACAGATTTTTGGATATTTTGTAGAACAGATCATCTTCTACGATATCTTTTAGAATATCGGAAGTAATAGCGAGCTTAACCGAAAAGGCATCGGTTCTGCCCCAGGGAAGCTCATCTTCACCTTCTTCGGAATCGAGACGATACTTAATCGTACTTTTAGCCGGATTGATAAAATGATAAGACAATACCAGATCGAGATTGATAAAATCAACTCCTTTGAGCTTAGTATTTATGGGGCTAACTCTGCCGATCAATCCGTAATTCAACCGATGTCCCGTATCTGTCTCGGGGATTGGGTCAATGCTGGTAGAAGCCACATCCTCACTGCCCATAAAAGTGTCTATATAGTCATAACTTGCACCAAAGGAGAGCTCACCGTAAGGGAGGATCTTGTTAAACAAATCACCACCATAAATATTAGACAAAAACTCCACCGTATTCACTCCGAGAGCAAATGTCGAAACCGCATCATAAGTTTCGTATGTTCCGATTATATTCCCCTCTTCATCCGTATATGCTCTCTCACCATAAGACATCACGGTTCCGAAGCGATTTCTTGCACTATATACCGGAAAGAGAACTCCTATCCCACTAAAGCCATAGCTCATATAGGATGAGATATGATACATATCATCAAAGACCTTATCAAACCAGGGATCGTGCGAATATCCGAAGGAGAAGTTTTTGTGATAACCCAACTTTGCCGGATTACTCCATACACTCAGAGGATTGGTGTTCCAAATATTGGCAGCTCCGGAATTATTACCGAAGGCATAATCGGCCGCTGATGGATTGATACTGACAAATATAGCTGTAAAACTGGATGCTATCAACAAATTACAGCCTATTATAACTCCAACGATACTCAAAATCGTTTTTTTATTCATACTTGCCTCCTATTTTCTTATCATTTAGATAGATAAATATCAATGCCCAATTTGAATTTGAATTCTTCCTGTTTATTGTTTCCGCTCATATCACCTCTGTAATCACCTATACCCTTAAGGTAATCAGCACTAAGATTAAGAAAAATATAGTCTGATAAAGGTAACAAGTAACCCAATTTTGCATTGATATGACCGGATATAAGATCTATATTATTCATCCCTGTCCATTTTTCCATATAACCGGCACCGATATATATTTGATCTATAAAATATCTAAAACCGATGCCATAATCTACTTCCTCTCTTTCTAACTCACCGTGATATACTTTGCTGAAATTTAGAAGTAGATCTGCCGATAAGTCTTCCCAAACAAAATAACCTAACTGGGGTGAGAATACGATAGTATTCCTCCTATCCATATCCGGATGTTCCTTGAAAGTATCAAATGATACACTTCCTCCAATATTGAGCGTACCTTTGTCAAAGGCACTCAACCCTGTTACCATAAACAGTACTACCATGATAATCATTGATTTTTTCATCTTTCTTTAATCCTCCTTTATTTTTTTTGTAACCCTCTTTGGGCTGTCTCTTCCCTATGTTTATCGCCAGAAATTTGTTCAGAAAACCCCGTCTGACCGGCTGAAGCCAGTTTTGAAAGCCTGTCATTGCGAGTTGTTCTTCTTGCTGAACTTTGGCGTGGTAATCTCATTTTCTACGGCTCCTTTCTTGCTCTATGTGCGACATTACCCAATGTCGCCTTCGAATTGGAACCCGGGTATTGACACCAATTAACCAATAAACTAATCAACATCTCCCTTGTCCTCAGCCGTCACCCTGCCTGCCATTCCGTAGTAAAATGAAGGATGGAGTGATCCCGACTTGTCGGGATTATATCGAAGGGTGACGAGTGAAACACCATACTCCCTAAGTTCACACTTCGATACGCTCCGGCTTACGCCGAAGCTACTCAGTGTGACGATATCGTTTTTTATGAGATTTCTCCGCTCGGTCGAAATGACACTTTTTTGCTTCTGACCTCCGACTTCTAAACATCTAAACCCTAAACTCCTAAACATCTCTCTTGTCCTCCGTAGCCCCCCGAAGCATTTGCGAAGGAGGATTGTTTCTCTCCATGCTTATTTCAAAAGCATCATCTTCCTCGTAACCACCTCATACTCGGTTACCAATTTGTAAAGGTAAATCCCCGACGGTAACTGCCTGCCGTTATCATCTTTACCGTTCCAGTAGAGTGAGTAGATACCCGGGGCTGAGTAGCAATCGTAAAGTTTTCGTACCTTTTGACCTTTGATATTGAATATTTCCAGCGTTACATCGCTCTCTTGCGGTAGTTCGAATTCGATAGTGGTATCCGGGTTGAACGGATTGGGGTAATTCTTCACCGAAAGCTGCTGAGGTATCTCTATTGCCGGTTCATCTGCGCTAACTACCGACTGTGGTACCGATGGTGCACCGTATTCGTAGCAGCCCATATCGATGATAGCCTCACCATTGCCAAGCCCATCCCATACACGGCGGTTGTAGAGCAAATCCCATGGCGGTAGATGCAAACCGGTGGTATCCGGCATACCGGCATCTACTGCAGGGGAATATTCTGTGAGCTGGTAATAGAGCGGATCGCTTGGATCCAGTCCTGCCTCTTGTCCATAGAAATGTACCGGTCCGTCTATATTACCCTCGCCCCAGATGAATTCCACACCGTAGGGTTCATATCCCATTACATGGATGATTGCCGGATCAGTTCCACCTTCGATCAGATTATGTTCCAGATAAACCTTACTCCGGGTTTGCCCACGCAAAGTGATAAATGTATAATCGCTGTTATCATAGATAATATTGTTCGTTAGATAAAAATCCCCTCCTCTACCGATACGGATAGCTCCGGTTGGTACAAAACTACCGGGATCCTGATGATTATTCACCACCGTATTGTTCGTAAAATAGAGCGTATCGGTATTTAATAAACTTACTGCCCCTCTCGGCCAAAGATCATCCAATAAGGTATTGTTGGCAAACAGACAATTGGAAATAGTTACTTGATCTGTGCCTCCGACTGTTAAAGCACTTCCTCCGAAACCGGATTGGTAATCCGGCTGGTGGTTCATTATAGTAATATTTTCAATGACAGCTTCACTATTATCAGGGTTTGTACGATTAGTTATATGAATAGCACGTAATTCATTTATTGAATTAAAAAATTCACTATCCTTAATAGTAATATTACCTCTAGTTAATGATATCCCGGAACTACTACCTTCAGTATTGTATATATTTATCCCGGATATAAGAGCATTCTGTTTATAAGGTGCTTTACTTGAAAACAAAAGAGTATAACTCCCGGGAAAGTTACGTATAGTCATATCTTTGAGTGCATTATCACGTGCATAAAAACTGTCAATCAAAGATATTGGCATCATATCTTCTCCCACATCCCATTCTATGATGGTTTTTTCCTTGCCCACTCCTTTGAGAGTAACATGGGAGCGCATATTCAGTGGAAAGAGTTGACCTCTTCCGGGAGAATATATACCTTTATCCAAATGGATGGTGCGTGGATTGAGGCTATCGGCAGAAATTTTGGTAAGCGCCCATTGAATACTATGCAGAGGTTCATCCGGCGTAGCACCACTGTTGCTATCATCACCCTCGGGATGAACATAGAGGTCATGCTCTGCCGGTTCGAGCCATTGATTATCTATACTGAGTTCGAGAAAAAAACTGGGTTTGACTAAATTACCAGTCGGATTCAATATTGTGAAAGTATCTACAATAATATAATTAACTATAGAATTATGTGCTTCTGTGATCATTATATCTGCAGAACTACCTGCCGTATTATTGTAGATGTTACATTTATTATCTGTGCTAAATGTAAGGTTGCAATCGACTGCATTTGTGTTTGGTATTCTTCCTATTGATATCCCGCCGCCATTAGCATAAGCATGATTACCTGTTATTGTTACATTTTCCAGAAAAGAATTTGAAGAGGAAAAGAATATCCCACCACCAATTCTAGCAATACTTTGTGTGATAAGCAGGTCTTTAAGGATTGGCGAAGCATGATTAATAAAAATACCGCCTCCACTATAATTATAACCAACATGTCCAATCCCATTTTGTATGGTAAACCCTTGCAGTACAGTATCCTCTGTTTCGTTATTATCAAATTCCACCACACTCCATTCTTCGTTGCCGTCGATGATGGTATTATAGATATAGCTTTCGTCACCGGTGGTCAGTATGAGACTGGCTACGGTGATATCTTTGCCGAGGAAATTTATGTTTTCGTAATAGGTTCCCGGATACACCAGTACCGTATCACCGTCAGTCGCTGCATCAATACCTGCTTGTATGTTTACAAAATCTCCCGTACCATCCTGGTTTATCTCCCAGGTTGTGGTGGATAATAAGCTACAACTGCCGAAAAGTATTATCAATATTATTATTTTATTCATTATTTGCTCCTGTATTGTTTATTTTGTCATTGCGAGTTGTTCTTCTTGCTGAACTTTGGCGTGGCAATCTCATTTTCTACTACCTCTATCTTTCTGTGAAAGTGACGAGTAACAAGTAACGAGTGACAAGGGGCAAGGACTAAGGAATAAATACGAAGGGAAGCTTGAACTAGAAAGTTATGGTCATCTCGAGCGGAACCCGGTGGAATCGGCGAAGCCGAGCAGCAAGCTGCTATTCCACCACGATGGAACAGACAGGTTCCACACGGCAAGCTGGGTGGAGTCGAGAGATCTCTAAGAATACTATAGCCTAAATCAAATTCGAATTCAATGAGATTTCTCCACTCGCTATGCTCGGTCGAAATGACACTTTTTTGCATCTGACCTCCGATTTCTGATCTCTAAACCTCTAAACCCTAAACTCCTAAACATTTCCCTTGTCCTCAGTGGTCAC
>CAYSSJ010000007.1:0-113522 GCA_964433675.1 uncultured Candidatus Cloacimonadota bacterium
TTATGTATAGCATGCAAAAGTTATCCACAAAGTCCACTATTTTAGGACTGGACAAGTGACGAGGATAAGGGATTAAGGACTAAGGAATAAGGACTAAGGGACAAAGTAGTGATGAGTTTGCCTGCGAAGAAGATAGAGAGTAGAGAGAAGAGACTGAGAGAGGAATTTGCTCACTTCGTTCGCGGAATTGATAGGAATTTGGCTACGCCGGAATTTATAGTAACAAGAAATTGTCATACTGAGTAGAAACGAGATCCCATTCTTCTAAGAATTTCTTTCGAATCGAGTTTCGTATCGAAGTATGAAAAGCAGGTAGAAGAGGCTGAGTGAGGAATTTGGCTACGCCGGAATTAATAGTAACAAGAATCGTCATACTGAGTAGAAACAAGATTCCATTCTTCTAAGAAGTTCTTTCGAATCGAGTTTCGTATCGAAGTATGAAAAGCAGGGAGAAGAGACTGAGAGAGGAATTTGCCGGTGAAAGTAATAATAGTCTGCGCGTTCAGACGTAGGGTTTTCAAAATCCCAAGCACCAAATTCTCCCGATGAAATAAGCAAGAAGAGATTTAAGCTAAATGCAAAAGCTAAAAGGGATACGTGATACGAAGTGAAATGTAAGATGGCGTGTATGTGTCACCCTGAGTGATTCCGATTTATCGGAATTGTATCGAAGGGTGACAAGTTAAACACCACACTTACTAAATTCACACTTCGATACGCTCCGGCTTACGCCGAAGCTACTCAGTGTGACATTGAGAGGAAACACTTATGACAAGATTTATCATTATCGAAACAAAGCACCCCGTTGTCATCCTGCCTGCCATACCGTAGTAAAACGAAGGATGGAGTGATTCCGATTTATCGGAATTGTATCGAAGGGTGACAAGTTAAACACCACACTTACTAAATTCACACTTCGATACGCTCCGGCTTACGCCGAAGCTACTCAGTGTGACAATTAATTGATAAAGGATTAGAAATGAAATCTTATTGGGTGTATATCTTAAAATGTTCCGATGATAGCTATTATACAGGTTCTACCTCAAATATTGAAAAAAGATTATCTGAACATAAGCAGGGACTTATCAAAGGGTATACTTATAGCCGTCGCCCTGTAGAATTGGTCTTCTCTGAGTATTTTAACAATGTTAATGATGCCATTTCTGCTGAAAGGCAGATCAAAGGATGGTCACGATCTAAAAAAGAAGCTTTAATAAATGGAGATTTCGAACTATTAAAAGAATTATCAAAAAAGAAATGGAAGTAATTATCAGTGGACTGTCACCCTGAGTGATTCCGACTTGTCGGAATCGTATCGAAGGGTGACAAGTTAAACACCACACTTACTAGATTCACACTTCGATACGCTCCGGCTTACGCCGAAGCTACTCAGTGTGACAAGCTTTTGACCGTTGATCTCCGACCTCTGACTTCTGACCTCCGACCTCTAAACCCTAAACTACATCAACCATTAACCATTAACCATTATACATTATTCATTATCCATTCTCAATTGAATTATCCCGTCTCCTGCCCCTAAACCCTCAACCCTCAACCCTAAACTTGATATTGCTTCTCTTACACCAAGACACATTTCGGTTCAATGGGGTTAAAACCCCGAGAGTAGTTGAGATAATCACACCCTATTCATCCGGCATTGACACCAATCAACCAATCAACTAATCAACCTCTACCTGTCACTTTCACATGACACGAAATCGCCAAAATCACAAAATAATGACAAAATCCGGCATACCGATTCCGTCCATTTTCCGATGTTCGACAAAATATTTTATCCATTTTATTTTGCATTATATGTGGTTTTATAACTTTTTACTTGACAGTATTTGCCACAATTTTATTTGTTGGCACATATATTGCATTATGTAGAGTGAATAGTGTGATAATAAAAAAACCCTAAAAGGAGGAATTTAGAATGGGTACTCAACAAATTTTGTTGATTGTGTTAAGTGTAATTATCGTAGGTGTGGCAGTAGCGGTTGGTATTACTATGTTCAACCAGCAGGCTATCAATGCCTCCAGACAGGCAACTATTATGGATATGAACAATTTCGCAGCTATGGCAATAGCATGGTATCGCACCCCGACCAGTCAGGGTGGAGCAGGACAGGATGCAACTGCAGGCAATACTGCATTTGCTGATTTACCTGCAGTAACTGCTTCACTCCAGAATTATTTAGGTTTTACTGAAGATGAAACTATAAGAACGGTGGTAAACCAAGAATATGAAAATGATAACGCAGGCTATACTGTTGCAGTAATCGCTGGTGAAATAGTTCAGTTTTCATCTGTGATCAAAGAAACAGGAATTGAAGTGGCAGACTCTCCTGATCTTGATCTAGACTTAACTGATAGTACAATTACTGCTCATCCAACCGGTCGATAATAATCATTGGTAAACATGTTAGGGGAGATTAGATCTCCCCTTTTTTTAGCTTATGGGTACGCAACAGATATTTATGGTGATCGTCAGTGTGTTGATAGTCGGATTGGCAATCGCGGTTGCCATATCTTCTACCGACAACATGGCGGTAACCACGAATCGGAGCAGTGTAACCGGCGATCTGGTCGGCATCTACGGCAGAGCGATGGAATACTGGCTCACGCCGGCTTCCCATGGCGGCGGCGGCAGAGAGAGCTGGTCACCGGATGGCGCACAGGAGCTGGGTCCTTGGCTCGGATATGAGGGTTACCAAAAAGACGGCGATGCGCATATCTTCTCCACCGGTAACGGCTCTTATCACATCACCATCGAGGATGATAACACGCTCACCGTCATCGGCTCCGGTAATGAGATCGGATACGACCCATCCTATGCCAGTTCAGGCGCAGGTGAGCATGGTCAGCTGGAATACAGAATGGTAATCGATCCGCATCAGAGTAACTACCAGATAGAATTGCTCAATTGATCTTTAGAGCAATTATAAGTGGGAGAGAGGATTGAGAAGAGCAAGAAGAGAGAAAAGCTAACAGCTAAGAGCTAAAAGCTAAAAGGGTTACGGAAAGAGAAAAGTGACAAGTAACGAGTAACGAGTGACGAGGATAAGGGATCAAGGACTAAGGGCGAAGGGACAAAGTAGTGCTGAGTTATGGGTTTGCCTGCGAAGAAGATAGAGAGTAGAGGGAAGATACTGAGTGAGGAATTTGCTCACTTCGTTCGCGGAATTGATAGGAATTTGGCTACGCCGGAATTTATAGAAACAAGAATCGTCATACTGAGTAGAAACAAGATTCCATTCTTCTAAGAAGTTCTTTCGAATCGAGTTTCGTATCGAAGTATGAAAAGCAGGGAGAAGAGACTGAGAGAAGAATTTGCTCACTTCGTTCGCGGAACTGATAGGAATTTGGCTACGCCGGTATTAATAGAAACAAGAATCGTCATACTGAGTAGAAACAAGATTCCATTCTTATAAGAATTTCTTTCGAATCGAGTTTCGTATCGAAGTATGAAAAGCAGGGAGAAGAGACTGAGAGAAGAGATTTGCCGGTGAAAGTAATAATAGTCTGCGCGTTCAGGCGTAGGGTTTTCAAAACCCAAGCACCAAATTCTCCCGGTGAAATAAGCAAGAAGAGATTTAAGCTAAATGCTAAGAGCTAAAAGCTAAAAGGGTTACGGAAAGAGAAAAGTGACAAGTAACGAGTAACGAGTGACAAGGATTAAGGATCAAGGACTAAGGAATAAGGACTAAGGGATAAAATAGTGATGGGTTTGCCTGCGAAGAAGATAGAGAGTAGAGGGAAGATAAGAGGTTAGGTGGATAGGAGGATTGGTTTGGAAATAAAGCACCACACTTAGTAGATTCACACTTCGATACGCTCCGGCTTACGCCGAAGCTACTCAGTGTGACAATTAATTGATAAAGGATTAGAAATGAAATCTTATTGGGTGTATATCTTAAAATGTTCCGATGATAGCTATTATACAGGTTCTACCTCAAATATTGAAAAAAGATTATCTGAACATAAGCAGGGACTTATCAAAGGGTATACTTATAGCCGTCGCCCTGTAGAATTGGTCTTCTCTGAGTATTTTAACAATGTTAATGATGCCATTTCTGCTGAAAGGCAGATCAAAGGCTGGTCACGATCTAAAAAAGAAGCTTTAACAAATGGAGATTTCGAGCTTTTAAAAGAATTATCAAAAAAGAAATGGAAATAATTATCAGTGGACTGTCACCCTGAGTGATTCCGACTTGTCGGAATTGTATCGAAGGGTGACAAGTTAAACACCACATTTACTAAATTCTCACTTCGATACGCTCCGGCTTACGCCGAAGCTACTCAGTGTGACATTGAGAGGAAACACTTATGACAAGATTTATCATTATCGAAACAAAGCACCCCGTTGTCATCCTGCCTGCCATACCGTAGTAAAACGAAGGATGGAGTGATTCCGATTTATCGGAATTGTATCGAAGGGTGACAAGTTAAACACCACACTTACTAAATTCACACTTCGATACGCTCCGGCTCACGCCGAAGCTACTCAGTGTGACAAATATCAGATCCCTAAACTCCTAAACATCTCCCTGCCCTACGCTCCATGCTCTTTGCCAAAAATTCCGTGAGCGAAGCGAACAAATGCCTATAAATTCCTACCAATTCCTTCTACCTAAACCCTCAACCCTAAACCCTAAACCTCATCCTTGCTTCACTTGCACCAACTCACACTTCGATACGCTCCGGCTCACGCCGTAGCTACTCAGTGTGACAAATATCAGATCCCTAAACACTAAACATCATCCCTTGTCCTCCGTAGCCCCACGAAGCATCTGCAAAGGGGGGCGAAGAAGGGTCACTCGTTACTCGTTACTCGTTACTTGTCACTTGTTTCTTCTAACTTTTCACCGAAATTTCTCCCTGCGTCTCTTCAAACAACTCAACGATTGAACGATTCAACAAATCAACCTCTTCATTCACTTTTCACTTTTAGCTCTTAGCTGCCAATTTCATCTTGCTTCTTCTCAAAAAAAATCTCTCCCAACGAAAATTATACTTGACGATAAATGGCACTAATATCTTTATGTTATGAATAAATAAGCTAAGGTAAGGTGGCAAGAATGCTCAGAGAATTTCGTTATCAGGCCAGAGCGGCGAACGGAAAGCCGATACAGGGAACTGTGCTGGCGAAAAACAAGACGCGAGCAAAAAAACTGGTGGACAAACTTGCTGCCAGGCATCATCTTAATGTAACTGCCATCGATCCCAAGAAAGATTTCTTATATTATCTCAAGCTGCCCAGCGGTAAAACACTGAAAGGGAGACAGAGCGCTTACAGCAAAGAGGAAGTGATCCGCGGTCTGAAGACCTTGGGCTATAATGTGAAGAAAGTGGAGCCGGTTCTCTTCGATATTAAAACCAAACCACCCTATAGTGCCATCATGATGTTCGTTTCGCTTAGTTCGTTCTTACTCAAAGAGCAGATGAGCTACGACAAGATCCTGAGGATGTTGGCAGAAGAAGAGAAGAATCCCGTTCTCAAAGATACTCTGAAAAAGATCGAATCGGAGCTGAAAAAAGGTAAGGAAGGCACCGAAGTTTTCAACCGTTACGGTCATGTCTTCGGAAAGTTCCCCGCCTACATGCTGGGATTGGCAACTAAGAGCGGTAATATGGCGGAAGTCTATGATGCCACGGCGAAATTCATGGAAAGAGAGCTTGATTTCAAAAAAGCGATGAAGTCAGCGCTGATCCAACCTTTATTCGTCGTTTTTGCCATGATCTTGGCAGTACTCTATTATGTGGTCTCCATCTTCCCGCAAACGGCGAATCTGTTCCTTCGCTACGATATGCAAGTGCCGCCAATGACTGCATTCACGCTACAGTTCAGCGATTACCTCACCGATAACTGGGGCTGGATAGTGCTCATCATGATCGCCCCTGTGCTTATCTTGTTAGCATGGTGGAAGACGCCCAAAGGGCGCATCTGGCGTGATAAGATGATCATCAATCTACCGATGATGGGTGATGTGATGCACAAGCTTAGTATCGAGATATTTTTCCGAGTGTTTGGCGCTATCTACGGTGGTGCAGAGAGTAACATAGAAACCATCCAAGCTTCAGCGGAAGCCTGCCGCAACAAATATATAGAGACCAATATCAAAGAGATCACCATCCCGCTGATGTTGAAAGAAGGCATGTCGCTTGTACCGGCATTGGAGCATGCAGATGTATTCAATCGCAATACACTCAGCCAGCTCAAAAGTGGTGCCGAGACCGGTAACGTGCTCTCTTCCGCCAGGATGATAACCGTATTCTACGAAAAAGAAACCACCTATAAGATGAAGAATATCACCGAATCGATACAGGTATTCATCGGTGCTTTCATAGGTATAGTCATCACATTGCTTACCATAGTCTCTGCCGAGATCGCTATGGTTTCACCCCCCACCCCGGGAATGGGTGGAGTATAAAACTACGAGGATGGTAAAAAAATAATGCTAAAGAAAACGCGCTTCGCCGAATTGCTCATTAAAAAAGGTGTGATAGACGAACAGACATTTGAAAAAGCAGTGTATATAGCTGCGGAAGAAGGACCGGAGAATCAGCGTAGATTAGAAGAAATACTCACCTCGGATCTCAAAATAGACCATGACGCTGTTTATCGTACTTTAGCGGAACTATACGCCTTTCGTACTATAGAAATAGATCCGGAAAAAGTAGAGCAAAGCCAGATAAAACACACCCGCGAAATATTGAACAAATTCAAAGATGACTTCAAGAAGAACCTCCTTTTCAAAAAAGTTCTCCCTTATCGCTTAGCAACCGGACGCAAAAATACCCTGATAGTTCTGGCAACAGATCCTACCGAAAAGATCATCGAACAGATCCCCGCCAAAACCGAATTCAAAAAATATGAGATCGTCTATTGCAAACTATCTGTCATCAATGAATTGATCAATATGATCGCACCACAGAAAAATGAGTTTCTGGAACTATTGGAAGAGGCGGGAGAACAACTGCAAGAAGTATCGGAAGAATCTATGGAAGGTCCGGTAGATGAATATGAGATCGATAATGAGATTAACAAAAGTCTGCTGGTCAATCTATTCGAGGGCTGTCTTGTAGAAGCAGTGCGCAAAAAATCGAGTGATATCCATATCATCCCCCATGGCCGTTCCAGCGTAGAGTTCTATTTCCGCATCGACGGCAAATTAGTACGCTGGCACCGGCAGGATAATTCCTCACCCGAAGCTATTTCTGCGGTGGTAAAAGATCGCTCCAGCGGTGTGGATCGTTTTGAGCGGGATACGGCTCAGGATGGCTTTACTCAACGTATCGTGGACGGTCATCTCATTCGCTTCCGTGTATCTATCTTACCTACGGTATCTTCCGAATATGAGCGAAAGTATGAGAGTATAGTTATCCGTATCGTGGATGATCGTAATGTAATCACCGATTTGAGGAAACTGGGCTTCCAGAAACAAGCGGAAAGTGATTTTATGAAATCGATCAACAAATCGAAAGGTATCGTACTGGTTACCGGTCCTACCGGTAGTGGTAAGAGTACCACACTTATGGCAGCCTTGTACAATACGATAGACCCTTCCAAAAATGTGCTCACCTGCGAAGATCCGGTGGAGTATGTCATCCGTGGCGCCAGGCAGATAAAGATCGGACACAAACTAAGCTTCGAGGAAGCTATCCGCTCTATACTCCGTCACGACCCCGATATCGTCATGGTCGGTGAGATCAGGGATAATCTGACAGCCGAAGTGGCTATCAAACTCGCTAACACCGGTCATCTCACTTTCTCTACTTTGCATACGAACGATGCACCGAGCGCTATATCGAGGCTCTATAAGATGGGTATCGAGACTTTCCTGCTCGCCTATGCTATCAACATTATCATTGCCCAGCGTTTGATCCGCAGATTATGCCCCGATTGCAAAAAACAGCTCTCTGAAGATAAATATCAGACAGCGCTCGATTTCGGCATTACTCAGGAAGAATTGGATGCGGGTACAGTTTACGAAGCCTCCGAAGGTTGCAAAAAATGTGTCGGTGGTTACAAAGGAAGACTGAATATCTGTGAAGCGCTCTACTTTACACCCGAGATTCGTAAGATCGTACTCGATTCGCGTACGGATATAGATGAAGAGAAGATCAGAGAAATCGCCGAGGGGCAGGGCATGCTCTCTCTGCATGAATCGGCTTTGGACAGGGTGAGAAATGGTCTTACTACTCTATCCGAAGCTATCTATGCCACTTCGGAGGATTAAGATATGGGTACCGGTCAGATGTTGCTCGTTTTATTGGCTATTGTGTTGTTCTCCACTATTATAGTGAGTACCAGAAGCAATATGGCTACCCAAAACGAACTTCTGTATGATAATATGTACCGCTTGCAAGGATTGCGGGTAGCAAATAAGTTTTTTCAAGAGATCGAATCTCTGATGATCGGACAGATTCTTACTTTTGCCGAACTCAATAGCACATACACCAATTATACACAAACCATCACGGTTGACGATGTAAATTATCATAATACTATCGATATGTTTTATTGCGATGATAGTGGTAACATTACTAATGATCCCGATTCCGAATTTCAGCTGATCGAGATCAAAATAAATACCACACCTTTGGGCAAGACTCTGCATATCGGCACAGATGACAATCCGCTCAGCAAAGTGATCGCCGATATTTGGGGATAATAGGAGGAAAAGAGATGACATCACTATTGGATGCACTGGGAGCAGCAGCTATCGGAGGTTTGTTTATCCTCACCATGCTCACTGCTATGTTCAATATCCAAGCCGAAGGTTTCAATGCCAGCATGGCTATCACTACCACTCGTGTATCGGAAGAGTATATCAATACGGTAGATTCGCTCTTTATGGCAAAAGTGGGACTCGGCGCCATAGAAGGAGATGAGATCATCACCGCAAATGCAAATGAGTTCGTCTTCATCACTCAATGGAATTATCTGGCTGAACCACCGAGATTGATCTCCGGTGTAGATTTCGAGATCTCAATCCAAGTAGGAGCAGAGACGGACGATGGCTTCCCACTTACTGTTCATCAAGATAATGAACATCTTTTTGGTCCGATCTATCTCTCCGAGAATGATATTTTTACCTATTATGATGTGGATGAAAACGAAACTACGACTAGAGCAGATATCCGTTCCTGTCGGGTGCAAATGGCATTCCTAACCGAAACTTACCGCTTCCAGAGCGGTCCACAGAGTGTTAGCTATCGGCTCACTTTTTGGAAATATTTCAAGAATCTTTATCTATGAGTGAGATTATTATGTTGGTTCGCAAAAAAAAATGTTTGACACAAAAATTTGATATTATATTATACCCAATAAGTAGAGTTATCTCTGCTTGAAAGGAGAAAAAAATGGGAAAGGTTTTAATAATATTAGTTCTGGTTTTGACTGCAGTATTCGCTACGATAGCGTTTGTGATACAAAACAGGTCCGGGGAAGTACCGGAGGTTATTACCCGTCGTGAAAAAGGTATAGATCATGGCAATCTTTATGCCTATGCGCTTAACTATGGCATCAAAGAGATTAGCAGGGGAAATGTTACTGAGTCTATCACTGAGGCTTATAATGTGGAAGTCCCGGCTTTGGGTGGTAAAATCGAGGATATTACTTATACATTCTATACAGAAACTACTGGGGGTAATGGATCTGGAGACGGTACACCAATTCACGGTACGGTTCGTATCAGCCCAAACAACTCATCAGAACAGTTTCTGCTGATAAAACCGGACGGCAGTCAGATTACCCGCAGCGATATTCATCAATATGGCACTGAATATACCGGACCGGCAACTTCACTATCGTTTCGTACTATCGGTGGAAACAACAGTTTAACTGTCTGTGATGAGAATTTCAATATTACCAATAATGTATTTTATGAGATAGAATCCGATAATATGCAGGTTAATCTATACAATGCCACCCCGGGCAAAGGAAAAGCAATGGGACAGTGGTATGTGGAAATCACTGCTCTCGGTAGCGATTTTTCCATAGATAATGAGTCTTATTCCTGCAATGGTGGCGGAACTCCATCAATGATAACTTATGTCGATATCGATGCTACTACCAGACTACTTCCTTATGATGAGCATGATGCTCATACCAGCCAGGCACGGATAAAGATAAACTATGGTACCCAAGCCGGCGATGGTGGAGAAGGTGGAGAAGGTGAAGAGTATGATTTTGACTTGGCTGTATTTGTGAATGATCGCTTGGAGTTAGAAGGGAGTTCAAGAATACTCGGCTCTGCCGGTTCTAATGCAACCCAACCAAATAGAATAGAGTTTGCTTGGAGTACATATGTATCAGAACAATTACATGTCCGTTCCGATGCGCATAAAAACTTGATAAAACATCATAACCAAAGAAGTATTGAGGATCATGTCTGGGGCGGTGTGGAAGAATTTAGTTCTCCCCGGGTTTATGAATTACCCGAATTTCCAGAATTCCCCTCACTTACACCACGTGGCAATTTTACGGCAGGATGGTGGCCCATTCCATCCGGCGGGCACATAATAGATGAAGACGGTTGGTATAATAATTTGACGGTACAACAGCAATTGGTAATTGATACAGGCGATGGCGAAAGACACATTCGTGCCGACAATTTTAACGTATCAGGAAGTGCTAAAGTGATACTGGAAGGAAGCGGAGTTTTATATCTTTATGTTTCCAATTTTGACATTACTGGCTCTAGCACAATAAATTATGAAAATAACGGATCTTCCGATCGTTTGGTTATGTACTATAATGGCTCATCCAATTTGAATCCAAGCGGAGCAACCAAATTTGTCGGCTCAGTTTATGCTCAGTCTGCTGACATATCGATAGGTGGTGCCGGTGGACTTGAAGGCCATATTTTTACCGGGGGCAACAATGTAACTGTATCCGGTGCTGCTACTGCTGTGGTACGCGTGATATATGCTCCTAATGCTCATGCACAGATAACCGGCAGTGGTTCTATCAAAGGTTCATTGATAGCTGATAGGTTAACTATGATAGGTGCTGCTCGGATAGAATATGAAGCTCCAACACAAGTAGTCATTACTCCACCCGAACCGGGTGGCGATCTTGTCATCGACCCGGAGAGTTATACAATCGAGATAGTATATTGGAGTGAATAATGGGTAAAGTACTGATTGTAGGCATTTTCATCGTCGCATTGATCTTAGTTGGTGTTGTAACTATGATCTCTGACAGAAGCGAAGAAATGCCGCAATTGGTAAGTCGGAATCTGAACGAGATCTCGGCCCGTTCTTTGGCAAACTACGGTGTTACATACGGTATCCGTGAACTAATGAAAGGTAATGTAACCTTTGTTGATAGTGTTTCCGGATATGTGAAAGATTTTGAACCGCTCATGTTGGCGGATGGTTCTATCGATAGCATCAAATACGTTAATGATCCTATGCAAAATACGATTGGAGTGCAATCTTATGTCACGGTTACTAACACTCCCACTCCGTTTCAGTATAAAAGTTCAGCTGATGTGGCAATTTTTCTCGGAGAAGATATAGAATCTAACATTACCGCTGCTCTTGTGAGTGGTGGTAGTATAACACTAAAAGCTCAATCGGTCATCAGTGGCGATGTATATGAAGATACGGAATTGGACTTTGAAGAGACATTCGGGATCAGTGAAGAAGACCTGAAAGCTGAGGCACAGGATAGCGGCACTTATCTAGATAACCCGGAGATACCATACCACGATGATTTGCACAACGAAATCACTTGGGTCGATGGTGATTTGAAGGTAGTCCAACATTGGTCAGGCAGCGGATTTCTGGTGGTCAACGGCGATTGTGAAATAAATGCGCATAGTGATTTTGACGGCATATTAGTGATCTTCGGTACTCTCACAATGAATGCCCAATCTATTATTACAGGCGCTGTTTTTGTAGTCAGTGACGAAGAATCTACCCTGGGAGCACATGCTACCATCGTATTTAGTGAAGCAAGCGTGGAAGCTGCTTTGCAAAATTTACCTTCCAACGCTCGCTTCGAGATAATTTCATGGGACGAAATGTAGAAAGTTATGAATTAATGAAACATTTCCAGCACGACCAAGCAGAAAAGATGATGTACCTCTGGTGGTCGAGGATACGCTGGTATCTCTTGTTGGTAGTATTCGGTATCGGTATTCTGCGCGTCAATCAGATCCAACAAACATTGCCGATAATGATCTTCATCCTCGCATTTATCGGACTGAGTATTCTGAACATAATGTTTCACTTGCAGATTATAAAGACATCAAACCTGATCGGCGCCTTGCAAATCGTACTGGATCTGCTATTTGCTACTTTTGTGGTCCATCTCACCGGCGGTGTGGATAGCCCGTTTATTTGGATTTATCTTGTCGGAGTGATCACTGCCGGTCTGTTTGTGGAAAAAGCAGGCGGTTTCATAGCTGCCCTTATCGGTAGCGCTTGCTTGCTGATTCTTATCCTGATGTACAATTATGAATTGCTTCTGAATGTGGATGGACAAGATTTTAGACTTGACATCCATTCCCAGTCCATTTTTATTATCTCATACACAGGTCTCTTTACAGGAGTGGCCTTTGTATCGAGTTATATATCTGATCTTGTCAAGAAGCTTTCGGGATCAGTGCTGAACATAAAAGAATCTTATAATAGATTGGAGAGAAGAATGTTAGATAACAAAGAAGAGACGAGAAAGATGAAACAAGAGGTGAAACAGTATGAACAGCTCCTTCAAAGTTTGCGCGACATATCTTCTCTGGATCATGATATCAACAATCATCTTACGGTAATTTCTCTCTCTTTGCGTAGAGTTTCCAAAGCTGCCAACGATTATGGTGATGAGAAACTGCAGAAATCTGCCGAGCAGATGAACAATGCCTTAGACAAGATCGCCGAACTTTTGAAAAACTTTCATGAATTCAAACAACTCGATGCTGTACAAAACGAACTAAAAAAAGACCAAGGATAATACTATGAAAAAACACATTTTGGTAGTGGACGACGAACAATCGATCCGAGAATTGTGTAAAGATTTCCTAGAGGAAGAAGGATACAAGGTATCTATAGCTGTGGATGGTCAGGACGCATTAGAGAAGATGAATTATGATGATTTTGACCTTTATATAGTGGATATGAATATGCCTCGCATCGGCGGTTTTGAATTGATGAAGCAGATCAAGCAGAAGCAGCCTTTGGCAGTTGTCATTATCCTGACCGGATATTCTAGTATCGAAGGAGCGGTTAAAGCAGTTCATGCCGGCGCTTTCGAATACATATCCAAACCGATCAATGCCGAAGAACTATCCGATGTAGTAAAACGTGGTTTACAATACTCGGACGATCTCTATGGTCCTCTGCAAAAAGCTTTTGAACCGGCAGATGATAAGGTAAGCAAAAGTGAGCCGAATTTCCTGCATGGTTTCTCACCGGAGGATAAAGTAGATTTCATGGCTCTCGGCCGGCTGAAAAAATATGATGTGGGCGAAACTATCCCGCTCAGTGATGAAGGTCTGGGTTCCATAGTAGTATTAGAAAGTGGCGAAGTATCCGTCTGGATGAGTAACACTACCATAGATTATATACAGAAGTGGGATTCATGGGGAGAAGAAAATTTTATCTTAGCCGGCTCTATCACAAATTCGCTTCGAGCCGAAACTGCTGTAAAAGTACGTCATTTCTCCCGCAAGAAATTGCTGGATTTCTTTACTTACAAAGGTGAAAAATTGTTTCAAAGGTTTACTATCAATCTGGTGAATTGCATCTTTTTGAAATGGCGCAAAGCCATCCAACGTATCGTAATGCTAAAACTAGTTACGGGCGACAATTGAGAATCAAGAAAAAATTTTTTGGATTTGAGAATAGGAAGTAGAGGTAGCGATGAGTTTATCATTTACACCTGAGATGCAGGTTACACTGCCGGAATATTTGACCGGTACTGCAAGATTTCAGAACATAAATAAGCTTATTACATTTAATACGCCATGGAAGAAAGAATCTTTTGACCATCTTCGTAAACTTCTATTGCATATGCGAGAATTGGAAGCTTCGGATATAGACCTCGGTGGTCATGGCTGTAAAGGATTTGTCTGGTATCGCCGCTTTGGTAAAAAAGAGAAAAACGAAGATGTACCGCATTACAGTGAAGATGAAATCACCGCCATTTTGCTCAGTATCTTATCAGATGAACAAAAAGTAGTATTATTCAAACAAAAGAATGTGGATTTCTCTCTTAGTATGGAATTGAACGATGATGAAGAACCGAGCCGATTTCGCGGCGATGTTTATTATGAGAACAATTCGCTGGTAGCCAATTTTAGAAGAATCAACCAAAACCTCTTCCCTATCGACTCACTCGGTTTCCCGCAACCGATAATTGAACGGCTTAATCTACGCTACGAAAAAGCCGGTTTGATTTTGGTGACAGGTATCACCGGATCGGGTAAAAGTAGTACTTTGGATTCTATCATCGATATGAACAACCGGGATAACGAAGCTCATATCATCATCATCGGACATCCGATCGAATTTATCCATAAACCGGCAAAATGTATCGTCCGCCATCGCGAAGTAGGCGAAGATGTGATCAGCTTCAAAGATGGTACGGTTCAATCATTGCGTCAAGATCCGGATATTATTATGGTCGGTGAGATGCGTGATCCTGAAACTATAGCCAATGTTCTGGAAGTTACCGATAGTGGACATAAGGTCTTCACCACACTTCATACCAGCTCTGCGGTTGATAGTATTCATCGAATTGTGGGTGAATTTCCACCTCGTGAGCAGGATAGGATCAGATTGAGGCTGGCAGATACACTCAAAGTTGGCATATCACAAAAATTGGTGCCCAACAAACAGGGCAAAATTTCATTAGCCAAAGAGATCTTGTCGGTTACCGACTCTGTAAAAGCGGCTATCCGAAACCAAAATATCGGCGAGATCTATCAGATGATAACCGAAGGGAAAAAATACGGGATGGTTACTCTGGAACAAGACCTTTATGATCTCTACAAATCAGATGTAATTACTAAAGAGACAGCTATGAACTATTCGAACAACAGAAAACGGATGTACCAGCTACTATCCTACTAAAATGAGGTGTCTGTGAAAAGTAAAGCAAAAGTTACATTCGGCGTTTTTCAAGATGGACTCTCTGTAAAAGTAGCTCAGTTAACCGAATCTAAAGGCGTCAAAAAGATAGTTCGCTTAGAAGAGATAAATCTTTCCAAACCGCTTTTTACTGAAGAATCGAGCACAGAAGCTGTTTCTTCTGCCCCGGACGATATAGATATCTCCAGCTTCCCCGATCTGGAGGGGAGCGAAGATATGGAAATACCCGAAGTTTCCGAATTCGACACTCTGGATGAAGACAAAAGTGTAGATGAAACTTCAGCCCAAGTTGTCTTACATCAAGAGTTTGACGATTTTATCAAAAATCTCTATTTGCATAACGGTAAAATTGTCTTGAATACTCTGGATGAACATATAAACTATCATGATATCGATCTGAATACGATCAAAGGAAAAGTAAGAAAATATATCCGCCGAAATTTCCTCAGCAAAGAAGAGATCAAAGATAAAAGCTGTACTTACGACTATATAGTCAATCCGGACAACACAGGCCATGCTTTCGTGCATAGAGGCAGATTCGAATTGTTAGATGCTTTAAAAGGTTTGGAAGAAAGATCAAAGAAGCAAAAGTTTTTCTTTGACCGGGTCATTCCCAACGAGATCGCTCTGGTTAATCTGGTTCGTTATCATTATGAGCTCAAACCGGACCAATATACTTTGATACTGTACATAGGACAGGAATACAAAGCTGGTATATTGATGAAAGGTGAGTCTTTTGTAAAACGGTTTATGATAATGGTTACCGAGACCACACCGGCAGCGATCAGGCAAGCTGTATTTTCCAAAGTCATATTGGAGCAAGACACCGGTACCATACCGGCAGTCGATAATGTTATCTTTGCCGGAGACAATGCCTCCGATGAAGATATCGAATATTTCAAGAAAAAATCTCAGACTGATGAAGATATATCTCGTTTAACAATAGATTCTAGTAAACTTTCGCTAAAAGATAAAGCCAATGAGTGTAAATGCGCTAAATTTGCCATCCCGATAGCATTGGCGTTAACTTCACTAGATCCAAAAAATAAAAATTTCCATGCCTGTAATCTCTTACCTCCTAAGGTAATCGAATCCCAAAAATACTTCAAGATCGGCTGGCATGGCTTTGCAGTGATGGTACTGATCTTCTTTATCGCATTTAGAGGAACTACTTACAATTTGGAATTGAATCAGGAATTATCAGAGACGAGGCTGCAAAACCAGAATGTAGAGCGAGAATTGCGTCAAAACCAGCAGATTGTGGAAAAAATCAATCAGCTCAGAACTGAATTGGAATCTATAAACCGTGTATTGGAAAAGATCGAACGTATAACCGGCAGAAAAAATCAATGGTATTATATCCTGCATGTGCTCTCACAGTCAGTAGCAGAATATCCGGTAAGTTGGTTTTCCAATCTCGATTCTCATGAGACCGGTATCAGACTCTCCGGCTATACTACAGAGCGCCGCAATGTGATCCGCTTCTCTCGCCTGTTCCCAAATGGTAAAATTGATCGGATAAATGAACATGAAATTCAGGATGTGACTCTTTGGAGTTTTAATATCACCTACGACTATCCGGATCCGGAAACAATAGAGAAAGAGGATGAGCTCGAGCTTGCACCAATGCTTTCCGAACTTCGCATTCCAGACAATAATCCCGAAGAAAAAGTGGAACAACCACCCCCGGAAAATACACCTGAGCCGGAAGTAGCCGAACCTACTCCAACCAGAGTACTAAGCAACAGGGAAATCGGCGAATTGTACCAGAGTTTGGTGCGGACTTATTTCTCCGGAGATATCGAAACCGCTTATGCCGGCTTCGATGAGTTCAGAAAAACACATAATGAGCATGAAAGATCTTACAATGCCTACTATTTTACCGGCGAATGCCTCTATTTGATGCAAGATTACGAGCAAGCCACAGAAATATTCAAAGATATTGTAGCGATGGGTGGTTCAAAAAAACCTGATGCGTTACTAATGTTGGGTAAGACTTTTTCTCATATAGAAGACCATGATCAAGCCAAACATTATTTTTCAAAATTGATCGAAGAATTTCCAAACAGTAACTATGTATCGGAAGCAAAAACAAGATTACAAAATATTGGGAGTGCCAGCTAATGCCTTATGTAATTCGAAACACACTAATATTGCTGGGAATAATGCTTATTGTTCTCTTTGTTATCGTAGTAAACAACAACCGCACAGCAAGTCAGCTCGAAGCTGCAAAAGCGTCGCTTCAGGAGAACAGAAGTTCACTGGAAAGATTACATCGTACCACACCTGACCTGAGTCGTGAAGATGAAGTAATATCAGAGCTGGAAGAAAGAAGAGTAAGAGCAAGAGAGAGCAAAAAGATCATTTTGAAGCATGATGATCCGACCATATCTTATCAATATCTTCTCGATATAATCGAAACTTTTACGCCTGATATCAAATTCAATTTCCTGATCTCCCGCTCGGGCACTTTGGATAGAGAACGCGTGAATTTTAATACTTATACATTAAACGGCACCGCAGAGATCCAATCTTTGCATTTTTTCCTATTCCAAATCGAGTATCAACCCCCACTATATACGATAGAAAATATTCGTCTGAACGAAGAGGGTACAGCTCAATCCGATCGAGTCAATTTCACTATAACCTTGAACGCCTATTATGATGAAAATGAGGGCACCGACATCAATGAAGTAACACTCAGACCATTCCAGTACTCTGATCTGAAAGAGAATCCATTCTACACCAAGATTCACCAACCACGTTTCGATGAACAAGAAGAACAATATCTGGATATTTATGCAGGCGAACTGCTGGGATTGACCCCATCAAAGGTATTTTTCCGAAATGATAAAGGTATGATAGTCTCCCTATCTGAAGGAGACAAAGTTGCCTATGGTAATTTGACCAGGATAGATTGGGATAATCAGAGCGCTATCTTTACTATAGATAAGATAGGTATCCCGGTAGAAGAAACAATTTTTTTGGAGAAGGAATAGATTATGAAAAAGATCATTATAGTTATCCTTGCACTGAGTTTTATCTGTATAGCTTTTGCCCAAGCAGACCGACCGAGACAAGAAGAGATGATCTCTATCGGAAGAGATATATCGTTCCCACAAGCTATCAATATGTTGGAAGTATTGTCTTACCGCTTTGAGGGGAAACGAATCATAAACACCAGTTCTTATACAGGTCCGGTGGGGATGCCGATAAAACAGGTATATTGGCGCGATGCTCTGGAACTCATGACAAGGTTCAACGAACTCGAATTGGAGGAAAGACCTTCGGTGTTTTATGTAAAAGACCCCGAAGTTGCCGTAACAGCACCGGATGAAGAACTGGATATCACTTTGGATTCCAAACAGATAAAAATAAGCTCCATTTTCTTCGTAGCAGATAGGTCATTTTTACAAAGCGTAGGAATTGATTGGTCCACGCTTCTACACGGTGAGGTCGTGGCATCGGTCGGTTTCGCCGGAGGCAGCAGAGTGGCAGACGATCTATTTCAAGCAAGCGGCTCGACCAGACTGGAATCGGGCGATATTCGCGTTGACCTCAATACTCTCTTCCGCATCGTAGAATCTAATCAGTTGGGAACAGTTATCGCCAGACCGAGCGTAACTGTCCTCTCCGGCAAACCTGGTTTTGTGCAGGTAGGTTCTGATTTCTCTACCAGAATGGCAGATGAAGCCGGTAATGTGGTGGAGACTTTCTTTACCACCGGTATTATAATGAACGTAACTCCTACAATTATAGAAAGAGACGGCATCGAAGCTGTCCATCTGGTTGCCAGTGTAGAAAAAAGCTCAGCTATCCCCGGTGATGTATCCACGGTGGTCAATCGTAGTCAATCGGACACGGAAGTACTGCTTTTCGACGGTGAAGAGACCGTAATAGGTGGCATATACGATACGGACAGGACAGTGGTACGCACTGGAATTCCAATCCTTAAAGACCTGCCTTGGTGGGTATTCGGCATCAGATATCTTACCGGCTACAACCGGGAAGAAGTTTCCAATAGAGAGATGATCGTCATCCTCAAAGCTGAAGTCATCGAGCCGGTTACAGAAAGAATGGCAAAACAGAGATTAACTGCCAGACAACAAGTTTCCTCCTTCCGCTCCGAGTATGAGGATTTGGAAAGTATTTTTGTCTATGACGAGGATGAGATTCCTCCATTACCGGAAGAAGATAAACCGGAATTTGAGCTTCCTGTCGTCTATTTCGACTTTGATGATGACAGCATAAAAGAAAGCGAAGAGAATAAACTCGATAGATTCACAAATTTTTTGAAGCGAAACAGAGCATATCATGTAGTGATGAGTGGTTATTCGGACGAAAGAGGGGATCCGGGCTACAATCAGCGTCTTTCACTTAGACGGGCACATTCTGCCAGAAATTATCTGATCGAGCAGGGCATAGATCCGGAAAGATTGAAAATATTCGGTCATGGTGAACGGATGACTCTCGATCAGACCGGAGTAAAAGTGGATTATGACCACAACCGCATAGTTGAGTTCAGGATCTATATCCCTGAAGATTCAGATTAACACGGAGATATTATGAAATCATATATTTTAATCGGTATTTTGCTTACAGCTCTCGGCGTGATGCTTATTGTAGGATGTGACAGTATCACTGCTCCCGGTATAGGTGATTCACCCTACAATCTTAGTTTAAACAAAATCTCAGAAGATCAGCTAGAGATCAGCTGGCAATATGCCAAAACTGTCGATGACACAATTCATTTCGAGATCTCCAGAAGAGTAGGCGAGGAAAATTGGGACAATTCCTATTACCTGATAGAAAATGAGCAGCAATGGTTTATAGATAACATCCAAACGGATACGCATGATGTCTATGCTTATAGAGTGCGTGCCACCAGTATAGTAACCGATGAAACGACACCATTCTCTGAGACTGTGGCTTATTTTTCCGAGCAAACCACACCTACCGACCTCAGTATTACTCAGATAAACCAGGATGAGGTTCAGGTGAGTTGGGAAGATAATGCTAACGGAGAAGATGGTTATTATGTAGATAAAAAGGTCGGTGAAGCCGAGTGGGAAAAGCGCTACAAAAAACTTCCCAGCAATAGTGATAATTTCATCGATCCGGTCGATCTATTCGAAACGATACATTATCGTGTTTATGCTTATGCAGGTGTGTCGCAATCTGCTTATTCGGATACTACTTCGATGACTCCCACCTTGACTGCGCCATCGGATCTGACACTGCAAAAACCGGACCCAAACAAGATCCGCTTGAATTGGCAGGATAACAGTGAAGGAGAAGAAGGATTTGCGATAGATAAAAAAGTAGGTAAGCAAGATTGGATAATCGAGTATGCTCTGGTGGATAGCAATTCCACGACCTGGCTTGATAATATAACGGAGCATTGTGGCACTTTTACCTATCGAGTTAGAGCGTTTTACGGCGAATTTTATTCTGCTTATAGCAACGAAGCTCAGACCAATGTAAGACTCGAAGTTATCGGCTCGCACACTACTCCCGGAGTAGCTTCCGATATTTTCGTTGCCAATTGGCATGCCTATATAGCAGATTATTATGATGGGCTATCTGTCATCAACAGCATGAATCCGAGCAATCCATCTCAAACCGGTTCTCTTGATATTGTAGACAGAACGATAGCAGTATTCGTACAAGATAATTTTGCCTATGTTGCCAGTCATGGGGGCATGAATAATCCGGGCGCTCTCAGTATAGTGGATATCACCAATCCGTCTGACCCGGTGATAATGGGCACCACCAACACAATAGATATACCAAAAGATATTCATATTTACGGTGATTATGCCTATGTAGCCGATAGCGAGTCTGGCTTGTCTATCATGTATGTAGCCACCTCGGTCCCCTCATATATCACTACCATAGGAAGCGGAGGCAATGCTAGAAACGTATTCGTACATCAGGAGAAAGCCTATGTAGCAAATGGTTTGGATGGAGTAGGTGTGATAGATATCTATGACCCTGATAACCCAGTATTTGTAGAACAATTTAGCAGCAGCGGCTTATCCAACGATGTGTATGTGAAAGACAATCATCTTTTTGTAGCTGACGGTGAGCAAGGCTTGAAAATCATCAACCTGACTACCCGAAATACTCAATATGTGCAGACAGATGGCTTTGCCTATGATGTTCATGTGGATGATGATTTTGCTTATGTGGCAGATTTGGATCACGGTCTTTTTGTGATAGATATTTCTGATATAAATAATCCGTATATTCTGGGCTGGTACGAAATGGATACCGAGCCTACTTCTCTGTTCAATTATGGAAGCTATGCTTTCCTAACCGACGCAGAAGGCTTGAAAATAATTCAAATAAAACCTTAAGGAGGAATAAATGAGGTACTTAGCATTAGTTTTAATCTGTTTGATGAGTGTTGGCTTGTGGAGTCAGACAACCGTTCCCGCAGGCAATGTTAGTGGCACATGGACTGCAGCGGGTAGTCCATATCTGGTTCAAGGCGAGATCAGCATAGCTGCTGCCGACCAGCTTATTATCGAACCTGGCGTAGTCGTGGAATTTCAAGGACATTATAGATTTTTCGTCTATGGTAAGTTGTTGGCGGAAGGTAGCCAAGCCGGCGCAATCACATTTCAGGCTTCGGATCCATCCGTTGGCTGGGGTGGTCTGCGGTTTATCGATACCGATACAAATGGACAAGACGAATCAAAAATTCGCTACGCAACGATAAAGCATGGCAGAGCGATAGGATCTTCTCCCCATTATCGTGGTGGTGCTTTCTATGCTTCAAACTCCTCCGACATTTTGGTAGAATATACTGCTTTTACCGATAATATGTCTCAAAGTGCCGGTGGCGCTCTCTATTTACACAATTCATCTATCACACTCAATCATGTGGAAGTATCGGAGAACAATGCACAAGGTTCGGGTGGCGGTATCTATCTTTCTTCCAGCTCTCCCCAACTCGATTATGTTCATATCCACAACAACAGCGCTGTTTATGATGGTGGCGGGATAAACTGCTTCAGCTCTAGCCCTACTTTGACTCGTGTCCTGATAGATAACAACACCACCCAATACAAAGGTGGTGGTTTGACGGCATTCAATAATTCGCATCCGCAGCTGGATCGTGTTACCATTACTCAAAATGCAGCATACCAAAACGGAAGCGGTATTGCCAGTCTTTATATGTCATCTGTAACTATGGTCAATGCGATAATATGGGACAATGCTGCCCAGCAAATCTTCAGAGAACCTTCCGGTTCTGTAGAAGCTACCTACTCCAATATCCAAGCCGGAAGTGGTCAGCCATATTTCGGCGAAGGCTGTATCGAAGCGGATCCTCTATTTGCCGATCCGGCTGCCGGTGATTTTAATCTTACCTGGGCAAATTACCCAGTTCCGGACGAAACCAAATCGCCGTGTATAGATAGAGGAGATCCTTCCTCTCCACTGGACCCGGACGGAACCAGGACAGATATGGGCGCATTGTATTTTGCTCAATCGGGTATTCAAGGAACGATTACGCTCGTCGGTGGAACCGGTGAAGTGGAGAATGTAGAGGTGGTCGTCGATACTTTTGTTACAAATCCGGATGAAAATGGTGAATATTTCTTCAGTCTGCCGGCCGGAACTTATACGGTAGAGGCTTCACTACAAGGTTACGGCTCTTCTTCTGTACCCAATGTAGTGGTAGTCGATGGTGAAGTGACTACCAATGTAGATATCACCCTCACCTATATACCACCCGGCGAGATCAATGGAACTGTGGCTCTGGAAGGACTCGGTAATGTAGAAGATGTAGAGATCACTGCCGGTGGAGTAACTGTTAATCCTTATCCGGTGATGAATCATTATGAATACACGATCGAGCTTTACCCCGGTTATTATGATGTGACTGCCAGTCTGCCCGGCTATCAGGATTCCACTCATATTAATGTACCGGTTCAATCCGGACAGATTACTACGGGAATCGATTTTGAACTCCAACTAATATCCTTTGATGGCTACTTAGAAGGTACGGTTACCTTATATGATGGTCCGGGGGATGTAACCGAGGTAACGGTAACTGCCGGCGAACACACTACTAATCCGGATAATAGCGGCTACTATTCGATGTTGATCCCCGAAGGCAGCTATGATGTCACCGCCAGTCTGCCCGAATATACTTCCGTAACCATTCCTGAAGTAATGATCATCGCCGATCAGACTACATCCGACATCGATATGACACTGCTGAATTGGAATGTGATCTCGGGTACTCAATACAATGCTGTTGTTTTTGCTAATGTTACTTACGATGGAGAGTTTATTCATAAAACGGATAGTAATCAACTGGGTGTATTCGATGATGATGGGGAATGTCGTGGAATTGCTACCTGGTATGAAGGTAATATGCCCGAATGGGATAATTATTGGGATCTGGAAGGATATTGGTATATTACAGTTGTTAGTTATGACAATTCAGGCAATGAAGAACTAAGCTTAAAACTATATAATACTGAAACCGATCAGATGCATGATTGTAATGAAACTTTCTTTTTTGAAGATTCGGAACACTATCACCTCAACCTAACCACTCCATCTCCATTGCATGAGCAGGAGATCAGTCTTATTCATAGCGGTACTGATTTGGGTTGGAACTGGGTTTCCTTCAATCTGCAACCTACAGATCCATCCATAGAAGCTTTCTTTGCCGATCTAACCTTGAATGATGATATTTATCAGGTAAAAAATCAAACTACATCGGCTACTTACTTCCCACCTGATTGGATCGGGGATTTGACAACAATAGATATAAAAGATGGTTTCAAAATTAACATGCACAATCCTTATGATCCATTCATTGTCGAAGGTACGAGAGTTAATCCGATTATGCGTCCGATCGGCATTAATGAAGGTTGGAACTGGGTATCTTATCTTCCGGAACAATCTCTTCCGCTAAGTGAGGCTCTGATCAGTCTTGGTACTAATGCGGTACAAATAAAATCTCAAACTACTTCTGCCACCTATTATCAGGGCAGCTGGATAGGAGACCTGACTTACATGGAACCAGGGATATCTTATACATTAAGAGCTAATGCTGATGGAACTCTCTATTATCCCGCTCACGATAGTTCCAGAGAGGTTAGGAATCAACCTATTGCTTCCGCTACTAAATCCAGTCCAAACTGGGATATGTACACTGGTAATGAGAGTAACATGGTAGTAATGGCTACTATTACTGATGAGCAGAAAAACATAGATTCTGCAAAACATGATGTCGGAATATTCGACTCAAACGATATCTGCCGCGCCGAAGGTGTATATACCAACGGTTTATGGTACTTCACCGTTCGTGGCGATTTGCAAGATGAAGCTTTACATTTCAAAGTTTTGGATCACGAGAACGATGAAACTTATACTACTAGTGCCAATCTTACTTATGAACCGATGGCAACCGTAGGAAATCCTACCGAGCCACTTAATGTTTATTTGTCAGTACCAAACGCAGACGAGACAATCTCTCTACAATTAGCTCAAAACATCCCCAACCCCTTCAATCCGGAGACATCTATCAGTTATACTCTACCAACCGACGGACGGGTGAAATTGTCTATCTTCAATGTGAAAGGCCAGCTGATAGATACTTTGGTAGATGCTTATCAGGAGGCAGGTAGTCACAGCGTTCTTTGGAATGCAAGCGATTATAGTTCCGGCATCTATTTCTACCGCTTACATCATGATGGACAGACGATGGTCAGACGAAGCATTCTGCTGAAATAATCAGATTTCAGCAGATAAAGGAGGTTTTCATGAAAAGGATTTTACTAATCTGTATTCTCCTGAGCATAGGGCTGCTTCACGCTGATCAGCCTAATTGGCAGCCAATCGGTGGCACGCAGTATTCGATGGTAGTAATAGCAGATATAATGCTTCAGAATCAGCAATTTACCGGCGACGGAGAAAACCTTGCCGCCGCTTTTGGTCCCGGTGGAGAAGATGATTGCCGTTCGCTTGGGATTTGGTATGATGAGGGTTATTGGTATTTTACCGTTGTCGGCAATACCAACGGTGAGACGATATCATTCAAGATATATAACGAAGCTGACGAGACGATATATGAATGCAATCAAACGGTAACATTTCAGGACAATGCTATCATCGGCAGTCCCACAGATCCGCTGATGTTATCGGTAGAATCCAGTATGATAAGCGGTAATGTGACACTGATCACTACTTCACCTCCAGCTGGAGCAATAACAGATGTAACTATAACCGTCGATGATATTTCAGTGCACCCAAATGAATTCGGTGAATATCAATTACCACTGGATCCGGGTATTTATGATGTCACTGCCTCATTAGAAGGATACACTACCGAAACCATCACAGAAGTCGAGGTAGTAGAAAATCAAACTACCGAAGGCATAGATTTCTCTTTGATAGACTGGGTACCTATATCCGGCACGGAATTCAGTATGGTAGTTATTGCCGAAGCAATGATCAACGACGAGATTGTGACAGCCGATGATAATATGTATTTGGCTGCCTTCGGAGAAGATGGTGAAGAGGATTGTAGGAGTGTAGCAGTGTGGCAGGAGCCGAATCCACCCTATTGGGACGGGCATTGGTTCTTCACTATTGTGAGCAACAACAATTCCGGGAATGAAGTGATCAGCTTCAAAGGTTTTGCTGCTGATGAGCAAATACTATATGAGTTTGAAGAAACAATCTATTTCGAGAACAATGCCGTAGTAGGCAGTCATGAAGAGCCGTTTTTGCTAACGACTTCTCTGCTGGAGGAGCAGCATTTCTCACTGGGAGAAAACTGGAATTGGATTTCTTTTCGGCTGGAAGCGGAAGATCCTGCCATCAGTCAAATTTTGGCTCCTCTGGGTAACAATATATATCAGATCAAAAATCAAACTGCATCAGCCATAATGTATCAGGGTAGCTGGTATGGCGATCTCACTCACATCTCTATAGGTGAAGGTTATTTGATCTCCATGCATAATCCTGTATCTGAGTTTACGCTAGAAGGCATAGCAATCCCTACGAATACCGGCATACCATTAGCAAGCGGATGGAACTGGATCTCATACCTACCTGCCGAACAACGTTCCGTCTCAGATGCACTATCCAGTGTAGCCGGCAATGCTCAGCAGCTCAAAACACAGCAACAGACTGCGCTTTATTACGATCCACCCGGAACATGGATAGGAGATCTCCACTATATGGAACCTGGTGTAGGTTACAAGATTCAGACATTAGCCGATGATGTCCTCTATTATGATGACCCGGAGAGACATGTGGTTTCATCTACGGATGAGCAGCGAGATAATCCACCGGGATGGTCTCCAATCTCCGGCACTCAGTATAATATGGTGCTGATGGCTTCAGTTTATGATGATAACGATGAGCTTTTTGATGATACGGGAGATAATACTTTAGCTGTATTTGGTCCCGGCGGAGTAGATGATTGTCGTGGTATTGCTGTTTGGCAGGAGAGTTTCGGAGGTTTCTGGTATATAACCGTAGTTGGTAATGAAAATGGCGAAGAGCTTTCATTCAAGGTTTATGAAGATGCCTCCGGGCAGATATATGACTGCAATGAATCGTTGATCTTCCAAGACAACTCAGTAGTTGGAGATCCGGAGAATACTTTTATGATAACATATCAGGAAACTTCAGCAGAAGATGGTTTTGTTTCGGATAAGACTGTTTTACATCCCAATTATCCCAATCCGTTCAATCCGGAAACTACAATAGCATTTTCATTAACTCAAGCCGGTCATGTAACTATCGATATTTTCAATATTCAGGGACAGAAAGTAAAAACCATAGTGGACTCCGATTTTGAGGCAGGAATACACAAAGTTGTTTGGAATGGTAGAGATAATAAAGATAGAGAGGTATCCAGCGGAAATTATCTTATCAAAATGCAACATAATGATGAAATAACCGTATCGAAAATACTGTTATTGAAATAATGCCAAGGCTCTCTCTATTATTCATTCTAATGTGAATAATCGGGGTGAAAAAGTTAGGAAATATTCGATTATATGTTTTTTTCTTGACATAATTTAAACGTTCTCAGTTAATTGTAAATGTGAGTGTGGATCTCTGGATTTTATGCTGAAAGGGAAGTGAAAATGGAACAGAGATTTGAGGTGAAACGGGATTTTTGGTTGTTTTCGTAATTGATGATCGATATAGATAAAGATATAAGGAGGTCATCTTATGAAAAATGCAACAAAAAATGTGCTTATCTTATTATTCACTTGTTTGGCTGTTAGCCTGTATGCACAGTTCTGGACAGAAACCGTTGGTTTCGGAGAAGACTCTAATGCCACTCATGAAGCTGCACCAGTTAATATATGGTATCGCAGCATCCGAACCCAATCGGTCTATACTGTCACAGAACTGAACCAAGCCGGGATTTATGGTCCCGGTGAGATCAGTGGACTATCGTATTATATTACCGGAGTGCCGGAATATGAACTTCCCCATTTTTCTATTAGAATCAAACATACTGAGGAGAATAATGCCGGATCGCATGATGATGATCCTTTCGAATTTGAATATATCCAATCTTCTTTTATGCCTGCCTCCGATGAATGGAACGAATTTACGTTTACAGATTCCACTTTCTATTGGGATGGAGAGGACAATCTGCTCATAGATATCACATTTGATTTGGTAACAAGTTACTCTCCCAGCGGTCAAATGCTTGTCTATCCATTTGAACGTGGGATGAGATATGTTCGCAGTGATGAGTCCAATCAAAGTGAAGCTACTACTCTGGCGAGAGCGGATTATAAGCCTCAAATGAAGCTTCTGTTTCAACCGGATGAATTTTATGAGAATGACATGGCGGCACTTACAGTGAATGGTCCCAAAAATATGGTCGCCGATAATGAATACACACATCAAGTTACTGTAATGAATGTGGGTACCGCTCCTCAAGATGCTTATACAGTTCATCTCATGAAAACCGGTAACGAGATTCTCGCTAGTATCGATGCTGATATCAATTTGGAGCAGAATGAATCGGCTACTTTCGATTTGAGCTGGATACCGGAATCGAGTGGTACTTACAATATTTGGGGTATGGTTGAATTGGACAATGACGAAAACAGCGAGAATGTAAACACGGCGACAATGGGAGTAACGGTGTTGGCTTCCGAACTTTTTGCCGGAGGTAGTGGCACTGCAGACAACCCCTATATTATAGATACTTTTTACCATTTTGTTAATATTGATAATCATCGAGGCAAACATTTTATCTTGAACTATGATATCGATTTATTCATTACTGATGCTGATAATGTAGTTTTATGGGATGATACAGAAGATTACGAATTTGGCGATTTGGTAAAATACGAACACAACCAGATCATGCGCACTTTTATCTGTATTCAACAACCTGATGCCAATCAACCACCTACAAACTCAGCGTATTGGAAAGAGTTATGGTATTCAGATAATGGCTGGTCTCCATTTAGACTCTTTACCGGTAGTTTAGATGGAAATGGTTATACTATCTCAAATCTACATATCGACAGGCCGGATGATGATAATGTAGGACTGTTTAGCAGAACTGAAGATGCTCTGATAAAAAATCTAACCTTGAGTGGTGTAAACATTATTGGCAATGAATCTGTGGGAGCATTTGTTGGAAGAAGCGTTAATACTACGATTGAAAATTGCCATGTCACAGGTTCGATCGATGGTTTTGAAAGAATAGGAGGTCTCGTCGGCTACCAATCTTCCTCTAAGGTCAAAGAGTGTTCTGCAAATGTCAGTGTTACAGGCGAATGGTATATTGGAGGCATCATCGGCTATACCAATTACCATAGTAGTATTACAGAATGTAATGCAAATGTAGATAATAGTGGGATCGGCTCTATCGGCGGATTGATCGGTTATAATAACCATTTCATCGCCATTACCAATTCTTATGCTACCGGCACGGTTCATGCCAGCGAAAATAGCGCCGCAGGTCTCATCGCTTATAGTCATAATACAAGCATAGCAAATTCGAGTAGCGAAGTTGAGGTACATGGAGGCGACAAAACCGGCGGATTGATTGGCTTTAGCTTGTTGGCACAATTATACAACTGCCATGCTTCCGGTAATGTAGAAGGTGACAACAATGTTGGTGGTCTGATAGGATACAGTCTAACTAGTGATACATATAATTGTTATAGTCTGGTAGATGTAGAAGGGGTTAATAATGTTGGTGGTTTGTTTGGTACACATACAGAAGGAAGTGCAACCAATAGTTATTCGACCGGTCAAGTAATGGGCACAGGCAACTTTGTAGGTGGATTGATCGGTTATAACGATAGAGGGATCATCAGTGACTGCTATTGGAATACAGAGACATCTGGTCAAACTTTATCTGCCGGTGGTGAAGGTAGAACAACAGATGAAATGACTTATCCCTATGCTGATAACACTTATGTTGGCTGGAATTTCGATAGTATTTGGATAGAAGACGAGGATCATTCTATCAATGATGGCTATCCCTATCTGATGAATCTACCCGTTAGAGTAGCTCTTCCAACTTTTTCACCCGAACCGAAAGCTTATACCGACCCCGTAGAAGTAACGATCAGAACAAAAACACAGGGGGCGAAAATATATTACACTATTGATGGAAGCGACCCTGACGAGAATTCATTTGAATATACCGGACCAATAAATGTTGGCAGAACTATGACCATCAAAGCAAGAGCATATATTGATAATTGGATAGCCAGCGAAGTAGCGACTGCTCACTACATCATCACCAGCACATCCACTGATGAGCCTTTAGTAACTCAGCCCACCAAACTGTATGGTGCTTATCCCAATCCTTTTAACCCCGATACAACTATACGTTTCTCTCTGCAATCAGATTCTGAAGTATCTCTGAATATCTATAACATCAGAGGGCAGAAAGTTCACACTTTAGTCTCCGATTATCTCGAACAGGGTGAACATGAGGTAGTTTGGAATGGTAGAAACGATAGTGACAGGCAAGTAGCCAGCGGGATCTATCTGTACAAATTGAAGACACCGGATCATACAGCAGCTAAGAAAATGATGCTGCTCAAATGAGCGTAGAATCCCTATTTCGGAGGCAGATTCAAAATGATCTGCCTTCGTTTTTCTATTTTAGCAGTTAAGCGATTTTAGTCCATGACCGGTAAAAAAGGTTACTATTGTTTCATTTTCTCTAGTTTCGTATTGATCTAAAGCTGCGAAAGTGAGAGCAGTTGTAGGCTCCACCAAAAATCCCTTTCTCCACAAACGAAACAAAGCTTTGGTGATCTCTGATTCTTCCACTCTCAATACATTTCCATTGGTAGCAGAAATCGCATGTAGTATCTGCTTCATTCTGACAGGATATCGCACGGAAGCTCCATTGGCTATAGTTTTCTTTTTAGAACCGGGAAACAAATGATGAAAACAATCATAAATGGGAGAACAATTTTTGGCTTGTACTGCTATTAATCCGGGCAGTTTTGAGATGATCCCATCTTTTTGAAGTTCGGAAAAGCCGATGAATAACCCGAGCAATAAAGATCCATTTCCTACCGGCACCAGTATAGAGTTGGGATTTTCCCAACCAAGTTGTTCACAGATTTCAAATGCACTGGTTTTGACCCCATGCAGGAAAAACGGGTTCCATACATGGCTGGCATAATAGATATCATGAGCTCTCTTGAAAGCTGCATCTGCTACTTTTTCTCTATTACCATCTAATGAAAGCAGTTTTGCTCCGTAGGATTCTATCTGTCTTATCTTCGTTTGTGCTGCATTTTGGGATACAAATATCTCTGCTTTGATTCCTGCGCGGGCACAATAAGCTGCAACAGCTGCTCCAGCATTCCCAGATGAGTCTTCTACCACTTCTTTTATACCAAGTTGAGCAATTTTATTCACCAGCAAAGCAGCACCTCGATCTTTGAAAGATCCGGTCTGGAACAAATGTTCCTGCTTCACAAACAGTTTCTTCCCATCATAATCAAATGGCAAAAGCGGTGTATATCCCTCCTGATAAGATATCGTTTGACTCTCTATAGGCAAAGCTTCTCTATAACGCCACATATTTTGAGCTCGTTGTTTTATCTTTTCGATCGGGAAAGTAGAATTGTACTCAATATCCAACAACCCTCCACAAGAACATCGCCAGATTGGTTCATGCAGTGGGAAACTCTTCTTACATTCGGTACAGATCAAACTATTCATCTATCTCATTAGTTCACTTAGCATATTTACAAAATCGTCTATATCCTCTTTTTGTGTATCAAAAGAGGTCATCCATCGTATTTCCGATTTTGCTTCATCCCAGATATAAAAGAAATACTCTTTCTGAAGTTTGGGAACAATCTCTGCTGGTACGATAGCAAAAACGCCGTTGGATTGTACTTTCTGAGTTATTTTGACTCCGAGAGCTTCCACATTTTCTGCCAGATAGTTAGCCATCCGGTTAGCATGGAGTGCATTTTTTCGCCACAATTCATCTGTAAATAAAGCATCAAATTGGGCAGCTATAAATCTCATTTTGGAACCAAGTTGCATCGTTTGTTTCCGATAGTATTTAAACCCATCCGTTAGTTTTGGTTGAAAGAATAGCACTGCTTCGCCATACATCCCCCCTATTTTAGTAGCTCCAAGTGAGAGAGCATCTATACCAACTTCTTTGCTAATACTCCTCAGCGGTAGCTCCAAATTCGCTGCAGCATTGTATAATCTGGCACCATCCATGTGAACCATAAGATCGTTTGCATGAGCAAAATCACATATTTTTTTCAGCTCTTTCGGTGAATATACTGTGCCTAATTCTGTAGTTTGAGTGATTGAGACTACTTTCGGTTGGGAATGATGTTCAAAACCGATGCCATGCAAATGTGTTTTAATATCATCGACAGTGAGCTTACCATCTTTACTTGGATTAGTCAGCACTTTGCATCCGGTTATCTTTTCTACTGCTCCACACTCATCTACATGAAGATGTGCAGTATCAGTTGTGATAATAGAATGATATGATTCGGTCATAGCTTTTAGGCAGAGCACATTGGCAGCTGTACCATTAAAAACAAAATATGCCGAGGTATCCTCTCCAAACTCTTCTTTTAATTTCGCTATTGCTTGTGATGTATAGCGGTCGTCTCCATAACCGATCTCGTGGGCTACGTTCACTCTCCCCATTTCTGCCAATACCAACGGGTGAACTCCCGCGTTGTTATCACTAGCAAAACCTCGTTTAATCTTTTTTAGCATAGTATCATCTCCTGAACACATGTTCTAAGATTACTGATTTTTGTCAAAGAAAACCATTGTTAAAGCTAAGGGGACAGATGTGATATCTGTCCCCTTCGCCGTTATTATTGCAGTTATTCTATTTGATCATCAACATCTTCTTCGTATCGGTGTACTCACCGGTTTGCATACGATAGAAGAAGACACCGCTACCAAGCTGACGTCCGCGATCATCTCTACCGTCCCATACTATGGTATGATGAGCAGAGTTTAGTTCGCTATTGAGCAAGGTACGCACTTTTTCACCTTTGATATTGAAGATATCTATACGTACTCTACCCGGTTCACTCAGCGAGAAGCTGATGTTGGTATCCGGATTGAACGGATTCGGATAGTTGCCATTGAGCTGTGTTACTGTGACGATTGGATCGTCTGCACTTACAACCAGGTAAGTGAATTCGACAGTAGCCATATCAGAATCACCCCAGTTGTAGATTGCTTTCACACCAGCTTCATAGGTCTGTTCATATTCCAGATCTACGAATTGATAATCCGTATCTTCTGTAGTGTCGATAAGATCGCCATCCAGATAGATTTCATACTCGATAAGTTCTAACGAAGCATGATAATCTGGTTCATCCCATGTGAATAGTCCGCTTGATTCTTCTACTTCCAGATTAGTTGGTACCAGAAGAGCAGGTGTCTCCACGATCATAGTTACGGGTACTTCTACCGGATCACCGGCATTGTTCGTAATAGTGATATTAGCATAATAGCTATCTGGTTCCAGTCCGGAAGCATCGAAAGTAACTGTTACCGGTTCCATTCCGCCGGGTGCTACTGTACCACTCTCCGGATCAACAGAGAGCCAATCGATTCTCTCACGAGTATTCAGACGAGAACGGGCATCGGAAATGCTAACACTCATACGATCTCGAGCTACGTTATTGCGAAGTAGAACCTCGCCGATATCGATACTGAAGGTTAGATCTTCTCCACCGATATTGCTGATCTGCAGTTCTTCATCGAGAGTATCATCCGGTAGGAGAGTGACTTCAAATGATTCCGGATCAACAGAGATCTGCGGAGCTGATTCGACTATCATTGAAGCTGGGATAACAATGGGATCTTCCTGAGCATTGTTATTCACAACTATATCTGCATTGAATATACCGAAATCGAGTTCGGTTGCATCAAAGATCACATCTATATCGACACTTTCACCTGCGGGAACTACACCGGATACAGGATCAGTAGTGAGCCATTGTGGACCGGCAGGAGCGAGCTCTAGAATCCAAATCACATCATTTTGTGATGTGCCGATGAATGTCCATATACCGGGTACTAACTCATCAGTGATATCCATACCACCGGATATAGCATCACCGGCAAGAATTCCAAGGCTAGCCACATCGAATGTCTGAACTGTAGAACCATTTGTGATATCGATCTGCACCAGATTGTTCTGGTCTGTTCCAACCTCTTGGGTATATGCCCAGAGATGAGGACCACCATCTGACACATTCTCCCAGCCTAAGCCGGAGAAGCTACTTGCTGTCGGATTGATAGTAGAAATCGTAGTTCCGGTTCTGCTGATCAGAGTTATAGGCGGATCCCAGCCGTTAGTAACCCAGAATCCATCATGATCGGGATCGTATGCTATGCCTCGTATTGAAGATGAAGCAGTAGTTGTAAACTGACTCACGAGAGTTTCATTAGCAAGATCCATTTCATAAACGGTGTTACTATTAGGAGAACCGTAGAAATACTGACCGTCATATGTAAGATCACGCAGATTACCTGCACCTGTTACGGTGAATTCACCAATATAAGTACCATCGGTTTCATAGCGGTAGAATCCTGTGCTATTCCAAGCTGCAGTATAGATATGGTCACCATCGGTAGTTACCGAATACTCACCACCACCTACACCAACTGGGAAATGATCGATCAGATCGAATATGTCATCAGTAGGCATCATGACAGAAATTCTAGGATTAGGATCTCTCTCATCGAAAGATGTATCACGAATGCCAGATTGTACAGGCTGGTAGCTTTTTACTCTGCGAGTCCGGCTTTTTTGTCTGATACCAATATTTCTGGATTCATCTTCCATAATAGAGATATTATACTCTAGGTCTCCTACTCCATCGTTTGTGATAGTCATCGTTTCTGTGATAATATTGCCACTTTCGATCAAGACATCAAATTCATCCGGGGTAACTGCTATCTCAATGTTGCCCAAATCGAAATCAACGTCTGATGTGGTAAGGTTCTCGAATACTTCCACACCTTCGATAGTTTCAGATTGGTATCCAAACAGAGATGCTGTTACATCATAAACGCCGGGAGCAATCTCGAGTGTATAGACTCCATTGGCATCAGGATTAACTGTCTGTGTACCGGCAGTTACTTCAACTTCGGTTACATCACCATCACCGCCGATAAGGTTGACTTGACCTTCGATGAAGCCGTTATCCTGAGCTCCGATCAATACATCATCTATGTACCAACCGGAACGATTTACCACAGTAGTGGCATAGAAAGCGAAAGTAATCTCAACTTCATCGAGCCCGTCATAAGCAGAAAGAGATATTTCTACCAGTTCCCAATCGGTAGGTGTACCCCATTCGGGACCCCAGACGATATCACCATTAACCTCTATCTGTCCGTAATCCCAAGCTCCGAATGCTTCCAACCAGCTATAAAAAGCGAGCTGTCCATCTACAACATCGGTAAAATCAAAAGTTTGTGAAAGATATGTATAGCCACCAGAGTTAGTATGGTCACCATAAATTATTGTTCCCCATAATCCGGTACCTGAATAAGCAGTTGGAGGTGGGTTGTAAGATCCTGTATAATTTGTCACATCATAAGTATTCGTCCATTCCCAGTCACCTTCGGGATCCCAACCGTCAGTACTCGGTATCCAGCCACCATCATCATTTTCAAAGTCGAAGAACCACCAGTTACCGGAGATCTCTTCCAACACATGCAATGTAGCAGGTACCACAATATCATCGCCGGCATTGTGATCTATAGTAATTTCAGCTTCATAAACACCGAGTGCCATACCGCTGGAATCGAAAGTCAATTCTATATCGATCTCATCATCCGGCTCGACTGTCCCACTCATGACAGAAGCAGTCAGCCAGTCGATACGAACATCGGGAACTTCATCTATAGTGAGTGAGAAAGTTAGATCTTCGTCACCTTCGTTAGCTATAGTTAGAGTTCTGGTAGTGGTATCATCCTGCTCTAACTGAACTGTAAAGGCGGAAGGATCCACAGCGATAATCGGTGCACCTGGGAAGTCATTGAATACTTCCACATCATCAATACAAACACCGTATCCATAACCATCAACGGCTTCAAAGGCAATATAATAGGTGCTGCTGGGATTGGGAAGCTCTATGGATTGTTCAGTCCAAGTATCGACTTCATCTGTATAAGATTCCAATAGTACCCAATCTTCATCTTCGCCTGTTTTGTAATAGACATGCAGTTCATCCTGATCACCTGCCCATTCTACTTGCGCATGCCAGAAACGTAATGTAGGCTCTTCTGCGCCAGCGATGTTGATAGGTGGTGTAATTAGCTTGGTAGTATTGCCGGTTGAAGAATGCAAGAAAGCTGCATTATAATCACCGCTATATGCATTGGGAGGATAACCGCTAGAACCGCCGTCTTGGAATTCCCAATCATTTTCGCCAACCACATATTCTTGCGACCAGCCATCGGGAAGTGCGCCTGATTCAAATCCTTCTTCAAATGGGATTGGTTGAGACGCTGTGCTTTCACCAACAAAGTAGATGTGACGTGCACTAACACCACTGATTTTCGTTTCAACCAATGCTCCTTGGCGATTGATCTCATGTACACCGCTACCATTAGTTGTCAAAATGTTTCCATTACCCAATTCATAAACACCTCGCAAACCGGTAACAGGATTGTAGAATCCGACTTGAGTTCCATCACTGTCGTATTCATACACACCACTGGGATTGCTAAATCCGGCGACCAAGAAGTTGCCATTAGGTAAAATATGAATTTGCTGTGGGAAATTAATACTCGGGACAAGATTGTTCAGATATGTCCCTTGATTATCATATCTATGAATTGCACCAGAACTACTAGCAGAGACGAGATAATCATCTTCCGCTTCACGGTAAACTATACAAAACGGGCTATCCATAATAGTTGCATTGGGTTCGATAAAATTACCCAGATAATCACCATTATCATCGAATTCAGCGATAGCATCTGCATTAGCTCCGGATGCTGAGGTAACCAAAATAGTGCCATCTGCTTTCAAATCCCAACCACGCACATTATCCAGGATGTTATTGTTCACACCACCGGAAGGTGCAAACCAGCCCAGATGATTTCCATCCAGATCATATTGAATAAGCCCGTCCTGAATCTGATCCGAAACTAAGATACTGTTCCCATCCGGATGTAAAGCTGCTGCGATAGGGGTAGATAGGTTTGTCGGGTCGGATGGGACAAAGTTTGCATCAACTAGATCACCGGTTACAGGATCAAATGCCATAACCCTTTCATTACTACTTTCAGGGATCAAGACAAGACCGCCATCGGGAATATCCCGAAGCTGTCTCTCTCCTAAATCTCTTGCTATGCCTTCTTCTTTCTCGATACCTCGTTCTTCATACCATTCAGCACTATGCTGTGGCTCTGAGGCAATCAAACTGACAGACAAAATGAGTATCAACACGGTTGTAAATAATAAACTTGTCCTTTTCATAACATTCTCCTCCTTATATTTTTTCATTATGAATAATTATTCATAATGCTCACGTATCCCAAATACGAGATGCTCTCAAAATAAGTCAACCAAAAAAAACAAGATTTCTCATTCTATCTGGAAGCATTATTGTATAAACCACACAGAACTTAATGAATTGGATGCAATAGATTAATCCAATCAAAACTAAATTTAGTCTTGATTGCATAAAAAAAGGCAAACCCTGAAGTAGGATTTGCCTTTGTGAATCATTCTATCCTTATTTAATCATCAACATCTTCTTAACATCGTTGTAATCTTCGGTTTTCATCCTGTAGAAGAAAACGCCACTGCTGACATTTCTACCTCTGTCATCTTTGCCATTCCAGACAATATTGTGATATGCAGCAGAGAGTTCTTCGTTCACCAGTGTGCGCACTTTTTCTCCTTTAATGTTGAAGATTTCGATTTGAACTTGAGCACGTTTAGAAAGAGAAAAGCTAATATTTGTTTCCGGATTGAAAGGATTGGGATAGTTACCTCGAAGCTCTGTCACGGTGGGAATTAGTTCGTCTGCATCCACATGATCGATAACGACATCATTGGAAGGAGCACTTTCGAACTCTCCATCATATACCGCTGTAGCATAATAAGTATAAACTCCGCTAGGCACATTTTGATCAATGAAGAAAGTAGTGGTAACTTCACCAACTTGCTCATCATCACGGTAAACACGATAATTTGTAATCGTACTCGCACCTGCGGGAGCCTGCCATGTACACATGATATTATACACACTCTGAGATTGTGCATTAAAGTTATCCGGTGGTGACAACTCTATCGTTACATCAGCATCATTAGAAGGTTCCGATTCTATCTCACCATCATAAACTGAAGTAACATAGAAGTTATAATCCCCGTTATCCAAAGCTTCTACCAGATAAGTTGGATTGTTTGGATTTGCCAGCTCAGCGATCATATTGTCATTCATATAGACCCTATAGCCGGTGAGAGGTCTCATATTCAAATCCGGATGATCCCACTCCAGCTCCACTTTATTCACATTCACAACTTCAGCTGAAAGATTAGTGGGAGGCAGTACTGTTTCTTGTCCTACGTTCATAGTCGCCTGAACTGTTACCGGATCATCAGCATTATTGGTGATGACAATATTGGCAGTGTAAGTAGAGTTCGGATTTACAACCGTAGCATTGAAAGTGACATCTATCGTCATACTTCCCCCGGCAGGCACTGTGCCGGATATTGGGCTACAGGTAAGCCAGAACGGATCTGCTTCTGCCAATTCTATGATCCAGATAACATCATTTTGAGCTGTGCCTAAGAATACCCATTTCTCTGCTACGAGTTGGTCGGTTATGTCCAAACCTCCGGCAATAGCATCCGGCTCTAAGATACCGAGTGTACTCACATCAAACGATTGAACTACAGAACCATCGGCTATATTTATCTGGGTAAGCATATTACCGGTACCTTCTTGAGTATAACCCCATAAGTGTGGTCCACCAGGTGTTACATTTTCCCAACCTAATCCGGCAAAACTGCTTGCTGCTGTGTTCAGAGTAGTAACTGTACTACCTGTTCTGCTTACCAGAGTCAGCGGAGGATCCCATCCATTGGATACCCAAAAACCGTCGTTATCTGCATCATAAGCTATGCCACGAACGGAACTGGTAGCTGTAACGGTGAATTGTCCGATCAATTCCTCATTGCCAAGATCCAACTCATAGATAGTGTTACTATTTGGTGAGCCATAGAAGTACTGTCCATCAAACGTAAGGTCACGTAAATTACCGGCACCTGTTACGGTAAATTCACCAATGTAGGTACCATCTGTTGCGTAGCGGTAGAATCCCGTGCTATTCCAAGCTGCTGTGTAGATATGAACGCCATCGGTAGTTACCGAATACTCACCACCCCCTACACCTACGGGGAAATGATCCAATAAGTCGAATATCTCATCGGTTGGCATTAGAGATGGAGATCGATGGGCTCGAGGATCTCTGTCTGAATCGAACACATTTCTCGTTTGGCGTATTGGCTGTTGATGGATTCTTGTTTTTCTAGTCGGTCTCATCCATCCCAAATTTCTTCTATCGATTTCTTCCACATTAATACTGAATTCAAGTTCAGCATCACCATCGTTAAGAATGGTCATCGGCAAAGTGATAACATCGCCATAATCTATATCCACTACAAACTCATCCGGATTTACAGTTATCTGTGGAGACGGTGGCACATTGTCATACACATGAACTTCATCTATGCACACACCATAGCCCCAGCCATCTACAGCTTCAAATGCTATATAATAGGTGCTACTCGGTTCGGGGAGTTCCAAAACTCTTTCAGTCCATTCCGTTACATTTTCGGTATATGATTCCAAAAGTACCCAATCTTCATCTTCACCGGTTTTGTAATATACGTGTAGTTCATCCTGATCACCTGCCCAAACTACCTGTGCATGCCAGAAACTCAACGTAGGTTCGCCGGCATTGGCGATATTAATTGGCGGAGTAATGAGTTTAGTTGTATTACCGTTGGTTGAATGCAAGAAAGCTGCATTATAATCTCCACTATAAGCATTGGGAGGATTGCCATTATAACCGCCATCCTGAAATTCCCAATCGTTTTCTCCCACTACATATTCCTGTGTCCATCCATCAGGTAATGCTCCCGATTCAAATCCCTCTTCAAAAGGTATCTGCTGCACACCATTATCCGGACCAAGAAAACTGATAAACCGAGCATTTACGCCGGATAGCTTAGTTTCTACTAACTGCCCCTGTCTATTGATCTCGTGAACACCGCTACTATTTGTTACCAGGATATTATCATTACCCAATTCATAAACACCTCGTAAACCGGTCACAGGACCATAAAAGCCAAGCTGAGTCCCATTGCTATCGTATTCATAAACTCCGCTGGGTGTACTGAAAGTAGCAACCAGAATATTCCCGTTTGGAAGCTGATACATCTGCTCGGGGAAACTCAAACTCGGGACAAAATCACCAATATAATTACCTTCGTCATCAAATTTGTGAATAGCATTGCTAGTACTTGTACTAACCAAATAATCATTTTCTATTTCTCGATATAAAATACACCACGGTCCGGCCATTCCACCGGCATTGTTACTGATAAAGTTGCCCAAATAATCACCGTTTGTATCGAATTCTGCAATTGACTGCGAATTGCCACCAGCAGATACAGTTACCAACAAATTCCCGTCATCTTTCAACAGAATACCTCTGATATTCTGCATTATTGCAGTATTTGGTCCGCCGGGAGGAGCGAAAGCGCCTTCGTAAGTTCCGTCCAGATCAAATTGATGCACTACATTGCCCGATTGATCTGATAATAGCAACTTATCACCTGCATGATTAAAAATGATGTTGATCGGAGTAGTCAAACTAGGTGTATTTGGTATAAAATTGGCATCTACCAGATCACCGGTTTCAGGATCAAATGCCATGATCCTATTATCACCACTATCCGGAATAAGCAAAATGCCTTCTTCGGGGATATCTCTCAATATCCTCTTCCCTCCCTCTCTGGGAGAGGTTTGTTCTCTTTCGAGCCCTTGCTCTTCATACCACTCAGCACTTTGCTGCGCATACGAATAAGCCAAGCTACTCAGCGATAAGAGCATCACTAAACACACTATCAAAACTAAAAACTTCTTTTCCATTACATACTCCTCCTGTTTTTTTATAAAAAAGAATTTACGAAAGCAAAGTTGTTTAATTCTATAATTTCAGTCAATTTATTTATTTAGTTTTATTAAGATTTTTTTCCTTGCACTCCCTACAAATATATTATTTTTGTTTTTAGAGGTGAGTATTATGAAAGAAAAAAAGATAAAGTCAGATGGTTCTATTGCTGCCGTATTCCGCTATGAGAACAAAGGTAAGCTCAAACGTCCGCTCATCGGATCAAATATAGCTGCCGGATTTCCATCACCGGCACAGGATTTCATCGAAGCTTCACTCGATTTGAACGAATATCTTATCGAACATCCCGCCGCAACTTACTTTGTGAAAGTAGAAGGCTTCTCTATGATAAATGCCGGCATTCATCCCGGTGATATCCTCATCGTCGATCGTGCGATCGAACCGGCTCATAACAAAATCATCATTGCGGTAGTCGAAGGTGAATTGACAGTAAAAAGATTGGTGATCGAAAACGACCGTTGGTTTCTAGTTCCCGAAAATGGTAGCTACAATTCCATCGAAGTTACCGAAGATATGGACTTCCAAGTTTGGGGAGTAGTTTCTTATGCTATTCACAAGGTAAAATAAATGAGTAAGAAATCCGAGATCTATGCGCTTGTTGATTGCAACAATTTCTATGTTTCCTGCGAGCGTGTATTTCGTCCCGATCTCTTGCACAAACCTGTCGGAGTTCTGTCTAACAACGACGGGATCATCGTAGCAGCATCGGAAGAGCTAAAGCGACTGGGGATCAAGCGGGGAGCTGCTGCCTTCAAACTAAAAAAAGAGATCGCCAAACATAAAATAACCCTATTCTCTTCGAATTACGCTCTTTATGGCGATATGTCCGCCCGAGTGATGAAAACACTGTCGCTCTTTACTCCCGATATCGAAGTTTACTCTATAGACGAGGCTTTTTTGCTGCTTACCGGTTTCGAAAACCGCTGTCTGAACCAATATACCAAACTGATCAAGCAAACTGTTCAGAAATGGACCGGCATACCGATCTCGATCGGGATCGGAGAGACCAAAACTCTGGCAAAAGTAGCAAATCATATAGCCAAAAGAGAGCCAAAACATCAAGGTGTTTTCGATATTTCTAAGCTGCAAAATAAAAACTCTTACCTCGAGAGAGTGCCTGTAGAAAAGATCTGGGGAGTCGGTCATCGCTATGCGCGTATGCTCGACCGGCATGGGATCAGCAATGCTCTTTTGTTATCGCAGTCTCCATATCCCTGGGTTAAAAAGAAGATGACAGTGGTCGGACTACGTACGGTGATGGAGCTAAACGGCATTTCATGCCTCGATTTGGAGCGGGATGTCCCACCCAAAAAGGAGATTGTCTCCTCACGCTCCTTTGGCAGACCGGTAACCGAACTGGCAGAGCTAAAACAAGCTGTTTCGGAATATTGCACTCGTGCAGTGGAGAAATTGAGGCAGGACAAACAACTGGCATCCCAAATCATGGTCTATCTTACCACAAACAGATTCAAGCATGAACCGCAATATGCCAATTTCGATTATATCCAGCTAACTATCCCCTCAGCATATACACCCAGCTTTATCCAGGCAGCTCAAAAGATTTTGGAAAATCTCTATCGGGAAGGCTATCGCTACAAAAAAGTCGGAGTTATGCTGAGCAATTTCGTGCATGAATCACAAGTACCACACGACATTTTTGCCCCTTCTTATCTGGATGATAAACGCAAAGAGATAATGGAATGCATAGATAAGATCAATCGCAAATGGGGCTCTAATACTATCTCGTATGCATCATCCGGAGTGGACAAACAGTGGCAGATGCGACGCCAGTTTCTCTCCTCCAGATACACTACCAACTGGCAGGAATTACCTACCGTAAAAGCATGAAAAATATCCGCAAGATCATTCACATAGATATGGATGCCTTTTTCGCAGCAGTAGAAGTGCGTGAAAACCCGCAATTACGAGGCAAACCGGTGATCGTAGGTTCGCCGCCAAACTCGAGAGGGGTAGTCTCTACCTGTTCGTATGAAGCTAGAAAGTATGGGATTCACTCTGCTATGCCAACTACGAAAGCTTATCGTCTCTGTCCACATGCAATTTTCATCAAACCTCATTTTGAGCTTTATGTCCGGATCTCACGGCAAATACATGAGATCTTCTATGATTATACGGATTTGGTAGAACCGCTCTCCATAGACGAGGCTTTTTTGGATGTTACTTCCAATAAAAAAGATAACCCTTCTGCAACTCTGATCGCCAAAGAAATTAAAGAGAGGATAAAGCAAAAAACCGATCTGACCGCTTCTGCTGGAGTTTCATATAATAAATTTCTCGCCAAGATCGCTTCCGACTTGGACAAACCGGACGGTCTTGTAGTAATCACACCTCAAAAAGCAAAATCAGCTTTGCAAAAACTGCCTATTGGCAAATTCTACGGTATCGGCAAAGTGAGCGAAAAAAAAATGCACCGTTTGGGTATACATACTGGCGCTGATCTACTGAGATGGTCACGCGAGGAACTTGTCCGGCACTTCGGTAAAGTGGGGAATTTTTATTATGATTGTGTTCACGGGATTGACAAGCGGGAAGTACAAGCTACCCGCATACGAAAATCTCTGGGAATGGAGAGAACTTTTTCAGAAGATATCGCTGATATTACCAAGATGTATAGTTTTCTGCGATGGTGTGCTACAGAGGTTAGTACCAAACTCGAACAGAAAAAGATCAAAGGAAAGACACTTACCCTAAAGCTACGCTATGAAGATTTCTCATCGGTAAGTAAGAGTCGAACCTTGGAATTTTATTTCGATAATTGTGCCACCATCGAAACATTAGGCAAAGAACTGCTCGATGAACTTCGCCCGCAAACTAAAAAGGTAAGATTATTAGGTTTGTCTGTATCCAGTCTTATCCATTATAAAGAACAAATTACAGAACAATTATATTTGCCGTTTTATACCAAATTATAGGAGTTAGATATGTGCGGAAGATTCGCTATCCATACCAGTGTGCAGGAAATTATGAGATATGCCAAAGTTACCGGCGGCAGAGTGCCCTGGCAACCAAATTACAACATCGCTCCCTCCCAAACTATTCCGATAGTCTTGCTTTGGGAAGCCAGCAAACAGATAACCTTAGCTAAATGGGGCTTAATCCCATTTTGGGCGAAAGACAGATCCATCGGGAATAAACTGATCAACGCCCGGGCGGAGACGATCGATCAGAAACCGAGTTTCAAATCTCCTTTCCGGCACAAAAGATGTCTGATACCGGCAAATGGATTTTTTGAATGGGATAAGCACACCAAACAGCCGTATTATATCAAGCCAAAACATGAAAAGCTCTTCTTCTTCGCCGGTTTGTGGGATACTTGGCAGGGAGATGATGAATCTAACCTAATCTCCTGCACCATCATCACGACGGATGCAAACAAACCTATTAGTCCCTACCATGCCCGTATGCCGGTAATTCTAGCACCGGATGCTCTATCTGAATGGACAGATACACCCGAAAGTAACGCAACTAAGCTCAAAAAACTACTGATCTCCTATCCGGCAGAAGAAATCGAACTCTATCCGGTCTCTAAAATGGTCAATTCGGTCAAAAACAATTCTCCCGAACTGATCCAACCACTCTCAGCGTGATAAACTGTCGTTTCAATCGTGAGCATGTGCTAAGATTGTTTGCATCTCACGGTGTAATTTACTATTGGATGCCAGGATGGTATCATCCCGATAATGCCAGCGAGAACCGTCGAAACGGGTAACTTTACCACCGGCTTCGGTGAGTATCAGACTGCCGGCAGCCATATCCCAGGGATGCAGCTTACGTTCGAAGAATCCATCTACTCTGCCGCAAGCGCAATAACAGAGGTCTATAGCAGCAGAACCGCAGCGCCTGACAGCCTGACAACGCTGCATAAATGCCAGATACTCTCTGATATAATACTCGCCACGCTGCCAACGATCATAAGGAAATCCGGTAGCGATGAGTGCATTTTTGTTAGTATCGATATTAGAAACTTGGATTGGAGCACCATTCAGATAGGCACCTTTACCCAATTGAGCTTCGAACAATTCATCTAATATCGGGTTGTAAACCACGCCATAAGTGAGCCTGCCATTCTCCTCCACTCCGATAGAGACTGCGACAAACGGAAACCGATGTGCCAGATTGGTAGTGCCATCCACCGGATCGATGATCCATCTTCTGGCGGAACTGCCGCTTGTTTCTGCACTTTCCTCTGCCAGGATCGAATCTGTCGGGAAATTTTCTTTGATAGCTTCCACAATGATCTTCTCGCAGGCAATATCTACTTCGGTCACCAGATCGATCTCACCTTTGTGTTCTATATTCAAATTTCTCTGATAATATGCCGAGCGAATTTTCTCACCAGCTGCTTGGGCTATCGTTCTCAAAAATTCTATCATTCTATTATCTCCTTTCTAAGCAAGATTAATATATCGTTGGGCAAATCAGAACCAACTATAATTTTGAGGTTTTGGTAGTTTGGAGAATAACTCATCTACCATATCTATGTAATTTTCATCAGATATTTTTGCTTTACCGAAGCAGACCGCTTTTCTAAACGAAAATGCTCCCACCATAAGTGAAGAGAAAGCGGCTGACTCCAGCTTCACTTCGATCTGGGTTTGCTTATCAGACCTATTACGTTTTGCACCTATGGCAAATTTTTGATACTGTTCTGTAAAGCTATCATAGACTTCGAATTTGATCTTTATCCCTTTTGCTTCCAAATGATCGGCAAAGAGTTCGGGTATTAATGCTTTGGCATCCAAAACTTTATACATTAAGCCGATAGCCAAAATAGCAGTGTCATGATAAGCTGGTGGTAAGAGACTGGATCTGCTACTGCGAACATCATCCAGATTGTGATAGAAATGCTCATCAAAAGTCGGGAAGGTGATATAGCGTATCTGATCTTTTTGAGTGTGCAAAAAAGTCATGAATTCGTCCAAGACCTCTTTGTTCTCATACAGTATCTCGTAAATACTGATATCACTGGTCAAAAAGTTCTCACTGTTTGTTTTTTGGAATCTGAAGATCATATAACCGTGAATCTTGTTCTCTTTACGATAGGCTATCACCTTGGTTGATTGATTTTTGAGTGAATGCACAAATTCGAATTCATTCTTTTTTACCACACCATGAGTTTGAGATGCATAACGATTGAAGTATTCCAGCAGTTCATCTTTATCATCAATTCCCAGATAGACAAGATGTGATTTCTTTTTCTTATTTGGAAAAGATCCCGGCTTAGTCTGATAATAATACATCGGCGGACCATACCCAAATCCCATCCGATAGTAGAAATCCGGTCTGAACGGATATAGGATCAAAATCTTCTTTTCTTTGTGCTGCCGGTGAAAATAATGCATTATTTCTTTGCAGATATGCTCCTTTTTGTGCAACAGATCGACAGCCACCGCTCCGATCCCACCAGCTTCGATCTCTTTGTGACAAAAATTCATCCTAAAATCGTGTAATCGCATCCCCCCGACCATAACATTGTTTTGGAAGACCCCGTAGTTGTTCACTTTGGGATTTTCTTTTTGCACCTTCAGTATCCATTCTTTATAGTTCTGATAACCATCTGTGACTTGTAATGGATATGCATTTGTCTGGATGCGGTAATAATCCCACACATCTTTTTCTGTAATCTTTCTGATTTCCATGTTCACTTCCTCTTATTTTGTCTTTTGCACATATGGATTTGATTGTCTTGATTATGTCTCACCGCTTGAATTTCAGCAATAATAGAGAGAGCGATCTCTGCCGGTTTGTTACCCCCTATTCTCAATCCGATCGGCATATAGAGCTTGCTGATATCCGGGTTGTCCATGTCTTCACAAAGCTGGTTTAACATGAGCGCTGCCTTTTGTTGCGAAGCTATCACACCGATATATTTCGGTTCATAAACGGTTTTGCATATATCTTTGAGGATTTGATAATCAAGATCATGAGAGTGAGTAACGACCACAAAGTAACTTTTAGGAGTAATATTTTCTTTTTGAAAGAAATCGATATAGTTATCCGCTAAATAAGCATTTTGAGCAATAACTTCGCTCAATACATCTTTTCTGATATCTATAAGATGCACATTATAATCCAAATTTTGGGCAAACTCTACGACTATTCTCCCAATATGTCCGGCGCCGAAAATATACAAATTCTCACCACCTGCTATATATTCGTAGAATAGGGTAGTTTTACCACCACAGATCATTCCGGTGGGGACTTCATCTTTGTTTAGCTCTCCAGAATCGGTAAGGTTGTAGGTAACCAGCTCACTTTCGGCTGATTTCAGAAGCGAACGAGAATGCTGAATAGCAAGTTTTTCCAGACTACCACCTCCGACCGTTCCTATCGTTTTACCATCGGGTAATACCAGCATTTTCGCACCTGGCAGTCCGGGTCCGTGTCCCTCTTTTTCTACCACGGTCACTACCACACATGCTCTTCCCAGATCCAAATTTTGCATTATTTCTCTATAGATCATAAAAAATCCTCCTTCAGAAGTGTTACATATTTTCTACTTTTCAGATATCTATTCGGTGTAGCTTCTTTGACTTGCTGAAATATCAGTTTCTCATCCTCACAATATATCCCGCAAAGTGCATCTATACAATAGTCGAACAAAACAGGTGAAATCGGTGTGGTTGGTCCGACCAGCAATACAAAAGCATTTTCATGCACATATTTGAGAATATTTGCCAAACTATGATTAGTAAGAGTGGTAGAAGAGATAGCCACCAATTCCGCTTCAGGAAGATATTGTGGGATATCCGCCTCGGTATAGTCTCCCGGATGAGGTTGTTTCTCAAACACAAATAATCGTTTGAAACCATGAGCAGCATCTACAAAAGGAAAATGTCCGATCACTGCTACTGATCTGTTTTTACCTTTGTCAGAAAGGATATCTTTGGCATTTATTTCTCTTATCTTATCATTATATCTCTCAAGTGCGCTATTGATAGCTGCCATACCGACAGAAGCTTTCAGAAGCTCATCACTAAGCGCAAATCGAGCCAAATCGGAGCTGCTGAGGTCAGTCAGTTCCTTATTCTTATCGCAAAGAGGAAGTTCATTAACATTATTGCTTAAAGTAGTGGCAAGTCCCAGATAGCGGCTTTTGACTGCTACATTATTCAGCCCGATGCATACATCTCTCACCGGCAGGGGTGGGATACTATCTATCAATTTTCTCAATATCTGCACGAATACTCCGTATATCTTCGTCCGTATCTATATCTTTGACGATAAATGGATCATCTACCTCTACGATCTCTGCCTTATAATGCCTGAGGATGTCGCGCAGAGTATGCTGTTCATCGGCATCTATTATCTTACCCGCTATCTCCTTATCCAACAATACGGGATGCCCTTTTATACCATTGCAAATTGGAACAACCACCTTACCCAGCTGAGCCAAGAGAGCCCTATAAGTCTTTATACTTACAAACGGTGTATCGGCAGGCAGAACGAAAAAACGCTCGGCTCTGATTTGCTCTGCTCCGGCTTTAACCGAACTAAACATCCCTTTATCATATTTTTCATTGATGACAATTTGCGCTTTGGGAAAATCTTCCACATAGATCTTCAATTCATCCGCTCGATATCCCAAGACGACATATATCCTATCACAAATAGCACTCAAGCTCATCAGAGAATGCTGAATGACCGGTATATTACCTATTTCGGTGAGTAGTTTGAAATCCGATGTCCTACTCGAATAACCTGCTGCCAACAGTATCGCTTCTGTCATGGTTTTAGATACTCTCCTATCCCCGGTTTGGCTACAATTCCACTCTCACAATCATACACCAAATTTCCCCGCACATATGTTTGCCGGATCTTTCCTTGGGAGCTTTGTCCTTCAAACGGAGTTGATTTTCCTTTGGAGTAGAAATTTTCTGCTTTAATAAATGTCCCTGCATTGGGATCGAAGATGACCATATCGGCATCTTTGCCTACTTCTAATGAACCTTTTCTATCGAATAGTCCATAAGTACGGGCAGCATTTTCACAAGTTATTTGCAGAAATCTGGTTAGAGAAAGCTTATTTTTCACCAATCCTTCCCAATAGAGATAGAGCAGCATAGTCTCGATTCCGGGGATACCGGCATAATCGGTGAGGATAGAGCCGGTATTCTTTTTCTGTTTGGGAGCGGGGGCATGATCGGTAGCCACAAAATCGATACCGCCATCTATAAGCTTATGCCAAAGTTGCATGCGGTTTTCAGGTTTTTTCAAAGGTGGATTCACTTTCAGAACCGATCCGAGTTTCATGTAATCTGCCAAATCGAATTGCAGATAATGTGGGGCTGTCTCACCGCTGAGGAACTTGTTCTCTGCCACTATCTCTGCCGCTTCTGCTGTACTGATATGAACTATATGGATATGAGCTTGATACTTGGAAGCCACTCTGCTTGCTTTTTTTACTGCCTCTATCTCTGCTGCCTCCGGTCTGCTAAGATAGTGATCATAGGGAGTTGCTATCGCCTTCGATTTATTTATCTTAGAGACAAAATTCGGATCTTCTGCATGCAATAAGACAGGTCTGCTGAGCTTGGAAGCCAGTTTTACTACTTGCTCAAATTGTGATAAATTCAGAGAGCTGAAAGTATCCATCCCGGAGGTAAAATAAGTTTTGAAGCCGGGCACAAAATCTCGCAATTCTTTCATATTTATTTCTAAGTTTGCAAAACTCTGCCCTGATACGCCGCCATAAAGGCAATAATCTACTATTGCTTTGTTTTTGGTTACTTTTAGCTTATTCGACAATGCTGCTTTATCGGTTACTGGTGGAAGCGAAGTACATGGCATATCGATGACAGTGGTGACTCCCCCTGCAGCAGCAGCTGAGGTTCCGGTACAAAAATCCTCTCTATCACTAAAGCCCGGATCATTGAAATGAACATGCGGGTCTATTGCTCCGGGAAAAATCAGAAAACCGGAAACATCTATCATTTCAGAGCCGCTGATCCTGTCTCTTATCTGAGTAATCTTCCCATTATCGAACTCCAGATCAGCACGGATATAATCCGTATTTCCCGGCATCGCCAGCAATCCACCGTGCAATATCATCTCATTCCTCCTTTTGTGAGTGGCAATTTAACATCTGGTATAATATCTGTCAAAATAGTTTTGCTACGTACGGTCACTTTTTACATTTGCATACACTTAATATACTTTGAAATAATCAAAAAAAGCTTTACAAAAAAACCATCATAACATTTTATTATTCTTAAGAGAGGGATATGAATTATGAAAGAAATAGATCGGAGTAGCAAGGAAATGAACCAAGCAAATAGGAAGACAATCCTGTTAGTCGAAGACGAAGCTTTGATCGCTATGGATGAAGCGAATACCATCAAGAAGTTCGGTTACGATGTACTTACTGCTACCAACGGTCAGAAAGCGATCGATATAGCAAGACAAAACCCTGACATCGATCTGATCCTCATGGATATCGATCTGGGTAGCGGAATGGATGGGACAGAAGCAGCGAAAATTATCTTAGCTTTCAGAGAAGTGCCAATTGTCTTCTTAACCTCTCATTCCGAACGCGAGATGGTAGAAAAAGTCAAAGGTATCACACGCTATGGTTATTTACTGAAAAATTCCGGTGATTTTGTCTTACGTTCCTCTATCGAAATGGCTTTCGAGCTATTCGATGCCCATCAAAAGACCAAAGCAGAAGAGCAAAAATATGAATTGATCGCTCAAAATACCGCTGATGTGATCTGGTTGATGGATCTAGACTTAAATCTGCTATACATTAGCCCTTCGATTGAAAAAATGACCGGCTATACTCAGGCTGAATATCTGAAATTACCCTTCGAACAAACCATGACTCCGGCTTCGTTAAAAAAAGTATATTCTTATATGCAAGAGGAAATGGAGCTTGAAAGGAGAGGTGAGGCAGATCCTACAAAAGAACGAAAGATAGAACTACAAGAATTAAAAAATGACGGATCTGTTATATGGATAGAGGCAAATATCTCTGTGTTGCGCGATAAAGATAATATCCCGATAAAACTAATCGGTGTCAGCAGAGATATTACCGAACGGAAAATGATGGAATCCGCTTTACGCGAAAGTGAAGAAAAATACCGTCGGTTCGTAGAAACTACCAATGAAGGCATCTGGGCTGTCGATAACGATTTTAAGACTACCTATATAAATACACATATGGCAAAGATGCTGGGGTATTCAAAAGATGAGATACTAAACCAACCGCTCTCGAATTTCGTTTTTCCCGAAGATATGTCTGTCTTTCAAGAAAACATTGAAATCTGCAAACAGGGTAAAAATCGGGTATATGAACAGAAGTTCCGACACAAAAAGGGTAGAACTATCTGGGTGATTATCTCAAACTCACCAATCAAAGAGCATGATGGCAGGATTAGTGGTTGCTTCGCTATGGTTACCGATATCACTAAAATGAAACAAGCTGAACAAAGAGAGGAGACAGTCCACCATCTTCTTCGTACTATTCAGGAAATAAACCAGATGATGATCCGTGCAAATGATGCCCAAACTCTGATAAAAATGACTTGTGATCTTTTGATTAGCAATAGAGACTACAGCCACGCCTATCTCATTATTACAGATGAAGATAATAATCCAACATATTACGCTCAAAGTGGTTTTGAGAATGATATTGCTATACATACTCTGCCAAAATGTGCCCGAGTAGCACTATCTCAGCCGGATATTTTCTTCGCTAAAATGGATGATGAGCTTTGCTCCGATTGCATTCTAGATCAGCAAACTGTACACCCCTATATCCAAGTGATAAAGCTGCAACATAATGAAGTGATTTATGGAGTCTTAGCAGTTTCAGGTAAAAAAGAACTACTTGATCTGAACGAAGAAAAAGACCTGCTGCGTGAAGTAGCGGGAGATATCGGCTATGCTCTGCATAATTTGATGTACGAGCAGAAGAGAATAGATACCGATACTACCCTGAAAGAAAGAGTGAAAGAACTACATAGCCTTTATGAGATCATCAAACTCAGCACTAAACCGAACATCACTATATCTGAGGTTATGCAAAAAGTGGTGGAACTTACCACTGCTGCTATGCAATATCCTGATATTACCAGCGCTCGTATCGTCTATGCAGATCAAATCTTCAAAACTGCCAATTATCAGCCTACCGATTGGAAGATAAATAGTGATATTATGCTTGATAACCTGAAGAGGGGCTTTATCGAAGTAAATTATTTGAGAAAACCTCCAAGATCGGATAAAGAAGCATTTTTATACGAAGAGCAGGAGCTTTTGGAGGCTATAGCCGAGCATCTAAGCACATTAATTCAACGAAAGGAAACTCTCCGGCTGTTACACGAGAACAAAGAATTTCTCGAAGTAATGCTTGATTCGATCGGTGACGCCATGATAGCTACCGACAGAGAAGGAAAGATCATCAAGATGAATCCGATCGCAGAAGAGCTTACCGGCTGGAATTTGTCCGAAGCTGAAGGTAAAAAACTATCCGAATGTTTTCAAATCATCAATGCCCATACCAGAAAACCCGCAAAAAACCCTGTAGATAAAGTTATGAAATCGGGCAAGGTAGAAGGCTTGGCAAATGATACCATCTTAATAGCAAAAAATGGTAAGGAATTGCAAATCGCAGACAGTGCTGCACCTATCGAAAATGAAGAGGGACAGATATATGGTGTGATCATGATATTCCGAGATGTGAGCCACGAATATAAGAATCGCATCAGACTACAAAAAAGCAGAGATGAACTTTTTTATCGGGAGAAAGAACTGAGAACGATCGTGGATAATATACCCGGTATTGTCGGACGGGTAGATAAAGATCTGCGCTACATATTCGTCAGTAAGGGATATGAAACTACTTTCGGAAAATCTCGGAATGAAATCATCGGCAAGACTATGCCTGAAGTGTTATCGGAACTCGCTTATAATAATGCCAAACCATATATCGATAAAGCTTTGAGCGGAGAGTCGGTTACCTTCGAGAACTCATTCTATCTGCCAGATGGACAAAATATGGTCGGTTTAACTACATTCATCCCTGATCTGGATGAACAAGGTAAAGTACAGGGTTTATTTATCATAGGATTAGATATAACCGAGCGTAAACAGGCTGAGCTCAGATTGGTAGAAAAAGAAGATCAGATCCGTCAAATAGCGGAATCTACCGACGCGGTTCTATGGGAATATGATATTATCATAGACCGGTGGACTTATGTGGCACCGCAAGTGGACAAGATACTCGGATACAAACCGGATGATTGGACAAACCTACAGTTCTGGCTCGATAATCTGCACCCGGAAGACAGAGAATGGGCTTCTGAATATTGCTTCGCATGTACCAAACGAGGAGAGAAACACAGATTCGAGTATCGTTTTCGCAAAAAAAACGGGAATTATATCTGGCTTCGTGATGTAGTAAATGTGGAAATGCAAGATGAGAAACCGGTAAAACTACGCGGTATCATGATAGATATATCCGAGAGAAAAGATGCTGAAATTAAGCTAAAAAAACTATTGGAAGAGAAAGTACTTCTGCTCAAGGAAGTGCATCACAGAATAAAAAACAATATGAGCACTATAATCAGCCTGCTATCCATCCAAGCTGCCGCCTTGAAAAACAAATCGGCTATCTCTGCCCTACAAGATGCCCAAGCAAGAATCAAATCTATGCTGCTTATCTATGAAAAACTGTTTAGTACGCAAAACTACCTCGAGATCGATGTGTCCAATTATATTTCCGAATTGGTCAACCAAGTAGCCAGCTCTTATTCTTACAGGGATAAGATAACTATCAGCAAGGATATAGATCAGCTAATTTGGCAGCCGAAAAAAGCATTCCCGCTCGGTATCATCGTAAATGAACTGCTCACCAATGCCTATAAACATGCCTTCTCTAACAATATGCAAGGTGAGATCAGAATCTCTCTCAAACAGAAACCCGATAACAATATGGAACTAACCATCAGTGATAATGGTGTGGGATTACCGGATAAACGTGAAGAGTCCAACCATAGTTTCGGACTTGATCTCATATCAGCTTTGGTGGAGCAGATCAACGGCGAACTCGAAATAAAAAGCGACGAAGGAACCAGCTTCAGGATCACATTCCCAAGTGAATGAAGTAGGGCAATTTAACAAAATGCCTTATGTAGGACAATTTACCAAATTGTCCTTTCTTTGCAAACTACATCTATTCCTATGCTACTTTCCCGTACGGAAATTTGATAAATTGCCGTATTCGGGGCGCAAATTGTTAGTTTCGTAGTGTAAAATAGCATCTTGCCTTACTCTTTCCGCTTCTTTATACTTGATCCTCCTTTTTGTGCCCGGATCACCGTACCTCCAACTATTAAGATCAGTCCTATCGAGACAATTGTGTCACCACCCGATGCCAGTTTTATCCCTCTGATAACTTAAATGGCACCTATCACATTATATAATGCTGTTTTCCAATCAAACCGAACTTTCATGATCGCCTCCTTTTTGATCAAATCAGAATTTGATAAAAAACAAACTTCCATTTGTCAAATTATGCCGATAATCATTCTAAATAACTCTCTATATTCACTATAATTTCTTCAAACTTTTCTTTCTCTGGGCTATAGGAATATGAGCTTCCAACCAGATACCTGATTTTATTATTAGCATCGATTACTATGTAAAAAGCTGAAATCAGATCTTGATGAAGCTTTTTTAATCTTGATATATTGTTCCCATTGTTATCCAAAAAGATCTGTACATCCCGTGATATATTTGCTTCTTCCAATCCCTTTATCGTATCTCTAATATACCAATTCTCCACGAGAAACATTACTTTACCCGGGTATTTTGAAGCAAGATGATTTGCCAGTGATATGTTAGTTCTCTTACAACCGCCACACAAATAAGGAGAGCAAGTCACGAACAAGTAGTTTTCTTCTTCTAATAGATCTTCAACATCATAAGTGTCCTGTTCTAAGCTATACAAGGGAAAAGTAGCAAAGTAAAATTCATCATCAATTACCAAACCATCACAGATTTCTTCTAAGCTGTATTGAGTTGCATATTGTTCGATTATGTTCTCATCCGTATATGAACATACAGGATAAAAAATAACAAGCACGAGAATAATATATCCTATTCTTCTAGTTGATAAAATTCCAGACATAACTCCTCCTCATCCATATTTAGTCCAACAACAATATCTTCGAATGATGAAACAGGTATGAAATCTATCGGGTAAAAAGCTTCTACAAAGCGATTATTTTTTAGAGAATAGATAAAGAGAAACTTATCATATCCTTTCATTTCTGCAATAGTGGATGAATGGCAGTAATAAAGGACAATAAGCTCCATTTTTTCATTAATGATAATACTATGTAATTTGCTATATCTATCGGTTATCGATTGTACATTTCTACTTTCGAGCTTATCATATATTTGTTTTTCTTCTTCTCTGAATCTCTGAAAATCTTCAATTTTGATTGAATCGACAACTGAGTAGTTATTATCAAATATAAACACATCTGTACCGAAAGTATTGACGGCAAAAATATGTTCATTGTATAATTCGTAAAGTACTGTATCGTATATACCACCGGTAGCTATTGATTCCCATAAATACTTAACATTGGGGTTTTGTTTGATATATTCTTCATCACGATCAAGTATTTCCAAAGTTCTTTTATAATCATAGCTTATAAAATTTCTATATGCTGTACTGGGCATAATTGTATCTAACAAATCAAGGCTTCTTGACTGAGGGTACCTTTCATCATAAACGATTTTAGCAATAAAACCGGCATTATCATTTTCTCTCAAATACGAACTAGGCTTACTGCCCAAGAACATACCCTCTTTTATATAAAATGAATAACTGTAGAACATCCCACTTGTATCTATAGAATACAGAAATGGGAATTCGTCTGGTGCTATCCGGAAAGCAGAAACTCTTTTGGTAACTGAGTCATACACGTACAATATATCATTCGTTATTTTTATACAAGAGATATCAATTATTCCCCCATTAGCAAAACTGTTAAATTGACCAATAGAATTAACGTAATTACCTTCATTATCGAAAACTGCTAATAATTGCGCTTTATTTGGACTGGATGATGTCATAATACCTTGACTTTTTGAAGTTTCTTTGCTTATTAATGGGAAAAACAGAAGCTGATATTCATCGCTAAAAGCCATGCCCGAAGATATACCGTATTTATATATTCCAAAAGTAGCAGTATAATCGAAGTCATCCAAACCAGATGTGTCCAAAACCACGCTGTTGATTATTTCCAAATTTATACCATGGGAATATGAAGACACAAATAATAAGATAATTAAAATCATTTTATTCATTCTATTGCCTCCTTAATTACTAATTTAGGCTGTTTAAAACAATAATAAGCAAGCTATCGCTCGTCAAGTTTTTTTCGTTTTTTTTATTTTTTCCTCCGCATGCTATCTTACGTTTCTGTAGCACCGTAGGACAATTTACCAAATTGTCCTTTCTTTTCAAACCAGCTCTATTCCTGTACCATTTTACCATTGGAAAATTTGCCAAATTTCCTCGTTTTACCACATCAAATGTCATTTTATATAACATTGCGCAAATTTGTGTCCGTGTTTTTTTTTGTTACCATCAATATATTCCCAAAACCTCTTCCCCACTATAAACTTGATATCTCAGATATGTCATCATCAGCTCATAATTTGTCTTATGAAGTTCGATCTCGCTTTTTGCTTTTTCATTTTCGGCATTATTGAATTCCAGAAAGTCAACAATACCCGAGCGATATCTTGCCTTAGCAAGTTCATACTTCTTTACTGCCAGTTCGTTTTTTTGTTGGTGTATCTCCAATTCATCTTGCTTCAACGAGATATCGAGCAGAAATTCACTCATCTTATTGTTCGTTTCCTTCATAGTCTCATTATAGTGTATCTCCCTCTTTCTGCTCTGATATTTAGCAATAGCATGCTTGCTGCGTCTGGAGAAGTAATCTCCCAATGGATAAGACAATGTTAGTGCGACAGTCCAATCCGAGTTTCTCATTACCGAATCGATCTGGTTGCCTACTGTCTCATAGTTATCATTGCTATCCTTCAAATAATCTATATCCGACCATTGATAAATACCTTCCAAAGACAATCTCGGCAATAGATTGGCAAAGCTCCTTTTCAGAGCGTTTTCTGATAGCTCAACCTGATGAGTAGCCAATTGCACATCATAGTTATATTCTGGTTTTTTAGGAATGCTATCCGGGATATTGATGAAATAATCTTGCAAAGCATCGATATCGGGCTGGAATCCGACTATTCTTTCCAGTTCATTTAGATTGGTAGCAATGTCTCTTTCCGTACGTTTGATCTGGAGAAGAGCATTTTGCATCTCGATCTGTACCGAATAGAGATCGAGCTCATTTTTAACACCGCTTTTGAGCATCTCCTGCAAATAACTCTCTTCTACTTCATAGATCTCCAAAGATCTGTTATGAACCATCCGTTCTTTCTTCAAGATCAGCAGTTCGGTGTAGATCTGCACAATTTCGAGCACCAATTCTCTTTGCTTCTCACGCAGGTCCAAAGTGCTGATCTCTTCTTCAATTTGAGCAGCTTTGAGTGAATAATACCGTTCATCAAACAGATCTAAGTTTTGTGAAACAGAGAGCGTTTTTGCCAAAAGCCAATTACCTGATTTTCCATAATTGCTCTGCGTGGATGCAGTTATATCCGGTAGAAAATCCGTTCGAGATGAGCGCAGTGACATTGCCGCACTTTTTCGATCCATTTCAGCCTGACGAATCAATCCCGAATTCTTCAAACCGGCATCAACACAATCTTCCAAAGTGATCTGCCCATATAGTCCTACTCCAAACAGTACAATCGACATAATTATGAATAATTTCATCATCACCTCATCTATTTATCTTTTACTAATATCGAATAAATCAAAGGTATGAATAGCAAGGTAAGAAATGTGGCGGAAAGCATCCCACCGATAACCGATACAGCCATCGCCGACTGCAATTCTGCAGAACTACCGATAGCCAAAGCAAGTGGTAAAAGACCAAAAACAGTGGTAAAAGTGGTCATTAGAATCGGACGGAACCTTACTCTACCTGCATTTAAGATAGCTTCACGTAAAATCATCCCTCCACGATGCAATCTGTTTATCCTATCGACGAGTAAGATCGCATCGTTAACAATGATCCCTGCGAGAATTATCATGCCCAAGGTGGACATCACATTGATCGAGGTCTGCGTTAAGAACAGTGCTAAAGCTACCCCGATCAAACCCATCGGTACGGTGAACATCACGATAAACGGCAACAAAAACGATTCGAATTGCGAAGCAAGGATCATATAAACCAACAAGATAGCAAAAGCCAGAGCGAGCAGCAGAGAATGCAAAGATTCGTCTATTTGTTCGTTCAATCCTTCGATTCGCAAAAACAGATCTTCTTGCTCATCGAATTCGCTTCTGATCGCTTCTAATTCACTTAATGCATTATTGATGCTACCGTGAAATTTCATCCTAGTAGATAGCACTCTGAATTGATTGATATGTTCAATCTCCTGAGGCATCTGCTTCTCTTCTGCTGTCACAAATGTAGCCAACGGATACAAATTGCCACCCGAGACAATATTCATTTTGAGAAGTTCATCCAAATCGAGAGTTTCATCACTCTGCAAAGTGATATCAATCTTATCGCTGAATAGATGGAAATCACTTATCTTATCACCGGCTACATAGGTCCTCAGTGCCCGCGATATATTGGCAACATCTATATTGTATAGAGCCAGCGCATCACGATCGATCTTCATATGAATATAGGGAGTTTTATTATCATAATCGGATTTTACATCGTAAAATATGTCACTTTCTATGATCCTTCTATTTATTTGGGCAGCGAGAGCTTCCATTTTGTCGAGTTGCAAACAGTAGATCCTGAGCACAAGCCCCATCTCCCCCAGATCCAGAAGTGAGAGCAATTCATTATCCCCGCGCGTAAAACCATATCCTACCGGTAGCTTAATGAGCTCTTCTCGCATCTTATCTATAACATCTTCCGTCTTGTATCTTCTGTGGATATTAACCTTGATCTCTGCCAAATTATCGGTTTTTGACCGCTCCAGATAATAAGAGAGTTTGTCATCGGTTGATCTTCCGATCGAAGAAAAAAAGTCTTTCACTCTATGGTCGCTTTCCAGTTTTGCTTCGATATTGCGAACTATTTCATCTGTCGAAGATAAGGATGTGCCGGGTTCTAATTTCAATAAGATAGTAAAGGTTGGTTGTTCGAATTCGGGGAAAAACTCTTTTTCGTGCCACCACAGAATTAGCAAACTAATCCCGAAAACGACCAAAAAGATCAACAAAGTAGGTAAAACATTGTCCAGTGCTTTTGATAATATGAGCAAATAACGCTCACGAGCACGAATGAAAATTTTCTGAAAAGTTTTGTAGATCCGTTTTAAAAATGATCCGACCAACTTCCAAGCATAAGCAAGCAGTATGTTAACCAATCGTGCCAGAAAAACGATAAACTTTACAAAAATTTTGATCGGAATCAAGCTAATTGAAATCAACCGATTTTGCAGAAGCAACCATTTTCTCTTTGGCTTAGATTTGAACTTTTCCTTTTTTCCCGGTTTTTCTTTGGAACGTTCCCGCAGAGAAGCCAGCATCGGCAGAAGAGTGACAGAGACCAAAAGTGAAGCTAGCAAAGCGAAAGCAACCGTCATAGCTTGCTGTTTGAACAGAGAAGCTGCAATTCCTTTTACAAAAAGGAGAGGCAGGAATACTGCTATAGTCGTCAAAGTGGAAGCGGTGATAGCCATCCCGACCTCTTTAGTTCCTTTGAATGCTGCCAGAAGCCAGTTATTCCCTTCTTCACGATATCTGAATATGCTTTCTGAGACGACGATAGAATTATCCACCAGCATCCCGATTCCCAGTGCTATTCCGGAAAGAGAGATGATATTGATCGTAATATTACCAAAAAACATCATTATAAAAGTAGCCAGAACTGCTATCGGAATCACTATGGCAATATGAAGCGGACTTTTAAGGTCGCTGAGGAACAAAAAAAGTACCAGAAAAGCGAGTAAACCTCCGATAAAGATAGCTTCCAAAACTCCTCTGATAGAATCATTGATAAAATGAGAATGGTCAACGGAAACATGAAAGTGAAGATCGGGATATTCTGTTTCGAATTCTGCCAGAGTTTTTTTGACTGTATCACAAACTCTCACCGTGTTTGCTCCGGCTTCTTTTCGGATCATGATACCGAGTGTGCGATTGCGGTTCAATCTGGTTATGCTGCTCTCATCTTTGAAAGTTCTTCTCACGGTAGCAACATCCCCCAGAAAAATCACACTACCATCATCAGAATATGATATAGGGGTGTTTTCGATATCTTCAATCGTTCTAAATTCACCCGATACTCTAATGTTGAATCGATAAAATCCCTCCCGGATGCTTCCACTCGGGATTCTGATGTTTGCTCGATTTATCCGATCAGCAACTTGATCAAACTTTAACCCGAAACTATTAATTTTAGTTCTATCCAGTTGGATTTGGATCTCTTCTTCCAAGTCACCGATAATATCGGCAGCAGCCACTCCGCTTAGTTGCAGCAATCTTTTTTTGATGTAGTTCTCTGCTGTGTTTTGGATGGTACTGATATCATCAGCATCTTTTCCGGAGACAGATAGGTACATGATCGGAGCTTCGGAAGGGTCCAATCTGGCAATATTGGGACGCTCAGCCTCGTTGGGTAAACGATAACGTAAATTATCCAACTTTTCGCGCAGTTGCAAAGATGCATATTTCATGTCCGTCCCCCAATTATAATCCAGAGTAACGATAGAGACATCGTCTCTGGATATTGAGGTAACGCGACGCACATCTTTGAGGGTAGAAACCACTTCTTCTATCGGATCGGTAATCATCTCCTCAATTTCCTGAGGTGAGGCATTACCGTATGAAGTTATCACCGTCAGTTTCGGATAACTTAGATCAGGCAAAAATTCGATCGGTAACTGAACGAAAGAAACAATCCCGGCAAACAGGATCAAGAGATAAAACATTATCACCGTGATAGGACGATTGATACAAATCTTTGTAATCTTCATAATCTACCTTTGATTATCTCGCACGCCAAGATGGTATCTTGCTCTACACAAGTCCCGTAGAACAATTTATCAAATTGTCCCGCACTCTTACACATGCTATTCTCATGCATTGCTTTGGACAAGATGGTATCTTGTCCTACATAAGTTCCGTAGGACAATTTATCAAATTGTCCCGTGCTCTTACACATGCTATTCTCCTGCAACGCTTTGGACAAGATGGTATCTTGTCCTACGATATGCCTAAAACCTATCTCTAAATTTTTCATAAGGGATTACTTCTGTCACTTCGATATTGGCATCGTGTGAGAGAGAGAAATGTCCGTCAATAATAATCTGCTGGTCGGGTAACACACCATCTGTGATTTCCAAGAGCGCATTATTTTCCAAACCAGTTTCCACATATTGCCATTTTGCCTTACCTTCCTCGGCAGCAAAGACCAGTTTTCTCCCATCGCGGACCAATAATGCATCTTTGGGTATCAGAATTTTGTCCGCATGTCTTTTTGTACCGATCTTCACTTCAGCATACATCCCCTCACGCAGATAACCGTCATTTACCAGCCGGACTCTAACCCGACAAGTGCGTGAACTTCTGTCGATAAACGGAGCAATAGATTCTATCCTACCATAATATAATTTCCCCTTTCTGCCGGGGAACTGAATCACCGCCGGCTGACCAATTTCAATCCGGGTTATTTCCGATTCCAGAATACGCACATCGACATTTAAGTTTCTCAGATCATAAATCGAGGCAATCTTTGAACCGGTCGAAACATACATCCCCTTCTCCAGATTGAAATCTGTGATCGTGCCTGTGAACGGTGCTTTTATCTGAGCTCTTTCGATTTGCAATCGCAGTTTCTCAAGCTCGATCTCTATCTCTTTCAAGCCGGTGCGAATTTTTAACTGCTCCTCATCGATACTGTCATCCATAGCTTTCCAAGCCGAGAGTTCTCCCAATGCCTTATCTTTCTCCAAGTTCAATCTTTTTTCTTCTAAGAAGAGTTCGTCGATATCGATTTGAGCGATAACCTCATCTTCATTTACGATCCTATCTTCCTCGATAAACACCTCGGAAATCCTACCACTTGTTTCCGAAAGAATATCGGCTTTGCGGGAAGCAAACAGTGTACCGCTGGCATAGATAAAAATGGTGAGTGTATCCAGTTTGGCCGGAGATACAACCACCGGCATCTTTGCGGCAAAAGTGCCGGGAGCCTCCGGAGTCGCTGTGTCTTCCTGCCAAAACTTCCAGTCGCATCCTGTTAATACAAAAGCGAACATCAATAATAATAATATCCTTTGTTTCATAGTAACCTCTTTATATCTCTATTTTTATCTTCCCGTAGGGAAAATTATTAATTTGCCCCACATGTTTTCTTTTCATCATTCTAACCTGTGCTCCACTTTTTTTCTATGGAATATACGATACAAAACCGGTGTGACTATTATGGAAAAAATAGTCGCAGCTGTCAGACCACCTATAGTAGAAAAAGCCAGCATCCTCCAAAAATCTCCTTTATCCACATCAGTTCTGATGAGCATAGGTATCAAACCCATAATTGTTGTCAAGGAAGTCATCACAATCGGTCTGGCTCGATCTCGTGTAGCTTGCAAAATAGCATTGTTCAGAGCTATCCCATGCTCTTGAAGCTGGATGATGCGATAGACAAGTATGATGGAATTGTTCACCACGATCCCGGCAAGTAAGATTAGACCCATTCGGGCATAAGCATTGAAAGTCTCATCAAAAAAATAAAACATATAAGTGACACCGATAAATGCCAAAGGTAATGCCAATATGATCACAAACGGTGAACGAAAAGACTCGAATAGCGCTCCCAGAGACATATAAACCAATATGATTGAGGCTATCAGAATCAATATCAACTTCCTATCTTCCTCATCATCGCTTTGCAGAGCATCATCATCTCTTTCCAATACATATCCCAAAGGTAACGGATAATAATCTATCAGCTCATCCACAAATTCTCGTCCCAACCTGGGACTGCCTCTAAAATCGAAATTGATACCTCGCTGATATAATCTATCTTGCCTGTCTATCCTGCTCATTACCTCGACCTTATTTATCTCTGCAATACTGCTGAGGGTGACTTTCTGCCCGTCGCGATTGTAACAGATGAAACTGCGAAGAGCATTGATATCAAAATCCTCGTCATCTTCCTTGATGGTAAAACTGTACTCACGATTACCGATATTTTGCTGTACAAACCCCTCCTGATTTTGAAGCAATACATATAACTGCCAAATAATAGAATCGATATCTACACGATGAGCTGCCATCTGCTTTCGATCGAATGAAATTTCATATTCATACAAGATATCATCCTGCCACTGTGAAAGAGCATGAACATTCACATTAGCAACGCGGCGAGAATAACTTTCCATAAAAGCTTTCAGATTATAAGCTTCCTTTTCCAATTCTTCATAATTATAACCTTTCAGTTTGAGATGGAAATTGGCAAAAGTTGCGCCGGTACCACCGAACGAAGGTCCGAATCCCCATACATAGACACGGGTATTACCATAATTTACTGCATAAGCCTTTAGCTTTTCGCGCATAATGAGCGGGTAAGCTGTCTTCTTGGTCTCCTCGTCAAAATCTATCCTGATGCGCCCATAAGTACCGCTCACATAAGTATTCCAAGATTCCACATTTTCGCCATAGAGGAGATCTTCAAATTCTCTGATGATGAAATCGGTTTGTTCTATATTGGAACCGGTAGGCATATAGACTCGCAAGGATAGATAATCGTCTCTGGGAAAAGTCCATACATAACCTTTATCTACTTTATCTGAGAAAATCCAGATAGTATAGCCAAGAAATATAAGAACTAGGATGATCCAGATCACACGGAATCGGAGCAGGATCTTCAAGATTCTTTGGAAGAAATTCAATTTCGGATTGAAATAAAACTCCTCTTTCGAGATTGTTTTCCCGGAAGAATGAGCCAGAATATGGGTGCTGGCAAAAGGAATAAAGGTGAAGGAGATAAACAAGGAACTGAAGAGTGAGAGCACCATAGTATTCACAAAAGGCATATAGATGATTTTGAAATCACCCTGCATAAAGAGAAATGGGGCAAACACGATCATGGTGGTAAATGTGGAGGCGACTATGGGCAGGGCAACTTCTCGCACTCCAATAAGAGCAGCATCCCGACGGGATAATCCCCGATTCTGATTGCGGAATATGTTCTCATAGATCACAATAGAATTGTCCACTATCATACCAAACCCAAGCGCAAGACCTGCCAGAGAGATCATATTTAAACCGATACGAAACAGAAACATCAAAATAAAAGTAAGCGCTATGGAAAGAAAGATGGTAGTTACAACCACTAAGGTCGATTTGAAATTTCTGAGGAAGATGACAAGCACGGTGAAAATGATCAGCAGTGAGAAAATACCACGCTGATAGAGCACTTTCATATCTTTGGTTATCTCCGCCGCTTCATCGGAAATATTGACCATCGTGATATCAGTCGGTAGGAGCTCGGCTTGTTCTTCTAACACTCGTTTTGTTTTTGCTGCAAGATCGATTGCATTGGCTCTGTTCTCTTTTGTAATAGTAAGAACTACCTGAGGTTCTCCATTATATCGCCTCAGCGTGCGTGCCTGCGCCAAACCGTAGTCTATTAGCGCGATCTCGCCAAGTCTGACTCTATCGCCTCTATCACGAACAATCTCTAACTTGCCGATCTCGTGTAAATCATTAAATGAATCATCCAGCATGATGCTCATCGTTCTTCCTTTGTCTCTCAGATTGCTTACTGAGATCCTATTCCCATATTCTATCAATGCTTGGCGTACTTTTTGGTAATCTACCTGATCGAGGCTTGTTTCCCTCAGCTCTATTACTACCTCACGCTCACGTGCTCCTCTGATGGAAACATCGGAAATGCCATTGAGAGCGGATAGTCTGAACAAAAACAGTTTCTCCGCCATTTCTTTGAGTTCCCAAGTCTCATAAGCTCCCGAGATACCGTATTCCAGAAAAGCAGTATGCTCATACTGACTGGGGATATAAGCTTGGATTTGCGGTTGAGCCTGTGTCGGCAATCTATCACGGATAAGATGAAGCTTCTCATTCAGCTCGAAGCGGGCAAACTCCAGGTCTATATTACGATCGAAATAGAATCTCACGGAAGACCTGCCCACAGAGGAAGTGGAATTCACCTCCCTCACCCCTTGCAGAGTCGAGCCGGCTTCCTCCACCAGAGCGGTGATGTGTTTCTCTACTTCCTCGGGTGATGCCCCGCTCCAATATGTATTTACATTCAAACGGGGAAATTCTACATTGGGGAAATAGGAGATGGGTAACAAAGATAGCACAAACACCGCTGCTAACGCTATGATAGCAAAGATCATGCTGATGGTAACCGGCCGGTTGATGGAGAACTTAGTCAAGTTCAGCATAGAGATATCGACCTATATATAAGCTTTTTTGTACTATCCATCATTATCGATTCTGATAAGAAATTTCAATATGATAATAGTTTTAGGATAGAGCAATTATTCGAAAACATGATTTGATGCTTATATTGATTATCTCTGCTTTCACATTTAGGATACATTTCTTACTCAATTATTGTTCCTCCTCTTATTTTTGGTTTAGTAGATCATATTCTTAATTAATGTCAAGTCCGATCTTCTTGAAATGTGTTTTCTTCTTCTTTTTTGAGAGATATTGAAGACTTTGGAGTACGCACATTAATATTCAACATTTCAAAATACTTACCTGCTTTTTCTACAAGCGCGTCATGGCTGCCGGTTTCGATAATCATTCCATTACCCAAGATCACAATTTTATCGCAATATCTAATTGTACTGAGACGGTGTGCTACGATAATGACAATCATGTCTTTGGGTAAATTGTAAATCGTATCCATGATGAATTTTTCGCTGAGGGGATCGATATTGGAAGTAGCTTCATCGAGAATGAGAATTTTCGGTTTCTTTACCAGTGCACGAGCTATTGCCAAACGTTGCTTTTGACCTACTGACAGATTGCATCCTTTATTTCCTACAATAGCATCATACCCTTCATCTATATTACTGATAAACTCTTCACTGTGGGATTGTCTGGCAGCGAGAATAATTTCTTCCTTAGTTGCTCTGGTGTTTCCGAAACGAATATTGTTGTAGATAGTATCGTTGAACAAAAACGGCTCTTGCTCGACCACAGCTATGTATTTACGAAATGCCACTACTTCTCCGTTACTCAAAACTCTATCGTTAACTTTTATACTTCCTTCATCCGGCAGATAAAGACCGCTCAATAATCTAAGCAGAGTAGTTTTACCGGCACCGGAACTACCTACTATACCGATTTTCTCACCTCTCTCGATATATAGTGAGATATTCGTCAACACATTTTTCTCGTGGTTCTTAGTCTCTGCATTATTTGTTTTCGAGGGCATATTCTCATCCGGAGTTGCGTTAGATAACAATTCTCTCTGTTCATATGAAAAAGTTATTTTTTCGAATGCTATATTTCTAATCTCTTCCTTCATTTCAAACTCTTTTGCAAATTCTTCCTCCGGCAAATCAAATAATTCCCGAACTCGCTGCAGAGCCATCAATGCTCTTTGGATTTGGATATTGACATTGACGAGACGACTTGCCGGACCGAATAAATATCCAACGAATGTATTGAAAGCCACCAGATAACCGATGGTCAACCTACCCTGGATAATCTCATAGCCACCATAGCCAATGATAGCAATAGGGGCAATACCTCCGATGAATCCGGTAACTGCATTGTTCAAAAATGATGTTCTGCCGAGTTTTATATCGGAGCGAAAAGCTTGCTTTGCCGCCTGAAAGTAGCGTAAGAGTTTGTATTTATAGCGCAGAAAGATTTTGCTCAACTCCAGCATACTGAGCGATTCTTCCAATTGTCTGGTGGTTTGAGCACTGTCTTCATAATAAATTTTCGATTGTTCTCTTACTTTTTTGCTAAAATAAACAGTCGAAACGATGTAAAATGGCAATATTATGATGGAAACAAGCGCCAATTTCCAATGAATGAAAAAAATAGCTGTTAAGCCAACCAGAAAAGTCAATACATCTTTGGCAATGTTGATGATCGTGTCGGCGAAAAGACTTTGTAATCTTCCGGTATCGTCATTTATGCGAGATATTAGATAACCGCTGGAATAGGTTTTGCTGATTCGCAGAGGCAATTTGTTTACTTTCTTAAGTAAATCCAGGCGAATATCAAGTATTACTTTTCTATTGATCTTATAAAAAAGCAATCCTTGGAAATAGCTGATAATCTTGGTAATGGATAACAAAACGAAGACTATAAGAATTAGTATGACCAATTCCTGCAGATTTTGCTCCGGGATCGTCCTGTCCAATATCCTTCTGGTTATCAATGGAGTTGGCAGGATCAGAAGGGAGAGGAGGAAGATTAGAATGGCGCCGAGGATTAAACTTGAAGTGTGCCTTTTAAAAAATCTCTTTAGGAAGAAATAAACCGGGTTGTTTTTCATTTTACCTCTAATACTTCTTCTCTTATAGCTAAATAAATCATTTTATCATCAGTTATAAAGTCCATAAACCATAGTTTATTGCCATCTTCCGAAAAAGCTATACCACAAACCTCGTCAAAGGGAGAATGACCGATTCGGTATTTTCCCAGCATATTGCCTTCATAATCATAACTATAAAAATAATATAAATTGTCCGCTATTTTTGGATTAATGCTAACATAAAACATATCATCAAAAACAAATTTTGGAAGTAAACCGACATATTCATTGGTTTCATCAATAACATAGCCTTTGCTGAAACTATCGATTTGAATTCGATTTAGCAACTTGAAATCATAATCTTCTTCTATCTTATAAATGAATATTTCTTTTGAAATTATATTTGTTGAGATGATAAAATCATTATAACTCGCTAGTAGAATTGCATTCTCCATCATATCCGTTATCGTGGTAATGTCGTCCTCATTTCTTTCAGCTAGATTGTCCTTACTCAATAAATTCCCATCAAAATCATAAAGATATATGTTGTTAACATCTCCCCAAACAGAAGCCAAAATATATTCATTATTTACTATTGTCTTCGAAAACAAATTGCCATCAATGCGAAATTCTTTTATAAAGGTAAATAAGTTCTCTACTTCATCATATTGGATTTTGATAATCTTATTATTCTTTCTATCGCCCACCCAAATACTGTTCTCGATAAAATCTAAGGAACAAGGATCTATCAATTCCCCGGGACCTCTTCCGGTTTGGTCGTATCTGCTGATGATTTTTCCATCTTCAAGAGAGAGCATTATTACATCCTTTGAGTAGATATCAACTGCCAGAATTCTATTTTCTTGAAAAAGTCCCATAGGAAATAGCATGGCTGGTTCTTCAATTTCTATGCTATCGATTACATTATAATATGTTACATCTTCCTCCTTGACCGAACAAGAAAGCATTAGTAAAGTTATGGTTGCAATAAATGCTCTTCTCATTTATCCTCCTCAAAAGTTTATTATATCATCTTTCCTTTTTTTAAAATACATTAACAGTTTTCGATATTTTTGATTATCTTTGCGAATTAAGTATAATTTTTTTAAAAACAACTCGAGTGATTTTCGTATCTTATTACAGTACTCTTCATCATAATTTATTTTTGTTGTCCTATCATAATAAAAACCAGGACAATCTTTACATATATTCCTGGCCCAACATTTTTTACAGTTCTTATTTATGTCTTTATCTAGAGGTTTAAGCTTCGAAAGGTTTTTATCAAAATCTAATTTAACATTCTCGGCATTTACATTGCCCAGAAAATATTTTTTAGAGTCATCAATAAATAATTGGCAAGGGAATAAGTCACCTTTAGGGGTAACTATAAAATGAGTTTTGCCTATATTGCATATATATTTTGATGATAATTTGTTCGCGAAATTATATAAGGCTTCTGAAAAAAAATACTCATTATAGAAATCTTCTATATTGTTCGAAAATTTTTGCTTTTCTTTAAAATTAAGATCAATTGCATTACTGACATTAACAATATATCCATTATTAATTCCAATTTCGTTTATGTATTTAGAAACCTCATTTTTTGAAATATTCATCTTTTTATGTAATGAAGTATAAGTAGCTTCATACATTAGTGCTATGTTGTTTTTAAGCAACTGCTTAACATTTTTATACATTACATTGAATGTATTTCTATTGTTGTTAAATTTTCTAAGTCTATTATGAATTATTGGTGGCCCGTCTATGCTAATAGTTAGGCTAAAGTTATACTTTTTTAATATTTCTAATATATGGTATGATAAGATAGTACCATTTGTTATCGCACTGAATGAATACTCCTTGCTATTTGCATTATTATTCATTATTTTAACACACATATATTCAATTATATTAAAATTTAGAAATGGTTCACCTCCAAAGAAAGTTATATGGATTTTCTTGAAATTGTTAAATTCATGATTTATAAATTCGATAACATTGTCGGCCGTTTTTTCAGTCATATTTAAACTGCTTTCTCGATATTTATTTGCATAACAATAGGTACATTCCAAATTACAATTATGTGTCGTATTAATCTTAAGTTCCAGAGATTCTGGAGAGGAATATGGATCGATAGATTTCATATTATCAATTTTTTCTTCAGTCAATAATAAATAATCATTTATCTGGTTAACATCCAAATTGTATTTTTTTGCTAATTGAACGGTCTTCATATTATTTTCATGATAATCATTTAATATATTAAATGACGATCTATTTACTTCAAATAATTCTTGAAATTCGGGGAAATATAATACATATTCATTTTCATTAATTTTAATGGGATGATATCTTTTCACCACAATTTTTCTCCTTTCTTAAAATATAGTATATCCCCCCAATAAATTAGGGGGGAATATACTATTGTTTTTTTTAAAATACATTATCAGTTATTATATTACAATTAGAATATGAATTTTGCCTGCACAATCGAAAATCAGTCATCATTATTTGTATCTTGATCATCGTCATCATCTGGCGTAGATATTCCTCCTGCCCCACCACAGAATAATCCACCACAACTACCACATTTAACATCATCTAATAGATAATCAGATAATTCAGGGAAGTCTATTACTTTAAATTCTAGTAAATCCATTTTTATCTCCTATTTTTCGTTTTTTACTCACATTGATATTTCTCTTCCTGTGCGAGTTAACCAGGAAGGATCCCCCTTGACTTACCCATTATCGGGAAATCATTGCCCTCTCTATGCGGGGAATCTCTCATAGAGAGGGTTGGATGGATGAACTTATTCTTCCCGATATAGAAGATGTGATATTTCTTTGTTCTGGCATAGTTAGCTATTTTTATTGAGCATAATTTTACTTGGTTTAAACGGATCTTGAAGGGGGGGGGGGGGTAGATTAATTACTTGCATATTATGAGCAGTCAGCATATTAGACAGAAAGATAGTCTCTAATCTGCGAGCATCTTTTCTACTCATAATATCGCCTCCTTGCTTTTTAATTTAGAAGCTGGACAAAAAATAATAAGCAAGCTATCGCTTGTCAAGTTTTTTGTCTTTTTTTATATTTTTTTTCTCCGTATGCTCTCTTGCTTTCCTGTAGCACCGTAGGGCAATTTACTAAATTGCCTTATGTAGGACAATTTGCCAAATTGTCCTTTCTTTTCAAACCAGCTCTATCCCCGTACCACTTTACCATTGGGCAATTTACCAAATTGCCAATCCCTTCCAATATCCTTCTCGTTATTAATGGAGTTGGCAGGATCAGAAGGGAGAGGAGGAATATTAGAATAGCGCCGAGAACAAAACTTAAGGTAAATCTACTAATATATTTTCGAATAAAACTTGTCAAAATATTAATCATTTTGCTTTCATTATTTTTTTGAAAATATTTATTTTCTCTTCTTCATCATCAAATTGAATGAAGTGATTATCATAATATAGGATAGGAGAAAACTTAATCGCAGAATTAAGTTCCAACATTGAAACTTGATTCGTGCGGCAATCAAATTCAGCAAAATAGGATTGCGGTTTATCACTTTTTTTTGTCCCGAAGTTATTTATCCGTAATGAAATCGTTTGATTTGTAACATTTGAATCATTGATTTGAATCATATAATAAAGTACGATTTCTTCCAAGGTAATCTTTGCAGTCGTTGGCTTAAAAGAAAGCTCTTTCTCATAATTGATAAAAACAGAAGTGTTCTCCTCTAAATCAATAATCTGAACAACCGGTAATCCGGTAAAGAAAATATAAAGTCTGCTTCCGATTATTTTGTATTTAGCCCACTCGTATAGAAAATATTGCAGAGGTTCGGCATATCCTTGAATCATGTCCGCAGAATCGATAACGGAATGTTTTATATTCAGATCGCTATCATAAAAAGTTATTATCTTCCCGCTAGAATTTGCCTTATGCACTATCCCAAGCAGTTCATCATGAAACTTGAATACGGTCAGAGGTTTATTGTCCAATCGTTTTTCCTGCAATAACTGGTAGTTACTATCAAACATTATAATGACATGTTTTCGGGAATCCGTAAAATAAAATCGTTCACCGAGTTGAACCAATGGAGACGGGAATTGAAATTCACCCGGACCATGTCCTTTTTCAGCAATTTTTGTAGCTGTTCTGTTTTCGATATGATAGATATAATACGCTTCTTGATTGAAAATGCTAACTTCATTTGCGTTAAAAAAACGTATTTCTCCATAGTTCAAGACATAAAAATCTTCATCTATATCAAAAAAATCAACTTCTTCATGTAAGTCTAAACATATATCCCTTTTATTCTGAGAAAAAATTAATGAGGAGTATATAATAAACCCTATTAATATTAGTGTAAATACTATTAATAATAATAACTTCATATTCCCTCCAAATTTAATTGAAATTATCAATTATTTAATCTATGTCATTAATTTTATAGATTCTGTTTCAACTTCTAATAGTCGTTGTTTTGCCATAATTTGATTAAATTCACACACATAATCAACACATTTATATATATCTCCAAATACTTCCCATGAATTGCCAGGACAGATACCATCACATAAATATTTATAGTTACATTTCTTGCATTTATCAACTTTAAAAATATTAAAATCTTTAATTTCATTAATTATTTTAGAATTTCTATATGCTTGTTCCCAGTCTTTGTTCAGTATATTACAAATTTTGTAACTCATTGTGGGCTTGATAAAAAGATGACAAGGAAATACATTGCCTGACGAATCAATAGCAATAGTATTCAATCCAAAACCACATATTCTTTTTTTGGGTGTAAAATTTTTGTCTTTATAAGTATTTAACAAACCTTCCCTCTTAACCTGTTCGACAGTCAGAAGTAGATTATCATCAATATCTTTTTTACTGTTTGGCATTTGAAAAGTAAAATTAAAATTCTCAATATGAAATTTATTAGCTAAAGTTTTTTTTAATTGATTTACTTGAGCGATATTATGTTTTGTGACAACACAACTTACAAATATTTTTTTGGGATTGTGTAAGGCAAAATATTGTAATAATGATAGTATATTATCAAATCCGAAACTGCTTCTATTATTTGATTGTATTAATTTATCCAAACTATCAATGCTGACATTAATTACATCAACTAAAGCGTCAAAAATTTCAATATTATTTTCATTAAAAAGACTACCGTTTGTCATCAAAATTATTTTCGCATCAGGCTTATAGCATTTAAGAAAGCTTAATACATCCAACAAATCATTTCTCAATAGTGGTTCACCACCCGTAAAAATAAATTTATCGGTTATATTGATAATTTTTGTGATGATTTTTTTCCATTGTTGTGTTGTTAATTCTTTCTTCATCAGCATATTACTCTTCGCATAACAATAGTAACAATTAAAATTACACTGATGTGTTAGATGAAGTGAGATATACTTAAATCGTAATTGATGTTCTACATCTTTTTTTTTTTCATAAATTGACTGAATAGTATTAATAGAATCAACAAAGTCCTTTTTTTGAGAAAAAAGAATTCCTTTGTCATTCAGAATTGAAATTAACTTATCAAATTCGTATGAACTTATTTCAAGTTTAGCAGTTTTTTTAATATTTTTTATAATTTCTGCTTTAGGAACATCCTTCTTAAGATTGATAAATAAATTTATAATTTCATATAATATTTTATTACATTTTATCATTTTATGATTAATAGGTGAATAAACTATATATTTGCCTGTGTAATTAGTGTCGATAAAATGTATATTATTGTCATAATAGAATTTCATTTTTTTTCTCCGTATGCTAACTTGCGTTTTTATAGCACTGTAGGGCAATTTGCCAAATTGCCAATCCCTTCCAATATCCTTCTCGTTATTAATGGAGTTGGCAGGATCAGAAAGGAGAGGAGGAAGATGGAGAGGGAGCCGAGAACTATCGAAATTTGATACTTTCGGACTGAATTAATTATGAATGACATCGAAATAATTCTTCATTAAATTTCTAATTGAAATTATGATTGATTGTTGCATTTCAATAATTTATATCATAAACAATAATAAAATCTTCCTCGCGATAATTATGTAAAGATGATATACTTATGGCTAGTTTATTTTTAGAGAGCACAAATTCATTTGAACGATAATCAATGTATACATTGCCTATATATTCAAGGTTTTTATTATAGACTGAAAATATGCTTTGATTATAATCTTCTGAATATCTCATTATCCATAAATTGCCTTTTGAATCAAATTTCAAATCATTTACGGTTTGATAGTAATTAGGAATTTTCCCAACTTGAATTGATGGATATTTTTCTTGAATCTCTTTATATTGGTTTTGGATTAGATTTCTTGATATTTCCATTAATTTGATTTTCTTAACAGGATGGTCAATTGTAAAAATTTTTATTCCTTTAAGATTATAAATTTCAATGTCAAAATTATTAACATTTCCTGTATGATAAATAGCTATCAAATTGTCATACAGGTTAATATCATAATAAATTTTGTTTCCAAAAAAATCTATCAGTACCGGATTCTTTTTTGTTTTGTCAATCTCAAAAAGTTTATCAAAATCTGTAAAGGTATTGTTTACTTTGTTTAGACTAACGACTTGATAAAAATCACTATCATCATATTCATTACTATTGCAATAGGTTAGATAAGACCCTTGATATAGATAAAGTTGACATTGATTAATATTGTAAGATTCAGGAAAGCTATATTCAGATACAAAGTCAAAATTGCAATTGAATTCCATAAATTTTCTCTTACCAATATCAGTGATGATATATTTATTTTCTAAAGTAGAAATTCTCTCTATGTAATTGAATTGACCAGGTCCATGCCCTTTTTCACCAAATCTTCTTATGAAAATTCCATTCCAATCATAAATAAATAAAGTCATTTGGTTTCTATCAATCCAAAAGATATAATCATTGTCAGATTGGAAATAATCTAATGAAGCAGCACTAACACTTGCTGCCTCAATAATTAATTTTTCATGTAAGCTAATTTTAGACAAAAAAGTTTTTTCATAATTCTTTGTGCATGAAAATAATAGAAAAATAGCAAGAATACTTATTATTCTGGATTTATTTATAAAATTATACATATATTGCGTATTATAATACTCTTTAAAAATAGTTTGGATGTCATTTATCTTATATCTTTAATTATAAAAATTAACTATATCAAACTTAATATCATTCACGTTCATTCTCCAACATATTTAGTTTTCTATAATAAATTATAAATATTGTAATCCCGTATAGCCGATTCACATTGCTTTATGGTAAATTTATCAAAACTACCATTAAACACCATGTTTTTTGCAATGCAATATACACAAAATTCCTCATATTTACAAGATGAACAAAATTTACTTTTAATATTAGATTTTACTATTGAACGAAATTTTTTCAAATCAGGAGAATTATGCCAAATATCTGAAAAATTTGTAGTTTTTACATTCCCAACTGGATATATATAATCGTAACAGGGGTAAACGTTACCTTTTACATCAATTGCGGCTTTTGTAATACCTCCTCCACATGTTGTACCATCTGAATATTTTATTTTTTTTATTGTTTTTTTAACATTATTTTTAATAAAACTATCATTATAGGGTAAATTAACGTCTTCTGCAACATTAACATTTTTTCCACTGTAGGAATTTTCAATTTTGTAATTGTAAGCAACAAGATATTTTTTTTCTAATTCTTTTATAAAAGAAAAAGATGATGTATTTAATCTTGTAATTGGGAAAGCTAGATAGAATTCTATATTATTGTTGGTTAGTTTTTCCAACACATTCATTACGGTTTTGAAATAACCTTTACGTTTAGTAATTCTATCATAATCACCTTCCGTGCCATAAAAACTAATCCGTAATGAATGTAATCTAATTTTTTTAAGAACTTCAATATGTCTATCATCTATAAGACTACCGTTCGTAAAAATACTTATTTCAAAACCATAGTTTGTTGATAGCTCTAAAAGATCACATAAATCTTCTCTCAAAAATGGTTCCCCACCACTAATAATAATGCTTTTTGTTCCTAGATCATGCAGATTGTCGAACAAAGCTTGAATTTGCACAATACTCAATTTATGGCTTTGTGAAATATTTTTACTGCCATTTAAATAACAATAATAGCAATTATAATTGCACATTCTTTCAATTTCAATTTGCACATCTAATGGTACCTCATTCTCGTAAGCATCTTTATATAGTTCGCGAATCAAATGAGTGTTTTTTTGTTCTAACTTCTTATCTCCTTTAGAAATGTTTTTACCAATTCCATTCTCTTCAAAGATACCAATTTTATATAAATTTTTCTGAACTTGATTAAAAATTTCAGTTATTTTATTCTTTTCTTCTCCTAATTTCATAAAATATCTTAAAACTAGATCATAGCAATTCTTTAAACTATCTTCTTTTCTCATAGCATTAAATATTATCTGTCCAGTTTCATTTAACAAATAGATATATTGTGTGTTTTTTTTTGTTAATATAATTTTATTATTTTGTTGTCTGTAATAAAAATCTTTTGAAATGTTCATTCTTTTCTCCTTCTATAAATAAATTAACATAAAAAAGGATACTCTCTATTAATTATAGTTTGATAAAAAAATAGGAGTATCCTATTGTTTGATCCGTATCTTAAAATACGGGTTTGCAATGGGATTTGTCAACACAAGATCCAGATGGAGCAACACAACCGTCGCCTTTTCCAATATCTTTAGTGTCATCATCAATCATTGAATCAACAATGATCTCAATAATTTGGAATTCTAGCATGCGAACCTCCTTTTTGATATTTCATTCTTTATAAAATAAAGAATAATTGTTCTTTTCTAAAAATTCAATTGACCTATTTAAAATTTCATCTCTATTCTCTCTTATACCAGTTAAAGACTGCTCAACATATATATCAGGACTAATACCATTTTGATGTTCATTTATGCCATTTGATAAGAATGAAGTCATACCAGTAAAATATATTGCAATTCTTCCTGGTAAACCCAATAAGGATACATCACCATTTGCGCCGGCAGTTTGTCTTCCAATGAGTGTTGCCTTACAACTGTCTTTAAGGAACATAGCAGAAGTTTCCCCATAACTCTGTGTGTTTTCATCTATCAATACTACAACATTTACATATTGGATGCTTTTATCATTCTCAATACAAACGTACTCGTATAATGTTTTTATAATTTCTAATTTACTATCTATATCTTGAAAGTTAGCAGCAGAAACAACTGGAACTTGCAAATGTGCCCAAAAAACTCTATTTTTAGAAGTAATTAACTCTACAATTTTTTTTACATCCAAATTAGGATAACCTCTTTGATCAAAAATTACACCCCTTGAATTATTTAAGTTTTCATTGATTATATTTATATGTTTATCACTTACTCTCGTTAAATCAACATACAAAATATTATTTGTAATTTTTTCAATTTCATCTCTTTGGGAATACTTCGCATTCTCGTAAGTTTCTTTTAACTCAAAGGTAATTTTCTTTTCTATTCCCCGAGTATTTTCAATAATTAGTGTGCGTTGATCTGAAATTTTTCCTTTTAATAATTCATTCATAACATCCCGCATCAATATTTCTTCTCGTGAAGCAGAAATCATTTTTGCTAAAAAATCAACTCGCTTTTTGTAGCTTTTTCCATTAATCTTTTGAATAATATCTCCAATTTCTATTCCGAATTGCTTTGAGGTTTTCTCGTCTACAAATGAAGTGATTACTGGTTTATCTTCTACCCAACTACAATTGAATGGTGGTATACCAGCATTTTCATAATATCTTGTGTAACCAGTAACAAATACATGAGAATCACCTAAACAAGCCGTCATTTCTCTGATTATATAATAAAAATCTACAGCATTTTTACATTTAATGGCTTTCTGTATACTTCTCTTGAAAACATCATCCCAATCTTCTTTGATCTTATTTAAATGAGGGAAAAAATATTTTATTATTGTATAAATTTTAAATATTGCTAAAACTCGTAGTGCTTCCTCAGGAAAAATAGTTTCTTGATATCTTGAGAAATCCTGTTTTAAATTTAACGACTTTACTAAATCAATAGATTCTCTATTCCATTCGATATTTTTAAATTGATAAAGCAACTCTTTACAGTATTTTACAATCTCGCTATCACGATGGTTCTGAATTTTTCGATCAAAAAAAGGTGCATTTTGATTTCCTTGATAAATCATTTTGCGTAAAAGAAATCCAATTTTAGCTAATCCAATTTGTTCAAATCCACCTTGATTGAATTTAGAATAATCAATATAATCATCAGTAACAATTACTGCTTTCTTCGCTGCATTTAATGCATACATTTCCTTTGATATCCATGAATTGTGATTTAGAATTATAACCATTGGTAACTCAATACTATTTTTAACAGGTTGCATAAACCCATTGTGAAAAATTTTCACCGAACTATGATAAATTGAGCTTTCAGTATTATGAAATGGAGGGAATCCTTCATAGGATATTTCTAAAAAACACGGAAACGGAATATCCTTAGTCGTAAAATGCTGAAAAAATTGAGTCTCTTTAAAAACCTTATTAATATCAAAAACATCCTTATCATCATTGCGCAAATCAAGAATTAGTCCTTTTGCTTTTGGTATATCATTTAATGCTTTCATCAAAAAATTTTTATTCTTCTCAGAATCTTCATAATTGTTAATTCTTATGTTTATAATTAAATCAGTTGAAAAAAGATAAGAATTATCAGGTTCAAATAGCAGATTTTGATTTTGAATAGTATAATCACAAAATGGATCATTCAAGCACTTCTGCATCTGATAAATTGTCTCAGATAAATATTTACTTGAATTTCCCATAATTAAATCTGGATAATGATCAACAAATATACTATCCCAATCTATATCATTTATTAATATGTGTGGGTGAAAATATTTTACTATACCCCAATATTTTCCAAACTCAAAAAGTCTATCAATTAGTTCCATTTAATCTGACCTGCAAAATCTTCAGAAACTAAGGCTTTATTGTACTTCAACTCTAATAGGTTAAAAAGCATAGAGAGGAGCCTCCGAATAAACTTATTTCTTCCGAGCAGGAATGTATTTCTATGCTTATAAAAAGCATAATATTTTTAATAGATTGGAATAGTTGTTGCGGGGGGGGGTAAAGAAGCAGAATTGCTTGCTATTTAATGAGTTGCATAGCTGTAAGCCGGAGAGCTTATTTTGATAATGAATCTTAAAATATTTCAAACAATTCATCTTTACTTCCCTTTTTTTTATTTACTACGGAGACAGAATCTTTTTCATACAAAAACCTGTCAAGATTAAATTTCATATTTGGCTAAATAATTCGTGGCAACTAAGACAAATCGGTAATGTATCTTCTTGTGTTATAAGCTATAATAAAGCTGTAATATTTTTATAAAATTTTTCATTTTTTTCTTCACTAATTTACATTCTTTCAAAATCTCATCATAATCATTTATATCAGCTTATAAATTTGAACTCTACTAACATCCATTCTTAGAACTGTCTCATCTTTAAGTGACAAATACATTTAATTCTCCTTCTCAATCATTTTATATTTTGCAATTTTGTTACGAGAAAAGTAGTAGATTATGTTATTTCTTTCGTCAATAAGAATGCTATCTTCGCCACCTAAATCCAATTTTAACTGCCCGATAGTGTTACCGGATAGATCGTATATGGTAATATACCTATCCACATTCATTTTTTTTGCTTGATCACCTCCGGTTGATAGAGTTATGATTCTTTTAGTTTTTTCTGAAAAGAAAATGTCTTGGTACGCGACTAAAGCACTTTGATATCTTTCTCCGTCCTTTTGAACTATTTTTGGACGTGGAAAGGTTCCGGTTTTCAATTGCTCGGGAGAAGTAAATTTCTTATAGACTTCATTGGCAGAACAAATATACAAGTTGAAATTTGGGTAAGTTCTACCAACTACAAATAATGAATCCGATATTTCATTGGCAAAAATTTTATTTGCATGTGAACTTTCTATAAAATCTTTGTATAGATCCGATGTGGTAAATATTCCTTTTCTCCCTGTTTCTGAAATCCTTTCAATGGAAAAATCGGCGGTTGGCATTCCATCATAGCTATTTACCAGAATTCCATCTTTACAAATGCTGATTTTGAAAGGGCGATAATCAACTTTATGACGACTAATTTCATTGAAATCAAGATCATATACATATATACTGTAGTTGTGTAAATCTGAGATATAGAAAACATTTTCAGCATTATGATATTTGAAATCTTTAACCCATTGTAATTCTCCGGGTCCTTTACCTTTCATTTTACGGATAATTTTTTTAGGGGTTGACTTATCGCTAAAATTATCTAAATCAAATACATAAAAAGCTAAATCGAATCTATCATAGATATAAATCATTGATTTAGCATAATTTATCGTACCATAAGTGGGGGAAAATTCAAGAATGTTATTGTCCTCATCTGTGAAAGAATTTATCTCTTCGATGAACTCAAATTCGATTTGATTCACTTGATTGGAATAAGTATTTAACTGTGCATCCGCCCGATCAAAAATATTATTCCTTTGTTTGCTGCATAAAATCATTACTGCAGTTAGACTAAGAAACATTATTGTTTTTGTAAATAGACTCATATCCACCCTACCTCTCCAATTTGTATTTTCTTATTTGACCAAATCTGAAATAGTACAAGACATCATTTTGGGAATCAAATCGGATAATATTTTCACCACCATCATAAGGAGATATCTTGTGTTCACACAGAGTATTGCCATCTCTATCAAATATGATGATGTAACGTCCGATTTGCAACTTTTCACTCCATCCCAAAGTAGAGAGAACAAAAAGCATATCCTCTTCATAATGAATGTCGCTAAAGGCTAACACAGCCGACAATCTTCTGTCATTCTCCCTGATAACTAATTCCGGTTTAGGTAGTTTTATGCCCACTAATGATGGAGAAGTAAATACTCGACCAATTTTTTCTTCTTTGAATTCGTAAATATTGAAATTAGGATAGCTTTTGGTAAAAAAGAAATGCTCATCTTTATCATCGATCGGTGCTATCATAATTCGATCTCTTTTTTCTTTTTCCAGCCTTGTACCAATATTGGAGGGTGAAAATAAACCATAATGGTTTTCCCTATCGTTCAGATCGATTGCATAAACAGCCTTATCACCATATGCCATGTCATAAATAGTAATAAATAGGTAATTTTCTGAGTGAGCAATTCTAAACGGTCGTATCGGTAATTTGATTCGATCGATCTCGGAAAAATCGGCATCATAAACATAGATGCAATAGTTCATCAAATCCGATATATAGTATAAATCTCGATTCTCATCATAAATAAAATCGAAGGGTAGGATAAATTCATCCGGCCCTTTTCCTTTTGGTTTGGGAATATAATCAATACACTCACTCTGATCACTAAAAGTATCAAGCTCGAAAGCAAGAATTGCATATAAAAATCTATCAATTATATAGATTCGATTCTCGTTGATATTGATTGCGGCAGTTTGTGGATGGAGTTCCATCTTTTCGCCAGAATAGTAAAAAGAAGCTATGGAATCGACCAATGCCAAACTGATTTCATAAGTTTCATTTACATACGGTTTCTGTTTCTCTGCCTCGTCCAACATAGTCAGGTCTTTCTCTGCACATGCTGAAAATAATAAAACAATTATTAAAAATCTCAACATGGTTTGATCTCCTTTCTTTACTAAACACTTTTTGTCCTATTCACCTCTTTTTCTGCTTATTATGCATAACTCTTATATGCGAAACAAAGCGGGAAATCGCATAACAACATCTGTCCTCTCCAATCGGGAGAGAGATAGAGAAGACGAGATAAAATGAACTTATCAGAACAGATCCTGTGAAGTGGCATGGCAATGGTTACATGAATACTATGAGCAGTCGACAAATCAGACAGAAAAACAGCTTCAACTCTGCGAGCATCTTTCGCACTCATAATATTGCCTCCTTGATTATCAATTTAGAAGCTATACGAAAAATAATAATCAAGCTACCGCTTGTCAAGTTTTTTTCGTCTTTTTCTATTTTTTTTCTCCGTATGCTAACTTGCGTTTTTATAGCACTATAGGGTAGTTTGCCAAATTGCCAATCCCTTCCAATATCCTTCTGGTTATCAATGGAGTTGGCAGGATCAGAAGGGAGAGGAGGAAGATTAGAATGGCGCCGAGGATGAGACTTGCCGATTTGTTTTTAAAATATCTATTGAATAATTTCAATATTGTATAATTCTTTTTAAGCAGTTTCATTTTTTTCTTCATTCTTGGAAATTACTTTTTTATAATGTCTTATAATATAATTATTAATTGATGTTTCTAATAATTCTTTATGGCATATATTGTGTGACGTTTTTGGTTTATTATCAAATACTTTTTGGCTACAAGGACCTAAACAAATTGGAAGCAATTTGCATTTTCTGCACATTTTATTATCGAAAGTTGCTCTGGAGTATCTCTTAATTAGTTTTGCCATATCCCATTTTATCGTACCATCATTCAGTAGAACTCCGACTTTATTTGAGTTATTAAAATCACGCCCCGTACATTTATAAACATCGCCATTATAATTAAAAACAAAGCTATTCCACTTATCTAAATAACATACAAATCCTTTATATAAATAAAAATGCTCATAATATGTTATAAAACCATTATTTTCACACAATTCGACACTTTGTTTTAATGCTTTATTATTTGGCTTTCTTTCTTTGCTTGTTTGCCATATTCTTTGGAAATCAACTACAATGCTTTTTTTATATTTTTCAGAAAAATTATATAGTATTTTTTTTACATCTTCTAAAGTCTCATTCTTATAATTGATTCTCAATACTACCTTACAACCTTCTATATTATCGATAAGCATTTTTATATTATTAACAATTCTACTAAATGTCGGAGTCCCATTTACATTCCTAATTTTGTTATGCCTTTTTTCATCTCCATCCAGCGTTATTTGAAATTGATTGAGCTTTATATCAGTATATTTATCTATATCTTTATTGTAAAATAAATAACCGTTCGTCGTTATACTATTTTGGAAAAGAATCTCTTTTTCTTCACAAATATTTTTAATTTCTTTTGATAATGGATAAATTATTTTTTCGAAACATAATAAAGGTTCACCACCAAACCACCTTAAATTAATTTTAGGTGGTTTACATTCATCAATTTGTTTTTCTATAAACTTGAGTATGTTTTTTTGCGTACTAGTACTCATCTTTTCTTTATTATGCGTTTCATAGCAATACCAGCACTTAAAATTACAATCCAATGTCGGCATTATAACTATATTATAGGAGTTATCAAGAAATATGTCTCTTTTATTACGAAAATTTATAATATCCATTTCATCCAAATCCATCGGTATAATGAATCTTAATCTAAGCAAAGATTGGAAAAATGAGTAATCTTCTTCCATTATCCTTTTGATATCGGAATAGTTTTCTATCAAATAATTGTATTTATTTACATTCAACGCAAATAGTGAGCCGTTCAGTATATTAAAACAAATAATGATGTCTTTATATTCAACGAAAAAGTTATATTTGCTAAATTTATAGTTCATTTTTCAATCTCCTTTGCCACATATATCATTTCATCATTACCTTCTAATAATCTCATAAAATATATCTCATCTTCATAAAATGCGAAAAAGTATTCTAATTCATCTTTTATAACAGTTTTGCCTAAATAATTACCGTATTTATCGTATCTTTGGAAAAAAGACTCTTCTATTGCCTCACTAGTAGGATCAAAACTAATATAGTAATGATTATTGAATGTATATATCAATCCCAATCCATAAGTTTGTATTGCATCATCACCAATTTGATGATATGTGTCTCCCAATTTATCAAAATCTTCCACAATTTGTTCGCTTATTACTGCAATACTGTTCTTTTTATGATTAAACTGACAAAAATATAATTTACCTGTAACTACACCAGCTAATAAAAAATACTCGGAATTAATTTTCCCTATAAAAAACGAAGAATCAAAAAAAGATTCCAGATCTTCGCTTAAATCATTTTCCATAAAAGAAAATTCTTCTATTATATTACCAGAAAAATCAAATAGTTTTATATTGTTTTCATCACCGAAAAGACTGATTAAAATTTTATCTTCTTTTAAAATAGATATATCAATAAGTGCATATGGTAATCTAAATTCATTATTATAAACTATCTTCTCATTATTAATATCATATCTTACTAATACATTTTTATTTAGCACGTGATCGTTTATTCCAATTATATTATTATATATACTAATAAACTTTGGATCACTAAATTCTTTTGGACCTCTTCCTTTATTACCAAAACTTGCTAATCGTTTGCCATCTCTCGAAAGTAGCACCAATTGAGTGTCATAATCATCTACTCCAATAAAATGTTCTTCTGTTACTATAAAATCTAACAATCTTGTTGGACGGTTTAACTTAATACTATCAGTAACTGCATAGATCTCTAAATCGCCATCGGATTTTTTGGACTGAGTGCAAGATAAGACCAGGACTGATAATAATACTAGTAATAGAAGTTTCTTTTTCATAATTGTCTCCTCGAGAATTATTATTAATTTATTCAATCAAAAACAGTATAATGGGGTAATATTACCCCATTATACTTATATTTATTATCAGTCATCGTCCTCATCATCACCACATCCAAAATTGATAATGGGACAAATACAATTCCCAATATTAAGCCCTATACCTTCCTCAGCAGGTGGCATAATTTCATTTTCTAGTCCAAGACCGAAGTCTATTATTTTCAAGTCTGTAACACTCATTTCTTCCTCCAAATATTTGTTTTCCCTGCAGTTTATTATCTCTCTCACCGCAGGTAAAGTGAGAGGATCCCCCTTGACTTACCGATTATCGGGAAATCATTGCCCTCTCTATGCGGGGAATCTTTCATAGAGAGGGTTAGATGGATGAACTTATTTTTCCCGATAAAGAAGTTATAACATTTTTTTAATCTGGCATAGTTCAATAGCTTTATTAGACATAATAGGAATTGGTTTGGGAAAGAATCAGAAGGAAGGGAAATAATTTCTACTTGTATATTATGAGCGGCCAGAAATTTAGACAGAAAGATAGTCTCCATTGTTTGAGCATCTTTCGCACTCATAATATTGCCTCCTTGATTATTAATTTAGAAGCTGAACGAAAAATAATAATCAAGCTACCGCTTGTCAAGTTTTTTTTCGTCTTTTTCTATTTTTTTTTCTCCGTATGCTAACTTGCGTTTTTATAGCACTGTAGGGCAATTTGCCAAATTGCCAATCCCTTGCCTTTAAACTATTAAAACAAATTATTTTGTCAATAAGTTAGGATATTTTCTGAAAGAAAGTGCTAATGATTCTAAAATATTCCAGAAATTAGTTATATTGAAAATTGCAGATTCTGACACATAGAAGTCTTGATATTCATTTTCGAAGATTAAACATCTTGGACGAAATATTCCCCAGAAATTGACATCTTCATCATCGGAGATATTAAAATGTGTATTTAACGCATTCACGTGTTCCCAAATAAGTTTTCTAATTTTATCTATAGTAGAAGCATTAAAAACATTAGAGTTAATATCAATTAGATCCGTATTTGATTTGTAAGCAAATACATTTTTAAGTATATCAAGATTTTCTTTACACAAAACAGAGATAGATTTTTTTTTATTCTCTTTTATCCAAGCTTTGGGTGGTATTTGAAAAAAAGTTATATTTATACGATTTTCTGTTATGAAGGTATTAATTATAACATTGTTGTTGTTAAGGTGATTTAGAGTGGAATTAATTTCGCTTAGTACCTTGTTAATATCAAGTATGGTTTCATCTACAGAAAGCAATAAATTAGATGCACTAAAGTATCGCAAAGAATAATTATGCCCCGAGCAAGAACTAGTAGTCTTTATACCATTAACTGCATTTAATTGCACAATTGTATTCTCAGCTAATACATCTAATGTACAATAGTTTTGTAAAGATAGTTTGTCCCCAATGTTTTTTAACTCTTCATTTGTAAATGATAGACGTTCAAATTTATCTTTATAAAATTTTATTGCACTATTTGTGTTGATTCCATTAGAAATATTTTCAAAATTCAGTAATGATTTAACTTTTTCTCTGAGCCCCAAAACATTAGGAATAAATATATAATTTGAGTAATAATCAGCTATCTCAAAACATTTTAGCAAGTGTTTAGATCCTAAATCACCAAAAGGAGGAGTTAAATTTGTAATTATAAATAGGTTCTTTTCGATTATGTTTCTGAGATCCTTGTAGCTCGTACACAACCGAATCTTATTAATAATATCTTTTTCGGAAAATTTCTTGCTTATAATACTTACTTCATATTGGCTCATTTTCATTCTCCTTGTTTATTTGATTGAGTTGCATTTTTTAGCTCAAAATATCTTCCGTTGTTGGTAAATGGTAAATATTTATAATTACTGTTTTTGTTTATTAAACATCAATTCATATACTTCAATTTTCATTATTTCTCCAATTGACTTGCAAATAATTCTATTGCCATCTATCAGTATTACATATCTTTTTGAAAGATTAAATTCAAATTCCCCCAATTCATCTCCATTATTACTTAATATCTCGTATATAAACGATTCATTTTTACGTATACCCAGAAGTGAAAAATCATCTCCAGCATAAATTTGCAAAAAAGTTGTATCATCTTTTTTCCCATTTTTCCTGAATATTTCTTTGCCATTTAAGTCATAACTGATTAGAGTATAAGCATTTTTATCTATATCCAACACATATATAGATTTACCATTGGTATCGCATAATAACCTTGAGCTTATAATATCTTCTGTAGATTTATATTCTTTTTGGTATATAATATCAAGTGTATCTTCGGTTGATAACTCTATCGTATCGGTTACCATATTATCTCCTAAGTGCCTTACGTTACGCACAAAAAAATCTTCATAGTTCTTCTGAAAAATTAAAAATCCATCCATAATATCACTGTTTACATATTCACTTTCCATACTATAATTATGTAATTTCAGACTACCTATATCGGCAATCGAAATCTGATTTTTATTATAGTCAAAAAAACCATATAATGGTCTTTGTAATTCGCCTGGTCCATATCCTTTTCCTCCAAATTCAGAATGTAGTTCGCCATTAAAGTCATAAATATAACTATTACATTCATCGATTAATAGCAATCTATCATCAATATTGAAAGCAAGAAAGAGTTCAGATATCTCTTCTTTCAGACTAAATTGATTTTGCATAACCAAGAGTTGTTTATCACCTGATTGTTTTTCAGAATCCGAACAACCCGACAAAATCAAAATTATAATCAAAATAGTGCTCTTATACATTCTTAACCATTCCTCTTTTTTAGGTAATTCCATAGTTTTCATCAAAAAAGCTTTGATTTTTTCTAAATATACCTTTTATATTTTCATAAAGACATTGAGGGTTAAATCTAATGTATCAATTTTACATTAATATCCCCTCTCACTCTCTCAGTCTGCGTTCGTTCAACAGCCTCAGATACATTCTGATAAGTTCCTGATATTCACGCGAATAAGACTCATAATCATCTTCCAGCAGTGCTCTTTGTCTCATTTTATCGAATTGTTGCAATATTTCTTCGGGAGTATCCCAAAGCTGCTCTTCACCATGCTCACCCCTACGCTCTTCGGTAAATTCTCTCTTATGAATAGATTTCTGCGCATCCAACAGACGAGACAATATGCGCTCCTGCCTTTCGATCAGCGAATCATCCACTCTATTTCGCCTCAGATCACGCGAGATAGATTCCAACTCTTCAACAAGTTGATTGATCGTACTGGCATGTTTCTGCGCTTCTTGGTCAGTTTGTAACATGCGTTTCAGATTATCTGCCAATCTTTGTTCATCCTGAGCCAAGCGTTGCATCTGCTGCCGCATTTCGTTTGATGGTCTGCCCGATTCACTCATCTTCTGCATGAGTTCTTGAGTGAGCATATTCATCATCATCTGTTCCTCGCTCATCTCCTGCAAACTCTGCATAAAACTCTGCATACCGCCACCACCACCGGACTGCATATTGTTCTCAGCGATGATAAGATCATAGACCATTAGGTTCAGCCCTTTCTGGATGTCATCGAGTTTATTCCTGATCTGGGTTGTACGCGGTTCATTGATATTATCGAATAATTCCCGGTAGGCATTGGTGGTAAAATTGGCATCATAGATAAATTTTGGACCGAGTACCAGGATTATCATCGGAGTGCTATAAAGCTCACTAAGTGCAATCTGAACGCTTTCGTGTGTAGCAATGAGGTCATCTATGATCACATAGGGATCGCGCACAAAGCGACCGGCTGCCTGTTTATGATTCTCAGAAAGGATGAGCAATCTATGGATAGTTTTTCTGATGATATCGCCCATCTCCATCTGAGAAGCGGAAGCCATCATATCAGTCATATCTTGCAATTGCTGTACCATCTGCTGCATTTTTTGGGAAGCTTGCTGTTGGTTTTGCTGAGCTTGCTCCATCTGCATATTTTTCAGATTCTCCATACTCTGCTGCATGTCGGATTGCAGATCATCCTGCTGCATCTGTTCCATCAGAGCTTCCATCGCCTCAGAGAGCGCATCATCTTTTTCGGGATCAAAAAGCTGGGAAGTGCTATCCAACTGTTCTTGCAGACTATCGAGTTTATCTGCTATAGACTGCTGTTCATCAGCCAATTGCTCTCCATCTGCATCGGCAGCGCTGGAACGATCCATGAGTTCATTTTGCATATCTTCCATCTCTTTGGCGAGTTGGAGCGACTTTTGCAATGCTTGTTCTTTTTTGATATCTTCCAGAAGTTTCAAAGTTTGATCCAGTTTCTCAGAAAACTCTTCCATAGAAAACTTGAAATCATCCATCGCTTTCCTAATATCATCCGGCTTCATATCTTCCATCTTGTCTCGCAACTCCTGCATGATGTCATACATCTCGTCATTGACGATCTCTTCCATCAGTTCTTTAATCTGCTGCATTTTTTCCAAAGTTTCTGCCGGCAGAGCCCGATTTTCATCAAGCTGTTTGATCATATCCTCATATTCTTCTACCACACGTTCTATATTTTCACTCAGGTCTTCCTGTTTGGACAAAAATTGCTCCAGCTCTTCTCTATCTTGCCAGTCATATTCCTCTTTTCGCATCATCTCAAAGCGTTTTTGCTCAAACTCTCGCTGCATTTCTTGGGATTGATCCAGCACACTCTGCAAGGTTCGGCTCTTCGCCTCTTCCCGCTGTTCCACTTCACGATAGATCTCTTCCATTGATGGGAAGCGGGCTACATAACGCCTACTCTCGCTAGTCTGACCTTCGGGTGAATTATCGGTGACCTCTGCCCAATAAGTTACTCTATCCCCTGGGATCATATTCTCTCTTCTGAGGTCTAATTCATGTTCGACATTGATCACATTCTCACGTATAACTTCTCGAAGTGGAATGGTCTTCTGATTTGCAGCATTGATCATGTAATTCAGTTTCAAGTCTTTGAGTCCAAAATCGTCTGATGCGGTTATCTCCAAAGGTAAGAGCATATTTTTAGTTAGCAGAGTATCACGTCCCGGTTCGGTTATCTCTATCTCGGGTGGCTGATCGGAAATCACGGAGATCGATCTGGTGATCTTGCGCGACTCATTTCCCAAAATATCTACCAGATTGATATGATAAGAGCCGCTAGTTTCGATTTTAAAAGAAGTTTCAAACTCCGCTCTACCGAGTCTCTCCATCTGCTTGAAAGAGCCGTCTTCAAATACTATCCTTGCTATCTCGATCGGATTGTTTGCTTCGATATTTAGCTTCACTTCCGTATGCCGCAGAGCTCTGATATGTCCGTTACTGTTCTGTTCCGTATAAGGTTTTCTGCCGGTATATTCGGGATATCGGTAGTGCAGGGTGATATCCCTCACAGTTGGGATCTCGAACACTTCCACACTAAAAGTATCTGATACTACATGCGGATTGGAGACGAAATAATCGAACGAGAAATCCAGATTATTGAATGTTTTCTGATGCGATATCATCGGAGCTTCGCGCCAAACCTCATCAGTTTTGTAAAACAGGGTATGATCAAGATGTGTGTCCGGTTCCACCACTTCGATCTGCACATCACTCCCACGCAGGATCTGCACATCACCCGGTACCAATTCGATATATTCCTTATATTCGGGTGTGGGCATTCTGCCTGATTTGAAGAAATTGGATGCATTGCTAAATTGGATGGGATTTACAAGCCAGAGCAAGGCTGAGAAGACAACCACGATCGTCATCGGTAAGAATAAACGCTTAAGCTTCTGCTTATCGGGCTCGATCTTTTGTGTCTTTGCTTGTTTATCTGCCTGACGGAAGATAAGTGGCAGAATATGCTCGGATTGTTTCTGCTCATCATCATAATACAATTCTAGCGCATTTTGATAGGTATCGTTCTTATCCCGATTGTACTCATCCAACAAGCGAGCAGCTTTGAATTTATCTATCAGTGCCCGATTGCATTGTAAAACCAAGTACAAGATCAGCAGTGCCACAAAAATTCGCAGACTGAGGCTGAAAATAAAAAGCTCGGTAATATTCTCTTCCGTCTGCACAAACACTGCGTAGAACACATTAAATACCAATAGTACGCTGATCACGACGATAGCAAAAAATCTGAAGATAGTAAGAAGATTGTACTTATTTTTGTATGACCGGATTATCTTTTCGAAAAATTTCATATGTATATATTCACCTCTTATATTTTGGTGTCCAATACAGGATAGGCTCTTCTCCTGTCAAATTCCAAATATATTTTTCCATTTTTTCTTTCAGGGATTCGTCTATATATGGTAAGTAAGGGTATATTTCAGCATTCACTACCCGTCGGGCAAAATTGATAGTAGCTTGCATGGTATTTTTATAACCGGCTTCTGTCACATTTGTTGAATCATCTTTATGAGTATGGATAAAGTGATTTGCTTTACCTTTTCGCCTTGAAAGACTTACTCCAGGTATTTCATGCTGGGTAAAGGGAATGATATCGCTGCTATGAATTTCGGAGAGGCATTGGAAAAGCAACCCCTGCTCTCTGGTCACACCGTCGAAATAACCTTTCAGTTCAGCAGAACCGTGAATAAATGCGGTATCTACGCCGATGATATCTCCCGAGAGGTCTATATTGATCACCATCCCGGCACGTTTCTTTAGCTCATCTTTATGCTTATGAAGATAGTTCTGACTCCCCAAAAGCCCAACTTCTTCACCGGAGAAGAAGATAAATCGGATGTCTCGGCTCGGTTTGTGGGTGCTAAAATATTCCATAGCTTTCAGCACTGCCACCACTCCCCCACTATTATCGATAGCTCCGGGAGAATGAGCGACTGTATCGTAATGCGCTGTTATCAGAGTTAGATTTTCATCTTTACCCTTGCCGGGCATATTTACGACGATATTGGATGCTTTCGATTTCTTCACCTTCTGCTCGATGATCAATTTGCCCTTGCTACCCGAGAGGTTTTTCAATTTGATTCCATCCTCATAGCTGATTGAGATGGTGGGAATATAACCGGCGCTATAAGTGGATTGCCGATGAGAAAGACTAACAGCCGGCTTCTCCGGTGTACCGATAGCAATATAAGCCTGAACATCACTCTCCTTCAAATCATTAGCCAGTTTACGGCTATAGCCGTATCCTACTACTATTTTATCCCTATATTCAGCTTTTTTTATCCCTACAATATTGGGATTATCCAAAAAGATAAATCTATTCTCAGCATAGAAATTCTCGTTTAGTCCAAAAGGTATCCCCTCGATTTGGGTATCTTGAATAACGATCTTTGCTGTTCCGGGTTCGAATGTATAGAGCGGAAATGGCTCATATTCGCAGGATAATCCCATCTTATCCACATACGAGGTTATGATTTCGGCAGCACGCTTTTCACCTTCCGTTCCAGCTAAACGCTCAAATTCCAGTGCTTTGACTATCTCCATGATTTCAGGCATTTTTTCCTCCATTTATCCACTTACTTCTGTTATATGCTAATTTAGTTTTGCATCCTTGCACTATATTATTTTCGCTCAACTCTCTTGCCAGTTTTTGTGTCCATTGCATTTTGTTTCCCACAATATCTCCCACAGCACTACCATCGCGACTCAGATTGGAAGTAAACATCCTCGTCACTACGATATCGCCGCGAAGGTATTGGAATAACACTCTTAGCAGCCAGATATATTCGTCTATAGACAACGGTTTTATCTTATTATGCAGGTATTCCTCATATAGTTTCGTGTTTTTGTAGATCACCAGATTATGCAACTTTACCTGTTTGATATATTTATTATCGCTAATATAATGAAAAGTCTGCTGCATATCATCCAAGTTCTCACCCGGGATACCTATGATAAGATGAACTCCGACATCGAGACCGGCTTGCCCGCAATCCTCTATCGCCCGGTGAACACAATCGAAATCATGTCCTCTTCTGAGATAATTCAGGCTTTTTTCGTGTAGAGTTTGCATACCGATCTCCACCGTAACTTGGCAAGGGATGCTTTGCAGCATTTGGATTATTTCTGTATCGAGATAGTCCGGTCTGGTGGAGATAACTATCTCTTTGATATCTGCTGCATCTAATGCCTGTATAAATATCTCCCTAAGCTGCTGCGGTGAACCGGCAGTGGAAGTATCATCCTGAAAATATGCTATCAACCCCACATCGCCACAATCTTTTTTGATAGTGGGGATGATCTGAGCTAACTGATCTCCAACAGGAGCATGGCGAGGAAATGAATTTGAAAAAGTATGTGGCTGGCAGAAGCTACACCCTCCGCTACTCTGCCTGTGCGGGCAACTTATACCTGTACTCAAACCAACTCGAAACATCTTCCGACCATATTTCTTCTTCAAATAGGTCGAATATGTTAACATCATATTCTCAATTTTCATAGTGACAAAAGAACCATCTGTTTTAGAGTTGTCAACTAAAGAAAAAGATGAGGGAAGATAATGGATAATACGAAGTTACTCACAGAGATAAAAAGATATGAAAAAGGCAAGAGCGATTATATTACTGATGTGGTAGTAAGAGAACGCTCTTTCGTGATTGGCATCAATAGCCGACGCTTGGTTCAGCTTGCCTATCTGCCGGAGTATAAGCGCGAGTTGGCTTGGGGATTTCTGTTCTCCGAAGGGATCATACTCGAAAAATCCGAAATTATCGGAGCAGAGCTGGGCAATGATTTTATAAATCTAACCGTACAAATACCGGACGCACGCTTGCAAAATTTCCACCAATCCGGTGAAAAAACATCCGGATGTGGCTCGGCGTTGTCTGCACAGCTGGAAAACAAAACAGCTCAATTCATTCCGCTCAGATTGAATGCCGATTCTATCCTTTCTACTATGACTACTTTCCATAAACAGGCGAAGCTTTTTTTACAAACCGGTGGAGTTCATAGTGCGGCTTTAGTAAAAGAAAGGGGGATTATCTATTATGCGGAAGATATTGGCAGGCACAATGCAGTAGACAAAGTAGCCGGCATGGCTTTGTTGGAAGACTGTCCCTTGTCTGAAATGATGCTATTCACCAGTGGCAGAATATCCTCGGAGATCGCCAAAAAAGCGATCAGATTGAAGATTCCGCTTATTGTATCAGGTTCTGCTCCTACTTCCGAAGCGATCCGGTTAGGCTGGCGGTATGGTTTGTATCTCATCGGTTTTGCCAGAGGCAAGAGATTCTCTATCTATACAGGTTTCGATGATATCAAGTTAGAGTTGTAAGACTACTTTTCAGATTCCAAATCGGCGTTTGTATTGATATTTCTGAAACATCTAATATCCTCCGGTTTTACATCAAAGTAGCGGAGTGTGATATCCGGAAAGAAGCTGCGCACGGCAAAGTTAGCACTTTTTAGTTTTGTTTCGATATTAGGCAAGCATCTTTTTGTGTAGATAGCATGTAACGGTTCCAATCCATCTCTATGTTTCGGTACGAGCACATCGGATCCCGATTGTCTAAAAAATTCACATTGTTTCAGAATTATATGCGGATTAAGATCAGGCATATCGCAGGCAAATACAAAGACCGCATCGGTCTCAGCTTTTTTCAAACCGGCATGAATACCAGCCAGTGGTCCGGCATCTTTGAATTCATCTTTTACAAAACCTAATTGTGGGAATCTATTTGTCAGAGAAGTCTTGGTACTGGCTATGATGATCTGATCGAACAACTCATTTAATTCGGAGGTGATTTTGTCTATCAACAAAGTACCGTTGATATTGATAAATGCCTTCTCTTTTCGGAGTCTCTTACTCTTACCGTTTGCCAGTATCAGTGCGGTGATGTCTTTTATCATAGTAAAAAAAAAGCCCCGCCTAAAACGGGGCTGTCATGATTATTTTATCGAGCATTTCCTGAAAACATACCAGTATAAAGTAGCGACGAAACCGGCTCCACCAACTATATTTCCAAGAGTAGAAGCTACGAGGTTGTTTATCAATCCACCAAATGTGATACCGGCATCCAGTGCCATACCCATCGGAATGAAATACATATTGGCGATGCTATGTTCGAAACCGGAAGCTACAAACGCCATGATCGGAAAGAAAATTCCCAATATTTTGCCGGGCACATCATGGGCTGCCAATGCTAACCAGACTGCCAAACATACCAGCCAGTTACAGAGAATACCACGGATAAAGATCTGCCAGAATGACAATTCCATCGCTTTTGAATGGGCAATACCGGCAGCAGTATGTCCGACTGCATTCAATCCACCGGAAGCTGTATGAAGTAAACCACTCTGAAACATGAAGAATACCAATAGCAGAGAGCCAGCAAGATTTGCCAAATATACCAAACCCCATTTACCTAACATCTTTGAAAACTTGGCATTACCGCTTAGTACAGACATGAACATCAAGTTATTACCGGTAAACAATTCGGCACCGGCGATGACCACCAGCATCAGCCCGACACTAAATACAGCTCCACCCATAAACACTCTGAGACCGAATGATTCGATACCGGTCATCACTCTTGTGGCAAGCTGAGCCCCAAATGCGATAAAAGCACCGGCAAGAATTCCCAACACTATCACTTGCATGATACCGATCTTACATTTGGAAACACCTACTTTTTCGATAACCATTTCCGCAACATTGGCGGGAGCGTTAAAATTCGCCATTTACTCCTCCTATCTTTTTATACAAATTTGGAGGCAAAGATTTGCTTTTATTTGATGCTGTCAATAATAATCGCCACTTTTTGCCAAACAATCATAAAATTCATTCGTTGTTCACTACCAACGTGCGGGCAATCATATCATGCAAGGCTTGTTTCTTTTCGGTAAAACCGGCCATTAGGAAACCAATGCCGAAAGTTAAACCGGAGATTATCTTAGAAAAATATCTTCCGGTAGCTCTGGCAAAATTCAGCCGCTCTCCATGCAGGTCAGTTACTTTGATCCCCAGTGCCATCTTTCCAACTGTTGCCTGTTTTGCAGAAGATTCCAGCAGAGCAAAATAGAGCCAATTCACTACCAAATTCAGATATGGATAGTGAGCCATATCGCTGCTGGTAATAATCAGTAATATGATGTTGATCATAATAGAATCTATCAGGATAGCGATAAATCTCTTCCAAAAGCCGGCATATCCATAAAATACATTTTCTTCGTTCATCTACTACTCCTAAGCGAAATTTTAGTCCGTTTCAGAGAGGGCGCTTCCCTCCTGTTTTCTGCAGAAGATCTTCATCAGCTTGGCACAAAACGCTCCAAATATAGCTCCATCTGCAAATGCCCATATCGCCCCGATGATCGATCCGCAGAAACCGGGTTTGTAACCTCGATAAGCTAATGAGATAAAATCCACCACTTTGCGCTGCTGTCTCCGAGCAGAAACCATTCCCAAAACAAAAATAACGACAGACCACACAAATCCGGTAAACAATGCACATGATCTCACTTTGTAATCAGCCATGCAGACCTCCTTGCTAAAAACTTAATGTCAATGTTTCTCATCCCATCATTTAGTGTCAAAACATTTCTTATGTTGACAGAATTTTCCGCTTATTTTTCCAGTATAAACGGAGGTAATAATGATCTATTTAGATAATGCAGCATCTTCATTCCCCAAAGCTCCGGGAGTGCCGGAGTCTGTCTATGAATATCTGAAGCATATCGGTGCCAGCTCGGGTAGGTCTTCTCATAAACTTGCACTCAAAGCTACCGCTATCATATTTGAAACTCGTGAACTTCTCAAAGATCTATTTCGAGCCAACGATAGCTCCCGATTTATCTTCCTTCGAAATGCAACCGAAGCATTGAATACGGTTATTTTCGGTGTGTTGGAAAGAGGCGACCGTGTGCTTGTCTCTACTATGGAACACAATGCTGTGATGCGCCCTTTGCATTTTCTGGCGTCTGAAAAAGGGATAATCATAGAACGGTTTTCCTGTGATGAAGAAGGTTATCCCATACTGGAAGATTACAAAGAAAAGCTGAAAAACAACCCTAAGCTGGTAGTTACGATCGGATGTTCGAATGTGACCGGCACGATCTTCCCTTATCAAGAGATGGCAAAGCTTGCCGGGGATACCCTTTTTTGCATCGATGCATCCCAACTTGCCGGCACTTATCCGCTCGATCTGAGTGATCCCAATATAGATTTTGCCTGCTTCTCTTCTCACAAAGGACTTGTAGGTCCGCAAGGGGTGGGGATATTATACATCAAAGATGGAGTTGACCTAAAACCTCATACTTTGGGTGGAACCGGCAGTAGATCCTCATCCGAATATCAGCCCGACTTTCTGCCGGATGCTCTGGAAAGCGGTACTCCCAATACTGCCGGCATAGCCGGACTTAATGCTGCTTTGCAGTTTATTTGTGATCAGGGCATCGCAAACATACGCTCACATGAAGTGGAACTGACTGCTTATTTGCAAAATGAGATCGAAAAGTTGGATTGCTTCAAACTTTACGGTAGAAAAGCAAATGCGGACAGAACTGCTATCTTATCAGTAACGCACCATGCTATTCAAAATGATGTCATCACCACTGCTTTGAACAAGCGTGATATTGCCGTCAGGATGGGTTTACATTGCGCTCCGATAGCACATAAAACCATCGGCAGTTTCGATCGTGGTGGCACTATCCGCTTTAGTCCGGGATACTTTTCTACTGTGGAGGATATTGAGCATACACTGAGAGTACTGAAAGAGATTGTGGGGAGTTGAGAGGGGGGATAACCCCCTACTCCGGATTGTTAAGCTCAAATGAGAAGGAAAATTCGGCACCGTCGGTTCTTTTCACATTCATAACTCCATTTAACTGATCAATAAGCTGATCGATCAATCTCAACCCGAGCGTGCCGGCATTGTGCAACTCCAGATCTTCCGGCAGACCGACCCCCTCATCTTTGATAGTGATGTAGAGTTTATCCAGCTTCTTTTGCATATCGATTTTTACCACACCGGCTTTATCTCCGGGATAGGCATATTTCAAGCTGTTTGAAATCAATTCGGTAAGGATAAGCCCGCAAGGGATAGCTTTGTTTATATCCAGATAGACTTCATCCAGACTTACCTCTTTGCTCACATTATCTTTATGATACATTTTAAACAGATACGAGACCAGATGAACGATATATTGTTTGAAATCAATTTTGGTCAGATTTTTGGACTTATACAGTTTTTCATGGATCATCGCCATGCTTCTGATGCGGTTTCGACAGTCGCGCATCAGTTCCAGATCATGTTCATTTTTCATATAACCGGATTGCATATTCAGGATACTGGAGATGATCTGCAGATTATTCTTCACCCGATGATGCACTTCTTTGAGAAGTACATTTTTCTCGTTGAGTGCTTGTCTCAGCTTCTCCACCGCTATTTTCCGTTCAGTAATATCGGCTATAAAACCTTCCAGTGCGATCACTTCATCATGTTCATCGAGAATAGCCTTACCTTTTTCCCATACCCATTTCAGCGTTTTGTCTGCATCATACATCCGATAGATTATCGTGAACGCTTTTTTGTTTTCAATTCCTTTTTGAACTTCCTGCCAGACCATATCTCTATCTTCGGGATGGATCAAATTGTTGTAATAGACTTTCTGCGTGCCCATCATAAGATCTTCGGGCTTGTAGCCGGTAAGTTCGAGAGCACCTTGACTGATAAATTCAGCCGGCCACTCTGGCTGATTGAGCATACGGTAAGCCATGCCCGGCAGATTACTCATTAGTGTTTCCAGCTGACGTTGCTTCTCTTGCAGCTCTTGGATATAGATTTTCTCATCGGTAATATCTATGCCAAATTCGAAACGGACATCCCTGCCGTCCGGCCATTTGATAACCCTATCGTAGAGCACATAATCACGATGGATTTTCGGATTATGATACTCCCATTTGTAGGTCTGCTCCGGTTTTGCTTTGATTATATCATTTGTGCAGAAATGGCAAGGTCTATCTAAGCCTTGAAATTCCTGATAGCAAATCCCTCCGGTGGGATCTGTGCCCAATAATTTATTCAAAAAAGGATTGCTATACAGAATTTCGTAAGTGTCCAAATCGGCAACATAGGCAATCGCTTCTACACTATCGAAGATAGAGAGCAATTGTTTATGTTCCTCATCCAGAGCATGCAGGGTTTTTTGCTGAACGGTGATATCTTTGGCAATTACCGATATGCCACTTTCCGAAGGATAAACGTTGAATTCATAATAATAGGTTTTACCTTCTTTTTTCAGTTCATGAGTGAATCTCTGGAATACACCGGTAACCAATACCTGCTCAAAGATCTCTACAGCATTATTGAGCCCTGTTTTACCATCGAGATGATCATAAATAGATTCACCTTTTAGTTCTCCCATGCTTACTCCGAAAAATTCCTCTGCTGCATTATTCAGATAACTAAATCTCTGCTGATTATCTAATGCGAAGAATATATCCGTGATACTGTTCGCAAGCTCGGAATACTGTTTTTCATTTTTACGGGTGGTGACCAGCAATTTATGCCGCTGGTTAAGAGTATAAGATAGAAGTAAGATGATCGCCAGAAGCAGGATCAAGATGATCAGAGCTGTCCAGAAAAGATGACTGTATCTGGCATAAAATGTATCCGGCTGGTTGATTATCACACTACCTTCCGGCAAATTAGCTCGTGAGATACCAAAGGTTTTCAGCATATTATGATCGAACATATATATATTATCGCTGTGCATCTGTACTGGGATTTTTTCCACAGATTCGCCACTGAGTACCCTTTTCACAATCTCGGCAGTCTGAGCGCCATGTCTGTACCCGCTGGTTACTTTGCCACCAACGATACCCCGTCCCACATAAAAAGACCATACTCCATACATCGGTGCGGAGCATACATCTCTGATCAGAGCTATGCTCTCCCGATAGCGAAATACATTACCCTGATTATCTTCATTAAAAGTCATCAACAAGACTAGGGCATCTTTGGGTAGATCTTGAAGTCTGCTACGCAGTTCAGTCATGCTGACATCGTCGAGATAAGTTACTTTCGTGTATAATTTGTTTCTTTGCAGAATTTCGTTTATCCTTCTTTTATTTGCTCTGCCTGTGATGGAGAGATCGTTTATAATGAAAAGATTGTCTAGTCTGGGATGCAGCTTTTTTGCCACTTTCATTGTTGCTTCCACATCATAAGATTCCACCAATCCGGTGATATCTCTGTAGCCGCGTAGCATTGCTTCTTCGAAGAAATTTACACCGCAAAACACAATCGGCACATTGGGGAAAAGCTCTTCTCTATTTTCCACTACAAATCTAAAAGCATAATCATCGACTGTTATGATAGCATCCAGATCCATCTCTGTGTATTTGTATCTGAGCAAGCGATAAAAATACTCATCCAATTGCTCTCCGCTAATCCTTTTGGTATCCATGTATTCTACATGCAGATCGACGCCGGTTTCTTCCAGATCGAGTACCTCTTCCACACCAGCTGTAATATCATCTGCCCAGATCATCCCTTTATGATAGGAATGGATCAGAAGCACATTCTTTTCTTCATGCATTATTGCCATTAATCGGGAAGTAATTCCAAAGCTCAATAAGATCACCAACAAAGCTAGATAGCATGATTTCTTCTGTTTAACTATAAATCCAAACAAACCCTTAGCCTTTTTATACATTTCATGCCTCCCAAAAATCTAACGCTCGCAATTCACCTTTCTTCTCCCGATTCATACACCACCGGTTACAGCAGCTCTTCTACCGATAGCACTTTTCACCTCTTTGGCGATGAGATCATTTTTTACCATTTCTTTCAATTGTGTGCCGATCTTATATTTCTGATTTTTATCCAAAACATAACCGCTCATTCCAACAGCTTTGAGCAGGACTAAGATCGTGTTGATCCGCTCGTCGGAAAGATCTTGTCTCATCGCATATTCTCCTATCGTATTCTCAATCTGCCTTTTTTTAATCGGATCGCGTAGCGGATAGTAAGCAATCGGTATCAATCCCAAAATTTTGCTTTCTACCTTTTTCACAATTCCCTGGTCACAAAGTTTTTGCAAACAGATCTTTTTGAATTTGTTACTCTTTGGAGAGAGCTTATCAATCCAATATGCTACAGTTTTAATACTTGGTTTATCGGCGATCATTTCTATTGCTTTGGCGATTACTACATCTCCGGCATTATCTTTTTTTAGGATAACTTTCTTTGCTTCGAACTCGATAATTTTCTTCAGTTTCATTTCAGCTAAGATGGCGCCGGCGATGGCAAATTCCAAGTTAAACGATGCCACGAATTTGGTAGAGCCTTTTTCTTCGTGTAAAGCCAGTAATATGATAATTTCCGGTATTGAGAATGGATTCATTTTCGGTCTTTCTCCCTATTGCAAATTGCGAGCTTAATCACCGAGCTCAGTTTTTCCGGTTCATCACTACCAAGCCTGTATTTTTTACCATTAGCTAAAACAATCTCTACAGCATCCAAGCCGGATATATTGTAGAGCCAGCCATGCGGAGTTCGGCGAATTCCCCATCCATAATAAAAAGGATTTCTAACCTGATAGGACTCGACAATATCTTGTAAGGCGAAACTCTTTTTGATGAGTCCCATACCATAGCTTAAGGTTATCTTTTCATCATTTATTGATATGGTTAGATTGATAAACAATCCGAGCATGATCAAAATTACCAAAATGCCGAGATAAGGAGGAGAATCCCAGCCGGAAGTGTAAACATCATAAGCTATTACAGCTAACAAGATGATAACGGCAATCAATGACCAATAACCGAATTGAGTATGTCTATATCTCATTTAGCCCCCTTTGGATACAGTCAAATATTTACATTTCTTTTGTCAACTTTCATTTACTCTCTTTTTCTTTCCAATGAATAAATCTTCCTCTGCTACTATGATAATCGTGGCAAAAACATAATAAACGATCATCTGCAGATATTCGGTGATAATGTCCATATTGGAGATCATGCCGGTATAGTTTATCATAAAGTGAAACAAAATAGCCGAGAGTGTGCTTCGATTTGTTCTATAAAACAACCAGGTGAAGATCACCGCTTTGGGGATCAGCATAGCAAAATAGGCAACTACCATCACCGGCTGAGCTGCCATCTCCTCTAAAGGATAGCCTTGTATGAAAAAAAGTGGAATGTGCCATATAGCATGTACTACTCCAAGGATAAGACTGGCGACAAGTCCATTATATTTTATCTTTAGACCATCAAGCGCATAACCGCGCCAGCCTAATTCTTCGGGTAGGGGTCCGAAAATCAGTATAAATCCGATAAATGGAATCAGCTTAAGAGCGTTTCCCAAATACTCCGGACTGAGCAACTGACCGATCAGATCCCGACCGAAAAAGGTGGAAATAAATATAGATAAAAGCATTATGATCGGTACAGTGAGAAATATAACAAAATACCATTTCGCTTTGATCCTTTTGAAATCTACAACCCGCTTCCAATAGTCCTTGCGAGTTTCTTTATCACCATATTTTTTCAATAAATATAGAGCTACTAAGGTTGGAGCTATACCACCAATGGCAAATAGCACCGTGCCGGCAAACATATCCGTGTTCAAATTTGTGAGGATGATGATGATCCATGGGATCCAAGTAAGTATCAGGGTCAAAAGCAGAAATCTGATTGGAAATATCTTATACTTCATCTTCATTCTCCTATTTCTTTATTTGTCCAAAAAATCACTATCGAGATTATATGTCAATTTTTCGTTTTCAAAAAAATATTTTGCCCCAAACATTATCACTGGCACTCCAATAATTCGCTGAGTGGGATAAAATCGTATCCTGATTGGGTTATGACATCCAAAACAAGCGAGAGCTCATAAACTTCGATGCTATCATGTAACAGTATGATGCTACCGGCTGCCAGATTATCATGTATCTGAGAAACCAGTTCTTCGCCGCTATATCCAGCCCAATCATGCGAATCCAAAGACCACAATACTCCTTGAAGGCCATAGCGGTTTATCATTTCAGTAGCTTTGGGACACACAATTCCATAAGGTGGACGGAAATACTTTGCCGAGAGTGAGTATTTCACCAGCATTTTCATATTTTTTTCAAAATCTTGCTCTATCTCCTCTTCTTCCATTGTACGATAATCTTTGTGATAATAGGAATGTAGTCCGAGCTCAAAAAGAGGATCTTGATATAACTGCGCATATGATTCGTTCATATTCTGTCCGATAACAAAGAAAGTGGCAGGTATTTCTCTTTTTTGTAAAAGCTGTCTGATTTTCTGAGTATTAGCAATTGGACCGTCGTCGAAAGTAACAGCAACTACCGGGTTTTCACACTCACCCTCGAAAACATATTGCTCGATCAAACTACTGTTTACTCCGGATAGATAATCTTTGTAAGCCGGATAGAGTGCCATACGCTGAAATCCGAATAACGATGAAACTCCAAGCATGATTACCAGAACGCTCTTTGCTACATTAACTGATTTGCTTGTCTGCACATCAAAAGAGGATATCATACCATACCCTCAGAGCGGAGGCTAAAATGATGAGAATAAGCAATATCCTTAGTTTCTTATCAGCAGTTTTCCCACTCAAAGATGCACCGATTTGAGCCGAGGGTATAGATGAGATAATCAGAGCCAGCGCCGGTAACCAGACTACCTGGCCGGTAAAAATTTTGCCCAATGCTCCCATAAGTGAGCCAATGAATATCACGCCCAGACTGGTGCCAATCGTCAATTTTACCGGCATCTTCAGAATATAGATCATCAGAGGGATAATGATGAAACCACCGCCTGCGCCTACCATGCCGGCAAGAAAACCGATAATCAAGCCGATCATTACTGCAATCGGTTTGGAAAATGCTGCTCGCTTGTCTATTTCCTCTTTTTTGATAGGGAACATCATCATCACAAATGCAAATATGGTCATCATACCAAAGATAACCAACAAAAGTGTACCAGTGGCATATTTGGATAATACGGCGCCAATATTGGCAGCCAGCGCAAATGGTATTCCCAGATAGAGCATCAACGGTAGGTCAACTAAGCGATTTATGCGATGCCTGATCAGTCCGGAGAGTGAGGCGAAGAGCACCTGCACCATCGAGAGAGCAGCTACGGTTTTCATACCGAGAGCTTCCAGTCCGAATAATTGAGGTACGTATAGCATGAGTGGGATCATGATGATAGCGCCGCCCACTCCCAACATTCCGGACAGAAACCCACCAATCGAGCCGAGTAACAAAAACACTAAAACAATTTCGATCAAAATCTCATCCTTTCTCTCAGAATTAGATTGCAATCAATATCCATAATAGTTTGAAGTCAACTTTTTTTTAATTTGAGCAGAACAAACTGGACACAAAGAAAGCGGATTCTATATTTGATTCAAAATAGTTTGGAAGGACTTGATTATGGAAGAACTAATCAAAAGATTGCAAGAATTTGCAGCGGGAGATATGCTCGATGTAGCCTGCGGTAGAGGAGATTTTTTGAATTTAGCCCATTATTTTCGCCAGGTGGGAAAGATCACTGCTATAGACAACGATCCTCGCTACAGGTCCGATATCGACAAAATTGCCGAAGATATGGATATCGAATTCAAAACAATGGATGCTGCTGAAATGGATTTTGAAGATGAGACTTTTGATACGGTGGTGATATCCAACTCGCTACATCATCTTAACAATCCGAGTTCCATTTTGAAGCAGATGAGACGAGTATTGAAAAAGGGCGGATATTTTCTAATCAATGAAATGTATTACAACGATCTTACGTCCGCGCAAAATTCACACAAATTACTACACCATTTTGTAGCAGAGATAAACAGAGCGCAGGGGATAGTGCATAATAGTACTTACAAGAAAGAGGAAATCATTCGGTTGGCGCATTCTATTCATTTATCGGATTATGAAGTATTCGACTATGCATGGCAAGTGAAGGATGTTCACAATCCCGATACTATCAAACAGATTCTGCAAAGGATGAAAAGTATCGCTAATCTATATCAGGATTTAGATGATAAAAAGTATTATTCGAAAAGACAAGCGGAGATAGAGAAATACATCAAAAAGCATGGATATGCCAGCACACCTTCTGTTTTTATCATAGCTAAGAAATAAAAAAAGGCAGCCTAGTTTAGCTGCCTTTTATTGGATTTTATTCCTGATTATCTTTGCGGCATCATTTGCTCGAGTTGAGCTTGAATTTGTTCTAATCTTTGAAGTAGTTCTTGAGTTTCGGGATCGATCTCTTGCATCTTTTCGATCAGTTCGGATTCGAGTTCCTGCTGTTTTTGTTGAACTTCCTCTTCCTGCATCACTTGCTGCATTAGCGGTTGGATCTGCATGTTTATTGTCTGATAATTCTCCTGCAGTTCTTGAACAGTTTCATGATCACCCTCAGCTTGAGCCGCTTCCATAGTTTCTATCAAAGAATCTCTTTGTTCGATAAGCTCTTCCGCTTCCGGATCGAGCTCATTCATTTTTGCATCGAGATATTCTGAATAATCATCTGCTTTGTCTGCAATCTCGGGATCCTCAAAAGCTTCTTGTTGAATAGATTGCAATCTTTGGTTTAGGCTCATATACTCTTGGTATAGTTGTTGCATTTCTTCATCTGGTTGCTGGGCTACTAGTACAGCAGCAGAAATTACAACTATCGCTACCACCATACTCAACGTCATTTTTTTCTTCATAAATCTAACACTCCTTTTTATGCTCATTTTGATATAAATAAAAAATATCATTCAGTTAAATAAACTATCTTTTTAACACCTCTATTAAAACTTATAACAATATTATACTCATTACTAATTAAAATATAATACTGTAAATCAATTTAATCATATAGTGCCTGATGTCAAGCAATAATTAAAAAAAGGTGATTAATTGTGTGCTGGCAATCGCAATCGATACCTTGCAGGGTGGCTTTCAGAAAATTCTGAGATTATGAAATTTATTTCTGATACTAATGGCAATATACTGCTTTGTTTTATTGTTCATGCAATGGATTTAGCGCTTTTGTTTGCTTTAAGAATATAAAAGCATCGTATCTGTAAGGCCAGATAGTCGGCACATAATTACCCAAGTGTTCTCTGGATGGATCATAAACTACTCCTATAGCTCTATGTCCTATCGGCTGAAGTGCCTCATCAATTCTAAGGTTTTCGAGTAAGACATAGAATGATGGGATTTCAACTTTGGCTAATAAATCTTCCAAACTATCCTTCATTCCGGCAGGCACGTCCATAATCTGTCTGCGTTTGCCCCACTCTGCTCCTGCCATCACGGCACCTTCATAAGTAGCAAAACCCAGAATGAAGACTGCTTCTTCACCCAGCTGTTCACGGAACAACTGACCTATATTCGTCCTGTTTCTTTGAGCCATCGATGTCGCTCTTGCATCACCTACATGAGTATTGTGCGCCCATACTATACCTTTTGCATCTTCACTATAGAAATTTTTCAATCTCAGAACGGTATCGCTCATATGGTCTACTCGTTTATTCCATGCTCTATTATTATCGGCTACTGCAGTTCGATAATATTTCTCGGCGTTCTTGACGACATAAGCATTTTGTTTGGCATCAAAATAGGAAATATGGCATTCTTCTATTAGTACGTCTTCATATTCTTTCATCCGCTCGACTACTTCTCTCATTTCCTCGTCACAGGCATCTGCTCCGAAATAGACTGCTCGTGCATAAGCCCATTCATCCATATCATATTGGGAGAAACAATCGTAGTTCGATTTTACATGCACAAGCTCGGCAATATCGGTTTGGCGAAGGTATTTTCTCACCCTATTCATAGATTGCCATTGATCATAGACATCCATCCCATAAAAACCGACTCGCTGCTCTGCATCTAAGGCAAGATTATATTCTCGTAGCCATTCGACCAGTTCCAAAACTTCCTCATTCGCCCACATCCACTGGGGCCATCTGTTGAAGTTATCTATCAAAAGCTGTCGCGCAGAATCATATGAATTTTCATAACCTTTTACATATTGATTTACCTTGTAGCAAGAATGCCAATCTCCTTCCACTACGATAAAATTCACATCACTTTCTTTTATTAGAAGTTTACTTATCTCTCGGCGCCAAGTGTAAAACTCGGAAGTGCCATGAGAAGCTTCTCCAAGCAATACCAGCTCTCTATCTTTCATCTCTTCTATCAAATCCCTCAGATCAGGTTCGGTTTCCAAGGCAATACTATGCTGCTCGATTTGAGGTAGTATATTATCGAGGTTGGCAAACAATGGTACAAGTAGCATATACAAAACCATTACCATCGACATAAATATCATTGACTTCATAAAATCCTCCTCTTTTGGAAAAAAAACTCTGGTTCTTATGATGTCAACCTGAATATTCTCCCAAAAGCCAAACAGGGATAAGCTACATACTTACCCCTGCTTAACATTTCCGTTATCTTCAGATTATGACTATTCGGTTACTTCTTTTAACCTACGTTTACCCCAACTTTTGAAAGAAATCTTATCAAAGAGACTGTAAAGAGTGGGTATAATGAAAAGCGTGAAGAAAGTAGCACTGATCAATCCGCCGATAACTGTGGCAGCCATAGGTACTTTAAGTTCCGCACCTTCACCGGTGCTCAATGCCATAGGCAGCATACCCATCATAGTGGTAATAGCAGTTATCAAAACCGGTCTTACCCTATCGGAACCGGCTTGGACTATTGCTTTATGCTTCTCCATACCACCATTTCTAAGCTGATTGATATGATCGACCAAGACAATGCCGTTGTTCACCACAATTCCCGCCAGGATGATAATACCTACGAAACTGGCAACCGAGAGCGTGATACCGGTAATGAGAAGCATAGCCATAACTCCGATAAAAGCCAATGGCATAGTGAACATGATGATAAACGGCTGCTTGAGCGATTCAAACTGCGAAGCCATCACAGCATAGACCAAGATGACAGCGAGCAGCAAAGCCAAAGCAAGAGTTTGAAATGCTTCCATCATATCCTGGTAAGCACCGCCAAATTCCAGATAATAACCCGGTGGCATATCTTGCATAATATCAGAGATTTCGTCTCGTACCAATTGAACAGAACCCCCAATATCCCTCGTTCCGACTATATCTGCCGTTATGGTGGTCATTCTGGTTTGGTTCTCACGCATTATTTTCACCGGACCGTCGGCGATCTCGATTTTAGCAATTTGCGAAAGCGGCACTTTGAAACCCATCGGTGAACTTATAGAGATATTCATGATATCATCGAGATGGTTGCGATCTTCTTTGGCAAGTTTCACTCTGATATCATACTCTTCACCACGCTCTCTGAATACTCCCGTAACTGTTCCGACTGTAGCGGTGTTTAATGCAGAGGCAATTTGAGCAGTAGTGAGTCCATATTGAAAAGCTTTTTCTTTATCTATGATAATCTGCTGCTCCGGTTGGGCTTCATCCATCTCACTGATAACATCGGTAATTGTATCCAGACCGGAAATCCTTTGTACTATAGCATTAGAGACTACAGAGAGCTCCTCCAAATCCGTTCCGAAGATATTGATCTCGATCGGAGTAGAAGCACCTCCACCCATCATCTCGGCGCGGGTGAGAAAGTTGAACTCACCACCTTCCACTTTGGGAAGCTGAGAGCGTATCTCTGCTACGATCTCCTCATAGCTCATTTCCCGATCACTTATCCTAAGCAATCTACCAATGATCTGAGCTTCACTGACGTGCTGGGGATTGGTGGGGTCTGCCATCGCTTCTTCCAAAGGTCCGATAATCGCCATGGTATTGCTAATACCGGTAGTGTTCATAAATATTTGCTCTACTTGTCTGGCGACTTCGTCTGTTTCGGAAATCGTCGTACCGATCGGCATTTTCATGTTCATTATCAGAAATGGGATATCCTGATCCGGCATGAATTCCGTCCCCAAAACAGGGATCAATCCGATAGAAACAGCAAACAGAATGAACACTAACAGAACTGTCTTACCACGATTTTTTAGCACAAAACCCAAAGTGTGCAAATATCTATCCCGCAGTTTATTGAACAAATTCTGAGACAAGCTGAGCTTTGCATTCTCATTTTTTCTTTTGAATATAGAAGCTGCGATAGCAGGTACCACGGTAAGAGCGATAAAGAGTGAAGCAAACAGCGAGAATGCCACTGTGAGTGCCAACCCTCGAACTAAGATACCTGTCATGCCCTCACTAAGGATCATCGGGAAAAAGACTGCTATAGTAGTCAGTGTGGAAGCAGTGATAGCCATAGCCACTTCAGTGGCACCGATCTTGGCAGCTTTGATGCGGTCTTTGCCCATTTCAATGTGACGGTAGATATTCTCGATCACTACGATCGAGTTATCTACCAGCATTCCTACTCCCAATGCTAAACCACCCAGCGTCATCAGGTTCAAGCTGAAACGTGCCAAATAGATGGCAACGAAAGTAGCAATTACGGAGATTGGTATAGCTATAGTGATTGCCAAAGTAGGGCGCCAATTGCTGAGGAAAAGATACATAATGAGAATAGCCAGCAGTCCACCCACCAGAAGATTAGCCATCACTCCGCTGGTTACATTCTCTATCGGCATTCCCATATCCATGATCTCATGAAATACTAACCGCTCTCCCATCTCAGCTTCTATTTCTTCTATCTCATCTTTGACTATGTTGGATACAGTCAGTGTGTTAGCACCAGATTCTTTGGAGATCATCACATAAGCTGTAGGCTGCAGATTGGTACGGATATAAGAACGCCGTTCTTTGAATCCATCTTCAACCGACGCGATATCTTCTAAATAAACCATCCCGCCATAGGGTGACATCTTCACAGGTAGTCCGGCTATCTCTTCCATAGATTGATATTCAGCAACGGTACGAAGTCTATATTCGCCTTTTCTATATTCGATATGTCCCGCGCCTAAGGTAATATTACCGGCTTGCACCAAAGAGACTACTTCATCTAAGGAGATATCGTAATATTCCATCTTCTTTCGATCAACTATGATCTGTTTCTCCAGCTCTTCATCACTCATAGCCATCACAGAAGCCACACCCGGTAGTTGAGTCAGTCTGGTTACGACCTCATCATCGAGAATACGTTTCAGTTCATATGCTCCTGTATTTCCGGTAATACCGTAGCTTAGCACCGGCATTTGAGCGAGATTGAATTTCATCACCTGCGGACGGGAAACATCGCGGGGTAGCCTGGCAGCGATCTGATCTATTACATCGCGCAGATCTTGAGCGGCAAAGTCTAGATTGGTACCCCAGGTGAATTCCACCATGATCATGGAAATACCTTCCATACTGCGAGATTTGACCGAAGTGAGATTCGGCACAGTAGCTATAGATTGCTCCAATGGTTTGGTTATCATCTCCTCTATATCCTCGGGTGAAGCGCCATGATAGGAGGTGATCACGGTTATTACGGGGAAATCCATATCAGGAAGCATTTCCAATCCGAGTCTGGTGAACGACAATCCTCCGAGAATGATTATGAGCATTGTCATCATCATTACTGTAATACGTCTTTTTACTGAAAATTCAGCTATTTTCATATTTTAACCTCTAATCCATAATTCTGATGCGGTCACCATGCGATAGCCCCACATTTCCGGTGACAACCACACTTTCTTCCGCTGCTATTCCTTCGATTATCTCCAACTCATGCTCATTTTCCAAGCCGGTTTTCACTTCTCGTCTTTCGACTGTACCGTTTGTTACCACAAATGCGAACTTCTCTTCCAATACTGCTTGGGGAGGAACTACGATCGCATTTTCGGAGGTTTTTGCTTGGATGGTGATACGGGCAAATTGGTTATGTCTGAGCTTGTTGTCCGGATTATCTACAGCTATCTCGGTTCTGAATTTGCCGGACATCTGTTCTGCCTCTTGCGAAACCATAGTTATCTTTCCGATAAACTGTTCGTCGGGATGACTATCGGAAGTTATGATAGCAGGATCACCCCATTTTATCAGGTTAATCTGCGTATCGGGAATACTGAGCTTTGCTTTCATCTTGCTCAGATCGGCAATTCTGATCAAAGCAGGCGATGCCATTGAATTAAACTGCTCACCTTCTTTCTGACTGATGAAAGTAACGACTCCGGCAAACGGAGCGGTAAGGATCGTGTTTTCTTTGATATTTTCATAGTTTGCTTTTGTAGCTAAATAAGCACTCTCTATTTCATCAAAAGTGCTTTTATCTATTGCCTCTTTTTGCAGCAGTTGTTTCATCCTGAGATAGTTTTTCTCCAAATTTTCAAACTGTGCCCGGATTTGGGCTAAATTTGTATTATCCATCTCTATAAGGATATCACCCTTTTCTACCCAATCACCTTCTTTCACCTTTATAGAATTGATCTTAGCGGGGATAGAAGGAGCGATATTCACAAACCTTTCTGCTTCCAACCTACCGGCATATCTCAATTGCAAAGAGATATCCTGCTGCCTTGCAGTAGCTACTCTCACATTTCTATCACCATATCCGACAAATTCTTCCTGATCCGCTTCACCAGCTTGGTCGCACCCCATCAAAAACAGACCAGCTACCATTAATATCATCATTAACCGTTTCATCTATCCTCCTGATTATTTGTAAATTTATATAATTCATACAGACCTTCGATAAAGTCATAATATGATGCTGTTAAATTCATTTGACTGGAAAACATCATCACCTCTGCATCCATCAATTCCACATTGGTAACCATATCCTGATCGAAGAGAGAGTTGATGATTTGATGATTTTCCTGAGCAAATTCGAGTGCTTTTCTGTTATTATCTATCTCTTCTGCCTTGTTTGTCAAAGCCAAGATTGCCTGTTTTGCTCCGACAAAGAGATTTTCGCGCGCATATTCTATATTATAGCGTGTCTGTCGAAGTTCATGTTGAGCTTGTTTTAACTCGGTATAATTCGAACCGCCGCTAAAGAGTGGCAAAGAAACAATTGCAGCCAGATTCCAGCTATCGCGCCCGGAAAAATCCAACTTGTCATCATCTTCTATCTCATAGGTAAATTGCAGATTTATACTAGGAAGGAAATTGCCTTTCTTCATAGTATAGTTTTTCTGCATCATACTTTCGTTCACATCGAGCATTTTTAGGGTAGGATTGAATTTTTCCACCTTGGCTAATACTTCATCGAGATAGCTATCTTTTTCATCACCTTTCAAATCGGCAAAAAATTCCATTTCCTCCTGCCAATCAGTGACATTTATCTTTTCCGGATAATAGAGCTGATCTGTACCGAGCAGATTTTTCCACATGCTAAGAACAATTTGCAGATTGGAGTCTATTTCGTTGAAAGCAGTTCGGTCATTCTGCAGCTTGACCTGCCACTGCAACACATCCGATCTTTTCGCCAAACCGGCATCATATTTGTCCTTTACCTGCTGCAGTTTGGCAGTAGTAGATCTGAGACTATTCTCACTCAATTCTCTGAGTTCTTGGAGTTTGAGAATGTTCAAATAAGTAGAAGTAACCTGAAATGAGAGTTCGTTTTTCTTGTTTTCCACCACATTCTTAGCTCTTTGACTTGCCAGCGATGCCAGCTGATAACCCAATAAGATCTTACCACCGGTAAAGACCGGCTGCTGTACAGTTATAGAATTACGATAGGTCGTTTTATGAACACCATTCATCATTGCTCCGGCAGAAAAGGGAACATAATCGCCGGTAGGCATATCATCGGGTCCGAACACAGGTATCTTTACCATTTCCTGTGCCTGCTGATAAGTATCATCATCTATCCGTACGACAGATGTGTTCAGATTTGCTCGGGGCAGGAAGTTTGAGAAGGCATTGTATCTTCCCCATTCTGCTGCTTGCACAGAGTTTTTCTCCGCCAAGAGTTCTTTGTTGTTTTCCTCTGCTATCTCGATGCTCTCATCAAGCGTTATACTCACCGAATTCAAAACGACTGCTGCTGAAAGCAAGATAACTGTTACTATTGTTTTTTGCATTGTTTCTCCTTGTTAACTCTATCAATATCGTGAGCTATAATTTTTATTACCTCATTGATCTCTTTTTCTACATCGATCTCATCGTTACTGTTTAACATGATATATCCCAATCCTTCACAAACTCCGATTATGATAAGACAGAGCGGCCGCGGCTTGATCGCTCTGATCTGATTTTTTTCTACTGCTTGTTCGATCTTTTCTACCAACAGCTTAACCTCGTATTCGATCAGTTTATCCGCCTGTATCTTGGCAAATCTCCTCAGATTCGGGGGTGCAGAGTCATCTAAAAACATCTCCATATAATGACGTGTGTCCGCTACCAGCTTTGTTCGCTTTATCATATAAGCTTTGATGCTGCTAAGGAAATTGCTGTTCTCACTAAGTTCCTGCTTCAGTTGTTCTCTTATAAAAGAAAAATCTTTCAGAAACATCAATTGGAACATTTCCTCTTTGTTTTTGAAATAATAATACAAAGCGGTTTTCTTCAGACCGCACTCTTTAGCTACGTCTGCCAAGGTAACTTTCTCGAAACCGAGTTTTTTGAACACCATGGAGGCAGCTTCCAATATCTCATCTTTTCTTTCCATTATCCCTTCCTTTTAAACTTTTCATTGAAAAGTTTAAATAATAAAGTATAAGTATTCGTGTCAAGCGTAATTTTCCTTTTTTATCTGACTCATTATTTTGTTAGCATGATAAAAGCATAATATATCTTAATCTTGTCAGACATTAATTCACATTTTTACAATTAAACAGTGATTTTCAGTTGACAATCAGAGAGCATATTTAGGCTTTACATAAATAGAGAAAATATGGGGGCGTATGAGAGATTCGAAGATTGTTGAGATCTGTTTGATGATCATTGCATTTGCGGTTTTGATGTTCATTTTGCGCGAACTGCAATCCATTTTCATCCCGCTTACTTTTGCGGTCTTTCTCTCTTTCCTCTTTGCTCCCCTAAACCGTTTTCTGCTCAACCATAAATTTCCTGTAGCTATCAATCTTATCATCATGGTTGTCATCATCCTGATAACTTTCAGTTTGGTAGGCACAGTAGTATATACCAGCATCCAATCTTTTGTTCGTGAGTTTCCCAAATATGAACAACAACTCAGTGAATTATGGACTCAGATCTTACTACAAAGTGGTATCCCACTAGAGCAGATGGACACGATGTTCAGCAGTCAGCTCTTTTGGATGGAGATAGTGGATCGCCTATCGTTGGCAAGAGTAGTTTCTACTACGATGGGCTCTTTTATCGATTTCATAGTAAAGCTATTATTAACAGTATTCTTTATGATCTTCATAGTTCTTGCCAGAAGCAAACTCTATCTTCGTAAGCATGCTGAGTTGGAAGAGAGCGGGACAAAACCCAAACCGGTATTATATGATCATATCGAACCTCAGGTGAGGAGATATCTCATCATAAAAACTATTATTAGTATATTTACAGGTCTATTGGGAATGTTAATCATCTGGCTGCTGGGAATAGATTTTGTTATTATTTCAGGACTATTACTATTTATTCTGAATTACATCCCAAACTTCGGTTCTATTATGGCTTCT